>CAWKKJ010000015.1:0-631631 GCA_963850205.1 uncultured Thermoleophilaceae bacterium | reverse complement strand
ACCTCGACCGCCAGGTCTACGCGGTCATCGCGGCGCGCCGCTCGCAGCCGGACTCGGCCCGCGGCACCGACATCCTGTCGCTTCTGCTCGACGCCGAGACCGAGGACGGAGAGCGCCTCACCGACAGGGAGCTGCGCGACGAGCTCCTGACCCTGGTGCTCGCAGGGCACGAGACCACGGCCAACTCGCTGGCCTGGATCTTCGAGCGGCTGCTACGCACCCCGGCCGCCTACGACCGGCTGCGTGAGACGGTGCGCTCGGGCGAGGATCCCGACGGCTACCTCGACGCGACGATCCACGAGGGCATGCGCGCCCGGCCCGTGATCCCGGTGATCGGCCGCGCGGTGACCGTGCCCTGGCAGCTGGGTGAGTACCAGGTGCCGGCCGGGTCCTCGGTGGTGATGAGCATCCTCCTGCTGCACCACCGCGAGGACGTCTATCCCGACCCCTTCGCCTTCCGCCCCGAGCGCTTCGTCGGCCGCAAGCCCGGCACGTATACCTGGATCCCCTTCGGCGGCGGCATCCGCCGCTGTCTCGGTGCGTCGCTGGCGATGGCCGAGCAGCGCGTGGTGCTGGAGGCGATCACCCGCCGCACCGACCTCCTCGCGCCCCATCCGGAGCCCGAGCACGCCCGGCATCGCAACGTGACGATGATCCCCGAGCACGGCGCGCGCGTGGTGCTGGCCGGCCGCCGCGCCGCCTAGCTCAGGCCCCTCTCGTATCCGCTTGGGCTCTCTGCGGTGGGAGGGGGTGCCTACGTTGCGTCCCATATGGGGAGGCGGATTCCAGTCATCGACGCACCACCTGAGGTGATCAGGCTCTGAGGGTCGATCAACGAGGGAGGGGTGTGCGGTGAAGAGGGGACGCAAGGGATTTACGAAGGAGATCGAGGACTGGGTCTGGGAGCTCCGCTCTGAGGGGCATAACGACAGCGAGATCGCGCGCCGCCTCGGCCTCGAGCGGAGGCGGGTGACCCGCCACCTTGCGCGCTGCGGTGGAATCCGTCCGAAGCGGCCTGGGCGGCGCAGCGAGCGCTGCATGGGCCTGGACGAGCGCGAGGAGATCTCGCGCGGGATAGCTCGTGAGGAATCCGACCGGGCGATCGGCCGTCGCCTGGGCCGACACCACACGACGATCGGTCGCGAGATCCGCCGCTGTGGAGGCCGCCGCCGCTACCGGGCTCACTTTGCCGAGCAGGAGGCCTGGCATCGGGCCCGCCGGCCAAAGCCGACCAAGCTCGGCTCCTGCGCGAAGCTCCGCGCGCTCGTCAGCGGGCACCTAAGCGACGACAACTCCCCCGAGCAGATCTCGGGCTGGCTGCGGCGCCTGCACCCCGACAATGAGGCGATGCAGCTCTCCCATGAGACGATCTATCGCTCGCTATACGTGCAGTCGAAGGGATCGCTGAAGGGCGAGCTGACCCGTCACCTGCGCAGCGGAAGGGCCAAGCGCCGGCCCCGCGGCTCGAGCCGCAAGGGCGAGGGCCGGGGCAGGATCCGCGAGATGGTGATGATCTCCGAGCGCCCTGCCGAGGTGGCAGATCGGGCGGTCCCGGGCCACTGGGAGGGAGACCTGCTGATGGGCAACAAGACGAGCGCGATCGCCACCCTGGTCGAGCGCCAGACCCGCTACGCCCAGCTCGTCGCGCTGCCCGATGGGTTTCGCGCCGAGCCGGTCTGCGAGGCGCTTTCGGCGTCGATCACGACCCTGCCCGAGCAGCTGCGGCGCTCGCTTACTTGGGATCAAGGCCACGAGATGGCCGAGCACAGGCGCTTCTCCGTCGAGACCGGCGTCGACGTCTACTTCTGCCACCCCCGAAGCCCCTGGCAGCGCGGGACCAACGAGAACACCAACGGTCTCCTTCGACAGTACTTCCCCAAGGGCAGAAGCCTCAAAGAGGTAACCCAGGCCGAGCTCGACGAGATCGCGGCCAAACTCAACCGCAGACCCCGAAAGACGCTCGACTTCATGACCCCGGCGGAGAAGCTGGCCGAGCTGATCGACGCAGCCCCCGATCGCTGATCGGCTCCGGCCTGCGGCCTCCGCCTCGACAGCGATCGGAACGACTGGCAGGATGCTCGACGTCAGAGGTGGTGCATTGACCGGTTGAGGTCAAGGGACGTTTCGTGCGCAACCCCCTCGACGCAACCCACTCCTACCCGGTCGGCCCGAAACGCTCGGTCCGGATCCGCTCCGCCGAATAGCCGGCCTCGAGCAGCAGTCCGGCCGCTGCCTCCACGAACCCGTTGGAGCCGCACACGAAGGCCGTTCCAGCCTCCGGAAGGCCGGCGGCAGCGATCAGCGTGCGGTCGATCCGGCCGCGCGGGCCCGTCCATCCGGGGGGCGCCTCGCGCGTATAGGTGAGAAGCGTCTCGTCGCCCAGCTCATCGGCGTAGATCACGTCCTCCGCGATCCGCACCGAGTAGATCAGCCTCATGGAGAGGTCGGGCATCGCCCGGCGCCGGTGGCGCAGGATGGACATCAGCGGGACCACGCCCGACCCCCCGCCCATCAGCAGCGCGGGCGCCTCGCCGCGCCAGACGAAGTAGGCGGCAAACGGGCCACGGACCTCCACCCGGTCGCCCACCTCCACCACGTCGTGGAAGTAGGGCGAGACCTCGCCGTCGTCGAGGCGGTCGATCGTCAGCTCGATCTCGCCCTCGTCGAGCGGAGAGGAGGCGATCGAGTAGGAGCGCTGGGCCTGGTAACCGTCAGGCGCGGTCAGCCGGACGTCGTAGTGCTGCCCGGGGAGGTGAGCTATCCACATCGGCAGCTCGAGCCGAAAGGACTTGACCCGCGGGGTCTCGTCGGTGATCGCCGTGACGGTGGCGATCTGCCAGCGGCCGGGGGCGCGCTGCTCGACCGCGGTCAGTCGCTCCAATAGCGCTGCTCCTTCCAGGGGTCGCCCCGGTTGTGGTAGCCGTTGGCCTCCCAGAAGCCGGGCTCGTCGTGGTCCATGATCATCAGCCCGGCCACCCACTTGGCGCTCTTCCAGAAGTAGAGGTGGGGCACGAGCAGCCGGGCAGGACCGCCGTGCTCGCGCGGCAGCGGCTCCCCCTCGTGCTCGGTGACCACCCAGGCTCGGCCGCCGCGCAGGTCGTCCAGGGGAAGGTTCGTGGTGTAGCCGCCGTACGAGAAGGCCATCGCGTAGCCGCCCTGGGGGTCGGCCTCGGCCAGCAGGGAGTCGACGGAGACGCCCCGGAAACGGGTGCCGAGCTTGGACCACTTGGTCACGCAGTGGATGTCGCAGGGCACCTCCTCGAAGGCGAGCTCCTGAAACTCGGCCCAGGTCCACTCCCGCCGGCTTCCCACCATGCCGTCGACCCGGAAGCCCCACTCCTCCGGGGCAACGCCGGGCGTCGGCCCGGCGGTGAGCACCGGAAACCCGGATTCCACGTACTGGCCGGGCGGAAGGCGCTCCCCGAGCTCCTCGGCCTCCGGCCGGCGGCGGCGGGCAAAGCCGCGGGAGACGAAGCCGCTCATGGCCGACACGCTACCGGCCGGCTCGCTAGCTCCAGACGAAACGCACCTCGATGTCCACGAACTCGGCGAAGCGCCGGCGGTTGAACACGTGCGGGAGGACTTCGGTCACGAAGCGCGCGGCCGGGTTCCAGAGGGCCACCCAGCCCAGCACCACGATCCCCTGGGAGAGGCCCTCCACGAAGACGTCGTTGCTGGCGCGCTGGAGCAGGGAGGACACGACGATCGACAGGAACAGCACGACGATGCCGATCCAGGCGCCGATCATCTCGTGGCGGGGGAGCGGGTCGATGTCCCGCAGCCGGCCCGAGGACCGACGGATGCTGCGGTGGATGGCCGCGCGCACCGCGGCCTCGTCGGTGCGCTCGCGGTCCGCGGCGGGCGCGTAGACGGTCAGGAACGAGGGCGGGTCATCGCGCACGCGGTCCCAGTCGTCCAGGAGGGCCCAACGGACGTCGCCGGACAGGTCCCGGCGGGGAACCGGCGCCGCGTCGAGCGGCCAGAACAGCTCGTCGATCGACGAGACCCGGATAGCGAACTCGGTGGCGTCGGCCGCGCTCACAAACGTGGTCTTCGCGGCGGAACGCGCCCACCCCTGCCCAGCGGCAGAATGTGTGCGTCGCGTCATCCGCCGGGAGGAGAGATCCATGTCGACCACCGAAGCCCTGTCCGCGGCCGCTGTCGTGGACCAGTGGCTGTCGAGCTTCGACGAAGCTCTGACCGAGGGCGACGCCGCCGCGGTGGCGGAGCTCTTTCTCGACGACTGCTACTGGCGCGACCTGGTGGCCTTCACGTGGAACATCAAGACGGTCGAGGGGCGGGACGGGGTGCGTGACCTGGTCGAGCACACCGCCGAGCGGACCCGGCCGCGCGAATGGCACACCACCGAGGAGCCGGCCGAAGCCGAGGGCGTGACCGAGGCCTGGCTGGCCTTCGAGACCGAGATCGGGCGCTGCCGGGGCCACCTGCGGCTGAAGGAGGGCAAGGCCTGGACGCTGCTCACCACCCTGCAGGAGCTCAAGGGCCACGAGGAGCCCGCCCGCGACCGGCGTCCCCAGGGAGTCGAGCACGGCGCGGACCCCGGCCGCGAGACCTGGCTCGAGGAGCGCCAGCGGGAGGCCGAGGAGCTCGGCCACACCACGGAGCCCGAGGTGGTGATCGTCGGCGGCGGCCAGGGCGGGATCGCGCTAGGAGCCCGGCTGCGGCAGCTCGGCGTGCCCACCATCATCGTCGAGAGGAACGCCCGCCCCGGCGACTCGTGGCGCAACCGCTACAAGTCGCTCTGCCTGCACGACCCGGTCTGGTACGACCACCTGCCCTACATCAAGTTCCCCGACAACTGGCCGGTGTTCTCGCCCAAGGACAAGATCGCCGACTGGCTGGAGATGTACACGCGCGTGATGGAGCTGAACTACTGGGGCTCGACCGAGGTCAAGACCGCCCGCTACGACGACGAGGCCGGCGAGTGGATGGTCGTCGTGGAGCGGGAGGGCGCCGAACAGACCCTGCGTCCGAAGCAGCTGGTGATGGCCACGGGCATGTCGGCGAAGCCAAAGATCCCCGAGCTGCAGGGCGCCGAGGGCTTCCGTGGCGACCAGCACCACTCCTCCGAGCATCCGGGGCCCGACGCCTACGCCGGCAAGAAGGCGGTTGTGATCGGCTCCAACAACTCGGCCCATGACATCTGCGCGGCTCTGTGGGAGCACGGGGCCGACGTGACCATGGTCCAGCGCTCCTCCACGCACATCGTGCGCTCGGACACGCTGATGGAGATCGGCCTCGGCGCCCTCTACTCACACGAGGCCGTCGAGTCGGGCGTGACCACCGAGAAGGCGGACACGATCTTCGCCTCGCTGCCCTACCGGATCATGCACGAGTTCCAGATCCCGCTGTACGACCAGATGCGCGAGCGGGACGCCGACTACTACCAGCGGCTGGAGGACGCCGGCTTCGACCTGGACTGGGGTGAGGACGGCTCGGGGCTGTTCATGAAGTACCTCCGCCGCGGCTCGGGCTACTACATCGACGTGGGCGCGGCCGGGCTGGTGGCCGACGGCAAGATCAAGCTCTGCAACGGGCAGGTGGACCATCTCACCGAGGACGCGGTGGTGATGGAGGACGGAACCGAGCTGCCCGCCGACCTCGTGGTCTACGCCACCGGCTACGGCTCGATGAACGGCTTCGTGGCCGACCTCGTCTCACAGGAGATGGCGGACCGGGTGGGCAAGGTCTGGGGCCTCGGCTCCGACACGGCCAAGGACCCCGGCCCCTGGGAGGGCGAGGAGCGCAATATGTGGAAGCCCACCCAGCAGGAGGGGCTCTGGTTCCACGGCGGCAACCTGCACCAGTCGCGCTACTACTCGCTCTACCTCGCGCTACAGCTCAAGGCGCGCGCCGAGGGGATCGATACGCCGGTGTACGGCCTCCAGGAGGTGCATCACAAGGCCTGAGCCACGGCCGTACGCACCGGGCAACGGCCCTCGGCGTGGCCGCAGGCCCGCGTGTCGCACAGGCGGCACATGAAGCGCTCCGCGCCGGGACCGCGGATCATCCCGACGAGCAGGCGGGAGAGGAGGGCATCGAGCTGCCGCCGCTCCTCCGCCGACAGCGGGGCGAGAACGCCCTCCAGCACATCGCCTCGCGCCCCCGTGCCTCGGCGCGACGCCCGGCGTCCGGCTCGCGTGAGCCGCACCGTCGTCGTGCGGCCGTCCTCTCCGCTCCCGCGCTCGAGGTAGCCCTCGTCCTCGAGCCGGTCGACCAACCGCACCGTGCCCGAGGACGTCAGGCCCAGCACCATGCGCAGCAGGTCGATGGTGGGGCGCTCGACCAGCTGGTCGAGCGACGACAGCGCCGCGGCCGCGGTCTCGTTCTCGTCGAGCGCCTCGGCCATGGCCTCCGAGAAGCGGTCGTGCACCACGAGCGCGAGCGCGCCCAGGAGGTTGGCGGTGTGCTCCGCCGTCGGCTCTGCCGCCACGGCGCTCAGTCGAAGCGGTAGTCGAGCGCCACGATCGGCTCGCCGCCCAGGGGAGCCACCATCTCGCCCTTCCCGGCGATCCCCTCCAGATCGCCGGTGCCCGAGCCCGGGACGATCGTCATCGGGCCCTTCGCCTCCTTGCCGTCGAAGGTGCCGGTGCTCTCGAGCACCAGGCTGCCGGAGCGATCGCCGACCCGGCCCACGACGCGCTGCAGGCCCACGAAGTCGGCGGTCTCATCGGGCCGGTAGCACATGAGCCACTCCGCCCGGCCCTCGCCCGCGATGTCGCCGTCGAACGCCTGCTTGACGCTGGCCCGTGTCAGCTTGCGGCCGCCGTCCGTCTCGACGTACGGCTGCTCGTCCCAGGACTCGATCGTGAACGTGCTCTGTGCCCTCGTGCTCATTTGGGTCTCCTCTCATTCTCAGCGCGCGCGCGCCGAAGTATGTGCGTGACTCACACACTTATATATCGTAGGTGCGAAACTTCAAACCCGGGTCGATCCGCGGCCGATGTCGTGGAAGATGTAGGCTCGCGCCACGGGGCGGCTGCGGGCGGTCTGGCTCCTTCCTGTTCTCGCGCTGCTCGCCGTATGTGGACCGGCGGACACGGCCGCCGCGGCCTCTCCCACCCAGCGCTGATCCGAACTCCCGCGGGCCCCTGGTCCGGGCGCGCGACGCAATCACCGGCGGCGACTAGCGCCCGCGGGTTCGGCCCTAGACGCTTCCTCAGTCCGATCGCGTTGCCCGCACCGCGGTCCCGTAGGCGCAGATCTCTGTCCAGGTGCCGCCAAGCTCCGAGGTGTCGAAGCGGAACGCGACGACCGCGTTCGCTCCCTTGGCCTCTGCCTCTTCGACCAGGCGCTGGGTGGCGTCCTCGCGACCCTCGACGAGCATCTTGGTCATCCCCTTTAGCTCACCGCCGGCGAGCGACTTCAACGCCGCCCCGAGCTGTGAGCCCACGTGGCGTGAGCGGACGGTGAGGCCGAACACCTCGCCATGCACCTCCTCGATGCGGTGGCCGGGAAGGTCGTTCATGGTGCTGATCAGCATCGCTTTCTCCATTCTGAAGGCCGGGCGGCGGGCACCCACCAGGGCGCCCGCCGCTTCGACGAGTTTCGTCAGACCGTCGCCTTCTGCCTGATCCGCGGCAGCCACTGCAGCGACCTCGGCAGCCACCAGTTCCAGTCGCCGAGCAGCTTCATCGTCGCCGGCAGCAGCACCCCGCGGATGATCGTCGCGTCGATCAGGATCGCGGCGGCGAGACCGACGCCCATCTCCTTGAAGTCGATGAAGGACAGCGTGGCGAACACGCTGAACACCAGGACCATCACCGCCGCGGCGGCCGTGACCGTCCCGGCGCTTCGGGCGATCCCGGAACGGACCGCGTCCTCGGTGCTCATGCCCCCGTCGTAGGCCTCGCGGACGCGGGTCAGGATGAACACGTGGTAGTCCATCGAGAGGCCGAAGAGGATCACGAACAGGAACAGCGGCAGCCAGTTGGTGACGCCCCCGTTGGACTCGAAGCCCAGCAGCGACTCGCCCCAGCCCTCCTGGAAGACCAGCACCAGGATCCCGTAGGCGGCGCCCACGGACAGCAGGTTCAGCACGATGGCCTTGATCGGGATCACGACCGAGCGGAACGTGACCAGCATCAGCAGGAAGGCCAGCCCCAGCACGAACGCGAACACCAGCGGCATCCGCGAAGCCAGCAGGTCGCTGAAGTCGCTGGACTGCGCGGCTGAGCCAGTGATCGACACGGTCGCGCCGCCGACCGCGCCCACGGTCGCCGGGACCAGCTCGTCGCGGACCTCGGCCAGCGCCCGCATCGACTCGTCGTCGGTGCCGGTGCCGGCGGTCGGGATCTCCACGCTGGCCACTGTGCCGTCCTGGCTGACCTTGACCTCGGTGCCGTCGAGGAGCGTGTCCGACGCATCGGCCCGGCGGACCAGCTCGTCGATCCCCGCCCCCACCGCACCGCCGGTCACGTCGTCCGCTTCGACGACTGCCACGACGGCGTTGGTCTCGGAAGGGAACGCCTCGCTGTAGCGATCGTAGGTCTGTATCGCCGGCAGGTCCCGTGGTAGATCATCGGTTCCGGTCTGGACCACGTTCATGCCCAGACCGGGAATGGCCAGCGCGAGCAGCAGGCCGCCCGCCAAGACGATCGCGACGACCGGCCGGCGCATCACGCGGTTCACGATGGCCGCCCAGAACCGCGACTCACCCGCCGGCGGGCGCGTGCGGGTGAACGGGATGCGGCCCTTTTCGATGCGGTCGCCGAGCCAGGCGAGCACGGCGGGCAGGACCGCCAGGGTGGCGAACATCGCGACGAGCACCACGCTCACCGTCGCGACCGCGAACGAGATGAAGGTCGCATCGCCGGTGATGAACATGCCGGCCATCGCGATGATCACCGTGAAGCCCGAGATCATCACCGCCCGGCCCGACGTTTGGGCTGCAACCTCGAGCGACTCGCGCGTGCTCCGACCGGTCGCGCGCTCCTCGCGCTCACGGCGCATGTAGAAGAGCGCGTAGTCGACACCGACCGCCAGGCCGATGAGCAGGATCAGAGCGTCGGTGTTGCCGCCGAGCGGGAACACCTGGCTGGGAATCGCCACAATCGCCAGCGTCGCCATCACCGACGTGAGCGCGAGGACCAGCGGGACGCTCGCCGCCACCAGCGCGCCGAGCGCGACCAGCAGGACCGCCAGCGTGATCGGCAGCGAAAGCTTGCCCGCGCTGGCGACGTCCGCGTTGAGCGTGTCCTTGATCGCCTTGTTCGCGCTTCCGTCGCCGAACTGGTCGATCTGGAACTCCGGGTTCGCGGCCTGAAGGGTGGCCACGGCCTCGCCACTCGGCTTGAGATTGACGTCGATGTCCTCCTCGGCGCCGCTCACCTCGAACTGCACGAACGCCGAATGCCGGTCCTCCGAGATCGAGCCACCCTCCCCGGCGAGGGGCGAGCGCACGTTCTCGACGTGCTCGGTCTTGTTCAACGCCCTCGCGGTGTCGCCGACCACGGCCTGAAAGGCCGGATCGTCGGCCGTCAGGCCGTCGCTTTCGATGAGCACGATCTCCTCGGTGGGACTGAGCCCCGCGGCATCGAGCGCCTTCTCCGCCTGGCCCGCCTCTCCCGCCACCTGCTCGGCCGAGGTGAGGCGCTGGGTCTCGATGAGCTGGGCGTTCATGAGGCCGCCCACCAGCAGGACGACCAGGGCCAGCCAGCCCCAGATCGCCAGCTTGCGGTGTCCTGCGCTCCAGCGCCCGATTCGGGCTGCCACCGTCAACTTCTTCGCGGGGACCTCCCTTCTCGAACGATCCGTCTCAGGCTCGGATGGGTCCTGGATGATGCGAGTCCTCATCGCCTCTCCCCCTTGCTGGAATGGACCGCTCGAGCCTCTCCGGGTAGGGAAGCCGCGCCTAGCCAGGGGTCTGGCATCCGGGGGGACGGTTTTCTGGCGTCTCGGCCGGGGAGTGGCTCAGGTGTCGAGGAACAGCAGCACCGCGAGCACGCGCCGAGACTCGCTCCCCGTCGACGGCAACCCGAGCTTGCCGAAGATCGAGGAAACGTACTTCTCGACCGCGCGCTGGGTGATCACGAGCTTGTCGGCGATCCCCTGGTTCGAGCTGCCCGTGGCCATCAGCTCCAGCACCTCGCGCTCGCGCGGCGTCAGCTCGGCAAGCGGATCGTCATTTCGCCGCCGACCAAGCATGGTCGAGACGATGGTGGGATCGAGCGCCGAGCCGCCGCCGGCCACCCGCCGCACGGCGTCGACGAACTCGTCGACCTCCATGATCCGGTCCTTGAGCAGATAGCCCGTTCGCTCGGCGGAGTCCGCCAGCAGCTTCATTGCCAGCCCCACCTCCACGTACTGGGACAGCACGAGGACGCCGACGCCCGGATGTTTCTCGCGAATCTCGACAGCGGCGCGCAGGCCCTCGTCGGTGTGCGTCGGCGGCAGACGGATGTCGACGATCACCACGTCGAGCTCGTAGCTGTTGGCCTTCAGCATGAGCTCGTCCGCGCTGCCGCACTGGGCGACCACCTCGAAGCCCGCGTCGGCGAGGAGCCGCGCGAGGCCCTCGCGGAGCAGAACGCTGTCCTCGGCGATCGCTACCCGCACGGCAGCTCCGCCCTGACGCGGGTCCCGCCGCCGCGGGGCGTCCACACCCGCAGGCGCCCACCGAGCGCCTCCACCCGGTCGGCGAGCCCGCGCAGGCCCGTACCGCCCTCGGTGTCGGCGCCACCCGCCCCGTCGTCGACCACCTCGACGACGAGGTCGCCCCGCCGCCTCACCACCTCCACCGAGGCCGAGCCGGCCCGGGCATGCTTGGCGACGTTCGTGAGGGCCTCGGAGACCACGTAGTACGCGGTCACCTCCAGCGGCTCGTCGAGTCGGCCGTCCACCTCGACGTGGAGGTCGACCGGTACCGCGGACGTGGCGGCGAGCGACTCGAGCGCGACCGCCAGCCCATGCCCGCTGAGCACCGCCGGGTGCAAGCCGTGCGCCACTTGGCGCAGCTCGTCGAGCGAGACGGCGATCTCGGCCCGCGCCTGTTCGATGCGTGCCTTGGCCTGGGGGTCGTCGCTCATCTGATTGCCCAGCAGGCCGAGCTCCAGCGAGAGCGCGATCAGCCGCTGCTGGGCGCCGTCGTGGAGATTGCGCTCGAGGCGCTTGCGCTCCTTCTGACCGGCCTCGATCACCCGGGTGCGGGACCCCTCCAGCTCCTCCAGCCGAGCCCTCAGCTCCGCCTGGAGCCGGCCGTTCTCGAGAGCGATCTCGGCCGCGGCACAGACCGCGTCGAGAAGCTCGGGCTCCTCCTCGAGCGCCGGGTCGTGGATCAGCGCCGCGACGTGCTCGCCGTCGCGGTCGATGAACGTTGTGGCCCGGCCGTCCTCCGGCTCCGGCAGCCGAATCGCCCGGCCTCGCGCGTCCGACCAGCTCCCGAACTGCGGCAGCCAGTAGGCGAGCTCGACCGATCGGTCGCCGAGAGCATGCGCGATCGGCTCCTGCAGGTTGTGAGGCGTCGGGTCCGAGCGCAGCTCGACCAGCAGATCGCCGACCGAGGAGCGGGCCAGCCGCGCGTCGAGGAGGGCGATCAAGAAGGCGACGGGCGCCAGGCCGAGGAAGAAGAACGTCACGCGCTGCACCATGAGAAAGGCGTCGCCGATGAAGAAGGCGCCCATCACGAGGAGTGCGGCGCACATCGCCAGGGCGACGACGAAGGAGTCCACCAGCAGCGCCGCCGAGCGGCGCAGCGGCGGGCCCGCCTGACGCCGCCGGTAGATGAGCGCCACGATGCTCACGAGGGCGAGCCCGGCGAGGGTGACGAGCTGGAAATCGAGCAGCGTCATCGCCAGGTCCGGCTGGTCGACGAGGGCCAGCACGTTGTCCGGGCGGAAGCCGCCGAGCGCAAGGCCGACCAGCTCCAATCCCACCGCGACGAAGTAGGCGGTGCCGACTATCCATCGTTCCGGTCGACCCGGCAGTCGCCCTGAGGGAAAGGACAGGTAGACGTGAATGAACACGGCGAACGGAACCAGAGTCCATGGCCTGTCCGACCGTGAATGCCAGCGCGTCGCTCGCCGAGGACAGGGCCGCCAAGGAGGTCGTAAACCGCCGGCGATCATCAGCGGGCCGAAGCGACTCTCGGGCCGGCGCCGCCAGGCCACCAGGCCGCTGAAGACGTAGGAGAGGACGATCCAGTCCAGCAGCCCGCCTGAAGCCCCGGCTGCTCGCCCGGGAACTCGCTGGTCAGGCGAATGGTCATGACCATGGCCGCCGCCAGCACGGCGGCCAGGCCGATGGCCACCACCACGCCGGTGGTAGGCGCGCGCGAGCTCCGGGCGGCAGGCACGGTGCGGCGAGCCTACCTCGCCTGCCTCAGCGGAGCGAGACCGCGATCTCCTCCAGCACGTCCATCTGCTCCTGCATACCGCCCTCCATCCCGGAGTCGATGATCGCGTCGCGCACGTCCTTGCTCGAGTACTCCGCGAGGAGCGTGAGCGTGGTGCGCTCGTCCTCCTCTTGGAAGGTCACGGTGTTCAGCCCCACCTCGCCCTCGGCGGACGGATGCTCGAAGACCTCGGTCGTGACGATGTGCTCGTCCGGGACGATCTCCCGGTACTCGCCGTGGAAGGCGACCTCGAAGCCGCCCTCGCCGGCCACCATCACGTACCGCCACATGCCGCCGACCCGCAGGTCGATGTCGGCGATCTTCATCTCGCCGCGGTGGCCGCTCCACCAGCGCATGACCAGATCCGGTGTGGTCCAGGCCTTGTAGACCAGGTGCTTGGGAGCGTCGAACTCCCGTGTGATGAGGATCTGCTCGTCGGCGGGGAGCGTGACCTTCGCCGTTCCGCTACTCGTCGCTGCCATCTCTGTTCTCCTTCTGCTTGAGGTCGTCCAACACGGCATCCAGCTCGCCGAACCGCTCCGACCAGGAGCGCTCGTAGGCCTTCACCCAATCGTGAATCGGCTTGAGCGCTTCGCCGTTCAGCCGGTACAGACGCTGCCGTCCTTCGTCTCGCACGTGAACCGCCCCCACCTCGCGGAGCACCCGGAGGTGCTTGGACACCTGTGGTTGAGCCAGCCCGAGCTGGCCCACCAGGTCGTTTACGGGCCGCTCTCCACTAGCGAGGACATCCAGGATCTCCCGCCGCCGGGGCTCGGCCACCGCGTTAAAGGCATCCGCTGTAGTGGCTGCGCGTGCGATGCCGGACATTATATGCTGATATAGGTATATGTCAAGCGCCGGCTAGTGAACGCAGGCCGGGCCGGAGGCCGTGCGGTACCTTCCGGCGGCTGCCATGGCCGAGGACCGAAGCCATCCGTCTACGGCCGAGGCGGCCGCCATCGCCGCGGCGGTGGTCGCGACGGCCGTGGCGGGGTCGGTGGCGTCGGCGCCCGCGATCTCGAGCCGCTGGTACCGGCGGCTGAAAAAGCCGGCCTGGCAGCCGCCCGGAGCTGTCTTCGGCCCGGTATGGACGATTCTCTACGGCTGCATCGCCCTCTCGATGCTGGACGTCCGCCGCGCCCAGCGCACCACGGTCGCGCTGATCGTTCGCCTGCGCCGGCGTACCCCACGGGCCGCGCTCCTTCTGGTCCCCCATGTGCTCTGGGTCGCCTTCGCGACCGCGCTGAACTGGACGATCGCCGCCCGCAACCGCTCATGAACGATGCTATGACCCCTGGCGCGATGGACCTCGATCTCCTCGTCATCGGCTCGGGGCCGGGCGGGCAGCGCGCGGCGGTTCAGGCGGCGAAGCTGGGGAAGCGGGTCGGGGTGGTCGAACGTCGTGAGCGGGTGGGCGGCGTCTCGATCCACACCGGGACGGTTCCCTCGAAGACCCTGCGCCAGGCCATCCTCGAGGACATCGCGGGCCGCGGCGCGGACATACCCGATCCACTGCACCCCGACCGCCACGAAGCCGCCGCGGCGCAGTATCTGCGCGACCGCACCGCGCGGGTCGTGGCCGACGAGACGGCAGTGGTGCGCGAGCAGTTTCGCCGCAACGGCGTGGGGCTGCTGGTGGGCGACGCCTCCTTCGAGGACGAGCACCGGGTCAAGATCCACGACGACACGGGCGAGGTCAAGGAGACGATCGTCAGCGCCGAGAACATCGTGATCGCCGTGGGTACGCGGCCCGCGCGACCCCCCGGCGTGGACTTCGACGAGAAGCGGGTGATCGACTCGGACGGCATCCTGCGGCTGGAGGACCACATGCCGCGCACGATGACCGTGGTGGGCGCAGGGGTCATCGGGGTGGAGTACACGTCGATGTTCGCTGCGATGGGCACCCGGGTGACGCTGGTCGACGCCAGGGACCGGCTTCTCCCCTTCGTCGACCGCGAGATCACGGTCGCGCTCCAGTACCTCTTGCGCAAGCGCAACGTCACCTTCCGCTTCAACGAGGAGGTGACCTCGGTCGAACGCCACGACGGCCGGGTGATCACGCACCTGGCGTCGGGCAAGCAGATCTCTTCGCACACGCTGCTCTACGCCACCGGGCGCCAGGGCGCCACCGAGGGGCTGGCCCTGGACCGAGCCGGCCTCGAATGCGACAAGCGCGGCCGCATCGAGGTCGACGACGACTACCGCACGGCCGTGCCCCACATCTTCGCGGTCGGTGATGTGGCGGGCCCGCCCGGCCTCGCCGCCACCAGCATGGAGCAGGGGCGCCTGGCCTCGCTCCACGCCTTCGGCGAACCGGTCTCCCAGCTGCCCGAGCTGGTCCCGATCGGGATCTACGCGATCCCCGAGATCTCCTATGTGGGTCGCACCGAGGAGGAGCTCACCGAGGCCGCGGTGCCGTACGTGGTGGGTATCGCCTGGTGGCGGGAGCTGGCCAAGGCGCTGATGATGCGCGAGGAGGATGGGATGCTGAAGCTCCTCGTCTCGGCCGAGGACCACAGCCTGCTCGGCGTGCACGTGATCGGGGCCCAGGCCACCGACCTGGTTCACATCGGCCAGGCCCTCATGAACCGGGAGGGCGCGCTCGACTTCCTGGTCTCCGCCGTCTTCAACTACCCGACGCTGGCCGAGGCCTACAAGGTCGCGGCATTGGACGCGCTCAACCGCACGCGGGACCTCCACTAACGTCGAAGCCCTTCAACGAGGGAGGCAGGGAAGTGGAACGACGTGCACTTGGCACCCAGGGCCTGGAGGTCGCCGCCATCGGCCTCGGGACGATGGGCATGACGATGGCCTACGGGCCCGGCGGCGACGACGAGCGCAATATGGCCACCATCCGCCGTGCCCACGAGCTGGGCGTGACGATGTTCGACACCGCCGAGCTCTACGGGATGGGCACCGGCGCCAACGAGCAGCTCGTCGGCCGAGCGGTGAAGGACTTCCGCGACGAGATCGTGATCGCCACCAAGTTCGGCTTCGACATGAGCGACCCCACCTTCCAGGCTCGCGACAGCCGGCCGGAGCACATCCGCGAGGTCACCGAGAACAGCCTGCGCTACCTCCAGACCGACCACATCGATGTGCTCTACCAGCACCGCGTCGATCCCGACGTTCCGATCGAGGAGGTCGCCGGGGCGGTCGGGGAGCTCATCGATGCGGGCACGGTCCGCTACCTCGGGCTCAGCGAGGCCGGGCCCGAGACCATCCGGCGCGCTCACGCCGAGCAGCCCGTGTCCGTCCTGCAGACCGAGTACTCGATCTTCGAGCGCCAGGTTGAGCCCGAGGTGCTGCCGCTGCTGCGCGAGCTGGGCATCGGCTTCGTGGCCTACTCCCCGCTGGGACGCGGCTTTCTCACCGGCGACGTCAAGCCCGCGGAGGAGTACCCCGAGGACGACATGCGCCGCACCGACCCGCGCTGGCAGGGGGACGACTACGAACGCAACGTGCAGGCGATCGAGCAGCTCAGGGAGCTCGCCGCTTCCAAGGCCATCGCCGTCACCCAGCTCGCCCTCGGATGGCTGCTGGCCCAGGGCGACGACATCGTGCCCATCCCCGGCACCCGCAGCGAGGACCGGCTCGCGGAGAACGTGGCCGCCGCCGAGGTGCAGCTCGACGCCGACGACCTCGCCCGCGTGCAGGAGATCCTGCCCGAGGGCTCGTTTGGGAGCCGCTATCTCGAGGCGATGATGCCGGACTGGGCGTAGGCCGGGAGCCGCTCAGAGCCGGAAGGGAGGCTCTCCCACCTCGGGCGCCTCGAGCACCTCTCGCGACCGCTCCAGCGTCCGGGTCCACTCGTAGGCAAGGCCCTTGCAGTGGTTGAGCTCGATTCCGTCGGCGGCCATCCGGGCCAGCCCGCGTGCATGCATCTCCCCGGGTGAGAACACGGCGTCCTCGACCACGACCACCCGCATGCCGCGCTCCTTGAGGCCGACGGCGGACTGGGCGACGCACACGTCGGTCTCGTAGCCGACCAGCACCGCCGTCGTTCGCCGGGTGGCCTCGACCTGGCTCACGATCTCCGGGGTGCCGGTGAGGCCGAAGGTGGGCTTCTCCACCGCCTTGACCTCCGGAAAGACGGCGGCGATCGGGGGATACGTGGAGCCGTTTCGCTGCGGATCCTCCTCGGTCAGCACCGCGGGCACCGAGAGCTGCCGGGCCACCTTCGCGAGCCAGACCATGCGATCGAGCGCCGCCCGGGCGCGAGCGCTCTGGTCGAGAGGGAGCGGTCCCCGGTAGAACCCCTCCTGCGCGTCGATGACGACCAGGACGCTCTCGCCGTGATCCACCAGGGGCATGACGAAAGCGAGCCTACGGGTCAAGCATCTCCCAGCCCTGCCCGCCCTAGGCTTTTCGACATGCCTGAGAGGCTCACGCTCGTGGTCTACGGAGCCAGCGAGGCCGCCGACACCACGCTGCTCGAGACCGCTCGTGCCGCGCAGCGCGAAGGCACGCGGTTGTCGGTGGTCGCGCTCGCGCCGGTCGAGCCCGAGAACGCACGCTGCTGCGGCGTGAGCTCGGTGTACTGGAACGGCGTACAGCGTGAGCTGGCCGAGTCAGAGCTGGCGCGGGCGAGGCTCGTCGTCGAGGCTGACGACGCGGTCGACCTCACCGTGCTCGGCCACGCGGGGTTGGGCGCCGCCGCCGCAATCGTGGCCTGGGCGCAGACCTGGGGGCCGAGCGGATCGTGCTCGCCGACCCCCAGGCGGCGGGACTCGGCCGCTGGGCTTGCCGCCGGCTACGTCGGCTCAGCCCGCTTCCCGTGTGCGGTTAGCGCATCGGCGCTGTCCGCTGTCGGCGGTCAGGAACGGGGCGGATAGGCGCCCGCCGCCTCGGGTACTCCGTCGACACGAGCACCCGAAGGAGGTAGACCGTGAAGCGCATCCTCGTCCTGTTCGCCTGTTGTCTGGCCGGAGTCGCCGGTGCGGCCCTGAGCGGCGCCATCGCCGGGGCCGGCCAGTTGGAGCGCGGTTCGGCGCCCGCCCTGCGAGGCCTCGTTGACCTCTCGCATCCCTTCAACGACGACACGATCTACTGGCCCACGGCCAGCAAGTTCAAGCTCACCGAGGTTGCCGAAGGCGAGACCGAGGGCGGCTGGTACTACGCCGCCAACGACTTCGCGGCCGCCGAACACGGTGGCACCCACCTCGACGCCCCGATCCACTTCGCGCGCGGCGGCGACAAGGCTGACGAGCTTCCGCTGCGGCGGCTCGTGGGCCGGGCGGTGGTCGTCGACGTGTCGGAGCGTGCCCTGGCCAACCGCGATTACCTGGTGTCCCGGGCCGACCTGCGCTCCTGGGAGAGGCGCTACGGGCGCATCCCGCGGCGCACCATGGTCCTCCTGCACACCGGCTTCGGGCGCTACTGGCCGAACGCCGAGCGCTACCTCGGCACCGCCGAACGCGGTGAGCAGGCAGTGGCGAAGCTGCATTTCCCGGGCCTGAGCGCGCCCGCCGCGCGCTGGCTCGTGCGCCGGCGGGCGGTGAAGGCGGTGGGGATCGACACGGCGAGCATCGATCGCGGGCAGTCGACGACGTTCCGCGCGCACCGGGTGCTCGGCGCCGCCAACGTGCCCGTCTTCGAGAACGTGGCCAACCTGCCCAAGCTCCCCGGACGCGGCTTCTCCGTGGTGGCGCTGCCGATGAAGATCGAGGGAGGTTCCGGAGGACCGCTGCGGATGATCGCCGTGCTGGGACGCTGAGCCGTCGTGGCTCAGAGCTGGCCCGGCCCCAGCCCGACCCGGGCCAGCGGCTCGACCAGCTCGTGCTCCTCGTAGGAGAGGTGTGAGAGCAACGTGTCGGTGAGCGCGTCGATGGCCGCCTGGAGCCCGTCGAAGTCGCGCGGATCGTCCAGGTGGTCGACCAGGGCGCGGTCGACGGTCTCGATCGCATCGTGGATCGCATGGTGCTCGACCGTGAGGCGGTCGATCACCGGCTCGAGCGTGGGCTCGGACCGCTTGAGATGAGGGAAGACCGAGACGTCCTCCAGATGGTGGTGCTGGGTGACGACCCGGCAGTAGCGCGTGCAGAAGGCGCCGAGCGTCCAGTCGTTCTGCCTCATCGCCATCTGGTTCAGGGTGCTGCGGGCCTCGCCCGCGCTGAGCTCCCCCTCGCGGACCTGCGCGACCACCGAACGGAGCTCGGTGAGCTCGGCACGGAGATGGTCATGCACGTCGATCAGGTGCTGGCCGATCCGGCGTCCCTGCTCGGTGTAGCGGACGTTCGGAGCCGACGGCGGACGATGAGGACGGGTGGCCTCGTCCCACGGCATCGAGTCGCGGAGGCGCTCGGTATCGGGTGTCGGGGTGACCCCGAGGCGCTCGTACTCGCCGGCGGCCTCCCCTTCCTGCCCGAAAACGGGCACCGCCTCGCGCTGCGGCGCCGGGGAGCGGTTGACCTCGACCAGCGCCCGGACCGCGGGCGCGACCTCCGCAAAGGCCTCGACCACCGCGGGATCGTCGCCCATGACGATGAACGTGGCGACGCCCCTTTCGGTCGCCAACTCGGCCAACTGTCCCGGCCACTCGGAGGCTGAGCCCGACAGCGGACCCGGGCTGCCGTCGGTGAAGCTGCCGCCGACGTTGAGCAGGCGGCGGATCGCCGCCGGATCACGGCCGGCCTTCAGCGCCGCTTCGTCGATCCGCTCGTTGCCGCTCTCGAGCTGCCCGGGCTCCAGGTAGGGGACGCTGGGGAGCCAGCCGTCGGCCACGCGGCCGGTCAGCCGCAACATCCGCGGTTTGTAGGCACCGATCCAGATACCCACGTCGTGGGCCGGCGCGGGCCCGCGCTTGGCGCCTGTCAGCCGGTAGTGCTCGCCCTCCAGTGTCAGGCCGTCGTCCTCGCCGGCCGCCCAGATCCCGCGGATGATCTCGATCGCCTCGGCCAGGGCATCGACCCCCTGCCCGGGGGTGAGCCGGCGGCCGCCCATCGCCCCGATCGCGTCCCAGAAGGCCCCGGCCCCGATCCCGAGCTCGATCCGCCCCCCGCTGAGGATGTCCAGGCTGGCCACCGACCGCGCGACCACCGCCGGCTGCCGCAGCGGCAGGCTCAGCACGTTGGGCGCGAGCTTCACCCGGCCGGTCGCGGCGGCCAGGAACGAGATCAGCGTCCAGGTGTCGAGAAACCGCGGCTGGTAGGGGTGATCCTGGAAGGAGACGAGATCGAGACCGGAGTCATCGGCTCGCTGAGCCGTCTCGATGACGCTTGCGGCCTGGTCCGCGGCCGGGGTGAGGAAGATGCCGAACTCGAGCTCATGTCCGTAGTCGGCCATCGGCGGGCATGGAGTCTCGCAACCCGCCTCTGCTACCGCGCGTACACCCCGTGGAAGCCGAAGGGAATGTGGTGCGGCACCGACGCCCGCGCGACCTCCTCCATGGTGTTAGCGTCCAGCACCACCAGCGCCGAGCTGCGGCGCCCGGCGTCGAGCAGCACCGAGAGCACCACCCCGGCGTCGTCCCTCCGCCCCCCGGGGCGGCGGACGAAGATCGGCTCGCCGGGAAAGGTCCCGGGGTCATGCCAGGTGAGCGCCTCCCCTCGCCTGACGTCGGCCTTGACCAGCTGGTCGACGAACCTGCTGTTCGGTCCGCGCAGGCCGACGCCGAAGGCGTAGCGGTAGGGCCGTCCGTTGGCGTGTCGTAGTCCACGCGCGGGAGCTCGAAGTTCGGCTCGACCAGGTCGCGCTGCGTCGCTCGCCGGCGCGCGGGATCGACCTCGATCCGCCGCAGGCCGGCCCGCGGCACCTTCCGGCCGCGGCGGAGCCGCTTCAGGTACAGCGCGTCCATGATCGATGCGTCGGGATAGGCGCACACGTCGAGCACGACCTTTCCCATTCCGCTCGAAGGCGTTGACGTGGTGGAAGACGAAGAACGGCTCCACCTCGGTGGTCGAGACCACACCGCCGCCGCTGCGGTCGATGACCTCGATTCGCAGCGGCTGGGAGGCGTCCCAGCCGTAGTTGGTGAGGATCGGCCCCGGTCGGGACGCAGAAAGCGGGCGAGGTCGAAGGTGAAGGGCTGAGCGAGCACCACCACGTACCGCGGGGTGAGAGCGAACGAATGCAGGTAGCCGGGCGCGCTCTGGGAGATCCAAGCCAGCTGGCGGCGCGCATTGCGGTGCGAGACGATCCGCAGCGCGGTGGGCGGCACGAGCTCGATCTCGTAGCCGAAGCGGTCACCCGTCCGCGGGTCGTGGTGGGTGGGCGGTGCCCAGCCGGCCGGTGGGCAGGTCCGCATCCACGCCCAGAGTGCGTAGCGTCTTCGGGTCGAAGCGCACTGACACGGGTAGCTCGGTGAGCGCCCGGAATTGTCCGCCGAGCCGCTCGATCGACACGTTGCCGTTGGGGACCCGGCCCAACTGGCCAACTCCGAGAAGCGAATCCGGCCCTCCCGCTTCCAGGCGCGGTAGGCGCTCGAGCGCAGGAAGCGGTTCGCGTAGGCCACCCGGCCGCGCTCGAAGGAGAACGCGTGCAGCATGGCCAGGCCGTCGAACCAGTGGTTGAAGCGGTCGGGGGCCGATCTCGAACAGCGCCGGCCCGTTGCGCAGCAGCGCGCCCGTCAGCCAGCTCGGCATCCGCCCCTCGACCGGGAGGACAGGGATCCGGGTCTCACGCTCGAGCGAGGTGAAGCAGAGCGAAGGCCGGCCGGCGGACGGCGGGCCGCGCGTGGGCCTCGGACGATGAGCCGGCGACGCGCGCGAGGCCCGCAGCGGCCACGGCGGCGCCGCCGTCGCGGAGGAATTTCCGGCGAGAAGTGCTCACAGCGGCCACCCTAACCGCGAGGTGCTGCCCACCGGCCAGACGAGGGTCCGGTAAAAATGATCCCTCCGTGAGCACCGAGTTCCTGTTGACCACGCTGGTCGTCGTCGCAACCCCCGGTACCGGCGTGCTCTACACGCTCGCGGCAGGCCTTGCCCGCGGTGCACGCGCAAGCCTGGTCGCCGCTCTCGGCTGCACCCTCGGTGTCGTACCGCACATGCTGGCGGCGATCACCGGCCTCGCCGCGCTCCTGCACACGAGCGCGCTCGCCTTTCAGGTCCTGAAGTACCTGGGCGTGGCCTACCTGGTGTTCATGGCCTGGACCACCATCAGGGACAAGAGCACGCCGCAGGTCGAGGACGCAGCCCCCCTTCCGGCAGGGAAGGTGATCCTCTCCGGGGTCCTGATCAACCTCCTGAATCCGAAGCTGACCCTGTTCTTCTTCGCCTTCCTGCCGCAGTTCGTGAGCATCTCCGAGCCGCATGCGTCGCTGACGATGCTCGGGCTGAGCGCAGTCTTCATGCTGGTCACGTTCGCGGTCTTTGCCGTCTACGGCGTGTTCGCCGCCGGCGTGCGTAACCACGTCATCTCCAGGCCCCGGGTGGTCACCTGGATGCGCCGGATCTTCGGCGGCGCCTTCCTCGCGCTCGCCGGGCGCCTTGCGCTCGCCGATCGCTGAGCGTCCCCGGGCATGCACGAAGCGAAGATCGAGACGACCGAAACCGGCCTCCAGCCTGCCGACGACGGCTGGTTCATCCTCAACCTCGCCGACATCGGCTGGTGGACGCTCGAGGGCGGCGGAATCTGGTGCGGCTTCGAGTCACCACACGCGCCGTCGGCGCTGCTCGGGATCGGCGTCCACATCCTGCGCCCGGGGGAGACGCCCGGCTTCTACCACCGCGAGACCAACCAGGAGGGCTTCCTCGTCCTGCGCGGCGAGTGCATTGCGGTCGTGGAGGGAGAGGAGCGCCGGCTTCGCCCCTGGGACTACCTCCACTGCCCGCCCGGCACCGACCACATCACGGTCGGCGCCGGCGAGGAGCCGTGCGCGATCCTGATGGTCGGCACGCGCTCCCCCGACGCCGAGATCGTGTACTCGGTGAACCCGGCCGCCGCCCGCCACGGCGCAACGGTGGAGACCGAGACGAGCGACGCACGCGAGGCCTACACCGACCGGCCGCCAATCCGGCCGGCGCCTTCGCCGTGGTGAGGAATCACCGTATGGCGACCGCGGCCTCCGGCGTGGCCACTCGGAACGCGAAGGACGCTTCCAGGTAGAGGGCCACACTGTCCGCGTCGTGGTGCGCGTAGCCCACGGAGACGTCCTGGCCGCAGTCGAACAGGTAATCGCCGCCTCGCACGGTCAGCACGACGGCTCCGTCCAGCCCGGGGGTCCAGACTATGGGGCCGCGGATGATGCTCTTGAGGTGGTCGAAGAGCGGGTAGCCGCCGTGCTCGCTCGACTCGACGACGCGGGTCCACTCCTCTCGGCTGAGCGCCAGCCCGTAGTCGCCCTCCAGCCCGTGACGCTTGAGCAGATCGACGGCCCGCGCGACCGCGTCCGTGTACGCGCCCGCGTCCTCGGGTCGCGGGATCGGTGCGTGTGGACTTGACGCGACGATCCCCTCGAAGCCAGCGGCTTCCGCTCCGTGGAAGATGACGGTGTTCTCGGCCACCACGAACTGCGCGGCTGCGCGGTCGAGGTCCGCGAAATCGACGTCGGGCGCGCCGCGGTCGCCCTCGAGCAGTTCGTCGCGCGACACGTTGAACGGCGCCTTGAGCTCGACCACCGGCCGCACCTGACGCTGCTTGCCGTCGACGCCGTCGAGGCCGAGCTCGACGGTCCCGACCCGGCCCAGGGTCACGCTCTGCAGGCCCCAGCCGTGCGGGCCGGAGAAGTCGATGAGGCGGCGGGCAGCCATCCCGGGGGTGAGCCGCTCCCGCGCCTCTTCGTCGATCAGCTCCCAGCTGCGCTCGCTGATCGGCGCGTGCTCACGAAGGAGATGACTCATCGCAGGTCCCCGATTCCGAGCGATCCCAGCTGGAGCTCGGGTCCCGAGTCCGGGCCGGGATCATCGATCTCGGCAAGGCTCTCGGCGCTCTCGGCGTTGTCGGCGACCGGGCCGCTCTGGAACAGGATCCCCTTCGCGATCGCCCCCCATTCGGGGCGCTGCCGAAACAGGAACTCGAGGTCCATCGCGAAATGCTTGTACTCCTCGTGGCGGGCGTTGGCCACGATCGCCCGCGCCTCCGGATCCTGCTCCACCGCGAGGCGCTGCTCGTACCAGCTGATCGCCTCGGCCTCCTCGGTCAGCGAGGCGAACATCCTCGCGAGCGTCCGGACCTCCTGGCTCAGCTCCTCGGGCGGCTCGTGATACTGGTCGAATCCCATGGGCTGCATACTCGCAGTCACGGGTGAGCCGTCCGCCCCACCCCCGCTGCTCAAGCGGATGGTCGTGAGCGGGATGCACGGCCGGAAAGGCGGCGGCGGCTTCCACGACTACGAAAAGCCCTCGGGTCGATCCGGAAGCCGGTCAGCTTGCTGGCCAGCCACAGCGCGAGCAGCGCGATCGCCACGCCCGCGATGACGTCGATGACGTAGTGCCAGCCGAGGTAGACGGTCGCGAGCACCGACGACCACAGCAGCACCCACAGGCCGAGGCGCGTGCGCCGTCCGAAGCCCAGCAGGTAGGCGGCCAGAACGGCGGTGAGGATCACCGACACGTGCAGCGACGCGAACGCGGCGATGCTCTGGGCGGTGCCGGTGACCGAAGGGTCGGCGAGGAACTCCACGCGCTGGTCGAGCATCAGCTCCTGCAGCTCGGACACCCCGGTGACCGGAAGGTCGCGGAAGTCCTCCGGCACGTAGTAGACGGGCCCCAGCGCCGGCAGCGCGATGTAGCTCAGCGCGCCGATCGGCCAGTTGATCGCCGCGGCCGTCGCGTAGAACATGCCGCCCGGCAGGTTCGCCGAGAACACGAGCGCGACGGCGAGCGAGATCGGGACGAACAGGACGTAGAAGAGGTAAATGACCGACAGCACCTCGGCGGCGGCGCCAGTGCCGAAGATCGCGTGCGTGAGGTCGGCTGGGTCGCTGCCCAGAAAGAGGACGCGGTCCAGGTCGGCCAGCTGGCGGTCCACGAGGTCGTCGGGCCGCAGCAGCGGCACGGCGCTCTTGAGGTTGCGGTAGGCCAGGTAGGTGATGTAGAAGCTCACCAGCGCGCTGCCGACGGCCAGGCCCCGCCGCCAGCCCCAGCGCTCGGCGCGCACCTCGGCGAGCACCGCCCGCGGCGGCAGCTTGCGCTGCGCGCGCCGGGCCGCCCGGACGAAGACGTCCATGGCCACCAGCACGAGCACCAAGATGACGACCCAGACGAGCCGCCCTCCCGCGACGCCGTCGGGGTCGCGGAGCTCGACGTCGATGGAGTCGGCCGCCACGATCGCCCCCGCCAGCGTGATCGCGGCCACCAGAGGGCCGGCCAGCATGCTGCGCCACGAGGGCTGCGCGTCGTCCTCGACGACGGGGGCGGGCGACGCCGCGACGCGGATCGCGCTCAGGTCGCCTCCGCGGTCGCGGTGTCGCGGCGCAGGCGGGACACGCCGCGCGGCTGAAAGCCCGTCAGCGCCCAGGCCAGCGAGAGGGCGACGAGCGCGAGCACGACCCCGGCGACGTCGTCGATCACGTAGTGCCAGCCAAGGTAGACGGTGGCGATGACCGACAGCGCCAGGACCGTCCACAGCGTGATCCGCACGCGCCGGCCGAGGCCGAGCAGGTGCGCGGTCACCACGGCGGTGAAGATCATCGAGACGTGCAGCGACGCGAACGCGGCGATGTGCTGGCCGGCGGCCTCGACGGGATCGCGCAGGAACTCCAGGCGGTCGCTCATCAGGGTCCGCTGCAGCTCGGCGGCCTTGGTCGCGGGCAGGTCGCTGAAGTCCCCCGGGAACGCGTAGATCGGCCCGAGGGCGGGGACCAGCAGGTAGGTCAGCGCGCCCAGCGGCCAGTTCAGCGAGAGCGCCGTCGTGTAGAACAGGCCGGTCGACAGATCGCGGGTGAACACGAGCGCGAGCGCCATCGACAGCGGCAGGAAGACGATGAACGCCACGTAGATGAACGACAGGGCGTGGCCGAGGATCCCCGTGCCCAGCAGCGAGTGCAGCAGCTCCCACGGGTCTTGGCCTGCGAAGATCGCCCGGTCCAGGTCGGCGAGCTCGCGGTCGAAGAGGTCGTCGGGGCGCAGCAGCGGGACCATGCTCTTGAGGTTGCGGTAGGCGAGGTAGGAGACGTAGAAGCTCACCAGCGCGCACGCCGCGGCGAGGCAGCGCTTCCACGACCACCGCTCGCGGCGGACCTCGCGCAGCGTCTCGCGCGACGGCCAGCGCGTCCCCGTCCGGCAGGCCGCGCGCACGACGATGTCCAGCGCCCACATGACGACCACGCCGAGACCCACCAGCACCAGGTACTTGGCGGCGACGTTGTCGGGATCACGGAACGGGACGTCAGCCTCCCGCGTGGCCCAGAGGGCTCCGATCAGCGTGACGCCGGCGACCAGCGGACCGGCGATCACGGCGCGGCGGGAGAGCTGCCCCGGCGTGGTCGCAGAACGTTCACGGGACGGCAACACCGTCGTGCATCTTCGCGGACTCGGCGGATCCTCGGCGCCCGGCCCGTCTGCTTCTCGATGTAGCGACCCCCCGAGGGCCACTACTGGCGGGCAGCCGCGGACGAGGGCCATCTTTGCGCACAGCTCTGGCCGCCGGTCCAGCCGGCCCTGTTCGCGCGCGCTATACGGCGCCGAAGGACTGTCGTGAGCCGGGACAACACCCCCGGCCGCGCCGGATCAGCGCCCTGTTCACGAGGAAGGCCGGTCCGAATGCGATGGCGAAGCCACCTAGCACAGGCCCCCAGAAAAGCGCCTCGCTGAGACCGGCGTCCATCGCCCCTGGGACCGCGAGCACCACGGCGTTGTCGATGAGCTCCATGATCGAGATCGACACCGTGTCCGCGGCTACCGCGATCGGGACAACGGCTGTGAGCGCGAGGCCCGAACGCAGTAGGGGCAGGGAGGTGAGGACATAGCCGAAAAGGAACGCGAGACCGACGGCGAGGACCAGCGTCGCCAGGTTTGCAAGACCCAATGCCGAGCCGATCACCATGCCGGTGACCTCGCCGGCGGCACATCCCGTCAGGCAGTGCAAGGTCGCGGTCCCCGCCAACGCGTTCAACGACGAGCTCGAGGCCGCGATAACGGGTGCTTGCGTCGCCACTATCGAAATGATCGCCCGCATGTCAGCGTCGCGCAAGGCCGGCAAGGACGTTGCGCGCCGCGGTCAGAGGTAGCGGCGCTCGAGTTCGCGGTCGATGCCCCGCCGGCGGGCGATGCGGGCCAGCAGGGCCAGGATTCGTTGGAGCGGCGCGTAGGCTCCGGGTAGGCGCAGCTCGCCCCACTCGAGCACCAGCGCAGTGTGGAGGGGGTTGCGGGGCACGCCGTTCTTGAGCACCTGGCCGTCGGCGGCCAGCCCGTAGGTGATGCGCAGGCCCTTCTCGAAGCCGGGGCTGCCGGGCCGCAGCTCGACCTTAGCGACGCTGCGGTTCTCGCCCGGGTTGCTCCAGGCGTGCAGGCTGCCGGCGGCTGCGACGGCCTCGTTGCCTGGCCCGAGCTGATGGCGGACGCCGTCGATCTCGACGGTCAGTTGGCCCTCGAGCACCGTGAAGCGTTCGCTGTAGGTGAGGTGGTAGTGCGGGGTGACCTTCCCGCCGGGCGCCACCTCGAGCTCGGCCAGCGTCCGCTCGCCGCCGCTCTCCTCGCTGGTCTCCAGGAAGGTGGCGGCGTCGCGCTGGACTGGGTTGTAGACCCTCCGAGGCTTACCGTCGATCGTCCGCTCGACCATCTCGCTCAGTGGTTGTCCTCGCCCGCCAGGACGCCGTAGAGGACGCCGTCCTCGGCTTGGTGGCTCTGACGATGGCCGAGCTGGCGTGCTCGTGGACGCGGTGGGTGTCGCGTATCTCGATCTCGGTCAGCCCGGCGTCGCGGAGGGCGGCTTCGAATTCCTGACGGGTCAGCGCGCCGGCGATGCAGCCGGTCCATTGCTGCATGTCGGTCTTGGTGGCTTCGTCCATGTCGGGGTCGGCGATCACGTCGGAGACGGCGAAGCGTCCGCCGGGGCGCAGCACCCGGGCTGCTTCGCGCAGGACTTGGGGCTTGTCGGCTGACAGGTTGATCACGCAGTTGGAGATCACCACGTCGACTGAGCTGTCGGGCAACGGCAGCTGCTCGATGGTGCCCTTGACGAACTCGACGTTGTCCGCGCCGGCCTCGGCGGCGCTGCGACGGGCCAGCTCGAGCATTTCGTCGGTCATGTCGACCCCGATCGCCCGGCCGGCCGGCCCGACGCGGCGGGCGGAGATCAGCACGTCAGCGCCCGCGCCGGAGCCGAGGTCGAGCACCGTCTCGCCCTCGTGCAGATCCGCCACCGCGGTCGGGACCCCGCAGCCCATCGAGGCTGCCACGGCAGTGTCCGTCGCCCCGTCGCGCTCGTCGTCCCGGTAGAGCTGCTCGCCGAAAACGTCAGCTGCGTCGGCCCGCACGGTGGTCGAGCCGCAGCCCTCGGTCGTGCCGCAACACGCCGCGCCGCTCTGGCCTTCGGCCGCGGCGCGGGCGGCGGCGGCGTAGCGCTCACGTACTGCCTCGCGAGTGTCGGTCAACTCAGCCATGACGAGAGTTCCTCCAGCGCCTCGGGGTTCACGTAGTAGTAGGCCCACAGCCCGCGTCGCTCGGAGTCCACGATGCCGGCCTCGCGCAGCTTCTTGAGGTGGTGCGAGAGGGTGGGCTGGGCGATGTCGAAGAGCGGCACCAGCTCGCATACGCAGACCTTGCCGGCGTGCTTTCGCAGCACATCGACCAGCTGCAGCCGCACGGGGTCGCCCAGAGCCTTGGCCACGTCGGCCATCCGCAGCGCCTCCTCGCGCTCCACGTCGGGGTAGACCACCGGCTCGCAGCAGGGTTCGCCGGCCGGGCGCTTCTGCTTGGGGGAGAGCTGCAGATCGACGCTCATCGATCTACTTATATCGATTGAAGTGACAGCTGTCAATGCTTAAACTCTGGCGCGGCCGCGAAACCTCTGGGAGGCCGAGATGAAATACGTGCTGTTCGTGTGCACCCACAACGCCGGGCGGTCGCAGATGGCCCAGGCGCTGCTCGAGCGCCACGCCCCGGACGACATCCGGGCCGAGTCGGCCGGCCAACAGCCCGCGCCCCAGGTCTGGCCCGAGGTGGTGGAGGCAATGCGCGAAATCGGCATCGACCTGTCCGGCCAACGGCCCAGGAAGCTGACGGTGGAGATGCAACTACACGCCGCCTGGGCCATCACGCTGGCCTGCGGCGCCCAGTGCCCCTATGTGCCCACCACGGTGGAGGATTGGGACATCCCCGACCCGGCCGGAAAGCCGATCGAGGAGGTGCGCGCCATCCGCGACGCGGTCGAGATGCGGGTCAGGGACCTGATCGACCAGCGCCTCGACGCGATCCGGTCCGATCGGACCGCCCATCAGCTGCGCCTGCAGCGTCTGCTTCCCGACCTGGCCGAGGAGTTCGAGGGAGTACGTTCGGATGCTGAGATCCGCGCCTGTGCGGACGCCATCCTTGCCGGCTACCAGGAGGCGCCGGTGCGGTCGTTTGTAATGAGCATCGCCCACCGACGCACCCGCGATTGCCTGCGCGCCGAGCGCTGCGACGCACTGGCCACCGCCAACAGTTGAACCTTCGGCCATGAGCGCCGTCGCGATCGTCACCGACATCCACGGCAACCTGCCGGCCCTGGAGGCGGCCCTCGACCGGATCGAGCAGCTCGGCATCAAGCGGGTCTACTGCGGCGGCGATCTGGTCGGCTATGGCCCCCATCCCAACGAGGTCTGCGCCCTCGTCGAGGACCGGCGGATTCCGAGCATCTACGGCAACTACGACTACGCCATCGGCCGCGACCTCGAAGACTGCGGCTGCGCCTATCGCGACCAGCACGACCGCGAGCTCGGACAGCAGTCAGTCGACTGGACGCTGGCTCACACCGACCGGCGCTCCAAGGACTTCATGCGCGGACTGCCGTTCGACCTGCGCTTCGAGCTGGGAGATCAGCGAGTACGGCTGGTACACGGCTCCCCCCGCAAGGTCAACGAGTACCTGTTCGAGGACAAGCCGGCACGCACGTTCGAGCGCATCGCCGCCGGCGCCGACTGCGACGTGCTCGTCTTCGGACACACCCATCAGCCCTGGATCCACCACTACGGCGGCGCGCTGTTCGTCAACTGCGGGTCAGTGGGTAAGCCCAAAGACGGCGACCCCCGCGCCGCCTTCGCCGTGCTCAAGCTCGAGGCCGACCGGGCGGCAGCCGAGATCGAGCGGGTCGGGTACGACGCCGAGACGGTGGCCCGCGAGGTGGCCGCGGCGGGGTTACCAGGCGAGTACGCCGAGAAACTGGTGCTCGCCGTCTAGGAGGAAGCAAGCCCGGTTCCGCGTGGAAAGCTCCCCGGGGACTCGGCGCCCGCCACGGCGCCGCGAGCCTTCACGCGCGTGACGACCACCCCACACTTCGCCGGCGCCGCCCTTCGGCCTCTGGCGGCCGCCTTCCTGCTGATGATCGGGCTCGGGGTCTTCCACGCCTGGAGCCTGTTCGTTACCGCGCTCGAGACCCGTCTCGACCTCTCGCGCGCCGCCGTCAGCGGTGTCTATGCGGTCGCCGTCGGCGCCTTCACGGTGAGCATGCTGCTCGCACCAAGCCTGTACCGGCGGGCCTCACCCGCGGCGATCGCCACCGGCGCCGGATGCTTGCCGCAGCCGGCCTGTGGATCGCCAGCACCGGCCCCGCGTGGGCGCTATGGCTGGGCTACGCGGGCCTGTTCGGCATCGCCAACGGGCTCGGCTACAGCGTCGCGCTACAGACCGTCCAACTCAGCCTGCCCCAGCGGCGCGGCTTGGCCACCAGCTTGGCCATCACCGCCTACGCCGTCGGGCCCGCGGCGTTTGCGCCCCTGCTGGAGCTGAGCATTCGCCGACTCGGCGTGTTCGAGACCTTCGCGCTGATCGCCGCCGGAGTGGCTGTGATCGGCGCGCTGCAGGTCGTGCTCCTGGCCGGGTTTCACTTCCCCGACGAGGACGACCTCGGTCCACGGCACGAACCGGGGTCGGTCTACAACCGAACATTCTGGGTGCTGTGGGTCGACTTCTTTCTCAGCGCGGCCGCCCGGGCTGGCCGCTCTGGCCCATGCCGCCGCGATCGTCGACAGCGTCGGGGGTGGGGCCGCCGCGGCGGCGCTCGGCGCCGGGCTCATCGCCCTCGGCAACGCACTCGGTCGCCTGGTCGGCGGCTCGCTAACCGACACCCTCGAGGTCCGCTCGGTGCTCCTCGCCGCCGGCGCGGTCGGTGCCGGCGCATTGCTTCTCGGTGCCTGGCTCTCCAACCCATCAATAGCGCTCGGCGCCCTCGCCGGCACCGGCCTCTCCTACGGCGCCGTTTCCAGTGCCTACCCCGCCGCCACCGGCCACTTCTACGGCGCAGCCCGCGTCGGCCACGTCTACGGCAGGCTATTCACCGCCTGGGGCGCCGCCGGCCTCATCGCCCCCATCGCCGCCGGCCTGGCCTTCGACCTCGCCGGCAACTACACAATCGTGCTGCTCGCCGCCGGCGTCGCCGCCGCCGACCGCCCTCCTGCTACCGCGCACCAGGGCGGCGCCGTAGCGCCGACGCCAGCGGCACGTCGACCTCGACGATCAGCACCTTCACGCCAGCCCGCGCCCAAGCCCATGGCCTCAGGGGGGCCTCATCCGGCGGGCGTAGAACCGGGCTCATGAGCAATCACAGGTCTATAGCAGTCATCGCAGGATCCCAGTCTGGCCGCCGTTGCGATCGCGGGGTGCGGCGGCATGGCCACGACGGAAGGAGACGTCGGCCCGAAGGGACAGATCCCGGTCCCCCCTGACCACGCTGGGCTAACCGGGGCTAGCCGCCGCCGTACACGACGACGAGGTCGGTGATCACGCCGGCGAGAAAACCGGCGGAGAGTAGCCACAGGCCGAGTTCGCGGTGCCCGTAGCGGCGCATGGCACTCCAGACCTCACCGATGACGTAGAGGATGGCGCCTCCGGCGAGGCCGTAGAAGGCGAGCTCGAGCGGCTCGGAGTTGAGCTTGTAACCAACCATCGCGCCCAGGAACACGGGCGCGCCGCCGATCAGCCCCGCGAGCCCGAGCCAGCCCCAGGATGGCCGCACCGAGCCGAGCGGCCCGACGATGGCGAATCCCTCGGTGGCGTTGTGGAGAGCGAACCCGACGATCAGGACGGTCGCGAGGGCGATTTCTCCCGTGCTGGCGGAGACGCCGATGGCCAGGCCCTCGGCGAAGTTGTGCAGCCCTATGGCCGCGGCGATTGTCAGGCCGACCTGCAGAGTGCGCACTCGGGTGCTTTTTGCCTGAGCGTCCAGGATCTCGGCGTCCTGGACGGTGAGCGCATCGGTGGAGCCGCCGGCCACCGGTGGGTGCGTGGGCCCGTCGGGCCGCGTCCAGCGTTCGAGCGTGGCCAGTCCCGCCGTGCCTGCGGCGAACCCGGCTCCGAGCAGCGCCACGAAACCGATCGCTTCGCCGATGCCTTGCCGGCCCTCTTCGAAGGCCTCCACCGGCTCCTCGACGATGCCCAGGGCGTGCTCGAAGATGTCCGCGAACAGAAAGGCGAGCACGCCGACCGCGAACATCGCGACCGCCACCCGCCCGCGGTTGCCCATGATCTGGAGCCGCCCCAACGGGAGGCCGAGAAAAATGGTGAAGCCGGCCAGAGCGCCCAGTAGAACCGTTTCCGCGAACGACACCCAGACCCCCCGTGAAGACGCTGTATCCACCGATCGGCAGACCGCTATTAGGGTACCCTAACATTGCGTCCTGCGCACGCGCGAACCGGGCGGGCTCAGCGTCATTTCAGCTTCGGGACCTAGCTTCCTCATCACACGAGATCCACCTGACATGAGGAGGCAGAACGAGATGACGAACAAGATCAAGGGAGCGGTCATCGCCGCCGCCGCCATCGTGGCGCTGGCACTCGGCGGAGCGGCCATCGCCGGGGCCGCCGGAGGCGGGGACGACGACAAGTCGGAGACGCCGATCGCCGGCCAGGCGCTCGACCGCGCCTCGGCCGCGGCGCTCGACCACACCGGCGGCGGCAAGGTGACCGCCACCGAGGCCGGCGACGAGGAAGGCGCCTACGAGGTCGAGGTGACCCGCGCCGACGGCAGCCAGGTCGACGTGCACCTCGACAAGGGCTTCAACGTCCTCAGCCAGGCCGGCGACAACGACGAGGGCGGCGAGGACGACAGCGGCGACAAGGACTGACCGCTCGCTTCGCAGCATTCAACCAGCGTCAACAGACGGCCCCGTGCGGGGCCGTCTGTACTTCTACGCTGACCAACGCGACCATGGTCGATTCACTTCTCCTCGCGTTGGGCGCCGGGCTGGCCGTCGCTCTGGAGCTGCTCGAAGCCGCCGCGATCGTGCTGGCCGTCGGGCTCTCGCGGCGCTGGTCGGACGCGCTGATCGGAGCCGGTGCAGCGATGCTTGTCTGCATCGCAGTGGCGATCGTGGCCGGTCCGGTGTTGCTCGAACAGCTGCCCGAGGAGCCGCTCGAGATCGCGATCGGGGTGCTGCTGCTGCTGTTCGGACTCGAATGGCTCCGCAAGGGCACCCTCCGGCTTGCCGGCCGAAGAGCGCCTTCGTCCGCACTGCGTGAGCACTTCGAGACGCGCGAGCAGGCAGAGGCGCTGCCCCCGCCCGCGCCCGGACAGGCGGACTGGGCCGCTCGAGCGGTGGCCTTCAAGGGCGTTCTGCTCGAGGGCGTGGAGGTCATCCTGATCGTGACCGCCCTCGCCCAGGCCGACGGAGCCCGGACCCCGGTCCTGGTGGGCGCATCGCTCGCAGTGGTCGCCGTCGCGGCGGCCGGGGCGTGGCTGCGTGAGCCACTCGCCCGGCTGCCCGAGACGGAGCTCAAGTACGGAGTGGGGCTCGTCCTGTCAGCGTTCGGCGTGGTGTTCTTGGCCAAGGGGGCGGGCGCCAGCTGGCCGGGAGGTGATCTCGCCCTGCTCTACTGCGCTGCGACGCTCGCCCTCGCGACGCAGCTCCAGGCCCACAGGCTGGCGCGCGGGCCGGGCCCCGAGGTGCGGACGTGAACGAGCTGCGCACCCTGCTGCTGGGAGAAACCTGGGCCCTGCCGATGGGCGTCGGAATGCTGGCTGTCCTCTCGTGGGCCGCCAACGCCCTTGGTCCGATCTGGTGGCCCGACGCCTGCGGTCCGCTGCTGCTGGCGGCCACTACGTCGCTCGTTCTGACCAGCATCTGGCGTACATCGCGGCGCTGAAGACCAACCCCTCGGCTGACGGCGCCTCGGCACACGCTGGGTCAACTGGTACAGGGCGCTCACCGGGTTGAAGCCGAGCCCGACGGGCCCGGCCCCGAACTGACCGCTCATCGAATCCGCTCGGCCGGTCGACGCGCATGCCCCCGTCGGCCGCCGGCTCAGGGGCCGCCGCCGGCCCGGAAGGTGAAGACCAGATACGACCCCGCCGGGGTGGACTGCACCGCGTTGAGCCCGAACGTGTACTCCGAGCCGCCTCTGCGCAGACGCTGGTCGAAGAGCCCGTAGGCGCCGCGCAGGCGGCGGCGGTTGGGCCGCACGGAGACGAGCCGCAGGTCGGTGTCGGACAGCTCGATCGTCACCCGCTTGTGGCTCGCGCCGCCGGCCAGGCTCACCCTCGCCCGACAGGAATCGCCGCCGCCCCGGCAGCGCACCGTGGTCGGGCGCACCATCCGCAGCTCGCGCCGGACCGAGTCGATGACCAGCTCCGGCTGTTCGGTCTGCACGTAGTGCTCACTCTTGCGAGCGATCACGTGCCGGGCGTACGGAACCAACGCTGCGAGCCAGCCCTGGGCCGTCCGCCATGTGCGGTCCAGCGTGTCCACATCCGGGAATCCCGGCGGCAGGGCCAGGTCCGGCGGGAGCGGCAACGCCGGAAGCCCGCGGGTGAGGACGACCATCGGCAGCGTCGGGCGCAGCGGCCGGGCCGCCTTCGCGCGGATCATCTGGTCGAAGCTGGTATAGAAGTCGGCGATCTCGAGCGGAGGATCGATCCCGGGCACCGAGTCGGCCTCAACACTGAGCTGCTCTACAAGCGCGTTCTGCTGGGGGGTGAGCTGATCGCGTACGAACTCGGACGAGGCCTCGACCGAGACGAGCCCGGCGACCTGGCGCGGATACGTGCTCGCGTAGAGGCGGACGATCAGGCCGCCGAAGGAGTGCCCGACCAACAGGTAGGGACCGGGGACTCGCGCGGCGCGCAACAGCGCGTGCAGGTCGGCGACCGAGCTGCCGGCGGTCACCGGCTGAGCCACCGGATCGCTGCGGCTCGGTCGGCCGTCCAGCAGGCGGTTGTTCGGACGATCGTACGCGCAGACGCGGGAGAGCCGGGCGACGCCGCGCATCACCGCCGGCCCCCGAACGGGCAGGTCGAGTCCCGGATAGCGGTCCGGCAAGCCTTCCTGAAATTCGACCCGTGCTTTCTCGCCCCAGATGTCGCCCGCGTTGCCGTGACCCGATACGAGGATCACGGTGGGCCCTCCGCTGCCGCGACACTCGAGGTAGATCTTGCGACCACCGCGAATCTCGACGAGGCCGGCGAAGTTGCCGCGCTGCGCTCCGGCCGCCTCGCCGCCCGCCGCCCGGACCGGGTCAGCCGCACCGGCCGGCGCCGCGAACAGGACCAGCAGACCGGCGACGGCGAGGGCCAGCGCAAGGCGCCGACGACGTGCGCGCTCGTGGGGCGTACGTGCCTGCTCGCTCGCTTCCTCGGACGGACACCCCGGCTTGCCGCCGTTCCTCGCGTCGTCCTGGTAGGCAGACATCATCGATGCTCCCGGGGTTGGGTTCAGGGTTCGTCGGCTCCAGGGCGACCGGGACGCTCACCGGCCCGCGCGGGCGACTTCAGTCGGTCGTGGCTGACGAGGCTCGCACTTCCGCACGCCCAAATCAACCCGGTCGAGAGGTCCGCCACCCGGCACGGCCCTGCAGCGGCCGAGGCCCTCGGCCCAGGGAGGAAGGGAGCGCGCCCGACAGGATTCGAACCTGTGACCTTCGGTTCCGTAGAAGGTGGCCCTAGCGGTCCCGCCTTCCCTGTCCCCCTCAGGATTTCCCTGCACAGCGGCTGATTCCCGAGCGGACACGAGCGGACACGAGAAGCCACGCGGGGACACGAACCGTTCCCTCTTCGTTCCCACCGTTGTTCCCACCGAAGCCCGGTCGGTCCGGCGCCACCGTTTACGGGTGTGGCCCGTCGAACTCCTTCTCAACCGCGGTTCGGAGCGGCGGCAGATGGTCCGTCAGGATCTCCCAAACGCGTTCGAGATCTATGTCGCGGTGGGCGTGCGCGGCGATGTTGCGGAAGCCGTAGACCTCCCGCCATGGGTATCTCGGTGTCGATCCTTAAGCTCCGGGCTGAGCTGAGCGTCCCCTCTGTGAGGATCTCGAGCCGCCGCAGCACGGCGTCCTGGACTTGGCGATCCTCGGAGAACGCCGCGCGCTCGTCCCGGACGTAGTCATCGATCACCTGAATGCTCTCGGCGATGCGTTGGAGGTAGCGTCGCTCGCGCTCGCCGCTCACAGCGCGGCGCTCCGCGATTCGCTCTATCTCCGTGCGCCGCCTGCGTACCTCATCGAGGGTCATGGACGACATTCTCCCCGACCCGACCACGGAAGCCCAGTCGGAGGCAAGCGTCGCCCCTCACGCGAGCTCGCACCCGCCATGAACGACGGAGACGACGCACACGCGAGCGAGGCTGCGCCTTGTTCCGGCTTGGCGAAGCGGGCGTCCTCGCGTGGACCTCTCGGACCTCGCGCTTCGTCCTGAGCGGACGTGTCGGGCCGCCGACGGGAGACGCTGGCTGCTCGCGCATAGCGACACTCAGCACCGGCGCCGCCGGACCGCTGCCTCGCAATGTGGCCGAACGGCGCCGACCTGGATCCCGACGGGCTGAGTGGCGCCACCGCTTCTGGCTCTGCGCAATCGGAGCAGCGTGGCGAGTGTTGCTCGCGGGCGGGCGCCTACCGTCGCGTTGAACCTGCAGCCGGGTGACCCGCGAGGTCGTTGGCGCTTCCGGGGCGACGGTTGGGCGGGGCGGGCGTAGGATGCTCTCGTGTCGGGCGATACCAAGGCTCTCGTTGGTACGTCTCGTGAGGCTCTCGTGCTTGGCGAGTTGTCGGAGGCGGGGGTGTGACCACGGCCGAGGCACGCGCGCGCGGCCGGGAGTCCTTCGGCCGGCGGGCCTGGGCGGATGCCTTCGCCGAGCTGTCCGCCGCGGATCGAGAGGCCCCGCTCGAGCCGGAGGACCTCGAGCGGCTGGCCACGGCGGCGTACCTCGCCGGCAGCGATGACGACAGCGTCGAGGTGTGGGAGCGTGCGCATCACGAGCTGCTGCGCAGGGGTGACGTGCTGCGGGCCGCCCGATGCGTGGGCTGGCTGGTCTTCGTCCTGCTGAACGGCGGCGAGTTCGCTCGCGCCGGCGGCTGGCTCGCGCGAGCACGTCGGCTGCTCGACGAGGGCCAGCGCGACTGCGCTGAGCAGGGGCATCTACTCGTGCCCGAAGCGTTCCAGCGCGCGTTCGCGGGAGACTGGCCGAACGCCTACGCGATCGCCGGCCAGGCCGCCGAGATCGGCGATCGGTTCGCTGACATCGATCTGGTGACGCTCGCCCGCAACATCCAGGGCCGGGCGCTGATCGGGCAGGGCAAGACCGTCGAGGGAATGACCCTGCTCGACGAGGTCATGGTCGCGGTCATGGCCGACGAGGTGTCTGAGATTGTCGCCGGGGCCGTCTACTGCAGCGTGATCGAGGCGTGCCAGGAGGTCTTGGATCTGCGTCGGGCGCAGCAGTGGACGGCGGCACTGACGCACTGGTGTGACTCTCAGCCGGACCTGGTCCCGTTCAGCGGTCATTGCCTGGTGCATCGCGCCGAGATCATGCAGCTGCACGGCGCGTGGCCAGACGCTCTCGAGGCGGCGCAGCAGGCGAGCGAGCGGCTCCTGCAGCGGGCTCAGCCGGCGGTGGGTGCCGCCTTCTACCAGCAGGCCGAGCTGCACCGGCTGCGCGGCGAGTTTGCGCAGGCCGAGGCGGCATACCACCAGGCCAGCCGGTGGGGACTCGAGCCACAGCCTGGTCTGGCGCGGCTGCGACTGGTCCAGGGGCAGGTCGATGCCGCCGCGGCGGCGATCCGTCGCGTGGTCGATGCGGCACGGCACCGGGTGGCGCGGTCGCGGCTGCTTCCCGCGCACGTCGAGATCATGCTCGCCGCCGGTGACGTCCACGCGGCGCGTTCGGCCGCCGATGAGCTTTCGGAGATGGCCGATGACCTCGACGCGCCGCTGCTACGCGCGCTGGCCGCCCAAGCCCAGGGAGCCGTCCTGCTGCTCGAGGGCGACGCCCAGGCCGCGCTCGGCGCGCTGCGCCAGGCGTGGACGGCGTGGCAGGAGCTCGAGGTGCCCTACGAAGACGCGCGGGTCCGGGTCCTCATCGGGCTCGCCTGCCGGGAGCTCGGGGACGAGGAGAGCGCCGAGATGGAGCTCAACGCGGCGCACTGGGTCTTCCAGGGGCTCGGCGCCGTGCCCGACCTAGGGCGAGCGCAGGCGCTCTCGCGGAAGGCAGCCGCCAAGCGGGCGGGCGGGCTGACCGCGCGCGAGCTCGAGGTGTTGCGCCTCGTGGCGACCGGCAAGACCAACCGGTCGATCGCTGCTGACCTGTTCCTGAGCGAGAAGACGGTGGCTCGCCACGTCAGCAACATCTTCACCAAGCTCGGTCTGTCGAGCAGGGCGGCGGCCACTGCCTACGCCTACGAGCACGACCTCGTATAGGCGCGTACACAGAATTACCCACGTCGGGTGGCCGCGCGATTTGGGTGTTTCGCCCGTAGCCGCGCCGCCGGCTCCTCGGTAGCGTCGCAACCATGAGCAGCCAGCACGCAGCGAAGGAACGCGGACCACGTTCCGCCGGCGAGGACGCCCGTGAGCGACTGCTGTCAGGCCTGCCGGTCACAGAGCGACGGTTACAACTGGCGGGGGTGTCCACTGCCGTGCTGGAAGGCGGTGAGGGCCCACCGATCGTCTTGCTGCAGGGGGAGTTCGCGGCCGTGTGGATGCGGGTGATCCCGGAGCTGGTGACGACCCACCGTGTCATCGCACCTGACCTGCCCGGTCTCGGGGCTTCGGAGCTGTCCGACGGTCCTCCCGACGCCAATAGCGTGCTGACGTGGCTTGACGAACTGATCGAGCAGACCTGTGCGATCCCGCCCGTGCTGGTGGGGAAGGGCGCTGGCGGCGCCCTCGCCGCTCGTTTCACGATCGAGCACAGCGATCGCGTCGATCGACTGCTGCTGGTGGACACGCACGGGCTGGATCGGTACCGACCAGCGCCAGGGATGGCGCTCACGTTTATCGGCGTGCTGTTGCGACCGACCGAGCGCGGGCTCCAACGCGGCTTCCGGCACTACTGCTTCGCCGATTTGGATGGGGTGCGCGCCGAGATGGGTGAGCGCTACGACTGGATGGCGGCGTACGCCCTGGACCGTTTTCGGACACCGAGTGTCAAGGCAGCGATGCGCAGCCTCATGAGGCAGCTCGCGGCGGCGATCCCGTCGCGGGACCTGAACCGGATCGCCGTTCCGACGACCCTGATCTGGGGCCGACGGGATCTCGGGGTGCGGCTGAACGTCGCCGAGACCGCCAGCGCCCGCTACGGCTGGCCGCTGCACGTGATCGAGAACGCCCGCGACGACCCTGCCATCGAGCAGCCGGAGGCGTTCCTGGAAGCGCTGCGCACCGCGCTCGGCGAGAAAGTCGAAGGCCCAGAGCCGTGACAGCTCGCGGGAGCGCATCGGCTCCGCCAGCCAGCGAGCCGCGGATGGGTTCTCCGTCCCCCGAACCGGATGAAGAGCACGTCGAGACCGTGATCATCGGTGGCGGTCAGGCAGGCCTCTCGACGGGGTACCACCTGGCGAGGCGCGGTCTCCCCTTCGTGATCCTGGACGCGAACGAGCGGATCGGCGACGCCTGGCGGAAGCGGTGGGACTCGCTTCGCCTGTTCACCCCCGCGCGCTACGACGGTCTGCCGGGCTGGCCCTTCCCCGCGCCTGCCTGGTCGTTCCCCAGCAAGGACGAGGTGGCCGGCTACCTGGAGGCCTATGCGGCCAGATTCGATCTCCCCGTTCGAACCGGCGTCCGCGTGGACGGGCTCTCCAGGGAGGCGGACCGGTACGTCGTGGCTGCTGGGGACCGCCGGTTCGAGGCCGACCAGGTCGTAGTGGCATCGGGCGCGTACCAGCGCCCCCGGCTTCCCGCCTTCGCCGCCGAGCTCGATCCCGGCCTCGTGCAGCTGCATTCCAGCGAATACCGGGATCCATCCCAGCTTCAGGAGGGCGGCGTCCTCGTCGTAGGCGCCGCCAACTCGGGGGCTGAGATCGCCCTTGAGGTGTCCAGGGGTCACCGGACCTGGCTGTCGGGGAGGCACCCGGGCCAAGAACCCGCTCGCCCCGGAAGCAGGTGGGATCGGCTACTCACGCCCGTGATCTGGTTGGTGGCCTCGCACGTCCTGACCGTGAGGACGCCGATCGGGCGGATGGTTCGGCAGAAGTTTCGTTCCCGAGGCATCCCGCTCGCCCGGGTCCGGCCGAAGGACATCACCGCCGCCGGGATCGAGCGAGTGCCGAGGACCGCGGGGGCGCGGGGCGGCCTGCCGGTGCTCGATGATGGACGGGACCTCGAGGTCAGCAACGTGATCTGGTGCACCGGGTTCGTGCCGGACTTCGCCTGGATCGACCTTCCGGTTTTCGCCGATGACGGAGGCCCGATGCACGACCGCGGCATCGTGGGATCCGAGCCGGGCCTGTATTTCGTGGGGCTGGTCTTCTTGTATGCACTGGCCTCGTCGCTGGTCGGCGGGGTCGGAAGGGACGCCGAGCACATCGTCAAGCACATCGCATCATCCCGTCAGAACGGTCGGCCCGCCGGGCTGGCCCGAGCGTGACGCCCTGATGTTCGGGCCCGGTTCCGCTTACTTGGCCGCCTCCGGCCACGGCAGTCCGGTTCTGGTCTTCGACGGATGCGAGCGCCTCGACCGGCCCGTCGCGAGCGCCTCCTCCGGACGAGCAGCGAGCGTGTCCGCTGACGCTCCCACCGCGACTGCTCTTGACCAAGAGCGGCCATGCTGGGCGGCCAGGGTGCGCGTGATCGGACCGTCCGAAGGCAGTCGCGCAGTCCCCGGGTCGATCGGGACGGCGCGACTCACTCAGGAGTGTCCATTCCGCCGACGTCGAGCATGACTCCGGCGACGGCGATTGGCTCAGTGATAGAGCCCCAGGTTCGAAACGGGGGACCACGCCTCTGGCTCGTCGCGTGCGGTCGCCGAGCCGCAGCCGCCGCTGGCTACCGAGCAGTCTCGTTCCCACCCGTTCCCACCTGGCGATGCCGCGCCTTCGCGATCTCGCCCGAGTTTCGCTCTGCAGAGCCGTTTGTGAGCGCGCCCGACAGGATTCGAACCTGTGACCTTCGGTTCCGTAGACCGACGCTCTATCCAGCTGAGCTACGGGCGCTCGGGTCAGTCAGGGTAGCGCCAAGTCTGCCGTGGGCCTGACGCGTGCTCTGCACGCGAGGGACCCGATGACACAGCCAGGCGATGCGCATCCGCGACGGAGAGGGAGGGATTCGAACCCTCGATGGAGTGTGACCCCCATACTCGCTTAGCAGGCGAGTGCCTTCAGCCACTCGGCCACCTCTCCTGAGAGGGTCGATTGTAGGCGGAGGTCGCTCCGGGCGGCTGCCACAATCGGGCGACCATGGCCGACGTCCACATCACGGAGTTCACCGACCCCGGCTGTCCCTGGGCCTTCAGCGCCGAGCCCTTCCGGCGGCGACTGAACTGGCTGTACGGCGACCGCCTCGAGTGGGAGGTGCGGCTGGTGGGCCTGTCCGAGCGGCCGGAGGACTACGAGGAGCGCGGGTTCGGGCCCGAGCAGCAGGCCGAGGCGTTCGAGCGCATCTCGGGCGAGCACGGCATGCCCATCGACACGCAGGTGCGTCCGCGCATGGCGGCCACGGTGCCCGCCTGCCGGTCGGTGGTCGCCGCGCGGCGGCACGCGCCGGAGCGCATGAGGAGGCTGCTGCGTCGGCTGCGGGTGCGCCACTTCGCCGGGCAGCTGCTGGACGAGCCCGAGACGATCCAGGGCGCCGCGCTGGAGGCGGGCATCGAGCCGGCGGAGCTCGAGGCCTGGGCGGGCGAGGCCGAGACCGAGCGCGAGCTCCGCGACGACATGAGGCTGGCTCGCGAGCCGATGCCGGCGGCGCGCATCCTCGACCACAAGCTGGCGAACTGGTCCGGTGGCCAGCGATACACGTGCCCCTCCTACGAGATCGTTCGCGTGGTAGACGGGGTGCGCATCGCGGTTCCCGGCTTCCAGCCCTTCGGCGTCTACGACGTGATCATGGCCAACCTGGTGCCCGGCACCGAGCGTCGCGAGCCGCCGGAGTCGGTGGAGGAGGTGCTCACCTGGACGGGCACGCCCATGGCCACCAAGGAGGTGGCGGTGGTCTGCGACATCTCCCAGGACGAGGCCCGCGAGCGGCTGGGCCGCGTGGCGGGCGAGCAGCACGTGGGCTTCGACGGCTTCTGGACCCTGGCGGGAAGCCAGGACGACGGCGCGGAGCTCGCCGTGGCCGCCGCCGCGGCGACCGCCGCCAACGCCTAGCCGCGGACGCCCTCCAGGCCGAGCAGGAACTCCTTGCGCTCGATACCGCCCGTATAGCCGCCCAGGGCGCCGCCTGTGCGCACCACGCGATGGCACGGCACCACGACGGGCATCGGGTTGGCGCCCAGCGCGTTGCCGGCCGCCCGGACGGCGCGGGGGCTCCCGGCGCCACCGGCCACCTCGGCGTAGGTGCGCACCTCGCCGAAGGCGATCCCGGCGGTCTCGCGCAGGACCTGGAGGGTGAAGCCGCGCAGCACCGACCAGTCGATCGGGAGGTCGAACTCGGTGCGCTCTCCCTCGAAGTACTCGTCGAGCTCGCGGCGGGCGTCGTCGAGGCGTTCGGGCGCCTCCATGACCCGGGGCGAGATGCGCGCCGCCAGATCCTCGAGCACCTCGTCCTGTGAGCGGCCGGGGTAGGCCACCCGCACCAGCCCACGCGGGGTGGCGGCGACGGTGAGCAGGCCGAGTGGGGAATCAACCCCCGCGTAGGCCACGTCCAGCAGGCCCTCGGCAGCCGCCCGCTCGGCCAGGCGGCGGGCGGTCGCCGCCGGGGGGGCCGAGGGCAGCTCGCGACCCGCCTCTCGCAATGTGTTTTCCAGGTCGTTCATCTCGCGTACTCCTCTCTCAGTCTCTTGAGCCCCTCGTGCACGCTTCGCCGGGCGGCCTCCTCGGAGGACTCCAGCAGCGCGGCCAGCTCGGGGTAGGGCATGCCCAGCAGCGTCCGGCAGAACACCGCCGTGCGCTGCTTGGGCGGAAGGTCCCGGAGGCGTTGCCAGAGCTCCGGCTCGGGACTTGTGTGGTTGTCGCGCTGGGGCGTGTCGGGCAGCGAGTCCTGCGGCACGGCGCGGCGACCGCGAGCCCGATGCTCGTCCAGGGCCTTGTTCTGCGCGATCCGGAACAGCCAGGCGCGCAGGTTGTCGGCCCGCCTGAGCGTCGGGTAGGCGCGCAGGGCGGCGATCCAGGTCTCCTGGAAGACGTCATCGGCGTCGCCGGGTCCGGCCGTGGCGACGCAGAAGCGGTAGACGTCGGCACCATGGGTCTCCAGCAGTGCCTGGAAGGGCGGCAGCCTCACGCTCATCAGAACGGCGTGGGGCGGCGCGCTGTGAGATCCGGGCTCAGGACCGGATGAAGATCGGCGCGCCCAGCGGGATCGTCTCGATCAGCCATTGCGCGCGCGCGGAATCGGTGCGCAGGCAGCCGAGGCTGGCCGGCTGGCCGATGCTCGAGAGGTTGTTGGTGGCATGCACGGCCAGCCGGTCGCCGCCCGGCCAGCCTGCCGGGAGCGCCTGCTGGTGGCCAGTGAGGGCCAGCACGCAGCAGCCGTAGGGCGAGCCGGCGTCGGTCACGCGCAGCTTGTCGGTGACCGAGAAGCGTCCAGTCGGGGTCGGGTTCGAGGCGGCGCCGACCGCCACGCTCAGGCGCCGGACGACGCGGCCGTTGTTGCGGACGACGATGCGGCGGCGCGACAGGTCCGCATGAAGCGACCAGCGGACGCAGCTCAGCTGGGCCGCGCGTGCGGGCAGCCACCCGGCCTCGCCGTTGTCGAGCTCGGGCGCCTGCACGGCGATCCAGCCCGCGCGGCGCTTCACCACCCCCAGGATGCGGGGGGACTTCCACTCGGTGCGCGCGGCCAGGTTGAGCCGAGCCGGGCCGCCGGGTGCGCGGTACAGGGTCACGGCGCGAGGCACGTAGGCGATGGGATGGCAGGCCTGCCGGCGCACCCTGGCGGTGCGAAGCGGTTGGCTGACCGGAGCGGGGTCGGCCACCGGCGCGCCCGATCCTCCCCCTCGATCGCGGTCGGCGAACGGCGCCCGGCCCTCGGGCTCGAAGGTGCGGGTCTCGTCCCCCAGCACGGGCTCCGGACGGGCGGCGGCGCGCTCGTCCTCGGCCCACAGGCTCGACGCGGCCAGCGCGGCCACGGGCGCAAGGGCCAGAACGGCCAGCACGGCGAGCAGAAGCCGCGCCCTGGGAGTCCGCCGCGGGGAGGGCATCCCTGTTCAGCGTAGTGGCGCTCGCCCAAAAAGGACCACGTTTTGCCCATTTTGGTACTGGGTAGGGCCTCCTGCGGCGCTCCTCGGGCAGATCCCCGGGTTCGCCATATCCGATGTCGGTCGCGTCCAAAAGGCGGGCCGGCGAAGAACTCACGAGGAGGACAGGGTGAAAAGAGCCCTTGTTGCAGTAACCGCGGCGCTTGCCGCCGCGCTCGTCATGGCGCCGGTTGCTTCGGCCATCGACGAGATCAACACGGAGAGGCTTCGCAGGGCCGTGACGCTGGACGGCATCCTGGAACACGAGCGGGCGCTCCAGCGGATCGCCTTGGCCAACGACAACAACCGCGCGGCCACCACACAGGGCTATGACGATTCGGTCGCCTATGTCTCGCGCAGGCTGCGGGCGGCGGGCTACGACGTGAGCCTCGACCCGTTCGACTTCCCGCTGTTCACGCTGAACTCGGCGACGCTCGCCGAGGTCTCGCCCACGGCGCGCACCTTCGCCCCGGACACGGACTACATCGTGGCCCAGTTCGCCGCGTCGGGCAACGTGACGGCGAACATCGTGCCCACCAACGACATCCAGATCCCACCGCCGGGCGGAGCGGGCTCCGGCACGAGCGGCTGTGAGCCGGGCGACTTCCCGGCCTCGACGGCGGGCAACATCGCCCTGATGCAGCGCGGCACCTGCCCGTTCACGCAGAAGTACACGAACGCCGCGGCGGCCGGCGCCGTGGCGGCGCTGATCTTCAACGACGGCGTCGGCGACGGTCGCGTCGCCCCCCTGGCCACCACGGCCGAGTCGGACGTGGGCATTCCGGCGGCCATGATCAGCTCCACCGTGGGCGCGTCGCTCTACACCGAGGCCCAGGCGGGCCCCGTGTCGGTGAACTTCGCCGTCGACTCGACCATCACGCCGAACACCGAGGACAACGTGATCGCCGACAGCCGGGACGGCCGTCGGGGTCGCACGATCGTGATCGGCGCCCACCTCGACTCGGTCGAGGAAGGCCCGGGCATCAACGACAACGGCTCCGGCACCGCGACGATCCTCGAGGTGGCGGAGGAGATCGCGGACCTGCCAGGGCAGCCGCGCAACCGGCTTCGCTTCGCCTTCTGGGGCGCAGAGGAGTCCGGCCTCGTCGGCTCGACGGCATACGTCGAGGAGCAGGTGGAGGAAGGCACGGACGACCAGCTCGAAGCGAACCTGAACTTCGACATGGTCGGCTCGCCGAACTTCGTGCGCTTCGTGTACGACGGCAACCTGTCCGACAGCGCGCCGCCGCCGAGCGGAGCGCCGGAGGGCTCGGCGCAGATCGAGCAGATGTTCCTCGACTACTTCCGGTCGCAGGGGCTCGTGACCGATCCGACGGCGTTCGACGGGCGCTCCGACTACGGCCCGTTCATCAACAACGGTGTCCCGGCCGGCGGCCTGTTCACCGGTGCCGAGGGCATCAAGACCGAGCGCCAGGAGGCCGTGTACGGCGGGTTCGCCGGACTGGCCTACGACCCGTGCTACCACCAGGCGTGTGACACGTTCTTCAACCTGAGCTACGAGGCGCTGGACCAGATGTCCGACGCCACGGCTGACGCAACGTGGACGCTCGCCCGGTCGAGGAGCGCGATCGACCGAGGTCCCCGCGGCCGCTGCGAGCGCGGCCACGGCCAAGGCCACGGCCAGGAAGGCCAAGCGAGGCAAGGCCTGGAAGTACGTGGGCCCGTTCCGGGTGCGCTGACCGGCACACCAACGGACGGATTCGGAGGGCGGCCTGCGGGCCGCCCTCCGCCTTTCCGGGGCTCGCGGGTTAGGATCCCGCCGGTGACGGGGGGCAGGCGGGGATGGATCGTGCTCGCGGCGGCCGCGCTGGCCGGCGGCGCAGCGGCCTTCCCGGCGCCGGCGGCAGCCGACACGCTGTGGCTCTGCCGGCCCGGCCTGAAGCCCGACCCCTGCCGGCCCGGGCTCACCACCACGGTCTTCTCTCCCGGCGGCACCAAGCTGCGGGTCACGCGCCCGCGCGCGGCCCGGCCTCGTCCGGTGGACTGCTTCTATGTCTACCCGACGGTCAGCGACGTGCCGGGGCCGCAGGCGCCCCTTCGCATCGATCCCGAACTGCGCTCGATCGCCCTCTACCAGGCCGCGCGCTACTCCCAGTACTGCCGCGTGTACGCGCCCGTCTACCGGCAGCTGAGCCTGGGGGGCATCAACGGTGCGCCGGGCGCAAGCCCGGCCCTCGCCTACCGGGACGTGCGCGAGGCCTGGCGCACCTACCTGCGCCGCCACAACAGGGGCCGCGGCGTGGTGCTGGTGAGCCACTCCCAGGGCACCTACATGCTGCGGCGGCTCATCGCGAGGGAGATCGACCCGCGGCCGCGCCTGCGCCGCAAGCTCGTGTCGGCTCTGCTGCTGGGCGGCGACGTGACGGTCCGCCGCGGGCGTGATCGGGGCGGGGACTTCAAGCACGTGCGGGCCTGCCGGTCGGCCCGGCAGCTGGGCTGCGTGGTCGCCTTCTCGCTCTTCAACGCGCCGGTGCCCGCCGACAGCAGCTTCGGCCGGGCGTCCGACGGGTTGCAGGTCCTGTGCACCAATCCGGCGGCGCTTGGCGGCGGGGCCGCCGCGCTCGACCCCATCTTCCCCTCGAAGCCCTTCGCGCCGGGCGTGATCGGCTCGCTGATCCCGGGGGTGGCGCCGGACCTGCCCACGGCCTCCACCACCTGGATCGAGATCCGCAACGCCTACCGCGCCCGCTGCTCGTCCACGGGCGGGGCCAGCGTGCTGCAGGTGGCGCCGCTCGCCGGCGCGCCGCGGCTGACGCCGACGTCGGCGGGCTTCGGGCTGCACCTCACCGACGGGAACCTTCCGCTGGGGAACCTCGTGGACCTGGTGGGAGTCCAGTCCCGCCGCTGGGTGCGCCGCTACGAGTAGCGGAGGGGGTGGGATTCGAACCCACGAGGGACCGGTTGGCCCCTTCCGGCTTTCAAGGCCGGTGCATTCAACCGCTCTGCCACCCCTCCGGCGGCTCCGGCGATTCTAGGTGCGAGCCTCGCCGATCAGGATGAGGTCCACGTGCTGCGGCAGCCGCAGCACCCCGGCCCGCTCGTCGGTGCACGCCGCCAGGTAGGCGCCCACCCGCTCGGACCGCTCCATCTCGGCGAGCGAGACGGTGTCGTCGAACGCGCAGCGCTGCAGGTAGCCCTCCATGGTCGCCCGGTCGCCGAGGGGGATCTCGGCCCAGGTAATCCAGGCGCTGCACGGCGACCGGGGCGCCCAGCCGGCGCAGCGCCGACACGATCTGCTCGCTCGAGGTGTATGGGGTGCCCTCGCCACCTCTGAAGTCCGCCAGGTGGTCGCGGTAGAAGCGCAGGTAGTGGGCGTCGTGCGCCGCGTTGGCGATTGCGCCCAGCCCGTCGGGCGCGAGCGCGCCGACAAAGCGCTCGAGGCCCAGATCGAGCTCCGGCCCCGGGAGGGCGTACAGGGCGTGGATCGCCCACACCACGTCGAACGGACCGGCGGCCGGATCGAGCTCCTGGAGCGGGCACTGGAGCTCGGCCCCGGCGACGAACGGCGGGGCCAGCGCGCGACGGGCCTCGGCGATCGAGAACGGGCTCGGGTCGAGCAGGGCGTATTCGATCTCGGGTCGGGGCGGCAGCTCGGCGTAGCGGTCGAGGGCCTCGGGGAACTTTCCGCTGCCACAGGCCACGTCGAGCAGCGTGCGCCGGCCGGCCAGAAGCGAGGGCCAGTCGCGCGCCTGGGCCAAGAGGCGGTAGTCCTGCCTGGCGACGCGGTAGAAGGCGTCCATTCCCGCCCGCCCCTCCTCGCTCCAGTGCGCGAGGCTGCGGTCGGCGGTGTCGCTCACGGCCGTAGGCTCTGGGGGTGGACGACCTGGCCGGTCAACCCGCGATGGTGCGCGGCCGCTACATGTCGCTGCTGGCCGCCTTCGACGACGAGGAGCTCGAGGCGGGCACCGCGGAGCTGCTCGCGGCCCATCGCGAGCCGGAGCTGCACTACACCTACCGGCTGGCCTTCGTCGCGGCCGCCGGCTGAATCGTCTCCGGAGCGCCGAACGGGTGAAGGACGGCGGGCAGCTCGACGGTGCCGTCCTCGCGCTGATGGTTCTCCACGATGGCGATGATCGTGCGGCCCACCGCCACTGCGGTGCCGTTCAGGGTGTGCACCGGGCGCGGGCCCTGACCCTCGGCGGGGCGGTAGCGCACATCGAGCCGGCGTGACTGGAAGTCGGTGGTGTTCGAGCAGGAGGTCAGCTCGCGGAAGCGCTCCTGCCCGGGCAGCCAGGCCTCGAGGTCGTACTTCTTGGCCGCGGAGGCGCCCAGGTCGTCGACGGCGATGTTCACGACCCGGTAGGGGATGCCGAGCGCACCGAGGATCTCCTCCTCGATCGCCAGCAGGCGCTCGTGCTCGGCCTGTGACTCGCCGGGCTCGACGAAGCAGAACATCTCCACCTTGTCGAACTGGTGGACCCGGAAGATCCCCTGCGTGTCCTTGCCGGCCGCTCCAGCCTCGCGCCGGAAGCAGGTCGACAGGCCCGCGTAGCGGCGCGGGAGATCGCCCGCGGCCAGGATCTGGTCGGCGTGCAGCGAGGCCAGCGGCACCTCGCTGGTGCCGGCCAGATAGAGGTCGTCATCCGGCACCCGGTAGAGCTGCTGCTCGGTGTCGGGCAGCATGCCGGTGCCCACGAGCGCGCGCTCGCGGACCAGCACCGGTGGGACCACCGGTACGAACCCTCGCTCCTCCAACAGGCCGAGGGCCCACTGGACGAGCGCGAGCTGAAGCCGCACGAGCGGGCCGGTCAGGTAGGCGAAGCGCGAGCCGGAGACGGCCGCGCCGGTCGCCAGGTCGAGGTGGGAGCCGAGCAGCTCCACGTGGTTTCTCCCCGAGGCCCCCGTCTCGCCCTCCTCGCGCAGGACCTCGTCCTCCAGCGGCGCCGTGTCGTCGGGCAGGTTCGGCAGCGCGAGCAGCGCGGACTCCCGGCGCTCCTCGACAATGCGCAGCTCCTCGTCGCGCTCCTTCTCCGCCGTGGACACCACGCGCACCTCGGCGATCGCCTCGGAGGCGTCCTCCCCGGCGCGCTGGAGCTCCCCGATCCGCTTGCTGGCCTCGTTCTTCTTGCGGCGCAGCTCCTCGAGCTCGGGCAGCAGCGCTCGGCGCCGCTCGTCCAGGTCGAGCGCCTCGTCCAGCAGCGCGGGATCCACGCCGCGGCGGGCGAGGGCGGCGCGGGCGGGCTCCGGGTTCTCTCTGATCTGCCTGAGGTCGAGCACGCGCCCGACCGACGCTACTGGGATTCCTTGCCGCTGTACTCCGAGAGGAAGTCGGCCACGGCCTCCGCGTCGTCGCCCACCACGATGTTCGCCGGCATGATCTGACCGGAGAAGCCGCCGTTGCGAATGGCGTAGAGCACGTCGTCGCGGCTCTCCTTGCGCACGTTGAAGTTGGGCCCGTTGGTCTCCTCGCCGCCCTGGAGCTGGCCCTGGGGCTTGGACCCGTACGCGTTCGCGGCGTCGAGCGAGTGGCAGCCGGAGCAGCGCTCGTTGAACAGGACGGCGCCCCGGCGGGCCTCCTGGTCGTCCTCGGGGACGTCGATCTCGCCGCCGCAGCCGGCGGCGATCGAGGCAACAAGCAGGCAGCAGATGGCGACCGAACGGCCCACGGCGGCGCATAGTATCCCCTGCCCATGGGGCGCCTTGCGGTCTCCGCCTGCCTATGCGCCATCCTCGGCGCCGGCTGTGGTGGAGGCGACAACGAGGCGCCCTCGCGCTCCGAGGAGGAACCGCAGCCGGTCAGCGTTGCGGCCGCTGGGACGGTCCGCATCGTCGCGCGGGAGTACTCCTTCGAGCCGGCCGAGATCGAGGTGGAGGGGCCGGGCCGGCTGACGCTCACCCTGAAGAACGCCGGCGCCCTGGCCCACAACGCCAAGCTCTTCCGCGGCGACCGGGAGATCGGCGGCTCGCCGACCTTTCCCGGCGGGCGCACCGAGTCGGGCCGGGTGAGGCTCGAGAGCGGCAGCTACGAGATGGTGTGCACCGTCGGCGACCACGCCGCGCGGGGCATGGTGGGCATCGTCACGGTCCGCTGAGCCTGGGGCTCTCCTCAGAGCTTGCGCTTCGAGAAGCGCAGCAGCGTGCCGTCCCGGCCGGCCTGAAGCTCCACGTCGTCCATCAGCAGCCGCATGAACTCGAGGCCGCGCCCCGACTCCGGCAGGTCGCCCCGGCGCGTCACGCGCGGGCGGAAGCGTCCGGTGTCGGCCACCTCGAACACCAGCGCGCCCGACTCCTCGGCGACACGGATCCAGATCTCGTCCGCCGTCGAGGCCGAACCGTGCTGGATCGCGTTGGTCACGGCCTCGCTCATCGCGAGCTTGACCTGGTAGCGAGCATCGCGGTCGAAGCCGAACTCGGCGGCGGCGGTGTCCGCGAAGTCGCGCGCCTCCTTGAGACGGCCGACGTCCGCGCATATCTGATGTTGACGGGGCTCGAAGATGATCATGTTGGTCCAACTGCGCATATAGAGACGTCTTACGCGGCGGACCCCGTATTGGATCGCTTCTCGCTCATGCAATCCGGTCGCAGCTGCGGCATTCCCGCAGAAAGGGCTTGTTTGCAGCGCTTTTCTTGGTGATCCGTCCTCTCGGTGGTTGCGAAGGACCGGCCAGTGAGTGCCCGGGTGGAGACCCCTGGCCCCAATTATCAAGGAGGACTCTCATGAAGAGACTCGCGATCCTGGCGGCCTTGCTGGCCGTGGGAGTCGTGGTGCCTCTGAGCATCGGCTCGAGTCACCGAGAAGCGCCCAGGATCCTCAAGGATCCGACGGCGGACAACACCGACGTCTGGGCCTTCACGGCGCCGGATGCCCCGGGCAGCCTGACGGTCGTCGCCAACTGGATCCCGCTTGCGGATCCCGCCGGCGGGCCGAACTTCTACCCCCTGGACGAGAACGCCCGCTACTACGTGAAGATCGACAACACGGGTGACGGCTACGAGGACGTGGCCTACCGCTGGGACTTCGACATCAAGTTCCGCAACCCCAACTCGTTCCTCTACGCGGCTCCGACGGTCGACTCGATCAACGATCCGGACCTGAACCTGGTCCAGACGTACGACCTCTACAAGGAGACCTACAACAAGAAGCGCAAGCTGACCGGCGTCAAGCGCATTGCCAACAACGCGCCCGTGGCTCCGGACAACATCGGGCCCAAGACGATCCCGAACTTCGCTCAGGTCGAGGCCGGCGCCACCACCTCCCTTCGGGGCGGCGGCAAGTCGAGCGTCATCCCGGCGGACGACGCGTTCTTCGTCGATCTCGGTGCCATCTTCGACGGGATCAACATCGACAAGCCCGGCCGGCCGAACATCGGCCTCGGCAACCAGGGCGGCGGCAAGGATGACGTGGCCGGCTACAACACCAAGTCGTTCGTGCTCCAGGTGCCGGAGCGTCAGGTCACGCGCGACCGCAAGCACGTCGGCGGCATGGACTCCAAGAACGCCGTTGTCGGCGTGTGGGCCACCACCGAGCGCAAGCGCAGCTCCGTGCTCCGGTACGCGTCCAAGCGCAAGCGCGGGCATACGCACCGCAAGAGCTGGGCGCAGGTGAGCCGTCTCGGGAACCCCCTCATCAACGAGGTGATCATCCCGATCGGCATGAAGGACAAGTTCAACGCGACGTCGCCGGCCAACGACGCGAAGAACTTCGGCAAGTTCGCTCTCAACCCCGAGCCGGCGCGCATCCTGAACGCCCTGTTCGACCTGGGCATCAAGGAGACGAACCGGACCGACATCGTGCAGGCGCTCTTGACCGGCCTGCCCGGACTCACGCAGATCGGCAAGAACCCGGCAGCGGCCGACACGCTCAAGCTCAACCTTGGCGTGGCTCCCGCCGCCAACCCCAGCCGCTTCGGCGCCCTGGCGGGCGACACCGCCGGGTTCCCGAACGGCCGCCGGCTCGCTGACGACGTCGTCGACATCGAGCTGCGTGTGATCGCCGGAGCCCTGCTGCCGGCCGATCAGGGCGGGAAGCAGATCCCGCTCGGTGACGGAGTGGACCAGAACGACAAGCCGTTCCGGTCCTCGTTCCCGTACGTCTCGCTCGCGAACGACGGGTTCAACAGCACGCTCAAGCGGATCGAGCCGCAGCACGCTCCCGTGCCGCAGCCGCCCAACTGAGCAGCCCCTCGGCTCCCGTGCCGTCCGTCCGCCAGTCCGGCGGGCGGGCGGCCGGGGTCGCCGGCCCCACCGACCGACCGAGACAAAGGCGATGACTGCGAACCGACCCAATCTCCTCAAGCTTCTGGCCCCGCTGGCCGCCTTCGGGTGCGTCTTCCTGGCGCTCATGGCCCTCTCGCCCGCGAGCGACATCGACCTTCCACAGGGCGGGGCCGGCATCGAGGCCGACGTGCCCCCGGGCGCCTCGACCGACCAGCGCATCGCCATTCTCCAGAGCGCGGCGCGCGAGGGCGTGGCCGGCGCCCCCGGCTACGCCTCGCTGGGCGACGCCTACCTGCAGAAGGCCCGCGACACGGGCGATCCCTCCTACTACTCGCGCGCCGGCAGGAGCTTCGGCCTGGCGCTGCGAAGCGACGCGCGCAACCTCGACGCCGTGCTGGGCGCAGGGACGCTGGCCGGCCTCCGCCACGACTTCCGCGAGCAGCTGCGTCTTGGCCTCGAGGCGCGTCGCCTGGCCCCGGCGCTCACCGCCTCGCTCCCGGTGGTCGCCGACGCCCAGATCGAGCTCGGCCGCTACGACGCCGCCGGACGCACCCTCCAGCGCATGCTGGACACCAAGCCCAACCTGACCTCATACGCGCGCGTGTCCTATTTCCGCGAGCTCAACGGGGACCTCGAAGGGGCGCTCCAGTCGATGCGGCTGGCCGTGTCTGCAGGCGCCGCGGCGCCCGAGAACGTCGCCTACCTCCAGACCCTCATCGGCGACCTCCAGCTCCAGCGCAACCGGCCGGCCGCGGCCCGCACGGCCTACCGCGAGGCGCTGGCCCGCCTGCCCGGGTATGCCCCCGCGGAGGCGGGTATGGCGCGGGTCCAGAGCGCGGCCGGCGACCTGGACGGCGCCGCCCGGCGCCTCCGCAGCGTGGCGGGAAGGCTTCCCCTCACGAGCCACCTCATCCTGCTCGCCGACACCGACGCCGCCCGCGGGGCACGCGAGCTGGCCGCTCGCGACCTCGACGTGGTGCGCGCCCAGCAGCAGCTGCTGGAGGCGGCCGGCACCAAGCCTGATGCGGAGCTGGTGGTCTTCGAGGCCACCCACGGCGACCCGGCCGCCGCGGTGCGGCTCGGGCGCAGGCTGTGGGCCGACGCGCCCAGCCTGCGCAGCGCCGACGCGCTGGGCTGGGCCCTCACGCGAGCGGGCCGGCCCGAGGCGGGGCTGGCCTGGTCTGAGCGCGCGCTGCGCCTCGGGACTCGCGAGCCGCTCTACCACCTCCACGCTGGCCTGGCGGCGAAGGCCGCCGGCCGCGCCGGGCGTGCCGCCTCCGAGCTGCGGACGGCACTGGCCGGCCGAGCGGCGCTCTCGCCGCCATCAGGCCCGCCAGGCATCCACAACGCTGGAGGGACTGCGATGAAGCGCCTCCTGGCCCTGCTCGCCACCGTGGCCGCGTTCGGCCTGCTGGCGCCGGCCGCGTTCGCCCATCCGCTGGGGAACTTCTCCATCAACCACCTGAGCACGGTCAAGGTCTCCGAAGACCGCGTGGACGTGCTCTACGTGCTCGACGAGGCGGAGATTCCCACCACCGAGCAGCGCGGGCTGTCCCGCGCCGAGATCGTCGCGAACAAGCGGGCCGAGATCCGCCGCAACCTGAGCCTGACCGTGGACGGCCGCCGCGTGGCGCTCCGGCCGCTCGAGCCCAAGCTGTCCTTCCCGGAGGGTCAGGCGGGCCTGAAGACCATGCGCTTCGAGCAGCCCCTGCGGGCGACCGTGCGGGACGGCGAGCGGGTTCAGCTGCGCGACGAGACCTTCGCGGACCGGGTGGGCTGGAAGGCGATCGTGGCCGCGCCCGGCGAGGGCACGGCGGTGCGCTCGAGCGCGCCCTCGGGCGATCCGACCAACGGGCTGCGCCGCTACCCGGAGGACCTGTTGAGCAGCCCGCTGGACCGCCGCGAGGCCGGCTTTGCGGTCGAGCCCGGTGACGGGACGCTGATGGCGCCCCGGGCCGAGGGTGAGAGGACCGTGGCCACCCGTGACGGGAGCGGCCAGGGCTTCGCCGGCGTGTTCGACGACGCCGCCTCGGGCGAGGGCGTGCTGCTCCTCCTGCTGCTGGCGGCGTTCGGCTGGGGAGCCCTGCACGCGCTCTCGCCCGGCCACGGCAAGGCGATGGTGGCCGCCTACCTGATCGGCACGCGCGGCACCGCGCGGCACGCCGTGTGGCTCGGAGGGACCGTCACGGTCACCCACACCATGGGCGTGTTCGCCCTGGGCCTGGTCACGCTGCTGCTCTCGCAGTACATCCTGCCCGAGGACCTCTACCCCTGGCTGACGCTCGCGTCGGGTCTGCTCGTGGTGTCGATCGGCGCGGGCGTGCTGCGCTCACGCCTGCGCTGGGCGCGGGCCCGCCGGGAGGCCGCGGCCACCGGAGGCGCCGTGCCGCTGGCCGACGACCCCGGGCCGAGCGCGGAGGCGGCGATGCACAGCCACGGGCCGGGCGAGGGGCACCATCATCACCACCACGGGCACCACCACCACGGCCATCATCACCACCACGACCACGATCACACGGTCACCAAGCGCAGCCTGATCGGGATGGGGGCGGCCGCCGGCCTGATCCCCTGCCCGTCGGCGCTGGTGGTGCTGCTCGGAGCGATCGCCCAGCACGAGGTGGCGCTCGGGCTGCTGCTGATCGTGGCCTTCAGCGTGGGCCTGGCCGGCACGCTCACCGCGCTCGGGCTGCTGGTGGTCTACGCCCGCCGGGTGCTGCCGCGAGTGCGGCTGGACGGCCGCATCGGCGCCGCCCTGCCGGCGGCCTCCGCCCTGGCCATCGTGATCGTGGGCTTTGTGATCACCGTGCGGGCGGTGCCCGGCGTCGTGTGATCCAACCGCCCGGTGCCCGCGAATGGCACTGATATGGAAGCGCGACGCAGTTGTAGTGGAACCGCAATTGCAACTGGCTTGCGTTTAGGCATAGGATCGGCCGGGCCGTGACCGCCCCCCACACCGGGCCGTCGATCGCGGCGGCCGACATGGACGCCGCCGTCGACGCCCTGCGCTCGCATGGTCTCCGGGTCTCGTCCGCCCGGCGCCTGGTGCTCGAAGCGCTGTTCGCCGCCGACGCCCCCATCTCGGCCGAGCAGGTGGCCGACGGCCTGGCCGGGCGCCTGCCGCGCTCCGATCTGGCCTCGGTCTACCGCAACATGGAGACGCTCGAAGAGATGGGCCTGGTGCGCCACTTCCACCTCGGACACGGCCCGGGCCTCTACGGCCTCACGGGCGCGCGCGAGCGCGAGTACCTGGTCTGCGACTCGTGCAGCAGCGTGCAGGCGATCGCTCCCGAGGACATGGAGTCGGTGCGCTCGCAGATCAAGAGCGACTTCGGCTTCGAGGCGCGCTTCTCTCACTTCCCGATCGTCGGCCTCTGCGCGGAATGCGCCCGCGAGGAGCTTCCCCACCCATCCTCGGAGAGGAGACACGCGCATGATTGACCTACCGCTGGCCCTCCACATACCCGACGGCTTTCTGAGCGGCGGGGTCGCCGCAATCGCCGGGGTGCTTGCCATCGCCGCCATGGCCTACGCGCTGCGGGTGGCGAACGTCGAGCTGGACGAGGCGCGCGTGCCGTTGCTCGGCGTGCTGGCCGCGTTCATCTTCGCCGCGCAGATGCTCAACTTCCCAATCGCCGGCGGCACAAGCGGCCACTTCCTGGGCGCCACCCTCGCCGCCGTGCTCCTCGGACCCTGGCTGGCCTGCCTCGTCCTGGCCGTCGTGATCGCCGTCCAGGCGTTTGCGTTCGCCGACGGCGGCATCAGCGCGCTCGGGGCGAACGTGCTCAACATGGGCGTGCTCGGCGCCCTGTTCGCCGGGCTGGTGGTCGGGGGTCTGGTGAAGGTGCTGCCCCACGCCAGGACGGTCTTCCTGGGCATCGTGGCCACGGTCTCCTGGCTGGCGGTCATGGTGGGCGCCGCGGCGACGTCGTTCGAGCTGGCGCTGTCCGACACCGTCCCGCTCGGCACGTCGCTGCCGGCCATGCTCGGCGTGCACTCGCTGATCGGGATCGGCGAAGCGGTGATCACCACGGCCGCTGTGGCGGCGGTCCTGGTTTCGCGGCCGGATCTGGTCGCCCTCGCCCCCGAGGAGCTCAAGACGCTGCCGGCGCCCGCGCCCCAGCCGATCGCCCAAGGGAGGGCGTCAGCATGAAGGTCTCCACTCGCATCCTGGTCGTCGCCGGGCTCGCGCTGGCAGTCGGCCTCGCCACCGCGGTGTCGCCCTTCGCATCTGCGAGCCCGGACGGGCTCGAGAAGGTGGCCGAGGAGAAGCAGTTCCTGGATCAGGGCAAGCTGGGCGGAATCCAAGAGGACTCACCGATCCCCGACTACGCCTTCCCGGGGGTGGAGAACGAGCGGGTGGCCACCGGGCTCGCCGGCTTCGTGGGCACGCTCGCCGTGTTCGCGATCGGCTACGGACTGGCCTTCCTGCTTCGCCGCCGCTCACCGCAGGCGCCGGCTCGGGGGGCACCGGCCTGAGCGGTCTCTGCACTCACTCGCTGGAACTGACCGGGCTGGCGGGAGACCCTGCCAGCCCGGTCCATCGGCTGGATCCCCGAGCCAAGATCATCGGCCTGGTGGCGGTGACGCTGGTGGCCGTGACCACTCCGCTCTCCGCCTGGCCCGCGTACGTGGCCTGCGGGGCGGTCCTGGCGGCCGTGGCGGTGGCCGGCCGGGTCCCGGCGCTGGAGCTCTGGCGCCGAGCTCGCTTCGTGCTGCCGCTGGTCCTCCTGGTGGGCCTCTTCCTCCCCTTCGTGCGTGACGGCGGGCAGCAGTGGGAGCTCGGCCCCCTCACCGTCCACGAGGAGGGCCTGAAGGTCTTCGCCGCAGTGGCGGCCAAGGCCGTGATCGGCACGGTGAGCGCGGTGCTGCTGGGGGTCACCACGTCCTTTCCGAGCGTGTTGCGCGGGCTGGAGGCGATGCGCGTGCCGCGGCTGTTCGTGCTGATCGCCGCCTTCATGTACCGCTACCTGTTCGTGATCGTCGAGGAGGTCGGGCGGATGCGGGCGGCGCTGGCCGCCCGGGCCTACCGCCCCCGCACGGCGCTCCACGCCGCCGCGCTCGGCCGCGTGGCCACCGCGATGTTCCTGCGCACCTACGCGCGCGGCGAGCGGGTCTACCACGCGATGCTCGCCCGCGGCTACCGCGGGCACATGCCCCAGCTGGCGCCGCTGGCGCTGCGCCGAGCCGACGCGCTGTTCGTGGCGCTCGTGCTCGTGGCCCTCGTGCCGCTGCGGGTGGCCGCCGCGGGGCTGGCATGAGCTGCGCCATCCACGCCACCGGGCTCGCGTTCAGCTACCCCAACGGCCAGCCCGGCCTGAGCGGGGTCGAGCTGCACGTGGAGCACGGCGAGCGCGTGGCCGTGCTCGGCCCCAACGGGGCGGGCAAGACCACGCTGATGCTCCACCTCAACGGGCTGATGTCCGGCACCGGGGAGCTCGAGGTCGCCGGCCTGCAGGTGGGCCCCGACACGCTGGCGGACCTGCGCCTGCGGGTGGGCCTGGTGTTCCAGGACCCCGACGATCAGCTCTTCATGCCCACCGTGGCGGAGGACGTGGCCTTCGGGCCGCTCAACATGGGCCTGGAGAACGAGCAGGTGCTCGAGCGGGTGGACGAGGCGCTGGGCTCGGTGCGCATGCAGGCCGCCGGCCCGCGCGCTCCCTACCAGCTCTCGATGGGCGAGCGCCGCCGGGTGGCCATCGCCACGGTGCTGGCGATGCATCCGAGCCTGCTGGTGCTGGACGAGCCCTCGGCGAACCTCGACCCCCGCGCGCGCCGGGAGCTGCTCGAGGTGCTGGCCCGGATCGACCGCACGATGCTGGTGACCACGCACGACCTGCCGCTGGCGGCCGAGCTCTGCGAGCGCGCGGTGATCCTCGCCGGAGGGCGCGTTGCCGCCGACGGTGGCTGTCGCGAGATCCTCGGCGACGCCGAGCTGCTCGCCCGGCACGACCTCGAGCTGCCGGCCGGCTTCGACCTCTCGCGGGTGGAGCTGCGGCCACGCGCTACCGTGGGCCCTGCACCGGCCACCAAGGAGGCAGCGGCATGAGCGAGCACCAGCACGACGAGTCTCACAGCCACGAGCACGCCCACGGCGGCGACACCCACTCGCATCCCCACGACGAGCACGACCACGAGCACGTCGAGCACGCGCACGAGCACAGCCACCACGGCGAGACGCACTCGCATCCGCACGTGCACCAGGAGGGGCTGGAGGAGGAGCACACGCACGAGCATTAGGGACTGGCGCTCCGCTCGGCCGGATCCGCCGCCCGTCACGCCGCCTGATTGCGGGGTAAGGGGGTGTGCTAGTTGGTACATCGTCGAGTTTGCCTCCCGTCAGGAGGAAAAGTCGTCAATGCTCCCGCCATCGGCCGGGACCTACCCCCTTTACCCAGCCCCCCAGCGCCGCCCACCCCCGAGCGGCGCCCCGAACGGAGCTCCTCAACCCCCGCCGGTCTGATACGCCCGCAGCGCCAGCGTGACGATCAGCAGCGCGCCGACGGTCATCACGCCCATCTCGCCCAGGGCCACCCGGCGGGCCACCGCCACCTGCTGCGGACGGTCCAGCGAGTCGAGGTCCTCCACGGCGTCCAGCTCGCGCTGGGCCACCCCCGCGCGCATCGCCTCGCTCAGCAGCGTGATCAGCAGTAGGGCGATGCCGTAGGCCACGTGCAGGCCGTCCGGCGACGACGCGCCACGGGCCAGCAGCAGGAGGCCGACCACCACCTCGACGACCACCGTCGCCTGGGCCACGCGCAACAGCGGCCAGAAGACGATCGAGGCTCGCGCGTCCTTGCGCAGCCAGGCGATTGCGCCCCAGCCGGCGGCCACCGCGTTGGCCGCCAGGACGGCGATTCCGGCGACGATGTGGAACCCGGTCAACGGGTGTCCTTTCGCACTATGTGGCTGTCTCGCACAAGGTTGCGTTATACCTCCCGGCTGAGGTGCTCAAGGCTTACCTGCCAGCTCTCGTGTTTCTGCTGCTGGGTCTCGGCATCGGTGTCGTCTTCACGATGGCGAACCACGCCCTTGGTCCGTCGCGGCCCGGCAAGGTCAAGAGCGAGCCCTACGAGAGCGGGTTGCCCTCCGAGGTGAAGTCGACGTTCCGCTTCGGGATCAGCTTCTACCTGATCGCGATGCTCTTCATCCTGTTCGACATCGAGGTCGTGTTCCTCTACCCCGTGGCGCTCCAACTCGACGCCTTCGGGGTGTTCGCGCTCGTCGAGACGATCATCTTCGTCGTACTCCTGCTGGTGGCATTCGTGTTCGTCTGGAAGCGAGGTGCGCTCGAGTGGAAGTGACGCGGACCAAGGTCGACGACCTGCGTGTCCGGCAGCTGCGGGCGCAGCAGATGCTGCGCGGCGAGCTCGAGGGCGAGGACCTCGAGCGGGAGGTGGAGAAGCGCCTGCTCTTCACCAAGATCGAGGACGCCCAGAACTGGGCGCGCAAGAACGCGCTGTTCCCGCTCGGGTTCGGGCTGGCCTGCTGCGCGATCGAGATGATCACCGTGATCGGGTCGCCCCGCAATGACCTGTCGCGCTTCGGCGCCGAGGTGATCCGCTTCTCGCCGCGGCAGGCCGACCTGCTCATCCTGTCCGGCCGCGTCTCGATCAAGATGGCGCCGGTCATCCGGCGCCTCTACGAGCAGATGCTGGAGCCGAAGTGGGTGATCGCGATGGGCGCCTGCTCGTCCACCGCCGGCATGTTCAACAACTACGCCGTGGTCGCCGGGGCCGACAAGTTCCTGCCGATCGACGTGTACGTGCCGGGCTGCCCGCCCCGTCCCGAGGCGCTGATCTACGGGATCATGAAGCTGCAGGACAAGATCATGGGCACCGAGGGAATGGGTTGGCGCGAGCGCTACCAGGCGGAGGGGACCGAGGAAGTTGATTGACGCGACCGGCCTCGAGCTGATCGCTCAGCGGGTCCGCGACCAGGTGGCCGACGACGCGGTCACCGGCACCCTGTTCTTCCGCGAGCAGGCGACGCTCGAGGTGGCGCCGCCGGCCATCCACGACGTGCTCGGCTACCTGAGCGAGGCCGACGACGAGACCTGGCCCTACCTCATGAGCCTGCACGGGTGCGACTACCTGCCGGAGGAGCCGCGGCTGGGCGTGCACTACCAGCTCCTCTCCATGGAGCGCAGCGAACGGCTCAACGTGCGCACGCGGGTCGGCGTCGACGACCCGCAGTCTGCCGACCGTCACCGACCTGTTCCCCACCGCCGACTTCCAGGAGCGCGAGGTCTACGACATGTTCGGCGTGGTCTTCGGGGGCCACCCCGACCCGCGCCGGATCCTGATGCCCGAGGACTACGAGGGCTTTCCCCAGCGGCGCGACTTCCCGATGGGAGGCGAGCCGGTGATGTTCACCTTCAACGAGGGCCAGTACCCGCGCTGGTATGACTGACGGACGAGAGCCGCCCGCCGACCCGGGCGCCGCCGCCCTGGAGGTCCCCTACCGCGAGCGCGAGCGCTCGGTGACGATGGCGCGGGTGGGCGAGCCGCCGGTGGCCGGCACGGACGCGGTCACCGAGGCCGACCTCAGCAGAAGCGAGGAGCTCTTCACGATCAACATCGGCCCGCACCACCCCGCCACCCACGGGGTGCTGCGGCTGCTGACCACGCTTGAGGGCGAGGTGGTGCGCGACGTCAAGCCGATCATCGGCTACGTCCACACCGGCATCGAGAAGAGCTGCGAGGACCAGCAGTACTGGAAGGCCATCACGTTCGTCGAGCGGATGGACTACCTCTCCTACTACTTCAACGCGATGGCCTTCTGCATGGCGGTGGAGCAGCTGCTCGGCGAGGAGGTGCCGCCCCGCGCCCAGTTCCTGCGCGTGATCCACCTGGAGCTCAACCGGGTGGCCTCGCACCTGTTCTGGATCGCCACCGGATCGCTCGACCTCGGCGCCATCACGATGCTCTGGTGGGGCTGCCGCGACCGCGACCTGGCGCTCGACCTGTTCGAGATGTCCGGCGGCCAGCGCATCCACACGCGCTACTTCCAGGTGGGGGGCGTGATGGAGGACATCCCGCCCGGCTTCGAGCAGAAGACGCGTGAGTTCTGCGAGGTGATGCGCACCCGCATCGACCAGTACATGGCGCTGCTCGACCGCAACGAGATCTGGCTGCAGCGCACGAAGGGCACCGGCATCGTCTCCCAGGAGCGACTCCTGGAGCTGGGCGTGACCGGACCGCTCCTGCGCGCCTCCGGACACGCGTGGGACCTCCGCAAGGCTATGCCCTACAGCGGCTATGAGCAGTTCGACTTCGACGTGCCGGTGGGCAGCGTCGGGGACAACTACGACCGCTTCCGCGTGCGCGTGGAGGAGATGCGCGAGTCCCTGAAGATCATCGAGCAGGCGCTCGACGGCCTGCCCGAGGGCCCCTACATCACCACGAACCGCAAGGTCGCGCTGCCGCCCCGCCACGAGCTGGCCACCTCGATGGAGGCGCTGATCCACCACTTCAAGCTCGTGACCGAGGGCTTCCGCGTACCGCCGGGCGAGGCCTACGCGGCGATCGAGTCGCCGCGCGGCGAGCTGGGCTGCTTCGTGCGGGCCGACGGCTCGGCCAAGCCGGCGCGCGTGCACATGCGGGACCCGAGCTTCGTGAACCTCCAGGCGCTGCCGGAGATGGCCAAGGACTCGCTGATCGCCGACTTCATCGCCTGCGTGGCGATGCTCGACCCGATCTTGGGCGGCGTAGACCGCTGATGGACGATCGGATGCAGGAGGCCGGCGACGAGGGCGCCCTGCGAGCCGCCTCGCTGCCCCCGGGCTGGGACGAGGCGGTGCGCCTGGACGAGGATCCCGCCACGGTCCCCGATCCCGCCGACGTGGAGGTGCCCGAGGGCCTGCGCACCGAGATCGAGCGGCTCATGGGCCTCTATCCGGACCGTCACTCCGCCACCCTGCCGGCGCTGGGGGCCGCCCAGCGGCTGCACGGCTGGTGCTCGCCCGAGGCGATGCGACAGGTGGCGGCGGTGATGCAGGTCACCCCGGCCTACCTCTCGAGCGTGGCCACCTTCTACGACATGCTGCGCACGCAGCCCAGCGGCAGCCGCTATCTGTACGTGTGCACGAGCGTGGCCTGCCACGTGCGCAACGCGAAGGCGGTCTACGACGCCGTCGCCGAGCAGGCGGCCGACCAGGGCCTCGACGACGTGGAGGTGCGCGAGTTCGAGTGCCTCGGCGCGTGCGACATGGCGCCGATGGCCTCCGTGAACGGCCGCTTCGTGGGCCCGCTGGCGGAGTCCGACGCCGCCGAGATCGTGCGCGCCATGAAGGCGGACGAGGAGGTGCTGCCGGGGCGCGGGCTGCCCGATCCCGGGTACAGCCTCCCCTCCACCAGCGACCCGCGGGACGGCGCCGCAGGAGGACCCCGACGTGCACCCCGCCGGCGGCACCTGGAAGGACGCCGCGCTGCTCGACGTGCCTCCCGCGGTCGGCCCGGACGAGGGCGTGCCGGGCCCGCCGGAGCCGCTGGCCCCCGGCACCAGCGAGCCGCCACCCTCTCGCGACGGAGACGACGAGCGATGAACGAGACCCGCGTGCTGCTGGCCAACATCGACGAGCCCGACCTGCACACGATCGCGGTCTACGAGCGGCTTGGCGGCTATCGCTCGCTGCGCAAGGCGCTGACGGAGATGAGCCCCGACGAGGTGCTGCACCAGCTCGAGGAGTCGGGGCTGCGCGGTCGCGGCGGCGCGGGCTTCTCGATGGGCAAGAAGGCCAGCTTCATCCCCAAGGGCACGATGGATAAGTTCCTCTGCTGCAACGCGGACGAGTCCGAGCCGGGCGCCTTCAAGGACCGTCTGCTGATGCAGAAGAACCCGCACCTGCTGGTCGAGGGCTGCATCATCGGCTCGATTGCCGCCGGCGCCAACAAGGGCTTCATCTTCATCCGCGGCGAGTACGAGCTGCAGGCCGACATCCTCGACGCCGCCGTGGCCCAGGCCTACGAGCGCGGCTTCCTGGGTGAGCGCATCCTGGGCTCCGACCACACCTTCGACCTCGTGGTGCACCGTGGCCAAGGGGCCTATATCTGCGGCGAGGAGACAGGCCTGCTTGACGCGCTGGAGGGCAAGCGCGGGAACCCGCGTCTCAAGCCGCCGTTCCCGGCCAATCAGGGCCTGTACCAGGGTCCGACGCTGATCAACAACGTCGAGACGCTCTGCAACACGCCGCTCATCATCGAGAAGGGCGTCGACTGGTACCGCGGCCTCGGTATGGGCCAGTCGACCGGCACCAAGATCGTGTCGGTGTCGGGCAACGTGCAGCGGCCCGGCAACTACGAGGTCGAGCTGGGCGTGTCGGTCCGCGACATCATCTACGGGCTGGCGGGCGGACCGCCCGAGGGCCGCGAGATCAAGTGCTTCTTCCCGGGCGGATCATCGGCGCCGGTGCTCACGAAGGATCATCTCGACCTTCCCTTCACCTACGAGGCGATGGCCGAGGCCGGCTCGATGCTCGGCACTGCGTCGGTCATCGTGGTCGACGACTCCGAGCCGCTGGTGCCGCTGGCGCTGCGGCTCGCCGAGTTCTACCGCCACGAGTCGTGCGGCAAGTGCGTTCCCTGCCGCGAGGGCACCAACTGGACGGTGAAGACCCTGGAGCGGATCGACGCGGGCGAGGGGACCCCGATGGATCTGGACATCATGGCCCAGGTTCAGGGCAACATCATCGGGAACTGCCTCTGTGTGCTGGGCGACTCGATGGCCATGCCCGTGGGCTCGATGCTCGAGCACTTCCGGGACGAGTTCGAGCAGCACATGGAGAACGCCCGCGCCCGCCGCGACATCGCCTCGATCGAGCCCGTGGGCGCGGGCGAGCTCGGGGCGGTGCACGAGGCCGGAGTGGGCTGAATCTCACCATGGCCCGCCCGGAGCTCAAGTGGATCACCTTCGAGATCGACGGCCGCGAGGTGCGGGCGCCCGAGGGGGCGCTGCTGGTGGACGCGGCCAAGCATGGCGACGTCGAGATCCCCTACTTCTGCTACGAGCCCAAGCTGGGCCAGCCGGTGGGCGCCTGCCGCATGTGCCTGGTGGAGATCGAGGGCATTCCCAAGCTGCAGACCTCCTGCTCGACCCCCGTGCGCGACGGGATGGTGGTGAACACCACCTCGGACCGGGTCAAGCACGCCCAGAACGCGATCGTCGAGTTCCTCCTGGTCAACCATCCGCTCGACTGCCCCGTCTGCGACAAGGGGGGCGAGTGCCCGCTGCAGGACATCTCCTACGGCTGGGGGGCCGGGCGCTCGCGCTACATCGAGCCCAAGCGCCACTTCAAGAAGCCGCTCGAGCTGTCGCCGCTGGTGGCGATCGACCGCGAGCGCTGCATCCTCTGCTACCGCTGCGTGCGCTTCTCCCAGGAGATCGCGGAGGACTACCAGCTGGTGTTCCTCGAGCGCGGCGACCACACCTTCGTGGGCACCAACGACGGGCGGCCGTACGTGGCGCCGTTCTCCGGCAACATCATCGAGCTCTGCCCGGTGGGCGCGCTGACCTCCACGCGCCTACCGCTTCCGCGCGCGCCCCTGGGACATCGAGGACTCCGGCACCGTGTGCACCCTCTGCCCCGCCCAGTGCAACGTGACGCTGACGCTCCGAGACGACGTGAAGGTCGTCCGCGTGCTGGCCCGCGACAACGAGGAGGTGGACGACGGCTGGCTGTGCGACAAGGGCCGCTTCGGCTACCAGGCCTTCGCCGCGGAGGAGCGGATCACCGCTCCGATGGTGCGCGACGGCGGCTACCTGCGTGAGGTCAGCTGGGAGCGCGCGCTGTCCGAGGCCGGAGCGGCGCTCCGCAAATCGGGCGCGAGCACCGTCGCCCACGTCGGTGGGGGCACCACCAACGAGGAGGGCTTCCTCGTCCAGCATCTGCTGCGCGCCGGCCTCGGCTCTCCCCACCTGACCAGCGGCCCCGCCACCGGGGCCGAGGCGGCCCGCATCCTCGCCCGGACCGATCTCAGCGCCCGGGTCTCCGACATCGACCACGCCGCCGCCATCCTGGTGGTGGACACCGAGCCGCTGGACGAGGCGCCCATCCTCGACCTGCGCATCCGTAAGGCGGCGCGGCGCAACGGCGCCAAGGTGCTCACGGTCTCGAGCCGCCCGTCCACCCTCGACGCCAACGCCGCCGCGGCGCTGCGCTTCGCGCCGGGGAGCGCCGAGGCCGTGCTGGCGGCGCTGGCCGCCGCCCTGGGCTCGCCGCGCGTGGCGGGCGCGCCGGTGAACGAGCTGGCCCGGCGGGCGGGCGCCTCCGCCGGCTTCGTCGCCGGCCGTCCCGTTGCGGCGCAGGCCGCCACGAACGGCCACGGCGCGGGCGCGGCCGGCAGCGAGCAGGCGGCGCCGGTGCGCGCCTTGGCCGCCGAGCTGCGCGACGCGGGCGACGTGGTGGTCCTGTGGGGCGAGCGCCTGCTCGCCGGCGAGCGCGGCGCGGAGACCACCGAGGCGCTGCTGGCTCTGGCGGGCGCGCTGGGCATCGCGGACAAGCCCGAGTCGGGCCTGATCGCCATCCCGGCCGATGCGAACGGGCGCGGGCTGCGCGAGGTGGGCTGCTCCCCGCACCTGGGGCCGGGGCTGACCGACGCTCCCGAGTCTGGCGATCCGGCCGGCGCCGAGGGCGGTGCCCTGCTGCTGGTGGGCACCGAGCTTCCGGAGGCGGCGCTGGAGCAGGCGGCCGCGGTGATCGCCTTCAGCAGCTTCCCGAGCGAGGCCCTCGAGCGCGAGGCCGACGTGATCTTCCCGGCCGAGACCTACGCGGAGAAGGAGGGCACGGTCACCCACCCGGACGGCCGGGTGCAGAGGGTGCGCCAGGCGCTCGGCCACGCCGGCGAGGTGCGTCCCGGCTGGCAGGTCCTGGCGGACCTGTGCGAGCGGCTCGAGGCCGGCACCGGGGTGCTGACGGCGCCGATGGTCACCGCCCTGATGAACGAGGCGGTGCCCTTCTACGCCGGGCTCACGCTTGATGAGGTGGGAGGACTGGGAGTCCGCTGGCAGGACCGCGACGCCGCCTCGGCGCTGCCCGAGGCCCGACCCTCCGACGAGGCCCTGGCCGATCCCCCCGCCGCGGCCGAGGGGCTGCGGCTGGCCGGCGCGCCCACCCTGTGGGCCGGTGGCGGCGTGGCCCACTCGCCCTCCCTGCGCTTCCTCGACACCGGCCCCACCGCCGAGCTCTCGGTGGAGGACGCCCGCCGTATCGGCGTGAGCTCGGGCGACCAGGTGGAGCTCAGCGCCGGCGGCGAGTCGGTGCTGGCCGTCGCGGCGGTCCGCACCGGGGTGCCCGCCGGCAGCGTGTTCCTCTCGCCGCCCGGCCTGGCCGACGGCCCGGTGGAGATCTCCCCCGCCCGCAGCCCGGCGGAGGTGGGCTGATGCTCGAGAGCACCATCTGGCTGATCGTGAAGGCGATCGTGATCTTCGCCTTCATCCTCACGATCGTCCCGGTGATCCTGCTGGTGGAGCGCAAGCTCCTGGGCCGCTTCCAGTCGCGGATCGGCCCCAACCGGGTGGGCCCCTACGGCGCGCTCCAGCCGGCGGCGGACGTGCTCAAGCTGCTGTCCAAGGAGCGGATGACGCCCTCCACCGCGGTGCCCTGGATGTTCGCCATCGCGCCGGTCATCTCGATCCTCACGGCGGTGGCCACGCTGGCCATCATCCCCTTCGGGCCGAAGGGCGCCTGGGGCGGCGACGTGGGCCTGTACGGGATCGACGTGCCGATCGCCCTGCTCTATTTCTTCGCCTTCGGCGCGCTGGCCTTCTACGGGCTCATGCTCGGCGGCTGGGCGTCCGGCTCGAAGTACTCCTTCCTGGGGGCCATGCGCGCCGCAGCCCAGCTGATCTCCTACGAGGTGGCGCTGGGCCTGTCGCTGCTCGGGGTGGCGATGACGGCCGGATCGCTGTCGGTGGTCGACATCGTGGAGTCGCAGGGCTCGATGTGGTACATCGTTCCGCAGTTCGTCGGCTTCCTGATCTTCATGGCGGCCGGGTTTGCCGAGTCGGCGCGCGCACCGTTCGACCTCCCGGAGGGCGACGCGGAGATCGTGGGCGGCTTCAACACCGAGTACGGCGGGATGCGCTTCGGCTCGTTCTTCATGGCCGAGTACATCGAGGTGATCATCATCTCCAGCATCGCGGCCGCCTGTTTTCTCGGCGGCTGGCACGGGCCCGGCCCGGTGGCGCTCGCCCCGCTGTGGATGCTCATCAAGCTGCTGGCCTTCGTGCTGCTGTTCATCTGGGTGCGGGCCTCGCTGCCGCGGCTGCGGTATGACCAGCTGATGTCCTTCGGCTGGAAGATCCTGCTGCCGCTCGCGACGCTCAACGTGCTGGTGACCGCGACCGTGCTGGTGCTCACATGAGCGAGTGGCAGGACGCGGCCGTCCCGGTCCCGCGCGGCCCCGAGCCCGGCGGGATAGGCGCGGCCTACCGCATCTTCGGCGAGACGCTGCGCGGTCTGCGCACCACCCTCGGCCGCGTGATCGAGGGCCCGGTGACGATCGAGTACCCGGAGGAGAAGACGCCCGTGTACCCGCGCTTCCGCGGCCGCCACAAGCTGCACCGCTTCGAAGACACGGGACACGAGAAGTGCGTGGGCTGCTCGCTGTGCGCGGCGGCCTGCCCGGCCAAGTGCATCCGGGTGGTGGCCGCGGAGAACACGCCCGACCACCAGGTGTCGGCCGGCGAGCGCTACGCCGCCGTCTACGAGATCAACATGGCCCGCTGCATCTTCTGCGGCTACTGCGAGGTGGCCTGCCCCTTCGACGCCATCACGATGGGCAACGACTACGAGCTGGCCGACTACTCACGCAGCGACCTGATATTCACGAAGGAGATGCTCCTGGCCGACCCGCCCGAGCACACCCCCCTGCGTCGCGAGGGCGAGTAGGGCGATGTGGTTCGAGCAGGTGCTGTTCTTCCTGGCCGGCGCGGTGGCCCTGGGCGGGGCGATCGGGGTGGTCGCGCTGCCCAACCCCTTCTACTGCGTGCTCTCCCTCGTGATGCACCTGGTGGCCCTGGCCGTGCTCTTCCTGCTGCTCAGCGCGGAGTTCCTGGCGGCCGCCCAGGTGGTGGTCTATGCCGGCGCCGTGATGGTGCTCTACATCTTCGTGGTGGCCTACATCGGCGGCCACGACCAGCCGCTGCGACCCGATGACAGCCTGATCACCTCGTTCGGCCCGCTGTTCGCGCTGGCCATCGCGCTCGAGCTGTGCGTGGCGCTCATCGGCACGGGCCTGAGTGCGCTCGGCACACGCGGGCCGGACGTGGGACCCGGGTACGGCTCCCCCGAGGAGATCGGGTCGCTGCTGCTCCAGCGCTTCCTCCTCCCCTTCGAGGCCGCCTCCTTCCTGCTGCTCGTGGCCGCGGTGGGCGCGATCGTGCTGGCTCGCCGCCGGCGCGGGCTGCCCGAGGAGGACCTCGCCGAGCCCGGCGCCCCGCCCGGCCCGGAGACGCTCGAGGTCCGCGTCTAATGGACATCACCTGGTTCCTCGTCCTCTCGGCCTTCATCTTCTGCGTCGGCGCCGCCGGGGTGATCATCCGGCGCGACCCCCTGGTGGTGCTGCTCTGCCTCGAGCTGATGCTGAACGGCGGGAACCTGGCCCTGATCGCCTTCGCCCGCATGCACGGCGGCCACGACGGGCAGGTCTTCGCCCTGATCGTGATGGTCATCGCCGCCTGCGAGGTGGTGATCGGCCTCGGGATCATCGTGGCCATGTACCGGAACCGGCTCCGCATCGACGTTGACGAGATGACGGAGCTTCGCGGGTGAGCCGCGGGTGAGCGCCACAAGCTACGGCTGGCTCATCCTCGCCTTCCCGCTCGCGGGCCTGTTGATCATCTCGCTCGGCTGGCGTGTGCTGCCCACCCGCTGGCCCGGCTGGATCGCCAGCTCCGCCATCGGGCTCTCCTTCCTGGCGTCGGTGGGCGCGCTGGTGGACCTTCAGGACCATCCCGCCGACGACCGCGAGCTGGTGTCCTCAGCCTGGACCTACGCCGCCACCATCGATCTCGACGTCGACGTGGCGATCCTCATCGACCCGCTGTCGGTGTTCATGTGCCTCGTGGTGAGCGGCGTGTCGTTTCTCATCCACGTGTACTCGGTGGCCTACATGGGCGGCGACCGCGGCTTCGCCCGTTACTTCGCCTACCTCAACTACTTCGTCTTCTCGATGCTGCTGCTGGTGCTGGCGGCGAACTTCGTCCTGCTCATCGTGGGCTGGGCGTTCGTCGGCGCCGCCTCCTACCTGCTGATCTCGTTCTGGTACCGGCGCAGCACCGCCACCCACGCGGGGATCAAGGCCTTCGTGATCAACGTGATCGGCGACGTGGGCCTGGTGATCGCCGCCTTCCTGCTCCTGAGCGAGACGGGCTCGCTTGGACTACGCGGGCGTCTTCGAGCGCGCGCCCGAGGTCTTCGGAACCGACGACGGCACCCTGGTGGCCGCCTGCCTGCTGATCCTGGTGGGCGCCTTCGCCAAGTCGGCGCAGCTTCCGCTGCACACCTGGCTGCCCGACGCCATGGAGGGCCCGACGCCGGTCTCGGCCCTGATCCACGCGGCCACGATGGTCACCGCGGGCGTGTACCTGATCGCCCGCTGCTACCCGCTGTTCCAGCTCGCGCCCACCGCCGCCGACATCAGCGCCATCCTGGCCACGGCCACGATCCTGTTCGCGGCCACGGTGGCGCTGGTGCAGACCGACCTCAAACGCATCATCGCCTACTCGACGATCTCGCAGATCGGCTACATGGTGCTCGGCGTGTCCGCGGCGGCCTACGGCGCCGGGCTCTTCCACCTGATGAGCCACGCCTTCTTCAAGGCCCTGCTGTTCATGGGCGCCGGCTCGATCATCGGCGCTATGGCGGGCACCCAGGACATCGACCGCATGGGCGGCTTCCGCAAGGCCATGCCCTTCACGTTCATCACCTTCACGATCGGCGCGCTGGCGCTGTCGGGCTTTCCGCTCACCGCCGGGTTCTTCTCCAAGGACGAGGTGCTCGCCTACACGCTGAATCGCGGCAGCGCGTGGGTGCTGCTGGCGCTCGCGGGCTACCTGGGGGCCGCGCTCACCGGCTTCTACGCCTTCCGGATGGTCTTCCGCGTCTTCTTCGGCGAGCCGGTGCCCGAGGCGCGCGAGCTGGAGGGCGGCCACGCGGCCCACGGCGAGCCGATGAACCCCGCCACGGGCGAGTCGGAGGACACCGACGTGGGCTTCCCCGGACCCGAGCACGTGGTGGCCGAGAAGGCGTGGCCGATGAAGTTCGCGATGGTCCCGCTGGCGGTGCTGTCCCTCATCGCCGGGGTCGTCGGGGTCCCGGGCCTGACCGACATGCTGGAGCACTTCCTCGAGCCCACCTTCGAGGAGTCGATCTATCTCGACGACAATCCCAGCGAGGGCGCGGAGTGGACCGGGCTGGCGGCCGGCGGCGTCGTCGCGCTGTTCGCCATCGGGCTGGCCTACGTCTTCTACGTGCGCCGGCGCGGCATCACCCGGGGCCTGCAGGAGCGCTTCGCGACCGTGCACCGCATCCTGTTCCACAAGTGGTACTTCGACGAGCTCTATGACGCCGTCTTCGTGCGGCCGATGGCCACCGCGGGCTCCTTCGGCCGCCGGGTGATCGAGACCGACTTCGTCCAGGGCTTCATCGTCGGCGGCGCCACCGGGATCGTGCGGGCGGGCACCTCGCTCGCCCGAGCGATCCAGACCGGCTTCCTGCGCGCCTACGCGCTGATGCTGCTGCTGGGCATCGCCGCCCTGTCCCTCTACTTCCTGATCGCCAGCTCGTGACCATCCACCTCTCGATCGTGCTCTTCCTGCCCCTGGCCGCCGGGGTGCTGGGGCTGTTCCTGCCGCGCGGGCTGGCTCGCTGGGCGGTCCTGACCGGCACGGTGTGGGTGCTGGCCTACGTGGTCCTGATGCTGGTCGACTTCGAGAGCGGCCGGACCGGCCTGCAGTACGTGACCGACGACGAGTGGATCGCCGAGCTCGGGATCCGCTACCAGCTCGGTGTCGACGGGCTGAACCTGTTCATGGTCGCGCTCACCGCGATCGCCTGGGTGCCCTGCACGCTGGTGGCCTGCATCCGCGAGCACGACAGGCCGCGCGCCTTCTTCTTCCACATGGGGCTCGCCGAGACGGCCGTGCTGGGCGCATTCATGGCCCAGGACCTGGCCCTGTTCATCGTCTTCTTCGACCTGATGCTGGTGCCCTTCTACTTCCTGATCGGCGGCTGGGGCAGCGGCGACCGGGTGCGGGCCACCACCAAGTTCGTGATCTACACGCTGGCCGGCTCGCTGCTGATGCTGGCCGCCGCCATCGCGCTCGGGGTGCTGGCCACCCCCGACGGCGGCGAGATCTCCTTCTCCATCGCCGAGCTCCAGCAACGCTCGGTACCGGAGGGAAGCCAGCACTGGATCGTGCTGCTCTTCGCGCTCGCCTTCTTCGTCAAGGCACCGCTCTTCCCGCTGCACGGGTGGGTGCCCGACACCTACCGCGCGACCCCGATCGTGGTGCTGGCGCTCCTCTCGGGCGTGCTCTCCAAGGTGGGCGTATACGGCTTCCTGCGCATCGTGCTCCCGGTGATGCCCGAGGGCTCTCAGCACTGGCAGGAGCTGTTCATCATCATGGCCGTCTTCTCGATTCTCTACGGCTCGATCCTGGCCTTCTCGCAGGACAACGTGCGCCTGGTGGTGGCCTACTCCTCGATCGCCCAGCTGGGCTTCATCGTGCTGGGGATCTTCGCCCTCGACCCGAAGGGGGCGCAGGGCGCGGTCCTCCAGATGCTGAACCACGGCCTGGTGGTGGTGCCGCTGTTCCTGCTCATCGGCGTGATCGCCCTTCGCGCCGGGGGGAGCGAGTCGCTCGCCGAGCTGGGGGGCATGGCCTTCCGTGCGCCGGTACTCGCCGCGCTGCTTCTCATCACCACCTTCGCCACGCTGGCCATGCCCGGCTCGGCCAACTTCGTGGGCGAGCTCTTGATCCTCTTCGGCGCCCTGGAGGACAAGTTCGTCTACGGAGCGGTGGCCAGCATCGGCGTGGTGCTCGCGGCGGTGTACATGATCCGCGTCTTCCAACGCGCGATGCACAACCGCGTGGGACCTGCGGTGGAGTCGCGCGAGATCGGGCGGCTGGACCTCGCCGCGGTGGCGCCGCTGGTGGTGCTGATCGTGGCGCTCGGGCTCTATCCGAGCTTCGTGGTTGAGCGCACCGAGCGCTCGACGGTGCAGAAGATCGAGCGGGCCGCGACGGTGGCCGAGGAGGAGCAGGCCCGTGCGGACTCGGACGACGGGGAGGTGCTGATCATCGAATGATCGCTCCGCTCGCCGACGTCCCCGCTCCCGACATCGACTACAAGCAGCTCTCGCCGCTGCTCAGCGTGGTGGGCGGCTCGATCGTGGTGCTCATGGTCGGGCTGTTGCGGTCTCAGGTCGTGCGCCACCAGGTCGTGCCCGCGCTCACGGCGGTCGCGTTGCTGACCGCCATCGGGCTCACGATCTGGATCTGGGAGCCGGGCGACCTCGAGCCCATCCTCGTGCGCGGTCTGGCGATGGACACGCTCACACTGGGCGCCTCGATGCTCTTCTACGTCGCCGGCCTGGTGGCGATCGTGCTCTCGCTGCGCAGCCGCGCCCCACGCGAGGCCTCGCACGGCGAGTACTACTCGCTGCTCCTGGCCTCGATCGCCGGCATGGTGGTGCTCGCCGGCGCCGAGAACCTCATCGTGCTCTTCGTGGGCCTGGAGCTGCTCTCGATCCCGCTCTACGTGCTGTGCGCCACCGAGCTGTGGCGGCGCACCTCGCTGGAGTCCGGGCTCAAGTACCTCGTGATCGGCTCGGTGGGCTCGGCCACGCTGCTCTACGGACTGGCGCTGATCTACGGGGCCACGGGCGCGACCGGGCTGGCGGGCATCCAGGCCGCGGTGGGCGACAGCGTCGGGATCACGGACCCCCTGCTGCTCACGGGCATCGGGTTCGCGGCCGTGGGCCTGGCCTTCAAGGCCTCCGTGGCCCCCTTCCACCAGTGGACGCCCGACGTCTACCAGGGCGCCCCCACCCCCATCACCACCTTCATGGCCGTGGCCACCAAGGCAGCGGCCTTCGCGATCTTCATGCGCCTGTTCGTGTCGGCGCTCGGCCTCTCGCAGCTCGAGTGGGCGCCGGCGCTGGCGGCCCTGGCGGCGGTGACCATCGTGGTCGGCAACGTCGGGGCCATCGCCCAGCGCTCGCTCAAGCGGATGCTCGCCTGGTCGAGCGTGGCCCAGGCGGGTTATCTGCTGGCCGGCGTGGTCGTGGCCACAGAGCTCGGGCTGCGAGCCACCTTCTTCTACCTGGCGGTCTACCTCCTGATGAACGTGGCCGCCTTCGCGGTGGTGGTGGCCCGCGAGCGGGTATCCGAGCACGGCGACGACCTCGCGGCGATCGAGGACCTGGGCCGCACCCAGCCCTGGCTGGCACTGCCGATGACGATCGCGATGCTGTCCCTCGCCGGCTTTCCGGCCACCGGCGGCTTCATCGGGAAGTTCTATTTGATCGACGCCACCGTCTCCGGCGACTACACCTGGCTCGGGATCGTGATCGTGGTGGGCTCGGTGGTCTCGCTCGCGTACTACCTGCGGGTGGTGGCGGTCATGTGGATGGGCCGCTACGAGGTCGAGCTGCCCGGGCTGCCGCGGCGGCGGGTCAAGCCCGTGGCCGGCTGGTCGCCCGAGGCCGACCTGCGAGCCCAACCCGAGGTGGCGGCGGTGGCGATCCTGTTCGCGGTGGCGACCATCGCCGTCGGCCTCTGGCCCGACCCGCTCTTCGACGTAGCGCGGGACGTGGGCAGCTCCCTTTCCGGGCTGCGCTAGGAAAGACGGCGGGGTCCGGCAGGTCGGGGTGTGGGCGCTTTTGATGCTCGTATGCGGCATTAAATGGGGCCACGTCCCCAGTGTGGCCGGGGTATAGGGTGCGATGACCGGAGGCGGAAGAGGAGTGAGATGAGCGACAACCTGGCCACGATCCTGACCGAGACGGCGGAGCGGCACCCGGACGGGGTCGCCTTCAAGCTCGACGACACGGAGCTGACCTACCAGCAGCTCGAAGGGGCGGCGGCTCGGATCGCGCACCTGCTCGAGGACCGGGGTCTCGAGCCCGGCGACCGCGTGGGGCTCATGATGCCCAACGTCCCCTACTTCCCGGCGATCTACTACGGGATCCTGCACGCCGGCGGCGTGGTCGTGCCGATGAACGTGCTGCTCAAGGGCCGCGAGGTGGCCTACTACCTCGGCGACTCGGGCGCGAAGCTGCTGTTCGCCTGGCACGACTTCGCGGAGGCGGCGGCCAAGGGCGCGGAGGAGGCCGGCGCCGAGGTGATCGAGGTGAAGCCGGGCGAGTTCGAGCAGCTCGTGGGCGAGTACGGCACCGAGCACGACATCGTCGAGCGCGGCGAGCAGGACACCGCGGTGATCCTCTACACCTCGGGCACCACCGGCCAGCCCAAGGGCGCCGAGCTGACCCACGAGAACCTGGAGAAGAACTGCCGGACGGTGGTGAGCACCCTGGGCGACTTTTCGACCGACGACGTGCTGCTGGGCGCGCTGCCCCTGTTCCACACCTTCGGCCAGACCTGCACGATGAACGCGGCGGTGACCGCCGGCGCCTGCGTGACCATGATCCCCCGCTTCGACGGGGACAAGGCGCTGCAGATCGTCGAGCGCGACGGGGTCACGGTCTTCCAGGGCGTGCCCACCATGTACAACGCCATGCTGCACGCCGAGGGGGCCGACTCCACCGACGTCTCCACGCTGCGCCTGTGCATGTCGGGCGGGGCCGCCATCCCGGTCGAGCTCATCCGCGCGTTCGAGGACAAGTTCGATTGCGCGATCCTCGAGGGCTACGGCCTGTCCGAGACCTCGCCCGTCGCCTCCTTCAACCATCCGGACCGTGAGCGCAAGGCGGGCTCGATCGGGACGCCGATCGAGGGCGTGGAGATGCAGGTCTGGGACGAGGAGGGCGCCGAGGTGGAACAGGGCGAGGTCGGCGAGATCGTGATCCGCGGCCACAACATCATGCGGGGCTACTGGGAGCGGGCCGAGGCCACGGAGGAGTCCATCACCGCCGAGGGCTGGTTCAAGAGCGGCGATATGGCCAAGGTGGACGAGGACGGCTACTTCTTCATCGTGGACAGGAAGAAGGACCTGATCATCCGCGGCGGCTACAACATCTACCCGCGCGAGGTCGAGGAGGTGCTGTACGAACACCCCGCCGTGCAGGAGGCGGCGGTGCTCGCGGTGCCCGACGAGGCGCTGGGCGAGGAGGTGGGCGCCGCCGTGGTGCTGAAGAAGGGTGAGGAGGTGGAGGCCGACGAGCTGCGCAGCTACGTCAAGGAGAAGATCGCCGCCTACAAGTACCCGCGCAAGATCTGGTTCACCGACGAGCTGCCCAAGGGGCCGACCGGGAAGATCCTCAAGCGCGAGATCGAGGTGCCCGAGAAGGTGAGCGCCGGCACGTCCTGAGGGGGGGCCGGCCGGCTCGGCCGGCCGCGCTCTCTACCCTCGGGCCATGACCCTCACCCTCGGCACCGGACCGTTCGGGAGCCAGAGCAGCGGCTCCTTCAACTTCGACCCGCCGGACACGGTGGAGTTCCTGGAGCGCTCGCCCCGCTGGGTGCGCGGTCGCCTCGGCGGCGAAACCGTGGTGGACAGCCGCAACGTCCGGCTGCTGCACGAGAGCAACCGCCTGCCCGTGTGGCTGTTCCCCGAGGAGGACGTGCGCCTCGACCTCGTCCCCGAGGAGGCGGTGCAGCGGCGCCACGACCTGGTGCAGATCGACTTCGACGCGCTGGACGAGTGGCTGGAGGAGGACGAGCTGCTGTTCGGCCATCCCCGGGACCCCTACCACCGGCTCGACGTGCGCCCCTCCTCGCGGAGGGTGCGCATCAGCATCGGCGGTGAGGTGGTGGCCGACACCGACCGCTCCGTCGTCCTGTTCGAGACCGGCCTGCCGCCGCGCTGGTACGTGCCGCGCGAGGACATCTCGGCCGAGCTGGAGCCGGCTGACAAGTCGACCGTATGCGCCTACAAGGGCCAGGCCGAGCACTTCACGGTGGCCGGCGAAAAGGCCATCGCCTGGAGCTACGCCGACCCGGAGCGCGAGGTGGACCCGATCACCGACCGGGTGGCCTTCTACGACGAGCGGGTCGATCTGGAGATCGACGGCGAGGCCTGGGAGCGCCCGGACACCCCGTTCTCGCGGCGGAGCTAGGGGACTCCTCAGCTAGCCTGCCGCCGGTACGCATGGGCTCGCGCCGCGGCTTTACACGCAGAGGTTTGCTCCAGGCCGGCGGCGCCGGTGCCGCCGCCATGGGCGCCGCAGCCTGCGGCGACGACTACTTCGAGCCCTCCACCGACCACGGCTCCGATGCGCCCAACGTCGTCCTGATCTTCACGGATTCCACGCGCGCGGACTACATCGGCGCCTACAACAGGGACAGCCGCAACAACACGCCGAACCTGGACGCCCTGGCCAAGGACTCGCTGAAGTTCGACCTCGCGGTGCCCGAGGCGATGCCCACCGGGCCCGCTCGCCGGGCCCTTCTCACCGGCGTGCGCTCGTTCCCGTTTCGCAACTACGTGCCCACCAAGGGGCTGCCTGTGGGACCCGGCTGGATCCCGATTCCGGACTTCCAGCCGATCATCACCGAGACGCTGGGCGAGGCGGGGGTCGAGACCGCCTACTGCACCGACAACCCCTTCCTGATCGGTCCGCGCTTCGGCAACTTCCGGCGCACGCTCGACTGGGCCCGGCCCAGCTACTCGCAGGGCGCCTACCGCTTCCTCAACAAGCCCTTCAAGCGTCCCGCCCAGCGCTCGGCGATCGAGCGCTACCTGTTGCCCGAGCTCTCCGACACCGTTGAGGTGGGCCGGCTGCGCTCGATGGTGGGCTGGAACAGCGTCTACCGCGACGCCGACAACGACTACCCCACCGCGCGGGTGGTGCGCAGCGGGATCAACCTGGTCGACGACCTGGAGAAGAAGCGGCCCTTCTTCCTCGGCGTCGACGCGTTCGACCCGCACGAGCCGCTCGACCCGCCGCGGGTCTACATGAACCGCTTCGGCGGCCCGAAGGGGATCGAGAAGAAGGGGATCATCCCGATCCAGCCCTTCGAGACCCCCTACAGCTGGGTGATCGACGTGGACGTGGACGACCCGACGCTCGACCGCGTCCGCGAGCTGTACGCCGCGGAGATCACCTTCATGGACGAGTGGGTCGGGCGCCTGATGAACACGCTGGCCGACCGCAACCTGCTGGACGAGACCGTGGTGATGTACATGTCCGACCACGGGCTCACCCTGGGCGAGGACGGCGTGCTGGGCAAGCACGGCGCAAGGGCCCAATGGCACATCTACCACGTGCCCTGCATGATCCGGCACCCCGAGGGCAAGCTCGCCGGTGAGACCAGCGACTTCTTCGCCTCCACGCACGACCTGTCGCGCACTGCGCTCTCCTTCATGGGGGTCCGGGCGCCGGGGATGATGAACGGGGAGGACCTGTCGGTGTTCTTCGAGGGCGGCGAGCCGGCCGCGCGGCCGCACTTCACCTCCTGTTACGACAACTACGTGCTCTGCGGCGACCGCGAGTGGTTTCTGATCTCCGACAGCGAGGGCAGGCGCAAGCGTCTCTACGACAAGAGCCGCGACCCGCGCGAGCTGCGCGACGTGGCCGCCGACCATCCCCAGGTGGTCGACCGGCTCTGGCGCGTGCTCGAGGACGAGGCCGGCGGCACGCTGCCGCAGTTCCAGCCCTCCGGGACCAAGGCGGTGATCGGCGGGTGACGCTCACGCGCCGGGGCCTGCTGCGGCGCGGCGGGGCGACCGCCGCCGGTGCGGCGCTGGCCGGGTCCGCCATGGCGCCGCGGTCGGCCCGCGCCCAGGACACCGACGAGGAGCGGCTGAACGTCGTGCTGGTGGTGCTTCCGCTGGTGCGGGCCAGCCATGTGAACGCGTTCGAGGGCGACTCGCCCGCCGACACGCCCAACCTGGACGACCTCACCGGCGACTCGCTGCGCTTCGACCGGGCCATCCCGGAGTCCATGCCCGCGCTGTCGGTGCGGCGCACCCTGGCGACCGGTATGCGCGGCTTTCCCTTCCGTGACTGGCGCCGGACCGAGGGGATGCCGGCCGTCCCCGGCTTCAACCCCGTGTGGGACCACCAGCCGCTGATGACCGAGGTGATGCGGGCGGCGGGCGTGACCACCGTCTGGGTAACCGACAACCCGGTGTTCGCGGGCCCGCGCTTTCCCGACGTGCGCCGCAGCCCGGGTGCGCCCAAGCCGCCGAGCGGCCCGCCCGCAGCGGGGATCCAGACCGAGCTCCTGCCCTCGATCGACCGGGCCGGCGAAGCCGCCGCCCGCACCATCCGGACCGGGATCGGCGCGCTCCGCGGCCTGAGGGGCGGGCAGCCCTTCTTCCTGGCCATCGACGCCTTCGATCCCTTCGACGCGGCGCAGGTGCCGCTCGTCTACGTCCGGCCGGGCGAGGTGGAGGAGGAGGGGATCGGCCTGATCGACGGCCGGCTCGTGGAGCTTCGCTTCGGGGATAGTGCCGTCGATCGGGTGCGCGAGCGCTACGTGGAGCATGTGGAGGGCGTGGACCGTCGGGTGGGCGAGCTGATGGACTCGCTCGAGTACCGCGGGCTACTCGAGAACACGGTGGTCTACCTCTTGAGCGACCACGGCATCGCCCTGGGCGAGCACGACTTCCTGGGCCGGGCGGCGCCCACCTCCCACCGCGAGAGCTACGAGGTGCCGTACCTGATCCGCCACCCCAGCGGTGAGATGGCGGGCGACGACGTCGACTGGTATGCGTCCAGCCACGACGTGGCCCCCACGATCCTGTCCCTGATGGGCCTCACCATTCCCGGGAAGATGGACGGCGAGGACCTCACCGCGCTGTTCGACGGGGTCGACGAGGACGACCTGCCGGACCGCGAGAACTTCATCACCGCCGTGGGCTCCATGATCATCGTGCGCGACAACCGCTGGCTGATGGTGGCCGACCGCCAGGAGATCGAGCGCCGCCTCTACGACGACGACGAGGAGGCCGGGGACGACGATGAGAAGCGCTACGACGACGTGGCCGGCGACGAGCCGGGAGTGCTCACCGACCTGTCGATGATCGCGGTGGCGGCCGCCGGCGGCACCCTGCCCGAGTTCGGTCCCGACGGCGCGCTGCGCCCGCCTCCCCAGCGCGGCGACGACGACAGCGACGACGACGACATCCCCAACGACTTCGACGCGGTCGACAACGACGAGCCCGACGACGACAACGAGCCCGCCGACCAGCGCTTCGACGGGAGGAACCCGTGAGCGAGGCGACGGCCGAGAGCCCTCGCCCCGAGCGGGTGAACCCGCCGGCCGAGTTCCTCTACGAGAACAAGTGGCGGATCTTCGGCGTGATGATGATCGGCTGGGCGATGTCGCTCATCGACGTCTCGATCGTGAACATCACGATCCCCGAGCTGCAGGACGAGATGAGCACGGACATCGCCACGGTCACGTGGGTCATCAACGCCTACAACATCGTGTTCGCCGTCCTGCTCGTGTCGATGGGGCGGCTGGCCGACCAGTTCGGGCGGCGCCGGTTCTTCGTCGCCGGCCTGGCGCTGTTCACGATCGGCTCGGCGCTGTGCGCCGCCGCCTGGTCGGTGGAGTGGCTGATCGGCTTCCGGGTGATCCAGGGCGCGGGCGCCGGCATCCTGGCGCCGCTCGGCTTCGCCATCACCGTGCTCGTGTTCCCGCCTCACCAGCGCGGCTTCGGACTGGCCCTCATCGCGGTGGTGGCCCTGGTGTCGTCGGCGCTCGGCCCGGTGATCGGCGGCGTGCTGGTGGAGGTGGCCACCTGGCACTGGATCTTCCTCATCAACATTCCCTTCGGGATCCTGGGCATCGTGCTGGCCCTGCGCTGGTGGCCCGAGACCTGGGACCTCACCGCCGGCCGCTCGGTGGACGTGCGGGGCATGCTGCTGCTCGGCGGCGCCGTGATGTTCCTGACCTTCGCGCTGGTCGAGGCCAACCCGTTCGCCGGCGACCTTGCGCTGTGGCTGAGCCTGATGCAGGGAGCGATCCTGCTCGGCGTGCTGTTCGTGTGGTGGGAGCGCCGGGCCCCCAACCCCCTGATCACGCCGGCGCTGGTGGCCAACAAGCAGTTCCGAAACGCCAACATCGGCATGCTGCTCTTCGCGGCGGGCGCCCTGGGCACGCTGCTCCTGCTCTCGCTGGTGTTCGTGAACCTCTGGGGCTACACGCAGCTGGAGGCCGCCCTGGCCATCGCGCCGGTCCCGCTCTGCGGGCTCATTGTCTGGCCCTTCGTCGGCAAGGCGGCGGACACCCGCCCGCCGGGGGAGCTGGCCAAGCCCGCCCTGATCGTGATGGCCGTGGGAATGCTGTGGGTGTCGTTCCTGCCCTCCACGGCAGGCGACGCCTGGGCCTACATCCGCATCCTCCCGGGCCTGGCCATGATCGGCGTGGGCATGGGGGTGGGCTTTCCCGCGCTGAACGTGGGGGCGATGGGGGCGGTGGCCGGTCCCGAGTTGGGCCTGGCCTCCGGGATCCTCAACAGTTCGCGCCAGCTCGGGGCCGCCATCGGTGTGGCCGTGCTGATCGCGACCTTCGGCGGCGCGCTCACCGCCCACATGTCCTGGTTCGCCGAGGACGACATCGAGGACGTGGTGGGCGACTGGGAGATCCCGCCGCCGCTCGCAGGCCTGGTGGTCCAGTCGACCCTGCACGACTACACCGGCGGTACCGAGGACCGCTTCGAGGCCAAACCCGGCTTCGACGAGGAGATCATCCGCGAGACCGCCGGCTCGGCCCGGGAGGGGTTCGCCTGGGCCTTCCGCCAGGCCGCGCTGCTGGTTCTCTCTGCCCTTCCCCTGATGGGGGCGCTGCGGCGTACGCCGGCCCAGGCGCGCGCCGAGGCGATGGCTCGTGCAGGAGGGCAGGGCCCGCCGCCGGGCCCCGAGCGGGCTGACGGAGCGGAGGCCGGAAACGGCGCTCCCGACGGTGGGGACGGCGCTCCGGCGGTCCCGGCGCGCGGCGTGCGAGCCCCGCCCGCCGGCGGCGTATCCTGACCGGGTGCCCGTTCGGCTGGTCTTTCGCTGCGAGTTCTGCGAGGCGGAGCCCGTCGCCGAGGCCGAGCGCAGCCTGACCGCGCAGCTGCAGGAGCTCCGCTTCGGTGAGTACGTGGACGCGGGCGGCTGGCTGGTCTGGCACGGCCGCGGGCCCTACGGGCCCACCCGCTACGCCTGCGCCGAGCACCGGGTGGCGCTGCGCGAGTTCGTGCGCAGGCACTACGGGACGATCGGCTGGCACCCGCACGCCCGCGTGCTGGGCGACCTGGACCCCGAGGTGCGGCGCGAGCTCTCCGGCCCGCCCACCCGCGGCCGCCGGGCCACGCCGCGCCAGCGGCAGCTCAGCCGCCAGGGCGGCTTCCCGGGCCTGGTCTAAACCGGGGTCAGCCCTTCAGGCGCACGATCTTCTTGGCCTTCGGCCCCGAGGCCAGCGTGACCTCCAGGGCCAGCTTCAGCTTGGGCCGGCCGGCGAGCCTGTTCCTGGCCTGGTTGCTGAAGCGCAGCTTGAGCTTCGCCCCGGCGGCTTGCAGGCCACGCTCCCCGTCGCCACCCGGCGCTTCTGGAGGCCCACCCGGCCGGCGAGCTTCCTGTCGATCGTGAGCCGGGCGCGGGCCTGGGTGGCCTTCGTGCAGGCGACCCGCACCACCACGCCCCGCTTCAGCGCCCTCCCCAGCTTGGGCAGCGTGCCCAGCCTGAGCCCGCCCTTGAACCTGGCCTTCGGCGCGAGCGTGGCGGGCGGCGGAACCGGAGTGACCGGCGGGGCGGGGGTCGCGTCGCAGTCGGCGTTCACGCGGTCGAGGGCGTCCTTCTGTATCGAGTCGACCTCGGTGCCGCAGCTCACGTCGTCGGCGAAGTTGTTGCGGCTGTCGATGATGTCCGGTCCGGGACCGGCGCTCACGCTGGTCGGGGCGGTGGCGCCGGCCAAGCTGATCCTGTCCCTGCCCGGCCCGGCGGAAACCGACCCTCCCTTGGTGAGGATGTGATCGCTGCTCTGCCCGGTCGAGACGATCCGGTCGCTGCCGACGGTGTTGTTCACCACGACGTCGAAGATCTCGATGGGACCGCTGAGGTTGCGAGTGGGAAAGCTCAGGCTGACCTGGTCATTGCCGCCTCCGGGCTGAACCTCGAGCTGCTGGCCGCTGCGCGAGGGGGCACTCTCAGTGCATTGGATGTACGTGGTGTCCTCCGTCTCGGGGCAGCTCAGGTAGGGGTCGAGGGTGAACATCCGGTAGACGCCCCCAGGATCCCTGATGTCGTACACCGAGCCGTTGCCCGCCAGGGTCATCTGGTCGGGTCCGGTGGTACCGCCCAGCAGGATCCGCCCGGAGAACGGCGAGTCGTCGGCGTCGACGCGAGTGGCCGCCCCGGCGCCGGCCGGCAAGGCCAGTACCACGAGGACCAGCGCTCCGACCAGCATCGATCTGCCCAGCACGATGTCTTCCCCCCCGCTCGTTGGACGCAGCCCAACCTAGCCCCGCAGCCAGGCCGCCCGCCAGCGGATTGGGCCGTTCTCGGTCCTACCAGTCGTGCGGTCTGAGCAGCGGCCCCACGATGTGGCCCACCTCGTGCTCGTGGAGGTCATGGGTGAAGTGGCCCGCGTACCAGAGCACCACGTTGGTGTCCGTGATCGGCTCGCCGTTGATGAACTCGTTGAGGCGCGCACGGGGGTGGCCCACGCCGATGGTGATGCCGTCGTCGATCTGCCCGGGACGGTGCCGTAGCGCCCAGAGGTCGCCCACCCCGAAGGCATCCGCCTTCCCGTCGCCCTCCCCCGGGATCAGCGAATAGCTCTCGCCGCTGACGCTGTTCCGCACCCGCCAGCGTCGCTTCTTGGCCTGGTCGCGCTTGCGCCGGATCTCGTGGGTCAGGGTGTGCCACTTGGCCGTTCCGCTCAGAGGCGGGTCGTTGAACTCGCCCACCTCGTTGTGCCCCGCGCCGGCGATGTCGAAGTCGAAGCGCCAGTAGGCATGGTGGAAATGCACGTTGCAGACGCAGCTGTCCCGCACCGCCCCGAAGCCGAAGCGGGGCTTGATCGAACCGTCGGCGTGCAGGCGCCAGCGGCTGATGTAGCGGTACCAGCCGGCCTGGAGCTCGCTGACCACCACGACCTCCTCACCGTCCACGTAGATGGCCACGCCGCGGAAGTTGCCCTGGTCCTGTCCCGACTCGAGGATGGTCTCGGCCCTGCTCGGGCAGAGTTTGAAGCCCGGTGCCACGTTGGCGCCGGTGGCCTTGAAGTGGTTCTCCTGGTTCTGCCAGTCGCGGAAGGGCCCGCAGGCGTCGTTCTTGTAGCGGACGTTGAGGATGGGCACGTGGGCGCGGCGGAGCACCTCCTTCCCCCGATAGGCCACCTGGCGCAACTCGACCCCCGATCCGCTCGTGCCGGACGATGCGGAGGGGCGGACCACCACGAAGGTCCACAGCACCTCGCCGCCCCGGCTCACCGTGACCTTGGCCCGCCCCGGCGTGCCCTCCGGAGTCGTGGGCTGACCGGCGCCGGGCACCCCGCACTCAGCGTCCTTGGCGAGCGCTCCGCTCGGGGCTCGGTCGGGGAAGCGCACGACCTCGCCGCCGGCGAGCTTCACGCCCACGATCTCGTTGTGGCCCTTGCCGCCGTTCGCGGGCCGCAGCCCCACCGTCACCGTGCGCTCCACCCGGCCATCGGGCAGCTCGTCGGCCACCAGGGGCGGCATGGGGGCGTAGTGCTGGAGCGCCCCGTCCCTGAGCGCCGCGCCCAGATCGGGATCGGCGCGCAGCACCTCCAGCGCGGCCTCGATCTCGGCGTAGCTGGGCCGCGGCTGGCGGACGGTCTCGGTCACCGACACCTCCTGGCCCGACTGAATCACCAGCGTCCGCTCGTTGGTGTAGTCGTAGACCGTGGTCTCGACACCCTCCTCGAGCGCCGCCGCCGAGAGCACCCGGTAGTCGCTGCCCTCCAGGCGGCGCATGACCTCCGGATCCTCCAGCGCGGCGGTGGCACCCGCGTCCACCTGGTTGGAATCCGGTCCGAACGGCACAACCTCAACCTCGAGCTCGGGCACGTGGGGCTCCTAAGTGATCGTGGGCCGTTCCATCCTCTTCCATCGCGGCCCTTCGGTACAACCCGGCCTGATGCTTGGGGAGTTCCGCGAGTTCATCCTGCCCGGTCTCGTGGTCTACGGCGTGGGGCTGTCCCTGGTCCTGACCACGAACGACCTGGTGAGCCTCGACTCCATCGCCGAGCGCGACCAGGGTCAGGCCTCCGGCGTGTCGGCCACGGCCGAGCAGTTCGGCGGGGCCCTTGGGCATCGCCGTGCTCTACTCGATCTTCCACGCCACCTACCTGGATCGGATGACCGACTGGCTCCGGATCTCACGGAGCGCACGGGCACGATTCTGAAGGACACGCTCCAGACCGCCGAGGCCAGCGGCCTGAAGGTCCCCTCGGCCGATCCCGCCCTTCTCCGCTATCTGGAGGCCGCTCAGGACGCGTCGAACCAGGGCTATGTGGTCACCTTCATCACGGTCGCGGTGCTGGCCATCATCGCCGGCGGGCTGGTGGCCTGGCTGGTGCGAAAGCCGAAGAGCGCGGTCTAGGCCTTGGGGGGAAGGGAGCGCGCGTACTTCACCCCGCGCCTGACCCAGGGCTCGAGCTGACGCTTGGTGCGCACGCCCTCGGCCTCGACCCTCAGCCAGCCTCGCACGGGCCGGTCTCGCATCTCGAACGGCCCGGCGTGCGGCTTGTCCAGGAGGGCGTCTTCTTCCTCGGGATCGACGCGCACCATCAGGCCGCCCCGGCCGCTGGCCGCGACCGCCATGTTGCCCCCGATGAGAAAGGCCAGCCCTCCGAACATCCTCTGCTCGCTGACGCCCTGCTCGCCGGCGATCAGCTCACGGATGCGGCCGGCGAGCTCGGAGTCGTAGGCCATGTCCGGCATCGTGCCAGGTCGACCCGGTCACTCCGGGTCGCGCCGCCGCAGCAGGGCCGAGGCGGCGCCGAGGGCGGCGGGGATCCAGGCCAGCAGCGCCAGTGCGGCCACGCCCTCCAGCTACCCCTTCCCCTGACCGGCTCTGCGCTCAAGGGCTCGCCCGGCACCTAGAGTCGACGCGGTGCCCGACAAGCTGGTCAGACGAACGGTCGAGCTGCCGAGCGGCGAGCTCAACGTGCTGCAGCCGGAGGGCGCCGACGAGCTGCCCGACGACGGCGCGGTGGAGTGGGCGCCTGCCGTGCCCTACTGGGCCGTCCTCTGGCGAAGCGGGATGGCGCTCGCACGCGAGGTCGACAGCCTGACGCTCGCCGGTAAGCGCGTCGTCGAGCTCGGCTGCGGCCTGGCCCTGCCGAGCATCGCCGCCGCGCGCCGTGGCGCCGCCGTGCTGGCGACCGACATGGACGCGGAAGCGCTCGCGTTCGCCAACCGCAACGCGCGCGCGAACGAGGTGCATATCGAGACGGCCCGCGCCGACTGGGCGGCTCCTGCCGAGCTCGTCCGGCGGGGTCCCTTCGACCTGGTGCTCGCCTCGGACGTTCTGTACGAGCGCGAGAGCGTCGCCCGCCTCCTCTGGCTGCTCCCGCGCCTTGCCCCGCGAGCCCTGGTCGCCGACCCCGGCCGTCCGCCCGCCGACGCCTTCGTCGAACAGGCGAAACGCCGCTGGCCGCTCGAGACCCGATCTCGCGGCGTGGTCCGGGTTCACCGGCTCCGGCTCGACTGAATAGGCTCCCCCCGCTCGCCATGGGCAGCCTCTACAGGATCGTCAAGCGGACCCTGGTGTCGTTCTACGACGACCAGATGACCCATCACGCCGCGGCGCTCACCTACTACGGGCTCATGTCGCTGTTCCCGGCCGCGCTGCTGGGCCTCTCGCTGCTGGGCCTGATCGGCCAGTACCCCGAGACCTACAACGCGATCATCAACTACCTGGAGGACGTGGCGCCGCAGTCGGTGGTCGAGCCGCTCGACGAGTCGCTGCGGACTGCGCTCCAGAACAAGGGTACGGCGGCCACCGCCCTGGTGGTCAGCGTGGTAATCGCCTTCTACGGCACCACCGGCGTGCTGGAGGCGACCCGGCGGGCGCTCAACGTGGTCTTCGAGGTGGACTCGGGCCGCAGCTTCCTGCAGCGCAAGGCCGTCGACATCGTGTCCACGATCGTGCTGATGACCCTGGTGCTCGCCAGCCTGATCATGGTGTTCGTGGGCGGCCAGTTCGCCGACGACCTGCTCGACTTCGCCGGGCTCGGGCCTACCGCGGCCCAGATCTGGAGCCTCGTCCGCTGGCCCGGCGCCGTGGCCGTGGCCATGCTGGCGTTCAACTTCGTCTACTACATCACCCCGGATGTCAAGCAACGCGCGTTCCACTGGCTCACGCCCGGCGCCGTGGTGGGCGTGCTGATCTGGCTGCTCGTGTCCTACGGCCTGTCGGCCTACGTGTCGAGGATCGCCGACGTGGGCGCGATCTACGGGACCTTCGCCGCGGCCATCGTCCTGGTGGGCTGGCTCTGGCTGAGCTTCGTGGCCATGCTGATCGGGGCCGAGCTGAACGCCGAGATCGAGCGCGAGAGGCAGCTGGCGGAGGGGGTGCCGCAGGCGGAGACGCTGAAGCTGCAGGACATGGGGAGCTAGGGGACCAGGACGACCCGCCAGCCGTCGGGATCCTCGAAGGTGAGCGCGCCGGCACCGGCCCAGTAGGGGTTCTCGGGCTTCACCGGCTCGTGGCCCAGCTCCCTGAGCCGCTCGGCGAACTCCTCCAGCACGCGCTGGTCCTCGACGTAGAAGACCAGCAGGTTGTCGCGGCTCGGCGCGGCGCCGGGGCTGCCGTCGGCGTGGCTGGTGAACTCGAGGTGGTGCTCGGCGCCCGGCAGGCCGATCAGCACGCCGTCATAGCCGGCGTGGCCCTCGAAACGGTCGACCTCCTCCAGTCCGAGCCCCTCGGTGTAGAAGCGCACCACCTCGGCCAGCCGGTCGGTGGGCCGGGCCACCCGGATCCGGGTGGCCAGCCGGGCGACGTTGGACACCGCTCCCTACAACGGCCCGTCGCGCCAGGGCCCGGTGACCGCGCAGGTCATCCCCTCAACGGGATCCTCGGTCAAGAGCGCCCGCCCGAAGATGTTGAAGAACAGCGTCCGCCCGCTGGGCGAGAAGCAACAGCCCGCCAGCTCGGACGTGTTCAGCACGTTCACCGCGAACTCGAAGGCCCGGCCGCGCTTGGTCAGCCCGATCACCCGGTTGATCTGGTCCAGGCCGGGCGCGAGCGGATGCGAGTCGGTGGCGTCGGAGGCGTCGTCCTCGCAGACGATCAGGCCGCCGCGGGGGGTGACCGTCAGGTTGTCGGGGGAGTCCATCGCCTTCGAGGAGGGCGACTCGTAGACCAGCCGCAGGGCACCGCCGTTGCGGCCGGGCAGGTACTCCCACACCTGCCCGAAGCCCTCGGCGTAGCCGTCGGCGTTGACGTCGCCGTTCTTGGCGTCGCCGCCGCTGGTGGATACGAAGAACACGCTGCCGCTGTCCTCCCAGCAGCCCTCGAGGCGGTTGAACAGCGCGCCGCCCGCGGCGTAGCCCTGCTGGAAGGTGCCGCGTGGGTCGCTCGCGGTCGCGTAGGGCGGGTCGGGCTCGTCGATGTCCACCCAGCGCACGCGCAGCCGCCGGCCCACCTCCTGGCCCTCCCGCATGTCCTGCTTGGGAGCGCCGCGCACGGCCAGCATCTGCAGCCGCCCGCCCTGGGTCAGGCGGCGGGGGTTGTTCGGGATGTAGCGATAGAAGCCGGCGCCCAGGCCGGTGCCCGGATCCTCGGTCTCGTAGACCACCCCGGTGCGCGGGTCGACAGCCACGGCCTCGTGCTTGAAGCGCCCGGCGGCGCGGATCGGCACGCCCTTCTTCAGCTCGCCCGGCCCCCGCCGCACCGGCACCTCGAACAGGTAGCCGTGGCGCACAGGGAAGCGCTCGATCGGCGATTCCGCCTCCGGCCCTCCCACGGTCTCCTCGGCCGTGATCCAGGTGCGCTCCCCCAGCCCGCGGCCGCCGGCGCAGTTCACCGTCGTGCCGTTGAGGCTCACGAAGTCGGCCACCAGCCGGCGCCGCTCCTCGTCGTAGACCAGGGTGGTGGTGCCGCCGCCGGCCTGGGGGTCGTACTTGGCCGCGGGGTCGCCCCCCACGCTTCCCTGCCCGGGGATGTTGCGGTCCTCGCTGTTGCGCACCAGGCGCACGTAGCGGCGGCTCCTGCCCCGGAAGGCGGACATGCCGTCGAGGGCCAGCGGGGTGGGATTGCCGTCCGACATCGTGGAGCCGGTGTGGCTGAAGGTCACGTAGCTGAAGCCGGCGGGAAGGGCGAGCACCTCCACGCCGCGCTGGTCCTTCTTGCGGCGCAGCGGGCCGTAGGGCTCGGCGCGGCGCTTGGGCCCGGCGGCCTCGGCGGCGTCGCGGAGGGACAGGCGCTCGAGCGCGGTCGCGCTGAGCACCCCTCCTCCGGCCACCGCAGCTCCCCGGCTGATGAACGTCCGTCGGTCCAGCGTGCCCGGCATCGTGCGCCCCCCTCGTCGCCTGAGGGGTGCATCCTACCCTCGGCTCAACCGGTCGCGGCCAGCGGCTGCGCGATGGCCCTCGCGGCCCGGCGGGCCTCGCCCCCCATGTAGGCGATGTGGGCGGGGCGCGGCCGGTAGCCCACGAAGCGCAGGCCGGGAGCGGCCTCGATCTCCCCGCTGACCCGCGGCGCGCCGTCGGTGTCCAGCACGCCCAGGTGCCCGAGCACGGGCTCCAGCCCGGGCCGGAAGCCGGTGGCCGCGATCACGGCGTCCGGCTCGATGCGTGAGCCGTCGGCGAGCTCGACACCGTTTCTGTCCAGGTCCTCGACGGCGGCCACGACCTGGATCCGGCCGTCCTTGATCGCCTCGATCACCTCCTTGTCGACGATGGCCGGGGCCACTCCCAGCCGCATCAGCCGGCTGAAGACCCCCTCCTCGGGCTCGGGCAGGCCGAACTCCGTGAGGTCGCCGAGCTCGCGGCGGCGGATGAAGGAGATCACCCGGTCGGCCCGCCGCGGCCCGAGCTTCATCACCAGCCGGGCCATCAGCGGGCCGGCGGGATTGCGAACGAGGATGTTCGGCGGGGTGCGCACGGACAACCGCACCCGCCCCGCGCCGCCCGTTACCAGGTCGTGGGCGATCTCCATGCCCGAGGAGCCCGACCCCGCCACCAGCACGTCGGCGCCGAGGAAGGAAGCCGAGTTTCGGTAGGCGCCGGAGTGCAGCAGCCGGCCCTCGTAGCGATCGCGGCCCGGCCACGCGGGGATGAACTGATCCTTCTGGTAGCCGGCGGCGACGATCACCTGATCGGCCCGCAGATCGCCGTTCGACGTCCGCACCAGCCAGCCGGCGCCGTCGCGGTCCAGGCGCTCCACCCGCGTCCGCAGGCGCACGTCGAGCCCGTTGTGGGCCGCGTAGTCCTCGAGATAGCGCACGACCTCGTCGCGGCTGGGGAACATGGGCGTGCCCTTGGCGTAGCGGCTTCCGGGCAGCTTCGCGAAGGGGCGGCTGGAGTTCAGGCGCAGGCGGTCGTAGCGGTTTCGCCATGACGAGCCCACGCCGTCGGATTGCTCGAGGACCGTCACGCCGATCCCCGCGCGCTGAAGCTCGGCTGCCGAGGCCAAGCCTGCCGGCCCCGCGCCGATGACGATTGCCTGCTCCGTGTCCATACGGTGCAGGACGCAGCCAGCCGACGTTTATTCCAGCGCTCGCGCCTCCACCAGCTTCACCAGCCGCGCCGCCGAGGCCTCGGGCGTCTCCGCTTCGGTCTCGATCTTCAGCTCGGCCTGCAGCGGCTCCTCGTAGGGATCCGAGACCCCGGTGAAGCCGGGGATCTCTCCCGCGCGGGCACGTGAGTAGAGGCCCTTCACGTCGCGGCGCTCGCATTCCTCCACCGAGGCCTCGACGTACACCTCCACGAAGCGCGCGCCCATCCGGCCGCGCGCCGCGTCACGGGCCGCCCTGAACGGGGAGACCGCGGCCACGAACACCACCACGCCGTTGCGTGACAGCAGGTCGGCCACGAACGCGATGCGGCGCACGTTCTCGTCGCGGTCCGCGCGCGAGAAGCCCAGCCCGGCGCACAGGTTCTGGCGCACGTCGTCCCCGTCGAGCACCTCCACCCGGTGGCCGCGATCGCGCAGCTGGCCGGCCGCCAGCCTCCCGATGGTCGACTTGCCCGAGCCCGAGAGGCCGGTGAGCCACAGGCAGAGGCCGGCGCCGTCGCGGGCCGGCGCGGCCAGGGTGCCGTGGGCGACGGGACCGAGCACGGGCTCGCGCCCGTGCAACTCGAAGTCGCGGAAGCTGCTGAACAGGCGGTGGTCGGGGCCGTGGTAGTCCGACGAGCCGGTGGCCAGCAGCCCGAGCTCGGCGCAGCGGTCGGCCAGCAGCGCGGTCTGCTCCGCGGTGTGCGCGGTGTAGAAGACCTCCACCCCGTCCAGCCCGGCCGCGCGGTAGCGGTCGATCGCGTCGAGCACGCCCTGGTCGTCCTTGATGTCCCAGAACGGGTGGGCCCAGACGGCGACGCCCGCGGCGTCGTGGATCCAGCCGATCGCCTCCTGGACGGTGGGGTGGGTCCGGGCGACATAGCCGGGCTTGCCCTGGATCAGGTAGGCCGGGATGAACGAGGACACGTCGCCGTGCCCCTCCTCGGCCAGCCGGTCCGCGTTGGCCGGATGGGCCAGGACCGCGGCGGCGAGATGTGGTCGGCCCACCGGCTTGCCGGCCTTGCGGCGCGCGTCGATCGGGGCGGGGTCGACCTCGAAGCCGAGCTCACGCAGGCGGGCGGCCATCGCTTCCGCCCTGCGCTCGCGGTCACCGCGGGCGTCCAGCAGGCGCTCGGCCAGCAGCGGGCTGCGGTGATCGATCCCGTAGCCGAGCACGTGCAGGTCCTCGTAGCCGCCGTCGACCGCCGAGATCTCGGTGGCCGGCACCACCCGCACGCCGTGCAGGGCGCCCGCCGCGAGGGCCTCGTCCACGCCGTCGACGGTGTCGTGGTCGGAGAGGGCGAGCAGCTTCACCCCCGCCCCCGCGGCGTTCTCCACCACCTGGGCGGCGGACAGCTCGCCGTCGGAGTGCAGCGAGTGGGACTGGAGGTCGAAGGCGGGGGCGCTCACGCGGCGCCAGGCTACTCGACGGGTATCCCGTGGCGCATCGTGTTCTCGGTGACCACGCGGGGCTCTGCGAACTGCACCAGATAGTCGGGTCCGCCGGCCTTGGAGCCGCTTCCCGAGCGCCGGTTTCCGCCGAACGGCTGCCGCCCGACCATCGCGCCGGTGATCGAGCGGTTGACGTAGAGGTTGCCCACCGGCGAGCGGGCCGCCACCCGCTCGATGGTCGCCGGGCTGCGCGAGTACAGGCCGCCGGTGAGCGCGAGGGGCAGCGAGTCGACCACCTCGCAGGCCTCCTCGATGTCCTTGACGCGCGTGACGGCGAGCACGGGGCCGAAGATCTCCTCGGACAGCACGGGCGAGCCGGCCGGCAGGTCGGCTGCCACCGTCGGCGGGCAGAACCAGCCCTCGCCGGGCACGTCCTCCACCCGGGCGGCGATCGTGCCCTCGCGCTCGGCCTGCTCGGCGTAGCCCAGCACCCGCTCCTGCGCCTCGCGCTCGATCACCGGCGGCACCTCCGTGGCGAAGCTCTCGGCCTGGCCCACGCTGAGCACGCTCACGGCGCCCGCGAGCCGCTCGAGCAGGGTGTCGGCCACGCTCTCGTGCACGAGCGCCCGGGAGGCGGCTGAGCACTTCTGGCCGGCGTAGTTGAAGGCGGACTGCACGATGCCGGGGACCGCGTCGTCGAGGTCGGCGTCCGAGTCGACAATCACGCAGTTCTTGCCTCCCATCTCGGATACCACGCGCTTGACGTGGGACTGCTCGTCCGGCATCTCGGCGGCGGCGCGCAGGATCTGAAGGCCCACCGCACCCGAGCCGGTGAAGGCGATCAGGTGCACGCGGGGGTCGCGCACCAGGGCCTCGCCGGCGTCGCCGAAGCCGGGCAGCAGCGCGAGGGCATCGGCCGGTACTCCCGCGGCGTGCAGCGCCTCCACCAGCAGGCCGGCGCTGCCCGGCGACTGCTCGGCCGGCTTGAGCACCACCGCGTTGCCGGCGGCCAGGGCCGCGGCGGTCATGCCGCAGGGGATCGCCAGCGGGAAGTTCCACGGAGCGATCACCGCCGCCACCCCGCGAGGCGCGTAGCGCATCGTGTTGCGCTCACCGGGAGCCTGCACCAGGGGACGCCCGCGATCGAGCTCGACGGCCTCCAGCGCGTAGTACTCGAGGAAGTCGATGGCCTCGCATACGTCCGCGTCGGCCTCGGGCCAGGGCTTGGCGCACTCGCGCACCTGGAGGGCCGCCAGCTCGAGCCGGCGCTCGCGCAGCCGGGCGGCCGCCGCGCTGAGGATCTCGGCCCGCTCGGCTGCGGAGCGGCTGCCCCAGCCGGCCGCGCCGCGCACGGCGGCCTCCACCGCGGAGTCGGCCTCCCCGGCCCCGCCCCGGCCCGCTCGGGCCACGGTCCGGTCCGGGGCGCCGGGGTCGGTCGAGTCGATGCCCTCCGCGGTTCCGCGGTCGCCGCCGATCAGCACCGGCACCTCGAGGGGCAGGCGCTCGTCCAGCTCCCGCAGAGCCTGCAGGAGCGACTCGCGGGCCGGGGCGCGCCGCAGCTCGAGGATGGGCTCGTTACGAAAGCTGTCGGCGGAGCGCCCGGCCACGGTCACGGCGCCGCCAGGAGCTCCTCGATCGGCACCCCGCGCTGCTGATCGCCGAGGAACGACTCGTTGGCCGTGTTCTCGAGCAGGCGGCGCACCAGGTAGGCCATGCCCGCCACCAGGTCACCCACCGGGCAGTAGATCCGGACCCGCATCCCGAGCTGCGCCAGCGCCGCCGCCAGGTCGTCCCCCAGCCCGCGCAGCACCTGGAGCTCCAGGTCCGAGTCCTCCCGGCCCAGCTCGCGGTTGCAGGCCAGCGCGTGCGCCACCGAGCGCAGGTTGTGGGAGGCGATCGCCGGCCGGACGTGGGGCCAGCCCTCCAGCAGGCGGCGGGTGAGCAGCTCGAAGTTCCGGTCGGAGTCCCGCTTGTCCTCGAACACCGGCGGGGTCCAGCCGTGCTGGCGGGCCTCCACCACCTCCTGGTCCCAGTAGGCGCCCTTGACCAGCCGCACCAGCAGCGGCGTGGTCCGCTCGCCGGCCCGGGCCCACTCGATCACGCGGTCCAGCTGCTCCGGCGACTCGCGCAGATAGGCCTGCATCACGATCCCGGCGGAGGGCCCGTCCTGCAGCTCGGGCTCGTCGAGCAGCTCCATCACGAGCTCCGTGGTGGCTTCGAGGGTGTCCACCGACTCCATGTCGATGTGGAGGTGCGCCCCGAGCTCCTTCGCGCGAACCAGCAGCGGGCGCATCCGGCGGGCGGCGTCCTCGCGCCCCACCTCCGGCGCCTCGGGCCGCAGGAGAGGACTGAGCGCCGACACCTTCACCGACAGGTTCACGCGCGGCAGCGGGCCGAGCGAGTCGGACTCCAGCACCGGCCGGTCGGGCCAGCCCGGCGCCGCCTCGGCCAGCGTCTCGAGCGCGTCACGGCAGCGGTCGGCGTAGCGATCGGCCTCGGCCTGGGTCACGGTGGCCTCGCCCAGGAGGTCGAGCGACACGGCCGCGCCGCCGTCCCACAGCTCGCGGATGGAGCGCAGGGCCGCGCGGGGCGACTCGCCGACGATGAAGCGATGGGCCATGTGCCTCACGCCGGCCGCGGCGGCCGCGCCCAGCGCCGTCCGGCCGGCCCTGGTCGAGGACATCTTCATCGCGGCCTCGATCGGTGGGGGGCGGTCGTCCACCTCGTCCAGGTAGCCGCTCAGATGGCGGGCCAGGTCGTCCAGCGAGCGGCAGGCCGGGGTCACGTCGACGAAGCGGAACAGCGCGGCCTTCAGCTCCGCGTCCTGTGCCGCGAGCTCCATCGCCTTCTGGTCGAGCGCGCGCATCGGACGCCGGCTGGGACCGGGGAAGGCGGCGTGGATCGAACGCCCCACGCGCTGCAGCTCGGCCTCCACGCGCCAACCGTATCGCCCGTCGCTTTTCGCCATTAGGCTGGAAGCGATGCGGGAGCTGGTGCTAGGGCCGATGCTGCGCTACGTGGGCGAGCGCGAGGCTGCGATCTGGGTGGAGACCGACGCTCCCTGCGAGGTCGAGATCCTCGGCACCCGCGAGCGGACGTTCTGCGTCTGCGGCCACCACTACGCGCTGGTGTGCATCGGCGACCTCGAGGAGGGCGCCTGGCACGAGTACGAGGTGCTGCTCGACGGCGACAGGGTCTGGCCAGAAGCGGACTCGCCCTTCCCGCCGAGCGCCTTCCGGACCTTCCCGATGGACGGCCCCCTCCAGGTGATCTTCGGGTCCTGCCGGCTGGCCGCCCCGCATGCGCCGCCCTTCTCGCTCACCAAGGACGACCACGACCGCGGACGCGAGGTGGACGCGCTCCATACGCTCGCCCTCCACATGAGCCGCGACGAGCGCGAGGACTGGCCGGACGTGCTGCTGATGATCGGCGACCAGGTCTACGCCGACGAGGTCTCACCCGCCACCGCGGCGTTCATCGAGACGCGGCGCGATCCCACCGAGCCTCCCGGCGACCGCGTGCTCGACTTCGAGGAGTACACCCGGCTCTACCGCGAGAGCTGGACCGAGCCCGCCATCCGCTGGCTGTTCTCGACGGTGTCCACGTCGATGATCTTCGACGACCACGACGTGCACGACGACTGGAACATCTCCGCCGCCTGGCTCGAGGAGATGCAGGCGACGGACTGGTGGGAGGAGCACATCGTCGGGGCGCTGATGTCCTACTGGGTCTACCAGCACCTCGGCAACCTCTCGCCCGCGGCGCATGACGAGGACGGGCTGCTGCAGCGGATCAAGGAGGCCGACGACGGCGAGGGGATCCTGCGCGAGCTCGCTGTCAAGTGGGACCGCGACATCACCGGCGACGCGCTGGAGCTACTGCCGCGACCTGGGGCGCACGCGCGTGATCGTGATCGACTCGCGCGCCGGGCGGGTGCTCGAGGAGGGCCGCCGCACGATGGTCGACGACGAGGAATGGGACTGGATCGAGAGGCACACCCACGGCGACTTCGACCACCTGCTGATCGCCACCTCGCTTCCCTGGCTTCTCGGCCCGGGCCTGCACTGGGTCGAGGCCTGGTCGGAGGCGGTGGTGGGCGGCGCCTGGGGCAAGACCTGGGAGAAGCTGGGAGAGAAGGCCCGGCGGGCGGTGGACCTCGAGCACTGGGCCGCCTTCCAGCGCTCCTTCAGGAACATGCGTGAGCTGCAGCGCTCGGTGGCGGCGGGCGAGCGGGGCAGCCCGCCCGCCTCGATCGTGACCCTCTCCGGCGACGTCCACCATGCGTACCTGTTCGAGGTGGCCTACAAGGCCGAGGACGGCGTGCAGAGCGCGATCTGGCAGGCCGTGTGCTCGCCCTACCGGAACCCGCTCGACGGCAAGGAGCGCCACGTGATCCGGGCCGGCATGTCCCGGCCCGCCGGCGCCGTGGCCGGCGCGCTGGCCCGCCGCGCGGGGGTGGAGGACCCCGGCATCCGCTGGCGGCTCACCGACGGCGGACCCTGGTTCGACAACCAGGTGGCCTCGCTTCAGATCGACGGCCGGGAGATGCGGATGCGGTTGGACAAGGCGGTGCCGGTGGACGAGCACGAGGCTCGCCTGGACCGCGTGCTGGACCGCCGCCTGGCCTAGGCGGACGGTCCGCGGCCGGGTGTACCCTGGCCGCCGCGATGGACTACCCGGTGGAGAGCTTCAGCGCCGAGGAGCGGGCCCTGCTGGCTCCTCACTTCACCAACCTCGAGCGCCCGGTGTTCGCGCTGGTGGGGCTCCCCGAGACCGTCAAGGGCGCGCTGTTCGCCCGCTACTCGCGTTACCAGGGCGGGCTGCGCCGCCTGTACCTGGACGAGTTCGCCGATCGGGAGCCGCGCGAGGCCTTCGACGGAGAGGAGGGCGAGCGGGCGCGCAAGCTCTACGAGCGGATCTTCCTGGGCTACGGCGACGACTCGGTGGCCCAGCTCGGCGGGGCGCACGTGGCCTGCGAGTGGGTGTCGAACGTGATGACCAAGCTGCTGCAGCGGGGGCGGCTGGCCGCCTACCTGGAGCAGTCGACCCGCTACATGGCCTACGACGCTCCGATGGGCCCCGGCCTCGGCTACCGCTACTGGCGCGATCCTGAGCTCGGCCCCGAGTACGAGCGGGCCATGGACGGCCTCTTCGACGCCTACGCGGCGGCGCTGCCCCGGGTGCAGGCCTGGGCCGCCGAGCGCTTTCCCCGGGCCGAGGGCGAGCCGGAGTCGGCTCACCTGCGCTCGATCCGGGCCAAGGCGCTCGACCTCCTGCGCGGGCTCCTGCCGGCAGCCTCCCTCTCGCACGTCGGGATCTTCGCCAGCGGCCAGGCCTACGAGCAGCTGCTCCTGCGCCTGTCGGCCTCGCCCCTGCCCGAGGCGCGCGACTACGCCCGGATGATCCTGGCCGAGCTGCAGGCGCTGATCCCGAGCTTCGTGGCCCGGGTGGACCGGCCCGAGCGCGGCGGGGAATGGATCGCCTACCTCGAGCAGCGTGAGCGCGCGGCCGACCGCTGGGCGGGCCGCCTGGGCCTCGACCGCGCGCGATCACGCGAGGCCGCGGGCCCCGAGGTGCGGCTGCTCTCGGTGCAGGGAAGCGAGGAGGAGCTGCTGGCGGCGCTGGTGTTCGAGTCGGCCGTCTGCTCCGAGGACGAGGCCCGGCTCGCCGTCCGCGCCCTGCCCCCCGACGAGCGGGCCACCATGCTGGCCGAGCTCGTGGGCGAGCGAGCGAATCGCCGCCACCGGCCGGGGCGCGGCTTCGAGGCGCTGCGCTACCGCTTCGAGGTGGTCTCCGACTACGGCGCCTTCCGCGACCTCCAGCGCCACCGGATGCTCACCGTGCAGTGGCAGCGGCTCGGTCCGGAGCTGGGCGCCGGGGTGCCCGACGAGCTGGAGCAGGCGGGGGTGGCCGGCGCCTACCGGGACGGGCTCGAGACCTCGGCGGCCGAGCACGCCCGCATCGTCGAGCTGGGACGCCCCGAGCTGGCCCCCTACGCGCTCTGCCTGGGCTACCGGATCCGCTACGTGCTGGACATGAACGCCCGCGAGGCGATGCACCTGATCGAGCTGCGCTCCGGCCGGGAGGGGCACCCGGCCTACCGTGCCGTGGCCCACGCGTTGCACGCCGAGATCGCAGGCGTGCACCCGTCGGTGGCGGCCGCGATGACGTTCGTGGACCGCGACACCGAGCCGCGCCTGGAGCGAATCCTGTCCGAGATCCGGGCCCACGCGAAGAAGACCGCAACTCCGCAACCCGACCGCGGTTAGAGGGGCGACCCACCACCACAGGGGTGCCTCTGACAACGGAATAGGGGCACCCACCACCACAGGAGGATGCCCCTTGAAGCAGCGTAGCAACAGGTTCCTGCTCGCCCTTGCCGCGGTCGCGGCTGCATCGCTCGCCACGGCGGCGCTCGCCACGGCCGCGACGATCATCGGCACCGGCGGGCCCAACAACCTCACGGGAACCGATCAGCGCGACCTGATCCTCGCCCGCGGCGGTAACGACACGGTCAACGCGCTCGGACGCGCCGACCGCGTGCTGGCCGGCCAGGGCGACGACGCCGTGAACGGCGGCGGCGGTCCCGACCGCCTGCTCGGTGGTCAGGGCAACGACAGCGTGGACGGCGGCGCCGGCCACGACCTCGCCCGCGGCGGCAAGGGAGACGACACCGTCAAGGGCGGCGGCGGCTTCCCCGGCCGGCGGGGCGACCGTCTGTTCGGCAACCTGGGCAACGACACCATCGCCGGCGGCCCGGGTTACGACCTGATCCGCGGCAACGCCGGGACCGACCAGATCAACGGCGGCATCGGCTGCGACCGGATCTTCGCCGGTCCGGACAACGACACCATCGCCGGCGGGCCCGGCAACAACCTCAAGCGCTTCCGCTGCGAGCGGCTGCACGGGGGCAAGGGCAACGACACGTCCACAGGCGGCGCCGGCCGGGACTTCATGTCCGGCGGCTTCGACAACGATGTCCAGGCCGGCGGCGGCGGCTCGGACAAGCTGTTCGCCAACCAGGGACAGGACAAGTCGTACGGCGGCGACGGCCGCGACGTCCTCTGGGCGCTCTCGCGCAAGGACGTGACGGCAATCGGCGACACCGCGGGCGACGAGCTCTGGGGCGACGAGGGCCGCGACCGCTTCCGCGTGCGGGACGGCGAGGTGGACCGCGTGCACTGCGGCGAGGGCCGCGACCAGGTGCTCGCGGACCAGTACGACCAGGTCGACCCCGACTGCGAGCGGGTGCTCCGGCGTGACATCACCTCGCTCGACCAGGTCGAGGACGCCCCGGAGAACGAGACCGAGGACCCGGCCGAGGACGAGGACGAAGGCTAGGCCGGTCTGGTCTCAGCGGAGTGCGAGGGCCCGGCGATCGCCGGGCCCTCGTCTTTGCGCTAGCGTCGCGCCGCGGTGGCCGCTTCTCTCCTGCACGACGTCCGGGTGGCGCCCTCGATCCTCGCCGCCGACTTCGCCCGTCTGGGCGAGCAGGTGACGACCGTGATGGACGCCGGCGCGCGGGTAATCCACGTGGACGTGATGGACGGGCACTTCGTTCCCCCCATCTCGATCGGCACGCTGATCGTGGACGCCCTGCGCGATCTGGTGCACGACCGGGAAGGCCTCCTCGACGTGCACCTGATGGTCGAGCGTCCCGAGCGCCGGGTGGAGGAGTTCGCCGAGGCCGGCGCCGACTCGATCGCCGTGCACTGGGAGGCCACCCCCCACGTGCACTACGCCCTCCAGGCCGTGAGCCGGGCCGGCTGCCACGCCGGGCTCGCGCTCAACCCGGCAACGCCGCCCGAGGTGGTGTCGGAACTGCTCGACGACCTGGATCACGTCCTGTGCATGACGGTGGACCCCGGCTGGGGCGGCCAGCCCTACATCGAGCACTCCACGGCCAAGGTGGCGCGCCTGCGCGAGCTACTCGGCCCCGGGGTCCCGATCGAGGTGGACGGGGGCATCGACGCCGGCACCGCCGCGGCCACCGCCGCGGCCGGCGCGACGCTGTTCGTGGCCGGCTCGTCGCTGTTCGGCGCCGCCGACCCCGCAGGGGCCTACCGCGGAGTGGCGGCCGCCGCAGGCGCCGTCTAGCGCCTCTCGCCCTCGAGGGGCGGATCGGTGCCGAGGAGGCTGCAGCGGGCGACCCGGTCGAGCGTCCCTTGGGGCATCCCCACGTGGGCGTGCGGCTCGACGGTGCCGGCGTCGGTGTCGAAGAAGGGCCAGGTCTCGGGCGCGCTGTAGACCACCACGCGGTCCCGGTCGATGCACTCGAGGGTCACCTGCTCGGCACCGGCTGCGGTGGCGGCCTTGTTCAGCTTCGGCTCCTCCAGGTAGACCGTGATCTCGCCGGGCGCCCCCTCGAGGCGCAGGCCCGGTGCGGGCCGCTCGCGCGCAGCTTCACCCTCGCGCGAGACCAGGACCACCACCACGGGCACGAAGATCGCGACCAGCACGGCGAGCGCCACGAGCGGCGTGCGTGACGCCCCTTGCATCGCGTCCATCGTAGTATCGGCCCATCGCCGCCGAGACCGTCAAGTTCACGCTGTCCGAGGACCGGATCCCCACCCACTGGATCAACCTCCTTCCCGATCTCCCCGGCGATCCGCTGCCGCCTCTCAACCCGGGCACGATGCAGCCGGCGGGTCCCGCCGACCTCACGCCCATCTTCCCCATGGATCTGATCGGCCAGGAGGTCTCGGCCGATCCGGAGGTGGAGATCCCCGACGCGGTGCGCGACGCCTACCGGCTGTGGCGCCCCACGCCGCTGTACCGGGCGCGGCGCCTGGAGGCGGAGCTCGATACGCCGGCGCGCATCTACTACAAGTACGAGGGCGTGTCGCCGGCCGGGTCGCACAAGGCGAACAGCGCGGTGCCCCAGGCCTACGTCAACAAGGAGGCCGGCATCGAGCGCCTGTCCACGGAGACCGGCGCCGGCCAGTGGGGCTCGGCCCTCGCCATGGCCTGCAGCATGTTCGGGCTGGAGTGCCTGGTCTACATGGTGGGCGCGAGCTACGACCAGAAGCCCTACCGGCGAGCGATGATGGAGAGCTGGGGCTCGCGGGTGATCCGCTCGCCCAGCGACACCACCGAGGCCGGCCGCGGTCAGGCCGAGCACACCACGGGCTCGCTCGGGATCGCGATCTCGGAGGCGGTTGAGGTCGCGGCGAGCCACGAGGGCACCAACTACTCGCTGGGCTCGGTGCTCAACCACGTCTGCCTGCACCAGACGGTGATCGGCCAGGAGGCGCTGGCCCAGATGGAGATGGCGGGCGACGAGCCCGACGTGGTGGTGGGCTGCGTGGGCGGCGGCTCCAACTTCGCCGGGCTGAGCTTCCCCTTCATCCGGCGGGTGCTGAGGGACGGGGCGCAGACGCGCTTTGTGGCGGCAGAGCCGGCGGCCTGCCCGACGCTGACGCAGGGCGTGTACCACTACGACTTCGGGGACACCGTCGGCCTCACGCCGCTGATGCCGATGTACACGCTGGGGCACGACTTCGTGCCGCCCCCGGTGCATGCCGGCGGCCTGCGCTACCACGGCGGCTCGCCCATCGTGTGCGGCCTCGTCAAGCAGGGCCTGGTCGAGCCGCGGGCCTACAAACAGAACGCGACGTTCGAGGCGGCGGTGCGCTTCGCGCGCACCGAGGCGATCCTGCCGGCCCCGGAGCCCGCACACGCCATCCGAGCGGTGATGGACGAGGCCGAGGCGGCGCGCGAGGCGGGCGAGGAGCGGGTGATCTTGTTCGGCCTCTGCGGCCACGGCCACTTCGACATGTCCGCCTACGACGCGTATCTGTCCGGCCGGCTCGAGGACCCCGAGATGCCGGACGCGGACATGCAGGCCGCGCTGGAGCGGCTGCCCGAGTCGCCGGCGATCGCGTAGGCGGGACCCTCGCCTGCCGGCGCGCCGTGGCGCTCCGCCCATGAGGGGGCAAACTGAGCGATGCTCCCGCCGACGGCCGGACCTGCTCCCCTTACCCCGCCCCCCAACGCCGCGCGCGCGGGCTGCGCCGCGTCGCGCGGAACGCCCCGGCGCCGGCGCCCCGCGGCCTCCGCGCGGCACGCGCCGCACATTTGGGTCCTATCGCACCCCTAACGTGCGGAGCGCCGGTGGCGCTCCGCTCGGCCGAATCCGGACCGCGAAGCGCAGCACGATTGCGGGGTAAGGCAGCGTCCTACTTGGTACATAGTCGAGTTTGCCCCCCATGAGGGGGCAAACTCAGCGATGCTCCGCCAACGGCGGGACCTGCTCCTCTCACCCCGCCCCCCAACGCCGGGTGCGCCCGCTGCGCCGTGCTGGGCGGAGCGCCTCAGCGCCGCTTGCGCTTCCGCTTGCGGGACGCGGGCCGCTCGACCGCCGGCTCGGGCTCCTCGAGCGCCGCGGGGGCGACCGGATCGGGATCGTCCTCCGGCTCGGCGCGGCCGGGCTCGTCCCGCTTCACCAGCCCCCGCCGCTCGGCGGCGGACGGCCAGGGCTCGGCCCGGCCGGACTCCCAGGCCGGGCCGCGCCCGCCGGGCCAGCGGCCGAGGAGCAGCGCGCCCAGGGCGCCCAGCCAGAAGGCGACGATGATCGTCGCGATCTGCGGTGCGAGCTGCAGCACGAGCAGGGCGCCGGCGACCACGCCCAGGATGCCCATGAACGGGCTGAGCAGCCCCACCCGCCGCGCCCGCAGCGGCACCATCACGAACAGAAAGGCCAGGCCGAGCAGGCCGGCGAACGACAGGGCGAAGACTGGAACGTTCGGGTTGTCGTCGATGAAGGCGTCGGCGCGGTCGTCGCCCGCCTCTCCGCGGACCACGCCGCCGTCGGCGAAGTCGTGCGCCAGGTCGATGCGGTCGATCGCGCCCAACACCTGGGACAGGGCGAAGAGAATGGGCCCGAGGTAGACCAGGTAGATGAACCAGCGCGGGAGCGCTGCCTCCCGGGCCAGCACCGCCTGGAAGAGGTAGTAGAAGACGACGATGAGCAGCAGGGCGCCTGCCGCGTACATCGCCGCTGAGCCCAGGATGTAGCCCGGGCTCTCGTCCACCGAGAGCAGGAAGTCGGGCAGCGCCCTGATGCCCGGGCGGTCCTCCAGCGCTCCCTGCACCAGCACCTGCTGGCCGATGAAGAAGATTGCGGCCAGGAACGCCGCCACGGCCGCGGCGGGACCCCAGCGGGCCTCCCACTCGAGTTGAGCGGCTCGGTCGTTCACACCCGGCGCTGAGGCTCCTCGCCGCGGTTGACCCGCGGCGGGTAGTACTCGACGTCCTCCGGCTCGATGATGCGCGACACCCGCTCACCCACAAGCAGCACCGCGTCGAGCGCGGGCGCCATCAGGCGTATGAGCCCCTCGATCCGCCGCCGGGTGCGGAGCTGGTCTGCCGTGAGGGGGGTCATTCACCCGCCTCGCTGATGGAAGTAGAACTCGGGCAGCGCGGCCTTGGCCACCTCGGCGGTGATGCGCTGGGCCAGCTGCAGGTCCCCGGTGCGCACCGCGAGGTCGTCGATGGTCACGATGCCCACCAGATCCTCACCGGCGGTCACGGGAAGGCGCCGGATGCGGTGCTCCACCATCAGCGCCACCGCCTCCTCGAGCTCCATCTCCACCTCGCCGGTCACGAGCGGCCGGGAGGCGTGCTCGCCCGCGTCGCCGTCCGCCGTGACCTTGTCGGCCACCACCGCGAGCGCCAGGTCGCGATCGGTGATCACGCCGACCGGGCGACCGCCCTCGCAGATGACCACCGAGCCCACGTTGCGATCGCGCATGAGCTCGCCGACCCGTCGCAGGCTGTCGCCGGTCTCGGCGGTCACCACGCCCTGGGTCATGACCTCGTTGATGCGCACGAGGGCGACTGTATCGTCCCGGCGGTGACGATCGTCCTGTACGGCGCCACCGGCTATACCGGCCGGTTGGTGGCCGCCGAGCTCGCTCGCCGCGGGCTCGACCACGTGCTCAGCGGCCGCAATGCCGAGGCCCTCGCCCGGCTGGCCGATGAGCTTGGCGCGCCGGCACAGGCCGCCCCGCTCGACGACGAGGCTGCGCTCAGGCGGCTGCTGACAGACGCCGCGGTGGTGATCAACTGCGCCGGGCCCTTCACCCTCGCCGGGGACGCCCTCGTGCGCGCGGCCGTGGATACGGGCACCCACTACGTCGACTCGACGGGCGAGCAGCCCTTCATCAGGATGATCTTCGAGCGCCACGCCGGCGCCGCCGAGCGGGCGGGGGTGGCGCTCGTGCCGGCGCTCGGGTTCGACTACGCGCCAGGCGATTGCCTGGCCCGCCTCACCTCCCGGGGTCACGAGCCGCTGCGGGAGCTGGTGCTCGCCTACGAGCTGCGGGGCTTCGGGATGACCCGGGGCACGATGCGCTCCGCCCTGGAGATGATGAAGGGCGGCGACGTGGTCTACGAGGACGGCGACTGGCGCCCCGCGCCCGGCGGTGTGTACCGGGCGAGCTTTCCCTTCCCCGCTCCCATCGGCGTGCAGCCCGTGTCGCGCTATCCGGCCGGCGAGGTGATCACCGTGCCCCGCCACACGGCCACCCGGAAGGTCACTGCCCTCCTCACCACGAGCACGGCGGCGCCGCACCCGGCGCTGACCGGTCTCCTGCCGGTTGCTATGCCGGCCTTGGCCCTCCTGCTGCGCACCCCCGTCCGCGGCGTCCTCAACAGCGCCATCGGCGCCCTTCCGGAAGGTCCGCCCGAGGAGGAGCGGAGGTCGGCCGAGTTCACCATCGTGGCCCTCGCACGAGGCGAGGACGGCTCGGAGGCACGTGGCGTCCTCCGGGGCAGCGACGTGTACGGCCTCACCGCTCTCATCCTGGCCGAGGGGGCAGAGCTGATGAGCGCACCCGGGTACGACCGCGCGGGCGCGCTGGGCCCAGCCGCGGCCTTCGAGCCCGCCGCCTTCCTCGATGCGATGGCCGCGCTGGGCCTGTCGTACGTGCTGCCCGGCGAGCGGACCGAGCCGGCGCTCCGCTGAGCGTCAGGCCGCCGGAGGCACGATGCGCACCACCCGATCGTCGCCCTCGCGCGGCGCCCCGCGTCCGTCGGTGTTGTTGGTCAGCGCGTAGAGGGCGCCGTCCGGCCCCTCGACCACGGCGCGTACCCGGCCCAGCTCGCCCTCGAACAGGGCCTCGTTGCGGGTGACCTCCCCGTCCGAGGAGAGCGAGAGCCGCCGCACCTGCTCGCCCACGAGCGCGCCGACCAGGTAGTCGCCCGTCCAGGCCGACCCGGGCAGGCTCACGAACGTGGAGCCGGAGGGAGCGATCGAGTCCTCGTACACCGTACGGGGCGCGGTGAAGTCGCCGTGCTCGGTGCCCGTGACCTCGGGCCAGCCGTAGTTGGACCCGGCCTCGATCAGGTTGATCTCGTCGTCGCCGTCCGGTCCGTGCTCGGTGGCCACCAGCCGGTCGGATCCGGGCTGCCAGTCGAGGCCCTGGACGTTGCGATGGCCGCTGCTGTGGACCTGGGCCGCCCCGTTGTCGATGCGCAGGATCTTGCCGTTGGGCGAGCCCTCGTCCTGCGACAGCGTGTCCTGGCCGGCGTCGCCGGTGGTGGCGTAGAGGGCCCCGTCCGGGCCGAAGCGGATACGGCCCCCGTTGTGGATCGCCCCCGCCTGGATCCCGTCCGCCAGCACCCGGTCCTCCTCCAGCGCCCGGCCGTCGAAGCGGTAACGCACGACCTCGTTCCCACCCTCGGTGGTGCGGTAGAGGTAGACGAACGAGTTCTCCTCGAAGTCCGGATCCACCGCGACCCCGAGCAGCCCGCCCTCGCCCACGGCGGCCACGTCGATCTCGGCGATCGGGTCCGGCTCAAGCTCCAGCTCGGGCGAGAGGAGCCGCACCCGGCCAGGCCGTTCGGTCACCAGCGCGCGGCCGTCGGGGAGGAAGGCCAGGTCCCAGGGCGCCTCGAGGCCCTCGGCGACCGTCTCGAGCCGGGGCGCTCCGTCGGCGCGCAACAGCCCCGCGCCGTCGGCCTGCGGCGCGCTCTCCGCCCGGGGCGGGCTCTGGCCGGACGGCTCGTCGTCGTCACCGCCGCAGGCCAGCGGGGTGAGCGCGGCCAGGGCCAGCAGCACGGCGAGCGGTCGGCGCCTGAGCACCCACCTCAGCGTAGTGGCGTGTGGCTGCGGCCCGAAACGGGTAGCCGAAGGGCATGTTCTCGAGCCGCCTCGTCCTCCTCCTGATCGTGTTCCTGCTGAGCCTGCCCGCCACCGCGCTGGCTCAAGCCAAGCAGCCCACGGCGATCGGGCGCGGAGGGGCGGCGGCCACGGTCGACACCGACGCCACGCGGGCGGCAATCCACACCTTGCGCTCGGGCGGCAACGCGGTGGACGCGGCGGTGGCGGCGGCCGGCGTGCTGGGCGTGACCGAGCCCTTCTCCTGCGGGATCGGCGGGGGCGGCTTCATGGTCATCCGCACCCCGGACGGGCACGTGACCACCATCGACTCGCGCGAGACGGCGCCGGCCGACGATGCGGCCCGACTCCTTCCTCGATGAGAACGGGGTCGTGCTGCCGTTCGTCGACGCGCGCTGGAGCGGGCTCTCCGCCGGCGTGCCCGGCACCGTCCGCGGCTGGCAGAAGGCCCTGCGCCGCTACGGCACCTGGTCGCTTGGGCGCGCGCTGCGCCCGGGCATCGAGACCGCGCGGGACGGGTTCGTGGTCGACGAGACGTTCGCGTCCCAGACCCTTCCGAGCGTGGACTGGTTCAACGACGTGCCCTCGACCGCGGCGCTGTACCTGGACGCCGACGGCACCCCCCGCGACCCCGACACGCTGCTGCGCAACCCCGACCTTGCCCGCACCTACCGGCGCATCGCCGACCTCGGGGCGCGCGGCTTCTACCGTGGCCCGGTGGCCGAGGCGATGGTCGACGCCGCCACCGACCCGCCCATCGCGCCGGACGCCAACCACGTCTGGCGGCCGGGCGTGATGACCGAGGACGACGTGCGCTCCTACCGGGCGGTCAAGCGGGCTCCCACGCGCGTGGGCTACCGCGGGCTCGACGTATACGGCATGGGCCCGCCCTCGAGCGGCGGCTCCACCATGGGCGAGGCGCTGAACATCCTCGAGGGCTTCGACCTCTCGCCGGCCGAGCGCACCCGGGCGCTGCATCTCTTCCTGGAGGCCTCGCGCTTCTCGTTCGCAGACCGCAACGCCTATCTGGCCGACCCCGACTTCGAGGACGTGCCGCTGCGCGGCCTGCTGTCGGACCGCTACGCGGCCGAGCGGCGCGCGCTGATCAGAGTCGACCCGCCTGTTGCCGCCACCAGCCCGGTGGCGCCGGGCGACCCGCGCCGCGAGACCACGCACCTGACGGTGAGCGACAAGAAGGGCACCGTCGTGTCCTACACCTTCACCATCGAGTCGACCGGCGGCAACGGCATCGTCGTCCCCGGCTGGGGCTTCCTGCTTAACAACGAGCTGACCGACTTCAACATCGACTCGGTCACCCATCCCAACCGGGTGGAGGGCGGCAAGCGGCCGCGCAGCTCGATGAGCCCGACAATCGTGCTCGACCGGGGCAGGCCCTTCCTGGCCGTCGGCTCGCCGGGCGGCTCGATGATCATCACCACGGTGCTGCAGGTACTCCTCGAGCGCCTGGATCTGGGCGCCACGCTGCCCGAGGCGATAGCCCGGCCGCGAGCCAGCCAGCGAAACAGCGCGACCACGATCCCGGAGCCGGCGTTCCTCGCGAGCGAGGGCCCAGCGCTCGAGGCCTACGGGCATGCGTTCGGCACGCCGCAGGCCGAGATCGGGGCGGTCACCGGCATCGAGTTCCTGCGGGGCGGCAGGGTGCTGGCGGCGGCAGAGCCGATGCGCCGCGGGGGCGGCAGCGCGGCGGTCGAGCGCCCGTAGAACACACGCAGCGGCCCACTAGACTCGCTCACATGTCCTCTGAAGACCCTTTCGGCGGCCTCTTCGGCGACCCGGACGAGCTCCGGCGACGCATGGGCGAGTTCGCCGAGCAGATGCAGGGAGCCCAGAAGGTGGCCTGGGCCGACAACGCGATCAAGCTCGCCGTGGAGATGAGCGTCGCCGGGATCCAGCGGCTCAACCTCCAGGGCAACGCCGAGCAGCAGGCCCAGGACCTGCTGCAGGCCATGCGGCTCATCTTCCCGGAGGCCGTGATCCTCGTGCGCGAGGCGCGCGAGGGCTTCGGGACCTGAGCCCCTCGGGCCAGCGGCCAGTCGAGACCCCGCTTCACGGCGTGGGGTTCCGTTCGGGCGGGACCTGTGCGCGTCGCGCTTGCTGGTCGCGGGGTGAGGGGAGCCATCCCGGTCGCGGGGTGCGACGAGCTATCCCCCGCCAGCCGAGGGGAAATCGTCAAGCCCCCGATTCATCCGCCGGGCCGGCGTTCCTGAGCGGGAGGTGCGACGAGTTATCGCAGGCCAGCCGAGGCGAACTCGTCAAGCCCCCGATTCATCCGCCGGGCCGGCGTTCCCCGGCGGCCGGGTGCGACGAGTTGTCGACCGCCAGCCGAGGGGAAATCGTCACGCCCCTGAGCCCGGCGCCGCTCAGCTCGCCGGGCCCGGCGCCTCGGCCTCGGGCCGGCCGGCGCCCCCGCGGCGGGCGCCGTCCTCGGCGGCACGGTCCTCGCGGCCGCGCCGGATGACCTCCTTGAAGCTGCGAATCCGGAAGACGAAGACCAGCGCCGTGAAGCCGATGCCGAAGGTCAGCGCGCCGATCGCGACCTGCTGGCCCACCGAGTAGGCCGCGACCGTCGTTCCGGCGGCCGTGCCCGCGAACACCTGCACGAGGAGCGCCTGCTGCACGCCGGCGCCCTGGGGGGTGAAGGGCACCGCCGCCGAGACGGCGTTCACGCCCAGCACGAGCAGCACGTTCTTCACCGAGCCCCCCACGTTGAACGCCTCGAGCAGCATCCAGAAGGCCGCGAAGCGAAAGACCCAGCCGGCGAATTGCACCAGGAAGACCTCGCGGAGGTAGCGGCGGCGGTCACGTAGGATCGTCAGGCCCTGCCGAACCCTCCTCCAGAAGGCCTTGGCGCGGGCGCTGAGCAGCGCGAAGGCCAGTAGCACTCCCACGGCGACCGCGGTCAGGAGAAAGAGCGTGAAGCGCGGGTGCTGGGCCAGATAGGAGAGATCGAAGGCGTTGAGCTTGGCGAAGTCGGGCGGCTTGGGGAACACGCCCTGGGTGAAGGCGAACAGCAGGATGAGCGAGCCCATGGCGATGTCGAAGCCCAGCTCGACGACGAAGGTCGCGGCCACCGCCGGATAGCTGGAATGGGGCACCGAGGTCTTGGTGAGGAACAGCCGCACCACGTCACCGCCGCGGGCCGGGATCACCGCGTTGAAGCCGTAGCCCGCGAAGTAGGCGCCCCAGATCTCGCGGAAGTTGAAGCGCTCCCCCGGGTAGGCGGCGCGCAGGATGTTGAAGCTCGCCCGGGCCCGGAAGGACAGATAGATCGTGAACAGCGCCAGCGACAGCACCAGCGGCCCCGGGCGCACCGAGGCCAGGTTGGAGACGAAGCTCTCGACGGCCTCGAAAAAGGCCTCGAAGGAGTCGCCGAGGGTCGCCACGCGCACGTCCCGAACGGTACGGACTTAGGCGGGCACGGCCTCCGCGTCGCCGAGCGCCAGCCCGCGCCGCGGCACCGGCGCCGACTGCGCGATCGACGTGGTGGTCTGCCCCAGCGGCGCGAAGCGGTCGATCACCTGCTCCAGGTGGCCCACGTCGCGCAGGTGGGCGGTGACGAAGTAGCAGTCCTCGCCGGTCACGCGCACGCAGTCGACGACCTCGGGCGTCTCCTGGGCCAGCTCGGCGACGTTGTAGAGCTGTCCGGGCGCGGGGCGCACGCGGATGATGGCGGTCAGGGCCAGGCCGAGCGCGCGCGGGTCGATGTCGGCCCGGTAGCCGCGGATCACCCCGCGCTGCTCGAGCCGCTGGATGCGCTCCGCCACCGCCGGCGGCGACAGCGCCACCCGCCGCCCCAGCTCGGCCATGCTCAGGCGGGCATCGGCCTGCAGCTCGGCCAGCAGCCGGCGGTTGAGGGCGTCGATCGGCTCATCGTTGGCGAGGAGCCCGTTGGACCGTTGATTCGTAGCCATGAGGCAAATACTACCGTGGCTGCGTTCTGTACAGCGCCCACATCACCCGCGATTGTGTCGGATCGTGACCGATCGGGTCCCCCCGCATCTCTACTTCGTCGTCAGCGCGGTGTTCCACTACCTGGGGCCGGCCTTCGCCGTGCTGCTGTTCGCCCGCGTGGAGGTGCTGGGGGTCGCCTGGCTGCGGGTGGCGGCAGCGGCGGCGATCTTCGCGGTCTGGCGACGGCCCTGGCGAGCCTTCAGGTCGCTCGACCGCCCGGGCCGGCGCCTGCTGATCGGCTGGGGCGCGGTCCTGGCGGTGATGAACGCCTGCTTCTACCTGGCCATCGACCGGCTGCCCCTGGGCACGGTGGCCGCCATCGAGTTCCTCCCGGTGATCGCCCTGGCCGCGCTCGGGGCGCGGACGCCGCGGAACGTGCTCGCACTGCTGCTGGCCGTGCCGGGCGTGTACCTCCTCACGGGCGTGCAGCTGGAGGGCGAGCCGCTCGGCGTCCTCTTCGCCTTCGCCAACGCGGTCCTGTTCGCGCTCTACATCGTGCTCGCGCACCGGGCCTCGCGGTTGGGCTCGCTGCCCCCGATCGACGCGCTGGCGGCCGCGATGATCATCGCCGCGCTGTTCGTCACGCCGATCGGCGGCTGGGAGGTGCTGCCCGCGCTCTCCGATCCGGTGGCGATCCTGGCCGGCATCGGCGTCGGCCTGACCTCGTCGGTGATCCCCTACGTGTCCGACCAGCTCGCGATGCGGCGCCTCTCACGGGCCACCTATGCCCTGATGGTCTCGCTCCTGCCGGCGACGGCAACGGTGATCGGAATCGTGGTGCTGGCACAGGTGCCCACCTGGGCCGAGGCCGCCGGCGTGGCGCTGGTGATCGCCGGCGTGGCGGTTCACACCGAGCCGGAGGAGGCGCCCGCGGAGCCCGCCTCGCTGGCCGAGGCCGCATAGAGCAGATGCTCGGCTCCGCCGTGCGCGAGGCGTCGGCCCTCGAGCCGGAAGCCGAGCTTCTCCGCCACCGCGATGGAGGCATCGTTGCCGGGCCTGATCAGGGCGACCACGCGATCGACGCCGATCGGTCCGAAGGCCTCCGCGAGGCACACGCCGGCCGCCTCGGTGGCGTAGCCGCGGCCCCACCAGCGCCGTCCCAGGGTGTAGCCCAGCTCCAGGTCGTCGCCGCCCTCCATCGGAGCCATGCCGGCGTCGCCGATCAGCTCACCGCTGGTGCGCTCGATCACCGCCCAGAAGGCCGGTCTCCCGTCCCGCGCCGCCTGCACGTGCAGGTCGAGCGCCCGCCGCGTGTGCTCGAGCGTCGGATAGGGCGGGATGAACCGCGTGACCTCCGGGTCCCCGTACACGGCGTGCAGGGCACGCAGGTCCTCGGGCTCGAAGGCGCGGATCCGCAGGCGATCGGTCAGAAGCGGGAGCGGCATCTCCGCCGTCGGTTCCTCAGCGCAGTACCTCGAGCACCTGCTCGTCGTGCTCGGCCGGCTTGACCTTGCGCAGCACCGCGGAGACCGCGCCCTGCTCGTCGATCACGAACGTGGTGCGATCGTTGCCCCACGAGCGCCTGCCGTACCTGTTCTTCTCCACCCAGACGCCGTAGCGCTCCGCCACCGCGTGATCGGCGTCGGCCAGCAGCGTGAAGCCAAGTGCCTGCTTGTCGTGAAAGCGCTTGACGTCCTTCACCGAGTCGGGCGAGACACCCAGCACCACGGCGTTCTGCTCCTCGTAATCGGGGCGGTGGTCCCGCACGCCGCAGGCCTGGGTCGTACAGCCGGGCGTGTCGGCCCGGGGATAGAAGTAGAGGACCACGCGCCGTCCCCGCAGGCCCGAGAGGGTTACGGCGTTGCCGTCCTGATCGGGCAGCTCGAAATCCGGTGCGGCGTCGCCCTCGCTCACGTTCGCGCTCATGCCGACTGACTCTATGCACGCCCGCGCGAACCGGAGGCCGTCGGGCTGCGTACACCCCGCCATGACCAGACGAGCAGCCCGGACAGCCCTCATCCTCGCCGCCGTAGGGGCGCTCGCGCTGGCGGGCTGCGGCGGCGACGACGAGGATTCCGGCGGCGACGGCGGCAACGGAGGCGCGAGCGCCGGCGGCGGGGGCTACGGCGGTGGCGGGGGCAACGACGACGGCGGTGGCGCTGCCGCAGGCGGCGGCTCCTCACGGCTCAAGCTGAGCGCCGACCCGAGCGGCGCGCTGAAGTTCGACAGGACCTCGCTCAGCACCAAGCCGGGCACCGTGACCGTGACGATGGACAACCCCTCCGACGTGCCGCACGCCATCGAGGTCGAGGGCAAGGGAGTGGAGGAGGAAGGCGAGACGGTCGGCAAGGGCGGAGTGTCCAAGGTCACCGTGGACGTCAAGAAGGGCGAGTACGAGTACTACTGCCCGGTGGGCAACCACCAGGATGCCGGCATGGAGGGCACCCTCACAGTCCGTTGAGCCCTACTTGAGGAGCTTGGACAGGCGGCGGTCCTTCAGCACCCGGCCGCCCGTCTGCTCCTCGGGGCAGTAGCACATCACGTAGTCCTTGAAGTGGATGGCCTCGATGCGCTCCCCGCAGCGCGGGCAGGGCTCGCCCGCCCGGCGGTGGACCTGCAGCGGCATCGGGAGCTTGTCGGGCACCGTGTCGCCGATCACCTCCTCGTAGTGCTCGAGCGCTCCAGCGAGGGTCTCCTCGCAGGCGCTGCGCAGGGCCGCGAGCTGCTCGTCGTCGAGGTCGGATGCGCGCTGGAAGGGGGACAGCCGGGCCGTCCAGAGGATCTCGTCGACCCAGGAGCGGCCGATGCCGGCGATCGTGCGCTGGTCGCGCAGCAGCGGGTGGAGATGGCGGGGCTGGTCGAGCAGGCGGGCGAACTCCTCCGCGGGGGGCGCGGGCAGCGCGTCGGGGCCCAGGGTGGCCACCGCCTCGTCGCCGGCCACCTCGGCGCTGCGCAGGAGCTTCGCCCACGCGCGCTGCTGGGTGCCGAACTCGCGCAGGCGCAGCTCGCGGCCGTCGCCGGTGCGAACCAGCACCCGCGAGCTCTTGTCTCGCAGCGAGGCCTTCTTGTCGTAGAGCTGGAGGCGGCCGGCCGACATCAGGTGCACCAGCAGGGTCAGGTCGCCGGCGTCGACGGCGAGCATCTTGCCGATTCGCCGGACGCCTCGGATCGTCTCCCCGGCCAGGGCGTCCAGCGGGGGATCGAAGGTCTTGAGCGCCACGAGCCCAGGGGCCAGCGTGGACTCGACCTGCGCGCCCTCGAGCGCGCGGCCGAGCCGGCGCGCGGTGATCTCGACCTCGGGCAGCTCGGGCACGGTTCAAGACTAGGCTCTGGGCCATGAAGATCGCCGTGGCTGCCGACGAGCGCACCGGCGTGGCCGACGCCGTGGTGGACGAGCTGCGCCGCCGGGGCCACGCGCCGATCGTCCACGGCGCCCTGAGCGATGACGAGCGCGACGATTGGGCCTGGGCGAGCGAGGCGGCGGCCCGCGACGTGGCGGAGGGACGCGCCGATCAGGGGGTGGTGTGCTGCTGGACCGGCACCGGCGCCTCCATCGCGGCCAACAAGGTCGGCGGCGTTCGCGCCGCCCTGTGCGGCGACGCCGAGACGGCCCGCGGCGCGCGCAAGTGGAACGACGCCAACGTGCTCGCGCTCTCGCTGCGCGCCACGAGCCCCGCGCTGCTCGAGGAGATCCTGGACGGCTGGTTTGCCGGCGCGCCCAGCGACGAGGCCGACGACGTGGCCAACGTGCGCCACCTGGACGAGATCAGCTCGTGATCTGAGTCGGAAGTTCGGCTTCAGCTTCCCGAGTGGCTGGGCGGGGCTGGCGACGCACACGGGATGAGTCGATGCAGCGCATCGGCGATTCCCGTGGGTGGCGTCAGCCCAGTCCAGACGCCGGGAAGGTGCGCGCGAAATGACGACTCAGGTCGCTAGCTAGCCGCCTCGCTCGCGGCGAGCTCGGTGCGCCCGAGCGGCCGCCGCTCGGGGTCGCGGACCCCGGGCACGAACAGGAAGGCGCCGATGGCCACGGCCCCCAGCGCACCCGACACGGCGAGGGTCGCGCGAGCGCCGATCAGCTCCGCGGCGGGCCCCGTGAGCGCGAACGAGACCGGCGCCAGCCCGATCGACACCATCCAGTCCAGACTCGAGACTCGGCCGAGCATGTCCGCCGGCACCAGCGTCTGCATCATCGTGTTCCACACCACCATGCCTCCCGTGGTGGCCATCCAGGAGACGAACGCGATCAGGCACATCTGCCACGCGGCCCCGGACAGAGCCAGCCCGACGTCGAGCGCGATGCCGACGGTGAAGCCCACGTACATGAAGGTCACGTGGCGCCGGGGCGGCCCGGTGCGGGCGATGACCAGCGCGGCGGCGATGGAGCCCAGGCCGCCTGCGGCAAGGACCACGCCGAAGACCGCGGCGTCTCCGCCGAGGTCGTTGCGGATGATGTACGGCAACAGGACCTCGTACGGGCCCCAGCTGGCGAGCAGCGCCAGCGACGCCGCGCACAGCGTGGCCCAGATCCAGGCGTTGGCCCTTACGTAGGCGAACCCCGCCCTCAGCTCGCGCCGCACCGAGCGCCGGGCCTCCGGCTCGACCGGTCGGGGAGTCATGAAGCTGACCGCGACCGCCGACAGGACAAAGGTGGCGGCGTCCACCAGAAGGGCGGTCCCGACCCCGGCGACGGCGATCAGCAGCCCGCCCAGCGCGGGCCCGGCGAAGCGAAGGCCCAGCGGCTCCATCAGCTCCTTCAGGGCGTTGGCCTGCAGCAGCTCGTCGCGGGGAACGACCCCCGGCATCGATCGCCGTGAAGGCCGGCCCGAACAGGGCCTCGCCCAGCCCGTAGGCCACCACCAGGACCACCACGTGCCAGAGCTCGATGGCACCGGTGAGCGCGAGGACCGCCATTGCGCCGATGGCGGCGCCGCGCAGCAGGTCGGCGGCCACCAGCACCCGCTTGCGCTCCACGCGATCGGTCAGCACTCCGGTGAACAGCAGGGCCGCGACCATCGGCAGGGTCCAGGCCACCCCCACGAGGGCGAGCGCGCTGGGGGCGTTGGAGAGGTCGTAGACCAGCCAGGCGATCGCCACCAGGTACACGCCGTCGCCCAGAAGCGAGATGGCCTGCCCCACCGAGAGCAGGGCGAAATCGCGGTGACGGAGGGCGCGCAGCATGGCGCATCGACACTAGCGCTCCCTTGATAAATAACTGATCGATTGGTAAACAACTCTCATGACGACCACCGCGCAGCGCTCCTTCCAGACCGACGACGAGGCCCTGCGGGTGCTCCTCGACGCCGACATCGACCGTGTGATGGCCGGCCTCGACCGGATCGTGGAGGCGGCCCCCTCCTACGAGAAGCTCTTCTCCCGCTGGGAGAACCAGCACTGGAGCTCGGAGCAGTGGGACTTCAGCGTGGACGCCGAGCAGTGGGCCGGCGGCGCGTTCGAGCCCGAGGACGCGGAGTACCTGCAGTGGTCGCTGTCCAGCTTCTTCCTGGGTGAGGAGCGGGTGACCACCGAGCTCCTGCCCTTCGCGATCGCCGCGCCCAGCCACGAGGCGCGCGCCTTCCTGGCCACCCAGATCTCCGACGAGGCCCGGCACATGGTCTTCTTCGACCGCTTCTACCGCGAGGTCTTCGGCGTGGACGCCGAGACCCTGTCGGCCAACCTCGAGCGCCAGCGCCCGGGCATGAACGCCGAGTGGGGGCAGCTGTTCGACGGCATCCTGCACGACTGCGCCGACGCCCTCCGGCGCGACCCCACGGACATGGACGCGCTGGTGCGCGGGGTGACCGTGTACATGATCGTCATCGAGGGGACGCTCGCCCTCACCGGCGCCCGCTTCATCATCCGCACGCTCAAGGAGCGCGACCAGCTGCCGGGCTTCCGCCAGGGGTTCACCGCGGTCAACCGCGACGAGTCCCGCCACGTGGGCTTCGGCGTGAAGTTCCTGGCCGACGCCATCCGCGAGGACCGTCGCCACGCGGAGACCGTCCAGGCGACCCTGCAGGAGACCCTCCCCATCGGCACCCTCGCGCTGGCGCCGCCGATGGCCGCCGACCCCTACGACTTCGACACCCCCTTCGGGTACCACTCCTCGGAGATCTTCGACTACGCCATGCGCTCGCTCTCCAAGAAGCTCGCCGCCATGGGGATGCAGCCGCTTGGCTAGCTCCGGCCCCGAGCCCGCCCGCCGGCCCGGCCGGCCCTCGACCGGCGCCCGGGAGCGCATCCTCGAGGCCGGGCTCGAGGTGCTCAAGGCCGAGGGCTACGCGGGGATGACCACGGCCAAGGTGGCGGCGCGGTCGGGGGAGAACAAGGCCCTGATCGCCTACCACTTCGGATCGAAGCAGGGCCTGGTGGCGGCCGCGGCGCGCGAGGTGGCGGAAGCGATCACCGAGGAGGTGCTGAGCGGGCTGAAGGACACCGACAGCGCCGAGGGCGTGATCGGGGGCGTGCTCGACGGCCTCTGGCGGGTGCTCGACCGCGACGACCGCCTGGCCCGCCTCTACTTCGACCTGGCGGCGGTGGCCGTCGTGGAGCCCGGCGTGCGCGAGGTGACGGCGGAGATGCGCGCGCTGTGGCGCCGCACGCTGGCCGAGCTCCTCGACGCGCCCGAGGCGATCACCGTGTTCGTGATGGCCGCCTGCGACGGCCTTGCGCTGGAGCGTCTCGAGCGTGGCGAGACGCCGGCGCTGCGCAGAGCCCGCGCGCTCTTCCTGCGCTCGGCGACCGCCGCGGTCAGTCCTTGACGGTGAAGCGCAGGGTCTTGCTGGACTTGTCGGCGAAGCGGTCCACGGCGGTGACCTTCACGGAGTGGCGGCCGGGGTCGAGCCTCTTGACCGTTTGGCGCACCTTGCCGGCGCGGTAGCGCTTCTTGATCTTCCTCTTGCCCTTCACGGCCCAGGTGACCGCAGCCTCCTCGTTGAGGGTGAGGCTCAGGCGAACGGCCTTGCGCAGCCCGGTGGCCTTGGCCTTCTTGAAGGTGGTGGCCACCGTGTCCGTGCCCACCTGCACGACGCCGCGCATCGGCGGGTTGAAGAAGGCGTGCGGCGTGCACACGTAGGCGTACTTGCCGGCCTTGGGGAACTCCCGGCTGTAGGTCTCGCCCAGCGAGCGAGGAGCGTCCCAGCGCTCGAAGTCGCCCCGGTCCCTGGTGGTGGTGTGACCGGCGGCGTCGAAGCTCCAGGTGACCGTGTCGCCCGGCTGGATCTGCACCTCCTTCGCCCTGAACTCGAAGTCCACCACGTCCACGACGGTCTCGGCCGCGGGTGCGGCGGCCGGCACGGCCAACGGGACGAGCAGGACGAGGGGGATCAGAAAGCGGGGAGATCGCATCGCGCGGCAGGGTATACGTCGGCGACCGCCGATTGGTTCGGTTGCCGCGGCATAGGATCTCGCGGCGTGGCCGCACCCGACGTCGTCGACACCCCGCAGGAGGCCGCCGAGCTCGAGCACCCGCCGCTCATCGTCCGCGAGCCGCTGGAGCGCTTTCTCGACGGCCACGGGCTGGGCGAGGGACCGCTGGAGGCGGGGCGCATCGGCGAGGGCCACAGCAACTACACCTTCCTGGTGGAGCGCGGCGGCGCCCGCCTGGTGCTGCGCCGGCCACCCCGGCCACCGCTGCCTCCCTCGGCCCACGACGTGCTGCGCGAGGCCCGGCTCCTGAGGGCGCTCGAAGCCACCCCGGTGCGAGTGCCGCGCGTGCTCGCGGTCGGCGAGGACGAGGACGTGCTGGGCGTGCCCTTCTACGTGATGGAGGAAAAGCACGGGACGGTCATCACCAGCGACATCCCCGCGGCGCTCGACAGCCCCGGCGAGCGGCGCCGCATCTCGGAGGAGCTACTGGACGCGCTGGTGGAGCTGCACGAGGTGGACTGGCGGGCCTGCGGGCTCGAGGGCTACGGGAAGCCGAGCGGCTACCTCGAGCGCCAGCTGCGCCGCTTCGGCGGTCTGTGGGAGCACAACAAGACGCGCGAGCTGCCCGTGGTCGAGGAGGTGGGCCACTGGCTCGCGCAGAACCTGCCGCAGTCGCCGGAGTCCACGATCGTGCACGGCGACTACCGCCTGGGCAACGTGATGGTCACGGCCGAGGCGCCGCCGGAGCTGGTGGCCATCTTCGACTGGGAGCTGTCCACGATCGGCGATCCCCTGGCGGACGTGGGCTACCTGACCGTCACCTGGGTCGAGCCCGGCGATCCCGACGACATGTCCTTCTCCAGCCTCTCCGCCGCCACCCGCCGCGGCGGCTTTCTCACCCGCGACGAGCTGGTGGCCCGCTACGAGGAGCGCAGCGGGCGCTCGATGTCGGCGCTCAACTGGTACCAGGCGCTGGCGCTCTGGAAGGCCGCGGTGTTCATGGAGGGCAACTACAAGCGCTTTCGCTCCGGCGCCTCCGACGACGAGTACCTGGCCTCCTTCGACGAGGGCGTGCCGGCGCTGGCCGAGAAGGCCCGCGAGGTCGCGCTGGCGTGAAGGGGCTGCTGGTGGACTTCGGCGGCGTGCTCACCACGAACGTGTTCGACTCCTTCCGGGCCTTCTGCAGCGAGGAGGGCATCGACCCCGACGCGCTGCGCGAGCTGTTCCGGGAGAACCCGGAGGCGCTGTCGCTGGTGCGCAGCCTGGAGACGGGCGCTCTGGGCGAGGACGAGTTCGGGGAGCGCTTCGGAGCGCTGCTCGGCGTGGCGCCGGAGCGCCGCGAGGGGATGGTGGAGCGGATGTTCGGCCACATCCGCTCGGACGAGGAGATGGTCGAGGCGGTGAGATCGGCGCGGGCCCAGGGCGTGAGGACCGGCCTGGTCTCGAACTCGATGGGAGCCGGCCGCTACGACCGCTCCACCTTTCCCGAGCTGTTCGACGGCGTGGTCATCTCGGGCGACGAGGGGATGCACAAGCCGCAGCCGGCGATCTTCCATCTCGGCGCGGAGCGCGTGGGCCTCGATCCCTCCGAGTGCGTGTTCGTGGACGACCTGCGCGAGAACTGCGAGGGCGCCGAGGCGGTGGGGATGACGGCCGTGCTCCATCGCGGCGCGAGCTCGACCTTGCCGCGGCTGGAGGAGCTGCTGGGAGTCTCGCTGCGCTGAGGGCTAGCGCCGCTTGAGGCCGGGGATCCGGCCGCGCAGGTCCTCGATCTCGCCGTGCAGGCCGGCGATGGTGACGTCGACCCGGGTCAGCGTCGCGTTGACGGCGGCGAGCCCCTTCTCCAGCGCCTCGGCGGTCTCGTCGAGGTCGGTGAGCTCGGCGTGGAGCGGCTGGAGCCACTGGTGCAGCTGCCGCACCTCGACCTGAAGGGTCTGAACAGACGCGGACAGCTCGTCCTCCACCCGAGGCAGCGTCTTCACCGACTCCACCAGCTCGGCCAGGTCGCCCTCCCGCTCGGTGAGCTGCCGCAGGGCCTCGGCCAGCGTGTGCAGGTCCTCGAGGGCCCGCATCACGAGCCGCGGGGGAAGGGTCAGGGCGCCGAACACCGGGCCCAGTGTGCCAGGCTCCGGGGCCGTGCTGCTGGTGCTCTGGGACATCGACGGGACGCTCGTGGACTCCGCCGGACACGGCCGGCACGCCTTCGAGGAGGCCTTCGCCACGGTCGTGGGCAGCGAGCCCCGCAGGGTCGCGTTCGCGGGTCGCACCGACCATCAGATCGCGCTGGGCATGCTCGACGGCGATCGGGATGCCCTGCCGCGCCTGCTGAAGGAGGTGGGCACCGCCCTGGCCGCCCGCGAGGAGGAGATGCGCCGCGACGGGCGGGTCTACCCCGGCGTGCGCGCCGTGCTGGAGGCCCTCGACGCACGCGAGGACGTGGTGCAGTCGCTGCTCACCGGCAACATCGAGGTCAACGCCGCGCTCAAGCTCGGCGCCTTCGGCCTCGAGCGCTGGCTGGACTTCGAGGTGGGCGCGTACGGCTCCGATCCGCACGAGGAGCGCTCCGATCTCGTGGCCGTTGCCCGCGAGCGGGCCGCGGCCAAGCACGGTGAGCCCACGGCCGCCGTGCTGGTGGGCGACACCCCGCTGGATGTGCGGGCGGCCCACGAGGCCGGCGCGCGGGCCGTGGCGGTGGCCACCGGGTTGAGCGACGTGCAGGCGCTGGAGGCAGCGCGACCGGAGGCGGTGCTGGCGGACCTCAGCGACACCGCCGCGGCCGTGGCCGCCATTGTCGGGTAGCGCCGCCGAGGCCCCGGGCGGCGCCCTCGCCCCGCTGCGCCGGCCGCGCTTCCGGCGGGTCTGGGTGGCCGAGGCGAGCACGGTGATGGGCGAGGGGATGTTCTTCGTGGCCGTCGCCGTGCTGGTGATCGAGCTGCAGGGGGTGGGCGCCGAGGTGGGCGCGGTGCTGGCGGGGGCCTCGCTGCTGCTGGCGCTGATGCTGCCGCTGGGCGGCTGGCTGGGCGACCACTTCCAGGCCGAGCGGCTGATGTTCGTGACCAACCTGGCGCGGGCTGCCCTCATGGCGGTGCTGGCCGCGCTGGTGCTGGCCGGGGACCCGCCGATGGCCGCGATCTACGTGCTCGTGGCGGCCATGGGCGCGGTCGACGGCCTGCACTTCCCGGTCGTGTTCTCGTTCGCCCCCCGCGCGGTGCCCCCGCCGGAGCTGCCCGCCGCGAACTCGCTCATCCAGGGCACCGAGACGGTGAGCGACCTGGTCGGGCCTGGCGTGGCCGCGGTGGGCATCGCCGCGCTGGGCCTGGGCGCCACCTTCGTCGCGGTCGCGGCGTGCTCGGCGCTGGCCGCGCTGGTGCTCCTGCGGGCCGCGCTCGGCGCCGCCCGACTGACGCCCGGCGCCGGCCGCGCCCCCCGCGAGGAGGCCGAGGGCCCGCTGGCCCAGTTCACGGCCGGCCTGCGCGTGGCCCGTGCCGAGCCCGCGGTCCGCTGGCCGCTGATCATGATCGCGGCGCTCAGCCTCGTCGGGCTCGGCCCGTTCCTGGTCGGGGGCGCGGCCCTCGCCGAAACACGGCTCGGAGGAGCCAGCGCCCTCGCCCTCCTGTTCTCCGGCTACGGGCTGGGAACGCTCATCGGCCTCGGCGCCGTGGCGCGGCTGGGGATTACCGACCGCCGCCGGCCTCTCGTGCTGTCGACCGTGACGGTGATGGGCCTCGGCCTCGCCGCTCTGGGGCTGGTGGAGGCGCCCGCGCCCGCCCTCGCGGCCGCCGCCGCGGTCGGGGTGGCCGAGTCCGTGCTCGACGTCGCGCTGACGACCTGGCTGCAGGAGAGCGCCCCCGAGGAGGTGATGGCCCGCGTGATGAGCCTCGTGGTCCTGGCCTACGTGGGTACCGATCCGCTGTCCTACGCCGTCGCCGGCCTGCTGCTGCCGCTGGGCGTCACCACGCTGTTTTTGATCACCGGCGGCTTCACCGTGCTGGCCGGCCTGCTGGCGCTGCGAAGCCCGGGACTCAGTTGAAACTGTCGCTCCGGCCCGGGCCAGCCCGGGCCCTCGCGCACGGCGCCTCCTACTGCTTCCACTTGACGCTGCAGCCCACCGGCTCGGTCTCGGCCCGCTCGGGGTCGCGGCCGTCGCCCACGGCGTCCAGCGCCTCACGCAGCCAGGCCGCGTCCTGGCTCTCGTCGCGGTGGTCGGCGTCCGGCGCGCCGGCGTAGCGCAGCCGGCCGTCGCCGTCGACCACGAACACGTGCGGCGTGGTCTGGGCGCCCCAGGCGCGGGCCACCTCCTGCGACTCGTCGCGGAGGTAGGGCAGCGGCCAGCCGCCGTCCCGCTCCACGCGCTCGCGCATGGCCTCGGCCGAGTCGTTCGGATAGCGCTCGGCGTCGTTGGGGTTGATGGCCAGGAAGTGCACCGCGGGATAGTCCTGGGCGGCCTGGAGGATGCGGTCGTGCCAGGCCAGCGCGTAGGGGCAGTGGTTGCAGGTGAAGACCACGGCCGTCAGCTCACCCTCGGGCAGCGAGTGCTCGCGCCCGTCGGTGTCGGGGAGGCTGAAGGCCGGGGCCTGGTCGCCGATGGCAAGCGTCATTGGTCCTCCTTGGCGCGGCGGATCGCGTCGCGCAGGTCGTCGGAGTCGGGTACGGGCGAGATGCGTCCATCGCGCAGCCGGTAGACCCGGCAGGTGAGCGAGAACGGCTCGCCCTCGGCCCCGGGCACGGCGTCGCCGCCGTCGATGCGGATGGTGGGCGAGCCGGGAAACCGCTCGCGCGAGGCCTGCTCGTCGCTGGTCACCTCGCGGCGGACGACGGAGCCCGGATCGAGCCCCTCCTCAGAGAGCACGGTCCTGAGCTCGTCGAGCGCCTCCGGGTGGGACGGGCAGCCGTCCCACCACAGGAGCTCAACCCTCATGGACCTCCATGCGGTCGATGCGAGCGTCCTCGACCGGGCGGTCCTGCGCGCCGGTCTCGAGCCCCTCGATGGCGTCCACCGACTCCATGCCTGCGCTCACCCGCCCGAAGACGGTGTGCTTGCCGTCGAGCCAGGGCGCGGCGTCGGTGGTGACGATGAAGAACTGGCTGCCGTTGGTGTTCGGGCCGCGGTTGGCCATCGCGAGCGCGCCCCGGACGACCTTGTTGTCGTTGAACTCGTCCTCGAACTCGTAGCCGGGGCCGCCCGTGCCGGTGCCGTGCGGGCAGCCGCCCTGGACCATGAAGTCCTTGATCACCCGGTGGAAGATCAGGCCGTCGTAGTAGTTGTCGCGGGAGAGCTTGAGGAAGTTCTCCACGGTCTTGGGGGCGTCCTCGTCGAACAGCTCGACCTCGATCGGCCCGTGATTGGTGTGCATCGTCAATGTGCTCATCGTTTTCCTGTGACCTCCACCGGGAGCGAGGTGCCCCGGACTCGCTTGCCGCTCATCTTGTCGACCACCTCCGCGGCGCGGGCCTCGGGCACCTCCACGAAGCTGAAGCGCTCGAGCACCCGGACGTTGCGCACGTCGGCGTTCTCGAGATGCGTGTTGTCCACCACCAGACCCACGATGTCGGCCGGCTCGATCCCGGCGCTGCGGCCGCCTCCCACCACCAGCTTGGCGTAGGCCACGCCCTCGCGGAGGTGCGGCTTGGTGTGGCGGGGCCGGCGGGTCTGACGGTCCTCGGAGCGCTTGCGCCGCGGAGCGCGCTGCCCGTCGGCCCACTGATCGATCTCCGTGTTGGCGTGCTTCTCGATCGCCTCCAGCTCGCGACGCTGCCGCGGCGTTATCAGGGTGATGGCGCGACCGCTCTCCCCCGCCCGTCCGGTGCGGCCGATCCGGTGCACGTAGATGTCGGGGGCGTTGGGGATGTCGTAGTTCACGACGTGGCTGACGCCCGTGATGTCCAGCCCGCGGGCGGCGACGTCGGTGGCCACCAGCAGCCGCTCGCGCCCATCCTTGAAGGCGATCATCACCCCGTCGCGCTGGCCCTGGCTCATGTCGCCGTGCAGCGTCTTGACCCGTACGCCCGCGTCGCCGAGCCGCCTGCCCAGGCGGTCCACCCCGATCTTCGTGCGCACGAACACGATCGCCTGCTCGGGACGCTCGTCCTTGAGCACCCGCACGAGCGCCTCGGGCTTCTCCTTGTCCGGGACCTCGACGTAGAAGTGGTCGACGGTGTCGATCGTCAGCGTGGCCGCCTTCACTTCGATCTCCTCGGGATCGTGCATGAAGGTGTCGGCCAGGCGCCGGATCTCGGGCGGGACGGTGGCGCTGAACAGCGCGGTCTGGCGGCCCATCGGGGCCCGGCGCAGGATCTCCTCCACGTCCTCGAGGAAGCCCAGGTCGAGCATCTCGTCGGCCTCGTCCAGCACCACGTAGCGGGCCTGGTCGAGGAACAGGTGGTGGCGCCCGATCATGTCCATCACCCGGCCCACCGTGCCCACCACGATCTGGGCGTCCTTCAGCCTCGTCGCCTGGTCGCGGATCGGCGCGCCGCCGAACACGGCCACCACCTCCACGCCCTTGCTTGCGCCGTAGGCGCGCAGCGCCTGGGTCACCTGGATGCACAGCTCGCGCGTGGGGGTCAGCACCAGCGCCTGGACGTCGGGGTCGTCGGGATCGGCGTACTCGATCATCGGCAGCCCGAAGGCCGCCGTCTTCCCGGTGCCGGTCTGGGCCTGTCCGACCACGTCGCGGCCCTGGAGCAGAAGCGGGATGGTCTGCTCCTGGATCGGGGTGGGGTGCTCGTAGCCCAGGTGGGCCAGCGCTTCCAGGGTGTGGGCCGTGAGGCCGAGCTCCGCAAAGGTCGTCATCGAGCGAATGAGGGTACCCATCGGTCACCATTGAGGCCGTGGCTCGCATGAACCAGCGCTCGCTGGCCGCCGGCATCCTGGTCGCCGCCGCGGCGATCGCGCTCACCACCGCGCTGATCTATCCCCTCAAGGAGGTGGTGCCCGTGGTGTCCACGGGCACGATCTACCTCCTGGCCGTCCTGCTGGTGGCGAGCAACTGGGGGCTCTGGCTGGGGCTGCCCACCGCGGTGGCCGGCGCGCTGGCCTGGAACTTCTTCCACATCCCGCCCACCGGCAAGCTCTCGATCGCCGAAGGCGAGAACTGGGTCGCGCTGGTGGTGTTCCTGGTGGCCGCCGGGGTGGTTAGCACCCTGGCCGGGCTGGCCCGCTCGCGCGCCGAGGAAGCCGAGCGGCGGCGGCGCGAGGCCGACCTGTCGGCCGAGATGGCCCGCCTTCTGCTGGGCGGGGAGAGCGTGGAGGGCTCGCTCAGGGCCGCGGGCCACCGCATCGCGCAGGCCCTGGAGCTCCCCTCGGTGGCCATCGAGCTGAGCTGGGTCGACAGCGACTCGCGCCGCCGGGCGGTACCCCTGATCGTGGACGGCAGCCGGATCGGCACCGTGCTGGTGCCGGCCGACACCGACCGCGAGGTGCTGGACGCGCTGCAGGACCGGGTGGTACCCGGCCTCGAGACGCTGGTGGCCGCGGTCCGCCGGCGCGACGAGCTCGAGTCGCAGGTGATCGAGACCAAGGCGCTGCGCCGCTCGAACGTGGTCAAGACCACGCTGCTGCGCTCGGTGTCCCACGACCTGCGTTCCCCCCTGACCGCGATCACCGCGGCCGCCGACGGCCTGACCTCGGACACGCTCTCGGAGGAGTCCCGCCGCGAGCTGGCGTCGGTGATCCGCACCGAGAGCGGTCGCCTCTCGCGCCTGGTGGACAACCTGCTGGACCTCACCCGCCTTCAGGCCGGGAGCATCGAGCCCCGCCAGGACTGGATCGGCCTCGACGAGGTGGTGCAGGCCGCGGCCGGGAGCCTTGCGCAGCCGCCGGGCGGGTTCGATATCCAGATCGAGCCCGACCTGCCGCCCCTGAACGCCGACGGGGCCCAGCTCGAACGCGCGATCGCGAACGTGCTCGAGAACGCCGGCCGCTTTGCCGGCGACCAGCCGGTGGTGGTTCGCGGCCGCACGGCGGGTCCCAACGTGATGCTGCGCATCTCCGACCGCGGCCCCGGCATCCCGCGTGGGGACCTGGAGCGGGTGTTCGAGCCCTTCCACCGCTCCCGGGAGGGGGACGGCGCGGGCTCGGGACTCGGGCTCGCGATCGCCCGCGGCTTCCTGGAGGCCAACGGTGGCCGCATCCGGGCCGAGTCGCTTCCGGGTCAGGGCACGACCTTCGTGGTCTCCCTGCCGGTACCCGCCCGGGTACCCGCCACGTGAGCGGTGAGCGCGTACTCGTCGTCGACGACGAGCGCCAGATCCTGCGGGCCCTGCGGGTGATCCTCCGCGACGCGGGCTACGAGGTGGCCACCGCCGAGACGGCGCAGCTGGCCCTGGACGCGCTGGCCGTGAGGCCGCCCGCGGCCGCGATCCTGGACCTCATCCTTCCCGACGGAAACGGCGTGGACGTCTGCCGTTCGATCCGCGAGTGGAGCGAGATGCCCGTGATCGTGCTGTCGGCCGTGGGCGACGAGGCCGAGAAGGTGCGCGCGCTCGAGGCGGGCGCGGACGACTACGTGACCAAGCCCTTCGGCACCGAGGAGCTCATCGCCCGTCTGCGGGCGGCGCTGCGCCGGGCCGGCCGGGCCGAGGCGGGCGAGCCGGTGCTGCGGGCCGAGGGCCTCGAGCTGGACCTGGCCGCGCACCGCGTGCGGGTCGACGGCGACGAGGTGCACCTCACGCCCACCGAGTACGAGCTCCTGCGGGTGCTGATGCAGAGCCGCGGCCGGCTGCTCACCCACCGCGCGCTGCTGTCCCAGGTGTGGGGACCGGCCTACGAGAACGACACCCAGACCCTGCGCGTGCACGTGGCCAACCTGCGCCGCAAGATCGAGGCCGATCCCTCGGCGCCGCGGCTGGTGCGCACCGATCCGGGCATCGGCTACCGCTTCGCCGACTGAGGGCCCCAGGCCGCCCTAGGCCCCAGCTTCACGACATCTTTATGCCGCCGGGGGCTTTCTTCACGGGGGCTTGACGGGACCGGAGCCATGCTCGGCTCATGTCCTTCTCGCTCGCCCATCCCCACCTGCGCGCCCGGGACCGGCAGCGGCCGCCGGCGCGCCTTCGTTCGCGAGTCTGGCTGCGTCGTCACCGCCTGGACCTGGAGCTGGCGCGCGGCGTGGCACCGGGCACGAGCCCCGAGCTCGCCCTGCGGGCCGAGCAGCTGACCTCCCGGCGCTGCCGGCGCTCCTTCGCCGCCGGGATCACCCGGGTGGTCGAGGCCGCCGAGGAGCCGCAGAATCCGCGCACGTCCGCGGTGCCCGTCATGCGAGCCGACATCCTGGCCTGCCGGCGGGAGCTGGCCGACCTATCCGCCCTGCTCAGCTCCCGGGAGGAGCTGCAGCTTCGCGGCCTGGCGCAGCTCGAGGCGTTCCTGACCGCGGGCGAGTCACCCCTCTTCAACCCCAACCCCGAGGACACCCTCGAGCACGCCGCGCGCCGCATCCGCGCCGCGCTGCTGCTTCGCTGACCATGGGCGCGGACGTTCTGGCCATCGTGATCGGCCTGGTGGCCTTTGCCGTGCTGTTCCTGGTCGTCGAAGGCCTCGACCGGGTATGAGCGGCGCCGAGCTCTTCGGCCTGGCCGTCTCGGTCCTCGTCGCCCTCTACCTGGTCTACGCCCTGCTGCGCGGGGAGAAGCTGTGACCGCGCAGGGCTGGCTGCAGGTGGTCATCTACCTGGGGGTCCTCACCGCGCTCACGCCTCTGCTCGGGGCCTACATGGCCCGTGTCTACACGGGCGAGCGCCTGCTCCTTGACCCCGTGCTCGGCCCGCTCGAGCGCCTGACCTACCGGTTGCTGGGAGTGAACCCCCACGTGCAGCAGGACTGGAAGGGCTACGCCCGCACCACGCTCGTGTTCAGCGCCCTCTTCTTCGTCGTGCTCTACGTGATCCTGCGCACCCAGGGGATCCATCCCTTCAACCCCGAGGGCTTCGACTCCGCCACCTGGGACGTGAGCTTCAACACCGCCGCGTCCTTTGTCTCGAACACCAACTGGCAGTTCTACGGCGGCGAGACCACGATGACCTACTTCTCCCAGATGGCGGGCCTGGCGGTGCAGAACTTCGTGTCCGCGGCCGTGGGCATGGCCGTGCTGGCAGCGGTGATCCGCGGCTTCGCGAGCCGCGGCGCCGCCGAGCTGGGCAACTTCTGGCAGGACGTCACCCGCACGCTGCTCTACATCCTGCTGCCGCTGTCGCTCGTGGGCGCCCTGATCCTGGTTTCGCAGGGCGTGATCCAGACGCTCGGCGGCGCCGTGACCTACACCACCGTGGCCGGCGCCGAGCAGACGCTGGCCCTCGGTCCGGCAGCGTCGCAGGTCGCCATCAAGCAGCTGGGCACCAACGGCGGCGGCTTCTTCAACGTCAACAGCGCCTTCCCGTTCGAGAACGCCACCACGCTCTCGAACTTCGTCCAGGTCCTGTTCATCCTGCTGGTCCCGGCGGCGCTCACCGCCACGTTCGGGCGGATGGTGGGCAACCGCCGCCAGGGCTGGGCGCTGTACGCGGCCATGGCCGTGATGCTGGTGGTGTCCATCGGGGTGACCTACGCCGCCGAGCAGAACGGCTCGCCCGCCCAGAAGGCCGCCGAGGTAGCCGGCGGGAATCTCGAGGGCAAGGAACAGCGCTTCGGTATCGCCAACAGCGCGCTATGGGCGGCGGCCACCACCGCGGCCTCGAACGGCTCGGTGAACTCCGCCCACGACTCCTACACCGGCGCCGGCGGCGCCGTGCCGCTGGTGAACATGATGACCGGGGAGGTGATCTTCGGTGGGGTGGGCTCGGGCCTGTACGGGATGCTCCTGTTCGTCCTGCTGGCCGTCTTCATCGCCGGCCTGATGGTGGGCCGGACGCCCGAGTACCTGGGCAAGAAGATCGAGGCCCGTGAGGTCAAGTACGTGCTCGTCGGGACGCTCTATCCCGCCCTCGGCGTGCTCGTGCTCACGGCGCTCGCCATCGGCTCCAAGTGGGGAGGCCCGTCGATCTACAACCCCGGACCGCAGGGCTTCTCCGAGACCCTCTACGCCTACACCTCGCAGGGCAACAACAACGGCTCGGCCTTCGCCGGCTACACCGGCTACGTGCAGCCGAATGCCCCCGGCAACGTGGGCGCCTTCGGCATCACCTTCGCCGACCTCATGGGCGGCCTGGCCATGCTGCTGGCCCGCTTCGTGCCGCTGCTCGCGGCGCTCGCGGTTGCCGGCTCGCTGGCCGGCAAGCGGGTGTCGCCGCTCGGCGCGGGCACCTTCCGTACCGACACCCCCACGTTCGTGGCCCTCCTGATCTTCGTGATCGTGATCGTGGCCGCCCTCACCTTCTTCCCCGCACTCCTACTCGGCCCGATCGTCCAGGCGCTCGGCGACCAGCTCTTCTGATCATGCGACGCGACATCACCGCATCCCTTCTCGCCATCGTCGTCTTCACCCTGATGCTTGGGTTCGCCTATCCGCTGCTGACCACGGGCGTGGCCCAGGTGCTGTGGCCGGGCAAGGCCGATGGCAGCCGGGTGGAGGTGGACGGCGAGGTGGTGGGCTCGCGCCTCATCGGCCAGGACTTCCGGGGGCGCCCGCGCTACTTCCAGTCGCGGCCCTCGGCGACCGAGTACAGCGGGAACGTCACCTTCTTCAACAACCTCGGACCGAACAACCGGGAGCTGAGCGACCTCTTCGCCGAGAACCTGGCCGGATACCTGGAGCGAGAACGGCCGTTCAACCCGGGCCTCGCGGCGGGCGACGTGCCGCCCGACGCGGTGCAGACCGCCGCCTCGGGGGTGGACCCGCACATCTCCCAGGCCAACGCCAGCCTCCAGGCCCGGCGGGTGGCCGAGACGCGCGGTCTCTCGCTCGGCCGGGTGCGGAAGTTGATCGACGAGAACACCGACGGCCGCTCGCTGGGCGTTCTGGGCGAGCCCGGAGTGAACGTGCTCGAGCTGAACCTGGCGCTGGACCGAGAGGCTTCGGCATGACCGACCAGGCTCAGAGCCTGTTCCGCGGCGCCGGCCTGCGCCGGGCTCTCGTGGACAGCCTGGTCAAGCTCGATCCGCGCGTGCAGGTGCGCAACCCGGTCATGCTCGTGGTGGAGATCGGCGCGCTGATCACCACGGCCGGCTGGCTGATCCAGATGTTGGGCGGCGAACCGCTGGGAGGCGGGGACGAGCCGGCCTGGTTTGCCTTCACCGTGGCCGTCTGGCTCTGGCTGACGGTGGTCTTCGCCAACCTGGCCGAGGCGCTGGCCGAGGGCCGGGGCAAGGCTCAGGCGGCGGCGCTGCGGGCCATGCGCAGCGACACCGTGGCCCGCCTGCGCGACGGCGGCGAGAAGGCCGCCTCGCAGCTTGCCCGCGGGGACGTGGTGGTGGTCGAGGCCGGCGAGCTCGTCCCCGGCGACGGCACCGTGATCGAGGGCATCGCCTCGGTGGACGAGTCGGCCGTGACCGGCGAATCCGCCCCGGTGATCCGCGAGTCCGGCGGGGACCGCAGCGCCGTGACCGGCGGAACGCGGGTGCTCTCCGACCGCATCGTGGTCGAGATCACCCAGGAGCCGGGCGAGAGCTTCCTGGACCGAATGATCTCCCTGGTCGAGGGGGCCGAGCGGCGCAAGACGCCCAACGAGATCGCGCTGGGCATTCTGCTTGCCGGGCTCACGCTGATCTTTCTGGTGGTCATCGTCGCTCTCCGGCCCTTCGCCGAGTTTGCGGGCACCGACGTCTCGATCGTCACGCTGATCGCCCTGCTGGTGTCGCTGATCCCCACGACCATCGGCGCGCTGCTCTCGGCCATCGGGATCGCCGGCATGGACCGGCTGGTGCGCCGCAACGTGCTGGCCCTGTCGGGCCGGTCGGTGGAGGCCTCCGGCGACGTGGACGTCCTGCTGCTCGACAAGACCGGCACGATCACCCTGGGCAACCGCCAGGCCACCGAGTTCCTCCCGATGCCGGGCGTGCCCGAGGGCGCCATGGCGGAGGCCGCGCAGATCGCCTCGCTGGCCGACGAGACGCCCGAGGGACGCTCGATCGTCGTGCTGGCCAAGCAGTACGGGCTGCGCGAGCAGAGCTTCGACCCGACCGCGCACTTCGTGCCCTTCTCGGCGGAGACGCGCATGAGCGGGGTGGACCGAAACGGCACCCGGCTGCGCAAGGGCGCCGCCGACGCGATCATCGACTGGGTCGAGAGCGACGGCGGCCAGGCGCCGCCCGAGCTCCAGGCCACGGCCGACCGCATCGCCCGCGAGGGCGGCACGCCCCTGGCGGTCGCCCGCGACAGCCAGGTGCTCGGCGTGATCTACCTCAAGGACGTGGTCAAGGAGGGGATGCGCCACCGCTTCGACCAGCTGCGCGCCATGGGCATCCGCACGGTGATGGTGACCGGCGACAACCCGCTGACCGCGGCCAAGATCGCCGACGAGTCGGGGGTCGACGACTTCCTCGCCGAGGCCACCCCGGAGCGCAAGATGGAGCTGATCCGCGACGAGCAGCGCGAGGGTCGGCTGGTGGCCATGACCGGCGACGGCACCAACGACGCGCCGGCGCTGGCCCAGGCCGACGTGGGCGTGGCCATGAACACCGGCACCCAGGCGGCGCGCGAGGCCGGGAACATGGTCGACCTCGACTCCAATCCGACCAAGCTGATCGAGGTGGTGGAGATCGGCAAGCAGCTCCTCATCACGCGCGGAGCCCTGACGACCTTCTCGGTGGCCAACGACGTGGCCAAGTACTTCGCGATCCTGCCGGCGATCTTCGTGGCCACCTACGCGGCGGCCGGTGAGGCCACCGGGCCGCTCGACACGCTCAACGTGATGGCCCTGGGCAGCCCCGAGTCGGCGATCATCTCGGCGATCGTCTTCAACGCCCTGATCATCCCGCTGCTCGTGCCGCTGGCTCTGCGCGGGGTCCGCTACCGGCCGGTGGGCGCCACGGCGCTGCTGCGCCGCAACCTGCTGATCTACGGCTTCGGCGGTCTGATCGCGCCCTTCGTCGGCATCAAGCTGGTCGACCTCGTCGTGCACAACCTGCTCGGCGCCTGACCAGGCGGGAGAATCCGGCCCCACATGGAGGGGAGCGGACGCGGGCGCTACAAGATCTTCCTCGGGATGGCGGCCGGGGTGGGCAAGACATTCCGGATGCTGCAGGAGGGCCGGGCCGCCCGGGCCGACGGGCGCGACGTGGTCATCGGCTACCTCGAGCCCCATGACCGCCCGGAGACCGAGGCCCAGGCCGAGGGCCTCGAGCGGCTCCCGCGCCGCCGGGTGGAGTACCGCGGCCGCGAGATGGAGGAGATGGACCTGCCGGCCATCTTCCGCCGCGCGCCCGAGCTGTGCCTCATCGACGAGCTGGCCCACACCAACGCGCCGGGCCTCGAGCACTCCAAGCGCTACGACGACATCAACGACGTGCTCGACGCCGGCATCGACGTGTTCTCCACCGTGAACGTGCAGCACCTGGAGAGCCTCAACGACCAGGTGCTGGAGCTCACCGGCGTGCGGGTGCGCGAGACGTTCCCGGACCGCGTGCTGGCCTCGGCCGACGAGGTAGTGCTCGTGGACCTCACGCCCGAGGCGCTGGTGCAGCGCCTGCGTGAGGGCCGCGTCTATCCGGCGGAGCGGGTGCCCGCCGCACTGGACAGCTTCTTCGGAGTGGAGAACCTGGCCGCCCTGCGCGAGGTGGCGCTGCGCCAGGTGGCCGAGGAGGTCGAGGCCAAGCGCCTGATCTCCCCCGCCGAGCAACTCGGCACACGCGAAGAGGCCCTGTTCGGCGAGGCCCCCCAGCCGGTGGCCGAGCGCGTGTTGGTCCTGGTGCGCCCGGGCGAGACGGCGCAGCGGGTGGTGCGCCGTGCCTGGCGGTCGGCCCAGCGGCTGTCGGCCGAGCTCGATCTGCTCTACGTGGCCCCGCCGGGGCGCCACCCGCGCGGCAGCGAGCGCGAACAGCTCGAGGCGCTGCGCCGCCTGGCCTCGATCCTCGGCTCGCAGCTGATCGTCGAGGAGGGCGAGAACGTCGCGGCCACCGCAGCGCGGATCGCGAGTGAGCGGGGCACCACCTACCTGCTGATGGGCCGGCCCCGGGAACGCCGCGGCCTGCGCAGGGTGGATGAATCGCTGCCCGAGCAGCTGATGCGGCGGCTACCCGGCGTGGACCTGCGGATCGTGGCGGACGCGCGGGGATCCTGAGGGCCTCCGCCCGCCGGGCGGGCACCTGCTCCGTGGGGCTTGACGAGTTCTCCTCGGCTGACGGGGGATAACTCGTCGTACCCCGCCGAGACACGCGCCGGCCCACGCTGTGAACCGGGGGGTTTGACGATTTCCCCTCGGCTGACGGGGGATAACTCGTCGCACCCCCGCCCAGCGGGCCCTGACGGGGGCGAATTGCGCGGTGTGGCGACTTGCCTCGGCAATGCGAGGCGAACTCGTCACGCCCGAGCGGCTCATCGGCACCCTGGTCGCCCGGCAGCACAACGTGGTCAGCCGGGCTCAGCTGCGGAAGATCGGCCTGAGCGAAGGGGCTATCGACCGGCGGGTGAGGAAAGGGTTCCTCGTCCGGATTCACCGAGGCGTCTACGCCGTCGTACATGCCGGGCTCACCAGAGAAGGCAGGTTCATGGCGGCCGTACTCGCGTGCGGCGCGGGCGCGGCGCTGAGCCATCAAAGCGCAGCGGTGGTCTGGGAGTGGGTGGATCCGCGCGGCGCCAGGATCCACGTCACGGTGCCGACCCCCGGCGGCCGGGCTCGGCGTGGGCTGGTGGTCGTTCACCGGAGCCCGCTTGGAGCGGACGACGTGACGGACAAGAACGGTATCCCCGTCACGACGCCCCGACGGGCCCTGATCGACATGGCCGATGTATCAGAGAGGCGAGAGTTGGAACGGCTCTTCGACGAGGCCGCCTACCGCGGCCACAACATCGCCGGCCTGTGCCCGATTCCCGGCCGCCGCGGCAGCGGCCTGCTGTCGAGCGTGATCGCCGACCACAAACCGGGGAGCACGCGCACACGCTCGCCGCACGAGGAAGGGATGCTCGCCCTCTGCAGGCGGCTCGAGCTCCCGGCACCCGCGGTCAACGTGCTGGTGGAAGGCCAGCTGGTCGACTTCGCCTGGCCCGAGGCGCAGCTCATCGTGGAGACCGACGGCTGGCAAGCCCACGGCGTTCGCACCGCGTTCGAGCACGACCGATGGCGCGATGGGAAGCTCATGGCAGCCGGCTGGCGAGTGATGCGGATCACCTGGCGGCAGCTCGAGCGGGATTCAGCCACGCTCGGGGATCGGATGAGGCAGCTGCTGGCGGCCCCGCCCCCGGCCTAACAGGGGCTCGACGATTTCCCCTCGACTGACGGGGCGAAATCGTCGCACCGCGCAATCAGGCCACGCGAGGGCAACCTCCACGCCCGAGCGGAGCGCCACGGCGCCGAGCCGCAGCAGCACCTCAGCCCCGCGGGTCCAGCAGCAGCTTCCCGCTCGTCCGCCGCCCCTGCAGGTCCTCGTGGGCCCGGCGGACCTCGGAGAGCGGGTAGGTCTCGCCCACCTGGGGACGCAGCTCACCTCGGGCCGCCCGCTCGAAGAGGTCGGCCAGCGGCTCCTCCATCATGTCCCGGCGGCCGAGGCAATGCATCAGCCAGAAGCCCACCACGGTGCGGCTCTTGCGCATCAGGCGGCCCGTCTCGAGCGTGTTCTGCTCCCGGCCGGCGATCCCGTAGGCCACGATTCGACCGAAGGGCGCGAGCGCCTCGGCGCAGGCGTCGAAGGTGCGCCCCCCTGCCATCTCCAGCGCGACGTCGACCCTGCGGCCCTCGTTGGCCTCCACCAGCGCGGCGGTGAGGTCCTCCTCGGCTGGATCGACGGCGGCGTCGGCGCCGAGCTCGAGACAGAGCGCGCGCTTCTCCTCGCTGCTGGCCGTGGCGATCACCCGGCCGGCGCCGAAGGGCTTGGCCAGCTGCACGGCCAGGCTGCCCACGCCGCCCGCGCCCGAGACCACGACCACCGACTCGCCGGCGGCCAGCTTCGCGCAGGTCCGGTGGAGGTGCCAGGCGGTGAGCCCCTGGATCAGCAGGGCGAGGGCAGCGCCCTCGTCGAGGCCGTCGGGGATCTCGAACACCGACTCCCGCGGCGCCACGGCGTATTCGGCGTAACCCCCGCTCGGCAGCAGAGCGATCACCCGGCGACCGTCCTGGGTGCGGCCGGCGACCTCGCCGCCGAGGATCAGCGGGACCTCGTAGCGGGCCAGGTACGAGTTCTCGCGCTGGTGGGTGTCGGCGAAGTTCAGGCCGGCCCGTGACACCTCGATCAGCACCTCGCCGTCGCCGGGCTCCGGCCGGGGCGCGTCCACCAGCTCGAGCACCTCCGGTCCGCCGAACTCCTCGATCTGGACCGCACGCACGGCGGCGAAGGCTACGCTGTCGGGCCGCATGTCCGTGACCGTGGTCGGATCCATCGCCTTTGACTCGATCAAGACGCCCTTCGGCGAGCGCGAGCGCGCGCTCGGAGGCTCCGCCGTGCACTTCTCGCTCGCGGCCAGCTACTTCACCGACGTGCGGGTGGTGGGGCCGGTGGGCGACGACTTCGGCGACACCGAGTACGCCGTCCTGCACCGCCACGGGGTCGACACCTCCGACATCGAGCAGGTGCCCGGCGGGCGGACGTTCTTCTGGGCGGGCGAGTACGAGTGGAACCTGAACGTGCGCCGCACGCTGGACACCCAGCTCAACGTGTTCGGCGACTTCCAGCCCAAGCTGTCCGAGGCCTCGAAGAGCGCCGACCTGCTGTTCCTGGCCAACATCCAGCCCGACCTTCAGCGCGAGGTGCGCGAGCAGTGCCCGCAGGCCAAGCTCGCCGCCCTGGACTCGATGAACCTGTGGATCGAGAACACGCGCGATTCGCTGGTGCGCACCATCGGCACGGTCGACATCGTGCTGCTGAACGACGACGAGGTGCGCATGCTCACCGAGCAGCCCACGCTGCTCAGGGGAGCCCGGGAGGTGATGGACCTGGGTCCCCGCGTGGTGGTGGTCAAGCAGGGTGAGTACGGCGCGTCGCTGTTCACCGGCGAGGGCTTCTTCTCGCTGCCCGCCTACCCGCTGGAGAGCGTGCTCGATCCCACCGGGGCCGGGGACGCGTTCGCCGGAGGGCTTCTGGGCTACCTCGACTCCCAGGGCGGCGCCGCCGACGAGGTGACCCTGAGGCGGGCGCTGACCTACGGCTCGGCCGTGGCCTCCTTCTGGGTCGAGGAGTTCGGCTGCGAGCGGGCCGAGCACCTGACCCGCGACGAGATCGAGGAGCGCTACGAGGCCTTCCGGGCCATGACCTCGATCGAATCCGCCGATTCCGGCACCCTCACCCGGGACTAGCTTCTCCCGTCCGCGGGTAAACCTCGCGAGGAGCTTCTCGGTGGGAGAGCGCAAGACGCGGAGTTCGCCTCGGGGGCGGGTCTCAGGGACGAGACTCGCCCTCACAAACCCGCCTTCCCGGGTGGGCGCGCGCCAAGCGCGCTTCTGCGAGGGCCCGACCGGGTACGATTGCGCGCGATGAGCGGGTTCTGGGCCGTGTTCTGGCTCGCCGTGATCATGAAGATCCCGATTGCGGCGCTGCTGTGGATCGTCTGGTGGGCGGTCCGGGAGCCTCCGGTGCCCGAGTCCGGAGACGACGACGCCGACGGCGGCTCCGACCGCGACCCCTGGCATTCCCGGCGGCACCCGCCGCGCCCGCCGCGCCGCGGACCGCACAACCGGCCCGATTCGCGCCCGCCCGCCCGAGTGCGCACGGCGCGCGGCCGCCGGCGCCTGCCGTCGGGCCACCGCTAGCCGGGCGCCCGGTAGGTTTCGCAGCGTGAACGCCTTCCACGTCTGCGGCATCGCGCTGGCGGCCTGGGCCCTGATCGCCTCCTTTCTCGGGATCACCCGCGAGAACTTCCCGGGCTCCCCGGGAGCCGAGAAGATTGTCGGCGCGATCTCCGTTCTCCTGGCCCTGGCCACGATCGGCAGCGGCATCTACACCGCAGCCACCGAGGAAGAGGAGGAGGGCGGCGAGGAGGCGGCCGTCGTCCTGTCGGTCTGAGCCGTGACGATCGATGACGGCCACGCGGTGCACTACACGGCGGTCACCCGAGGCACGCCCGTGTACAGCTCGGAGGAGGAGCAGGTCGGGACCGTGGCGGAGGTGCTCGACAACTACCGCGAGCACATCTTCGACGGCCTCGTGATCGAGACCAGCGACGGCGAACGGCGCTTCGTCGACGCCCCTGAGGTGGCCCGCACCGCCGAGCGGGCGATCACGCTAACCATCTCCGCCGCGGAGGTGGCCGAGCTCGGCCCGCCGCCGGCCTCGGAGGGCGTGGCCGGCGCGCCGCGCAAGCTGTTCCGCGGGTTCCGGCGCCGCTGAGCCAAGCCGTCGCCGAAGCCTGATCGCCGCCCGGCGGCCTAGAGTTGCGCGCATGGACGAGGTGGACATCGGCCGCACGCTGCTGCTCTGGTTCTACGCGCTGGGGCTGGCGGGAATCGAGATCGAGATCGAGGGCGGCTGGGGCTGGGCCGAGCGACTGCCCACGTGGTTCTACAAGCGGGGCCGCTTCGGGAAGGTGTACGCCATGGTCATGGGGGAGCGGCCGCTGACCGGCTATCACGTGTACGCCTTCACCATCCCGCTGCTGCTTCTCCACCTGCCCTATGTCTCGGGCGTGGATTGGACCATCGAGGGGGAGCTGATCACCCTCGCCGCCTACTTCACCCTGGCCGTGATCTGGGACTACCTGTGGTTCGTGCTCAACCCCGCCTACACGGTCCGGCGCTTTCAGCGCGGGAACGTGTGGTGGTTCGAGGTGCCCTGGCTGTGGCGCTTCCCGCGCGACTACTACAACGGCATCGGGCTGTCGATCATCCTGGCCGGCGGGGCCGCCCTGGTCGCCGGCGAGGCCGAGCCGCTGCGCCGGCACCTCTGGTTCCTCGCCGGGCTGTTCGTGCTCACCGGGCTGGCCATCCTGGCGGCGCCGCTCTTCGGCCGCTGGTACCGCCACATGCGCCGCGCCGGCGGCGACGACCGCGACATCACCAGGACCTATCCGCCGCCCGCGCCGGACGCGGCCTGGGCCGGCGGCATCCCTGACCTGGAGCCGCTCGAGGGGCCTTACGACGACGCCGGCGGATCGGCGCAGGCCCGCAGCGGCAGATCGCGCGAGGACGACCCCACCAGCACGCGATGACAACCCGGCGCCACGGTCCAACGATCGCGGCGCGGGTCCCACCAGGAGAACGTGCGGGCGGCCAGCGGGAAGCGCACCCGAGCCGAGCGGCCGGGCGCGAGCCTGACCTTGGCGAACCCCTTGAGCTGGCGCGGGGGCTGCGCCAGGCCGGGGCGGGCCGGGATCTCGACGTACAGCTGAGGTACCGCCACCCCCCGGCGCCGGCCGGCGTTGGTCACCGTCACCTCGACCGAGCGCCCGCGCACCCGCAGGTCCGAGAAACGGAAGCGGGTGTAGGACAGGCCGAACCCGAACGGGAACGCGGGCTCCATGCGCTTCGCGTCGAACCAGCGATAGCCGACAAGAACGCCCTCCTTGTAGCGGACGGTCTCGTTCACCCCCGGGTAGGCCTCCGGGTCGCCGGTGGTGGACAGCTGTGATTCCCGCGCCGGAAAGGTGACCGGCAGCCGGCCCCCCGGGTCGGCGTCTCCGAACAGCACCCGGGCGATCGCTGCGCCGCCGGCCGAGCCCGGGTACCAGGCCTCCAGGATTGCGGCCACCGCCCCGCGCCAGGGCGTGAGCACGGGAGCGCCGGTCTCCAGCACCACCACGGTCCGCGGGTTCGCGGCCGCCACCGCAGCGATGAGGCGGTCCTGATCGCCGCTGCAGTCGAGCGCGGGGCAGCGCTTGTCGAACCCCTCGGTGCTCGCGTCAGCCGCCACGACCACCGCCACGTCCGCCCCACGCGCAAGCGCGGCCGCCCGGCCGAGATCCTCGCCGGGATCGAAGCGCACCTCGATGCCGCCCCCGGCCCGGCGCTCGATGCCCGCGCGCGGGGAGACCACGCTCTTCGGGGTGACCTGGGAGGAGCCGCCGCCGCGGGCATGCTCGCCGGCCGCGGCGCCGATCAGTGCGATCGAGCCAACCTCCGCCGGGTCGAGCGGCAGCACGCCGTCGTTCTTCAACAGGGTGGCGGCTTGCTCCGCCACGGCCCGGGCCTCGCCGGCGTGACCCCGGAAGTCGATGCGGGAATCGTCGTAGCGCGGTGAGGGACGGTCGAACACACCGCGCGCAAACAGCGTCCGCAGGACGCGGCGCACGTGCTCGTCGACGTCCGCCATGCCCGCCTCGCCGTCAGCGAGCGCCTTCTCGATCGCGGCGGGCGCGTAGGCCTTGTAGCCCGGCCACGGATCGAGATCGAGGCCGGCGCGCAGGCCGGAGCCCACCAGGGTCGGCTTCGCCGCGCCGTAGTCCGCCAGCACGTAGCCGCGAAAGCCCCAGTCCCGCCGCAGCACGCGGTCGAGCAGCCAGCGACTGTGGCAGGCAAAAGGGCCGTTGAGCCGGTTGAAAGCGCACATCACCGCACCGGCCCGGCCGCGTCTTACCGCTGCCTCGTACGGCGCCAGGTAGATCTCACGCAAAGCCCGCTCGTCCACGACCGCGTTCACCGACAGCCGGCCACCCACGATCTTGAGCTGCTTCGAGGCGACCCGGCGTCCCTCCTGGTTGTTGGCCCCGAAGTGCTTCACGTTCGCGATCACTCGCTCTCGCTGGGCCGCTCGCACCCAGGCGCTCGCCATGGAACCGGCCAAGAAGGGGTCCTCGCCGTACGACTCATAGGTCCGGCCGCCCAGCGGCGTGCGCATGATGTCCGCCGCCGGCGCGTGAACCACGTGGTTTCCCTTGGCCCGCGCCTCGCGGGCCACCACGGCGCCGGCCCGCCGAGCCAGACGAGCGTCGAACCCGGCCGCCAGCCCGAGCGGCGCCGGCATCTCGGTCGCCGGTCCCTTGACCGGTCCCACCGGGCCGTCCGTGTAGAAGACCGCCGGCACTCCCAGGCGCGGCACGCCGTCCACCGTGGCCGAGTGCCTGCGCCGGAACTCCGGGTCGTCGCCTGCGAGCAGGTCGATTTTCTCCCTCCGGGTCAAGCTCTGGAGGAGGAGGCCCGCGCGGGCGTCGGGGCCGAGCGCGGTGTCGCACCAGGGATGATCGCCGCAGCGTTCGGCAGGCGAGCCGCTCGACACCCCGACCACGGCCAAGGCGGTGGCGATCGCCACCGGAACGCCGAGCACCAGGGCGCGGCCGACCGTCATTGGAGCGCTCTCCCGATGGCACGTGAGCCTACTTCGGCGCATGGGCGCGCGCGCAGGGTGCTCAGTAGGGCAAAATTCCCGGTCCAGGGCAACGAGCGGCGCTAGCGAGGGAGTACGGCATGGCCGAAGAGCAGACCCAGCAGGACGACGGCGGCGGGGTAGCGACGGCTCAGGACAGCCTGAGCGTGACCGACAACAGGACGGGCGAGACCTACGAGGTCGAGGTCACCGACGGCACGGTCAAGGCCATGGACTTCCGCTCGATCAAGGTTTCCGAGGACGACTTCGGGCTGATGACCTATGACCCGGCCTTCACCAACACGGCCTCCTGTCGCAGCTCGGTCTGCTACATCGACGGCGAGGCGGGGGTGCTCGAGTACCGGGGGTACCCGATCGACCAGCTGTGCGAGCGCTCCAGCTACCTCGAGGTGGCCTACCTCCTCATCTACGGGGAGCTACCCACGCAGGCGCAGCTCGACGAGTGGGTGTTCGAGATCACCCACCACACCTTCGTCCACGAGAACATCAAGAAGTTCGTGGAGGGCTTCCGCTACGACGCCCACCCGATGGGGATGCTGCTCGCCACCATGGGCGCGCTCTCCACCTTCTATCCCGACGCCAAGAAGATCGACGACCGCGGCGAGCGCCACATGGCCGCCGTGCGCCTGATCGCCAAGGTGCCGACGCTTGCGGCCTTCGCCTACCGCCACAACCTCGGGCTGCCCTACGTGTACCCGGACAACGAGCTGTCCTACCCGGGCAATTTCCTCTCGATGATGTTCAAGATGACCGAGACCCGGTACGAGCCCGACCCACGGCTCGAGAAAGCGCTCGACGTGCTCTGGATCCTGCACGCCGACCACGAGCAGAACTGCTCGACCAACGCGGTGCGCGGCGTGGGCTCGTCACAGGTCGATCCCTACTCGGCCGTGGCCGCCGGCGTGGCCGCGCTCTACGGGCCGCTGCACGGCGGGGCCAACGAGCAGGTGGTGGACATGCTCGAGCGGATCGAGTCGACGGACAACATCCCCGACTTCCTCGAGGGCGTGAAGAACCGCGAGGAGAAGCTGATGGGCTTCGGGCACCGGGTCTACAAGAACTACGACCCCCGCGCCCGCATCATCAAGGAGCACGTCGAGGAGGTGTTCGAGGTCACCGGCCGCAACCCCAAGCTCGACATCGCGGTCGAGCTGGAGAAGCGCGCGCTGGACGACGACTATTTCACCGAGCGCAAGCTCTACCCGAACGTGGACTTCTACTCCGGGCTCATCTACGAGGCGCTGAACCTGCCCAAGGACATGTTCACGGTGATGTTCGCCATCCCGCGGACGTCGGGCTGGATCGCGCAGTGGAGCGAGATGCTCGAGGACGAGGCCACCAAGATCGCCCGTCCGCGGCAGATCTACACCGGCGAGCGGGAGCGCGATTACGAGGCCATCGGCGAGCGGGAGAAGCGCACCGACAAGCCCAGCGCGGCCACGAACCTGATCGACCCGGCCAAGAGCTAGCCGCAAGCACCCGGCTCGGCCGGGTGCGCGCGGAGGGCTTAGATCCGGAAGACCTCCACCAGCCGCTTCTCGTGCTCGGCGTCGATCCGGGCCACCACCTCGAGGTGCTCCTCGATGCCCGAGCCGCGCAGCTTGGTGGCCAGCAGCTCGTCGACCTGGAACAGGCCGGAGGAGTTGTTCATCGCGATCTCGATCTGCACCGCCCGCTCGCTGCCCGGCTCGATCGTCACCTCGTCGATGGCCGCCGCCGAGAGCGAGTGAATGTTGGGGCGACGGGTCTCGAAGGGCACGCGTGAGCGGCCCGAGGCCATGTCGAGCGCGTCGGCCACCCGCACGATGCCGGCCTCGATCGTGATCGGGTCGCCGCGGCGCCGGTGGCCGATCACCGCGTGCATGGCCTCGGACAGGACCACGGTCAGCTCGGGCTCGTCGTAGATCCCGTCCAGCAGGCCCGGGAGGCGGTCGGCGGCCAGGAAGAGGCTGAAGGCCTCGTGATCGGTGCGGTGGATCGACATCCCCGTGTCGTGCACCAGGCACCCTGCCGCGATCACCACCTCGGCGTCGCGTGCGCCCATGCCGTGGTCGGCCACCATCGCGGGCTCCACGCCGGCCCGGTTGAGCAGCCGGAACATCCGCAGCGCGATGTTGACCACGATCTGGACGTGCACCCAGGAGTGGTCGGACATGCCCAGGCGTCCGGCGTTGACCTGCTGCATGTACCACCAGGCGCGCAGCCGCTCGTCCGCGTTGGCCGCCGCCAGCAGCGCCTCCAGGCGGCGGTTGCCGCGGGTGGGCGCGCGGATGTCCATGGTGGGCAGGTCCATCGCGCCTAGACGTTAGTCGCGCGCCTGCGCCGGGTAGCGACCTCCGCGGAGAGGGATCTGGGGAGAGGAGAAGGGATGGCCCTGTCGTTTCTTGACCGGGAGCGGACCATTGCGCCGCGGAACTACAACCGCTGGCTGATCCCACCGGCCGCGCTGGCGATACACCTCTGCATCGGCGAGGTCTACGCCTTCAGCGTGTTCAAGACGCCGCTGGTCGACCACTTCGGAACGAAGCTCACGCCCATCAGCATCATCTTCAGCATCGCCATCGTCATGCTGGGCTTGTCCGCGGCGGTGCTCGGAACATGGGTGGAGCGGGTCGGCCCGCGCAAGGCGATGTTCACGTCCGGGGTGTGCTGGTCGCTGGGCTTCGTCGTCGCGGCCCTCGGTGTGGCCTCCGACCAGCTGTGGCTGGTCTACCTCGGCTACGGCGTCCTGGGCGGGATCGGACTCGGGGTGGGTTACATCTCCCCCGTGTCGACGCTGATCAAGTGGTTCCCCGACCGGCCCGGGCTCGCAACCGGCCTGGCGATCATGGGCTTCGGCGGCGGCGCGCTCATCGCCTCGCCGCTGTCGGAGAGCCTTCTGAGCACCTTCGCAAGCGTGCCGGCGGACGCGATCGCGCCCTCCTTCCTCACCCTCGCCGGCATCTACTTCGTGGCGATGATGCTGGGCGCGTTCACCGTGCGGGTGCCGGCCGACGACTGGCTGCCCGAGGGCTTCGAGCCCGAGGAGGCCATCGCCGACGATCCGATGAAGACCTCGGCCGACGTCACCGCGTCGAGCGCGATCCGGACACCCCAGTTCTGGCTCCTGTGGACGATCCTGTTCTGCAACGTCACCGCGGGGATCGGCATCCTCGAGCAGGCCGCCCCCATGGTGCAGGACTTCTTCTCGGACGTGAACGCGGCTGAGGCCGCGGGCTACGTCGGCCTGCTCTCGCTGGCCAACATGGCCGGGCGCTTCGTCTGGTCGTCCACGTCCGACGTGATCGGCCGCAAGCCGACCTACTTCGGCTATTTGGGGATCGGAGCGATCCTCTACTTCGTGCTCGCGTCGTCGGGCACCACGTCCCTGGCGCTGTTCGTGGCCGTGACCGCGGTCATCCTCAGCTTCTACGGCGGCGGCTTCGCGACGATTCCCGCCTACCTGAAGGACATGTTCGGCGGCATCGAGGTGGGCGCGATCCATGGCCGTCTTCTGACCGCGTGGGCCTGCGCGGGGGTGGCCGGGCCGCTGATCGTCAACCTGATCGCCGATTCCCAGGAGTCGGCGGGCAAGCAGGGGTCCGAGCTGTACGAGCTGTCGCTCTACATCATGGTCGGCGTGCTGATCGTCGGATTCATCGCCAACCTGTTCATTCGCCCGGTGGGCAAGCAGTACCACCTGCGCCGGAAACGCCGCCGGGCCGGCGTGCAGACAGCCGACACGGGAGGAAGCAGATGACCGGCGAAGCGAACACCGAGCCCCGCGAGGTCTCCTCGGCCGCCCCCCAAGCGATCGTCCTGTGGGTACTGGTCACGGCGGCGCTGCTCTACGGGGTGGTCAAGACCGCCATCGCGGCTGCGGCCCTGTTCGGCGCCTGACGCCACGGAGCCCACCGGATAGCCTTGTGGGTGTGAGGCGCGACCCTCTGTACGACGGGCACGGCCGGCGGATCTCCGACCTGCGCGTGTCGGTCACCGACCGCTGCAACTTCCGCTGCCAGTACTGCATGCCCGCCGACGGCCTGCCCTGGCTCGACCGCGAGGAGATCCTGCGCTTCGAGGAGATCCAGCGTCTGGTGATGGTGATGGCGGAGATGGGGGTCACCGACCTGCGCCTCACCGGCGGCGAGCCGCTGGTGCGCAGGGAGTTCCCGCGGCTGGTAGGAATGCTCGCGGGCGTCCCCGGGCTCGAGGACCTCTCGCTGACCACCAACGCCTACCTGCTCGAACGAGACGCGGAGGCCCTCGTCGAGGCCGGCATCACGCGCGTGAACGTGTCGATCGACTCGCTCCAGCGCGATCGCTTCTTCCAGCTCACCCGGCGCGACTCGCTGCCCCAGGTCCTGCGCGGCCTGGAGGCGATCGGGCGGCATCCCGAGGTGGCGCCGGTGAAGGTGAACGCCGTGGCGTTGCGGGACTTCACCGAGCAGGAGGCCCTCCCCTTCGCCGAGTTCGCCCGCTCCACCAGCTACCAGGTGCGCTTCATCGAGTTCATGCCGCTCGACGGCGACCAGGCCTGGAGCCGCGACCAGGTTCTCACCGGCGAGGAGATCCGCGCGATCATCGACCGCGTGCACCCGCTCGAGGAGCGCCCCCGTGAGCCGCACGCCACCGCCCGCGTGTTCCGCTTCCGCGACGGCGAGGGCGAGATCGGGTTCATCAACCCGGTCTCCGAGCCCTTCTGCGCGGACTGCAACCGGGTCCGGCTGACCGCCGACGGCAAGCTGCGCACCTGTCTGTTCTCCATCAACGAGACCGATCTCCGCGCGCCGCTGCGCGAGGGCGCGACCGACGACGAGCTGGAGACGATCGTGCGCGACGCCGTTTGGCGCAAGGAGCTGAAGCACCGGGTGAACGAGCCCGGCTTCCAACAGCCGCCGCGCACGATGTCGGCGATCGGCGGCTAGTGGCTCTTCCGTAGGAGCTCGGTCAGCTCGGTGAGCATGAGGGCCGGGTTTTCGAGCACGTCGTTGTAGGTGTAGCGGCGGTGGTGGTCGCCGCGGGCGTGGGCTTGGCGTTCGCGGTGGCGGTCGTTCTCCCAGGCGTGGCGGGAGCGCTGGTAGCGGTAGCCGTCGAGCTCGACGGTGAGCCGGTGGCGGGGCCAGCGGCAGTCGACGCGCCGAGTGCCGGCGGGCCTGTTGGTCTCGGGTAGCGGGAGGCCGTGCTGTGTGAGCAGAGTGAGGAAGCGTTGCTCGAGTGCGCTGAGGGTGACGTGGACGTCGCCGCGCAGGACCCGGCGCAGGGTGGTTGCTCCCGGGGCGTTGGCCGGCGGGCGAGCGCGGCCTCGACCTGGCCCGGGGTGGTGTGGTGGCGGATACCGGCCTGGTGGAAGGCGCGGGCCAGCTCGTCGGGGGCGAGCTCGGCGGCCAGGTCGACGATCGTTTCGGCCACGGTGGTGACTGGGATGCCGCGCCAGACCGTCCCTTGTCGCCGGCCGCGGCGGACGCGGACGCCCTTGACCCGGCGGGCCTTGGGGGCGGTCACCTCGGGCGCCGGCGGCGCTCCTTTGAGCAGTTCCAGCAGGTGTCCGGCCGCTTGGCCGCTGAGCAGCGCCTCGTCGCCGCCGGCCTTGACCGCCGCGGTGTAGCCCGCTTCGGTGCTGGGGGCGGTGTGGCCGACGCGGTAGACGCCGCGAAAGACGGCAATGAGGTCACCGCGGCGCAGACGGTGGGCGATCTCCGTGCGCGTGACCCCGGCCTCCAGGAGCTGGCGCCGCGAGACCACGCCGTGGGCGCGGCGCGCCAGCCGGGCCAGCTTTCGCTCCACCGTGTCGACTTGAGCACACACTGTGTGCCAAAGTCGGCGATGCTCCGAGTTCGCCCCCCTACTGTCGGCGATCGGCGGCTAAGCCGCCCGCTGCCGCACCCAGTCGCGCCAGGCCTCGGAGACCTCCGGGATGAGCAGGCGCGGCAACTGCTCGCGGTCCTCGAGGTACGCATGGGCGAAGGCGGCGATCGTGAGGTCGTGCTCGGGGCGTGCGGCCACTTCCACCGCATCGCCGGCGCCCAGCTCGCCCTCCTCGACGATGCGCAGGTACGCCCCGGGTCGCCGGGCCGCGGCGAATCGCTTGATCATCCGGGCGTCGTCGAAGCGGGCGCCGAGCTTCCAGCAGGGAAAGCGGGGCTCGGAGACCTCGAGCAGGACCGATCCGATGCGCCAGCGCTCGCCGACCAGCGCCCGAGTCACATCCATGCCGCGCGTGGTGAGGTTCTCGCCGAAGACGCCGTGCGGAAGCTCTCTGGCGAGCTCGGCCTCCCACCAGTCGGTGTCCTCTCGGGCGTAGGCGTACACCGCCTTGTCCGGCCCGCCGTGCACCGAGCGGTCCCCCTGGTCGTCCCCGGCGAGGTTGACAGCCCGGACCGCAACCCGCCCCGGGACCGGCCGCTTCCAGATGCCGGTCTTCACGTTGGCCCCCCGGCGGGGCAGCTCGCGCATCTCTGCGACGTTCACCGAAAGTACGCTGGCGGTCATCGGGTACACGTTGACCATACGCAAGGGTCCGAAGGTCACCCGCAAGCGTTACGACCGGCTCGGCGAGGCGCTGGTCGCGCTGGAGCGCGCGGGAATGGAGATCGAGGGCTCGGCCGACGCGCGCCCGGAGGGCGGGACGTTCATGCGGAAGCTCACGCCCGTGCAGCAGGTGGTGGGCCGGCTCGAGCTGTCGGGGCCGGCCCGGCTTCGGGCCGGGGTGGACGTTCGTGGCGACGGCTCGAGCGAGGCCTACACCGGGCGGGTGCGGCGGCGGCTGATCGAGGGACGGCCGGGCGAGTCGGCCTACGACGCGCTGCGCCGTCAGCTCGGCGACGGGGCGAAGCGCCTGTGAGCCCCTGGCGCGTTCCGCTCCCCCGGGGCGCCGAGCCGCCCTACCGGGTCTTCGTCAACGGCGTTCCCCAACGCGAGGGCGAGGACTACCGGGTGGCGGGCCGCGAGCTGCACTTCTCCAAGCCCCTGGAAAAGGAGCGGCTGGGCGCCGGGCGCTGGGCGGCCATGTTCTTCGGCCTCTTCGGCTCCTACGGGAAGAACGACTCGGTCGACGTGCAGTACCGGCTCGCGGGGCGCGAGGTGGCCGCCACCGGCCTGGACATCATTCCGCCGGAAGGAGACCGGGGCTGAACCGATCCGGTGGCTTTCACGCATCAACTGAGCGGGACCCAAGGACCCGCGGATGCACACCACCACCACCACCGTCGTCGTCACCGCCGAGGAGGCCCTGCTGCTCCGCCGCGTCGCGGACGGCGATCACGGCGAGCCGCTCGTGGCCCTCTACCACCGGTACGCCTCGCGGCTCTACGGCCTTGGGCTGCGCCTCATGGGGGACGCCGGCATGGCCGAGGAGCTGGTGCAGGAGACCTTCCTGCGCCTCTGGCGCTCGGCCCGGCGCTACGACGCCGAGCGGGGCTCGGTGCGCACGTTTCTCTTCGCGATCGCGCGCCGGGTGGCCGTCGACCTGCTCCGGCGGACAGCCTCCCGCCCGCTGCCCACCGGCACGGCGGCGGAGGGGATCGCGTCCGGTGAGGAGGCCTTCGACGCCCTCGTGCTGGGGCTCGATGTACGCGACGCGGTCGGGGCCCTTGCTCCCAAGCAGCGGGAGGTGCTCCAATTGATCCTGGATGAAGACCTCGGACAGGCCGATCTGGCCAAACGCCTCGGAATCCCCTTGGGAACGGTGAAGACGCGCATCTTCTACGGGCTGCGCGCCCTGCGGGTCGAGCTGGAGGGACGGGGTCTCCTTGACTGAGCGCACACCCATCCACGGCGATCTCGGCGCCTACCTGCTGGGCGCGCTAGACGAGGCCGAGCGGGACCGCTTTGCCGCCCACCTGGCCGGCTGCAAGCAGTGCCGCGCGCAGGCGGCCGAGCTGGAGGGCACGCTCGGGCTGCTGGCGCGGTCGGCCGCCCCGGTGGCGCCCCCGCCCGAGCTCGAAGCCCACACGCTGGACGCAATCCGGGCGTCGGCCGGCGCCGCCCCTGCGCCCAAGCGCCGCCGCCGGCGCCTCGCCTGGCCCCGGCTCGCCCTCGCGGGCGGCGTGGCCCTGGCCCTGGCGGCGGCCGTGTTCGCCGGCACCAGGCTGGACGGTGGTGGCGACCTCCCGGGCACCCCCGAGCTGGAGGCCACGCTCACCTCGCCGTCCGGTGCGACGAGCGCGGCGGCCAACGTGCGGAAGGCCGGCATCGGCCGGGTGATCGACCTGCGCACGGACGAGTTGCCCATCCTCCCCGAGGGCCAGTACTACGAGCTCTGGTTCGTGGGGCCGGGCGACCGTCCCGGCAAGCCCAACCGGATCTCGGCCGGCACCTTCCACCCCGATCCGGACGGGCGCTCGAACGTACGCTTCGCCGCGGCGGTGGACCCGGAGAAGTACCCCGGTCTGGTCGTGACGCGCGAGCCGGGCGACGGCGACCCGGCCCCCGGGCAGGACGTGTTGCGTTCAGGTCCGTAGGACGCGGGTACCCTTCCCGCTCATGCGGATCGACCAGCTCCTGGAGCACCGGCGGCCTGCGTTCTCGTTCGAGTTCTTTCCCCCGAAGACCGACGACGGCCAGCGCACCCTCGAGGGCACCCTCTCGGTGCTGCGGGGTGACGATCCCGACTACGTGTCGGTGACCTACGGCGCCGGCGGGACCACGCGCGCACGCACGGTCGAGATCACCAAATGGCTCAAGCAGGACCTGGGCATCGAGGCGATGGCCCACCTGTCATGCGTGGGTGAGCCCACCGAGCGCCTGGTGGAGATCCTGGAGGAGATCCAGGGCTCGGGAATCGAGAACGTGCTGGCCCTGCGCGGCGACCCGCCCAGGGGCCAGCCCGACTGGGCACCCCACCCCGGCGGCCTGACCTCCTCCGTCGAGCTGATCCGGCTGATCCGCGAGCGCTTCGACTTCTGCGTCGGGGCGGCCTGCCACCCCGAGATCCACCCCGACGCGCCCGACCGCGACAGCGACCTGCGTTACGCGCGCGAGAAGGTCGAGGCTGGGGCGAGCTTTCTGATCACGCAGCTCTTCTTCGACAACGAGCTGTACTTCGACTTCGTGGAGCACGCGCGCGCCGCCGGCATCGGCGTGCCCATCATTCCCGGCATCATGCCCATCACCAACGTGAGCCAGATCAAGACCATCACCGGCATGTGCGGGGCGACGATCCCCGAGGAGCTCGAGCGGCAGCTCGACGGGCGCGCCGAGGACCGGGAAGCGGTTGCAGAGCTCGGGGTCGCGTACGCGACCCTCCAGTGCTCCGATCTCCTGGCACGAGGCGCGCCCGGAGTCCACTTCTACACGCTCAACCGCTCGCCCGCAACACGGGCGATCCTGGCCGCCCTGCGCGCGGCGCACCCCTGGACGCGCGCGAAGGCGCCGGTCTGACGCGGTGAGCGGTCCGAGGCGCCGGCTTTCGGCCCGCCTCTCCGCGCTGCTCGCGGGCGCCGCCGCGCTGATCGGGCCCACCACCGCACGGGCGCTGCCGCCCGAGTCTCCGCCCGAGCCGCCCGAGGCCGACCGCGACGACGCTGAGGCGGGCCGGCCGGACGCCCAACCGCCGCCGGCACGTCCGCCCGCGGCCCGTGAGGAGGAGCGCGGGCCGTCGATCGGCCGCCCTGCCGACCCCGCTCCGCTGGCACCCGACTCCGGGTTCTACATCGTCCGACCGGGCGAGACGCTGTGGTCGATCGCCCGGCGTCTGCTGGGCGAGGGGCACAATCCGGCCGCGACCGGTCCCGAGGTGGCCCGCCTCTGGGAGCTGAACGCCGACCGGATCGGCAGCGGCGACCCAGATGTGCTGCTGCCGGGCACCGTGCTCCGCCTGCGCTGAGTCAGGCCAGCTCCCAGCGCTCCGGCTGGCCATCGTCCGCCCGCCGCGCCTCGCCCAGGACCTCCAGGTGGCGCAGGTAGCAGAGCGCTTCCGACAGGCCCCAGCCCACCATCATCTCGCGCGGCAGCTCGCTGTCGAGCATCGCCGGAACCAGGTCGAAGGCCGGTTGCGGTCCACCGGCCAGCCCGCCGCGGATCCGCTCGAGCCTCTCTGCCACCGCGCGGCGGTTCGCCTCGGCAAGCGCTCGCGCGTCGCGCACCGGACGGCCGTGGCCGGCCAGGATCAGCTCCACGTCGAGACCGTCGACCACGTCGAGGCTGGAGAGGAACTCGCCCGCCGGGTCGGGTGTGTAGCCGTAGTCGTAGTAGAGCGACACGCGGCCGAGCAGGTGGTCGCCCGAAAGCAGCAGCCCACGCTCGGCCTGATGCAGCACCACGTGGGAGGGCGCGTGCCCCGGCGTCTCGTACACCTGCCAGGTGCCGAGATCGGTGTCCACCTCCACGCCGGGAACCAGATCGCGATCCGGCATGACCAGCTCGGCGATGCCGAAGCCCTGGCCGCGCCGGCTCTCCTCGAAGTGGGCGAGCGCATCGCCGGGCACACCGCTCTGGCGGGCCACCTCGAGGCGCCGCTCGAGCGCCCGCTCAGGGTCCTGCGCCGCCCGGGTCATGTGCTCGTGCTTGGGATGCATCCACAGCTCGCAGCCCGCTCGCTCGGTGACCGGCCCGGCCTGGCCGTAGTGGTCGGAGTGCGCGTGCGTGCACACCACCAGCCGCACGTGCTCGAGCCGAAGCCCCGCTTGGCCGAGGCCGTACTCGAGCTGGCGCAGGGCCCCGGGCTCGTGCAGGCCGGTGTCCACCAGCACCACGCCGCTGCCGGCGGCGATGGCGAAGGCGTTCACGTGCGGCACGCCGGGCCAGGGCAGGGGCAGGCGAAGGCGCCACAGCCCGGGGAGGATGCGGTCGGCGCGGGCCAGTTCCCGCCGGCGCGGGCTCACGGGTCGATCAGCACGCCGGGATTGAGGACGGCGCCGGGGTCCACCGCGGCCTTGGCCGCCCGCAGCGCCTCGGCGAACGGGTCGGGGCGCTGGCGGTCGTACCAGGGGCGGTGGTCGCGACCCACCGCGTGATGGTGGGTGATCGTCCCACCGGCTTGCAGCAACGCCTCCCCGGCGACGGCCTTCAGCTCGTCCCATTGCTCGAGCTCGGACCCGGGGCGCGCGGGGGCGAGCACGGTGAAGTAGGGCGCGGCTCCGTCCGGGTAGACGTGGGTCAGGCGGCAGTGAACCCGGCCGCCTGGCAGCGCGGCACCGACCCGTTCGGTGACCTCGGCCACGAACGAGTCGAAGCGGTCCCAGGTGATCGCGGTCTCGAAGGTCTCGGCCAGGACGCCGGCCGCCACCAGGGTGTCGCGCAGGTAGGGGGCTGCCAGGAACGCCTCTCGCCACGCGCCCTGGGATTCGCCTCCCGGCCGCAGCTCCCCCCCGTGATCGGCGCACAGCTCCTCGGCGCGCGCCATCAGACCGTCGACCGGGTGGTCGGCGGACTCGAAGCCCAGCACGAGCAGTGCCCTGCCCTCCGGCGCGGCCCCGGTCAGCGCGGCCTCGCCGGGGTCCAGCAGCCGGCAGTTCGCGGGATGGAGACCGGACTGGGCGAGCGCTCGCACCGCGAGGGCGCCGGTCTCGAAGGAGTCGAACAGCACGCCCTTCGACTCCTTGTAGCGAGGGGCGGCCTGCACCCGCATCCAGGCCTCGGTGATCACGCCCAGGATGCCCTCGGAGCCGATCAGGAGCCGGTCGGGGCTGGGCCCGGCTCCGGAGCCGGGCAGACGGCGGCTCTCCCAGGGGCCTCGAGGAGTGAGCGCCCGCACGGACTCGACGAAGTCGTCGATGTGCGTGTGGAGCGTCGCGAAGTGCCCCCCGGCCCGGGTGGCGATCCAGCCCCCCAGCGTCGAGTACTCGAAGGACTGGGGGAAGTGGCGCAGGGTGAGCCCGTGCTCCTTGAGCTGAGCCTCGAGGCCCGGCCCGGTGGCGCCGGCCTGGATGCGGGCGGCGCGCGAAACCGTGTCGACCTCGAGCACCCGGTCGAGCGCCCCCAGGTCGATCGTGACCGCGCCGGCGTAGGCCCCGGGCTCCAGCCGCGGCTCGACCCCGCCCACCACGCTGGTGCCGCCGCCGAAGGGGATCGCCGCCGCTCCGGCCTCCTCGCACCAGGCCAGCACCCGCTCCAGCTCCGCCTCGCCGGCCGGGTGGGCCACCACGTCCGGGGGATGGTCGAAGCGGCCTCGAAGCGCCCGCACGAGGTCCCGGTAGGAGCGGCCGTAGGCGTGCAGAGCGCGCTCGTAGGGGTCGCTGCGGCAGATGGCCGCGAGCGACGGCGGAGGCTCGAGGCGGGGCGCCGGCAGCTCCAGGTCCTCCAGGGGCGGCGGTGGCTGGACCGGCGCCGGGCCGAACCCGAGGTGCTCCCGGGCGGCGGCCGCGGTCTGCTCCACCTGGCCGGACGGGGGCTGCTGGTCCTCGAAGCCCCAGCCCCAGAACTTGCGCCGGCGGGTCGCGATCATGGCGGAGTAGGTTCGCAGGCGGGGTACAGTGAGGGCCGGGATGGCAACCCGGGCGAGCACCGTACAGATCACGATGCCCCAGATGGGCGAGTCGGTCACCGAGGGGACCGTCGTTTCCTGGCTGAAGCAGGTAGGTGACCGCGTGGAGGCCGACGAGGCGATCGTCGAGGTGACCACCGACAAGGTCGACGCCGAGGTGCCCGCCCCCGCCGCAGGGACCCTGACCAGGATCCTCGCCGAGCCCGACCAGACCGTCCAGGTGGGCGAGGCGCTCGGTGAGATCGAGACGGGCGGCGACGGCGAGCCCGCCGCGACGCCGGAAGCGACCCCGCCCGACGAGCCTTCGGAGACGGTCGACGTGGCCTTCCCGGAGATGGGCGACTCGGTGGCCGAGGGCACGGTGCTCGAGTGGCGCGTGAAGCCCGGCGACACGGTGGCGGTCGACGACGTGCTGGTCGAGATCTCCACCGACAAGGTCGACGCCGAGGTGCCCGCGCCGGTGGCCGGCACGGTGGAGGAGATCCTGGTCGAGCCCGACCAGACGGTTCAGGTGGGGGCCGTGCTCTGCCGCATCGCGGCCGGGGACGGCGCGCCGGCCGGGCCGGTGCAGCCGGCGGCCGAGCCCACCAGCGAGCCGGCGGCCACCTCCGATCCCGCGCCGGCCGCGAACGGCGGCAACGCCACGCCCGTGGCGGCGCGCATCGCCGGCGCACACGGTCTCGACCCGTCGAGCCTCGAGGGCACGGGCCCGCGCGGGCGCGTGACCAAACACGACGTGCTGGCCGCGATAGAGGGCAACGGCGCCCCGGCGTCGGACGGCGCGCCGGCGCCGGCCGAGGAGGCGGCGACGGAGCCCATCCGCGGGCCCGCCGCCACGCTCGTCCGGTACATGAACGAGAGCCGCGGGATTCCCACCGCCACCAGCTTCCGCTCCGTGCCGGTGGACGCCCTCGACGCCCGCCGCAAAGAGCTGAAGGCGGCGGGCAAGCGGCTCTCCTTCACCCACCTGATCGCCTGGGCCATCGTCACCGCGTCGCGCGACTGGCCGGTGATGGGGCACGCCTACGCCGAGGAGGACGGCAAGCCGCAGCGCGTGGTGCCCGGCGGGGTCAACCTCGGCCTGGCCGTGGACGTGGAGAGAAAGGACGGCAGCCGCTCGCTCGTCGTCCCGGTGCTCGAGGGCGCCGGCGCGATGGACTTCGGCGCGTTCGTCGCGCGCTACGACGAGCTGGTGGCCGGAGCGCGCGACAACACGCTCGCGGCGGACGCCTACCGCGGAGCCACCCTCACGCTCACCAACCCGGGCGGCCTGGGCACGGTGGCCTCGGTGCCGCGCCTGATGCCGGGCCAGGGCACGATCGTGGCCACCGGCGCCATCGGCTACCCGCCCGGCTTCGGGAACGTGGAGCCCGAGCGCCTGAGCGAGCTGGGCGTGCAGAAGGTCATGACGGTGACCAGCACCTACGACCACCGGGTGATCCAGGGGGCGGAGTCGGGCTCGTTCCTGCGCCGCATCGATCAGCTGCTCCAGGGCGAGGATGGCTTCTACGACGAGGTGCTCTCCGCGCTCGACCTCGCGTCGCTGGCCGAGGGCGGCGACGCCCCGACCGCCGTCACCGCGGCGGAGCCGGTGCCCGCGGCCACCACACCGGCTGCGGCCCCGGTGGCCGACGCCGCGCTGCTCCAAGCGGTGCAGGCGGCCACCTCGCTGGTCAAGGCGCACCGCATGCACGGCCACCTGGCCGCCCGCCTCGATCCGCTGGGCTCGCCGCCCATAGGCGACCCGGCGCTCGACCCCGCCACCGTGAGCCTCACCGAGGAGCTGATGCGCCGCATCCCCGCCTCCGTGCTGCGTGTGGCCGTGGCGGGCGACACCTTCGCCGACGCCCTTCCCCGCCTGCGTTCCACCTACACAGGCACGATCTCCTACGAGCTGGAGCACATCTCCGACCACGAGCAGCGGGTCTGGCTGCGGCAGGCCGTGGAATCGGGCGCCTACCGCGAGCCGCTCGACGCCGAGGATCGCCGCCGCCTCCTGCGCCGCCTGTCCGAGGTCGAAGCGCTCGAGACCTACCTGCACAAGGCCTTCCTGGGCAAGAAGCAGTTCTCCATCGAGGGCCTCGACGCGCTGGTGCCGATGCTCGACGAGACGATCGAGCTGGCCTCCGAGACCGGCGCTCGCGAGGTGGTGCTGGGCATGGCGCACCGCGGGCGCCTCAACGTGCTGGCGCACACCGTCAAGCGCCCGTACGAGACCATCCTGGCCGAGTTCGAGGGCGAGGGCACCCTGGCGGTGGACACCGCCTCCCCGGCCGGAGGCACCGGCGACGTGAAGTACCACTACGGGGCGTCGGGAACCTACGCCACCAAGGCGGGGCGCAGCGTCACGGTGACCCTGTCACCCAACCCGAGTCACCTCGAGTACGTCAACCCCGTGATCGAGGGCCGCGCCCGCGCCGACCAGACCAGCCGCAAGGCCCGCGAGCTCGTGCATGACCCGTCAGCCGTGCTGCCGGTGCTGATCCACGGTGACGCCGCCTTCCCGGGCCAGGGGATCGTGGCCGAGACGCTCAACCTCCAGGCGCTTCCGGGCTACTCGACCGGGGGCACGATCCACGTGATCGCCAACAACCAGCTCGGCTTCACCACCGACCCGAACGAGAGCCGCTCGACCCGATACGCGTCGGACCTGGCCAAGGGCTTCGACATCCCCATCATCCACGTGAACGCCGACGACGTGGAGGCCTGCATCTCCGCCGTGCGCCTGGCCCACGCCTTCCGCCAGACCTTCCGGCGCGACGCGCTCATCGACCTCATCGGCTACCGCCGCTTCGGCCACAACGAGACCGACGAGCCCGCCTACACCCAGCCGCTGATGTACGAGCGGATCAAGAAGCACCCGCCGGTTCGCAGGCTCTACGCCGACGAGCTCCAGGCCGAGGAGGTGGTGAGCGCCGAGGAGGCGGACGCGATGGCCGCCGAGACCTATCAGCAGGTGGCCGACGCGCACGAGACCCTCAAGAAGTCGATCGGAGCGCCGCCGGAGACCGGCGAGCACGAGCTCGACCGCACCATGAGCCGGGAGCCCCGCACCACCGTGGCCGAGGAAACGCTGCGCAGCCTCAACGAGCAGCTGCTGCGGCTCCCGGAGGGGTTCGCGGTGCACAGGAAGCTGCGCCCCTTCCTCGAACGCCGGGCGGCGGCGGTCGAGGAGGGCGGCCGCATCGACTGGTCCCACGCCGAGGCCCTCGCCTTCGCCTCGCTGCTGGCGCTCGGCGTGCCCGTGCGCCTCACCGGCCAGGACACCGAGCGGGGCACCTTCAGCCAGCGCCACGCGGTGCTCCACGACGCGAACAGCGGCGAGCGCTGGTGCCAGCTCGAGCACCTGCGCGACGCGGTCGCACCCTTCGAGCTGCACAACAGCCCGCTGTCCGAGCAGGGCTGCCTGGGCTTCGAGTACGGCTACAGCATGCAGGTGACCGACGCCCTGGTGCTCTGGGAGGCCCAGTTCGGCGACTTCGTCAACTCGGCCCAGGTGATCGTCGACCAGTTCATGATCTCCGGCCTGGCCAAGTGGGGCCAGACCTCGCGCCTGAGCCTGCTCCTGCCCCACGGCTACGAGGGCTCCGGGCCGGAGCACTCCAGCGCTCGCCTCGAGCGCTTCCTGCAGTCCGCGGCGGAGGGAAACATCCGGGTGGCCAACTGCACCACGCCGGCCCAGTACTTCCATCTGTTGCGCCGCCAGGCGCTGGTGTCCAAGCCGCGCCCGCTCATCGTGATGACCCCGAAGAGCCTGCTGCGGCTCCCGGCCGCCACCTCCACGCTGAGCGAGCTCGCCGAGGGCTCGTTCCAGCGGGTGATCGACGACCCCCGCTTCGACGGCGAGGGCGCCCTCGACCGCCACGAGGTGACCAAGCTGGTGCTCTGCTCGGGCAAGGTCTACTACGACATCGCGGGCCACGAGGAGATCGAGAACGCCGGCCACATCGCGGTGGCGCGGGTGGAGCTGCTCTATCCCTTCCCCGAGGGCGAGCTGTCCGAGCTCATGGAGAGCTACCCCAACCTGGAGCGGGTGGCCTGGGTCCAGGAGGAGCCCCGCAACATGGGCGCGCGGGCCTTCATGCGCCGGCGGATGGCCAAGATCCTGCCCGAGGAGCTGGCGTACGACTACATCGGTCGCCAGCTGCGCGCCGCTCCGGGCGAGGGCTACGCCGCCGCCCACAAGCGCGAGCAGTCGCGCATCGTGCGGGTGGCGCTCGACCTCGAGAAGGAGCGCCTCGAGCCGGACAGCTCGGCCCAGCGGCCCCTGATGTAGGCCTGCCCCCTGTCGCTTGTCGTTGGGCCTTTCAGCTGGCGGGCCGCCGGGTTGGAGTGGGTTGCGTCGAGGGGGTTGCGCACGAAACGTCCCCATATGAGACGCAACGTAGGCACCCCCCCCCCCCCCGGCTCGCTCGCGGCCCATTCCGCTCGACCAAGCCCTGGGCCAGCGCAACCGGGTGCGCGCCGCCCCGGGCGTGATCAACCGCTGACCGGCTCAGCAGGCCCGCCCGCGGCCCACCTGCCCAAACCCGCGGGATCCGACGGTCGGCGACGTGGGCCCTGGCCTCGGTGGTCGAGTATGGCGTGCGTCGGCACCCCCCACCGCAACAGCCCAAACGGATGCGACAGTGGCCGGGCTCGGCCCGGCTCAGCGTTTGGAGCGCTGCGCGCGGCTCACGCCTCGGGCCACCTTCTCACCGCCGAGCCGCCGCTGCAGCGCAGCCGTCAGGCCGGGCGCGACACCGGCCGCCTGCGCTCCCACGCTCAGCGAGAGGGGGGCCACGTCGATCTCGGGCTTGCCCGACACGATCCCCCGCACCACCGCGTCGGCCACGTCCTCGGGGGTGCGGGTGCCCACCCAGGAGGGAAGACGGGCGCCCGATTCGGCGAACATCCCGGCGTCCCGGATGAAGCCGGGGAACACCACGGTGACCCCGACACCGCTGCCGTGGAGATCCTCGCGCAGGCCGGCCGCGAAGCCCCGCAGCCCGAACTTGGTCGCCGAGTACACCGACGAGCCCACCGAGCCGGTCTTGCCGGACAGCGAGGACACCAGCACCACATGGCCGCGCCGGCGCTCCACCATGCCCGGGACGAGCGCCCTCGTCAGCTGCATCGGCGCGCGCAGGTTCACGTCCAGGGCCCGGTCGATCTGCTCCGGCGCGAAGTCGTCCAGCGGACCGCTGGCGGGAAGCCCGGCGTTGGCCACCAGCACGTCCACCGCGCCCGCGCCCTCCGCCAGCGCCAGCGCGCTCTGAGCGTCCGCCAGGTCGGCCACCAGCACCTCGGCATCCCCGCCCAGGGAAGCCGCCAACTCGTCGAGGGCCTCGGAACGGCGCCCGCTGAGGAGCAGCCGGGCGCCCCGCCGGCGCAACGCCGCGGCGATGGCCCGGCCCAGGCCGCCACTCGCTCCGGTGAGCAGAACCCTGGCTCCTCCCAAGTCCATGCCGCAGGACGCTACTCCACGGCGGGGCCGCTATCCTCGGCCTTCGTCACGCGGGCGTAGCTCAGTCGGTTTAGAGCGCCGGCCTGTCACGCCGGAGGTCGCGGGTTCGAGTCCCGTCGCTCGCGCTGATTCGGGCTGCAAACCTGCGCATAGCGGGGTCATCGGGGGACTCGCGTGCAAAGCACGCGTCGCCCCCTGCTTCCCCCGCTCTGCTTGATTTTCGCACTCAGCGCGAGCGACTTCGTCGCTTTGTCACCTGCAGTTCTCGGCCTTCGTCCGTCCGTAGATCGGTGTGGGAGATCCCGGGAAGCTCAGCCGGACCCGTGGTCGACCGGCTCGAGGCCGGCCACCTCGGCCGCCTCCTCGTAGCTTGCGCAGGCGCAGTGCAGGTCGATGAGGCCGTCCCGCAGGCCGATCACCCAGCAGAAGGCCGGGTCGTCTTCAGCCCCGCTCGTGCGCCCCCGAACACGACAGTGGCCGACCACCAGCACACGGTCGCCCAGATCGTGAAACTGGTCGCCCTGAGGCTCGAGCACGTCCCACAGAGCATGGGCCTCCTGCATGTAGGCCCGGACGCCCTCGTGACCGATGTATCCCCCGGTCTCGATGCGAGTGCCGGTCAGCGGGAGCAGCTCGATTTCCGGGTGATAGAGCTGAAGCAGCGCGTCCACGTCCCACGCGGCGATTGCCGCGAAGCTGCGCCTCACGATCTCGACGTTGCTGGACACCACAAGTCGATCGTAATCGCGAACCGGCCAGTGCGCAGCCCGCTGGCCTTTCGCGGGATGTCGCCCAGGGCCTCAGGCTCGAGCACCTTCGCAGCCTGCGTCTCCAGCTTGGACAGATCGCGGGTGATCCGGGGCTGTCGGCGGGCGACCGCGGACATCCTCGGCACCGTACCTGGCCAGCGTCGACCGTCAAGAGGGGAGCTCGCGCCCGAGCACCTTGCCCTCGTAGGCGAAGGGCTCCTCGCGCAGCGCGCGCACGAAGTCGGGAGCGCTCTCGCGCGTGAGGCTCCCGCCGTGCATCCCGTGAAACCAGTCGGGGTCGAGCTGGTCGAGCCGGTCCACGACCCGGCGGACGGGGTCCTCGTGGGCGAAGATCCCCATCTCGCGATAGAAGGCGCACATCTCGGTCCCGAGGCTCTCGGTCACCACCGGCGGCTGGTCTCCCGGCTGGATGAAGAGGTCGGAGGGGAACAGGCTCTTCGTGGTCTCCTCGAAGAGCATCATCGAGTCCCAGTGGTGGACGTGTGGAGTCTCGAGGAAGCGGAGCTTGTGCCTGCCCAGGTCGATCACCTCTCCGTCCCGGTGTCCCTCAACCCGGCCGCGGTAGTTCCAGCCGCTCAGGTTGAGCTGCACGCTGGCCGCCGAGCAGGCCAGCGCCGAGCCGGGAGCCCCCTCGAGGAAGCGGTCCATCCCGCCGCATTCGTCCGCCTCGAAGTGGAGCAACGCCACGTACTCGAGGGTGCCGGGATCGAGCACCTCGGCGACGGCATCGCGGATGTCGTCGTACATGGAGTACATCCCCGTGTGGATGAGCGCCGGGCGCTCGTCATCGATCAGGAACTGGTTGAACTGAAAGTCGAAGCCGTCGGAGAAGGTGGTGGAGATCCGATAGATCCCGTCGACGACCTCGTCGATCTGCGTCATGGCGGCCTCCTTTCGCGGCCAGGGGGCCGCAACTGGGCGTAGAAACTGCTGGCCGTTCCCTTCGAGACGGCCACGAATGAAGTGTGACGCTGGAGAGCCGCTGGCGCAGCTCACCGGTCACCGCCGCGCTGCGTCGCGAAATCTCGAGAGGAACCCGCCTCGCGATCAGTACTCCACCCGGAAGCTGCCGACCAGCGTGATGGTGTTGCCGTCCGGGTCGCTCATCGCCGACAGCTCCACGCCCTTGCTGACCTCCTGGATCTCGTCGGTGTCGACGCCGCGGGTCGCGAGCTCCTCGCGGAAGGCCTCCAGGTCGTCCACGGCCAGGTTCAGCAGCCCCGACCCGGCCCGGTCGGCGTCGACGGTGACCTGCACCCAGCCGGCGGGGGTCACCTGCCACTCCACCAGGCTCGGCATCGGCCGGTTGTCGGCGGGACGCCCGAAGAGCGCCTCGTACCAGGCGTCAGAGCGCTCGAGGTCGGATACGGGGACTACGGCAAGCACGTGGACGAAGGACATGGTTTCTCCCTTGGCCGGTTCGCAACAGAGACCCTCCGCCCGGCCGCGATTCATCGCCGGGGCGGGCTCAGGCTTCCACCGTACGCGCCAGGTTCTCAAAGGCCCCGCTCCAGCCGTCCTCGTGGGCGACCCTCGCCTCCTCGTCCCTCAGGCCGCGGTGGGTGAAGCTGACCTTGGTGGCACCATCGGTCTCCTCGAAGTCGATCTCGATCAGCTGCCGAGTGCCCTCGGGGTCGTTGTCCCAGGTCCAGGTGAAGGCCAGCCGCGCGGGAGGATCCACCTCGACGTACTCGCCGCCCCCGCCGTACTCGACGTCCTCGTGGGGGTTTCGCATGACCACCCGGAGGACGCCCCCCACGCGCAGGTCCACCGTGGCCTCGGGCGTCTCCCAGTCGTGCCCGGCGTGCCACCAGCGCCGCATCACCTCCTCGCTGGTCCAGGCGTCGAACACCGCCTGGGCGGACGCCTCGTAGGTTCGCTCCATGTGGAGCACCGTGCCTTCGATCATGTTCTGTTCTCCCGCTGCCTTCGCAGATGCAACCGGAGCCAGGCGCGGGCGATCAGCAGGCTCGCGCCGACGCCCGTCAGCGACGGGAGGAGCTCCTCGACCGGGACGCCCGAGACGTGCGCGATCACGCCTCGTCCCCGTAGTTGTCGTGGTAGTTCCACCACTGGTAGGTCGGTGTCTGCGGCGAGCCGTCGGGCGAGTCCTCCCACTCCTCCTGGCGTCCGAGCGCGGTCATGTCGAGGTAGCTCCAGGTGCTGCCCAGCGCCTCGTCGCCGCGAGCGTCGACGAAGTAGGTGCGGAAGATCCGGTCGCCCTCCCGGATGAACGCGTTGTGCCCGTGCCACTGGTCGACTCCGAGGTCGGCGTCGAAGTCGTCGGTGAGCGTGTACCAGGGGATCAGCTCCCAGCCGTGGCGCTCCTTGAGGCCCTGGATCTCGGCCTGGGGGGCCCGCGAGACGAACGCGAGTGTCGTGTCCCTGGCGTTCAGGTGGGCCGGGTGCGCGACCTGGTCAGCGACCATGGAGCAGCCGGCGCACGCCCGCTCCGGGTAGGAGGTGCCCGGCGCACAGGTCGTTACGTCCGGCGCATAGAACGCCCGGTAGACGATCAGTTGGCGGCGGCCCTCGAACAGGTCGAGCAGGGTCGCCGGGCCGTCCGGACCCTCGAAGGCGTACTCCTTCTCCATCTCCATCCTCGGCATCCGGCGGCGCTCGGCGGCCAGTGCGTCGCGGGCCCGGGTGAGCTCCTTCTCCTTGACCAGCAGCTCCTCGCGAGCGGCGGTCCACTCCTGCGGCGAAACGGTCGGAGGTGCGTTCATCTCGGGTTCTCCTTGAGGTATTCGTCGACGACATCGAACAGGCGCTCCCAGTGGGCGCGCTGACGATCCATCCAGTCCCCGGCCTCGCGTAGCGCTGCGGTGTCGAGCGACAGCCGGTGCGTTCGCCCCTCGACCACGCGATTGAGGACGCCCGTCTCCTCGAGCACCTTCAGGTGCTTGGTGATGGCCGGCTTCGAGACGCCGAAGCCGCCGGTCGCGTCGCCCACCGTCGCCGGACCTTCGGCGAGGCGTTCGACGATGCCGCGGCGGATCGGGTGCGCGAGCGCCTTGAACGGATCGTTAACCACTAGGTAAACAATATCACGAGAGGTCGGCGCTGGTGTGGAGCGCCGGCCGGTAGCCGGCCGCGATCGCGGCGACGCTCACGGCGGGCGTGAGCACGGTCAGCCGCTCGCGCGAGTCCAAGGCCCGCGCGTCGCCCGTGTAGCCGCCGAAGGTCCAGGCCCTCAGTCCGCCCTCGAGCACCAGCCAGGGCGCATCGTCCACCAGCACCATCACGCCCGCCGGCAGCTCTCCGAGGGGCCTGGTGAAGGTCCGCTTGGTGCCCGCCGGGGTCAACCGGTCGCCGTGCAGCACGCGATCCATCGCGTCCGCGCCCACCGCTCCACCGGGCCACGCCTGCTGCCAGCGCCGGTAGTCCGCCCGCCGGCACTCGGCGCACGGGCGGTGACCGGCGGCGATCGCCGTGGCCTCGTCCAGGAAGAACAGCTCGGTCCAGCGCCGGGGTTGCCGCAGCGATCGCCGGCGGCCCTTGAACTCCAGCCGGCAGGCGATCCAGCGGCGTACCTGCCAGTCGCGCCGATGCTCCCCGTCGTCGCCGTGCAGCACGCCGCGATTGCCCATCAGCGTGCCGCGCTCGGGCACGCCCACGATCTCGCCGCGCGGCGTGACCCGGTTTCGCAGACCCATGGCTCACATGATCGCGCGGTTCAGGGAGCAGAATCGGGGAGCTCCCCGACGCGCCGGTACAGGCCCGAGGCCTACGGTCGGCTCACTCGATGACCGGACCGACAGGAGGACTCATGAACGAGAACAAGCCCACCCTGGTGCTGGGCGGCACCGGGAAGACCGGCCGGCGGGTGGTGGAGCGGCTCACGGCGCGCGGGCTCCCCACGCGGGTCGCCACGCCGTCGAGCGACGCGCGCTTCGACTGGGAGGACGCTTCGACCTGGGCGCCGGTGCTCGACGGGGCCGGATCGGTCTACATCACGTACTACCCGGACATCGCGGTGCCGGGAGCGGTGGAGGCGACCGGAACGTTCGCCGAGCTGGCGGTGCGCAGCGGTGTCACCCGCCTGGCGCTCCTGTCCGGCCGGGGCGAGCCCGAGGCCGAGCGGGCCGAGCGAGGCCGTGCGCGACACCGGCGCGGAGCTGACCATCCTCCGCTCGACCTGGTTCATGCAGAACTTCAGCGAGGACTACATGCTCGAGCACGTGCTGAGCGGCGAGATCCGGCTCCCGGCCGGCGAGGTTCCCACGCCCTTCCTGGACGCGGACGACATCGCCGACATCGCCGTCGCGGCGCTCACCGACGACCGGCACGTGGGGCAGCTCTACGAGCTGACCGGTCCCGCGCTCGCTGACCTTCTCCGAGGCCGCGGCCGAGATCGGCGCGGCGGCGGGCCGCCAGGTGACGTACACGCCGGTCACGCTCGACGAGCATGCGGCAGAGGCCGCCGAGCACGGCGTGCCGCCCGAGTTCGATCGCCCTGCTCAACTACCTGTTCAGCGAGGTGGTGGTGGACGGCCGCAACGCCGACACCACCGACGGCGTCCAGCGCGCGCTCGGCCGGCCGGCGCGGGACTTCGCCGACTACGCGCGGGAGACCGCTGCGGCCGGGGTCTGGTCGCCGTCGGCCGTGACCGTCTGATCGCCGCGGTGGCATGCTCCCGCTGTGACGCTGCTGGAGCGCGGGCTTGAGATCGAGGTGCTCGACGACCTGCTCGCGCAGGCGCGCGGGCGGCGCGGCCGGGCCGTTCTGATCGAGGCGTCCGCAGGACTGGGCAAGACCAGCCTGCTGGGGGCGGCCGGGGACCTGGCCGCCGAGGCAGGCTACGTCTGCCTGCGTGCTCGCGCGACCGAGCTGGAGCGTGATTTCGCCTACGGCTGCGTCCGGCAGTTGCTGGAGCCGGCGGTGGCCAGGGCGTCGGAGGCGGACCGCGAGGAGATGTTCGCCGGCGCCGCCGCCCTGGCCGCTCCGCTCTTCGGGCCGGTGCTGGGCGCGACGCCTCCGCCGGCGGTCGACGCGGCGTTCAGCATCCTGCACGGCCTCTACTGGCTGGCCGCCAACATCGCCGAGGAGCGGCCCCTCGCCCTGCTGGTCGACGACCTGCAGTGGGCCGACGCCGAGACGCTGCGCTTCCTCAACTACCTCGCCCCGCGCCTCGACGGGATAGCCCTCGCCCTCGTGGCCTCGACCCGTCCGGAGGCGTCGCGCTCGGGCGAGCTGCCCCGTCTGGCCGCCGCTCCGGAAACGACGGTCCTGCGGCCGCGGCCCCTGAGCCCGGAGGGTGCGGCCCGGCTGTGTGAGCGGCTGCTCGGCCGGGCCGTAGCCCCCGAGTTCGCGGCGGCGTGCCGGGAGGCCACCGGGGGCAATCCGTTCTTCATCGAGGCGCTGGTGCGCGAGGCCGGCCGGCGCGGGCTCGAGCCGGATGCGGACGCCGCACCCAAGGTGCGGGACATCGGCCCCGCCGAGGTGGCCAGCGCGGTGCTGCTGCGGCTGGCCGATCGCGCCGACGCCGGCGCCCTCGTGCGCGCGCTCGCGGTGCTGGGCGACGGCGCCAGCCTCGCCGAGACGGCGGAGCTCGCCGGGTTGTCCGAAGCGGACGCGGCAGCCGCCGCCGACCTGCTGGCGGCGCTGTCGATCGTCAGATCGAGCGCGCCGCTCGAGTTCGCGCACCCGGTGGTGCGCGAGGCGGTGTACGCCGACATCGGCCCGAGCGCACGAGCGCAGGGGCATGCCCGGGCAGCGGCACTGCTGGCTGCCCGGAACGCGTCGGAGGAGCGGATCGCCGCCCAGATCGCCGCGTCCGAGCCGACCGGAGACTCCGGGCGGGTCGACCTCCTGCGCCGAGTGGCCGCCGACGCCCTGGGACGGGGCGCGCCCGCCGCAGCCAGCGCGTGGCTGTGCCGCGCACTCGCCGAGCCACCTCGGCCCGAGGACCGGGCGGAGGTGCTCATCGCGCTCGGGTCGGCCGAGCTTCGGCTGGGCAGGACGGAGGCGGTGGACCACCTCACCGAGGCCGTGGAGCAGGCCGGCGAGCCCGCGCCGCTCGCCGCGGCATCCCGTCAGCTGGCGCTGGCCCTCAGCGTCTCCGGGCGCGCGGATCAGGCCGTCGAGTTCGTGGAGTCGGCCATCACCGCGCTCGAACCGGTCGATCGCGAGCTGTCGCTGCTGCTGGAGGCCGAGCTGGCCTCGCACACCCTGCAGGCGAGCGTCGAGACCCGGGCTCCGGCCGTCCGGAGGCTGGAGCGACACCGTGATCTCGGGCGGGCCACGCCCGGCGAGCGCCTGGTGTCGGCGTGCCTGGCCGTGGAGCGTGCGAAGCGCAGCGGGTCGGCGACCGAGGCGGCGGACCGGCTCGAGGAGGCGTTGGCCGGCGGCCGGCTGCTGGAGGAGCAGCAGGGTGACCTGATCGGGCCGTTCTACGACCTGGTCATCGGGCTGCTCGCCACCGATTCGCTCGACGTGGTCGCCGACGCCATCGACCAGGCGCTCATCCATGCCCGAGCCCGGGCCTCCATCCCCGGGATCGCCTATCTCACGAGCCGCCGGGGCCGGGTCTCCCTCCGGCGGGGCCAGGTGGCCCAAGCCGAGGCCGACGCCCGGACGGCCCTCGATCTGCTCACGACGTACGGGATCCCGCTGGGCACCACGTTCTCGCTCGCGCTGCTGATCGAGGCCCTGATCGAACGCGACGAGGCGGAGGCCGCCGAGCGGGCGGTGGCCGAGAGCGGCCTGTGCCCTGACATGCGCCCGGGCCTCACCAACAACTTCCTCTCCGAGGCGCTCGCGCTGCTCGATCTCGCCCGCGGCCGGATCGCCGAGGGGGTGGAGGACCTGGTCGAATTCGGCCGCCGCGATGAGCTCTGGGGCGGCGCCAGCCCGCTGGCCTCGCGCTGGCGGTCGAAGGCGGCGCTGGGCCTCGCCGCCCTCGGCGACGCCGATGCCGCGGGCCGGATGGCCGCCGAGGACCTCGAGCGGGCGGAGCGCTGGGGAGCGGCGAGCGGCATCGGGATCGCCCTCCGCGCCGTCGGCCTGACCGAGGGCGGCGAGGCGGGGATCCAGCGCCTGCGCCAGGCGGCCGAGACGCTCGAGCGCTCCCCGGCTCGCCTCGAGCAGGCACGCGCGACGACCGACCTCGGTGCCGCGCTGCGACGCGCCAACCGGCGCTCGGAGGCCCGCGGGGCGCTTCGTGCGGCGCTCGAGCTCGCGGAGCGCTGCGGCGGGCGGGCGTTGGCCGCGCGGACCCGCACCGAGCTGCGCGCCGCCGGCGGCCCCACGAGCGACCCGGAGGGCACGGGGGTCGAGCAGCTCACCGTCTCCGAGCGCCGCGTGGCGGAGCTCGCCGCCGAGGGACGGAGCAACCCCGAGATCGCGCAGACGCTGTTCGTCACGCGCAAGACCGTGGAGACCCACCTCGGGCGGGTGTACCGCAAGCTCGACATCTCGGGCCGCGGTCAGCTCGAGGACGCGCTCCGAGAGCCGGCGTCGGCTCCCTCGGCCTGATCAGGGAGCAGAATCGGGGAGCTCCCCGACGCGCAGGCCGGGAGCGGGGCCTAGCGTCGTGCCATGAGGAAACTGGTGACACAGACATTCGTAAGCCTCGACGGCGTGATGCAGGCCCCGGGCGGCCCGGAGGAGGACAGAAGCGGGGGCTTCGACCACGGCGGCTGGTCAGTCGAGTACTGGGACGGCGTCATGGAGGAGGCCCTGGGCGAGTCCATGCGGCCACCCTTCGACCTACTGCTGGGCCGCAAGACCTACGAGATCTTCGCCGCCCACTGGCCTCACACCGACGAGCCCGGAGCCGACCTGCTGAACGACGCGACCAAGTACGTCGCCTCGACCACCCTCCAGAGCCTCGAGTGGAGTGACTCGGAGCTGCTCGAGGGCGGTCTGGCGGACGCGGTGATCCGGCTCAAGGAACAGGATGGGCCCGAGCTCCAGGTGCACGGCAGCTGGAAGCTGATCCAGGGGTTGCTCGCGCACGACCTGGTGGACGAGTTCCGCTTGGTGATCTTCCCCGTGGTCCTGGGCACCGGCAAGCGGCTGTTCGGCGAGGGCGCCATCCCGGCCGGGCTGGAGCTCGCCGCGTCGAAGATCTCCACCACCGGCGTGATCATCGCGAGCTACCGGCGCGCCGGCGAGGTGCGCCAGGGGTCGTTCGCCCTCGAGGAGCGGCGAGAGGCCCTGGAGGGCTCCCCGCGATGACCGGCCTCCCCTACGCGGTGACCCTGGCCACCGCGCTGGGGTGCGGGCTGGTGGCAGGCGTGTTCTTCGCCTTCTCCACGTTCGTGATGCCTGCGCTGAGGCGCCTGCCTGCCGCCGAGGGCGTCGGAGCGATGCAGTCGATCAACCAGCTGGCCGTCACCCCGGCGTTCATGACGGCCCTGTTCGGGACTGCGCTCGCGGCGCTGGGCCTGATCGCCTGGGCCGCCTTCACCTCGGCCGAGCGTCCGGCGGCGTTGATCATCGCGGGGGCTGCGCTCTACGTCCTGGGCACGGTCGGCGTGACCCTGGCGGGCAACGTCCCCCTGAACAACCAGCTCGAGAAGCTGGAGCCCGAGCGGGCCGCGACCGGCACCTGGCACGCGTGGGTGGGCAGCTGGACGACCTTCAATCACGTCCGGACGGCGGCGGCTCTGGCCGCGGCCGGCGCCCTGACCGTCGCCCTGAGCGGCTGAGAGGAGAGCAAGAGATGGCAAGAGCAGGCGACGAGCTCGTGAACCCGGCGACGGGGCTGCGCACCGTGTTTCGCCGGACCGCGGCGGAGACCGATGGTGAGCTGCTCCAGGTCGATTGGATCGCCGCGCCGGGCTGGACCACGGGACCGCATCCACCGCCTTCAGGCCGAGCGCTTCGAGGTGGTCTCGGGCCGGCTGGGACTGCGCGTGGACGGGTCGAGGGCACCCACGAAGCCGGCGAGGTCATCGAGGCTGCGGCGGGCGCGCCCCACGCGGCCTGGAACGCGGGCGAAGGCGAGGTGCATGTGCTGGTGGACTTCAGGCCCGCGCTCAGGACCGAGATCGCCTTCGAGGCGCTGGCCGGGCTGGCCCGCGACGGGAAGACCACGAAGGCGGGCATTCCCAAGAACCCGCTGCAGGGGGCGATGATCGTGCGCGAGTTCGAGGACGAGATCTACTTCGTGCGGCCTCCGCTGGCGCTCCAGAAGCTGATCTTCGGCCCGCTGGCCGGGCTCGGACGGCTGCTGGGCTACCGGCCGGACTACCGCTATCGGCGCGACCGCGACTGACGAAGCCGCGGTGGCGGCGTGATCGCCCGCGTCTGGCGCGGGGTCGTGCGCCGCGAGGACAGCGACGCCTACGCCGCCTACATCCTCGACACCGGGATCGCCGGCTACGCCGCCACGCCCGGCAACCGCGGGGCCTGGATGCTGCGCCGCGAAGACGAGGACCGCACCGAGTTCGTGACCTTCACGCTGTGGGACTCGCTCGATGACGTGCGCCGCTTCGCCGGTGACGACGTCGAGGCCTCCGTCCACTACCCCGAGGACGACCGCTACCTCATCGAGGCCGACCGGACGGTCGCCCACTACGAGGTGGCCGGCCGGGTGGACCCGGTCGGTTGAGCATGCCGCCGCGGCAAAGACGCCGCGGCGGCACACCAACCCCAAGCTTCAGCCTCGCTCCACCATCCGGAAGCGATTGCCGTCGGGATCGCGGAAGGTGAACATCGGCGGCACGCCCTCGCCCATGTGGATGACCTCGTCGTCCGCGTCGACCCTCTTGGCCCGCAGCTCGGCGTGGTCGGCCCCGGCGTCGGCGGTCGTGAAGCTCACCTCGAGCCCGTCGCCGGGGACGAGCGCGATCGTGGTGGCCGCGCCCGGCGGCGCGACCTCCAGCCAGCGCCGGCCCTCGCCGAACGCGCCGTCGATCCGCACCTCGAAGCCGAGCGTGTCCACGTAGAACTCAAGCGCCTTGTCCTGATCGCTCACGGGAACGATCACGGTTCCGATCTCGCTGATGGCGCTCATCGCTCCAGCACCTCCTTCAGCGTCGTGATCCGCTCTCGCCAGTAGGCCCTCATCCGCTCCGCCTCCTCGGCGTCGGCCAGCCGCTCGTGCTCGAGCGCGGCGGTGCTCTTGCCCGCGCCGCGGGACTCGAAGCTCACGATCACGCGGGTCGTGCCGTCGGCCCAGTCGAAGCGGGCCGACTTCGGCTTGGTCGCGGTGCGCTCGCGCAGCTCCGCGTCGGGTAGCCAGCGGTCACGCAGGGACTCTTCGACGAAGGCGTCGTAGAGGCGATCCACCGGCACCGCCACGGTCTTCTGCGCGGTGACCGAGAACCCTGACGGGCGCTCTCCGACCTCGCGCAGGCCCCGGACGCGCTCGTAGCTGACGGTGACCGCCTGGGCCTCCCAGACGAGCGGCTCGATCCCCAGCTCGCTCGCGACCTGGCGCGCGACCTCGCGGTGCGGCCGCTCAGCCGCGCCCCAGTCGTCGAGGAGATCGAACCACTCCTCCCAGCCTCGCCCGGTCCTGCGGCGAATCTCCTCGTCGGAGGTCGCCAGCGGCGGTGCCTCGGTGCCCGGACGCTCATGCGCGGCAAGCAGTGACGAGCGTGCCGTCGTATAGCTCTCGCCCGTCTTCTCCATCCGCGTGCGAACGAGGCGCTTGAACGATCTCTGCCTGGTCATTTGATGCTCCCTTTTCCACTGGCGGCGCCCCGCGACTCACGCTCACGGCGCCCCGCCAGAAAGGGCAACAAACGACCGGCGCCCCGAGAGCTCGAGCTCCCTTTGCCCCCGCGGAGCCGGCGGCGTGAGCGCCGGAATCGAGGGTTAGGCGCAGGACTGCGCCGGCAGGGAACCTACCACCGAGGCTGAGAGGGCGTGTGTGACTCTGCTCACGCAGCCGGCGCCGGCCCGCGGCCGCCGCCCACGCGGCGCATCACGAACCCGGCGACCAGCAGCACGATCACCACGCCGATCAGGGCGCTGATGATCCCGCCCCAGTCGAACATGGCGTCGTCGCCGATGCCCAGGCCGGCCGTGAAGATGAGCCAGCCCACCGCGGCGCCCACCAGGCCCAGGGCGATCGACACGAGCCACGACCGCGGCCCGCTCAGGTGCGAGAAGGCGTCGTTGGGCACGAGCGCGCGACCCAGGAAACCGGCGACCAAACCGAGGAGCAGTGCTCCGATCATTGGCGAAACCTCCTGCTAGACCAGTGGTTTCGAATCTACGCCGCCCGGGCCGAATCGTTACCCCGAGGGGGCTCAGCCTGGATCCCCGGAACTGTCATGCGTTTCCGCGCCGGGGGCCGAGCCAGGGGGCGACGGCGAGCGGAGCGAGGGTGCACCCTCGCGAGCGAGACGGGGATCCCTGGCGAAGGCGATCCGGCGCGGAAACGCCGTCAGGATCGGTGGATCCAGGCTCAGTACTTCTCGAGGATCACCGTGTTCGCCTCACGCGGCGGACGCTCGTAGTCCTCCTGCTTGGGGCGCGGCGTGAGCTCGAGCGGTTCGGGCAGCACGTCCTCGTAGTCGATGCTGTCGAGGACGTGGGCGATGCAGTTCAGGCGGGCCCGGCGCTTGTCGTCGGCCTCCACGGTGTACCAGGGCGCCTCGGGCGTGTGGGTGTAGCGGAACATCTCGTCCTTGGCCCGCGAGTACTCCACCCACAGGTCGCGTGACTCCAGGTCCATCGGGCTGAGCTTCCAGCGCCGCTTCGGGTCCAACGAGCGCTTCTGGAAGCGGCTCTCCTGCTCGTGGTCGCTCACCGAGAACCAATACTTGCGAAGGAGGACCCCGTCACGCACGAGCATGCGCTCGAACTCCGGACAGGTGTGCATGAACTCCCAGTACTCCTCATCGCTGCAGAAGCCCATCACCCGCTCGACACCGGCGCGGTTGTACCAGGAGCGGTCGAAGACGACCATCTCGCCCGCCGCAGGCAGATGCTCGATGTAGCGCTGGAAGTACCACTGGGTCTTCTCCTGCTCGGTCGGCGTCCCGAGGGCGACGATCCTGGCTCCTCGGGGGTTCAGCGGCTCGATGATGCGCTTGATGGTTCCGCCCTTGCCGGCGGCGTCGCGGCCTTCGAACACCAGCGCCACGCGAAGGCCGGCGTGCTTGACCCAGTGCTGGAGCTTCACCAGCTCGAGCTGCAGGTCCGCGAGCTCCTTCTCGTACTTCTTCTTCTTCAGCTTGGATGGCTTCGCCTCGGCGTCGTCGAGCTCGACGGGGCTCGCGGCTTCCTTGGTCATCGTGATGCTCCCTCCCGGTGGCGGCTTCTACGATCGCGCACCTGGGTGACGATGAGCCAGCCCAGGAATCCGACCACCGGTACGAAGTAGGCGATCGTGGTCAGCCAATGGCCCGCGTGCGCGATGACGAGCATGGCCCTCTATGTTCGCAAAGCCGGCGTCATGCGTTGGCCTGGGAGAGCAGCCACAGCGCCAGGGTGGTGAAGCCCACCATCACCAGCAGCAGCCAGTACTGCGACCGGACCGCCTCCCGGGCGCGGTCGTAGAGGGAGAGGGCGCGGTCGTGCGCGAGCGTGAGCGCGGTCACGTGGCCGGCCACCACGAAGGCCACCTGCCAATACCAGGTCGCGTTGCTTCCGATCACGCCGAAGTCGATCTGGTTGTCGGCCGTGCCGAACAGGTTGGCGCCGTCGCCCAGCGGATCGGAGGCCAGGAAGACAATCGCCTGGCCCTGGAACACCAGCAGGGTCAGGTAGTGAGCAGCCACGTAGGCGAGCGCGATCGGGACCAACGTGTGCACGAACGCGTTGGCGAGCCGGCGGGTGGAGAAGCCGCCGCCCACGCTCTTGGCCCCCAGGACACCGAGGCGGTAGAAGCCGTAGACCAAGAGGATGGCCGCGAGCAGGCCGACGAGAAAGGCGGCCTCGAGGGATCGCTGCGGCGACAGCCCGAGGTCGCCGAAGAAATCCGCGATGTCGGGGGCGACACTGGTCCAGAGCGCAGCCTCGGACGCGCCGTCGAAGGTGACCGAGCCGATCATCACCGCGAGCAGCATCACCGTGCCCGGCAGCGTCGGGAGGTTGGGAAGGCCGGACAGCGGCTTGCGCCGACCGACGACGCCGTCGCGGGTCTCGATCGGCGAGAGGCGCGAGAACAGGTTGAAATACACGGAGAAGGCCTCGCCGCGCTCCGTCCAGGTCTCCACGCCGTAGAGCGCCATCGCGATGAAGGTGAGCGCCGAGTAGATGAGGGTGGCGATGGCCAGCGGCTCGGGCTGATCGCCGTTGGAGGCCACGAGCTCCAGGGCGGCGAAGGCGAACAGCCCCGCCACCGCCGGCCAGCGACCCAGCCGCTCCGGGTAGGCGAGCGGCGCCGGCATCTCTCCCCTGGTGAGCGACTTGGCGGTCCAGCCGACGGCACGCCCGACCGCCCGCCAGGGGTTGAAGGCCTTGAACACGTCGCCGAGCAGCAGGCTCACCGGCACGAGGCCGAGCCAGAAGATCACGTAGACGAAGGTGGGAGCGAAGTTCGCGGGCGAGCTCTGGGTCCCGCGCAGCCCGGTGTAGACCACGGCGACGAGAAGCAGGACACCGATGGCGCCGCACACGATCTCCGCAGGCCGGCCGGCGAGCTGCCGCCCGAGCCCGCCCGGCAGCGGGCGCCAGTCCTCGCGCTGCAGGCGCGGCGCGGGCCAGAGGACGGCCAGCGCGACGAACGACACCACCAGCACCATCGCCGCCGCCCACAGAAACAACCACTCCGGTAGCGGCAGGTCGGCTCGGAGGGATATCCCGTGCGCGAGCTGGATCACGAAGGCTGGACGACGAGCCGAGCCACCAGCGGGTCCTTGCCCGCGTCCTCGGCCACGTGGCTCTCGATCTCGTAGATCCCTTCGATGTCCGCCTTGAACCTGAAGCGTGCGGGCTGCCCGGGCCCGGCGTTGCGCGTGATGTCGTAGCCGTGGAGATGGATCTCGTCCGGCGCGTCGGCCGTCACGACCATGCGGACCGTCTCACCCTTGGTGGTGGTCACACGCCGGATCCCGCCCACCGGAGCCCCGCCCGCTATCCGGATGCGGACCACCTCGGGCTTGGGCGGGGGTGCCGGATCGGCTTCGGCGGCCGCCTCCGGCTCCTCCTCGGTCGCCTGTGGCTGCGTCTGGGTGGGGGCGGTCTGCGCCGCCTGTTCGGCGTCGTCGCCGTCCCCTCCCGGCCGAACCAGGACGAAGGCCACGACCGCCACGAGGAGCGCCAGAACCACCAGCCCGATGCGCGTGTTTCTCGACATCGTGCAGCCGAAGTATGGCAACGGCCCGCCGGCCTCTTGTACGCTGGACGCGATGCCCGACACCGATCAGCGCGTGTGGTTCGCCGGTGTCGTGGCCGCAGTCGGCGGTGGTGCTGGCCTGCGCCCTGGGCGGCCAGCTGGAGCTGCTGGTCTACGCCGCGCCGCTCGTCCTGATCGGGGCGCCGCTGCTCGCCGGGCGCTACCTCGGTGAGGACACCCTCGAGCGGCTGAGACGCACACCGGAGCGTCCGCGGCGCCCCCGCGTCTCGGAGGTGCCGGGCGTTCGCCGGGCTGCAGTCCTGCTGCCGCGCGGGGGCCGGCTGATCGCACACGCGCTCGCCGAGCGCGGTCCTCCCGCCGTCTCCGCCGGCTAGGCGTCCGGGCGGGGCAGCGGCCTCCGGCCCGGGCGCGCGTTCGCGTCCCGCCGAGGAGGTCTCGTGCTTTCCGTCCGGGTTGCGGCCGCCGCGGCGCTGGTTGCGCTGTGCGCGGTCCCACCCTCCGTAGCCGCCCACGAGGGCAATCCCAACTACCGCTCCCAGGTGCGGTCGATCGCCCCTGCCATCGACGGGGTCGAGGCCCAGATCCTCAACTACGACGACCGCATCGAGCTGCGCAACGACGGCGACACGACCGTGGTGGTGCGCGGCTACCGGGGCGAGCCCTACCTGCGCTTTTTGCCCGACGGGACCGTTGAGGTCAACCGGCGCTCGCCGGCGCGCTATCTCAACGAGGACCGCTTCGCCGCCGTGAGGGTGCCGAAGCGGGCCGACCCCGCCGCGGCGCCGGAGTGGGAGGTGGTGGCCGAGAACGGCCGCTACGACTGGCATGACCACCGCGTGCACTGGATGGGACGAACGCTCCCGCCCCAGGTGCGCGACAACGAGGAGGCGCGCACCAAGGTCTTCGACTGGCGGCTGCCGCTGGCCGCGGCGGGCCGCGACTCCACGATCAGCGGGAACCTGGTCTGGCTGGGCCGCGACTCCGGCGGCTTCTCCGCAGCCGCGGCGGTGTCGCTGGCGCTGGCGGTGCTGGCCGGGGCCGCGGTGGTGGTGCTGGTGCGTCGCCGGCGCCGGGGCGCGCCGGACCGGCGGGAGGAGGTGGAGGCATGGTGAGGGCAGTCGTTCTCTGCCTGGGCCTCCTGCTCGCGCTGCCCTCGGCGGCCGGCGCCCACGCGGTGCTGGTGGAGACCACGCCGGCGCGGGGCGCCGCCCTCCAGCGCGCGCCCGAGGGGGTCGACTTTCGCTTCACCGAGCCGGTGGAGAGCAACTTCGGCGCGGTGCGGGTCTTCGACTCCAGCGGCCGGCGGGTCGACCGGGGCGGCGTCGAGCGCCCGGGCGGGGACGCCGAGGCCGTGGGGGTCCGCCTCGCTCCCGGCCTGCCCGAGGGCAGCTACACGGCCACCTACCGGGTGGTCTCGGCCGACGCCCACCCGGTGAGCGGAGGCTTCGTGTTCAGCGTGGGCGAGGACGCCGGGCGTGCCGTGGCGGTGGCGGACCTGGTGGGCGGCCAGGGCACCGGGCCGGTGACGGCGACGGTCTTCGGGATCGCACGCGCCCTGTCCTACCTGGCCATCGCCCTCGCCGTAGGCGGTGTGCTGTTCGTGGCGCTGGTCTGGCTTCCCGCGCTGCGGGAGCTCGCCGGAGCGGGCCCGGATTGGCTCGCCGCCTCGGAGGCCTTCGCCGCGCGCCTGCGGACGCTCGCCCTCGCCGCCCTGCTCATCGGGCTGACGGGCACGGCGCTGGGACTCGTCCTCCAGGGCGCAACCGCGGCGGGAACCTCGTTCTCGGAGGCCCTCGATCCCGCGGTGGTGGGCGAGGTGCTGGGCACGCGCTTCGGCACCGTCTGGGGACTGCGGCTGCTCGACTGGGCCCTGCTGGGAGCGCTCGGCCTCTTCGCCGCCGCCCGCGCCGCGGCCCCTGCCCTGCGACCGGCCTCGCTGGGGGCCACAGGGCTGGCCGCCGGACGGCTGGGCCATCCCGCCGCCGTCGCGTTCCTCGGTCTGCTGCTGGCCTTCCTCGTCATCTCGCCGGCCCTGGCGGGGCACGCGGGCGCGGCCGACCCACGGGCGGTGCTGGTGGGTGCGGACGCGATCCACGTGCTGGCCATGAGCACCTGGGTGGGCGGCCTGATCCTCCTCGTGGCCGCCCTGCCGGCGGCCACCCGCCGGCTGGAGGCCCGGCAGCGAACCCGGCTCCTGGCCGAGTCGCTGCGGCGCTTTTCGACGCTGGCGCTCGCGTCGGTGATCGCCCTGCTGGCCACCGGGATCGTCCAGTCGGTCCTCCACCTGGAGTCGCTCTCGGACCTCTGGGCCACCGCCTTCGGCCGGGCGATCCTGGTGAAGGCGGGGTTGATGCTGCTGCTGATCGGCCTGGGCGCGCTCAACCGCCGGCGCTCGATCCCGCGGCTGCGGCGGATCGCGGCCGGTGGCGGCTCACCCGGGCGTGAGGGCCTGCTGCTGCGCCGCACGCTGCGCGGCGAGCTGGTGCTGTTCGCCGGGGTGCTGGCGGCCACCGCGGCGCTCACGAGCTACGCGCCGCCGGACACGCTGGCCGGCGGTCCCTTCTCGGCGACGCGGGACCTCGGCCCGGCGCGGCTCGAGCTGACCGTGGACCCGGCCCGGGTCGGCGCCAACGAGGTGCACCTCTACCTCTTCAACCGCCGCACCGGCGCCCAGTATGACCGGGCCCGCCGGGTGGCTGTCGAGCTCCGCCTGCCCGAGAGGCGGATCGGGCCGCTGGACGTACGGGTGGACAAGGCGGGCCCCGGGCACTGGGTGGCCCGCCGGGCGGCGATCGCCCCGCAGGGTGACTGGACGCTCACGGTGGCCGCCGACGTGTCGGACTTCGAGCAGTACCGCGCCCAGGTGGAGGTGCCGGTCCGGTGAGCCCGGTCACGCTCGTGGTCCTGACGTCGGCCTGGACGCTCGGCCTGCTGCTGCTCGGCGTGGGCGACGTGCCCGTCTACCTCGCCCCGCTGCTGCTGATCCTCATCCCGCTGCTGACCGGGCGCTATCCGGGCGACGAGGCGCTCGTGCGCGCCGCCCGTCGCCTGTCCCGGCGCGCCCGGCGCGCCCGCCCGTCGCCGGAACCCCGGCCGCGGCGCTCACCGCGCACGGGCCTCCTTCCCCGCGGCGGCCGCCTGGTGGGCGCCGCCCTGGCCGGCCGGGCACCGCCGGCGCCGCCGTCGTGCCCAGCCTGACCATTTCTTCAGAAAGGAGCCAACGATGAGAAGCAGGACGATCGGGACGATGCTCGCCACGGGCGCGCTGTCCCTCGCCGCGGCGGCGCCCGCGGCTGCGCATATCACCACCAACCCGGCCGAGGGTCCCGCCGACGGCTACGCCACGGTGAACTTCCAGGTCCCGCACGGCTGCGAGGAGTCCCCGACGACGCAGGTGCGGATCAAGGTCCCGCCGAGCGTCCCCACGGCGACGCCGCAGGTGCATCCGCTGTGGGACCTCACCACCAAGGAGGGCAGGAAGGACAAGGTCGACCTGCACGGCGAGACGATCACCCGCGGGGTCAGCGAGATCATCTACACCGCGAAGCAGCCGCTGCCCGTCGACCGCATGGACGTGATGGGCGTGAGCCTCAAGCTCCCGGCCGGCGAGGAGGGCGACAGCGTCTACTTCCCCACCATCCAGGAGTGCAAGCAGGGCGAAACGCGCTGGATCCAGATCCCGGCCGAGGGCCAGAGCGAGGAGGAGCTCGAGGATCCGGCTCCGGCGGTGGTGCTGACCGAGGAGACGGCCTCCGCCGAGCCGGCATCGGACGTTCAGGCCGCGGGAACGACCGTGAACGAGAGCGACGGCGCCCCCACCTGGCTCGTGGTCGTCGCGCTGGCGCTCGGCGCGCTGGGGCTGGCCACGGGCGTCGCGGGCCTGGCCGCCGCACGGCGGAACTCGGCCTAGCGGGAGCGTGTCCCGGGGGCGGGTGGTTTCACCGGCGCTCAACACGCCGGTTACAGCGAAATCACCCGCTCCAGGGCCTTTCTCTCGACCCTGAGGGCATGAGGGCGACCGACCTCCACTTCCACGTGCTCCCCGGCGTGGACGACGGCCCGGTCGTCATGGAGGACAGCCTCGAGCTCGCCCGGACCGCCGCGGCCGAGGGCACGCGGACGATCGTGGCCACGCCCCACGTGCGCACCGACTTCTGGACCGAGGTGCTCGAGCTGCCGGAGCGGGTGAACGAGGTGCGGGCGGCGATCGCCGCCGAGCGACTTCCGCTGGAGCTGCGCTGTGGTGCCGAGCTCGGCCACGAGATGGTGGCTCGCCTTGGGCCGGCCGAGCTCGACGCCGTGGCCCAGGGTCCCCGCGAGGCGCGCTGGGTCCTGGTCGAGTCCCCCTTCGAGCTCATGGGCGAGGGCTTCCACGAGGCCACCGCCGAGCTCCGCGCTCGCGGCTACGGGGTGCTCGTGGCCCATCCCGAACGCAGCGCCGACGCCTCACTCTGCGACGGCTCGGGCCTGCGTCGCGAGCTGGCCGCCGGCTCACTCGCCCAGGGGAACGCCATGTCGATCGCCGGCGGGCACGGCGAGGAGGCCCAGGCCGCCGCGCTGCGCCTCGTCCGCGACGGCCAAGCCGCCGTGGTGGCCTCCGACGCGCACGGGCCCACCCGGCCTCCCGCGCTCCTGCTGGCCCGGCGGGCGCTGATCGATCACGGAGTATCAGAGCGGCTCGCCTCGAGCCTCACGCTGCGGGCCGGCGGGCGCCTGCTGCGGCGCGGCATCGGCCGCGCCCCGGCGCTGGCCGCCTAAGGAACCACGGTGGGCGCCGGCCGCGGCTCCTCGGCCACCGGCGCCGGCGCGGCCGGCTCGGTCGCCGGAGGCGCGCCGGTCCGCTCGGGGTCGAAGCGGTAGCCCACCCCGAAGTGCGTGTGGATGTAGCTCCAGGCCGGCGACGAGCGCTCCAGCTTCTGGCGGACCTTGCGGATGAAGACGTCGACCGAGCGGTCGCCGTGGGCCATCGCGTAGCCCCAGACCGCCTGGTAGATCTCCTCGCGCTGCAGGACCTTGCCCTCGGCCTGGGCGAGCAGCTGCAGCACCTCGAACTCGCGCCGGGTCAGGTCCACGCTGCGGGAGTGCACGAAGGCCTGGAACTGGTCGGCGCGGATCTCCAGGTCGCCCGCCTCGAGCGGACCGGTGTCCACGCGCGCGGAGGCCCGCTTGCGCCGGCGCACCACGGCCTCGACCCGGGCGAGCACCTCCTCGGGGTGGCAGGGCTTGGTGACCCAGTCGTCCGCGCCCATGCGCAGGCCGCGCACCCGCTGAGAGACCGTCGAACGCGCTGTGCAGACCACGATGCCCAGGCCGGGCAGCGTCGTGGAGACCCGTTCCAGGAAGTCCCACGCGCCCGGACCCAGCAGCGCCAGGTCCACCACCAGCGCGTTGACGCGCATGGCGACGAACTCCTCCGTGGGAGGAGAGGACTCGAGATGCCGGTACTGCCAGCCGAGATCGCCCGCCCGCTTGACGAGCACGCGGACGAATCCCGAATCCGAGTCCAAGATGGCCAGGCGGAGTTCGGACATCCGCGCTGAGTGTACGTCAGGGGCCGGGCTGCACCCCCCGGACTGGTGCCATTTACAGCATTTTCACAGCTGGTCAACTCGCAGGTAACGGAGATTCGCCAGCTGGCTGGGATGGTCGGGCGGCATGGAGGCCGGCGTGAGCAGCGACATCGTGTATGTCGACGACCTGGAGATCAGACCCGCGGACTTCGAGGCTCTCGCCTCCGGGAGGCGCCTCCCTCTTACCGTGCGCGAGCTGGAGCTCCTCACCGCCCTGGCTGAGCGCCGCGACCGCATCGTGGGCCGCGAGGAGCTCTACCGCGTGGTGTGGGGCGAGCACTACCGCAAGTCGGACCGCTCGGTCGACGTGTACGTCGGCAAGCTGCGCCAAAAGCTGGAGGAGGCACTCCCCAACCGCCGCTTCATCCATACCCACTTCGGCTTCGGCTACCGCTTCTCGCCCGAGCGGCTCGACGGCTGATCCGGCCTGACGGCGGATCCGGTCTTCACATCTTTTTCACAGGGGCGCGACAGGTGGATAACAGACTCCCCACCGAGCGCTGAGAGTGTGGGCCGCCGCTATGAACGAATCAAGGAGAAGAGCCAGATGAGGAAGCTCCTCGCGCTCGCCGCCTGCGGCGTCCTCGCCCTGGGCGCGGCGGCCTGTGGTGACGACGACAGCAGCAGCGGCAGCGGCGGTGGCGGAGGCGGCGGAGACCTCTCCGGCAGCATCCGCATCGACGGATCGAGCACGGTCGGCCCCTTCGCCCAGGCGGCCGCCGAGGGCTTCCAGGGCGAGAACCCGGGCGTGAAGATCACGGTCGGCACCTCAGGCACCGGCGGTGGCTTCGAGAAGTTCTGCGCCGGCGAGACCGACATCTCCGACGCCTCCCGTCCCATCGACGAGGAGGAGGAGGTGCCGATCTGCAAGAAGAACAAGGTGACCTACAAGCAGGTCCAGGTCGCCAACGACGGGATCTCGGTCGTCACCAACAAGGGCCTGCAGGTCGACTGCATGACCGTCGATCAGCTCAAGGAGCTGTGGGAGACGGGCTCGAAGGTCCAGGACCTCAGCGCTATCGATCCCAAGCTGCCCGACACCCAGCTGAGCCTCTTCGGGCCGGGCACCGACTCGGGCACGTTCGAGTTCTTCACCGAGGAGGTCAACGGTGAGGAGGGCAACTCCCGCAAGGACTACCAGCCCTCCGAGGACGACAACGTGCTGGTGCAGGGCGTGGAGGGCGAGGATGGCGGGCTCGGCTACTTCGGCTTCTCCTACTACGAGCAGAACGCCGACAACCTGGGTCTGGTGAGCATCGATGACGGGAGCGGCTGCGTCGAGCCCACCAAGCAGACGATCGCCAGCGGCGAGTACAAGCCGCTGTCCCGGCCGCTGTTCATGTACCCGAGCGGGAAGGCGCTCAAGAAGCCCGAGGTCAAGGCATTCATGGACTACGTGGTGCAGAACTACGAGGCGATCTCCGAGGCGTCGGCGATCGTCCCCATGAGCTCGCAGCAGGCGGGCAAGGCCACGAGCGCCCTGGGCGCGAGCTAGGTGGAAGCAGGCAGCACAGCCGGAACGAGCCGCGCGGGGCCCCCGAGCCTCCGCGCGGCTCGCCCGCGTTACGGGGAGAAACTCATCAAGGCTCTGCTCGTGGCGGCGGCCGTGATCTCGATACTGACGACCACCGGGATCGTGCTCTCGCTGGTGCAGGAGACGATCGTCTTCTTCGGTGATGTCGGTGTTGCCGATTTCCTGTTCGGCACCGACTGGTCGCCGGCGATCGAGCCCGCCTCCTTCGGGGTGATACCGCTGGTGGCGGGCACGATGATCATCAGCCTGATCGGTATGGCGGTGGCCATACCGCTGGGCCTGGGCGCCGCCATCTACCTGAGCGAGTACGCCCACCCGCGGGTGCGAAAGACCATCAAGCCGATCCTCGAGCTGCTGGCCGGCGTGCCCACCATCGTGTTCGGCTACTTCGCGCTGACCTTCTTCACCCCCGAGGTGATTCGCACGGGGCTCGGTCTCGACGCGGGGATCTTCAACGGCCTCTCGGGCGGCATCATCATCGGCTTCCTGATCGTGCCGACGATCGCCTCCATCTCCGAGGACTCCATGTCGGCGGTGCCGGCGTCGTTGCGCGAGGGCTCGTTCGGCCTTGGTGCCTCCAAGCTGCAGACCACGCTGCGGGTGGTCTTCCCGGCGGCCCTCTCCGGCATCGTGGCCTCCATCGTGCTGGGTCTCTCGCGCGCGGTCGGGGAGACCATGGTGGTCGTCATCGCGTCCGGGCTCCAGCCCACCGAGAACGGCAACCCGCTGGACGCGATGCTGACCATGACGTCGTACATCGCCACGACGGCGAAGGGCGACATCGCCACCGGGAGCATCGCTTACAAGACCATCTTCGCGGTGGGCACCACGCTGTTCGTGCTCACCCTGATCATGAACCTGATCTCGATCCGCTTCGTGCGGAAGTACCGGCAGGTGTACGAGTGACAACTCAGTCGGTGAGCGCCCCGTCGCCGGCGATCGGCCAGGCCTCCACGGGCAACCGCACGAAGGACATCGGCTTCCGGCTGGCCATGTTCGGCTGCCTGGGGCTGGCGATGCTCCTCCTCGGGGTTCTCCTCGTCGACATCGCGATCGACGGCGCGCCGAACCTCACGTGGAGCTTCATCACGAGCTTCTCCTCGATCACCGCCGCCGACTCCGGGATCCAGTCGGGGCTCTGGGGCACCATCTGGCTGATGGGGGTCTGCGCGGTGTTCATCGTGCCGGTCGGGGTGGCCACCGCGATCTACCTCGAGGAGTACGCGGACGGCACCAAGTGGTGGAACCGGCTCATCGAGCTCAACATCCAGAACCTCGCCGCCGTCCCGTCGATCGTCTACGGCATCCTGGGCCTGGCCTTTTTGGTCCGCGGCCCGCTGTCCCTCGGCCCGGTGATCCTGGCCGGCGGGCTGACCCTCGGGCTGCTCGTGCTGCCGGTGGTGATCATCGCCGCCCGCGAGGCGATCCGGGCCGTGCCTCCCTCCATCCGCGAAGGATCCATGGCGCTCGGCGCCACCCAGTGGCAGACCATCTGGAAGCAGGTGCTGCCGGCAGCCGTGCCGGGGATCGCCACCGGTGTGATCCTGGCGCTGGCCCGGGCCATCGGAGAGACCGCCCCCCTGATCGTGATCGGGGCCGCCTTCTTCACCAACTTCAATCCCACCGGTCTCGACTCCGCCTTCACCGCCATGCCGATCCAGATCTTCGACTGGATCTCGCGGCCCTCCAACGACGTCAACGACTACGCGCCGCTCGCGGCTGCGGGGATCCTGCTGCTGATGATCCTGCTGCTCGCGATGAACAGCGTGGCCATCTGGCTACGAAACCGTTACGAGCAGAAGTGGTAGGTGATTTAGAGTTGGCTGAACGAATGACCGACGAATCCCGTGAACAGGAGTCTCGGGACGTTCCCGAGGAGGAGCAGCGCGGCCTCCAGCAGGCGATCGAGGTGCGTCATGGCGGCTCGTCGGCCCCGGCCGTCGAGGGGGTCACCAAGGAGCCCAGGGCGGCACGTGAGGCGATCTTCAGCCTCGAAGAGGTGAAGGTCAGCTACAACGGAAAGCCGGCCGTCCGCGACGTCTCCTTCGACATCGGCAAGAACGAGATCACCGCGCTCATCGGCCCGTCCGGGTGCGGCAAGTCGACCCTGATCCGCTGCCTCAACCGGATGAACGACCTCATCCCCGGGGCCACCGTGGACGGCAAGGTCAGCTATCACGGCCAGGACCTCTACGGATCCGAGGTCGACGCCGTGGAGGTCCGCAAGCGAATCGGCATGGTCTTCCAGAAGCCCAACCCGTTTCCCAAGTCGATCTTCGACAACATCGCCTTCGGGCCCCGGGTGCTCGGGATGAAGGGCAAGATGGACGAGATCGTGGAGGGCGCCCTCACCCGGGCGGCGCTGTGGGACGAGGTGAAGGACCGGCTGAAGACCAACGCCTTCGGCATGTCCGGCGGCCAGCAGCAACGCCTGTGCATCGCGCGCTGCCTCGCAGTCGAGCCCGACGTGATCCTCATGGACGAGCCCTGCTCCGCCCTCGACCCGATCTCTACGGGCAAGATCGAGGACCTCATGCTCGAGCTGGAGAAGGAGTACTCGATCGTGATCGTCACCCACAACATGCAGCAGGCGGCTCGGGTCTCGGACAAGACCGCCTTCTTTACGGTCGAGCTGGGCGACGACGACCACCGCACGGGGCGGGTGGTGGAGTTCGACGACACCGAGACGATCTTCACCAACCCCAGCGACTCCCGCACGGAGGCCTACGTCACCGGCAAGGTCGGTTAGCGTGGCCAACACGACGCGCACCCACTTCCAGGCCGAGCTCCAAGAGCTCGAGCACCAGGCTCTGGGTGGGCTCGACATGGTGATCACGTCGTTCGACCGGGCGCTCGAGACCGTCCAGCATCAGGACGTTGAGCTGGCCAGCCTGGTCATCACCGACGACGACCGCATCGACGGCCGCTACCTGGAGGTGCATCAGGGCGTCCTTTCGCTACTCGCGCTGCAAGCGCCGGTGGCCGGCGACCTGCGCCTGGTAGCGGCGATCCTGCACATGATCAAACACATCGAGCGCATGGGCGACCAGTGCGTGAACATGGCCAAGCTGGTCCCGCTGGCCGGCCACGAGCCGCCCGCCGACGAGCGCGTGCTCGAGATCATCGACCAGATGGGCCGCCAGGCCCGCCAGCAGGTGCTGCACGCGAAGGAGGCCTTCGCGGCCCGCGACGTGGGCCTGGCCCAGGACCTCGTGCGCCAGGACGACGAGATCGACGCCCTCAACCGCGAGCTGTTCAAGCTGGCCCTGGAGATCGGCGACGATCCCGACCCGCGCGAGTGGGCCATGCACATGCTCCTGGTGGGACGCTGCATCGAGCGCATCGGCGACAACGCGGTCGACATCGGCGAGCAGACCGCCTTCGTGGTAACAGGGCTCTTCCGCGAGTTCGAGGACGCATCGCATCCGGAGCTGGCGCCGCCGTGAGCCGCAAGCGGAGGGCATTGGGCTCGCGGATCACTTGATCTGCGCCTGCATCGACATCGGCTCGAACACCACCCGGCTTCTGGTGGCCGACGCTGCCGACGAGGGGCTGCGCGAGCTGGTCAACCAGAGGGCCTTCACCCGCATCGGCCGCAGCCTGGGCGATGGCGGCTTCGATTCCGGAAGAGAAGATCGCGGAGACCGCCGAAGTGGTGCGTACGCAGACCGCAGTGGCGCGCGAGGTGGGTGCGGAGGAGATCGTGGCCCTGGCCACGGCGGCCATCCGCAACGCACCCAACCGGGACGACCTGGTGGCCGCCGTGGAGGAGGCGGGCGGCATGACGCTGAGCGTCCTCACGGGCGAGGAGGAGGCGCGCCTGGCCTTCGTCGGGGCCACCCGCACGCTGCTCGGCTCCGCCGAGGGCACCATGGCCGTGGTCGACGTGGGCGGCGGCTCGAGCGAGCTGGCGGTGGGCGAGCCGGGCGGACGGATGGCCTGGTCGGCCTCCTTTCGCATCGGCTCCGGTTTCCTGGCCGACAGCTACCTGCGCTCGGACCCGCCCTCAATCGACGAGCTGGAGAAGGTGCGCCGGCACGTGTCGGGGACGGTCGAGGGGCTGGAGCCCCCGCCTGCCGACAGCGCCGTGGCCGTGGGCGGCACAGCCACGTCGCTGCGCCGGCTGGTGGGCGCCGAGCTGGCCCACGAGACCCTGGAGCGCGGCATCCGCGTGCTCTCGTCCACGCCCATCGACGAGGTGGCGGCTCGCTTCGAGCTGGACGCCGAGCGCGTGCGCCTGCTGCCGGCCGGCATCCTCGTGCTGGAGGCCATGTCCGACCTCCTGGGCCTTCCGCTGCGCATCGCGCGCGGAGGCCTGCGGGAGGGGGCGCTGCTCGAGCTGGTGGCGGGGAGGGCGCTTGCCTAGCGCCGGCGAGCCTCAGCCCGAGCCGGCGATCGCCCGCAGCTCCTTCGGGCGCAGGAGCACGATCAGCTCGCCTCGGTCGACACCGGCCAGGCCGCCCTTCTTCATCCGCACGTCGGCACCTGTGAGATCGTGGACAGCCATGGAGAAGTCCGGATCGTGGCCCACCAGCAGCACATGGTCGCCCAGGCCGGCGGCGAGCGCCTCGGCATCGAAGGGACCGCCGGACAGCTTGGGCTCGAGCCGGGGATCGGCTCCGAGCTCTTCGCAGGCCAGCTCGGCGGTCTCGGCAGCCCGGACCTTGGGGCTGGTCATGCAGGCGTCAAGAGACACTCCCAGCACCTTCAGCGCCCGGCCGGCGGCGCGCGACTGGCGCCGCCCCTTGTCGGTGAGCGGCCGCTCGGCGTCGGGTGTCCCGTCCGCAGCGTCGCCGTGCCGCAACAGCCAGATCACGATGCGGCACCATACCCTGGCCGAGGAGCACTGAACATGGAAGCGGTCACCGCCACCCCCGAAGCACCCAGCCTCGACGCCCCCGAGCTGTACACCAACCGCGAGCTCTCGTGGCTGCAGTTCAACGAGCGGGTTCTGGAGCTGGCCGAGGACGAGAACACGCCGCTGATGGAGCGGGTGAAGTTCCTCGCCATCTACGCCTCCAACCTGGACGAGTTCATCATGGTCCGGCTGGCTGGCCTGTACGACCAGGTGGAGGCGGGCATCGACGCACGCGGGGCCGACGGCCTGTCCCCAGGCGAGACCGTGGAGCGGATCGTCGAGCGCACCCGTGAGCTGGCAATGCGTCACGTGGGGCAGTGGGAGCACGAGGTGCGACCGGCGCTGGCCGAGCACGGCATCCGGGTGATCGACTGCGACCAGTGCGCCGGCGAGGAGCTCGAGGCCATCGACCGGCAGTTCGCGGACCAGATCTTCCCCGTGCTCACTCCGCTCGCCGTCGGTCCGGGGCGACCCTTCCCCTACATCTCGAACCTCTCGCTCTCGATCGCCGTCTGGCTCCGCGACCCGGTAACGCGCACCGAGACCTTCGCGCGCGTGAAGGTGCCGAAGGAGGTGCTGCCCCGCTTCGTGGAGATCGGCGGGCGGACCTTCGTGCCCCTCGAGGCGATCATCGCCCGCCACCTGGATGCGCTGTTCCCGGGGATGGAGATCCTGCGGCACGACTACTTCCGGGTCACGCGCGACGCCGACTTCACCGTTTCCGACGAAGCCGACGACCTGCTGCGCGCGGTGGAGGACGAGCTGCGGCGCCGCCGTTTCGGCGAGGTGGTGCGGCTCGAGGTCTCCGCGTCGATGGACGACGACATGCGCGAGTACCTCATCGAGCAGCTGGCCATCGAGGAGGAGCAGGTGGTCAACGTGGACGGCCTGCTCGACATGAACGACCTGTGGTCCCTGTACGGCGTGGACGGGCTGCGCGAGCTGCGCGACCCGCCCTGGTCCCCGGTGACCCAGCCCGCGTTCGCCGACTCCGATACCGGCAAGGCGGACATCTTCGCCGCGATGCGCGCCGGCGACATCCTGGTGCACCACCCCTACGACTCGTTCGCCACCAGCGTCGAGCGCATGGTCCAGCAGGCCGTGGCTGATCCCGACGTGCTCGCGATCAAGATGACCGTGTACCGCACCTCCGACGACTCGGCCCTCGTTCCGTCGCTGATCGAGGCCGCCGAGCGGGGCAAGCAGGCGGTCTGCCTCGTGGAGCTGAAGGCCCGCTTCGACGAGCGCCGCAACATCGGCTGGGCCCGCTCGCTGGAGGAGGCGGGCGCTCACGTGGTGCACGGGCTCCCCGGGCTCAAGACCCACGCCAAGGCGCTGCTGGTGGTCCGCCGGGAGGGCCGGGGCGCGCGCCACTACGTGCACATCGGCACCGGCAACTACCACGCCAAGACCGCGCGCCTGTACGAGGACTTCGGGCTCTTCACCACCGACCGCCAGCTGGCCACCGACGTGGCCGAGCTCTTCAACGCGCTCACCGGCGCGGCGCGCACGCCGACGTACGACGAGGGGATCGTCGCCCCCGAGCACATGCGCGACTGGGCGCTCCGGGAGATCGAGCGGACCGTCGACGCTCACCGGGCGGGTGAGGACGCCCGCATCGTGATGAAGATGAACTCGCTGGTGGACAAGCGCTGCATCAGGGCCCTGTACGAGGCCTCGCAGGCCGGCGTGAGGGTGGACCTCAACATCCGGGGGATCTGCTGCCTGCGGCCGGGCGTGCCGGGGGTGAGCGAGAACATCCGCGTGGTGTCGGTGGTGGGCCGCTTCCTCGAACACACGCGGGTGTACGGCTTCCGGCGCGGTGCCCGGCGGGACTACTGGATGGGCTCCGCCGACCTGATGCCCCGCAACCTGGACACGCGCGTGGAGCTGCTGGCCCCGGTGACCTCCGAGCCGCTGAAGGAGGAGATCGAGGACACCCTTAAGCGCTGCTTTGCCGACGACACCTTCGCCTGGGAGCTGCAGCCCGACGAGAGCTGGAAGCGCCGCACGGGCGGCAACCGGTCGGTGCATCGTGAGCTGATGGAGCGGGCGATGGAGCGGGCCGCGGCGGATTAGCCGCCGCCGATTTCTGCACCGCCGGCGAACGGCTTGCGGGGTAAGGAGCAGGGGGTGTGGCTTCCAGAGGTCGCGCATACCGCGAGTTTCGGAAGCCACACTCGGGCCGGGGCCGCTGGGCTGCGCCTCCTTACCCAGCCCCTTTCCCCGCCCGCGCTCCGCCGCGCTCGCCCGCGGAGTTAGCCGCGCGGTGCACGCAGGCCCAGCCGCCGCTTCAGCGCCAGCACCCGGGCCGCGCTCTCCTCGATCCGTCGCCTGAACTCCGGCGAGGCCTGCGCGGCCCGCAGCAGGCGCGGGAAGACCTCGTTCCAGCTGGCCGAGCCGGTCATGAGGATCAGATCGGCCCCGGCGCGCAGCGAGCGCTCGGCCGCCTCGGCCACGCCCGAGCGGTCCAGCACGGCCTGGGCCTCGAGGCTGTCGGTCACGATCACGCCCTCGAAGCCGAGCTCGCCCCGCAACAGCTCCTCGACCACCGCGGGCGACTGCGAGGCGATCCGCTTCTCGTCCAGCGCCGGATAGAGCGCGTGCGAGAGCATTACGAGCGGCACGCCCGCCTCCACGCCCGCCCGGAACGGCTCCAGCTCGGAGCGCCGGAACTCCACGCTGGCCGACCCGTCGTCGGTATTCACCGTGGCCCCGCCGAGGCCGGGGAAGTGCTTGACGGTGGCGCCCACCCGGACCTCGTCGAGGCCGGTCACCGAGGCCCGGGTGGCGGCCGCCACCTGCGCGACGTCCCCCGAGAAGGCCCGCGATGCCATCACCGAACCGGTCGTGCCCACGTCCGCGACGGGGGCGAGGTTCACGTTCACGCCGGCGGCGCGGAGCTGCCGCCCGGCGGCTAGCGCCTCCCTTTGGACCGCGTCCGGATCGCCCTGCAGCCCCTGTCCGGCGGCCGGGCCGGCGAAGCTCACCGTCCTGATCTCGCCGCCCTCCTGGTCGACCATCACCAGCGCCTCGCCCGAGGCGGCCCGCTGCAGCGACGACGTAAGGGTCCGCCACTGCTGCTCCGTTCCGTCGCCGTTCCTGCCGAAGAGGATCACGCCGGCGCTCTCGCCCGCCCGCAGGCGGCGGCGGATGTAGTCGGGCATCACGGTCTCGTCGAAGCTCGAGACGAGCACCTGGCCGATCGTCTCGCGCAGACCGAGGCGGAGACCATCCGGGGGGCTCGCGCCCCCCGGGCCCCCCGCCGGCGCCTGGCCGGTCGGCGGCAGGTCCGGCTCCTCCGACCCCCCTCCCACGATCAGGCCGGCCACCAGCGAGGCCACACCCGCGGCGAGCAGCGCGGCCAGGCGCCGCCGCGCGGCCCGGTCAGGCGAGAGGCGCGATCTCCGAGTCAGCGGGCCGATCCTCGGCCGCCGCCCCGCCGCGCCGGCCTTCCTCCTCGCCGATCCCGGCCTCGGCGCAGCCGGCGGTGAGCTCCTCGAGGCCGAAGCCGTCGACGGGGCCGAGCGCTCCGACCCCCCGCAGGCCGCCGCCGGCGACCCGCTCCGCTCCCCAGGCCAGGATCCTGGCCGTGAAGGTGTAGCCGTCCACCCCGGTGACGTGCACTTCGCTCAGGGCGTTTCCAGAGGCGTCGTAGGCGATGCCCACCACGTGCGAGCCGCCGCGGGCCCGAGCCTCGGCGTCCGGTCCGCCGGTCGAGCCCTTGACAAGGCGGCTGCTGGCCGTCTCCCAGAGCTGCTCGACGCCGGGCAGCTTCATGGCCAGGGACAGGCCGCCCGAGGTGACCTGCATCGCCCGCGAGGCGGGGCCGAACCAGCCCAGGTAGGAGTTCACCTCGCGCAGGTTCGGCGCCAGGCGGGGCAGCGTGTAGTGCTCGGAGCTTCCGACCGAGACCGCGGACGCCTCGCGCGAGCCCAGCGCAAAGGTGCGCAGCCGCTTGGCGCCGCGTTCGCTGCTGACGATGCCGTCGCGGTAGGCGAAGGAGGGCGCGCCCATGATCCCCGCCAGCGAGGCCCGGGTGCCGCCGCTCATGCCCTTGGGATCGGCGGCGCCGGTGAAGAAGTAGCCGGTGTCCACCCGCACGGCCCGGTCCCCGGCCCGCTCGAGGGCGAGCCCGCCGGCAAGGTTCCCCGGCACCCAGTCGTAGCCGAAGGCGGTGAGCATCCCGCACTTCGCTCGTTCGGCCACCGGGCCGTAGCGCTCGAACACCTCGCGGATGAACGGCGGCTCGCCCGTGGAGTCCAGGTAGTGGGCTCCGTTCGTGGTGGCCGCGGCGGCCGCCTGGGCGCCGAAGCGGACGAACGGCCCCACCGTGGTGACGAGGACATCGCCCCGTTCCACCAGCGCACAGACGCTGGGCGGATCCGCGACGTCGGCCTCGGCCACCTCCAGCTCGGCGCCGAGCTCGCCGGCCAGGCGCCTCAGCTTGTCCGCGCTGCGCGCGGCCAGCACGGGGCGCAAACCGCGGGCCACCATCGCCTCCGCGGTGAGCCGACCGGTGTAGCCCGTGGCGCCGAAAAGGACGATCCGGCCCATGGCTCAGCCCTCCGGGCGGCGCGACTCCAGCACCCGCCGGACGCGCTCCACCGCCTCGGGCGTCGTGCGCTCGATCCTACGGAGGTCCCACCCGGTGAGCGTCACGAGCTGCATCGCGGTGGTCGAGGTGACGGTGGCGTTGCGCAGCGTCTTCTCCAGCAGTCCCATCTCGCCGAAGAAATCGCCCGGCCCGAGGTTGGCCACGTGCTCGCCGCCGCGGGTGACCTCGGCCTCGCCCTCCTCGATGGCCATGAACTCGTAGGAGAAGTCGCCCTCGCGCACGAGCGCCCGTCCCGGCTCCACGCTGATCTCCTGGGCGAACGTGGCGATCTGGGAGAGTTCCTCGTCGGGGATATCCGCGAAGATCGGGATCGATTTGAGGCGGTTCGCGTCCACGCGGCGACTCTAGCCCAACTGATCGAACCCCGTGGAACGTACGTAGAAACCAGGGATGGCCTCACCGAATCAGCTCACGATCGGCTTCGGCGTGGGAAGGATCGCGTTCGGTCTCGGCCTGATCGGCGTGCCCTCGCGAATCGGGTCCAGCTGGATCGGGTCGGTGGCCGAGCGGCCTCCGGTGCACGTGGCGATCCGCGGGCTCGGGGCCCGCGACATGGTGCTGGCCGCCGGAGCAATCGTCGCGGCGGCGCGGGGCGATGCCGTGCGGCCCTGGCTCATCGGCGCCATCGCCGGCGACCTCAGCGACATCGCAGCCACCCTCGCCGCCGGTGACTCGGTGCCGGCCCGCGGGCGCTGGGGCACGGTGGCGCTGGCGGGAGGGTCCGTGATCGCCGGCGCGGCGCTGGCCGCGGCCGCGGAGCGGTGAAGGTCGCGATAGTCGGGGCCGGCGTGTCCGGCCTCGTATGCGCCCACCTGCTGCAGGAGCAGCACGAGATCACGGTGTTCGAGGCGAACGACTACGCCGGCGGGCACACCCACACCATCCGGGTGGACTCCGAGGACGAGACCCATTACGTGGACACAGGGTTCATCGTGCTCAACGACCGGACCTACCCCAACTTCCAGCGCATCCTGGAGAGCGTCGGGGTGGCCACCCAGCCCTCGAACATGAGCTTCTCGGTGAGCGACGGCGGGCAGTTCGAGTACAACGGCTCCTCGGCCAATGGCCTGTTCGCAAGTCGAGCCAACCTGGCCCGGCCCTCGTTTCACCGCATGATCTATGACCTGCTGCGCTTCAACCGCGAGGCGCCCGCGCTGGTGGGTCTGAACGGCAGCGGGCCCTCACTGGGGGAGTTCCTCCACGAGGGCAGGTACTCGCGCCAGTTCGTCGAGCGGCTGATCGTCCCGCAGGCCTCCGCCGTGTGGTCCGCGGACCCGAACCGGATGTGGGAGTTCCCGGCCAGCTTCCTGGCCGACTTCTTCGCCAACCACGGCATGTTCGGCTTCAGCGGGCGGCCCAACTGGCTGGCCATTTCCGGCGGCTCGGCCCGCTACGTCGAGGCGCTGACCAGGCCGTTCCGTGACCGTCTGCGCCTGTCGGCGCCGGTGCGGCGCATGAGCCGCCTGCCCGACGGCGTGGAGATCACGACCGACAACGGCCCGCCTGAACGCTTCGACGAGGTGGTGCTGGCCGTTCACTCCAACCAGGCGCTGCGGATGCTGTCCGACCCGAGCGGCGCCGAGGCCGAGGTGCTCGGCGCGATTCCCTACCAGGCCAACGAGGCCGTGCTGCACACCGATCGCCGGCTGCTTCCGCGCCGCCGGCGGGCCTGGGCGAGCTGGAACTTCCACCTCCAGGACGAGCCCGCCGACCGGACCACGGTGACCTACCACATGAACAGCCTCCAGTCGCTCACCGCCGAGCGCGAGTTCTGCGTGACGCTCAACAAGAGCGAGGCGATCGATCCCGAGCAGGTGATCCGCACCGTCCGCTACGACCACCCGGTCTTCACCCCGGCCGGGCTGCAGGCCCAGCGCCGCTGGTGCGAGGTGAGCGGAGTGCGGCACACGCACTACTGCGGCGCCTGGTGGGGCTATGGCTTCCACGAGGACGGGGTCGTGTCGGCGCTGCGGGTGGCCGAGCAGCTCGGAGGCCGCCGGCCATGAGCGCGAGCGCCCTCTACGAAGGCTGGGTGCGGCACCGCCGGATGGAGCCGGTCCAGCACGACTTCCGCTACCGGCTGTTCATGGCCTACCTCGACCTGGGCGAGCTGCCGGAGCTGCTCGACCGCGTGCCGCTGTGGTCGGCGCGGCGGCCGGCGCCGGCCTGGTTCCGGCGTGCCGACTACCTGAGCGACGACGACCTTCGCAGCGCCCTGCGCCGGCAGACCGGCGGGGCGGTCGAGGGCCCGGTGCGCGTGCTCACCCACGTCCGCACCTTTGGCCATCTGTTCAACCCGGTGAGCCTCTACTACTGCTTCGATCCCGGTGGCGAGCGGGTGGAGTCGGTGGCGGCGGAGGTGACCAATACCCCCTGGGGCGAGCGTCACGTGTACGCGTTCGAGGGCCTCGAGGGGCACGTGGACAAGAAGTTCCACGTCTCGCCCCTGATGGGCATGGACTCCGAGTACTCGGTGCGGCTCACCGAGCCGGGCGAGCTCCTGCGGGTGCACATGGAGAGCCGGCGCGAGGGGCGCCTCGACTTCGACGCCACGCTGGCCCTGTCCCGTCGCGAGCTCTCGCCCGGCGCGCTGCTGCGCTATCCCTTCATGACCCTGCGGGTGGTGGCGGGGATCTACTTCGAGGCGGCCCGGCTGAAGCTGAAGGGCGCGCCGTACCATCCCCATCCGGCTCGATGATCTCCCGCGCGCTCGCCCTGGCGGTCCTCGGCCGCCTCCCCAACGGCCACCTGCGTGTGGTCGAGCACGGCCGACGGCACGATTTCGGGCAGCCCGACAGCGCCCTGCAGGCCACCATCGAGGTGCGCGATCCATCCTTCTGGCGCGGCCTGCTCCGGGGCAGCCTGGGCCTGGCCGAAACCTACGTCGCCGGCGCCTGGGACTGCGACGACCTGGTGGCCCTGACCCGGATGGGCGCCCGCGCGATGCCGGGCATCGACCGGCTGCGCAGGCCGTTCGCCCCGCTGGTGAGCGCGCTCAGCCGCGTGCCCCGCAACACCCGCAGGGCCGCGCGCCGCCACATCGCCTCCCACTACGACCTGGGCAACGACCTCTTCAGGACCTTCCTGGACGAGAGCATGACCTACTCCTGCGCCGTCTTCGAGCGCCCGGACATGAGCCTGGGCGAGGCCCAGGCGGCCAAGCTGGAGCGCATCTGCCGCAAGCTCGAGCTGAACGAGGACGATCACCTGCTGGAGATCGGCACTGGCTGGGGCTCGATGGCCCTCCACGCCGCCGCTCGTTACGGCTGCCGGGTGACGACCACCACGATCTCCGAGGCCCAGCGAGCCGTCGCCGTCGAACGGGTGCGCGCCGCCGGCCTCGACGATCGGGTGACCGTTCTCCTACGGGACTACCGCGAACTGCGCGGCAACTACTCCAAGCTGGTCTCGATCGAGATGATCGAGGCCGTCGGCTGGCAGTACTTCGACACCTTCTTCTCCCGCTGCAGCGAGCTGCTCGACCCAGACGGGCTCATGCTCCTGCAGGCCATCGTGGTCGACGACCGTGCCTACGAGGTTGAGAAGGCCTCGCGCAGCTTCATCCGGCAGCTGATCTTCCCCGCCGGCTGCCTGCCCTCCCTCAATGTGATCGGCCGCTCCACCGCGCGGGCCACCGACCTCCGGACCGTCGAGATCGACGACATCACCGAGCATTACCCGGAGACGCTGAGCCGCTGGCGTGAGCGCTTCCGCGCGAGCGGCGCCCACCTCGAGGCCATGGGCTACGACCGTCGCTTTCGCCGGCTGTGGGAGCTCTACCTCTGCTACACCGAGGGCGGCTTCAGAGAACGGCGGATCGGCGACGTGCAGATGCTGCTGGGCAAGCCGGGCTACCGGGTCTCGCGCGAGAACATCCGGTCCGAGAGCGCGTCGAGCAGCACCGCCGGGCCACGCGAGGCGAGCTTGGCCAGCGCGAGCCTGCCGCCCGGGCCGAGCACGTGATCGTCGCGCTCGATCGCCCGCACCACCTTCGCCGCCCACTCGCCGGCCGGCATGTCGTCCCAGGCGCTCGCGTCCATGTGCCGCCCGTAGAGCTCCTTGGTGTCGTCGAGCATGTCGGTGTCCACGCCGGGCGTGACCAGGTGGAGCACGCTCACCCCGGTCCCCTTGAGCTCCCGCCGCAGGGACTCGCTGAAGGCGACCACGCCGGTCTTGGCCGCGGCGTAGGTGCTGGCGGAGGGAAACCAGGCGTACCCGCTGATGCTGGCGTTGTTGACCACCTTGCCCCGCCTGCGCTCGACCATGCCGGGCAGGAGCAGCTTGGTGAGGTGGATCACCGCCACCAGGTTCACCTGGAACATCGCGTAGATGTCGTCGACCTCCTGCTCCTCGAGCAGTCCGCCCGTCATCAGGCCCGCGTTGTTGACGAGCAGGTCGACCGGCGGCAGCGCGGCCGCCGATTCAGCGATCGTCTCCCGGTTGCTGAGATCGACCCGCACCGGCCTGATCTCTCGGGCACCGCCGGGCGGCGGCTCGGGGGCCTCGAACTTGTCCGGCGAGCGCACGCCCGCCAGCAGCAGATCGAGCCGGCGGGTGGCCAGCTCCTCGGTTATCGCGCGGCCGATGCCCCGGTTCGCGCCGGTCACGAGTGCGGTCAGTCCGTTGAGCTCCATTGTGGATCCATACGTCGGGGGCGGACGAGAGGATGACGCTTACCTCGTGCCCGAGCTGAATCACGTCCGGCGGGGAGAGGGAGAGCCCCTGCTCCTGATCCACCCGCTGGGAAGCGAGCTGGTGGTGTGGGAGCCGGTGATCGAGCTGCTGGCGGCCGAGCGGGACGTGATCGCCGTGGACATGCCGGGCTTCGGCAAGTCGCCGCCGCTGCCCGAGGGAGCGGCTTACACCCCGCAGGGCCTGGCCGCCGCGCTGGCCGGCTTCCTCGACGGCTTGGGCATCGAGCGCGCGCACCTGGCCGGCAACTCGCTCGGCGGCTGGGTGGCGCTGGAGCTGGCCGGCCTGGGCCGCGCCCTGTCGGTCACCGGCCTGTCCCCCGCGGGCTTCTGGGCCCGGCCGCTCGGGCCGCGCCCCTCGCCGGCGCGCAGCGCCGGCCGGGCCCTGCTGCCGCTGATCGGCGTCCTGACCCACAGCGAGCGCGGCCGGCGACTGCTTCTCGGCGCGTCCGTCGGGCACCCCGAGCGCGTGCCGCCGGCCTGCGCCGCCCGCCTGGTGCGCTCGTACGTGACCGCGCCGGCCTTCGAGGAGGCCAACGCGGGGATGCGGGCCACCGTGTTCTCGGGGATCGAGCGAATCGACGCGCCGGTGACGCTGGCCTGGGCGGAGCTCGACCGGCTGGTCGCCGAGCCCCGTGGCGGGGTGCCCGGCGCGCGGCGGGTGCTACTGGCCGGCTGCGGTCACATCCCCACCTGGGACGATCCCGCGCAGGTCACGCGTGTGCTGCTGGAGGAGTCGCCGGTGCGCGAGCGCCCGGCGGCCTGAGCGTTCTCAGAGCTCGCGGCGCGCGTATTTCGTCGCGCCCTCGCGGGCGCGCTGGGTGATGGGCCGGTCGCGCCAGGCGCCGGGCTCGATCCGCTCGGAGCGCTCCAGATCCTTCTCGAACACGTCGTGCAACTCGCCCGCGAAGCGCTCGCTCTGGACGCAGAGGCTCACCTCGTCGTGGAGCTGGAAGGAGCGGTTGTCGAAGTTCACCGACCCGACCGAGGCCCAGGCGCCGTCCACGGTGAGGCTCTTGGCGTGGAGCATGGTCGGCTTGTACTCGTAGAGCTCGATCCCGGCGTCGATCAGCTCCTCGTAGCTGGCCCGGCCCGCGGTGCGGACGAACTCCTTGTCGATGTGAGAGCCGGGCACGAGGATCCGGAACTGCACGCCCCGCCCCGCAGCCTCCACCAGCGCATCGGTGAAGGCGGGCCGGGGCACGAAGTAGGCCGCCGTCAGCTCGACGGACTTCTTGGCCGCGGCGATGGCCAGGTAGGTGAGCGCCTCCGCGTTCGTGTCGCCCACGGTGGCGCTGGAGCGCATCACCTGCATCGGGCCGCCGTCCTCGACCTCGTCCAGCTCCGGGAGGTAGCGGTCGCCGGCCAGCACGTCGCCGGTGCATTCCAGCCAGTTCTCGGCGAAGGCCCCCTGGAGCCCGCGCACCACGGGGCCGCGCACCCGGACGTGAGTGTCCCGCCAGTGGTCGGGATCCTCGGCGTCGCCGGTCCACTCCTCGGCGATGCCGACCCCTCCGGTAAAGCCCACGCTGCCGTCGACGATCAACAGCTTGCGGTGCGTCCGGTACTGGAGCCGCCGCACGGCGTAGAGCTTTGGAGGGCGGAAGTAGCAGACCCGCACGCCCGCGTCGCGCATCTTCTTCACCAGCTCGCGGTCCATCTTCGACGCACCCATCGCGTCGATCACGATGTTGCACTCCACCCCGTCGCGGGCCTTCTCGCACAGGGCCTCGCCCACCTCGGTGGCGATGTCCCCGCGCCAGTAGGCATAGGTCAGCAGGTTCACGGTCTCCTTCGCCGATTGGATCCCGTCGAGGTAGGCCGGGAAGATCTGGTCGCCGTTGATCAGCAGCTCGACGTCGTTCCCGTAGGACACGGGGGCGCCGGTGAGGGCCTCGGCCGCGCGCAGGAAGCTGGGCTCGGCGACGTCCACCTCGCCGCGCAGCTCGTAGCCGTGCGCGCCCTCGCGCCGGTGCCGCAGGCTGTCGGCCGCGTACCAGGCGATGCCCGCCGCCGCGATGCCCGCGGGCCAGGCGATCCCCGCCGGCACCGCGACCCTCCCGGGCTCGCGCACGCGGTCGCCGTTGCTGCGGATGCGCGGCCAGACCCCTGCCATCGCGGCTGAGCCTAGCGTCTGCTCTGGGCGTCCTCAGGGTCGGGGGTCGACCGGCCGCCGCCGGGACTCACCCAGGGCCATGACGCCGAGACCGAGCAGCAGCGCGGCCGGTATCCAGAGCGCGTACTCGTCGACGCGCGTGGCGGCGATCCCGCCGATCAGGCCGCCCGTGGCGAACGCGAGCAGGACCAGGAAGTAGATCGCGCTCTTTCGGAGGTTCTCACGCCGGTCGCCGAAGACCGACTGCGCGAGGAAGTTGGATCCGAGCTGCAGGTTGCGGGTGGCGGCCACGTTGCCGACGAGCATGCCGCCGGCCCGATGGAAGGCGTTGCCCTGCATGCCGGCCAGGAACGACACGAAGTAAGCGACGACCAGCGGGTCCATGTCGCCGCCTACGAACGGCAGCCCGACGGCGAACAGCACCGCGGCCTCGAACAAGAGGATGTGGAAGGACACGACGTGCCCGCCACGTCCAACGAGGGTGCGGATGGCGGCTATGGTCGCTGCTCCGACGCCGAAAGCCAGCACGGCGATGCTGACGTCGACGAACTTGCCGCCGTCGCCGTTCGCGATCCAGTAGCCGATCTGGACCACGTTCCCGGACTGGGCGGTGCTGAAGGTCTGGACGCTGAGGAACGTGAACCCGTCCATCGAGCCGGCCGCCAGCGCGAGCCAGCAGGCAACCGCGGTGGTCTCCATCAAGGGCACGCGCTCGAGCGTCGTCATGGCGCGGGACCGCTTTCGGGATCGGTGTTCCGCGGGCGGCGCAGGCGCCGCCAGACCAGCACGAGCGCGACGAGCAGCCCGATCACCATCAGCGCGGCCAGCACCGGGAGGACGAAGGCCGCAACGGTCAGCAGCGCCGAGCCGGCGTCCTCGATGAGCGAGAGGAACGGGTTGCCGGCCCCGCCGGTGGTGGCGGTGGAGGCGGGCCGGAGGGCGGCCCGTCCCGTGTGGACGGCCTCCGCGGTGGCTCCGCCGGCCAGGGCGGCCACCAGCGTGGGGATGTCGGTCTCGAGGCCGGTCTGACCGGCGAACAGGGCGGCTCCGGACACCGGCGCGACCACCGTTCCGATGCCGTGCAGCACGTGATCGACGGCCGGGATCTTGTCGCCCACGAAGTCGGCGATAGTCAGGATGCCCAGGGTGATGAGCGCAGGGGTCGACGAGAGCTCGTCGAACGGCGCCGCCAGCTCCACCACGTCGAGGCGCTGAAGCAGCGCGCCGGCGAAGAGCGGCAGCCAGGCGTTGAGGCCGGCTGCTCCCGACAGGCCGAAGGCCGCGAGGACGCTCGCCAGATCCACGCGTCAGCCGCTGCTCGTGGCGGGCATGGGGTGAACAGTCTCGCCGCTACGGCCTCCGGCAGCGGCCGCCGTACAATCGCGCCGTGCTGGGCACGGTCGCGCTCGTCGTGCCGCTCGGTCTGGCGGGAGCGGTCAGCCCGGTCCTCCTGACCGAGCAGACGGTGCTCCTCGCCGGCCCGGGCGGATACCGGGCGGGTCTCCGTTTCGCCGCCGGGGCGGGCCTCGTGCTGTTGATCATCGTCTGCAGCCTCGTGCTCTTCGGGCGCGCGATCTCGCTCCCCACCGCGCCCAAGCTCGACGCCACGCTCGACCTGGTCCTCGGCCTGGCGTTGCTCGTCGTGGCGGTCGTCGTCCGGAGGCTGGGCCGCCGCAACGCGGGCGGGGCCGGGGCCGGGGCCGACGACGAGGACCCGAGCAGCCCCAACCGGAGCCAGGCGGCCTTTCCGTTCGGCGCCTTCTCGATGGCCACCAACTTCACGACGCTCGCGCTGATGGCGCCGGCCGCCAAGGAGATCTCCGCCGCCGGCGTCGACATCGCGGAGCGGATGGTCCTCGTGCTCGTCCTCGTCGGCCTGGCGACGATCCCCGCCTGGCTGCCCGTGGCCCTGGCCGAGTCGCGCCCGGCCCCGCACAGCGCATCCTCGCCGCCCTCCAGACGCTGATCGCTCGCCACGGGCGAACGGCCGTCGTGGTGCTGCTCGGCGCCGCCGGGGTGTTCTTCGTCGCGCGCGGACTCATACGGCTCCTGGGCTGACGCCGCCGCCGTAGGATCCGGGCCATGAGCGTTGCGGCTCCACCCCCCGTCCCGACCGGGGTGTTGCAGCGGCTCGCGGCCGACCTACGGGTGATGCGCCAGACGCGCGGCCAGTACCCGCCGGGCGAGCTCGGCTTCAGCATGGCCCGCACCCTCCGCTTCGAACGAGAGCCGCTACCGCTCCTGGTGGAGTGCTACGAGCGCTACGGGCCCGTCTTCACCCTGCGCCTGCTGTACGCGCCGGTGGTCTTCTGCCTCGGACCGGCGGCAAACCACTACATCACCGTCTCGCACGCGTCGAACTTCCGCTGGCGCGACGGGAGCATGGGCGACCTGATCCCGCTTCTCGGCGACGGCCTGCTCACCACCGACGGTGACTATCACCGGCGGGCGCGCCGGATCATGTTGCCGGCCTTCCACCGCGAGCAGATCGTCGCCGCGACCGGGGTGATGGCCGAGGAGTCCGAGCGCGCCCTCGAGGGCTGGCGGCCCGGGCAGCGCCTCGACCTCTACGCCTGGACCAGGCGGCTGGCCCTGCGCATCGCACTGCGGGCCCTCTTCGGCTTCGACCCCGACCGCAGCTCCGGCGACCGCGAGATGGCCGAGGAGTTCGAGCGCACACTGGGCTTCTGGGGTCGCGAGTACGTGGTCCAGATGCTCCGCGGGCCGGGCAGCCCCTGGCGGAGCATGCAACGCTCGCGCTCTCACCTCGACCGCGTGATCTTCGCCGAGATCGACCGGCGGCGGACGAGCGGAGACCGGGGCGAGGACATCCTCAGCCTGCTGCTCGACGCGCGGGACGAGGACGGCTCAGCGCTCTCGCGCACCGAGCTTCGCGACCAGGTGATGACGCTGCTCTTCGCCGGCCACGACACCACCACCTCCACGGTCTCGTTCCTGTTCTACGAGCTGGCCCGCAATCCGCAGGAGCTCGCGCGGCTGCGGGCGGAGCCGTCTCGCCTCGACCTGGCCGTGGACGAGACCCTGCGCATGTACCCGCCCGCCTGGATCGGACCGCGGCGCTCGATCGAGCCCTTCGAGCTCGCCGGCGCCCGGGTCCCGGGCGGGGTGCTCGTCAACTACTGCTCGTGGGCCAGCCACCACCTGCCCGATGTCTTCGCCGAGCCCGAGCGTTTCAACCCCGATCGCTTCGCGCCCGGGTCCCGGGCCGCGTTGCCGAAGGGGGCCTACGTTCCCTTCGGCGGCGGCTCGCGCACCTGCATCGGCATGCGCTTCGGGCTGGTCGAGGTGAAGGCCATCGCCACGGCCCTTCTGAGCCGCTTCTCGCTCGAGCTGTCCGAGCCCGATCGGCGGCTGCGCATCCGCCAGATGCCCACGCTGTCTCCCATCGGCGGGCTCCCGGTGGTGGTAGGGGAGCAGGAGGTGGGCGCTGCAGGGCTCGAACCTGCGGCCTCGGCCTTGTAAGGGCCGCGCTCTCCCAACTGAGCTAAGCGCCCGAGCGGCTGAGTGTAGAACGCCCCTCCTACCATCAGCGTTCGTGAACGTCCGCCTCTTCTGGAAGGCACTCGCTGTCCAAGCGGTGAGCGTGCTGCTGCTGTTCGCGGTCCTCGTCGCGCTTCCGTTCGGTGACGACTTCTTCGAGCGCTGGGGGTGGCTCACCGGTCCGCTGGCCTGGTTTGGCTGCGCGCTGGTGACCGCCCGGATCCTCGGCCTGGCCAGTCGGGTCGTCCTGTTGTCGGCCGCCGTTGGAGGCGCCGCCGGTGCGATCGTCTTCCTCGTCGCAAGCCACGGGGCCGGCCTCGTGGCGGCGCTGCTTGTCTTCGCGGCGACGTGTGGCGCCGGGCAGCGCTCCGCGGCGCCGGTCGCCGCTCCCGATTGACACCTTCGTCCGCCTGCCCTACAGTGTTCAACCGTTAGGTTTATCAACTAGGCAGGTGATCACGAGGTTGGCGGTCGATCAGCTCAGCACCACCTTCTCCGCGCTTGCGGACCCCACGCGTCGCGCGATCCTCGCGCAGCTCGCGGAGGGCGAGGCCACGGTGAACGAGCTGGCGGAGCCGTTTCCCATGACCCTCCAGGCCGTGTCCAAGCACCTCAAGGTGCTGGAGCGAGCCGGGCTCATCCAGCGCGGCCGGACGGCGCAGCTGCGGCCCTCGCGGCTCCAGGGCGACGCGCTCAAGGAAGCCGCCGACTGGCTCGCCGGCTACCGGAGGTTCTGGGAGGGCAGCTTCGACCGGCTCAGCGATCACCTGCGCGAGATCCAGAAGGGATCCACCGATGACTGAGGCAGCCACAGCGCAGGAGATCACGCTCAGCCGCACCCTGGAGGCCCCCCGCGAGCTGGTGTGGCGAGCCTGGACCGAGCCCGACCGGCTCGCGCAGTGGTGGGGCCCGCCCGGCTGGAGCACCCCCGTTGAGAACATCGCCATGGACGTGCGCCCCGGCGGCACCATGCGCGTGACCTCCATCTCCGAGGGTGGGGCGGAGATGACCGTGATCGGCGTCTACCGGGAGGTGGCCGAGCCCGAGCGGCTGACCTTCGACGAGGCCGCCGAGGACAACTGGCACGAGGGGGCGACGAGCGTCGTCACCCTGACCGACCTCGGCGACGGCCGGACCGAGATGGTCATGCACTCCACCATCTACATGAGCGGCGAGATGAGCGAGCAGGCGGTGGCCGGGATGAAGGGCGCGCTCGACCGCCTCGTCGAGCATCTGGGCTGAGGAGGGCGACATGGACCTACGGCTCGAGGTGGTGGTGGTCCCGGTCTCGGACGTCGACCGGGCCAAGTCCTTCTACACCGACAGGATGGGCTTCCACTGCGACCACGACACCCAGATCACTGACGACACCCGCGTCGTGCAGCTGACGCCACCCGGATCGGCCTGCTCGATCGCGATCGGTACCGGCCTGGCGCAGATGGAGCCCGGCACGGTGAAGGGACTGCAGCTCGTGGTCACCGACATGGACGCGGCCCTGGCCGAGTTCGGCGACCGCGGGCTCGACGCCGGGGAGGTTCAGGAGCTGGGGCAGCCGGGCAAGCCCGGCTTCAAGTTCGTCTTCTTCAACGATCCGGACGGGAACGGCTGGGCGGTGCAGGAGATACGGCAGGGATAGCCGCGAAGCCCTGCCTTAGACTCACGATTCTCGGGGGCGTGGTCTAGCGGCTTAGGACACCGGCCTTTCACGCCGGGGATCGCGGGTTCGAATCCCGTCGCCCCTATCAGGCTCCAGGACCTGACCGCCCCGGGCGGCCGCCGCCCCGGGAGCGTGCGCCGCCATAATGAGAGTTCGGGCCGTTAGCTCAATGGCAGAGCGCGGGACTTCAACACAAAAGGAGCGCTAGCCGGGAAACCGCTAGTTGGTCGGCAGCTGTGTGCTGGGACGCCCTGAGAGCCTGAGGTACCGAACGGTGACAATCCTCAGGATTGGGTCATCAGCAGGCAACCCCGAGAGGGAGAGCCCTCAGAGGCCATACGCTGCCCACCCTAACGTCGAGCCGAGGGTGAAGAGATGGTCCAGCCCGCAAGCCGCTCCGGCGGTGGCCGGTGAGAGCCGGTGCGGGACTGTTAATCCTTGAGATCCGGGTTCGAGTCCCGGGCGGCCCATTGGCCCCCGCGCGGCGGAGCTTCGCGGCGCGGGCGGCCGGCGGGCGGGCGAGTCTCCGGCGGGCGGCGCCTGGCCGCGCCGGGCTTCAGCGGCCGCTGAGCGCGGGGGTCGCCGGCGCCGGCTCCCAGTCGGCCGCCAGCACGGCCTCCAGCAGTCCCGGGAAGCGCTCGGCCACATCCTCGTCGCGCAGCGACAGCATGCGCTTGCGGCCGTCGGGCCGCGTGCGTACCAGGCCCGCCTCGCGCAGCACCTTGAAGTGGTGGGACAGGGTGGCCTTCGAAAGGCCCAGGTCGAAGGTGCCACAGGTGCACTCGTCGCCCGCTGCGAGCGAACGGACGATGGTGAGCCGGGCCGGGTCGCTCAGCGCGTGGAGGATGCCCGCCAGCTCGAGCTCGTCACAGGTCGGATGGTGTGGTTCGAGCATCAGCCTCCTTCACAAGTCTAGTGACGGTTCGACAGAGGTCGAAGCGGGCGTCCACTGCTCAGTGGCGGAAGTGGCGGCGGGCCGTGAGCACCATCGCGACCTCGGCCTCGTCGCACGCCGCCACGACTTCGTCATCCCGCATCGAACCGCCGGGCTGAATGATCGCCCGCACGCCGGCTTCGACCGCCAGCTGGGGGCCGTCGGCGAAGGGAAAGAACGCGTCGGAGGCCATGGCGGCGCCGCTAAGGTCGCGCTCGGCGGCGGCGGCCTTGTCCACCGCCAGCCGCACCGAGTCGACCCGGCTCATCTGGCCCGCGCCGATCCCGGCGGTGGCCAGGTCGCGGGCCAGCACGATCGCGTTTGAGCGCACGTGCTTGCACACCCGCATCGCGAACAGCATCTCGCCCCACTCCTCCTCGGTGGGCTTGCGCCGGGTGGCCACCTGCATGTCCTCGCGCATCTCGAGGCCGCTGTCCCGATCCTGGATCAGAAGGCCGCCGCGCACCCGCTTGAGATCCTGCTCGGAGATGGGCGTGCGCCGCCGTTCCTGGTTCTCCAGCAGCCGCACGTTCTCCTTTTCGCGGAGCACCTCGAGGGCGTCCTCCTCGAAACCGGGAGCCAGCACCAGCTCCACGAAGATCGAGTTGAGCGCCTCGGCCAGCGGCCGCTCGACGGGCCGGTTGAAGCAGAAGACCCCGCCGAAGGCGCTCTGGGGATCGGTGGCCAGAGCCTTTTCGAAGGCCCCGAAGGCGTCGCGTCCCACCGCGGCGCCGCACGGGTTGTTGTGCTTGATGATCGCCGCTGCCGGCAGCTCGAACTCCTCGATCAGGGTGCGGCCGGCGTCGAGATCGAGCAGGTTGTTGAAGGAGAGCTCCCGCCCGTGAAGCTTTCCCACCATGGAGAGCAGGTCGGTGCGCGCCCCGGACTCGGCGTAGTAGGCCGCCCGCTGGTGCGGGTTCTCGCCGTAGGGAAGGTCGAGCACCTTCTCGTACGACTTCGCCTGGCGGAAGGGAAAGCTCTCCTCGCGGTCGGCGAACCAGGTGGAGATCGCCGCGTCGTAGCGGGCCGTGTAGGAGAAGGCCTCGCGGGCGAGGCTCTCACGGGTGCTCGCGGAGAGCAGGCCGCCGCTTCTGCGCAGCTCGTCCAGCACGGCGTCATAGCTCTCGGGCGAGACCACAACTGCCGCATAGGGATGGTTCTTCGCCGCGGCGCGGATCAACGTCGGCCCGCCGATGTCGATGCTCTCGATGACCTCGTCCTCGGGAACGCCACGGCGGCCGGCGACGCTCTCGAAGGGGTAGAGGTTCACGCACACCAGGTCGATCGGCTCGATCTCGTGATCGCGCAGGGTGTCCACGTGCTCGGGACGAGAGCGCACCGCCAGCAGCCCCGCGTAGATGCGCGGGTTCAGCGTCTTGACCCGCCCGTCGAGGATCTCCGGAAAGCCGGTGTAGTCCTCCACCGGGCGGGCGTCGAGACCCGCGGCGGCGAGATCGCGGGCCGTGCCGCCGGTGGAGACGAGCTCGACACCGATGCCCGCCAGCCCGCGTGCGAAGTCAGTGAGCCCGCGCTTGTCGGAGACGCTCAGCAGGGCCCGGCGGACGCGGACCTGTCCCGGCGCCGCGGCCTCGGCCCCGCCGGCTTCGCGGCCGCCCGGCTCCGCGGCCTGGTGGGCCTCAGTCCGCTCGGTCACCGGGCTGCTCGATCTGGACCAGGCGCGGATTGCGCTCATCGAGGCGCACCCGACCCTCGGCGATCAGCACGACAGCCCGCGGCAGCAGCCGGTGCTCGACCTCGTGTATGCCCTGCTCGATCTCCGCGACGCTCCGAGAATACGAAAGCTCGAACGCCTCCTGCAGGATGATCGGGCCGCTGTCCACCTCCTCGTCCACGAAGTGGACCGTCACGCCGGTGATCCGCACGCCGTGCTCGAGCGCCCGCTCGATCGCCCGCACGCCCGGGAAGGCGGGCAGCAACGCGGGATGGACGTTGACGATGCGGCCCCGGAAGCGGCCCACGAAGTCCGCGTCGAGCAGCTCCATGAAGCCGGCGAGGACGACCAGGTCGACCCCGCGTCCCTCGAGCCATTCACCCAGAGCGCGGTCGCGGGCAGCGTGGTCGGCGAAATCGGCGATGGGGAAAGCCCGCGTCTCGAGGCCGGCCTGCCTCGCGCGGTCGAGCCCCGGGGCGCCGGCGCGGCTGGCGCCCACGGCGACGATCTCCACTCCCTGCCGACCGTGCACGGTGTCGATCAGCGCCTGGAGGTTGGTCCCCTCTCCCGATATCAGGACGCCGACGCGGAAGCTCACGATGCGCTGAGGACTGGATAGGGCCCGCCGCTCTTGTGCAGCCGGCCCTCCTCGAGCAGCTCGTCGACCCGGGCCAGGATGTCCGCCCTGCGCATGTGGGATGACATCCCGTAGGCCGGCAGGCCGTCGTAGGAGTTGCGCTCGATCTTCTTGGTGCGGGCGCCGTGCAGGATCTCGGCGCACAGGGTGCGCCCAACCGCGGGCTGGGCGCCCCGAGCCACCGCGATGATCGCCTCGTCGAGATTGCCCAACTCGACCGGATCCGGTGGGGGGGCGCTGATGCGCAGGGCCGGGTCGCAGACGTCGCAGCAACTGCGGATGCCGGGGCGGGGTGCCGAGCTGTCGCCGAAGTGGCGCAGGATGGCGCTGCGGCGGCAGGAGCTGTGCTCGACGTAGGCCCAGATCTCGCGGTACTGGCGCCAGCGGGCCCGGGCGGCCTCCTCCACAGACGCCCGGCAGCGGGCTGCCGCCCGCCCGTCGAAGCGCCCGAGCACGCGGCCCGCCACCTGGTCCAGCGACGAGGGCGAAGGCGAGAGCACGCCGGCACGGGCCAGGTGACCCACGAGCGCCCGCAGCCGATCGCCGTCTCCTCCCAGCTCACGGGCGAGGCGGACGGCGTCCAGCACGTAGCGGCCGTCGCCGTCGGCTGCGGCCGCGATGCGGTCGGCCAGCCAACCCGGCAGGCCGTCCTCGATCTCGTCGCGCTTGATGAAATGCACGTGGAGCGCCTTGTCGCGGTTCTCGGCCAGCAGCAGCGCCAGGGCGGGCAGGCCGTCGCGTCCCGCACGGCCCGCCTCCTGGTAGTAGGCCTCCAGCGACGCCGGCACGCTCGCGTGCAGGACGGTGCGCACGTCCGGCTTGTCCACCCCCATCCCGAAGGCGTTGGTGGCGCAGATCAGATCCAGGTCGCCGGCCAGGAAGCGGCGCTGGACGTCGGCCCGGTGCCCGCGGTCGAGCCCCGCGTGGTACGCCGCGGCCGGGCGCCCCAGCGAGCGGGCAAGCTCGGCGGCCATGTCCTCGGACCCCGCGCGCGTGCCCGCGTAGACGATGGCCGGCAGCGCGTTCTCGCGGCGCAGGGCCTCCGTGGCCAGCGCGCGCTTCTCGTGGGGCGCCGGTCGCGCCACCGAGAACGCGATGTTGGGCCGGTCGAAGCCCGTGGCCACCCGGAGCGGGTCGTGGAGCCCGAGCCGCCGCACCACGTCGGCCGCCACCTGCGGGGTGGCGGTGGCGGTGGAGGCGACGATCGCGTCCGCGCCGACGGCCCGGGCGGCGTCGGCCAGCCGGAAGTAGTCGGGCCGGAAGTCGTGTCCCCACTGGGAGACGCAGTGCGCCTCGTCGACCACGAACAGCCCCACGCGAGCCGTGGCCATCCGCTGGAGGAAACCCGGCGTGGCGAAGCGCTCCGGCGCCACGTAGAGCAGGCGAAGCTCGCCCCGCAGCGCCGCCCCCACCGCCTCGGCGTTGGCGCTCGAGCTTCGCTGGGCGTTCACCAGGCCGACCTGGCCGGCGAGCCCGCGGGCGGCGAGCGCCTCGACCTGGTCCTGCATCAGCGCGACCAGGGGCGACACCACGATGGTCAGGTCGTCCCGCATCAGCGCCGGCAGCTGGTAGCAGAGCGACTTGCCGGAGCCCGTGGGCATCACCACCAGGACGTCCCGGCCGGCCAGGGCCGCCGCGCAGGCGTCGCGCTGGCCGGGCCGGAAGCCGGCGAAGCCGAAGTGCTCGCTCAGGGCCGCGTCGAGGGTCATGGGGAAGGCCACCCTAGCGCCGTGCCCGGCGGGAGCGGGGGTGGTGTGGCGGCGTTGTCACGTTGGTTCGAGAGTCGTTACGCGGGCGTCGTCCTGACGCCGAGAAGGGGTAGCGTTTCGCCGCGGATGACCGCACTCGAGGACACGATCAGGTCTCAGCCCGAGCTGCTCGAGCAGATGCTCGAGCGCGATCTCGAAGGACTCACCGAACGGCTCGGCCGGGCAGGCCGGATCTGGCTCGTGGGCACCGGGACGAGCCAGCACGCTGCCGAGCTGGGAGCGTGGCTCTTCCAGGGGGCCGGCCTCGACGCCCGGGGGCTGTCGTCGGCCACCTTCGTGCGCTGGTCCGAGCCGCCAGGGGCCGACGACGCCGCGATCGTGATCTCGCACACCGGGGGGACCGCTCTGGCGGAGGCGGCCCGCGACCGGGTGGCCGCCTCCGGGGCCGACCTGATCGCGCTGACCGGGCGCGACGCCGGCTGGCGGGACGCGATCGAGACCATTCCCCAGGAGCGATCGGAGACCTACACCGCCAGCTACACCACCGTGCTGCTGCTCCTCGCCCGGGCCGCCGCCGCGCTCGGAGGCTCGGCCGAGCTCGAAGCCGGCCTGAACCAGCTGCCCGACCGCACGCGCGCCGCGCTCGCCGATCCGGCCGCGGACGAGCTCGAGGCGCCACCACGCCTGATCGCGATCGCCGGCGCCGGTCCGTTCGCCATCACGGCGCGCGAAGGGGCGCTGAAGCTGCGCGAGGCCGCCCGGCTGCTCGCCGAGGGCTATGAGTCGGAGTACCTGCTGCACGGCTCGGCGGTGCCGCTGACCGGCGAGGACCTGCTCCTCACCCTCCAGCCGGGCGCCGACGAGGACGGCCTCAGCGCCGGCGTTGGGGACGCCGCCCGGGACGCCGGACTGAGCACGGCGACCCTGGAGGAGCCGCCCGGCCTTCACCCCCTACTGGCCCAGATACCCCTCACGGTGCGCCTCCAGCGCCTCGCCTCGCGCCTGGCCGACGAGCGGGGCCAGGACCCTGACACGGTGATCGTTCCGCCCTGGCGCGACGACGAACTCTGGGCCCGCGGGCGGCCGTAGGCCGCCGCCCCCGCCGCTGCTCCGGGGGCCGGGCGCGCGGCTCTCGGGAGGCCGTGGATTGCGGGGTAGGGGGAGGAGTCTTTGGGGGGTGTGGCGAGTTCTCCTCGGGTGACGGGGGCAAAGTCGTCGAGCCCCTCTCCGGCTGGGGCCGGACAAAACGCCGCCAGCCGCCTCAGCTGCGAACGTCCGCCAGCTCCTCCAGGGCGAACTTCCCGTTGGCGGTGTCGGTTCGCTCGAGCGGGTACTCGCCCGAGAAGCAGGCGTCGCAGTGGGTCTCGCGCGTGGAGCGGATCGCCTCGTAGACGCCGTCCAGCGAGAGGTAGGCCAGCGAGTCGCACTTCAGCTCGCGCGCGATCTCCTCGACCGTGCGGCCGTGGGCGACCATCTCCTGGGTCGTGGACATGTCGATGCCGTAGTGGCAGGGATGGCGGATCGCGGGGGCCGAAACCCGCATGTGCACCTCGCGGGCCCCTGCGTCGCGCAGCATGCTGACGATCTGGCGGGTGGTGTTGCCGCGCACGATCGAGTCGTCGACCACCACCAGCCGCTTCCCGGCCACGACCTCACGAAGCGGGTTGAACTTCATGCGCAGGCCGTGCTTGCGCAGCTCTTGGCCGGGCTGGATGAAGGTGCGGGCCACGTAGCGGTTCTTGATCAGCCCGTCGTCCCTCGGTATCCCCGACGCCTTGGCGTAGCCCGCCGCGGCGGGGTTGCCGGAGTCGGGGACGGCGATCACCACGTCGGCGTCGACCGGCGCCTCGCGCCACAGGATCTCACCCATCTTGCGCCGCGACACCTGGGTCCGGTTGCCCTCGAGGATGGAGTCGGGCCGGGCGAAGTAGATGTGCTCGAAGACGCAAAAAGCCTTGCGCTCGGACTCCACCACCTGCCGCGTCTCGATCCCTCCCTCGCCCAGCGAGACCATCTCCCCGGGCTGGACCTCGCGCAGCAGGTCGGCGGCGATGATGTCGAAGGCGCAGCTCTCGGAGGCGACGCAGTAGCGCTCCCCCAGCCGTCCGAGCGACAGCGGCCGCAGGCCGGCGCCGTCGCGGAAGGCGACCACCGCCTCCTTGGTCATCACGACGGTCGAGAAGGCGCCCTCGAGGCGCGGGACCACATCGGCCACGGCATCCTCGATGCGCTCGGCCTCGTGAGTGGAGAGCAGCGCCGCGATGATCTCCGAGTCGGAGGTGCCCCGGAACTGCACGCCCCGCTCGCTGAGCTCAGCGTGCAGCTCGACCGCGTTGATCAGGTTCCCGTTGTGAGCCAGCGCCACCTGGCGCCGGTCCGAGCGCCAGACCGGCTGGGCGTTCTCCCAGGCCGAGGAGCCGGTGGTGGAGTAGCGCACGTGCCCAACGGCCATCTGGCCGTCCAGGGCGCGCAGCTTCTCCTCGTCGAAGACCTGTGAGACCAGCCCGAGGTCGCGAACGGTCATGATGTGACCGTCCCGCCCGGTGGCGATGCCCGCGGACTCCTGCCCGCGGTGCTGGAGTGCGTACAGGGCGAAGTACGCGAGGCGGGCGACGTCGGATTCCGGGGCGTACACCCCGAAAACGCCGCATTCGTCGCGAGGTCCGTCGCGATGGTCGAGTTCACTGGTCATGGCGTCGATGCGAGCCCCACGTGCGTCCTCCGGCGCCGGCAGCCCGCTCTGGTCGAGCGTACCAACGCGAGGGGCGGCTACCGGCGGACCCGCTCCAGCCCGGCGAGCCGCGCGAGGCGGGCGAGCGCCCGGCCGAGGGCAGTCTCGAACGCCGCCGAGCTGCGTACCCCCGGCTCGAGGTGGAGGGCAAGGACCCGCAGCTCGCCCGCCTTGCGGTCGGACTTGAGATCGGCCCGGCCGACGATCCGGTCACCTCGAAGGAGCGGCAGCACGTAGTAGCCGTACACGCGCTGGGGCGCGGGCTTGTAGATCTCCATCACGTGCTTGAAGCCGAACAGCCGCTGGGCGAACGGCCGGTCCCAGAGCAGGTTGTCGAAGGGCGAGAGCAGCGTGGCGCCGGCCGCGACCCGTTCCTCCAGGGGCTGCCCGCCCGGCACCAGGACCGGCGGCCCGCCGTCATCGACCTCCAAGCGCTCCAGCTCACCGCCGGCCACCAGCGCCTCGACGTGAGGGCGCACCGTGGCCGTCCGGCCCGGTACGCGGTAGTGCTCGGCGATCCCGCTCTCGGTGAGGGCGCCGCGGCCCCGGATCGCCCGCAGGACGAGCGCTCGCATAGCCTCCTCGTCGCTGGGTGCCGGCGCCTCCAGCACAGCTCGCGGGATCACGCGCTCAGTGAGGTCGTAGAGGCGCTGGAAGCCCTGCCGCCCGGCGATCGCCAGCTCCCCGTGATCCCACAGCGAATCCAGCACGCGCTTGGCCGGCTTCCAGTTCCACATCCCCCCGCCGCCCTCGCCCGCGAAGTGCCGCGAGCCGAGCGGCCCCCGCGAGCGGATCTCCTCCAGCACGTGCTCGACCACCTCGGGGTGGTCCTTCAGGGCCAGCTCGTGGCTGTCCCAGTGCCCGCGGCCCTGCATCCGCCAGCGAAACAGCGGGAAGTCCTCGATCGGCAGCAGGCAGGCCTCGTGCGCCCAGTACTCGAACAGCTCGCCCTCGCCGAGCAGCCGGGACACCGCTCCCGGCGGATAGAGGCCCACCCGCGAGCCCAGGACGATGCGGTGGCTGCGCTCGACGGTGCTGATCGAGTCGAGCTGCACGCAGGAGAGGCGCCGGACCGCGGCCGCCACGTCGCCGGGGACCGCCCGGCGCATCCGCGCGGAGAAGCGCTGGTGAGCGACCACGTGGCGCCGGAGCGCGGCGAGGGAGATCGTCGGGCCCGGCACGGGCGCCTACGCTAGCCAGTAGCCTGCCCGCGTCGCCGACCGGGGGGAGTGCATGCGAGGGATAGGGGTGGCAGTCGTGCTGGCGCTGGGGGCGCTCGCGGCGGCGATCGCCCCGGCGGCGGCGGGGGCCGAGGTGCGCTTTCAGCGCGTCCAGGGCTACGCCGCGCCCGGCACGCCGGCGAAGTACAACAAGGTCGGGATCCTGGCCGTCGGGCCTCGCTCGGCGAAGAACGTAGCTCGTGCTCAACCCGGGCACCTCCTCGAGCGCCGCCTACTTCGCGCCGTTGGCGAAGACGATCGTGCGCCGCGCGCCGGGCTGGCAGGTGTGGGCGGTCGAGCGGCGCGAGAACCTGCTCGAGGACCAGTCGCGTTTCGACCGCGTGAAGCGCGGCCGCCTCACGCCCAGGGCGGCCTTCGACTACTACCTGGGCTGGCTCGACGATCCGAGCATCAGCCCGCACGTCCGGCTGATATCCGACTCCGAGGTGGGCTTTGCCCGCGACTGGGGCATGCGGGTGGAGATCGAGGACCTGCGCCGTGTGGTCAAGCGGGCGCAGCGCCGGGGCGGCCGCGTGGTGCTCGGCGGCCACTCCCTGGGCGGCACGATCACCACCGCGTACGCGACCTGGGACTTCGCGGGGCGGGCCGGGGCCCGCGGGCTGTCCGGGCTGGTCTACATCGACGGCGGATCGCGCTCTACGCCGCTGTCAACAGACGAGGCCCGGCGGCTCCTGGAGGACCTGCGGGACGGTTCTCCCTGGCTCACCTTCGGCGGCATCCCCTCGCCCTACACCGGGCTCTTCAACACCTCGGGCTCCCTGGGAGCGATCCTGGATCCCGACGCGCCGTCGGTGGGCCAGCAGTTCCCGCTCCTGCCCGCGGCCCTGAAGCCGCCATTGGATGTGACCAACCGGGGCCTGTACGGGTACGCCCTGGACACCGAGACGTCCCCGCCCGGCCTGGCGGCAGCCCAGGCTCACCTGGGACGCCTGGCGGAGGCCGGCGACCCGCGCGGCTGGGTGCGCGCCGGGGAGCTCACGCCCCTGCGGCGCTACGCGGCGATGTTCGGCGGCCTCGGCCTGCCCGGGCTCGACGGCACCGCCTGGTACCACCCGCAGCGGCTCACCATCGACGGCGGCGCCGTGGCCGCGGGCAACGCCAACCCGGCGCAGCAGGTGCTCGACGTGCGCGCCGTGCACGGCGACGACCTCCCGCGCAGGATGCGGATCTACGCGTTCGGCGCTGCGCTGGGCGGGTCGAGAGTGCTGGAGGCGGCCCGACTGCTGGCGGAGCAGTCGGGCATCCCACGGCGCCGGCTGACGCTGGTGAACCATGCCGGCACGTACTCCCACAACGACCCGAACTCGGCCGCCCCGCGCAACGTCTTCGTGGACCGGCTGGTGCCGTTCCTCAGGCGGGTGGCGAACCGCTAGCGACGGTCGTCGCCGAAGTATTCCTGGCTGGCCTGGCTGCCGAAGAGGATGTAGAGGATCACGCCGGCGATGATGATCTGCCAGATCGCGTTGGCCCACGCGGTGCCCGAGAAGGCGAACAGGCCCCAGATCCCCACTCCGAGGTTGAACGCGCTGATGATCCCGATGAAGAAGCGCACGATGTTGCTGCCCCGGCCCAGCGACACGGCCAGCACAATCGTGATCACGCCGACGATGATCGCGAGGATGGCCCACGCGGTGATCGTGCCGGTGGAGGCGTCCCAGTAGCCCCTCAGCGCAGTGTCATTGCGCTCGAAGAACGCCACGATGCCGGCGATGATCCCGAAGATCCCCTGGATCCACATCAGGACGACGATGACCGTGATGCCGACGGGCCGGTGTGGGCGAGCGGCGGCGTGCGAGCTTTCCATGGCGCCCCATTTCGCCGCAGTGGCGAGGATTCCTTCTAGCCCGCGGCAGCCATGAACGCCGCGGGGATCGCCTCCTCCCAGGCCTCCTGCAGCCGGTCCAGCGGCAGGGACAGCCGGCCGGCGATCTCGAGCGTGCTCCCGCCCACCGCACCGATAACCCGCGCGCCCGGCACGGCCTCCACCGCCGCGCGCGGCCCGGCGATGACCACGCCGCCCGGGCCCTCCCCGAACAGCAGCTCCTCGCCGCTCCCGGCCACGAGCTCCACCCGCGCGCCGATCGCGCCCGCGATGCAGCACTCGGCCAGCGCGCAGGCCAAACCTCCCTCGGAGATGTCGTGCGCGGTCGTAAGGCCGCCCTCGCGCACCGCGGATCGCAGCGCAACCAGCGCGTCGGCGTGCGCATCGAGGTCGAGCGCCGGCAGCGCGACACCCAGCCGGCCGCGCAGCTTGTCGAGCTCCGACCCCTCCAGCGAGGGCGCGAAGGGCCCCACGAGGGCCACGGCGTCGCCCTCGGCGGCGAACGCCGCGCGGGGCACCGAGCCGGGGTCGGGAAGCCTCCCCACCATGCCGACGATCGGCGTGGGGTAGATCGGCCCCTCGGTCCCCTCGTTGTACAGCGAGACGTTGCCGCCCACGACCGGCACCCCGAGGGCCAGGCAGGCGTCGCGCAGGCCGGCCACCGCGCGGGTGAGCTGCCAGGCGATGTGCGGCTTCTCGGGGTTGCCGAAGTTGAGGCAGTTGGTGAGCCCCAGCGGCTCCGCGCCCACGCAGGCGAGGTTGCGGGCGCACTCGAGCACCGCCTCGGCGGCGCCGGTGTAGGGATCGCAGGCCACCCGACGACCGTTGCCGTCGATGGAGACGGCCAGGGCCCCGCTGCCCCCGTCGGCGTCAAGGAGCAGGACGGCCGCGTCGGCGGCCTGCGGTCGGCGCACGGTGCGCGACTGCACGATCGAGTCGTACTGCTCGAACACCCAGCGCTTGGAGGCGATGCTGGGCGAGGACAGCAGGGCGAGCAGAGTCTCCGCGGGGTCGAGGTCGGCCGTGATGCGGGGCGCCGGATCGGGATAGACCGGCGAGGTGGGCTCCTCGGGCTCGAGGTCGTACAGCGGGCAGTCGTCCACCAGCGCCTGCACCGGCATGTCCCCCACCAAGTCCTCGCCGTCGAAGACCCGCAGCCGGCGGCTGTCGGAGACCTGCCCGATCTCGGTGGCGCGCACGTCCCAGCGCTCGCAGACCTCGAGCAGCTCACCGAGCCGCGCCGGCTCGAGCACGCAGAGCATCCGCTCCTGGGACTCCGAGATCATGATCTCGAACGGCTCCATGTCCGCCTCGCGCAGCGGGACGCGGGAGACGTCGAGGTCGAGGCCCACGCCGCCCTTGGAGGCCATCTCCGAGGACGAAGAGGAGAGGCCGGCGGCCCCCAGGTCCTGGAGGGAGGCGAGCGTGCCCCGCTCCAGGAGCTCCAGGCAGCACTCGACGAGCTTGGACTCCTCGAACGGATCGCCGATCTGGACGGTCGGCCGCTTGGAGCCGTCGGCATCGGCCAGCTCGGCGCTGGCCAGCACCGAGGCCCCGCCGATCCCGTCGCGGCCGGTGCGGGCGCCGAGCAGGACGATCGGGTTGCCCACGCCCGCCGCCGCGCTGCGAATCAGGCGCTCGTGCCGGGCCAGGCCGACGCACATCGCGTTGACCAGGCAGTTCTGCTCGTAGGCGGGCTCGAAGTAGACCTCGCCGCCGACCGTCGGCACCCCGATCGAGTTGCCGTAGTGCCCGATGCCCTTCACCGCCCAGTCGAACAGATAGCGCGAGTGCGCGGAGTCGAGCTCGCCGAAGCGAAGCGAGTCGAGCACCGCGATCGGCCGGGCGCCCACCGCGAAGATGTCCCGCAGGATGCCCCCCACCCCGGTGGCCGCGCCCTGGAAGGGCTCGACGGCGCTGGGGTGGTTGTGGGACTCGACCTTGAAGGCCACCGCCAGCCCGTCGCCCACGTCGACCACCCCGGCGTTCTCGCCCGGGCCCATCAGCAGATGCGGCCCGTCGGTGGGGAGCTCGCGCAGGAGCTTCTTCGAGTGCTTGTACGCGCAGTGCTCGGACCACATCAGGGAGAAGACGGCCAGCTCGAGCGGGTTGGGCTCGCGCCCGAGGCGGTCGCAGATGCCGTCGTACTCGGCGTCGGTCAGCCCAAGCTCGCGGTGCGGCGCGAGTGCGCCGCTCACCCGACCGGCGCCAACGCGAGCGATTCGAACAGCCGCCCGCCGTCGGCCGAGCCGGTGAGCGGGTCGACGGCGTGCTCCGGATGCGGCATGAGGCCGACCACGTTGCCCGCCTCGTTGCACACGCCGGCGATGTCGTCCTGCGCCCCGTTGGGGTTCTGGCCGGGCGCGTAGCGGAGCACGACCTGGTCCTCGGGGATGCCCGGGGCGTAGTAGCGGCCGGTGGTGTGCTTGACCGGCACCGACAGCAGGTCGCCCCTCGCGCACGCGCGTGTGAAGGGCGTGTCGGCGTTCTCGACCACCAGGTCCACCTGGCGGCAGACGAAGCGCAGCGAGCGGTTGGGCAGCAGCGCACCCGGCAGCAGCCCGGCCTCGCACAGCACCTGGAAGCCGTTGCAGATGCCGAGCACGGGGCCGCCGTCGCGCGCGAAGGCGATCACGGACTCCATCAGCGGGGAGAAGCGCGCGATGGCCCCGACGCGCAGGTAGTCGCCGTAGGAGAAGCCGCCGGGCACGACCACCGCGTCGACCCCGTCCAGGTCGCGGTCCTTGTGCCACAACAGCTCGGCGTCGCCGAAGCGGCGGCAGGCCAGCAGGGCGTCGACCTCGTCGCAGGAGCCGGGGAAGCGGACCACGCCGAACCTCATTGCACCTCGTAGTCCTCGATCAGCGGGTTGCTCAGCAGCCGCTCGCACATCGCGGGCACCTGCGCTGGGTCGTCGGTGTCCAGCTCCACCAGCCGCCCAACGTGCACGTTGCGCACGCCCTCGAAGCCCAGCGCGGGCAACGCCCCTTCCACCGCTTGCCCCACGGGGTCGAGGATTCCCTCTTTTGGCCGGATCAACACCCGGACGCGGGTCAAGCCGGCGCCCCGCTGCGCTCGAGCCAGCGCCCGAACGGCTCGCCGGCGATCCGCTCGTAGGCCTCCTCGTAGCGGGCCCGGGTGCCCTCCACCACGTCGTCGGGAAGCGGCGGCGCCGGCGGGGACTTGTCCCAGCCGGAGCCGCTGGCCCAGTCGCGCACGAATTGCTTGTCGAAGCTGGGCTGCGAGCGGCCGGGCTCGTAGGTGTCGGCCGGCCAGAAGCGAGACGAGTCGGGAGTCAGGACCTCGTCCCCCAACACCAGCGTGCCGTCGGCCCGGCGCCCGAACTCGAACTTGGTGTCGGCAAGGATGATCCCGTTCTCGCGCGCGTGGGCCGCGCCGTGCTCGTAGAGCGCCAGCGAGAGGCGGCGCAGCTCCTCGAGCAGCGGGCGGTCGCCCACGATCTCGACGGCGCGCTCGAAGTCCACGTTCTCGTCGTGGTCGCCCACCTCCGCCTTGGTGGCCGGGGTGAAGATCGGCTCGGGCAGCTGCTGCGACTCGACCAGGCCGGTCGGCAGCTCGATGCCGCAGACGGCGCCGCCGGCCAGGTAGTCCTTCCATCCGGACCCCGTGAGGTAGCCCCGCACCACGCACTCGACCGGCGCCATCTCGAGCCGCTCGACCAGCATTCCGCGTCCCTTGAACTCTTCCGGCACGTCGGTGAAGGAGACGAGGTGGTTCGGGCAGATGCCCGCCGTGCGCTCGAGCCAGAACGCCGTCAGGCCGGTGAGCACCTTGCCCTTTCCCGGGATCGGCGTTGGGTGGACGACGTCGTAGGTGGAGATCCGGTCCGAGGCCACGAGCAGCAGCCGATCGGCCCCCGCGTCATAGATGTCGCGGACCTTTCCCTGGGCGAGAAGGCTCACAGCCGGAGGCTAACAATCGGATCAGACCGCGCGCGCAAGGGGGGCGAGATAGACAAATTCGTGCGAGGATGGCCTGGTCACCTCTTGGCCTCGGAGAGTGGAGTCCTAATGGCGCGTGTGTTCGCGCTGTCGCTGGTCTGCTGCCTATCGCTGGTGCTTGCCCAAACCGCCTCCGCGGCCCGGACGGTGTACTTCTCCGACCCGGTTTCCGACGCGATCTTCCAGTACGGCGTCGGCCCCGGCGGCACGCTCACGCCGCTCGATCCCCGCTCGGTACCCGCGCGCGAGCCGGGCCGGCTGGCCATGACCCCGGCGGGCACCGACCTCTACGCCGCCACCGCCGCGGGAGTCCTCCAGTTCGACGTGGCCGCCGACGGGCGGCTGACGCCCAAGTCGCCGGCCCTGGAGGGAGGTCACGACGACGCCGGTTCGATCGCGGTCCACCCCGACGGGTCGAGCGTCTACGTGACCCACGGCCGGCACGGCAAGGTTCGCCAGTACGACGTGGCCGCGGAGGGCCGCCTCGAGCCGATGGACCCGCCCTACCTCGAGGGCTTCGAGTGCGCCACCGGCCTGGCCCTGAGCCCGGACGGCGGCACCGCCTACGTTCTGATCCGCGGCGGCATCGCGGTCCTGGACGTGGGCACCGACGGAGCGCTCACCCGGCGTGGAGTGGTGGCGGTCAGGAGCGAGACCCTGCAGGACGTGGCCCTCACGCCCGACGGAGCGAACCTCTACGCCACCTCCCGGGACGGCCGGGTGCTCCAGTTCGACGTGGACGCCTCGGGCGACCTCGCGCCCAAGACGGTCCCGGAGGTTGTCACCGGGATGGGCACGAAGCCGATCGGGATCGCGATCTCCCCAGACGGCGCGGCGGCCTATGTCTCCACCCAGGGAGGGGACGGCGGCCGGCGGCTGTTCGCCTACGCCGTCGGGACCGACGGCGCGCTCGTCCCCGGAGCCACACCGAACCTCACGGTCGACGCGGCGAGGCTCTGGTACCTGAGCGCCAGCCCGGACGGCCTCAGCCTCTTCCTGGCCGGCGGCGACGGCCACCTGTTCGACCTCGGCGCGGGCGCGTCGCTGGCGCCGAAGGCACCGCCGTCGGTTGACCTCGGGTACGCCCTCGGCGTGGTGGTGAGCCCCAACCAGGCCCCCGTGGCAAGCTTCCTCGTCGCCTCGGCGCATGCGGTCGCGGGCAGCCCCACGCAGTTCGACGCCCGCGGGGCGACCGATTCCGACGGCTCGATCGTCCGCTACGACTGGGACTTCGGCGACGGCACCCTGCTGCCCAACGGCGGTCCCACGCCCCAGCACACCTACACCCGGCCCGGCACCTACGTGGCCCGCCTGGTGGTGACCGACAACGAGGGAGCGTCCACCGGCACCGTCTTCACCGGCGGCACCGTGCTCGGGGCGGGCGGTCCCGGCGCACAGACAAGCCGCGACGTGGTGGTGGCAGCCGCCGCCTCGGCGCCGCCCGGACCACCTGCGCCCCCCGGCCAGCCCGCACAGGCGCTGGCGCCGGACCTGGGCGAGTCGCTGCTGGCCGTCCCGGTGCGGGGCGAGGTCTTTGTGCGCCTTCCGGGCGCTCGTTCCTTCGAGCCGCTCGAGAACCTGGAGGAGATCCCGCTCGGCGCGACGATCGACACCAGGCGCGGACGCGTGGAGCTGACCACGGTCCGCGACCGCCGTCGCACGCGCCTGCAGGAGGGCGTGTTCTACGGCGGCCTGTTCAAGGTCCGCCAGCGCCGCCGCGACCGTTACGTGACGGAGCTGCTGCTCCAGGGCCGCCTTTCCTGCCCCACCGCGAGCGCCTCCCAGGCGGTCGAGGGGCGGGCCTCGCGCTCGCGGCGCCGCCGCCTGTGGGGCAGTGGCCGCGGCCGCTTCCGCTCACGCGGCCGCTACTCCTCCGCCACGGTGCGGGGCACGATCTGGCTGGTGGAGGACCGCTGCGACTCGACGCTCACCCGGGTCCGTCGCGGCAGAGTGGCGGTGCGGGACTTCGCGCGCGACCGCACCGTGGTGGTCCGGCGAGGCCAGCGCTACGTGGCTCGCAAGCGGCCCTAGCCGCGAGCAGCGCTACCCGCAAGTGGCCGGCTCGGGGCCGGAATAACCACCCGCAGACTTGACAACGTACTGTCGTATATGACAACATGTTGTCTATGCCAACCGCACACATCGCCGTCTATGACACCCTCGCCGACTGGGAGCCGGGCCACCTGCTGGCCGAGCTGAGGACCGGCCGCTTCACCGGCACGCCGTTCGACGTCCTGACCGTGGCCGAGACACTCGAGCCGGTCACGACCATGGGCGGCCTTCGCCTCCTGCCCGACATGCCGCTGGCCGACCTCGACCCCGCCGGCAGCGATCTGCTCGTGCTGCCGGGCGCCGACCTGTGGGACGCCGGCGGCGGATCGGCCTTCGCCGGCGCTGCTGCGGACTTCCTCGCGGCCGGCGTGCCGGTGGCGGCGATCTGCGGGGCCACCGCGGGGCTCGCTCGCGCCGGGCTGCTCGACGAGCGCTGCCATACGAGCGCGGCCGCCGAGTACCTGGCCGCGACCGGCTACGCGGGCGGTGACCGCTACGTGGAGGCGCGCGCGGTCGCCGACCGCGGCCTGGTGACGGCAGGGCCCGACGCGCCGGTGCAGTTCGCCCGGGCCACGCTCGGCCTGCTCGGGTTCATGCCCGAAGCAGCGCTGGAGGCCTACGAGGGCGTGTTCGCCCGCGGCGACGCCTCCTGCTATCCCGCGCTCATGGCCGCCGCCGCGTGACCCGCGACGTCGTGGCGGCGGCGCCGGACGTCCCGCCGCGGGAGGCGTGGCCCGAGCCCGCGCCCGCGTCTCCCGCTGCCGAGGCGCTCACCGACGTCGTGCTGGCCACCTTCCGGCTCAACGGCCGGCTGATGGAGGCCGCCCAGGAGATGGCAGCCGAGGGCGGTCTGACGGCGGCATGGTGGCAGGTGATCGGTGGTGTGCTCGACGAGCCTCGGAGCGTGGCGGGTGTGGCGCGCCGGATGGGGATGACCCGCCAGGGCGTGCAGCGCGTGGCCGACGTGCTCGTCAACCGCGGGCTGGCCGAGTACCGGCCCAACCCGGCGCACCGCCGGGCCAAGCTGCTGGCCTGCACCGAGGCCGGCTACTGGGCCGTGCGCCGGATCTCGCTGGCCCAACATCCGTGGGCTGAGCGGGTCGGCGGCGCGATCGGCGCCGGCGACCTACGTGCGGCGCACGTCACGATGGAGCGGCTGATCGCGATTCTGGAGGGCGGGCCGGCGGCTCCGAGCAGCCGTAAGCAGCCGGCTCGGCCGGCTGCGCGCGGTTGATCTAGTCCTTGACCGTCCAGATGACGACCTTCGCCTGCCGGCCCCGGACGTCGAGGGCGTCCACGTGCTCCAGGTCGCCGCGGTCGCCGTTGAGGAACAGCCGGGTCGACTCCGAGACGTAGATCGTGTGCGGCGTGCCCTTGGTGAGCCCCTCCAGGCGGGAGGCGGTGTTGGCGGTGTCGCCGATCACCGTGTACTCCAGGCGCTGCTCGGAGCCCACGTTGCCCGCCATCACCACGCCGCTGTTGAGCCCGATGCCGATCTGGAAGCCCTCGCCGAGCTCCTCGGCCCGCAGCCATTCGTTGAAGCCGTCGAGCGTGGGGCCGGCCATCTCCCGGGCCGCGGCCAGCGCGCGGTCGGCGTGGTCGTCGACGGCGATGGGGGCGCCGAACACCGCCATGATGCCGTCGCCCATGAACGTGACCAGCGTGCCCCCGTGGGCCAGGATCACGTCGGTCATCGAGGTGAGGTAGCGGTTGAGGATGGCGATGACGACCTCCGGCTCGCGCGACTCCGAGAACGTGGTGAAGCCGCGGACGTCGCTGAAGAGCACGGTCACGAGCTCGCGCTGCCCGCCCAGCCGCAGGTCCTCGTCGACGTTGCGCAGCACCTCGTCGACCACGGGCTCGGGCACGAAGCGCGAGAACATGTCCCGCACCCGCTCCCGCTCGAACGCACCGCTCACAACCGCCATCGCCAGCGCGCCCACCACACCGAGCACGAGCGAGGCGAGCGGGTAGAGGAAGGACACGATCAGGCCGTTGTTGAACGCCAGCTGAACGCCCACCGCGAAGAGGACCGCCACCAGGACCCCGACGATCGCCGCCCGCGCCGGGCCGAGGCTCAGGGCGAACCCGGGCCCGACGAGGCCGAACAGCACGATCAGCGCCACGTTCAACCCGCCGGGCGCCGGCTGCAGCGGGAAGTCGTTCAACGCGGTGGCGATCGAGTTGGCCTGGATCTCCGGGCCCGCCATCACGCGGCCCTCACCGACTGGGGTGGCGTGGACATCCTGCAGGGACGACGCGGTGGCCCCGACGACCACGATCTTGTCCTTGAAGGTCCCCGGCCGGAACCGCCCTTCGACCAGCCGGGAGAAGGACACCGTGTCCACGGTCCCCGGCCGGCCCGCGTAGTCGATGTACTCGGACCCCTCCTTCGCGGCCGGCGCCTCGCCGCCCCGGAACTCGTCGGCGGCCACGCGGGCGAAGCTCTTGAGCCCCTCCACCTCGTAGGGCATGCGCCGGATCACCCCGTCGTCATCGTTGTCGAAGTTGCTGCTGCCGGGCTTCGCGCCGATCGCGCGCAGCACCCGGTCGCCGCCGAAGACGGCGGTCCTCCCGCCCTTGTCCACCTCGGTGGTGGCCAGCACCACGCCGTCGGTCCGGTCGACCGACTCGATCAGCGCGTTGTCCTCACGCGGCTTCGTCTGCTCGGTGAACTGGATGTCGTAGGCGATCACCTTGGCGCCGTCACGGCGCAGGCGGTCGATGGCCCGGCCGTGCAGCGAGCGGAGGAAGGGCCACTGGAGGTCCAGCTCGTCGAAGGTCACGTCGTCGATCGCGACCACCACCACGTCCGACGGGGCGCCCCCGCTGCCCCGCACCTCGAAGCGCGTGTCGAGGGTGTCGCGCTCGGGTTGGTCCAGAACGCCGATGCCGTAGGCGGCCAGCACGACCCCCGTCAGCACGAGCGCGTTGACGCCGAAGAGGGCGGTTCTCAGCCGGCGCAGCGAGCGGCGGCGGGGTCGGCGCGAGTCGGCCATCCGCGTCCAGTGTCATGCATCCGCGGGCGCCCGTCGAGCACCTACCGGGCGGAAGTCGCCAACGGCCGGACCTGTGAGCGCTGTGTGGCCACCACGCTGGCCAGCACCGCCGCAGCCGCGAGGATCGTGGCCGCCCCGACCTGTTCGCCGAGCAGCGCGGCCGACCAGCCCAGGGTCAGGATCGGCTGCACGAGCTGGATCTGACCGATCTTGGCCACGCCGCCGCGCGCCAGGCCCGCGTACCAGACAAAGAAGGCGGTGAACATGCTGACCAGCGACACGTAGGCGAAGCCGAGCCAGGCGTCGTCGCCGGCCTGGAGCCCGCCCTGAGCCGCTGAGAACGCGGCGACGGGCAGCGTCACCGGCAGGGACAGGACCAGCGCCCAGCAGATCACCCGCCAGCCGCCCAGCTCCCGCGCCAGCGTGGCGCCCTCGGCGTAGCCGACGGCTCCGAAGGCCACGGCGGCCAGCACCAGCAGGTCTGCGCTGGTCGGCAGGCCCGCGCCCTGGCTCGCCGCGAAGGCCAGCACGGCCATGAGGCCCGCCCCGCTGGCCAGCCAGAAGCCGCGGGAGGGCCGCTCGCCCGCACGGAGCACCGCCATGACGGCGGTGGCCGCCGGCAGCAGGCCCACGATCACGGCGCCGTGGGCCGCCGTGAGCTCCCGCAGTGCGAACGCGGAGAAGAGCGGGAACCCGAACACCACCCCCACGGCCACCACCGCCAGCCGCCGGAGCTGAGCCGGCGTGGGCCGCGGCCCTCCCAGCAGGAGGAGCAGCCCCAACCCGAGCAGCGCTGCCACCACCGCCCGGCCCAGGCCGACGAAGGTGGGGTCGAGGTCCTCCACCGCCACGCGGGTGGCGGGCAGCGTGAGGCTGAACCCCAGCACGCCCAGAAAGCCGAGCAGCACGGCCATGCCGGCGAGGCTAGGTTCTCGGCCCCGGAAAGGCCATGTCCCACAAAGCGGGCTTGTGTGGGCCGGCGCTCAGCGCAGCCGGTCGAGGCGGGCGACGATGCCGGGCACGTGGCGCAGGAACGCCTCGGGATCGAACACCGCGTCCAGATCGAGGCCGGGCGCGGCCTGTCCGAGCAGGTCGCGGAACTCGAGCCCCTCGTCCCACGCGCGCTGTGCCGCCTCCTGCACCGTCCGGTAGGCGTCGTCGCGGGACCAGCCGGCCTCGACGAGCGCGAGCAGGGCCCGCTGCGAGTAGAGCGCGCCGTGGGTGGCCTCGAGGTTGGCGCGCATGCGGTCGGCGTGCACCGTCATGCCCTGCACCACCCGGGTGGCCAGGTGCTGGGCGTAGTCGAGGAGGATGGTCGCGTCCGGCAGGGTCACCCGTTCCACCGCCGAGTGCGAGATGTCGCGCTCGTGCCACAGGGCCACGTTCTCCAGCCCGGCCTGGGCGTAGCCGCGCAGGAGCCGGGCGATGCCCGTGATGCGCTCGCTGACGATCGGGTTGCGCTTGTGGGGCATGGCCGAGGAGCCCTTCTGCGCTCCCGCCCGGAAGGGCTCCTCCACCTCGCGCACCTCGGTGCGCTGCAGGTGGCGGATCTCGGTCGCGAAGCGCTCCAGCCCGGCACCAGCGAGCGCGATGGCCTCCAGAAGCTCGGCGTGGCGGTCGCGCGGCACCACCTGCGTGGACACGTCCTCGCGGCTCAGACCGAGCCGGCGCAGCACGGCGGCCTCGATCTCGGGGCCGTTGGCGGCGTAGGTGCCGACAGCGCCGGAGAGCGCGCCCACCGAGACTCCCTCCGCGGCGCGCTCCAGGCGGCGCACGTTGCGGTGGGCCTCGAAGGCGAAGCCGGCCAGCTTCAGCCCGAACGTGGTGGGCTCGGCCTGCACTCCGTGGGTGCGCCCGACGCAGAGCGTGTCGGCCTGCTCGCGCGCCCGGCCCACCAGGGCGTCCCGGAAGTCGCAGGCGCCGCCCACCAGCATCAGGCCGGCCTGCGAGAGCTGCAGCGCCAGCGCGGTGTCGAGCACGTCCGAGGAGGTCAGCCCGTGATGGACCCAGCGGCCGGGCTCGCCCACCGAGGCCGCCACCACGTCGACGAAGGCGGCAACGTCGTGATCGGTGACCCGCTCGCGCTCCTTGACCGCGTCGACCGTGAACGAGGCCCGGTCGCGGATGGTCGCGGCGTCCTCCTCGGGCACGACCCCCTGCTCGCTCAGCGCCTCCACCACCGCCAGCTCCACCTGCAGCCAGGCCTCGAGCTTGCGCTGCTCGGACCACACCGCGCCCATCTCGGGCCGGGTGTAGCGCTCGATCACCCTTCGAGGATCTTGGCCGCCAGCACGGCGGCATTGCGCGCGTTGTCGACGCCCACGCAGGCGACCGGCACGCCCGGCGGCATCTGGGCGATCGCCAGCAGGGCGTCGAGCCCGCCCGCCACCGAGCTCTTGGAGGTGAGCGGCACCCCGATCACGGGAAGCTCGGTGTGGGCGGCCACCACCCCCGGCAGCGCGGCGGCCAGCCCGGCCCCGGCGATGATCACCCGCAGGCCCCGGAACTTGGCGTTCTTGGCGTAGTCGGCCACCGTGTCCGGATCGCGGTGGGCGCTCATGACCCGCGTCTCGTGGCGGATGCCCCGCTTCTCGAGCTCGGCACCGGCCTTCTCCATCACCGGCATGTCGCTCTTGCTGCCCATCACGATGCCCACGCGAGGGGCGTCCACGTCAAGCGCGTCGAACTGGTGCTCGACCTCCGTCTCGGTCACCGGCGGCGGTGTGGGGGCGGGGAGCTCCTCGGTGCCCATCAGGCCTCGACCCTATCGACGGCCCGGGCGGCGATGTCCGTTCGCATCTGCCGGCCTTCGAAGGTGACCTGCTCCGCGGCGGCGTACACCCGCTCGCGCGCCTCCCCGGGCGTGGCTCCCAGCGCCGTCACTCCCAGCACCCGCCCGCCGGCGGTCACGATCTCGCCGTCGCGCTTCGCGGTGCCCGCGTGGAAGACCTCGGCGCCGGCGGCCGCCGCCGCGTCGAGTCCCTCGATCACGTCGCCCGAGGACGATGACGCGGGGTAGCCGCCCGAGGCGAGCACGACGGTCACCGACCAGTCGGGCGACCACTCGGGCTCCGCTCCGGCGAGCCCGCCGCGCTCGGTGGCAGCCTCGAGCAACGCCACCAGGTCGGACCGCAGCCGAGGCAGCACCGCCTGGGTCTCGGGGTCGCCGAAGCGGCAGTTGTATTCGAGCACCTTCGGCCCGGCCGGGGTCATCATCAGCCCGGCGTACAGCACCCCGTGGAAGGGCGTACCGCGGCGACGCAGCTCGTCGACGATCGGCTGGTGCACGGAGGCAGCCAGCTCCTCCGCCCGGTCGGCGTCGACTCCGGGCACCGGGGAGTAGCTCCCCATCCCGCCGGTGTTGGGGCCCTCGTCGCCGTCGTAGATGCGCTTGTAGTCCTGCGCCGGCGCCAGCGGAACCGCCCGCTCGCCGTCGCACAGCGCCAGCAGGGAGAGCTCCTCACCCTCCAGGAACTCCTCCAGGATCACCTCGGTGTCCCCGAAGCGCTTCTCCGCGAAGAAGACGTCGAGGGCCGCCCGGGCCTCGCGCTCGTCCTGGGCGATGATCACGCCCTTGCCGGCCGCGAGCACGTCGGCCTTGAGGACGGCCGGGTAGGAGGCGCAGGCCAGGTGGGCCGCGGCCTCGCCGGCCTCGCGGAAGCGCACGTAGCCGCCGGTGGGCACGCCGCACGCCTGCATCAGCTCCTTGGCGTAGGTCTTCGAGCCCTCCACCCGGGCCGCCTCGCGTCCCGGCCCGAAGGCCCGGATGCCGGCGGCCTGCAGGCGGTCCACCAGCCCGGCCACCAGCGGGGCCTCGGGCCCCACCACCACGAGGTCGGCCGCGCGCTCGGCGGCGGTGGCGACGAGGTCGTCGTCGGGCAGACACTCCACGCCGTCGCGGGCGATGCCCGCGTTGCCCGGCGCCGCCAGCACCTCCGGTCGCTGCGGGCTGCGCAGCAGCGTGCGAACGAGCGCGTGCTCGCGGCCGCCGCCGCCGACGACCAGGACCCGGCTCACGCGGCGATCTCCGCGCGCGTCACAGGGCGGCGATGAAGTCGTCCACCGGAATCGCCGAGAGCGTCTCGTAGCGCGCGGTCCCCCGCGAGCCCAGCTCCATGGAGACCCGGGCCACCGTTTTCTCGTCCGGCGCCTCGATCACGTTCACGAAGTCATACTGGCCGAGCACCGCCCATTGCGCCCGCACCGTGACGCCCAACTGCTCGATCTCCTTGTTGACCTCGCGGATCCGCTGTGGGTTGCTCTTGATGGTCTGCACGCCCTCAGGGGTCAGGGTGCTGAGCATCACATAGGTAGGCACTGGTAATCCTTTCGGTTGAGACGCTTCGCCGCGGAATGTACCCGGACCAACAAAACCCGACCAGGAGCACACGATGAGACTGCCCCTCGCGCTCGTCGCGACCGCCGCGCTGGCCCTGGCCGCCCCGGCGGCGGCCTCCGCCGCGGCCACCCTGGCCGTCTCCCCGGAGAAGCGCTGCTACGGCACCGGTGAAGAGCTGCGCTTCAACGGCACCGGCTTCACGCCGGGAGGCATCGTGGACTTCACGCGCGACGGGCGGCTCATCGACTCCACCGAGGACATCGAGGCCGGGCCCGCCGGCGAGGTGGCCGCCGAGCTCGAGGTGGCCAACGCGCGCGGTTCGGAGACGCGCACCTACGCCGCCATCGACCGCAACGACAAGGCGCTCAACGCCTCGGTGACCCTCCGGATCAGCGAGCTCAACGTGGACATCGAGCCGTCGGGCGGTCAGCCGTCCAGGCCGCGCACGATCGCCGCCGTGGGCTTCACCACCGGCCGCACCCTCTACGCGCACATCCTTCACGACGGGCGGGTGCGCAACCTTCGCGTGGGCCGCCTGCGGGGCGCGTGCCGCCGGCTCGAGACCAAGAAACGGCTGTTCGGACCGCGCGTGCCGAGCGGGCGCCACATCGTCCGCTTCGACACCGAGCGCCGCTACCGGAAGACCGCGCCCGCCCAGCGCTACAGCTGGCGCTTCCGGATCCTCAACGGGCGAGCCGGGTAGCGAGGAACTCCCGCACCAGCCGGTCGTAGCGCCGCGGGTTCACGTTCCAGGACTCCACGTGGCCGGCCCCCGGCACGCGGTGGTACTGCACCAAGCGCGGCAGGGCGCGGGCGAAGGCCCCGGAGGAGGAGATCGGCACCGTGGTGTCCTCGGTGCCGTGGAAGAGCAGGATGGGCATCCCGAACTCCCTGGCCCGGGCCACCTGGTCGAAGGCGTCCCAGTCGAACTCGATCCGCCTGGAGACCGCCCACTCCGTGGTGGTGCCGAGGAAGCGGGGCAGGCCCCGCTCGTCGGCCTGGAGGTCGACCACGGCCTTCCAGTCGAGCACCGGCGCGTCGAGCACCAGCGCGCGCACCCGCTTCGCCAGCGGCGACTCGTGCACGAACTGGGAGACGATGGCGCCGCCCATCGAGTCTCCGAGCAGGACGAACGAGCGTGCTCCCCGCGCCAGCGCGTAGCGAGCCGCGGACTCCACGTCGCGCCACTCGGTGGCGCCCAGGTGCAGGAGACCGTCCCGGGACGGCGGCGCCCCGGGGTCGTTCCGGTAGGCGATCAGCAGCGAGGGCAGGCGGGCGCGGCGCAGCGACCCCAGGACCCGCAGGCCCTCCCGGCGGGTCGCGTTGTGGCCGTGGACGAAGATCGCCCACGTCGAGCCGCGGCCCTCGACCCGCCAGGCCGGCATGGGCCCGAGCTGGGAGGGAAAGGAGATCACTCGAAAGGGAATTGCGCGGGCCGTGCGGGGGTCGCCGGCCCAGACGTCCGCCTCGAAGGCCACCTTGGCGCCCCGCTCCAGTCGTCCCCGCAGGCCGGACACGCGCCGGTCGACCTCGCTCTCGCTCCGGTCGGTCACCGCGCCGGCGATCGCGTGGCCGCCCTCGAAGCCGAGGCCGTAAACGCCGCGGCGCGCGCTGTCCTCGGTGCGCTCGAAGGTCACCCGCCCGGCGCCGTCGGTATCGCGCAGCTCGGCCCGCTCCACCGCGACCCCGAATGGGCCCAGGGAATGATCCGGATCCAGCAGCTTCGAGGAGAACAGCCAGCTGATGACGGCGACGCCGATCAGCGCCACGAGCAGCAGCCCGAAGACGGCGAGCCCGGCGATGAGGCGGGCGCGTCGCCGGGCGAGCACGAGCCGGCGCCGGCCTAGGTGACTGGTGCCGGCTCGGCCGGGGCAGGAGCCTTGGCGAAGCTCAGGTCGCCTTCGTCGGCATCGACGCGCACGTGGTCGCCGGCGCCGAACTCGCCGTCCAGCAGCTTCAGGGCGAGCCGGTCGACCAGCCGCTTCTGGATCACGCGCTTCAGCGGCCGGGCCCCGTAGGTCGGGTCATAGCCCAGATTGCCGATCAGCGTCCGGGCCTCGTCGCTGAGCTCGACCTCCACGCCCTTCTCCCGCACGCGCTCGACCAGCTTGGCCACCTGCAGCTCCACGATCTCGCCGATCTCCTCGCGGGTCAGCTGGTCGAACTGGACGATCTCGTCCAGGCGGTTCACGAACTCCGGCTTGAAGGTCGCCCGCACGCCCTCGATGCCGCCGGCCACGTTCGAGGTCATGATCACCGCCGCGTTCTTGAAGTCGACGGTCCTGCCCTGGCCGTCGGTGAGCCGCCCGTCGTCCATCAGCTGCAGGAGGACGTTGAACACGTCCGGGTGCGCCTTCTCGATCTCGTCGAGCAGCACGACCGTGTAGGGCCGCCGGCGCACGGCCTCGGTGAGCTGGCCGCCCTCCTCGTAGCCCACGTAGCCGGGCGGCGCGCCGACGAGGCGAGAGACCGAGTGCTTCTCCATGTACTCGGACATGTCGATGCGCACCATGGCCTGCTCGGAGTCGAACATGAACTCGGCGAGCGCCCGGGCCAGCTCGGTCTTGCCCACGCCGGTGGGGCCGATGAACAGGAAGGCGCCGATGGGCCGGTTGGGGTCCTGCAGCCCGGCGCGCGAGCGCCGCAGCGCGTTGGACACCGCCTCGACCGCCTCGTCCTGGCCGATCACCCGCTCGTGGAGGCGCTCCTCCATGTGCACGAGCTTCGCCACCTCGCCCTCCATCAGCTTGGAGACGGGGATGCCGGTCCACTTGCCCACCACCTCGGCGACGTCCTCGTCGTCGACCTCCTCCTTGAGGAAGGTCCGGTCGGCCTGGATGCCGGCCAGCCGCGCCTCGTCGTCCTTGACCTGCTCCTGGAGGCGGGGGATCTCGCCGTAGCGCAGCTCGGCGGCGCGCTGGAGGTCGGCGTCGCGCTCGGCGCGCTCGGTGTCCCGGTGAGCCTGCTCGAGCTGCTCCTTGGCCTGGCGGATGGCCTCGATGGCCTCCTTCTCGCCCCGCCAGTGCGCCTTCATCTCGTTCGACCGCTCGCGCAGGTCGGCGAGCTGGCGCTCGATCGCCTCGCGCCGGGCCACCGAGCCCTCGTCCTTCTCCTTGCGCAGCGCCTGCAGCTCGATCTCGAGCTGCTGGATGCGGCGCTCGACCGTGTCGATCTCGATGGGCATCGAGTCGATCTCGATCCGCAGCCGGGAGGCGGCCTCGTCGATGAGGTCGATGGCCTTGTCGGGCAGGAAGCGGTCGGCGATGTAGCGATGGGAGAGGGCGGCGGCGCTGATGATCGCCGAGTCCTGGATGCGCACCCCGTGGTGCACCTCGTAGCGCTCCTTGAGGCCGCGGAGGATCGCGATGGTGTCCTCGACGCTGGGCTCGCCGACGTAGACCGGCTGGAAGCGCCGCTCCAGAGCGGCGTCCTTCTCGATGTGCTTGCGGAACTCGTCCAGGGTGGTGGCGCCCACGGCGCGCAGCTCACCGCGGGCGAGCATCGGCTTCAGCAGGTTCGCGGCGTCGACGGCGCCCTCGGCGGCGCCCGCGCCCACGATGGTGTGCAGCTCGTCCATGAACAGGATGATCTGGCCGTCGGCGTCAGCGATCTCCTTGAGCACCGCCTTGAGCCTGTCCTCGAACTCGCCCCGGTACTTCGAGCCGGCGATGAGCGCGCCGATGTCCAGCGCCATCACGCGGCGGTCGCGCAGCGAGTCGGGCACGTCGCCGGAGACGATCCGCTGGGCCAGGCCCTCGACGATGGCCGTCTTGCCCACGCCGGGCTCGCCGATCAGCACCGGGTTGTTCTTGGTGCGCCGGCTGAGGACCTGGATCACGCGCCGGACCTCGTCGTCGCGGCCGATCACCGGGTCGAGCTTGCCCTGCTCCGCGGCCTCCGTCAGGTCACGACCGAACTTCTCCAGCGCCTGGTAGCGGTCCTCGGGGTTCTGATCGGTCACCCGATGCGGTCCGCGCACCTCCTGGACGGCGTTGGCGAGCTGGTCGCGAGATGCACCGGCGTCGGTCTTCGGGTCGTCCGCGATGGCGAGCAGCAGGTGCTCGGTGGACACGTACTCGTCGCCCATGCCGCGCGCCTCGTCGTCGGCGCGCTTGAGGAGGTCGATCAGGCCGCTGCCGAGCGCGAGCGCGCCGGTGGCGTCGCCGCTGACCGTGGGCAGCGCGTCCAGGGCCTCGTTGGCCCGGCGGCGCACCCGCTCGGGGTCGGCGCCCGCCCGGCGCAGGACCGGCACGACGATGCCGCCCTCCTGCTCGAGCAGGGACACGAGCAGGTGCGGGGGCGCGACCTCGGGGTTGCGCCTAGCACCCGCCAGCCTCTGGGCGGCGGCGAGGGCCTCCTGGGACTTGACTGTGAACCGATCTGCTTGCATAGAAAATCTAAGTCAATATATAGCAGATATAGCGTGGCGGCAAGGCCAGGAGTGTCCCGGGCTTCACCGGCGTCCTATAGCGTCAATCACACCACAGATGGACGAGGTCCTGAAGCTCACTCCGCACGAGTCGGTGGAGGTCCGTTCGTCCGGGCCCGGGGCGCTCGAGGTCGAGGTGACCTGGGCCGCCGCCGGCAAGCCGCCGCCACCGCACTTCCACCCGGAGCAGGACGAGCGCTTCGAGGTGCTCGCGGGCACGCTGCATGCTCGGGTGGAGGGCACGGAGCAGCGGCTCTCGCCCGGGGACGTCCTGGAGATCCCGCGCGGGGCATCCCACCAGATGTGGAGCGAGGACGACGAGCACGTCCGGGCCCTCTGGCGCACGGTGCCGGCCCGCCGGACGCGAGAGTGGTTCGAGGCGCTGGACGCGCTGCAGCGATCCGGCCGGACCGGGTCGAACGGGCGGCCCAGCGCGCTCGCCTTCGCCGTCTGCCTGACCGAGTACCGCGACGTGATCCGGCTCTCCGGCCCGCAGCCGCTGGTCTCGCCGGCGCTCAGGCTGCTCGCGGTGATCGGACGGCTGCGCGGCTACTCGGCGCACGCGGAGCGCAAAGGATGAGCCAGGAGGAGCCGGGCGGCGAGGAGGTGGCACCCGCCGAGGAGGCTGCTCCCGAGGCTGAGGCGGGCCGCGACCTGCGCCGCCGGGCCCTCGCCCTGCTGGAGGAGAACCTCACCCGGGTGGAGACCACTCCGCGCCGGCCGATCGATCCCAATCTGGTGCGCACCGAAGCCGACCAGGCCGTGGTCAACGTGTCCGCGGCCTTCGACACGCTCGCCGCGCTCGGCCTCGTGACCGAGGCGGACCGCGAGCGGTTCTTTCGCCGCCTGCGCGAGATCACCAGCACGGCCTACGCGCCCTTCAAGGGCGTGCATCTCCGGCGGGTGGTGCGGGCCCCCGCGGCCCGTGAGCTGCCCGGACTGCATCTGCTCTCGGCCGAGATCTACACCGACGGCGTCCTGCTGCGCTGGCTCTTCGTGGCCCCGCCGGCCGATCCCGAGCGCGGCGGTGCCGAACACCGCCCGCCCCAGAGCTTCTCGTTGTGGGATGACGTCGAGACCGCCTACACGCCCCAGGGGGGCGGCTGGATCCCAGGACAGCACCTGCGCGGCGACACGGCCTTCGTGCCCGCGCCGCCGCCCCAGGCGACGCGGCTGCTGATCGCCGCGGGCCGGCATCGCCACGAGCTGCCGCTCGGCGGCCTGGCCGGCTGAGGCGGCTCAGGCCTCGGCGCTGGGGAGTTCGGCCCCGTCCGGCGGCTCGACGGGGGCCGGTTGCTCGACAGGGGCCGGCTGCTCGGCGACCGGGGGCGCGGCCGGGGGCGCCGGGGCTGGTGCGGCCGGGGCGGGGGCGGGCGTCGGAGCAGGCGCGGGAGCCGGAGCGGCCGGGGCCGCCCTAGGGGCCGCGGCCGGCGGGTTCGCCGGGGCGGGCGCCGGCGCGGCCGGTGGCTCCTCGGCTTCGTCGGCCTCCTCCTCGCCGGCGTCGTCGGAGTCCGTCGGCTCGATCACCTCGTGGCGTTTCCCGTCCCAGGGATAGCGCTCATCGGCATCGTCGGCGTCCCTATCGCTGTGCCCACGCTCGTCCCGCCGTTCCTGTTCAGCGCGGTCACCCTCATCGTCGCCCGGCGAGCTCTCCCCGTTCTCGTCCTCCGTAGGGTCGGAGCCGGCCGGCGGCTCTGCGTCCTGCGGATCGTCGACCGGGGCCTCGGGCTCGTCGCTCTCCTCCGGCAGCGGCTCGGCCCTGGGCGGGGCCGGGGCGGAGAGCACGATCTTCGGCTCGGGCATCTGCAGGGTGACCGTCGGGGGGGCGGGCGCCGGGGTCGGCGCGACGGGTGCGGGCTCCGCCACCGGCTGGGCCACGGCGGGCCTGACGGCGGCCGCGGCGAACGTGGTCGTGCCGCCGACGTCCGACCCCGCGGCCGTCGCACCACCGGCGGTACCGCCGGCGTCTGTGGCAGCGCCGACACTGCCCTCGGTGGCGCCGGCCCCGCCGGTGCCCGAAGCCGGGCCGGCGGGCGCGGCGAACGCGGAGACGCCGGGTGCCGGAACGACGCCGGTCGAGGCCAGCGGTGCTTCGACCGCCGGCGCCAGCCCCTTGTCCGCCGCTGCGCGGGCCTCGGAGTCGCCGGAGGGTCGAACGTCGTCGTTCGCCGACTGCTCGAGCGGGCCGATCGGCAGGACACGCGTCTCGTGAAGAAGGGTGAGCCCGATCGCGCCGGCGGCCACCGCGGCGCCCACCGGCAGCGGCGACGTGAACGGCACCCGCAGCAGCGGGCGGCGCCAGGCCGGCCGGCGAACGGCGGGGACTTCCTCGACCGGCGTCTCCAGCTCGTCCTCGACCACCACGGCGGGAGTGGACAGGAACGGCTGGAGCGCGATCCGCGGGATCGTCTGCTCCACCAGCTCGTGCAGCGGCACCCGGCCGCCGGTGCGGCGATGGGTCCACGCGATCGTCAGCAGCGCGCGGTCGAACGCGCCGAGCAGATCGCGGCCCCTGGGGTCCGCCCGGCGGGCGGCCTCCCAGGCGGCCTCGCAGTACTGGACCAGCGTCTCGCGGGGCAGCAGCGGATAGCTCTCACGGGCCCGCGCGAGCGCGAGCGCACGCTGGACGTCGATGTCGCCCAGTGGATCCAGCCGCCCGTTTTGCTCGCCGCGCACCTCGCCGTCTACTCCCGTACCGGCACAATACGAAATGTTGGAGGAAGATCGCAACACCTTCGGGGTATAGAGAGCCCATGGCCGAAGACTCGCCCCCCGGGCCTCCGCGCTTCAGGTTGACCGGGACCACGGCCGGGCCACGGACGCCGCGGGCCAAGCCGGAGACCCCGCCCGAGCCCGAGCCCGAAACGGAGGAGGACGGCGCACGGCCCCCGACCGAGTCCGAGAGGCCAAGCCCGCCCCGGCGGATCCCCGAGTCGGCGCGCTTTCGCCGCGGGGACGTCTACTCGCGTCCGGTCATCGAGGGGCGCGAGCAGCAGGACAACGCCTGGTCGCGGCTGCGCGACCGGCTGCGCACGCTGGCCACCAGCGAAGGGGAGCGGCGCGAGCAGGAGCTCGAGGAGTCCCTGAGCGGCGCCCCGCAGGCCACGCGCTCCAACACGATCGCCGTGGTCTCCCCGAAGGGCGGCGTGGGCAAGACCACCTGCACCTTCATCGTGGGCAACCTGCTGGCCGAGGCCCTCAACCTCCGCGTGGTGGCGGTAGACGCGAACCGCGACTTCGGAACCCTCGCCTCCCTCACCCCCGATCTGGGCCGCAGCGACCGCTCACTCGCCGACCTACTGCCCCAGGTCGACCGGATCGACTCGGTGTCCGACGTCCTCGCCTACGTCTCCCAGCTCCCCAGCGGGTTGCACGTGCTCGCCGCACCCGAGCAGGCCGAGGTGATGGCCGCGATGACCCCTGAGTCCTACGGGGATCTGCTCGACCTCCTCGGGCGCTTCTACGAGGTAATCCTGCTCGACCTCGGCACGGGCATCGTGGACCCGCTCGCACAGTTCGGCATCCGGCGAGCCGACCAGGCCCTGCTGGTGACCACGCCCGAGTACGTGACCGCCGAGAAGGTCCTGGGGGCGCTCCGCTATCTCAACGCCGAGGCCGGCTGGGACAGCGGCGGAGACGAGGAGAGCATCAACCGCAAGCGGCTGACGGTCGTCCTCAACCGCGCGCCCTCCGAGCGCTCGGGGGACCGCCAGGTGATCGAGTCGGCCTTTCGGCGCTTCGGCATCGGCCGGCACGTGACCATCCCCTACGACGACCGCCTGCGCGTGATGCTCGACTCCGCCACCTACTCGCTCGACGCGCTGCGGCGCGACACCCGGCTGCCCGTCAAGCGCCTCGGCGTCGAGGTCGTGGAGAAGCTGATCTGAGGAGCGCTGCGTGACCCGAACGATCAGGGAGCGTCCCCGGCTGGCGGCGATCACGGCGCTTGGCCTGGCCTGCCTGGTGGTGCTCGGGCTTGGCATCGGTCTGCTGGCGGGAGGGGGCGGCGACTCAACCTCCGACCGCGCGGCGGCCGCAGAGCGCGCCGCCCTGCGCCAGGCCCAGGAGCAGCGAGCGGCGGCGGCCGAGCTCGAGTCGGAGCTGGAGGCGGCCGAGGAACGCGCGGAGCGCTTCGAGCAGGCCGCCGTCACGCAGCGCGGCCGGGCCGACAGCTGGCGGGCTCGGGCGCAGCGGGCCGAGCGGAGCAGCCGGGAGCTGCGCCGCGCGCTGGCCAGGGCGCGTACCCAGGCGGATTAGCCCTCAGTCGGGTTCGTCGCCGACGGCAGCGGAGCGAGGAGAGCCGGGAGGGCTCGACGCGCCGGCTGTACCGCCCCCGGTCAAGGACGACGCGGACGTCAGCGCGACGGACGGTCGATCCGGACGCGCACTGCCGGCCCGGATGCCACCAGCTGCTGGCCGGGCGGCTCGTACAGCACCAGCTCCCGCTTGACCGAGCGGCGCACGCGCTCGAGCTCGGCCTCGAGCTCCTCCTGCACGCGTCCCGCCTGGCGCTCCAGATTCCGCATCCGCCGGCGCATCCGGTCGATCTCCCGCTCGAGCTCGAACACCCGCTCCACCCCGGCCAGGTTCATCCCCAGCTCGGTGGTCAGCTCCTGTATGCGCAGCAGGCGGTCGACGTCCTGCTGCGAGTAGAGCCGGGTGTTCTTGGGCGAGCGCTTCGGCGTGATCAGCCCCCGCGCCTCGTAGATCCGCAGGGTCTGGGGGTGCATCCCCGCCAGCTCGGCCGCCACCGAGATCATGTAGACGCCGCGATCGCTGTTCGGGGACTGAGCCATGGCCTAGACCATCGACCTAGGGACGCTGCGAGAGCAGCCGCTCCCTCGGGTTGCCGTCGATCACCGACGCCAGCTCGTCCACCGCCTCGGCCTGCTCGCGCGAGAGCGAGCTGGGCACGTCGATGTTGAGCCGGTAGTGGACGTCCCCGCGGCCGCGCCCGGACAGCTTGGGTGGGCCCTCGCCCCGCAGGCGCTGCACCGTGCCGTGCTTGGTGCCCGGAGGAACGCGGATCCGTTTGGTGGCGCTGAGCGTGGGCACCTCGATCGTCGCGCCACGGATTGCCTCGGGGATCGTGATCGGCACGTCGACCTCGAGGTTGTCGCCCTTGCGGGCGAAGATCGGCGAATCGCTGACGCGGGTGATCGCGTACAGGTCGCCCGCCGGCCCGCCGCGCAGGCCGGCCTCGCCCTTGCCCGCCAGCCGCACGCGGCTGCCGTCGCGCACGCCCGCGGGGATGTTCACCCGGTAGCGCTTCACCTGGCGGGTGCGCCCAGCCCCGCTGCAGGTGGGACAGGGGTCCTTGATCTCGGTGCCGGTGCCGCCGCACTGACGGCAGGGCTGCGAGATCGAGAACAGCCCCTGCGACTCGGCCTCGACCCCACGTCCCTGACAGCGGCTGCAGACGGTGGGCTGGGTTCCGGGCTTGGCCCCCGTGCCGTGGCAGGTGGGACAGGGAGCCGATAACGGCACGGACACCGGTACCTGCGCGCCCTCCATCGCCTGGTCGAAGGAGATGTGCACCTCGGTCTCGAGGTCACGGCCCCGCTCGGAGGGCCGCGGTCCGCCCCGGGCGCCCCCGGCGTTGTTGAAGAGGTCGGAGAGGATGTCGCCGAAGCCGCCGAAGCCGCCGGCCCCCTGGCCGGTGCGGAAGGAGCCGGGGTCGAAGCCGCCGCCGCCGAAGATGCCGCCGCCGGAGTCGTAGGCCTTGCGCTTCTCGGGGTCGGAGAGGATCGAGTAGGCCTCCTGGACCTCCTTGAAGCGCTCCTCGGCCGCCTGGTCGCCGCTGTTGGTGTCGGGGTGGTTCTCCCTGGCGAGCTTGCGGTAGGCCTTCTTGATCTCATCGTCGGAGGCCTTCCTGGCGACGCCCAGCGTCTTGTACGGGTCCTTGATCGCCGCCATGGGCTTACCCGGAGACGACCACGCGCGCCGGACGGAGAACCGTGCCGTTGGCCCGGTAGCCCTTCTCGACCACGTCGAGCACGACGCCCGGCTGGGCGCCTTCCTGGCTGCGCGTGGAGAGGGCGTCATGCACCGTGGGGTCGAACGACTCGCCCTTCGGGTCGAACTGCTCGACCCCGTTGCGCTCCAGGACCGCGATCAGCTCGGAGTGGACGAGCCGGACGCCCTGGGCCAGATGCTGCTCACCCTGGTTCGCCGAGGCCAGCGCCCGCTCGAGGTTGTCCACCACGGGCAGGAGCTCGCGCACCAGTCCGCCGCGGGCGCGCTCGCCCGCCGCGGCGGCCTCCCGGGCCGCGCGCTTGCGGAAGTTCTCGAAATCGGCCTGGGTGCGGCGGGCGAGATCGAGGTACTCGTCGCGCTCGCGCGACACGCGCGCGAGGGGGTCCTCCGCCGTGCGCGAAGCAGCGGGCTCGGCCCGCTGCGTAGCGAGGCCATCCTCGGCCTCCTCCTTCTCGGCCAGGCGCTGCTCCTCGTTGGAGGCGTCCTCGTCGCCGCCGGGCTCGCCGGCCTCATCCCGTGACGTGACGGGCTCGTCCGCCGGAGCGACCGGCTCCTCGGCCGGCCGCTCCTCCTCGGGAGCGGCCGGAGTCTCGTCGAACCAGGCCATGGCTAGGACTTCTCCTCGCCCTCGACCACCTCGGCGTCCACGACCTCCTCCTCGTCGGCGGAGCCGTCGGCCGCGCCGTCGTCGCCCGGCGCGCCGTTCGTGGCCTGCTGCTGCTGAGCCGCAGCCGCCGCGTACATCTGCTCGGACACCTTGTGGAAGGCGGCCTGCAGGGCGTCGGTCTTCTGGCGCAGCAGGTTCACGTCGTCGGACTCGAGGTTCTCACGCACGTCCTTGATGGCCGCCTCGATCTCCTCCTTGGAGGACGAGTCGAGCGAGTCGCCCATCTCCGTCACCTGGCGCTCGGCCTGGTAGGCGGCGTTCTCAGCCGCGTTGCGGGCCTCGACCACCTCGCGCTGGCGCCGGTCGTCCTCGGCGTGCGCCTCGGCGTCCTTGACCATGCGCTCGACCTCGGCGTCGTCCAGCCCGGAGCCGGACTTGATCTCGATCTTCTGCTCCTTGCCGGTGCCCAGGTCCTTCGCGCCGACGTTGACGATGCCGTTCGCGTCGATGTCGAAGGTCACCTCGATCTGCGGGATCCCCCGCGGCGCCGGCGGGATGCCGGTGAGCTGGAACTTGCCGAGCGACTTGTTGTACACGGCCATCTCGCGCTCACCCTGGAGCACGTGGACCTCGACGCTCGGCTGGTTGTCCTCGGCCGTCGAGAAGATCTCCGACTTGCGGGTCGGGATCGTGGTGTTGCGCTCGATCAGCTTCGTCATCACGCCGCCCTTGGTCTCGATGCCGAGGGTCAGCGGGGTCACGTCGAGCAGGAGCACGTCCTTGACGTCGCCGGCGAGCACGCCCGCCTGGATGGCGGCGCCCACGGCCACGACCTCGTCCGGGTTCACGCCCCGGTGCGGGTCCTTGCCGGTGAGCTCCTTGACCTTCTCCTGCACGGCCGGCATGCGGGTCATCCCGCCCACCAGCACGATGTGGTCGATGTTCTCCCCGCCGGCATCCTTGAGGGCCTGCTTGGTCGGGGCGACCACGCGGTCCAGCAGGTCGGCCGTGAGCTCGTTGAGCTTCGAGCGGGTCAGACGCTGGTTGAGGTGCTTGGGCACCGAGTCGACGGCCGTGATGAAGGGCAGGTTGATCTGCGTCTCCTGGGCCGAGCTGAGCTCGGTCTTGGCCTTCTCGGCCTCCTGGTAGAGGCGCTGCAGGGCCATCTTGTCCTGCGAGAGGTCGACGGCCTCGGCCTTCTTGAACTCGGCCACCAGGAAGTCGACGATGGCCTTGTCGAAGTTGTCGCCGCCGAGGTGGTTGTCACCGGCGGTCGCCTTGACCTCGAAGACCCCGTCGCCGATCTCGAGCACCGACACGTCGAACGTGCCGCCGCCGAGGTCGAAGACGAGGATCGTCTGGTCGGTGTCCTCCTTGTCGAGGCCGTAGGCCAGCGCCGCCGCGGTGGGCTCGTTGATGATGCGCTTGACGTCGAGCCCTGCGACCTTGCCGGCGTCCTTGGTGGCCTGACGCTGGTCGTCGTTGAAGTAGGCCGGGACGGTGATGACCGCCGCGTCGACCGTGTCGCCGAGATAGGCCTCGGCGTCCGCCTTCAGCTTCTGAAGGATCATCGCGCTGATCTCCGGCGGGGCGTACTCCTTGCCGCCCGCCTTTACGCGTGCGTCACCGTTCGGGCCCGAAACGACCTCGAACGGGACGATCTTCTCCTCTTCCTTGACCTCGGCCTCCTTGCGCCCCATGAAGCGCTTGATCGAGAAGACCGTGTTCTCGGGGTTCGTGACCGCCTGGCGCTTCGCCGGCGCCCCCACGAGCCGCTCGCCGCCGTCCGTGAACGCGACCACCGAGGGGGTCGTGCGCGCACCCTCGGCGTTCTCGACCACGGTGGGCTCGCCGCCCTCGAGGATGGCCATGCACGAGTTGGTCGTGCCAAGATCGATTCCGATGGTCTTGCCCATCGCGTGTTCCTCTTTCTGCCGCTTACAAAATCAAACCGAAGAAATCTAAGTGCAAGTATGGCAGATAAGCAGAGCGAAGTTCTGAGCCTGCCTCCCGCCGTCGAGGGCGCTGTCGGCGGCCGCCCGGGTGGGACGCACTAGTCTCCCGCGCCGTGCCGGTCCCGCTGCGCCGCCTCGCTCTCCTGCTTGCCCTGCTCGCGGCGCTGGCGGTGGCCGGCTGCGGAGACGGCGACGAGTCCGGGTCCGGCGGCAGCACGGAGGCGGCGGAGACCCAGACCGAGACCAGTCCTGCCGAGACGCAGGAGAGGCTCAAGGACACGAGCACCAAGCCGGTGCTCGTGAAGCCCACCGGATCGCCGCCCCGCAAGCTGGTGACCGAGGACATCGTCAAGGGGAAGGGCAGGGCGGCGAAGGCCGGCGACAGCGTGACCGTCCAGTACGTGGGCGTGTCCTTCTCTACCGGCGAGCAGTTCGACGCGTCCTGGGACATCGGGCAGCCCTTCAACTTTCCGCTCGGCGCCGGGCAGGTGATCCCGGGCTGGGACAAGGGCATCGCCGGCATGAGGCCGGGAGGGCGCCGCGTGCTCACGATCCCGCCGGAGCTGGCCTACGGCGCCGAGGGGTTCCCGCCCGACATCGCGCCCAACGAGACGCTCGTGTTCGTGGTCGACCTGGTCTCGATCGGCTAGGCCTGGATCCGCCGAGCTGGCGAGTGTTTCCGCGCCGGAGGCCGAGCCAGGGGCCGACGGCGAGCGGAGCGAGGGTAAAGCCCTCGCGAGCGAGCCGGTGGCGCCTGGGGAAGGCATTCCGGTGAGGAAACGCCGTCAGGGCGGCGGATCCAGGCTTGTGCCCCCTCAGGCGAAGCTGAGCGCGTAGGCCACGAAGGCCACGCACATCACGGCGATGCCCGCGTAGTCCCAGCCCTTGCGCAGGTCGGGTGGCCGGGCCAGCAGCGCCAGGGCCAGCAGGGCGAAGGGGTCGAAGTACTTCTGGTAGACGAGGCGGACCGGCAGCGCCGCCAGCAGGAATGCCGCCAGGTAGACCGCCGCCAGCGACCCGGCGCCCGCGCGGCGGACCAGCAGGTAGGCGGCCACGCAGCCCAGGGGCACGAGCAGCCAGAACAGCAGGGAGCTGTCCAGCACCACCGGCGCCCGGTCGGCGAGCTTCCATAGGTAGCCGGCGTCGCCCGCCTGGCCGGGGACGATCGCCTGGTAGGCGAGCGGCGAGATCGCGAGCAGCAGCGCACCGGCGGCGGCGGCCAGGCCGATCTGCGCGCCGAGCGACGTTCCCGGACGCCAGAGCCGCCGGCGGCGCAGCAGCGACGGACCGAAGATCAGGGCGCCGTAGGCGCCGAGCAGCGCGAGCGTGAAGCCGACGGTCCTCAGGGTGAGCGCGTCGCGCCCGACGCCCGGGCGATCGGTGCACAGCCCGCACGAAGCCGGATCGGCCCCGGGGGGCACCAGCCCGCCCCACTCGACCACCAGCGCGGCCAGCGGCACCAGCGCCAGGCCGAGCAACGCCGCTCCCGCCGCCCGCCGGGACAGCGGCACCCGGCTGCGCAGCAGAAACCAGGCGGCCACCAGCACCAGCCAGAGAAACGACTGCCGGGTGAGCACGGCTCCGGCGATGGCCAGGCAGGCCAGGGCGAAGGCGCCGAGCGAGCCGTGGGTGCGGAAGCGCTCGATCCGCTCCAGGGCCAGCAGGGCGAACAGCAGCGCGAGGTTGTCGGTGAGCAGGGTGAAGGACGCGCCGAGGACGTAGGGCGAGAGAACGAAGAGCAGGGTCAGCGCGAACGCCGGCCAGGCGCCCAGCGGCGTCGCCCGGCGCAGCAGGTGCAGCAGCGCCAGCGCCATCCCGTAGGAGATGGCCACGCTGAGTAGCCGCAGCTTCCAGAGCTCGAAGCCCACGAGCTTGCCCCAGCCGGCCATGATCAGGTGGAACAGCGGCGTCTGGGCCGAGGGATAGCTCGAGAGGTCCAGCCGCTCGGAGAGCTGGAGGATGGTGGGCAGCTGGTAGACCCGGGCGTCGCTGCCGTGGAAGGTGTCGATCTCCACCGTGAGGCCCTGGAGCACGGCGATCCCGATCAGGAAGGGCAGGGCGAGCAGCGCGTAGAGCAGCCAGCCCGGCGCCGCGCGCCCGAGGGCGCCGGAACGAGCGGCGGACGCCACAGCCCCGCTCATCCCTCGGGCAGCGGCCGGGGCGGGCGAAAGCGGGGCACGGTCTCGACGGCCACGATCGCCGCCATGATCAGCCCGGCCCCCAGCCAGCCGGCGGCCCCCAGGCGGTCGCCGGCCAGCAGCCAGCCGAACAGCCCGGCGAAGGCGGGCTCGGATGCCAGGATCAGCGCGGTGCGGGCGGGCGGAGCGTGCTGCTGGGCGAAGCTCTGGACGAAGTAGCCCAGCGCGCTCGCCACCAGCGAGGTGACCACCAGCGCCGACCAGACCGTCCAGCCCTCGGGAGCCTCGAGCGAGCCCGCGGCCGCCGCGATCACGAGGCAGACCAGCCCGCAGACCCCCAGCTGCACCGCGAGCAGGGCTCCCACGTGATGCTCGGCCACGCCCCTCGAGGTGGCCAGGATGTGCGCGGCGAACGAGACCGCTGCCAGCAGCACCAGGCCGTCGCCGCGCAGGTTCAGCCCGCCGCCCGTCCCGGAGAGCAGGTACAGGCCCAGCGCGGCGACGAGCGCGGCCGCCCAGGCCAGCGGCGTGATGCGGTCGTGCAGGACGAGCGCCCCGAGCAGCGGCGTGATGACCACGAAGAGGCCGGTGATGAAGCCCGTGTTGGACGCCGTCGTCTCCTCCAGCCCGAGGGTCTGGAAGACGTAGCCGGAGGTCAGGAAGGCCCCCATCAGCAGGCCCGCCCGCCAGCCGGCGGGCGACAGCAGGCGCAGCTGCCGGCGGAAGATCAGCGCCACCAGGAGGGCCGCCGGAAGGAAGCGGTAGGCCAGAAAGGCCATCGTGGGCAGCAACTCGATCGCGTCCTGGACCATCACGAAGGTCACGCCCCAGACGGCCGCGATGCCCACCAGCGCGAGCTCCGCGCTGTAGCGGAGCGACCGCTCGCTCATGTGCCGGCCAGCCGCCGGCGGCCCTCGGGGCACATCCGGCGCAGCGGGCACTCGGCGCAGGCCGGAGCGCGGGCCGTGCAGGTCCTGCGCCCGTGGCGGATGAGGAGCATGTGGACCTCGTACGCGTCCTCGGGATCGACCAGCCGCAGCATCTCGTCGTGGGCCGCGTCGACCGACGCGCGGGGCGCGAACAGGCCCAGCCGGGTTCCGACCCGGAACACGTGCGTGTCGACCGGCACCTCCGGGCGGCCGAAGGAGAACAGCAGCACGCAGGCCGCCGTCTTGCGGCCCACGCCCGGCAGCCAGCACAGATAGTCGCGCGCCTCCTCGAGCGGGGCGTCCTCGAGCCAGCAGAGATCGTCGTCCTCGAGAGCCCACAGGATCTGCTGGATGCGCACCGCCTTGGTCGGCGCCAGGCCGCCGGGCCGCAGCGCGTCCTCGAGCTCGTCCAACGGCGCCTGCGCGACCGCCTCCCAGGAGGGAAAGCGCTCGCGCATGCGAGCGTAGGCGACGTCGCGGTTGCGGTCGTTGGTGTTCTGCGAGAGCACGGTGAGGATGAGCTCGTCGATCGGCCGCCGGTGCGGGTGCAGCACCGGGCGGCCGTACTCGCGGCGGAGGCGATCACGGATGGTGCGGAGCCGTCGGCGGTCGGCCATGAGGCCGGATGGTATGAACCGCGGCGTGGAGGTTGCCGAGCACGACACCGAGGTCGCGGGGCTGCGGGTGCACTGGCTGAAGGCCGGTGACCGGCCCGTGCTCTACGTGCACGGGGTTCCCACCGGCTCGTTCGACTGGGCGCCCCTGATGGGAGAGATCGGCGGCGTGGCCCCCGACCTGCCCGGGTTCGGGCGCTCGGCCAAGCCAGCGGAGTTCGACTACTCGATCGCCGGCTACGACCGCTGGCTGGAGGCGTTCACCGCGCAGGTCGGGCTGGAGCGCTTCTCGCTCGTGCTGCACGACTGGGGCGGCGCCGCGCTCGCCTTCGCCCAGCGCTTCCCGGAGCGAATCGAGCGGCTGGTGCTGTTCAGCTGCCTCCCGCTGCTGCCCGGCTACCGCTGGCACCGGGTGGCGCGCGGGTGGCGGACCCCGCTGGTGGGCGAGCTCATGATGGGCTTCACCACCGGCTGGTCGCTCAAGCGGGCGCTGCCGGGGGCGATCGCCGAGGAGACCTGGAGCTGCTTGGACCATGGCACCCAACGCGCGATCCTGAAGCTCTACCGGGCCTCGCCACCCGAGGTGCTCGAAGACGCGGGACGCGGGCTGGGCAAGCTGCGCTGCCCCGCCCTGATCCTGTGGCCGACGCGGGATCCCTACATCGGCGAGGAGTTCGGCGGCCGCTACGCGGAGGCGCTCGGCGGCGAGGTGGAGCTCGAGTTGGTGGACGCCGGACACTGGAGCTGGCACGAGCGGCCCGAATTGGTCGATCGAGTCAGCGGGTTTCTCGGCTAGCCTCCCCTCCCGTGCTGCGCGCCGTGCGGACCCCCGTTGGTGCGCCGCCCGGCGGGCCGGCGGCCCGGCCGCCGGAGGCGGCGCCCATCCCCCGTCGCCGGCATGCGCCTCCACCCGCGACGCCCCGGCGCTGGTACCACAGGGTCGACTGGTGGAAGGCCGCGCCGATCCTGATCTCGCTCGCCTTCGCGGTCGTCTACCTGATCTGGCAGCCGCGCACCGTCGACATGGCGGCCCACGTCTTCCGCGCCGACCTGTTCGGCCAGGAGGGGTTTGCCCTCTGGAACGGCCAGTGGTACGGCGGCCACCACACCCTCGCCTACAGCGTGCTCTCCCCGCCCCTGGCCTGGCTGCTCTCCCCGGTGCTCGTGCTGGCCGCGAGCGCCGTGGCCTCGGCCGCGCTGTTCCCGCCCCTGCTGCGGGGCGCCTTTGGCGACGAGCGCGCCCGCTGGGGCTCGATCTGGTTCGGGGCGGGCACCGCCACGCTGCTCTTCACCGGGCGGCTGCCGTTCGCCATCGGGGTGGCGCTGGGGCTGGCCGCGCTGGTCGCGCTTCAGCGCCGCCGCTACGCGCTGGCGATCGGCTTCGCGGTGCTGTGTCCGCTCGGCAGCCCGGTGGCCGGGCTGTTCCTGGCCCTGGCCGGGATCGCCTTCGCGCTGGCCGAGCGCCGCGATCGCGGCAAGCGCCTCGAGGGCCTGGCCATTGCGGCCGCGGCGTTCATCCCCGCCGGCTTTTTGGCCTACGCCTTCCCCGAAGGGGGCTGGGCGCCGTTCCCGGCCGTGGCCTTCGTGCCGATCATGCTGCTGGTGGCCGGCTGCCTCGTCCTCCTGCCCCGCGAGGAACGCGCGCTGCGCTGGGGAGCGGCCCTGTACGGGCTGGGCGCGATCCTGGCGCTCCTGATCGAAACCCCGATGGGCGGCAACGCGGTGCGCCTGGGGGCGCTGTTCGGCGGACCCGTGTTGCTGTGCGCACTCTGGGGGCGGCCCTGGACGCGGCGGCCCGCCATGCTGGCCTTTCTGGTGGTGGGCTTCACCGCCCTCGCCGTCTGGCAGTGGGCGGCGGCCGCGCGCGACGTGCAGAAATACGTGAGGGACCCGGCGGCCTCGGCGGATTACTTCGAGCCGCTGCGGCAGTGGCTCTTCCAGCTGAAGGATCAGCGCCGGATCGAGATCCCCTTCACCCGGAGCCACTGGGAGGGGGCCGAGATCGCCCCCGAGACCGCGCTGGCCCGGGGAGGGCTGCGCCAGCTCGACACCGGCCTTCACCCGATCTTCTACCGCGAGGGGCTCAACCGCCTGACCTACGCCGCCTGGCTGTCGGACAACGCGGTGCGCTACGTCGCGCTGCCCTCGGGGCTGCCCGACCGGAGCGCCTACGCGGAGCGGGCGCTGCTCGAGGAAGGGGCGCCGTACCTCCGCCTTCGCTGGAAGTCCGACGACTGGCGGGTCTACGAGTTTCTGCTGCCGGCGCCGCTCGTGATCTCGCAGGGCAGCGCGAACATCGTGATCGAGCAGTTCGAGAACGACGAGCTGCTGCTGGACGTCAAACGGCCCGGCGAGGCGATCGTCAAGGTGCGCTGGACGCCCTACTGGTTCGCGGAGGGAGCCTGCGTCGAGCCGGACGGCGCCTGGACGAGGGTGATCGCCGAGCGCGCGGGCTTCGTGCGCCTCTCCACCCGCTTCGCGCCCGAACGGCTGTTCTCCCGCGGCCGTCGCTGCGACGACGGGGCCCCCTAAGCGGCCGCTAGCCTACGGGCCGTGCCCCGTCGCCCGCGCTATGACCAGCTGGCGCACGTCTGGCGCCTGAGCGGCCGCTGGCTCCCGAACGGCTGGCTCGACGCGCTGCGCCAGCTCGGCCTCGTCGCCGCCGCGTACTACGTGTACCGCCTGGTGCGCGGCTTCGTGGACGGCCAGGCCGGCCTGGCCTTCGAGAACGCCCGGCTGCTGGTCGACATCGAGCGCTCCCTCGGGCTCTTCTTCGAGCCCGGGCTCCAGGCCTGGGCCAAGGGCGAGGAATGGCTGATGTTCGGAGCCAACTGGATGTACGTGAACTCCCACTTCGTGGTGACCACCACGTTCCTGGTCTGGCTCTACCTGGCCCGCAACCACGCCTTCTACTTCGTGCGCAACATGTTCATGGTGGCGATGGGCCTGGCGCTGGTGGGCTACTTGGCCTTCCCCACCGCGCCCCCGCGCTACCTGCCCGAGTGGGGCTTCACCGACTCGGTGGCCGGCTTCGTGGGCGAGTCGGCCGAGAGCACCGCCGGCCTGCTCTACAACCCCTTCGCGGCGGTGCCCAGCATGCACGTGGCCTTCGCGCTGATGATCGCCGTGCCCGCCGTCTTCCTGGTCCGCAACCGCGTGCTCAAGGGCCTGTGGGCCGCCTACCCGGCCGTGGTCACCTTCGTGGTCGTCGTCACCGCCAACCACTACTGGGTGGACGCCCTGCTCGGGGCCATGGTGGCGGCGGTGTCGGCCTGGGCGGCGAGCGCGGCGTTTGCCCGCGCCCGGCCCGAGGCCTGGGCCTGGCGGACCGCCCGGGCATGAGCGACGACCTGCGCGAGCGCCCGCGCCGGCCTGCCCGCAACGGCCGCGCGGGGCCGATGACCGCCGCCGAGATTCGCACCGTGGCGCGCGACCGGCTGATCGAGTCGCGCCTGACCCCCAACGCCATCTCGATGACGGGGCTCGTGGGCAACCTGGTGGCGGCCGTGCTGATCCTCCAGGAGCTCTTCGTGCTCGCCGGCGTCGCCTTCATCCTGGGCTCGCTGATGGACATGTTCGACGGGCGCTACTCGCGCATGTCGGGCAAGGGCAGCCCCTTCGGGGCCTTCCTGGACTCCACGCTGGACCGGATCGAGGAGGGCGTGGTGCTGGCGGCGGTGGCGGCCTGGTTCGCGAAGTCGGGCGACGAGCTCGCCGTGGGGGCCACGGTGCTCACCGTGGTCGGCTCGTACATGGTCAGCTACACCCGGGCGCGCGCCGAGGCGCTGGGGGTGGAGTGCAAGGTGGGAATCGCCTCCCGCGCCGTTCGCGTGGTGATCCTGTCCGCCGGCCTGCTGTTCGCCAACGGCGAGCTGATCTCCGGCTTCGATCTGCTCGAGCCCGCCATCTACGCGATGGCGGCGCTCACGATCTTCACGACGTTCCAGCGCGTGTTCCACGTGCGCAAGCAGCTGGCGCAGGCCGCGGTGTAACCGCCGCCCCTCGCCGGAGTTTCTACACCGGGCCCCCGCCGCGGGGCCGCCTTTTTGCCTATAGGAGGGCTTCTGTGACCGAATCCGCAATTCAGAGCAACGGCGGTTCCCGCTACCAGACCGAGAAGGTACGGGTAGCCATCGTGGGCGTGGGCAACTGCGCCTCGTCCTTCGTTCAGGGCGTCCAGTACTACAAGGACGCCGACCCCGCCGAGTCCGTACCGGGGCTCATGCACGTGGACCTGGGCGGCTACCACGTCGGTGACATCGAGTTCACCGCCGCGTTCGACATCGACGCCGACAAGGTGGGCAAGGACCTCTCGGAGGCGATCTGGGCGGGCCAGAACAACACGATCAAGTTCGCCGACGTCCCCAACCTCGACGTCCCGGTATACCGGGGCATGACGCACGACGGGCTGGGCAAGTACCTCAAGCAGCGCATCACCAAGGCGCCGGGCGAGACCGACGACATCGTCGGGATCCTCAAGGACACCAAGACCGACGTGGTCGTCTCCTACCTCCCGGTGGGCTCCGAGCAGGCCACCAAGTGGTACGTGGAGCAGGTGCTCGAGGCCGGCTGCGGCTTCGTGAACTGCATCCCGGTCTTCATCGCCAAGGAGAACTACTGGGCCAAGCGCTTCCGCAAGGCCGGGCTCCCGATCGTCGGCGACGACATCAAGTCGCAGGTGGGCGCCACGATCACCCACCGCGCCCTGGCCCGCCTCTTCCACGAGCGCGGCGTCCAGCTCAAGCGCACGTCGCAGCTCAACGTGGGCGGCAACATGGACTTCTTCAACATGCTCGAGCGCGAGCGCCTCGAGTCGAAGAAGATCTCCAAGACGCAGGCGGTCACGTCGATCATGGGCCACGAGCTGCCCGCGGACGACGTGCACGTGGGCCCCTCGGACTACGTGCCCTGGCTCACCGACCGCAAGTGGGCCCACATCCGGCTCGAGGGCGAGGCCTTCGGCGACGTGCCCCTGATCGCCGAGCTCAAGCTCGAGGTCTGGGACTCGCCCAACTCGGCCGGCATCGTCACCGACGCCGTGCGCTGCTGCAAGCTCGCGCTGAACCAGGGCGTCGGCGGCCCGCTGGAGGGGCCGAGCGCGTACCTGATGAAGTCACCGCCCGAGCAGCATCTGGACCCGGTGGCGCGGGAAATGACCGAGGAGTTCATCGCCGAGTACGGCGGCGCTCCCAAGCTGCCGGGCGAGCCGAAGGTCAGGGCGAAGGCCACGAGCTGATCGTCTGAAGGACATTCGCTTGCCCAACGGGCGGCCTCCGGGCCGCCCGTTGTCGTTGATGGGACCCGGCCGGGACTCAATTGACACTGACGCGTGCCGGGCGCGAGCGTACGGTGCAGCCTGTGAAGGGGCCCTTCCCCGCGGTGTCCGCCCTGATCGCCGTGGCGCTACTCGCCGTGGCTGGCGGCGCCGATCCGATGCCCGCGCACGCCGCGTCCAAGCTGGCCCTCACCGCCCGCGACGTGGGAGCGCTCGAGCCCGCCGGGCGGGGAGCGAAGGTCGCGCGCTCGGCCCTTCCCCGCCAGGTCCCACGGGCGCTGCGACGCGCGCGGACTCAGGGCGCGGCGTTCGCCGGTGCCCGCCGCCGGCTGCGCACGGGGGTGTTCGTGCTGCGACGGAAGGCGCGCGCCCGCCAGGCCCTGCGCGTCGCCGCGGCGGGCCTGTCCCGGGTGCGAGGCGTCGGTGACGCCGCCTACCGGCGAAGCCGGAGGAGCCGAAAGGCCGCGAGCGCGGCCGTGGTGCTCCGAGTGGGCAGGGCGGTTGCCGCCGTCCGCTACTCCGGCCCGCGGGCGATCACCGCGAAGGGGGCCGCGCTGATCGCCAAGGCCTACGCATCGGCGCTCGAGGTGCGGCTGCGGCGCGAGCTCACGCGCACGGCCTGGCAGCGGACGCTGGACGGGATCGGCGACGACGGGTCGATCACCCCGAGGCTCGCCGCGAAGGCGTTTGCCATCGCCTACGGCTCCATCCCCGGCGCGAAACGGCCGGCTTCCCGCCCCGGCACCCCGTACGAGGGAACGCTGGCCCTGCAGCTCGCGGCGCGGGCCTGGGATGGGCTCACCGCGGCCCAGCGGCGCGCGGTGGAGCGGGCCGTCGGAATTCGGCGCGGCGCCGTCGCGGGCGCCAGCCAAAACGACCTCACGCCCGATCCCGCGCTGCAGGCGAGCGCGGACGCGTTCGCGGCCTTCTTCACCCAGAAGATGGGGGTGCCGGCGCCCGTCATCGAGGTCTTCACCACGGCCGGGCCGCTCACCAACAAGAAGGGGGTCGAGCTCTACGCCGAGGCCCTCGGGGTCGACGCGAACGGCAACTGGGGCACCCCCGTGGTGTCCTGCCAGGTTCGCTTCTCCCCGCTCGGGCAGAAGCAGAGCGCGGAGGCGGTCGACTTCCTGATCGCCCACGAAGTGTTCCACTGCTTCCAATTCGCGCTGGCGGACAAGCCGCTCCCGCCATGGGTGCTGGAAGGGGCCGCGACCTGGGCGGGCTACGTCGCCGCAGGTACCGACCGCCAGAACAGCCTGGGCTACTACGAGCCGTACCTCGAGGATCCGCAGGCGCACCTGTTCGGCCGCGCCTATGACGCGGTCGGGTTCTGGGGCTGGACCGAGCAGGCCGGCGGCGCCGATGCGCTCTGGGCGAGGATGCCGGCAATCCACACGAACGCGACCAACGAGAAGGCCTTTTCGCTCGCCCGTGGCGTTGACCCCGGCTTCCTCGACGGCTGGGCGTCCGCCAGCTTCCGCTACCCCGGCGCCGTGTCAGCATGGAACCAGAAGCGGCCCTTCGCCGTGCCCTACACCGAGGTCAAGCTGCCGGCAACCGTCGTCGACGCCGACACCGATCTCGCGGCCCTCGCCTTCACCCTGCGCCAGTACCTCGTCGAGCGCGACGATTCGAAGCCGCTCCTGCGGGTGGAGCGCATCGCCGGCCGTCTGCGCGCCGGCACCTCGGCACAGGACTTCGGGCCGGTCGATGCGGAGTGGTTCTGCCTCGGGAAGTGCGAATGCCCGAAGGGGAAGGCCAGCTCCATTCCCCCGCATCAACCCGTGGGGAAGAACGTCCTCTCGCTCGGCCAGACCGGAGGCGCCGCCGACGCCACGGCCCGGCTCGAGTACCACGATCTCGACGAGTTCTGCTCCGCGCCGGGCACCGGCGTCACGGTCACCGGTGCGACCAGCGTCACCATCGGCGATCCCGGCTACTGCGTCCGTCCCTTCCCCGGCGTCTTCCAGGTCCAGCTGCCGCTCAACGCGGGAGGGAAGAAGATCGCCCAGGTCGTGCTCGAGATCGCCGGCTTCAACGGAGCCGGCGCCTACCCGACCGGCCCGTCGGTTGCCACCGTCTACGACTTCCGCGCCGGGCCGGCGCACCTCTGGGAGACGCCCGTCAGCGGGGACATCACCGTCCAGAACCCCGGCGGCGCGGCCGGGGAGGGAGCATTCGGCACCGTGGGCAGCGTCACCAGGGGCACGAGCGTCGATCTCGGAACGACCACCGTGAACGTCTCCGGTGCCTGGAGCTGCCGGTGACCACGTCGCAGGACTTCGCCCTCCTCGTATCCTGCCCGGCGTGCCCTTCTCGATCGCCCAGGTCACGCCCTGGCCCTGGGAGCAGCACCACGAGGTCAACCACTTCGTCGAGCGACTGGCCGACGAGCTCTGCTCGCGCGGACACCGGGTCGTCGTGGTGGCGCCCTCGGACACGCGCGATCTGGTGCGGGAAGGGCGGGCCAAGGTCCGCGCGCTGTCATCCGATCCCGACGCGCTGTTCGCCGAGCCTGGCTGCGCCTCGTTGGTGGCAGTGGGGCAGAGCCTGCCCTTCCGGCGCGGCGGTTCGGTGTCGCTGCCGCTGGACGTGTCGCGCACGCTCGAGGACCTCCTGCAGGGCTGCGAGCTCGACTTCGTGCACGTGCACGAGCCGTTCGCGCCCAGCGCCTCCTCCGCGGCGCTGCGCCACTCGCGCGCGCTGAACGTCGGCACCTTCCACTCCACCACCGAGCGCTTTGTCTCCACGCAGGTCGCCCGCAAGGTGGTGGAGCTGCTGTTCGGGCGGCTCGACGGCCGCACCGCGAGCTACGCCGCCACCCGGGATCTCGTGGAGCGCTACTTCCCCGGGCGTTACGAGGTGATCCGCCCCGGGGCCGATCTGCTGCCGCGGGCCGGGGAGGGCGAAGGCCCGCCGGAAATCGTGCTGTCCGTCGAGGAGGAGCGCGGCGCCCTGCGGCTGTTCCTGCGGGCTCTGCGCCGTCTGTCGGTGGAGCTCGACTGGCGGGCGACCATCTGGCTCCGCGACCCAGCCGGCGCGGCGACGATCAGCCTGCCCCGCCGGCTGCGCGACCGGGTGGCTCTGCGCGGCCCCGCCGACGGCTCCGAGGCCCAGCACCTGGCCCGCGCCGACATCGCGGTGGCGGCCTCCAGCGGCACCGCGCCCGCCCCGCAACTGGTGCTTCGCGCGATGGGCGCGGGGGCCGTGCCGGTGGTGTCGCGCCTCCCGCAGTACGAGGAGCTCGTCCGCGAGGGAGAGCTGGGGCCGCTCTTCGAGCCCCGTGACACGGTCACGCTCGCGGCGCAGCTCGAGCGGCTGGTGGCCGAGCCGAGCCTGGCCGCGGACTATCGCGAACGCATCCAGGCGGCGCGCCCGAGCCTGGAGTGGTCGCGCGTGGCCGACGAGTTCGAGGCGCTCTACGAACGCATCGCCTCCCGCCGGCACAACGCCGGCGGCAACGGCGCCCTGCGCGGCCGGCTCCGCGAGCGCGACTTCGTGCACGTCGACCTGCACATGCACACCGACCACTCACCGGACTGCGCCACCCCGGTGGACACGCTGCTCTCCACCGCCAAGGACGTGGGGCTGGGGGCGATCGCCGTGACCGACCACAACGAGATCTCTGGGGCGCTGGAGGCCCGCGACCGAGCCGACGGCATCAAGGTGATCGTTGCCGAGGAGGTCAAGACTGCCGATCAGGGGGAGGTGATCGGGCTCTTCATCGAGGAGAAGATCCCCCGCGGTCTGACGCTGGCCGAGACGATCGCCGAGATCCGCCGCCAGGGGGGGCTGGTCTACGTGCCCCACCCCTTCGACCGGATGCACTCCGTGCCCGACTACGAGCACCTGCTCGAGGTGGTGGAGGACATCGACGCGATCGAGGTGTTCAACCCGCGGGTCGCCTTCTCGGCCTTCAACGAGGAGGCCGCGCGCTTCGCGGCCAAGTACCGCATCGTCGCCGGCGCGGGCTCGGACAGCCACGTGGCCCAGGGGCTCGGCTCGGTGAAGATCCGCATGCGCGACTTCGACGGGCCGGAGGAATTCCTCGAGTCGCTGCGGGAAGCCGACATCGTGAGGAAGCGCCAGTCGCTGCTCTACGTGCAGGCGCTCAAGTTCATCCAGACGAAGACGCCGGCACGGCCGAAGGGCGCCGCTCCGGGTCGCCGCGGGAGCAAATCATGATGCAGCGCGGAGGAGGGTCCGCTGATCCGTCAAAGCTCTCACCGCAGATGCCCGCCACCGACGACGAGATCCGCGAGAAGTACCTGGAGCGGGCGATCCGGGAGCTCAACCAGCTCACCCGCGCGATCCAGTCCTGCGACCACTGCCCGCGCGGCAACCTGATGCCCGTGCTCGGCTCGGGCCATCCCCAGGCCGACATCATGATGCTCAAGTTCGCGCCCATGCCGTCGGAGATCGAGGAGGGCGTGGCCTTCTACGGACGGGCCGGCAGCGCGCTGATGAAGAGCTTCAAGCGGCTCGGCGTCGACCCCCTGGCGGTCTACGGCACGGTCTTCGTCAAGTGCCCGGTGCCGGACACCGACCTGTCGGCGCCCGAGTGCCGCGCCCGCGTGCTGGAGGAGCTGGCCATCGTCTCGCCCAAGCTCGTGGTGGTCATGGGCGAGGAGGGGCTCGAGGAGCTGAACGCCCTCGGCGTGCCCCTCGGCAGCGAGCTCGAGCCCGAGCCCGGCCGGATCCAGCGGCTCACGCCGTCAACCGAGGCGCTGTACGTGCCCGACATCGACCGCTCGCTCGACGAGGAGGGCGCCAAGCGGGACTTCTGGCGCGCGTTCCGCTCGCTAGGCGAGTGGTACGAGGAGCTGCCGCCGTACTAGTCTCCGCAGTGCCATGGCGGAGAAGGCGAACGTCCTGGTCGTCGCCAACCGCACCGCCGAGTCGCCCGAGCTGCTCGACGCGCTGAGGGCGCGTGCCGTCCAGGGCCCGTCCGAGTTCACGTTGCTCGTGCCGGCCACCCCTCAGGGTGTGGCCTGGGCCGCCGACATGTTCGCGGGACAGACGCGTGCGGAAGAGCACCGGCAGGCGTTCGTGGACGAGCTGCGCGAGGAGGGCCTGCCGGTGGCCGACGCCAAGGTCGGGGACCCGGACGCGCTCGCGGCGCTCATGGACGAGTGCAACGAGCACGAGTACGACGAGCTGATCATCTCCACCCTGCCCCTGCACGTGTCCAAGTGGCTGCGGGTCGACCTGCCCCGCAAGGCGCAGGCGGCCACCGGCCTGCCGGTCACCCACGTGGTGGCGCGCGGCAAGTAGGGCTTCAGGTTCAGGCGACGTCCGGGCCGCGCTCCAGCAGGGCCACGCACTCGATGTGCGGGGTCTGCGGGAACATGTCCACCGGGCGCACGGTGCGCAGCTCATAGCCCGCGTCCACCATCTGGCGGGCGTTGGGCGCAAGCGTGGTGGGGTTGCAGGAGACGTAGACGATCCGCTGCGCCTCGGCCTCCAGCACCCGGCGGACGACCTTCTGGGACAGCCCGGCCCGCGGAGGATCGACCACCACCACGTCGGGGCGGCCGGAGCGCTCGAGCAGCGGCCGCATCGCGGTGCGCACGTCGCCCGCGAAGAAGTGGGTGTTGTCGACGCTGTTCAGGCGCGCGTTCTCGATCGCGTCGGCCACCGCCTCCTCCACCAGCTCGACGCCGTAGACCTCTCCCGCGTCGAGTGCGAGCACGAGCGCGATGGTGCCGATGCCGCAGAACAGGTCGAGCACCCGCTCGCGGCCGCTGAGCCCGGCCAGCTCGACGGCGGCGCCGTAGAGCTTCTCGGCCATCTCGGTGTTGGTCTGAAAGAAGGCGTCCGGGGAGATGCGAAACCGCAGGCCGCAGAGCTCCTCCTCCAGCGCGGCCGGACCCTTCAGCAGCCGGGTGTCGCCGCCGCTGGTGGTCTCGGCCACCCCGGCGGCGCGGGTCCACAGGAAGGCGTCGGCCGGCGTGGCAGCCGCCAGCTCGGCGGCCCGGAAGTCGACGCCCGGGCTGGTGACCACCCGGGCCTGGAGCTGGCCCGTCCGCCGGCCCTCGCGGACCACCAGGTTGCGCAGGATCCCCATCTGGCTGCGTCGCTCCCAGGCCGAGAGGCCCTCCTCGCGGCACCAGGCCTTCACGGCCTCGCGCACCTCGTCCACCCGCTCGGAGGCGAGCACGTCCCGGCTCACGTCGTCGATCAGGTCGAAGCGGCCGGGCCGGTGGAAGCCCAGCACCAGCTCGCCCTCCTCGTCCTCGCCGAAGGAGTACTCGAGCTTGTTGCGGTAGCCGAACACCTCCTGCGCGGGCACGATCGCCTCCACCGGCGGCGCCTCGAAGCGCCCGATCCGCTCGAGGGCATCCCGGACCTGCGACTCCTTCTCCTCAAGCTGACGCTCATAGGGGAGCACCTGCCAGGGTGCGCCGGGATGCGGGGCCAGCGGCTCCACCCGGTCGGGGGCCGGCTCGAGCAGCTCGACCGAGTCGGCCTCGGCAAACGAGCGCTTGCTCTTGGTCACCCGCGCGCGCACCCGGTCGCCGGGCACCGCCCCCCGCACGAACACCACGTAGCCGTTGGTGCGCGCCACGCCGGCGCCGCCGTAGGCCAGCCGGTCGATGCGCAGCTCGAGCTCGTCTCCGCGACGGGGGCGGGTGGCCTGGGCGCTTTCCACGCCACTCATGCTCGCAGGCGGGGCTTAGCGGAGCTTCGACTCGATCGCCGCCAGGACCGTCTTGCGGTTGGCGTGGCGGCGCTCGTGGTCGCGCACCTTGCGCAGCTCGGCCGGCGTCAGGCCGCCGAGGCGCGCGCGTACCTGACCCACGTTCAGGTTGTCGTAGTCGCTGATGGGAAAGCTGCTGCCGCCCCGCGCGGCGCGCGCGGCCTTGCGGCGCACGCCGGAGGCGGCGCCCTCGATCTCGTCCCGGCCACGCCCGAGCAGCTGCTCGAGGTCGGCGAGCACGTCGTTGGCCTCCTTGCGGCCCCGCTCGAGCAGGCTGGAGCCGAGGCCCTGCGCGTCGCGCTTGGTGATCTGGCCGCGCTCGACGGCGTCGCCCAGCACCTCCTCGATCCGCTCGCGGGTGAGCATCACCATCTCGCGGAGAGCCTCGCGCAGCTCGGCCACGGACTTGGCCTCGACGTCCTCGCTCTTTGGTGTGCGCCGCCGCTGCTGAGGCATGAGGGGACTATCTCACGCAGGCGGGCCCAGGCCAAAGGCCGCGATCACAGGGGCGTGGTCGGCCAGGCGCAGCCGGCGGCCGTCGGGCTCGACCAGCTCCCGCCGTTCCGGGGGAAGCCGCCGGGGCGCCTCGACCACCCGGGCGCCTCGGACCAGCAGATGGTCGATCGCCGCGGGGTCGGTGGGCGGCGCCAGGCCGAAGCGCTCGCGCAGCCGCTCGAAGGGCTCGGGCTGCGCGGCGCGGGCGCACGTTGAAGTCGCCGCCCAGCACCAGCGGGTCGCCCTCGGCCCACTCCACCGCGCGCTCCGCCGCGAGCTCCACCTCCACGGCCGCCTTGTGGGGCAGGCCGGCGCTGGCGTGCAGGTTCGCCACGCACAGGCGGCCCTCCGGCAGGCTGACGCGCACCCACAGCATGCACCGGCGCTCGGGCCGGCGGGTGAGCAGCAGGCGGCGGACGGACTCGATGCGCCCCCGCACCAGCATCTGGTTGGAGCCCCCCTCGCTGGAGGCGAGCAGGTCGGGGTTCCAGTCCGCCAGGACCCGCTGGAGAGGCGGGAGGCAGTTGCGGGAGGTGAGCGCCAGCGCGCCGCTCGCGCCGAGGCTCTGCCCCAGCGGCCGAAACCAGCGCGGCGGGGCCTCCTGCAACATGGCGACCTGCCAGTCGAGGCCGGCCAGCAGCCGGGTGAACTCCTCCAGCAAGGGCCGGTTGACCTGGACGTGGGTCTCGTTTCGCTCGGTCACACCCAGCAGGCGCGAGCGCCAGGTGAACAGCGACCGGTCGGGGGGAAAGTCCCGTCCGTGGTAGAGGTTCCAGCTGAGGATGTGCACGTGCCCACTCACTTTCTGACCGGCGAGGAGCTTACGGCCGACGAGTTGGCCTGGCTCCTGGACCGCGCTCTGGAGCTCAAGGCCGACCGCCTCTCCTCCGCCGTGCTGGAGGGGCGGACCGTCGCCCTCGTCTTCGAGCGGCCCTCGACCCGCACGCGGGTCTCCTTCGAGACCGGCGTCTACGAGCTGGGCGGCCATCCGCTGGTGCTGCGCGAGGGAGAGCTGCAGCTGACGCGGGGCGAGTCGCCGCGCGACACCGCGCTGGTCCTGTCCTCCATGGTGCACGCGCTCGCCGTACGCACCGGCTCGCACCGGACGCTGGAGGAGCTGGCCGAGCACGCCACGATCCCCGTGATCAACATGCTCACCCACGAGCACCACCCCTGCCAGGCCCTCGCCGACCTGCTCACCCTGCACGAGCGCTTCGGCCCGCTCGAGGGGCTCAAGCTGGCCTACGTGGGCGACGGCAACAACATGGTGCGTTCGCTGCTGATCGCCGGCGGGATCGCGGGAGTCGAGGTCGCGGTGTCCTCGCCGCCCGAGCTGTCGCTGCCCGGCCTACCGCAGCTGGAGCCGGCCGAGGCGGTGCGCGACGCCCACGCTGTCTACACCGACGTGTGGGTGAGCATGGGCGACGAGGCCGACGCACAACGGCGCCGGGAGCTGCTGGCCCCCTACCGGGTGGGCGAGAACCTGCTGGGGCTGGCCCGCCCCGACGCCGTGGCGCTCCACTGCCTTCCCGCCCATCCCGGCGAGGAGATCACCGAGGCCGTGCTCTACGGCGATCGCTCGGCCGTGTGGGACCAGGCCGAGAACCGCCTCCACAGTCAGAAGGCCCTGCTCGAGCTGCTGCTCGGGAATAGGCCGGGCGTGCCGGAGTCCTGAACTACGAGTGATCCCGTGGGCGCCCACGGCCGCAGTAGATTTCGATGAACCCTCCAGGAGGTCCCAAATGAGGAAGTGGCTCGCACTGCTCTTGGCCTGTATCGCCCTGACGCTCGTCGCGGCCGGCTGCGGCGGAGACGACGATGACGGCGGTGGCGGTGACAGCGGCAGCGGAGGCGCGGCCCAGGAAAAGGAGCCGGCCGACAGCGCTCAGGGCAGCTCCGGCGGTGGCGCTCAGGTGGGGATGAAGAACATCCAGTTCGAGCCCGGCGACGTGACCATCAAGGCCGGAGACACCGTCACCTGGACCAACAACGAGTCGGTGCCCCACGACGTCGACGGCGGCGGCGCGGGCGTGAAGTTCTCGTCGGGCGAGCAGGGCGGCATGGACGAGGGCGCCACCTTCAAGTTCACCTTCGACAAGGCCGGGACCTACGACTACGTCTGCCGCGTGCACGCGCCGGGCATGGCCGGCACGGTGACGGTCAACTAGGCCTCACGCGTCCGGCCGTCGCCTGACCCCGAAGCCGCGCAGCAGCAGCAGGGCCGTCTCGCCCAGCCCCCCGCGCGAGGGGAGCAGGCCCAGCTGCGTGGCCGCGTCGTAGAGGTCGAAGAAGCCGCGGGCGCGGCGGACGACACCGTCGCTGAGCTCGATGTAGTGCAGGCCGTGGATGACCACGAAGCGGTCGGTGGCGGGCACCATCGTGCCCAGGTCGCCGCGCTGGGTGCCGGCGGCCCGCCAGGCAAAGCAGGCGTGTCCTCCGCGGGTGAGCGGAGGCGCGGTGGCCTCCACCTGCAGGTCGGGAAAGGCGCCGCGTACCGTGGCCGCGTGGCGGTCGAGGTCGTCCACGCCGTGCAGCGGCCCCACCGCCACCGGGTCCTCATAGCCCACGTCCGGGGTGCAGCAGCCCTCGAAGCCGGCGCCCTGCCAGGCGCTTCGCCAGCGGTCGGCCAGGGCGTCGAGGACGGGACGCTCGAGCTCGGTGCTCACTGCGACCCGGGCAGAAGGCGCTCGCGCTCTCCCTGCTCGAGCTCCGCCACGCCCTCGTCCGGCGAGGACGCCCGGGCGTAGCGCCGGCGGGGGATCCGCCCGGCGAGTCGCGCCTCGTGGCCGGCCGCCACCGCCTTGCGCATGGCGCCCGCCATGGCCGCCGGGTCGGCGGCGCGGGAGATCGCGCTGGCCAGCAGTACGCCGGCGCAGCCCGCCTCCATCGCCAGCACGGCGTCCGAGGCGGTGCCGATGCCGGCGTCGAGGATCACCGGCACGCGGGCCTCGCCGATGATCAGATCGAGGTTGTAGAGGTTGTTGATCCCCATCCCGCTCCCGATCGGTGAGCCGAGCGGCATCACCGCGGCGCAGCCGGCGTCCTCGAGCCGCCGAGCCAGCACCGGGTCGTCGTTGGTGTACGGGAGCACGGTGAAGCCGTCGGCCACGAGGGTCTCGGTGGCCCGCAGCAGCTCGGCGGGGTCCGGGAGCAGGGTGTGCTCGTCGCCGATCACCTCCAGCTTGACCCAGTCGGTCTCGAGGGCCTCGCGGGCCAGCTGGGCGGTGGTGACCGCGTCGCGGGCGGTGAAACAGCCCGCGGTGTTGGGGAGCACGCCGATCCCCGCCCTTCCCAGCACGTCGAGGATCGAGCCGCGGGCGCCGGGGTCCACCCGGCGCATGGCCACGGTGGCCAGCTCGGCCCCGGACGCGGCCGCCGCCGCGGCCATCACCTCGAGGTTGCGAAAGCCGCCGGTGCCGAGGATCAGGCGTGACTCGAAGCTGCGGCCGGCGATCTCGAACATCAGGCACCGCCCTGCACCGCGTGCAGGACCTCGAGCCGCTGGCCTTCGTGCACGGCGGTGGAGGGCCACTGGCCCCGCGGCACCACCTCGCCGTCGAGCGCCACCGCCACGCCGCGCCCGCGGTCGGCGGCGCCGAGGGCCTGCACGGCGGTCTCCACGGTGGCGCCGTCGGGGAGCTCGCGGGGCTCTCCGTTGACCAAGACAGCGGTCATGCCCGCGCCTCCGCAGCCGCTGCGAAGCGCCCGGGGGCCAGCGCCTCGAGCTCCTCGGTCAGCGGCTCGCCCGCCAGCAGGCCGGCCACCGCCTCGCCGGTGAGGGGAGCGAGCAGCACGCCGTTGCGCCAGTGGCCGGTGGCCCAGATCAGGCCGTCGAGCTCGCCTGGGCCCACCAGCGGCGCGTTGTCCGGCGTCCCGGGGCGCAGGCCGGCCTGGGCCCGCACGAGCTCGAGCTCGCCCACCTCGGGAAGCACCTCCCAGGCCGCCTCCAGCAGGCGGTACACGCCGTCCGCGGTCACCGTCGTGTCGAAGCCCTGCTCCTCCACGGTCGCCCCCAGCACCACCCGCCCGTCTCCGCGCGGTACGAGATAGCAGCGGGGGGTGCGCACGATCCGCTCGAGCGGAGCGTCCATTCCGCCGCGGACCCTCAGCTCCAGGATCTGCCCCTTCACCGGGCGCACGGGCGGGCTTTCTCCCGGCGCCAGCGCCGCGCTCCAGGCGCCGCCGGCCACCACGACGTGGTCACAGTCCACCACCTGGCCGCCAAGCCGCACACCGGTCACACGCCGGCCGTCGTGCTCGATCGCCTCGGCCTCGACGCCGAGCACCGGCTCGTCGATCACCGCTGCCAGTGCCCGCGCCGTGGCACGGGGGTCGGCGCTGGCGTCGCCCGGGGCGAGGATGCCGCCGGCGATCCGCGGAGACAGCCCCGGCTCGAGCTCGCGCGCACGCGAGGGCGAGAGCCACTCGGCCGCCAGGCCGAGCTGGCGCTGGAATTCGTAGAGGCGCCGCAGCGCCTCCGCGTCGTCGCGGTCGGCGGCGACGACCAGAGCTCCGGTCCGCCGATAGCCGGTGGGCAGACCGCTTCTTTCCTCGAGATCGGCGGCGAACGCCGGCCAGCGCTCGAGCCCGGCGAGGTTGACCCGCAGGGGACCTTCCTCTCCGAAGTCCGCCTCCGTCACGGGCGCGAGCATCCCGGCCGCAACCGCGGACGCCGCGCTGGCGGGCTTCTCGGCGCGATCGACCACCAGCACGGACAACCCGCGGCCGGCCGCGCGCCAGGCGCAGCTGAGCCCGATCAGTCCGGCGCCGATGACGACGGCGTCGTAGCGTGTGTGTGGCGGCTGTCCCATCACCCTTCCCTTCGCCGGCATTACCCGGGTCAGGTTCGACGGTCGGCGGCGCCGCAGCCGCCCTCTCAGCCCGGTTTTCCCGAGCTCCCGTAAGGGCTAATCGTATCGACGGGTGACGCGTTCGTCAGGTCCGCGGCGGTCGCCCGCAAACATCAAGGCCAGCGAGATGACCAGCCCGATGATCCCGGCGATCATCAGGATCAGTCCCACGGTCTGCAGCTCGATGCCGGAGACCGAAGCGGTGACCGCGTAGCGCAGGATCGCGCCCACGGCTATGAGGAAGACCGACGCCCCAATGCTCATTCAGGCATCCTAGCCTGCTCCGCGGCAGTTGCCGGCGGCAGACTTGCGGCAGCCCTGGTCACGGCGGGCGCTGCGCGTGTAGGCGCGCAGCGCGGGCCGGGCTTCGTAGCCGCCTTGGCGCCAGCGCACGAGGCCCGAATAGTCGAAGAGATCCGACTCGCGGAAGGCCGACGACCAGGTGTACCAGTACACGCGTCCGAGCCCGAAGCGGCGCCGAGAGGCCACCGCCAGCTTGTAGAACTGGGTCAGGCGACGGGCGACGCCGGCGTCGCTGGTCTCCCACACGCGCTGCCAGGCGGGCCGGGGCTTGTCGACGCGGCCCTTGGAGGCCGGCCAGGTGGTCTCGGTGAGCCAGACCGGCTTACGCCGGTCGCCCGCCTTCTTCATTGCCGCCCGAAACAGGCGCACGCCCTTGATCACCAGCCGGGGCCGGGTGGTGAAGAAGTTCATGGCGGCGACGTCGAAGTGGCCCCGGATGCCGGCCCTGTAGAGCTTGCGCATGTGCAGCCACACGAAGTCGGCCAGACCGGCGAGCACGGTCACCGAGCCCGGGTCGGCGCGCTCGAGGGCCGCGTTGGAGGCCTGCAGCAGGGCCGCGTACCCCTGCGCCCAGATGTCGTCGCCGTCGGCGCGCCAATAGCCGTCGAGGTGAGGTTCGTTCCAGATCTGCCACGCGCGCAGGGGCCGGCGGGGAATGTCGGGACGCTCCGCCCAGAACGTGCCCTGGGGCCCGTAACGCCGCACGAGGGCGTCGAGATAGGCGACGTAGTCCGCGATCCGGGCCGGAGGTGCACCGATCCGGCCCCCGATGGCGGCCCAGCGCGGCGTGTCGGACACCACCGGCAGGACCCGGATGTTCCGCTGGCTGGCCAGCTCCACCGTTTGGTCGGTCAGCGCGAAGCTGGGCGGCCTTCCGCCCACCGGCTGGGCCACCCGCCATGAGAACGCCGTGCGCACCGACTCCACCCCCGAGCGGGCCATGAGGTCCCACTGGGCCCTCTGGTCGGCGGCCGGCGCCTCGGATGCGGCCCGGTCCCACATCACCCCATAGAACCCGTTTGGGACCTTGCGCTGCCCGGCGTCGGCCCCGGGTGCCGCGGCGAGCAGCACGAGCGCGCTCAGAACGGCGATCAGGGAGGCTCTCACAGCGGGCATAGACACCCCACCTTTACATTCGATTCGGAAACCCGCGCCGATGATCTGGTATCCATTCGTGCCTGCGGCACCGCAACTCCTTCCGCGGATGCTGTTAAGGAGAGGACCCGGAGCGTCTCGCCTGCCCCCGACCGCCGCTCCTCGCCTGACCAATGAGACGACTGACGATCATCATCGCCGTGCTTGTCTGTGCCGTCGCTCCCGCGACGGCCCATGCGTCCAGCCGGCAGGCCCTGATCATGCAGGACGATTCTGCGGTTCGCGCGGCTCCCGACGCGACCCTCGACGAGTTCAGGCGGCTCGGGGCCGACATCGTCAAGGTCAACCTGTACTGGGACGAGCTGGCGCCCCGCGGGCGCCGTAAGCCGAGCGGGTTCGACGGCTCGAACCCCGCCAGCTACTCCTGGGGGATCTATGACACAGCGGTGCGAGCGATTCTCGCTCGCGGCATGAGGCCCTACCTCAGCGTGGGCGGGCACGCTCCCGACTGGGCCACCGGCCGTCGCGGCCGGCGCGGCACCTACCGGCCGAACGCCAAGGAGTTCGGGAGGTTCACAACAGCGGCGGGCGAGCATTTCACCAACGTCGACATCTGGTCGATGTGGAACGAGCCGAACCTGTACTCCTGGCTGAGCCCGCAGCGAAACGACGGCGTCCCGCTGTCGCCCAACATCTACCGCGGCCTGTACCTCGCAGGACACCGCGCCCTCCGCAGGACGGGCCACGGCGGCGACACCATCCTGCTCGGCGAGCTGATGCCTCGCGGCGGAACGTCGTCGCGACGGGTCAGGCCGCTCGAGTTCCTGCGCGAGATGGCCTGCCTGAACCGCAACTACCGCCAGATCCGCGGCCGGGCCGCCCGCGCGCGCGGCGGCTGCAAGCGGGTGAGGCGCATCCCGACCTCCGGCCTCGCCTACCACCCCTATACACAGGGCGGAGGGCCCTCGGTGCCCGAGGCGCGCGACGACGCCGCGATCGGCCAGCTGGGCCGCATCCGCGCCACCCTCGACAAGCTCGCTCGCCGGGGCAAGCTCCCGCGCCGGCTGCCGATCTGGATCACCGAGTTCGGCTATCAGACCAGGCCGCCCGATCCGTTCGGCGCGCGGCTCAAGCGGGCCGCCGCCTTTATGGACCAGAGCGAATGGATCGCCTACCGCAACCCGCGGGTCCGGGCGTACTCGCAGTACACGCTGTACGACGACCCACCGCGCTCGGGAGGCGGTCGCCTGCTCAGGTGGTCCTCCTGGCAGGCCGGCCTTCGCTTCCGCAACGGGAGGGTCAAGCCCCAGGTCTACGACGCCTTCGAGCTGCCCCTGCTGGTCCGGTCGCTCGGTCGCGACGCCGTGTCCATCTTCGGCGCGCGCCGCTCGCTCACGGGCGGCAGCGCAGCAGTCGAATCCAAGCGCCCGGGCGGTCGCTACCGTTCGCGCGGCTCGATCCCCGTAAGCAGCACCGGCTACTTCAACCAGGTCATCCGCTTGAAGGGCGCCAACCGCCACACCTTCCGGGTCACGCTCGACGGCGAGACTCGGGTGAAGCGGCCGGTCGCCCGCTAACACCGTCAGTCCCCGTTCCAAGGAGAATCCGACTCGTGATCGCTGTGCCCCGTATCTCCCGCGTCGTGCTGGCCTCGCTCGTCGCCGCCTCCCTCCTGCTCGCCGGCCTGTTGACCACGGCGACGGATGCGAGAGCCGCCCGCGGGATGGAGCTCGCCCTTCAGGACGACAACACGTTCCTCGGGGGCAACAAGCGGGTTTCACAGAAGCGTGCGCTCTCCTACGCACGCCAGCTGGGCGTCACCCGCCTGCGCGTGAACCTCCTGTGGTCCTACTCCATGGCCCAGCCTCAGGCCAGCGCGCGCAGGAAGCCGCAGACGATCAACTACCAGTTCGGCGGGGTCGACCAGCTGATCGACGCCGCGGCCAAGCGCGGGATCCGCGTCCACCTCTCGGTCACCGGGCCCGCGCCCCGGTGGGCCAACGCCAAGAAGTCGGTGAAGCGGGCCTGGTACAAGCCCAACGTCCGGTACTTCGGTCAGTTCGCCCAAGTCGCGGCCGAGCACTTCAAGGGGCGGGTCGACCGCTACAGCATCTGGAACGAGCCCAACTACAAGACGTGGCTCGGGCCGCTCGGCACGGGTCCCCGGCAGTACCGCAGCCTGTACTCCCGCGGCTACGCGGCGATCAAGCGGGCCGACCCCCGGGCGAAGGTGCTCATCGGCGAGACGTCGCCGTACGCCGTCCCGGGCCGTGCCACCGCGCCGCTTCGGTTCCTGCGCGGGGTCACCTGCGCCAACAAGCAGTACCGGCGGGCACGGAGGTGCACGCCGCTGAAGGCCGACGGCTACGCACACCACCCCTATGACTTCCGGCACGCGCCGAACTATCAGTACCCGGGCGCGGACAACGCGACGCTCGGCACGCTCAGCCGCCTCACTCGGGCGCTCGACAGGCTCTCGCGGGCCCGTCTGCTGCGCAAGAACGGCGGCGGCCGGATGCCGGTGTACCTCACCGAGTACGGCTACTTCTCGGCCGGCAAGCGCGCGCTCCCCAAGAGGATCCGCGTGCGCTACCTCCAGAAGGCCTACACGCTGGCGTTGCGCAACCGACGGGTCAAGAGCCAGCTGCAGTACCTGCTGGTGGCTCCGCCCAAGCGCTCCCTGTCGTCGTTCTTCAACGTGGCCCTGCTCACGACGAGGGGCACGAAGTACCCGCAGTTCAACGCCCTGCGGCGTTGGTTCCAGGTCAACCGGGGCAAGGTCAAGCGCCCCGGTGGGGCGATCAACCTGCCCCCCGCGCCGCCCAGCCCAGTCGGATGAGCGAGGCGCTCGCCTTCGCGGGCGAGCGCCTCAGCCGTGCCCGGCTGTACTTCGTCACCGATCTGCGCCCGGGCCTCGAGGAGCTGCTCGGGTCCGCCCTGGCGGGCGGGGTGGACATGGTGCAGCTGCGCGACAAGACGGCCTCCGAGTCCGAGCTCCTCGCGGCCGCTCCCGTCTTTCGGCGGGCCTGTGACGAGCACGGCGCCCTGTTCTGGCTGAACGATCGCCCTGACCTGGCGCTGCGCTGCGGGGCGGACGGGGTGCACGTCGGCCAGGACGACATGCCCGTGGCCGAGGCCCGACGGATCGCCGGCGGCGGCTTGCTGGTGGGCCTATCCACCCACTCCCCCGCCCAGCTCGACGCCGCGCTCGATCTGGAGGCCGACCAGCTCAGCGTGGGCCCGGTGTGGCAGACGCCCACCAAGGAGGGCCGCGCGGCCGCGGGACTCGACTATGTCCGCTACGCAGCGGACCACGCCGGCGAGCGGCCCTGGTTCGCGATCGGCGGGATCGAGCCCGATAACGTCAGTGAGGTGGTGGCCGCGGGCGCAGAGAGGATCGTCGTGGTGCGGGCGATCAGGGACGCCACCGACCCTGGCGCCGCCGCCGCGACCCTGCGTGCCGCCCTTCCCGATGAGCCGTAAGTCCGGGGCCAAGTCTCGCCCGAAGCGCCCCGCCGACGGCTCCGCGATGCAGAAGGGATATGCCCGCGGACGTGCGAAGGACGAGGCGGTACGGCGCTCCCTGAAGCCCCTTCGCCCGGGAGAGCGGCCGACGGCGGTCACGGCGGGTGCCATCGCGGCGGCGGTGCTCGCGCTTGGGAACGTCCTGGCCATGATCGTCGGCTTCGACACGGCTCCCGGGTCCGGCGCCGACGGCGAGGAGGCACCGGCCGTCGCCGGCACGCTGCTGGTCTCGGCCGTCCTCGCCGCCCTGGCCTACGGCATGTGGAAGGCGCGCTACGGCGCCGTCCTCGGCATGCAGACCCTCCTGGCCATCACCATCGTCTTCTCTTCGGTCGGCCTGGTCACGGCGACCTCGCTGTGGGCGGCCGTCCTGCTGGTGCTGATGATCGCCGCCGCCGGCACGCTGTTCTGGTTCCTGGTGAAGGCCATGGCTCGCCTGCAGATGCCCGAGCGTCCGGGCGCCAAGTCCAGGTAGATAGTCTCGCCACCATGCCCGAGAGCAAGTACGACTGCATCGTCATCGGCTCGGGCCCGGGCGGCTATGTGGCCGCGATCCGGGCCGCGCAGCTGGGCCTGAAGACGGCCGTGGTCGAGAAGGGCGACGTTGGCGGGCGCTGCCTCAACGAGGCCTGCATTCCCGCCAAGTCGATCCTGCGCGTGGCCGAGGTGATGGAGGAGGTCGAGAACGCGGGCAGCTTCGGCATCTCGGTCAACGGCACCGAGTTCGACTACTCGGGCGCGACCAAGCATCGGGACAAGGTGGTCAAGACCCTCACCGGCGGCGTGGCCATGCTGCTCAAGAAGAACAAGATCGACCTCATCGAGGGCTTCGCCTCCGTGACCGACGACGCCAACGTCAAGATCGGCGGTCAGTTCGACGGCACCGAGATCGAGACCGACCGCGTGGTCCTGGCCTGCGGCTCGGTGGCTAAGCCGATCCTCGACCTCAAGTTCGGCAAGCGCATACTCGACACGGCCGGCACCTGGCTGCTCAACGAGCAGCCGTCGCGGTTGTGCGTGATCGGCGCGGGTGCGTCAGGGACGGAGATCGCCTCGGCGTTCGGCCGGCTCGGAACCCAGGTCCTGTTGCTGGAAGCCCTGGACCAGATCCTCCCGCTGGAGGACGAGGAGATCGCTAAGGCCTGCGCGAAGGAAGTGGCCAAGCAGAACGTGCGCATCGAGACCGGCGCTAAGGTTGAGAGCGCCTCGGCGTCCGATTCCGGCGTGACGGTTACCTTCAACGGCGAGGAGGAGGAGTTCGACTTCCTCACCATCGCCGCGGGCCGCGGGCCCGACGTGGAGGGGCTGGGCTTGGACGAGGCCGGCGTGGAGGTTGACGAGCGCGGCTTGGTGAAGGTCGACGGCCGCATGCGCACCTCACGCGAGGGCATCTGGGCCGTCGGCGACATGGTTCCCGGTCCCGCGCTCGCCCACAAGGCGTCCGACGAGGGCATCATCGCCGTCGAGGACGCCGCCGGCCACGAGGTCCACGAGATCGACTACGCCTACATCCCGGCCGTCACCTTCTGCCATCCCCAGGTCGCCTCGTTCGGGCTGACCGAGAGGGCGGCGCGGGAGGCCGGACACGACGTGGTCGTGGGGAAGGTGCCCATGGGCGCCGTGGGAGCGCCGACCGTCTACGGCGACCGCAGCGGACTGGTGAAGATCGTCGGCGACAAGCAGTACGGCGAGATCCTGGGCGGCCACATCTGCTCAGTGCGCGCGGCCGACCTCATCCAGGAGCTCGTGAACGCTCGCGAGCTGGAGGGCGGCTACCACGAGGTGGCCCGCACGATCCATCCCCATCCGGCGTTCGCCGAGACCGTCATGGAGGCGGCCCGGGCGACGGATGGCTGGCTGATCCACGGCTAGGGCCGGGGCGCCTCGCACGACCTACATGGTCGACTTTGCCCCCCACAGGGGGGTCAAGTCGTCCCTGTACCGACAGGCGGAGAGCTTTTCCGCAAAAAGCGGGATGAATGGGCCTGCGCTGGGAGTTTGCCTACCCGTCCGGTACTAGGGTCTCCGCCTCCTTGCAAAGCCCTGGGGGCGAGGTTTTCAACGGCTCGACTCCGCCGTCATATGACCACCTATCCGAACGGACGCCCGTGAGGCGGCGGCGGGTCAGGCGGGGCCTGGTGGCGCTTGCGGTCTGCGCTCTGCCCTTCGCCGGTGGCCCGGGCAGCGCCGCATCTGCCGAGTACCCCATCAACAACTGCTTCGCCGATCTCGATACGCACTCGAGCCAGGCCTTCGAGGACTTCGCCACCCGCGGAATGATGTGGAAGCGCGCCTGCAACCCGGAGGGCCGCGGCCGCCGAGGGCTCGTGACCGGCAACGTCATCCGCTCCGGGCGCGTACGGCGTGGAGCCCGCTCCTATTTCATCCTCCGCGCGCCGGCCGGCACCCGCTTCGGGCGCTTCACCTGGTCCGGCCAGGCACGCCGCCGCGACTGTCGCTATGCGCTGCAGGTCTGGGCCAGCCGACCCGACGGTCCGACGGTGCCGATCAAGAACGTCCGCGCCAACGAGAAGTGCCCAAGGCGCGGCAACGCCCAAGCCGCGGGCTGGCCGAAGCGCCGGACCAAGGACGTCAGCGGTTCCAACAAGATCGTCCAGCGCATCATCTGCGTGGGCACCAACCGGACGCCCTACTGCTCGAGCCGCGGCGAGAACTACATCCGGACGCTGGTGGCCAGCGCCACCGTGGTCGACGTGAGCCCACCGGCTATCCGGATCATCCAGAACAACCCGTTCACGCTGGGGCAGTGGGTGAGTGGGAACCAGACGGTGAGCTATGACACGTCGGACAATGTCGGGGTGCGGCTGGCGCGAGCGGTCGTGGGCGGGCAGCCTGCAGAGATCAGGATCTGCGTCCGTGCATTTTCACGCAGACGATTCCGTGTCCGAACGGCCCGGGCAATATCCTCCTCCGGACGACGACGCTGCTACCGAGGGCTCTCAAGCACTGGCCCTGCAGGCGGTTGACTCTGCCGGGAACATCGGCAGCTCAAGCCGGCGTGACAGTACGCGTCGACAACACGGCGCCCGGCGCGGTCCCCGTCGCCGTCGAGGGATCCTCGGGTTGGCGAAACCAGAACGGCTTCGTCCTGACTTGGACCAATCCTCCGGAGACCGATCGGGCGCCGATTATCAACGCTTTCTATCGCCTCTGTAGTGAAGATGCCCCAGGTAGCTGCATCAACGCCTCCCAGGGTGGTGTCGGGATAACGCGGCTCGCACCGATTGCTGTACCGGCTCCCGGCGAGTGGCAAGTACGCATCTGGCGACAGGACGCTGCCGGCAACCACGAGCCCGCCAACGCCTCCGTTCCGGTGACGCTCCGGTACGACCCAGATCCTCCCCAGCTGGGTTTTGAGCAGTCCCCAGCGTCCGATCCAACGCTTGTCTCAGTCCAGGTCACTGACAAGGTCTCTGGCCCCGCCAGCGGCCAGATCGAGCTCAGCCGCCAAGGATCGGCCATCTGGCAGGCGCTGCCCACCCAGCTGCATGGCAGCCGCCTGGTGGCCCGTATAAACGATGCGCAACTGCCTGCAGGCACCTATCTCCTGCGCGCTACGGCAAGAGATCTGGCCACGAACCAGAACAGCACTGACAGCCGTCTCGACGGTCAGCCGATGGTGGTGACGCTCCCGCTCCGCACGCCGACGGTCATCCGCTCCGGCGTAAGAGGCACTCGCATTGTTCGCGAGCGTGTCCGCAGAGATGGGAAGCGCCGGACCGTGCGCCGTCGCGTCGAGACAATCGAGCCCGAGTCCAAGGTGGCGTTTGGTCGAGAGGCTCAGATCGTTGGACGACTCCAGACGTCGGATGGCCGGCCACTCCCCAATGCCGAGGTGCAGGTCCTGTCGCGCAGCACGCTGGTGCCTGAGCGCCTCGAGGCTGTGATTCGCACCGACACCGAAGGCAACTACGCCTATACAGCTGGACCGGGGTCCACACGGACATTCCGCATTGCCTATCCCGGAACACCCGTAACGCTGCCGGCAACGAGCGAAGCGACGGTTCGGGTGCCGGCAGCGTCGTCAATCCGACCCCGACCACGGCGTCTGCGAAATGGCCAGGCAGTGCGTTTCACCGGCCGGCTGCGTTCGCTCCCTCAGCCGGCGGCAGGAAAGCTGGTGGAGTTGCAGGTGACCCTGTCCGGCCGCTGGCAGACATTCCGCACTACGCGGACCTCTGCCGATGGATCATGGAAAGTGCGCTACCGATTCCGCCGCAGCTGCGGCCTGACCCGCTATCGATTCCGTGCGCGCCTCCCTGGCGAGACGGGATATCCGTTCGAAGCTGGGGCGACCAAAGCGGTCAGGGTGGTCGTCCGGGGCCCAGCGTGCCGATGATCCTGCGCTGTGCTCTCCACCAGTGTGAGCGAGACTCGGCGGGCTTCGGCGGGTTACCGTGGCAGGCATGGCCAAGCGAGATTCGGTGAAGCAGGCCCTCCGCAGGCGCCTGAGCTACGCAAATGTGATGGCGACGCTTGCGGTCTTCATCGCGCTCGGCGGGTCGTCCTACGCAGCACTGACGATCACCGGCCGGGACGTCGCGAACAACTCGCTCACCTACAAGGACCTGAAGCGGAACACGCTCGGATCGAGTCGGATCAAGGAATCGCGACTCGGCACCGTGCCGCGAGCGCGAAATGCGGAGCGGCTCAACGGCATGACTGCAAGCCGATTTCTTCTGCGATGTCCGAGGGCGACCACCCCTGTCTCCGACGTCTGCGTCGAGACAGCGGCAGAGTCCCGGCGCCGTACAGCACTGCTGCGGTCGTATGCGAAAGCATCGATCGGCCCGCCTCCCCTGGACGGCGCCTTCCCAGCCACGACGAATTGATGACGGCTATAGGTGAGCCGGGCGTCGTGCTAGCCGCTGGCGGTGAGCTCACCCGGAACGTCTATCCCGCGCCTACTCCGGGCCGAGCTCGACGTTCTGTTCATCACCGACGCACTTCGGGAGCGTGGCTCTCGACCCCGAACACTGCCGCTGGCGCAAGAGCATTCCGCTGCGTCGTCGATCCGCTGAACTAGGAGGCCCAGTCAGCGTGAACCCTGACGCGAGACGATCGCCTGCGTGCCTCCCAAGCTAGCCCTTCCCACGTACGAGCCCGAACCACGCTCACCACCAGCCTCCTCGCCCTCTCAGCCACCCTCGCGCCGCCGGTCGCCGCCCAGGAGCCCGATCGCAGCCAGGAGGGCACTGCTGCTCCCGAGGGTCCCGGCGATGCTGAGGTCGACGCGCCCACCTTCGATCCCGGCGGCACCGGCACCACGCTTCCCTTCGACCCGTCGGCCCCACCCGACGGGGCCGACGCTGACGACGGCGTGGGTACTCCGCTCGATGCCGAGCCGCTCCAAGATCCGGACCTCCCCGAACCGGAGCCCGACGCGCCCCCGCCGCCCGACGGGGGCAACCTCGTCGCGCCTGAGCCGGAGGCGGAGGCGCCGCCCGAAACGTCCGAGCCGCCTTCGACGCCCCCTACCCAGCCTCAGTCCTCGCCCACCGACTTACCACAGACGCAACCTTCAGAACCTCAACGGTTGCCCGCCGAGACTCCTGCCGACGAGCGGAAGGTCGACCGCAGCGGGCGGCCCCACGCCAACCCCCAGCCGCGGCCGCAGCCGCAACCGCAACCGCAACTCGGACGTTCGGTGAACCCACCCCCGCAAAGCACGACTGTCCAGATCGGCGGGGCACGGTCGCCGAGCCCAACCAGCCCCGTCCGAACAGAGCACTCGCGTCGTCCACGCGCCCGCCCGCAGCGCTGACAACGAAGACCGCATCCACGTCGTCCAGCCCGGCGACTCACTCTGGGCCATCGCCGAGCGGCTGCTGGGTCCCGGCGCCTCGCCGGCCCGAGTATCCCGTGAGGTTCAACGGCTGTGGTCGCTCAACCACGAGAGGATCGGGACCGGCGACCCCGACCTCCTCATGGTCGGCACCGAGCTCCGGCTGGCCTGAACGCTGCCACTCTTCGCCCCCGGCGTGCCCCCCGCCCCGACCTTCTACTACGACCTCGGCTCCCCCTACGCCTACCTGACGGCGGAGCGCATCAGCAGCGTTCTGCCGGTGGTGCCCGTCTGGCAGCCGATCCTGCTCGGCGGTATCTGGCAACAGAGCGGGGGTAAATCGTGGGCCACCACCGACGGGCGCGAGGCGGGCATGGCGGAGGTCGAGCGACGAGCGGCGGCCTACGAGCTGATGCCGCTCCGGTGGCCGGACCCGTGGCCTGGCAACACGCTCGCCGCGATGCGTGCGGCCACGTTCGCCCAGCAGATCGGCCGCGCCGTCGCCTTCTCGCTCGCGGCCTTTCGGCAGGCCTTCGCCGGGGGGCGCGACCTGTCGGAGATCGACAACGTCCTCATCGCCGCCGCGGCCTGCGAGCTGCATCCGAACGCCGTCCTGAAGGGCATCGAGACAACTTCGACCAAGGAGCGGCTGCGCGCCGCGACCGACGAGGCCTTCGCCCGCGGTGTTCGCGGCGTGCCGACGGTGGCGGTGGGGGACCGCCTCTACTACGGGGACGACCAGCTCGAGGAGGCGGCCGCGGCGCTCACAGAACAGACGACGCGCCCGTCTTGACAGGCGGCCTGGCCTGCGGGAGGCTCACCCCAATGCCCGGCTGACGCTGACCTCTTCCGTACGCCCTTTACCCGCGACCGCCGCCTCGCGAGACCACCGCACCCCCCGACTGGGGGTATCGCGTCTTGAATCCCTGACGTACCGGGTACAGTCCGACTCGATGGCCACCAAGGACGCCACGGAGTCGAAGAAACAGGGCAAGCCGGACGAGAAGGACGGCGGCAACGACGCCGCCCCCGCCGACGTAGCCACGGCCGAGGAGGTCGGCCTCGGGGAGGTAAAGCACGACCTTCCCGACGAGGAAACCTGCCGCACGGTCCTCGCGAAGATGATGCTCATCCGCCGCTTCGAGGAGCGCGCGGGCGAGATGTACGCGAAGGCGAAGATCGGTGGCTTCCTGCACCTCTGCATCGGCGAGGAGGCCACGGTCGTCGGCGCCACCCAGGCGCTGCGCGAGACCGACTACCTCATGTCGACCTACCGCGAGCACGGGCAGGCGCTCGCCCGCGGGACCGAGGCCAGCGCCGTGATGGCCGAGCTGTTCGGTCGCCAGGACGGCTGCTCGCGCGGTCGCGGCGGCTCGATGCACCTCTTCGACTGGGACAAGCGCTTCCTTGGCGGCTACGGGATCGTGGGCGGCAGCCTCCCGCTCTCGGCCGGCGTCGCCCTGGCCTGCGACTACATGGAGACCGAGGACGTGATCCTCTCCATGATGGGCGACGGCGCCACGAACCAGGGCACCTTCGGCGAGACCATGAACTTCGCCGCGCTGTGGAGCCTCCCGGTGGTCTTCGTGATCATCAACAACCAGTTCGGAATGGGCACGGCGCTGCACCGCCACTCGGCGGTCACCGACCTGTCGCTCAAGTCCGAGGGCTTCGGCGTGCCCGGCACCCGCTGTGACGGCATGGACGTGCTCGACGTGCACTCCGTGGTCTCCGACGCCCTTCAGCAGGCCCGGGAGGAACGCAAGCCCCAGCTGGTGGAAGCGGTGACCTACCGCTACCGCGGCCACTCGATGGCCGACCCCGAGGAGTACCGCTCCAAGGAGGAGGTCGAGGAGTGGCAGGGCCGCGATCCGATCGAGGCCTTCGCCAAGCGGCTGGTCGACGAGGAGCGGCTCTCGAAGGAGGACGTCGAACGCTTCGACAAGGAAGCGATCGAGACCGTCGACGACGCCGTGCGCTTTGCCGACGAGTCGCCCTTCCCCGACCTCGACTCGCTCTACGACGAGGTCTACGTGTTCTCGGGCGACGTGCCCGGGTGGTGGACCGTCGACGAGCGCTCGCCCGAGCCGCACCGGGGCGAGCGCGAGCGCGAGGCCGGCGATGTGCCGCACGAGCTGGCCGAGAAGGGCGCTGCTTACGCGAGCGTCGGCGACCGCAAGGCGCGGGCGCGACGCGGTCCCAAGGACCAGGACCAGGAGGGCAGCCAGCAGGGTCCCGGTGAGGACGAGACGACGACGGAAGCGCTCCAGCGGACGATCCCGAGCAGGCCGAGGGTGGCCAGCAGGCGTCCGGCGAGGGTGAGGTCAGCGGCGACGAGCCCGAGAAGAGGGAGGCGCCGACTAGTGGCCGACGATGCGTTACCGCGAGGCGCTCGGACAGGCCCTGCGGGAGGAGATGGAGGCCGACGAGAAGGTCTTCATCATGGGCGAGGACATCGGCGTGTTCCAGGGCGCCTTCAAGGTGACCGCCGGCCTCCTGGAGGAGTTCGGCGAGAAGCGGGTGCGCGACACCCCGATCTCGGAGAACACCATCGTCGGGCTGGGCGTGGGCTCGGCCATGATCGGGCTGCGTCCCGTGGTCGAGCTCATGACCATCAACTTCTCCCTGCTGGCGATGGACCAGATCGTCAACCACGCGGCCGCTATTCGCTACATGTTCGGCGGCCAGGTGAAGGTCCCCCTGGTGATCCGCATGCCCCAGGGCGCGGGCCATCAGCTCGGACCGACCCACTCGCACTGCTTCGAGGCCTTCTACCTCCACGTGCCGGGCCTGCTGGTGGCGGCGCCCAGCACGCCGGCGGACGCCAAGGGCTTGCTCAAGGCCGCGATCCGCGACGACAACCCCGTGGTCTTCATCGAGCACGAGACGCTCTACGGCCAGCGCGGCGAGGTCCCCGAGAACGGCGGGCCGATGCGCTTCGGCGAGGCGGCGATTCGCCGCGAGGGCGATGACGCGACCGTGATCGGCATCTCGCGCATGGCCATCACCGCCGAGAAGGCGGCCGAGACCCTCGCCGAGGAACATGAGATCGACGCCGAGGTGATCGACCCGCGCACTCTGCGTCCACTCGACCTGGACACGATCCTCGACTCGGTCAAGAAGACCAATCGGGCCGTGATCGTCGAGGAGGGCTGGCCCCACGGTGGGGTGGGCGCCAACCTGGCCGCGCTGATCCAGGAGCAGGCGTTCGACTGGCTCGACGCACCGGTGGAGCGGGTCACCGGGGCGGACGTGCCCATGCCCTACTCCAAGCCGCTCGAGCAGGCCGCCTTCCCGCATGAGGAGCACGTCGTGCAGGCCGTGCTCGCCACCTTCCGCGACCTCTAGGAGACCGAATGGCCAGCGATGTGACGATGCCTCGCCTCTCTGACTCGATGGAGGAGGGCACCGTCCTGAAGTGGCTCATCGACGAGGGCGCCGAGGTCAAGCGGGGCGAGCCGCTGGTCGAGATCGAGACCGACAAGGCCAATATGACCTACGACGCCGACAGCGACGGCGTGTTGGTGGAGATCCTCGCCCAGGAGGGCGACACGCTGGCCATCGGCGAGCCGATCGCGCGCATCGGCGAGGCGGGCGAGGCCAAGAGCAACGGGAAGCCGGCGGCCGAAGAGGAGCCGCCGGAGGAGACCGAGGCCGCGGAGGAGCCGGACGAAGAGGCTGAGGGCGACGCGGAGGAATCCGCCGATGAAGAGCCCGCCGAGGACGAGCAGGAGGCTCCCGCGAAGGCAGAGGCCGAGGGCGAGGCCCGCGGCGCCGCCGGCGCCGAGGCCGGGGGCGGCGAGACGCAGGCCGGCGACGGCCAGGGAACCGCCACGCGCGAGCGCGCCCCCGCGGGCGGCGACGGCAACGGCCGGGTGAAGGCCTCGCCGGTGGCGCGCCGCATGGCTCGGGAGCTCGGCGTGGAGCTGGCGCAGCTCGAGGGCAGCGGACCGGGTGGGCGAATCGTCAAGGCCGACGTGCAGGCCGCCTCGGAGGGCGACGGCGCGCGGGCCGAGGCGCCCGCGGAAGCGCCCGAGGCTCCGGCCGAGGAGGAGCGCCCGGCGGCCGAGGAACAGGACGAGGAACGCGCCGCCGAGCCCCGGCGCGAGGAGGCCGGGCCCAAGGGCGAGGCCGACGTGCTGGAGCTCACGCGGCTGCAGCAGACGGTCAGCCGCCGCATGGCCGAGTCCAAGGCCACCGCTCCCGACTTCTCGATCTCGCTCACCGTCGACATGACCGCCGCGGTGGAGCTGCGCAAGCGGCTGAAGGAGGTGGCCGACCCGGCGCCCTCGTTCAACGACATGGTCGTCAAGGCGGCCGCCAGCGCGCTGCGCGAGCACCCGCGCGTCAACGGCGCCTATCGGGACGGCAAGTTCGAGCTCTACGAGAAGGTCAACATCGGCGTGGCCGTGGCGGCGCAGGACGCCCTGGTGGTGCCCACCGTCTTCGACGCCGACCGCAAGTCACTCGGCCAGATCTCCCAGGACGCGCGGGCGTCGATCGAGAAGGTCCGGGACAAGACCATCACGCCGCCCGAGCTCTCGGGCGGGACCTTCACGGTCTCCAACCTGGGGATGTTCGGCATCGAGTCGTTCACCGCGATCATCAACCCGCCGCAGGCCTCGATCCTCACCGTGGGCAAGCTGGAGAAGCGGCCGGCGGTCGACGACAGCGGACGGGTGGTGGCGCGCGACCAGATGACGCTGTCGCTCGTCTGCGACCACCGGATCCTCTACGGCGCCGACGGCGCGCAGTTCCTGGCCCGGGTGAAGGAGCTGCTCGAGCAGCCCCTGTCGCTCGCGCTTTAGAACAACATAAGAGCCGTTATCCGCCGTTGACATAGCCCTTCCTAGGGTCGGTCCCATGGCATCCCGACCGACAGGAGGAGCGATGGACGAGAACGGCGGAAAGGCACCTCGCGGGCGGCGGCTCGTGGCGGTGCTGGCCGTGGCGGGAGCGCTGGCCGCGGTCCCGGCGGGCGTGGCGATCGCGGGTGGATCGGGCGACGCTGACCAGGGCTCGGCCCAGGGCGGCACGCGGTCGATCCAGTCGACGGCGCCCGAGCGCCAGGACGGCGATCGGGGCGGCGGGGGCGAACGCGGCGGTGACCGGGGCGACTGCCCCGAGAAGCGCGGCGGCAACGGCAACGGCCAGAGCTCGATCGAGCTCTAGCGGCGCGCCGGAGCGGATGCGCCCCATCTCCCCGCTGGTCGCGGCGCTGGGAGGCGGACTCATCTCGGGGTCCGTCGTCGCCGCGGTCATGCTCGCCTCGGGGGCGGCCGGCCAGGACGAGCCGGCCGCCCCGAGCGCGGCCGAAACCGTGACCGCGCCGGCCGAGCGCACGGTGGCGGAGGTCTACCGCGGCGCCAGGCCCGGCGTGCTGGTGGTCGAGGCCCGGCCGCGGGGCGTTCCCTGGCCGAAGGGGCCGCCTACGCAAGAGGACGGGGTAGCCACCGGCTCCGGTTTCGTGATCGAAGGCGACCGGGTGGTCACCAACCAGCACGTGGTGGCCCGCAGCGACGAGGTGACGGTGAAGATCCGGGGGAAGCGGGTGGGCGCCCGCGTCCTGCGTGCCGACGCCTCCACCGACCTCGCCATCCTGGCCCTGCGCCCGGCGCGGGCGCGGGGAACACAGCCGCTGGAGCTGGGCGACTCCGACGCGGTGCGGCCGGGAGACCCGGCGGTCGCCATCGGCAACCCCTACGGGCTCCGGAGCTCGGTGAGCGCCGGCGTGGTCTCCGCGGTGGGCCGACGCATCGAGGCCCCGGACGGGTCGCGCGTGCGCGGCGCGATCCAGACCGACGTCGCCATCAACCCGGGCAACTCCGGGGGCCCGCTGCTCAACCGAGCGGGCCGCGTGATCGGGGTGATCTCGCAGGGGCGGGGCGACGGAATCGCCTTCGCGGTCCCCGTGAGCGCCCTCGAGCGGCTGGCGCAGCGAAGCTCGCCCTAACGCGCGAAGGTGATCGGGAGCGTGCCTGGTGGGCCGGCGGGGCCGAGGGTTCGCGGCTGGGGAAGAGGCCCAGCTCGGGGGGTTGCGCACGTTGCGTCCCCATGTGGGACGTTTCGTAGGGAACCCCCTCCCTTACCCAGCCAAATCCACGGCGCCCTCGGAGAACACTCACGCCGGCTCCCACAGGTCGGCGGCGAAGGCCTCGACGATGGCGGCGGAATCGAGTCGATCCGGAAGCAGCCGGCGTCCAGCCCGGCGCCCCGGCCCTAGGCGTAGCCGGCGGCACAAGCGGGTACGGCTTTCGGTGCCCGGCGTCGCTTCAACCGCCTTCAGGGCGCCAGGGAGGCGCGGCAGGGCTAGGCTCGGGGTCATGGACGACCCCGGGCCGCGCATGCCGCGGACCCTCGACGAGGAGATCATCGCCGCCCAGGAACCGGCGGTCGTCTCCACCCTCAGCGACGCCGACCGCCTCGAGCGCATCCAGACCGAGCTGAGCCGGGCCTTCGACGCGCTGGCGCCCGTGGGGGCAGCGGTCTCGTTCTTCGGCTCGGCCCGCACGCCGCGGGACCATCCCGAGTACACCCTGGCCCGGGAGACCGCCAGGCTGCTGGGCGACGCGAAGCTGGCGATCATCACCGGGGGCGGCCCGGGGACGATGGAGGCGGCCAATCGCGGGGCGCAGGACGCGGGGGCGCTCTCGATCGGGCTGAACATCGAGCTGCCCTTCGAGCAGGGCATGAACCCATGGGTCGAGCTGGGCATCGAGTTTCACTACTTCTTCGCCCGAAAGATCATGTTCGTCCGCTACGCCAGCGGCTTCGTGGTCTTCCCGGGCGGCTTCGGCACGCTGGACGAGCTGTTCGAGTCGCTCACGCTGATCCAGACCGGCAAGGTGAGCGACTTCCCCGTGCTGCTGGTGGGCAGCGACTACTGGCGCGGGCTGATCGACTGGATTGAGCAGCGGCCGCTGGCCGAGGGCAAGATCTCGCCCGAGGACGTGCACCGCTTCACCCTCACCGACGACCCGCACGAGGTGCGTGAGGTGCTCCTGGCGGCCACGCATCGCCAGGCCCGCCGCCCTGCCTGAGGTTTTCGCAGGGTTTTCGCCTCCGCCGTACGGGGAACTTCGGGGATCATGGATACCCAGCGCCCCTATAGCGAAGACGACGTCGAACGGCTGAGGGGTTCGGTCGCGATCGAGCACACCCTGGCCCGCCGGGGAGCCGAGCGGCTGCGTGAGCTGCTCGCCGGGGACGAGCCCGTGCGAGCGCTCGGGGCCTCGACCGGCAACCAGGCCGTCCAGCAGGTGAAGGCCGGGCTGAAGGCCGTCTATCTCAGCGGCTGGCAGGTGGCGGCCGACGCCAACCTCGCCGGCGAGATGTATCCCGACCAGAGCCTCTACCCGGCCGACAGCGTCCCGGCCGTGGTCAACCGCATCAACAACGCCCTGCGCCGAGCCGATCAGATCCACCACGCCGAGGGCGACGACGACATCGACTGGTTCGTCCCCATCGTGGCCGACGCCGAGGCCGGCTTCGGCGGAGCGCTGAACTGCTTCGAGCTCATGCGGGCGATGATCGCCGCGGGCGCTGCCGGGGTGCACTTCGAGGATCAGCTGGCCTCGGAGAAGAAGTGCGGGCACATGGGCGGCAAGGTGCTCCTCCCCACCGCGCAGGCCGTCCGCAACCTGGTGGCCGCGCGGCTGGCCGCCGACGTGGAGGGCGTGCCCACCGTGCTGGTGGCCCGCACCGACGCCAAGGATGCCGACCTGATGCTCAGCGACGCCGACGAGGCCGACGGCCACTTCCTCACCGGAGAGCGGACCGAGGAGGGCTTCTACCGCGTCGAACCGGGACTGGACCAGGCGATCGCCCGCGGCCTGGCCTACGCGCCCTACGCCGACCTCATCTGGTGCGAGACCGCCGAGCCGGACATGGAGGAGGCCGAGCGCTTCGCCGCGGCCATCCACGAGGAGTACCCCGAGCGTCTCCTGGCCTACAACTGCTCGCCGTCGTTCAACTGGAAGCGGGCGCTCTCCGACGACGAGATCGAGGGCTTCCACGAGCGTCTGGCCGAGATGGGCTACCGCTTCCAGTTCATCACGCTGGCGGGGTTCCACACGCTCAACCACTCGATGTTCGAGCTCGCCCGGGGCTATCGCGAGCGCGGCATGACCGCCTACGCCGAGCTGCAGCAGTCCGAGTTCGCGAGCGAGGACCAGGGCTACACCGCCACCTCCCACCAGCGGGAGGTGGGCGCCGGATGGTTCGACGAGGTCGCCCAGGCCATCGCCGGCGAGGAGGTCTCCACGGCGGCGCTCAGCGGCTCGACCGAGGAGAAGCAGTTCAGCTGAGCACCGGCATCTCCGGGTAGCGCTGCCGCACGCCGTCGATGAAGCCGGCCAGGCGCTCGGCCAACTCGGGGTCGTGCAGCTCGAGCACGTTTTCGGCGTTCTGCTCGCCCGAGCGCGACAGGTTGAAAGAACCGGCGAACACGGTGTCGTCGGCCACCGTGACCTTCGCGTGCATGAAGTCGTGGATCGACTCCGGTGTCCAGCGCGTGCTCGGCTTCCCGGTGAAGTCCGCGTGGCCGAGCACCGAGGCCAGGATCGGGATCTTCCAGGCCGAGCGGCCGTTCGTCCGCCACTGGTAGACCACCTGCTCCATCTGGGTGAGGTCCACCACGGCGCCCAGGTCCACCCGCCTCTCCGCGGCCACCTCGGCCAGGGTGCCCAGCACCGGCCCGGCCGTGATCACCGGCGAGGCAATCCGGATGCGCCGGCGGGCCCGGCCCAGCGCGCGGGCGATCCGATGCGAGAGCTCCTCGCCGTGCCCGGGGGTGAACCAGGCGCGGCCCTCGCTCGCCCCGATCCGCAGGGTGCGTGGCTCGGAGTGGCCGCTGCGGTCCACGTCGCCGGTGGCCCAGAGCTCGGCGAAGTTGCGTGCGTACTCGGCCGCCAGCTCGGCCGAGCTGCCGATCAGCACGACGTTCTCCTGGACGGTCCAGGCGTCGGTGGTCCAGTTGGTGGAGCCCGTCCACACCGCCTCGCCGTCGCGAACCACGTACTTGTGGTGCATGAGGTCCGGGATCCCGGGGATCCCGCGCGTGGGGAACGGCAGGGCCTCCACCAGCTCGGGCTTGGTCCGTGGGGGCGGCGGGATCCTCCGCTCGTCGTGGTCGGCGTTGTAGGCGATCCGCACCTCCACCCCGCGGGCGGCGGCGTCCTTGAGCGCCTGGGACACCAGGTCGCCCGGCTCGCCGGGCAGGCGGACGTCGTACAGCGCCATGTCGACCGAGCGCTCCGCCCCGCCGAGGAAGGCGACGACCCGCTCGGCCATCTCGGTCGCCGTCTGACCCCCTGGCGTGAGGGTGTGAACCTCGACCATTCAGCCCGCGCCGGCGGCGCGCGGCGCGGTCGGATCCGACTCCTCACCGCCGCCGATGCCCTCGCGGGCGATGAAGTCCTCCAGGTCCAACGGGCGGTCGCGGGCGCGCTCGGCCGTGTCGAGGAGGGTGGTCATCAGGTCGATCTCCTCGACCTGCTCCTTGAGGAACCACTGCATGAACTGCTCGCTCACGTAGTCGTTCTCCTCCCGGGCGATGGAGGCCAGCGCGGCAATCTGGTCGGTCACCTTGCGTTCCTGCTCGAGCGACAGCCGGATCGGCTCCACCATGTCGGCGAAGTTCGGGCGCGGCTCGGCCACCGCCGGCACCCGCGGCAGGAGGCCGGAGTCGAGCAGGTACTTGGCCATCATCAGCCCGTGTCCGCGCTCCTCGACGGACTGGTCGTAGAAGAGCTGGGCCAGGCGCGGGAGCGTCTGGTCCTCGTACCAGATCGCGACCGCGAGGTACTGCTGCGAGGCGCCGAACTCGCGCCCGATCTGCTCGTTCAAGGCCTCTACGAATCGTTCAGCCGGCATGCGTGTCCTTGGTCGGGTCCGGCGACGCTACCGCACGTCGTGGGCGGTGTACCGTGTTCGAGCAAGCGGAGTGATCCGGGTATAGGAGAGATGGCTTGAGAGGGATACGCGTCATCGTGGCCGCATCGGCCCTGGTTGCGCTCGTCGTCGCGTTGTCGCCGGGCAGCGCCTGGGCGCCGGTGCCGCCGAAGAACTGCGGGATGGTCGCGGCGAAGGGCAAGCGCTTCAACATCAAGGCGGACCAGATCCGCTGTACCACGGCCCGTCGCCAGGCCAAGCGCTACCTCCGGCACGGAAACCGGCCCTCCGGGTACAGCTGCAAGACGTTCGGGCGCTCGACCAGCATCAAGTTCCGCTGCTCGAAGGGCCCGCGGGTGCTGTTCGCGATCCGGCGCTAGGCCGCTGACCCTCCCGCTCGTCTTCCCGCTGGCCCACGGCCTCGTCCAGCGCGCCAGCCTGCCGCTGCCGGAATGGCTCTTCGGCTGGGCGGCGGCGGTGGTCCTGATCGTCTCCTTCGTGGCACTGGCGGTCCTGTGGCCCGAGCCCAAGCTCTCCGGGGATCGCTGGCGGCCGCTGCCGGGGCGGCTGGGGCGGTTCCTCGGCGCGCCCGGGCTCGAGCTGGCGGCGGGGGTCCTCGGCGTGCTGCTGCTCGGGCTGGTGATCGTGGCCGGGCTGGCCGGTACCCAGAGCGCGTTCGAGAACTTCGCCCCCACCTTCGTGTTCATCACCTTTTGGGTGGGAATGGTGTTCGTGAGCGCGGTCTTCGGCAACGTGTTCCGGGCACTGAGCCCCTGGCGCGCGCTCGGGCGGCTGCTCGGCGGCGGCGGCCGCCGGCCTTACCCGGAACGGCTCGGCCGCTGGCCGGCGGCCCTCGGCGTGCTGGGCTTCGCCTGGATAGAGCTGGCCTCCGAGTGGAGCGAGCAGCCGCGCACGCTCGCGATCGCCGCGCTCGTCTACACCCTCTACACCCTCGTGGCCCAGAAGCTGTACGGCGTCGAGACCTGGACCCGCCGGGGGGAGACCTTCGCCGTCTACTTCGACCTGTTCGCCCGCATCTCACCCTTCGAGCGACGGGATGCCGTGGTGGGCGTGCGGCCGCCGCTGGCCGGGCTGACCCGGCTCGACATGGTGCCTGGCACCACCGCGCTGATCCTGATCATGATCGGCACTGTCACCTTCGACGGGCTCAGCTCCGGGCCGCTGTGGACCGGCCTGACCGAGGATGCGGCCCTCGACGCCCCGGTGCTCGTGGGCAGCGCCGGGCTGGTGCTGGGCGTCGCGCTGGTCAGCGGGTTCTACGCCCTGGGCATCGAGGGCGCCCACACGGTGTCGGAGCGGTTCAGCGCCCCCGACCTGGCCCGCGCCTTCGCGTCCTCGCTCGTACCCATCGCAATGGTCTACGTGGCGGCCCACTACCTGACCTTTCTCGTGTTCGAGGGGCAGGGAATCGCCTATCTGGCCTCCGACCCGCTGGGCGAGGGCTGGAACCTGTTCGGCACCGCCACGGCGACGATCGACTACGGCGCTCTCAGCCAGAACGAGGCCTGGTACCTCCAGGTGGGCTTCGTGGTGCTCGGGCACGTGGCCGCTCTGACACTGGCCCACGAGCGCGCGCTCTCGCTGTACCCGGACGCCCGCAGCGCGGTGCGCTCGCAGTACTGGATGCTCGCCGTGATGGTGGGCTTCACGACCCTGGCGTTGTGGCTGCTGGCCACGGCCGGGGCATGAGGCGGGTGCTGGCCCTGGTGGCGGTCCTCACCGTAGCCGGCTGCGGCGAGGAGTCGAGCGGCGGCGGCGCGCGCTCGGACCGCCTTGTGGACTTCTCCAAGCGCCCGCCCTTCGTCAACTCGCTCGAGCGGGACACGGGCAGCGGCGAGTTCCTGCTCACCACCAACCGCGGCTTCTTTCGCATCGATCCGGAGACCGACGGAGTGCGGCGCGTGCGAGGCACGATCGAGGCGGGCGGCAAGCGGGCCACGGTGGGCACGTTCCTCGAGCTGAACGTCGACGACCGGGGCGAGCTGGTGGGCTCCGGGCACCCTGACCAGCGCACGCTGCCCCAGTACCTCGGCTACCTGCGCTCCGAGGACGGTGGCAAGAGCTGGGAGGTGGTCTCCCGGCTCGGGAACGCCGACCTGCACAAGATCGTCTTCAAGCACGGTCGCCTCTATGCCTGGGACGCGGTGCTGAGCGCGATGGTCATCTCCGAGGACGGCGGGCGCCGCTTCGTCGAGAACTTCACGCCCAGGGGCCTGATCATCGACTTCGAGGTGGACCCCGAGAACCCACAGCTCATCCTCGCCGCCACCGACGAGCAGCTCTTCCGCTCCGAGGACGACGGCGCGACCTGGCGACCGCTGCAACCGGGGAAGGGCAGCCGGCTGGCCTGGACGGCCCCGGACAAGCTCTACCGGGCGCTGGCCGACGGAACGGTTGGCGTGTCGAGCGACGGGGGGAAAGCTTCGATCAGGTGGGCAAGGTGGACGGGGAGCCCTACGCTCTGGACCCGCAAGGGACCGATGAGCTGTACATGGCCTTGAGCGACGGGACGATCCTGCACACCACCGACGGCGGAAAAAAATGGAGCGAGGAGTTCCGGCCGTGAGGCGCGGGCTGTGCGCGGTCCTGGTCTGCGCCGCGGCCTCGGCGCTCGTACCAGGCGCGGCCGCCGCCCATTCGCTCGTGCGCTCCGGCGGCGGGCTGGTGTCCTACACCTCCGCCGACGCCACATCCTTGAACGGCCTCGCCGTGCGCCCGTCCGGCAATCGGGTGGAGTTCCGCGATGACCGCGTGGACGGCGGGATGGACCCTGGCACGTGCACGCCCGGCGCCGTCGACAACGAGGGCTTCATCGTGCAGACCTTCTGCTCGCTCGACGGCGTGCGGCGGGTGCGGATCGACCTGGGCGACCGCGAGGACACGGCGGCGGTGTCGCTGCGGGTGCCGGTCACGCTCCTGGGCGGCACCGGCGCGGACGGCCTGACCGCGGGACCGCTCGGCGACGAGGTGAGCGGCGGTGAGGGCAACGACTCGGCGGCCGGCGGGGAGGGCGACGACGTGCTGAGCGGCGACCAGGGCGTCGACGTCCTCGACGGCGGGCCCGGGGCCGATCGGATCGCCGCCCGCGACGGCGAGGCCGACACCGTGCGCTGCGGGCCCGGCGGGGACACCGTCGACGCCGACGGCTCGGACCTCGTGGCTGCCGACTGCGAGGGCGTGACCCGTACGGCCACCGCCGCGCCCACGGGACCGGTCGACGACGGCAAGCCGCCGGTGGTGGACGCCGGCGCCCCCACGCTGCAGCGGATTGGGCGTTCTCGCGTCGTGCGGGTGTACGCCACCACCAGCGAGCGGGGAGCGCTGGGCGCCTCCGGCTTCCTCGAGGCCACCGGGCTCACGCTCCCGATCAAGCGCGTGCCCCGGAAGCGGATCGCCGTCGCGGGCGGCGGCGCCGAGCTCCGCTACCGCCTGACCGGGCGCCACTGGCGCCTGGCCCGCCGTGCCCTTCAGCGCGGCAAGCCGGTCGTCGTCCGGCTCGCGGTGGTGGCGACCGACCTCAGCGGCCAGTCGAGCCGGCGCAACGCGCCGGAGGTCCGCCTGCTGCGCACCGGGAACGCCTCCTCATCGGTGACCGCCCGGGCCGCGCACCCGGAGCCGGGCGACGTGGACGGGGACGAGGTCCGTGACATCGCGGACAACTGCCCGTTGACCAAGAACGGCGGCCAGGTGAACACCGACCGGGGCACCGAGCCGGTCCCCGGCGTCCCAGGCATCAACGTGCTCGGCGACGCCTGCGACACCGACGACGACGCCGACGGCGTGCCAGACGCTCGGCCCGATAACTGCCGGACCATTTCCAACCCGGGCCAGGAAGACGATGACGAGGACGGCTACGGAAACGCCTGCCCGCCGGTGGACGACGACGGGGACGGGCTCGTCAACGACGACGACAATTGCGACCTCGTCCCCAACCCGGCCCAGACAGACCTCGACGGGGACGACCGCGGCGACGCCTGCGACCGAGATCGCGACGGCGACGACTTCGACGACGGCTTCGACAACTGCCCGACCGTCTACAACCTCGAGGCCACCGACGTCAACGGGGACGGGCTCGTCAACGATCAGCTCGACCGGGACCGAGACGGGATCGGGACGGCCTGCGATCCCGACGAGCCCGCGATCGGCGCGCCGCCGCCGCCGCGGCCCGGTACGCCCGACCGCAGCCGCCCCCGTCTCGGCGCCGCCGTCGGCCGCCGCCACCGGCTGGCCGAGGTGCGTGCCGGCCTGGTGGTGCGCCTGCGCTGCTCGGAGGCCTGCGGCGCCACGGCGGAGCTGGTGCTCAACCGGGCCACCGCTCGCCGCCTCGGCCTGCGGCGCTCGCGGGTGGTGGCCGGCGGCTCGGCGCGGCTGGAGGATCGCGGCACCACCTACGCCTTCGTGCGCTTCACCAAGAAGGCCCGACGTGCCCTGTTCCGGCGCGGACCGGTGCGGGCCACGCTCACGGCGACCGCCGTGGACCCGGCTGGTAACACGCGGATCCTCAAGCGGCGAGTCGAGTTGCGCCGCTGAGGCGTTACACTCGCGCGCGGACTCGCGACCTTGACAGTCACGAGATGGAGGCGGCACGTGGGATCTAGCGGTGGTCGGGCATGGCGGACGATGCTCTGCGTGGGGCTGCTCCTGTCGGTGGGTGCCGTGGAGGCGTCCGCGAGCCCCTTCAATCCCCTGTTGCCCACGCGGTCCGACGCAGCGGGTGAGAATACGACGCCTCAGCCCTCGTCGGCACTCGAGCTACCGGCGGAGCCGGGGGGCCTCCCCGGCCGGAGGGAGAACCTCGAGGTCGTCGGCCGTCTGGAGCCGACGGGCAGGTTCGGGCCCATCCTGGATGGCCAGATCGCCGACCTGTCGGTGCACAAGGGCTACGCCTACCTGAACTCCTGGGACAACCCGAACTGCGAGCGCGGCGGCACCTACGTCGTCGACATCCGCACTCCGAGCCGGCCCCGCGAGGTGGGCTTCATCCCCGCCCCGGCCGACTCCTACCACGGCGAGGGCGCCCACGCCATTTCACTCAACCTTCCGGGGTTCCGCGGCGACGTCCTGGCAGTCAACAACGAGACCTACGGCTCGAACGTGACTGCGCCGTGCTCCCCCACCGACAAGACCGGGGGCGGCTTCGACCTCTACGACGTGACCAACCCGTCGAGCCCGAGGCCGCTGGTGCAGAGCGCCGGCGACATCTTCGACGACGAGGACCCGACCACGCCGCTGCCCACAAAGGGCATCTCCTACCACTCCGTGTTCGCCTGGCAGGACGGTCCACGGGCGTACCTCGTGGCCTCGGACAACATCGAGGTCACCGACCTCGACATCTTCGACATCACCAACCCGCGGGCGCCGGAGCTGATCGCCGATGTCAACATTTCGGAGGTCTTCCCGCAGGTCCTCGGCCAGACCGCCTACGGCGACACGGTCCTGCACCACGACGTGGTCGTGAAGCGGGTGAACGGTCGCATGCGGATGCTCGTGAGCTACTGGGACGCCGGCTACGTGCAGCTCGACGTGTCCAACCCGGCCAGCCCGAGGTACATCACCGACACATCGTTCGACGCGCCAGACCTGCTCACCGGGTTCGACCCGCCCGAGGGCAACGCCCACCAGGCCGAGTTCTCGTACGACAACCAGTACATCCTGGCGGCCGACGAGGACTTCGGGCCCTACCGGCTGAGCCAGAAGATCGCGGGCGTGGAGGCCGACCCGCCGTTCGGGTTCGGCGCTCCGGTGGATGCCGACGGTGTCCCGATCGACGGGCTGCAGATCGACGTGGACGAGCCGCTCACGGGCGGGACCCTCTACGTCGGCGACGCGTGCGACCCGGCCACGATCCCGGTCGCGCCGGCCGCGACCACGATCGCCGTGTCGGAGCGCGGCACCTGCAGCTTCGAGGTCAAGACCGCGAACGCGGAGGCCGCGGGCTACGACGGGATGGTGATCTTCAGCAACAACGTCACGCCCCTCCCGCCCGGCGACAACACACGCTGCGAGGGGCTGCTGAACATGATCTTCACCGACCCACCGGTGGTGTCGATCAAGAGCATCTTCGTCGGACGGGCCACCGGCCTTGCCATCCTCGGGGTGCTCGACCCCGCGACCTACTCGTGCGTTCCGGGGGAGGCGGCCACGACGACTCCGGCGCCGCCCGTGGGCACCGTCGGAGAGACGCTGGACCTCTCGGCCGTCTTCGACGGCTGGGGCTACGGGCACCTGTACGACGCCCGGACCAGCGCGGAGCTGGACGCATTTGCGATCCAGGAGTCGCTCGACCCGCGCTACGACACGGATTTCGGTGACCTCTCGATCCACGAGTTCGCCACCGACCCGACCGAGAACCTGGCCTACAGCTCGTACTACGCCGGCGGCATCCGCGTGCTCCGGTACAGCCGCGGCGGCGGTCTCGAGCCGGTCGGGGCCTGGATCGACGACCAGGGCTCGAACTTCTGGGGGGTCGAGCAGTTCACCACCCCGTCGGGCGAGCGGCTGATCGCCGGCTCGGACCGCGACTACGGGCTCGTGATCCTGCGCTACACCGGGCCGGGGGCGGCCAAGCCGCCATCGTGCTCGAACAGCAGCGCGAGGACGAGGCCCCGCCGGCCGGTTGAGCTGGCGCTTACCTGCACGGACCCCAACGGCAACCCGCTGCGGCGCCGGATCGTCAGTGGCCCGGCCAACGGGACGCTGGGCCCGATCCAGGGCGACTCGGTGCTGTACACGCCCAACCGCGGCTTCCGGGGCTCAGACGCGGTTCGGTTCGTGGCCAACGACGGCGCGGCCGACAGCCAGCCGGCCACCGCCTCGGTCACGGTCCGCCGGCCCAGCAACCGCGTGCGGCTGAAGATCGGCCGCTACAAGAACGGCCGTGTGATCGTGGTGGTGCGGGTACCGGGCCCGGGCCTGCTCCGGGTGGGCATGCGGGCCAACCTGTCTCGTGGCCAGGCCTCGGCCGCCAAGGTGAAGCGGCTGGCGCGGGTGACCAAGCGGCCGCGGCGAGCCGGGCGGGTGCGCGTGGTGCTCAAGCTGTCGCGGGCCGAGCGACGCCAGATGGCGCGGGTGCTGAAAAAGCGCCGGGTGAAGGCCAAGATCAACACCTCGTTCAAGCCCACCGGCGGGACCACCGGAAAGAGGAGCCGGACGCTGGTCATCCCGAGGAAGAGGTAGACGAGACAGCGGGTAGCCGCAGCAGCTCCACCACCGTCCAGGCCGCCCGGAAGCCCAGCCGCGCATAGAGCTGCTTCGGCCGGTCCTCGTCGTCGGCGATGATCCACAGCTCGGGCACGTCGCCCGCCGCCGCGATGGCGGCGCGGGTCAGCGCGGTGCCCCGGCCGCCGCCGCGTTGCTCAGGGAGCACGTACAGCTGGCTGAGCTCGGACCGGTCACCGAGGCGCTCCAGCTGCGCGTAGGCCACCGGCCTGCCGCCCTCGAAGGCGGCGAAGACCTGAACGCCCAGCTTCATCGCCACCTCACGGGCCTGGTCGAGGAAGGGCCCGGGGTCGATCTCCGGGAAGTCCTCGCGGTGCCAGGCCACGCGCAGGTGACGCACGACGTCGTAGTGCACCTGCTCCACCTCCATCTGCGGACCGGGCGGCACCGGCGCCTCCGCCGCAGCGCAAGCTTTGCTTGCGGCGGCGTTTGGCGCATCCACACCAGCCGCTCCGAGAGCCAGCCCAGCCGCTCGAAGCCGGCGCGCAGGCGCTCCGCGGCGGCGGGCTCGAACTCCAGGTCCACGCGCCGGTGCGCGTGCCCGGCCAGAGCCTCGTCGGCGAACGCCGCCAGCTCCTCGGCGCTCATGCCGCCCGGCGTCTCGTCGACCCGGACCACGTTGAAGTCGTAGTAGTCCGGGAAGCGGGTGGCCCGCAGAACCACACCGTGCTCCCAGGGCTCGATCACGTCGCACACCGCGGCCTGCACGGCGTGATGGAAGGCGCGGGCCTCCTGCGTGTCAGTCCTCCCAGCGAAAGCCGCTCGCGGCCGCGCGGGGCTCCAGCGGGCTCTGCGGCAGCCCGTCCGGGACCTCCGGGCGGTTGAAGCCGCCGGGGGCGGTGTCGTTCGGCGTGTCGGGGTGGAACAGCGAGGCCAGGTACTGGATGTGGCCGCGGCCCGGGCCCAGCTCGGTCTGCCCGCCGCCGTAGGCGCCCACGCCCTCGCTCTCGCACCAGTCGTACATGGCGAACAGCCGGCGCAGGGGACCGAAGCGGGAGGGCTTGATGTTCACCATGCGCGGCGGCCAGGGGCGGGCCAGCACGTCGTCCACGGAGTGGATGGGCGCGTCCCAGGTGATGCGGTCGGCCACCGGGTCGAGCAGAGGGCGGGTCTCGTCGTTGACGTCCGGATCCTCCAGCCAGGCGTCGGGAAACGACTCGATCACCATCGAGTAGAGCTCCGGGTCGGTCTCCACGTCCACCGGGGTGTCCTTGTAACAGCCCTTGAGGTCGAGCGAGTCGACCGCGCCGGTGTCCACCAGCGTCTGCACCAGCTCGGGCGTCCAGCCGTTGGTGGGGTCGAGCTTGAAGCGGGTGCCCGGGTAGCGCTCGAGCAGCGCCAGGAGCTTGTCGGGGCGGTCGGGGCCCTCGTGGTCGAACCACTCGAGCCGCATCGAGACGACGTAGTTCACCGGGCGCAGCTCGCGCTCGAGCACGTCCCCCAGCGAGCGACCGGCCTGCTGCAGGGCCAGGTCGAGCGCGCTCGACTCGAAGGCCCAGCGCCGGTAGTCCACCGAGGCCTCGCGTACCGGTGGGGCGGGCCACAGCTCCACCTCCTCCAGGCGCTGCGCGAACGAGTCGAGGGTGTAGGAGCCGGCCAGGTCGAGCGCGCCGCCCTCGGCCTGCAGCGCGACGTGGTCGAGGCCGTCGTAGACCACGTCCTCCCCGACCCCCGTCTCGCCGCCGGGCCCGTGCAGCTGCACGAGGGTGGTCTGGCGGGTGAACTCCTCCGAGAAGCGCAGCTCGAGACCCTCGAGCGACAGCGACTCGATCTCGAGCGGGAGGCCGGCGATTCGTTCGTAGCTCGAGGTGGCCATCAGCCCACGAGGCTAGTGACCGCCTCGGCGAACGCCCGCGAGTGGCGGTCCACCTGATCCTCGGTCGTCGCCGGGCACATCAGGGCCATGTTGTGAAAGGGGGTGATGAGCACCCCGCGGTTCAGCAGGAACAGGTGCAGGTACTCCTCGAGCTCGGTGTCGGCCGCCGCGGCCGACTCCGCGCCCGTGCGGGGCGCCGGGGCGCTGAAGCGGTATTCCGCCCGGGCACCCAGGGAGATCAGCGACCAGGGGAGGTCGTGCTCGGCGATCGTCTCGTCCACCGCGGCGGCGAAGCGCTCGCGCAGCGCGTCCATGCGGGCGAAGGCCTCGTCGGTGAGAACGTCGCCCAGCGTGGCCCGGGCCGCCGCCAGCGACAGCGCGTTGCCGGCCAGCGTGCCGCCCACGCCCCCGGTGTCCTCGTAGTCGCCCTCCTCGTCGGCCATGATCCGTTCGGCCAGCTCGGCGCTCACCCCGTAGGCGCCGATGGGCACGCCGCCGCCGATGGACTTCCCCAGCGTCACGGCGTCGGGCTCGAGGCCCCAGGCCGCCGTGCATCCGCCGGGCCCGGCGCTCAGCGTGTGCGTCTCGTCGATGATGAGCAGCGCGCCGTGGCGGGTGCACAGCTCGCGCACCGCCTCCAGGAAGCCGGGCTCGGGCAGCACGATCCCGATGTTGGTCAGGGCCGGCTCCATCAGCACGCAGGCCACGTCGCCGTGGGCCAGCGCCTCCTCCACCGTGTCGATCTCGTTGAACTCGGCCGCCCGCGTGGTCTTGGCCGGGTCGACCATGGGCCCAACGTTGCCGCCGCGCGAGTGGGTCTCACCGCCCTCGCCCCGCACCACGAACGATTCGTCCACCGAGCCGTGGTAGCACCAGTTGAACACCATCACCCGCGGGCGGCCGGTCACCTGGCGGCACATCCGCAACAGCCAGCGGTTGGCGTCGGTGGCGGTGAGCGAGAACTGCCAGAAGGCAACCCCGAAGCGGCGGGCCAGGTCCCCGCCCACCCAGGCCGCGTCCTCGGTGGGGAGCATCACGGTGAAGCCGGCGCGCTCCCGTACGGCCGCCATCGTGGGGCCCGGGTTGTGCCCGGCCATGGCTCCGGTGTCGCCGAGGCAGAGGTCGGCGTACTCGTTGCCGTCCACGTCGACCACGCTCGCTCCATCGGCCTCGGCCAGGTAGACCGGGTGCGAGCCCGCCCACATGGCCATCCAGCTCAGAGGCACCCCGGCCAGCAGGTTCGCCCGCGCCGCCTCGTGCAGCTCGCGCGAGCGCGGGTGCTCCACGTCGAAGCGCTCGCGCTCGGCCGTGAGCAGCGAATCCAGGCGCTCGCGCCTCACCCCTGGACGACCACGACCGGGCGCTCGGCCAGGTGCAGCACCTTGTAGGCGGTGGAGCCGAGCAGTGCGCCCTTGAGCGGCCCCTCACCCCAACCGCCCACGACGATGAAGCGGGCGTTGTGCTGGTCGGCCAGCTGCAGCAGCGCCTCGGACGGGCGCAGGGGCACGATCTCCACCTCGCCCTCCACGCCGGCCTCACGGACCCGCTCCAGAGCGGCGTCGGTGAGCTCCTGTGCTTTGGCCTCCACCGCCGTCCGGTGTGCCGCCGTCTCGTCGGTCGGCGTCCCGGGCGGGGTCACCCCGTTGGCGATCACCAGGCGATCGCCGAAGCTCTGCGCCAGCTCGACGGCGGTGGCGAGCGCCCCGTCGGCGCCCGGCGACGCGTCGTAGCCGAGGACGATGGTTCCGCTCACGACACCGCCTCCTCGGGCACGGCCGCCACCCCGAGCTTCTGCCCCGAGGCCACTTCCGGATCGACGATCTCACGCTTGCGCCCGAAGAACTTCTCGTGCGCCCCGGCGCGCCACAGCAGCATGAGGATCACACCGAGCAGGAGCAGGCCCACGCCCAGCACCACGGGGATTCCGATGCCGAAGACCGAGGTGCCGCTGTACGAGTCATCGACCTTGCGGTACTCGTTGATCGCCCTGAAGAACAGGTAGCCGAGGATCAGGCCACCCACCACGGGCCCGACGCCGATGAAGACGAAGTTCTTCACCGACTTGGTCAACTCGCGGCGGTAGTAGATCGCGCACGAGAAGCCGTTCAGCGCGTAGTAGAAGGCGATCATGAACGACAGCGCGGTGAGCGAGTCGTAGACGAAGTTCTCCGACAGCGGGAACAGGACGCCGAACCAGACGGCCGCGATCACCCCGATCGTGATCGTTCCGATGTGCGGCGTCAGGTAGCGGGGATGGATGCGCCCGAAGACCTCGGGGAACGCGCCCTGGCGCGCCATCGACAGGGCCGTGCGCGACGCCGGCAGGATGGTGGTCTGCGTCGAGGCGATCGCCGAGGTGACGATCGCGAAGACCACGAGCTTGTCGAGCGGAGAGGGCAGGGCATCGGTCGCGAGGGCTCCGAAGATCCCTGGGTCGTCCTCGAACTCCTCGACGCGGCCGAGCCCGGCGTAGGCGACCACGGCCACGGTGGTAACCACGTAGGTCACGAGCAGCACGACGGTCGAGACGATGGCGGCCAGCCCGGGTGCGCTGTTGGAGTTCTCGGTCTCCTCGTTGAGGTTCACCGCGCTCTCCCAGCCCCAATAGATGAACACCCCCGTGAGCAGGCCCAGGATCAGCGCGCTCGAGCTGTCGACCGCGAACGGGGAGATCCAGGACAGCTCCGGCGTGAGCGGGCCGCCCGAGAACAGCAGGACCACGGCGAACATCAGCAGGGCGGCGACCTGGAAGATGATCAGCACCCGCTGGACCATCGCCGACAGCTCCGTGCCCAACACGCAGATGGTGGTCATCGCAGCGATGATGACCAGGGTGAGGATCACGTTCGCCGCGGTCGAGTCGCGCAGGCCGGTGAGCTCGAACATGTCGTAGAGGTAGTAGGCGGCCACCTGCGCCAGCGAGCCGATCACCAGGATGCCGGTGGTGCACACCGCCCAGCCGCCGACCCAGCCGATGCCGGGGCCCATCGCCCGGGTGATCCACGAGAAGGTCGTGCCGCAGTCCGGATCGGCGCGGTTCATGTAGTAGAAGGACGAGGCGATCAGGAACATCGGGATGAAGGCGGTCAGCAGGACCGCGGGCGCCTGGACGCCGACCCCGACGACGACGATCGCCAGCACCGCGGCCAGGGAATAGGCCGGCGCCGTGGAGGCGATGCCGATGATCAGGCCGTCGACGAAGCCGATGGCGTTCGACTTGAGCCCGTGCTCCCCGGCCTGTGCTCCTTCGTCGGGATGCCGGTAGTGATGCTCCCGGTGGTGATGCTCGGTCATGTGCGAGTCCCCCTCGTTCTGCCGGTCAGCCTAACCCCATCCATCGGCCACTGCTCACGCCTCGTCCGGCTCCGGCCGCACCGCGGCCAGCTTCTCCGCCCGCCGCTGCTGCCACACGGTGAGCAGCATCATCGCCAGCGTGAACAGGAAGATCATCGACGCGATCACGTAGATCTGCGGCGGCACGGCCACCCGGGCCGCGCCCCAGATGAACACCGGGAAGGTCACCACCGAGCCGGAGGTGAAGTTGGTGATCACGAAGTCGTCGATCGAGAGCGCGAAGGCGAGCAGGGCGGCCGCGATCACGCCGGGCATGATCAGCGGCAGCGTGATCAGGCGGAAGGTCTGCCACGGGGTGGCCCCCAGGTCCTGCGCCGCCTCCTCCAGCGAGCGGTCGAAGCCGATCAGCCGCGAACGCACCGTCACAACGACGAACGACAGGTTGAACATGATGTGCGCGATCAGGATCGTCGTGAAGCCCGGGCTGATCTGGAAGTTCAGGAACATCGACAGCAGCGCTGCGCCCAGCACCACCTCGGGGGTGGCCAGCGGGATGAAGATGAAGAAGTTGATCGGGGCCCGGCCGCTGAACTCGTAGCGCACCAGGGCCAGGGCGGTGATCGTGCCCAGCGCGGTGGCCACCAGGGTCGAGAGCGCCGCAATCTCCACGCTCTTCACGAGCGCCTCGCCGATGCCGGTGACGCCGAACGGATCGCCCCAGGCCTCGAAGCTGAATTCCTGCCAGATGAAGTTGAAGCGCCCGCGCGGGTTGTTGAACGAGAAGGCGATGATCACGGCGATGGGCAGGAGCAGGTAGATCAGCGCCAGCCCGGCGTAGACGTTCAGCCCGGTGTCGATCAGGCGACGGCCCAGCTTCAGGCCTCCGCCGCTCTTCTGCTGCTCGCGCGGCGGGGCGGGCGCGGTGGCGGTGCCGGCCTCCATCTAGCGGCGCTCCCCCTCGGTGCCCAGCAGCGCCTCGGTGCCCGCGATGCGCGCCCAGATAACCACCACGATCAGCATCAGCGCCATCAGCAGGAACGACAGGGTGGCCGCGGTCGGGTAGTCGGCCAGCTCCAGGAAGCGGCTCTGGATGACGTTGCCGATCATGTATTGGTTGGGCGTGCCGAGCAGCTCGGCGTTGATGAAGTCGCCGGCGGCCGGGATGAAGGTGAGCAGCGTTCCCGCCACCACGCCGGGCATGGAGAGCGGCAGCGTCACGCGCAGGAACACGTCTCGCCGGCGCCCGTAGAGGTCGTAGCCCGCCTCGAGCAGCCTGGGGTCGATCCGCTCCAGGCTGGCGTAGAGCGGCAGGATCATGAAGGGCAGGTAGTTGTAGGTGATGCCCGCCACCACCGACACCGTGGTGTCGAGCAGCCGGCCCCCCTCCGAGAGCAGGCCCACCGTCCGCAGCGCGTTCGTCACGAAGCCCGAATCGGAGAGGATGGTCTCCCAGGAGAGCGTCCGGATGAGGTAGGTGACGAAGAAGGGGACGATCACCGCCAGCAGAAGCGCGTTGCGCCAGCGCCCGGCGCGAAAGGCGATCACGTAGGCCAGCGGGTAGCCGATCAGCAGCGCGAACAGCGTGGCCAGGCCGGCGTACTCGAACGAGCGGATGAACTGCTCGGAGAAGTCCGAGAGCGCGTTGGTGTAGTTGGAGAACTGCCAGCTGAAGACGAAGCCGGTGTCCAGGGTGCCCGTCTTCAGCGACTCGAAGGCCATATAGGCCATCGGGATGGCAAAGAAGACGGCCAGCCAGCCCAGGCCGGGTATCAGCAGCAGGTACGGCAGACCCGCCTTACGCAGTCGCGCGGCCACGGCGAGCTGCGGCTAGGCGCCGATCACCTGCTGGAAGGCCTCGTCCAGCTGGCGCTCCTCGTCCGGCTTGAGCTGCCGGAAGATGAACGCTCCCGAGAGCGTCTGCTCGTCCGGGAAGATCAGCTGGTTGTTGCCCAGAGCCGGGTCGCGCTCGACCAGGATCTCCTTGACGCCCTTCACCGGGCAGATGTAGTTCACGTACTCGGCGATGTCCGCCTGGACCTCGGGCCGGTAGATGAAGTCGATCATCTTCTGCGCCGTGTAGGCCGCGGGGGCGCCGACCGGGATCTGCATGTTGTCGGTCCACAGGTGCACGCCGCTCTCCGGCGCCACGAACTGGATGTTGGGGTTGTCGGCCTGCAGCTGCACGGAGTCGCCCGACCAGCCCAGGATCACCCAGGAGTCGCCCTTGGTGATGTCCTTGGTGAACTCGTTGCCGGTGAAGGCCCGGATCTGGCCCGACTCGGCCGCCTTGCCGATCTTGTCCACCGCCTGCAGGAACTCGTCGAGCGAGGCCTTCTCCGGGTCGAAGCCCATCGAGGCGGCCACCACGCCGACGGTGTCCCGCATCTCGGTGAGCATCGTGACCTTGCCCTTGTAGGCGGGGTCGAACAGGTCGTCGACGCTCTTGGGCTCGCGCTTGACCTTGTCCTTGCGGTACACGATCCCGGTCAGGCCCGACTGCCAGGGCATCGAGAACTCGCGCTTCTTGTCGAAGGGGGGCGACTTCAAGCGGTCAATCACGTTCTTCTGCGCCGTGGCCACCTCGGCCTGGTCGAACTTCTGCACGTAGCCGAGCCGGATCATGCGCGCCGCCATCCAGTCGGTGACCACGTGGATGTCGCGGCCCCCGGACTCGCCCTGCGCGTACTGCTGGCGCACCTTGCCGAAGAACTCGGTGTTGTCGTTGATCTCCTCGACGTACTTCGTCTTGGTGCCGTACTCCTTCTGGAACTCCTTGAGGGTGCCGCGATCCTCCTCGATGTAGAGCGGCCAGTTGGCGAAGTACAGCGAGTCGGAGACCTTGCCCTTGGCGATCGACTTGGCCTCGGTGCTCTCGGTCTCGGAGCCGCCGCCCGTCTCCGAGCCGCACGCGGCCAGCCAGGCCAGGGCCGACACGCTCAGCGCGCCGGCCGCGCCCCGCTTCATCAGGCGGCGGCGGGTGAAGGGATCGGCCAGGAGCCGCTCCAGGTTGCGCTCGAAATCGTGGTTCGCTGGCGTCACGCCGGGTTCTCCTGCTGCTCGGGTCCCGGCGTGGCGCCGGCGGTCTGTCTCACGATGTGGATGTTCTCGTCCGACCAGGAGAGGCGCGCCGCTTCACCCGGCCGGGGGAGCTCGCGGCGCGCGTCCATGTCCGCGTTGGGCACGAGCACGGTCATGCGCGTCTCGTCGCCCAGGCGGACGACCATCTGCGTGGCGGTGCCCAGATAGAGCGAGCTCTCGACCTGGCCCTCGACGCTGGCCCGCCCGTCGTGGCCGGCCGCGCCCGCCTCGGCCAGCACGAGCTTCTCGGGGCGGACCACGGCGTGGGCGCGCTCGCCGGTCTCGACGCCGCCGGACTCGGCGGTGCGCACGGTCGGCCCGGCGTCGAGGCGCAGCTCGGTGGCCGAGCCGTTGCTCGACAGCACCTCCCCGGGCATGAGGTTGGACACGCCGATGAAACCGGCCACGAAGGTGGTCGCCGGGCGCTCGTAGACGGTCTCGGGGTCGGCCACCTGCTCGATCAACCCACGGTTCATCACCGCGATGCGGTCCGACATCGTGAGCGCCTCTTCCTGATCGTGCGTGACGTACACGAAGGTGATGCCGACGTCGCGCTGGATGCGCTTGAGCTCCACCTGCAGCTGCTTGCGGAGCTTGAGGTCGAGCGCGCCGAGCGGCTCGTCGAGCAGCAGCACGGCGGGACGGTTCACCAGCGCGCGCGCCAGCGCCACCCGCTGCTGCTGGCCGCCGGACAGCTGGGCCGGGCGCCGCTTGGCCTCGGCGGCGAGGCCGACCCGCTCCAGCTCCTCCGCGGTGCGGCGCCGGGTCTCGGCCCTGTCCACCCTCTTGCGCTGGAGCCCGAAGGCGACGTTCTTCTCCACGCTGAGATGTGGAAACAGCGCGTAGCTCTGGAACACGGTGTTGGTCGGGCGCTTGAAGGCCGGGCGGCCGGTCACGTCCTCGCCGTCCAGCAGGACCCGGCCCTCGGTGGGCTCCTCGAAGCCGGCGACCATGCGGAGGGTCGTGGTCTTGCCGCAGCCGGAGGGGCCGAGCATGGTGAAGAACTCGCCCCGCGGGATCTCCAGGTCGAGATCGCGCACCGCGGCGAAATCGCCAAAACGCTTCGTTACCGCATCCATGCGGACGCTCGGCGCGTCCGCCGTTCGACCCTCCCCGGTCATCTGGACTGCAAGCTATGGCCGAAGCGGAGTGATCGCAAGTGGCAAAACGCCGAAATCACACTGGCTTAATTGGCCTAGATGTACAACTGACCCCGGTTGACTTCGCCACGGTGCGCCCTTGTGTCCCTCCAGAGGCGTAGATACCGTTGTACGTTGCGTCCAGGCACTTTCGAGAGCGAGGAGAAGCAGCATGGCCACCACTCCACAGACCGTCTTCGAGCCCGAGACCTCCGCTGGTCCGAGCACGCTGCAGGAGAAGGCGCGCCGCCACCTGTGGATGCACTTCACCCGCATGGGCGCGTACGACGACGGCCATGAGATCCCCATCATCACGCGCGGCGAGGGCTGTTACGTCTACGACGAGCAGGACCGGCGCTATCTCGACGGGCTCTCCGCGCTCTTCTGCGTGAACGCCGGCCACGGCCGGGCCGAGCTGGGCGAGGCCGCTGCCCGCCAGGCAAAGGAGCTGGGCTTCTTCACCAACTGGAGCTACGCGCATCCGGTGGCCATCGAGCTGGCCGAGCGCATCGCGCACCTTGCGCCCGGCGACCTCAACCGGGTGTTCTTCACCTCCGGTGGCTCCGAGGCCGTGGAGTCGGCCTGGAAGCTCGCCCGCCAGTACCACCGGATGCACGGCCAGGCGCAGCGCACCAAGATCATCTCGCGCGAGGTGGCCTACCACGGCACCACCTTCGGCGCGCTCTCGATCACCGGCATCACCCCGCTGCGCACGCCGTTCGAGCCGCTGGTACCGGGCGCCTACCACGCGCCCAACACCAACAGCTACCGCTGGCCTGAGGAGCGCGACCCGCTCTGGGCCGCCGATCAGCTCGAGCACGTGATCGAGTTCCAGGACCCGGAGACCGTGGCCGCTGTGATCCTCGAGCCAGTGCAGAACTCGGGCGGCTGCTTCGTGCCCCAGGACGGCTACTGGCAGCGGGTCCGCGAGATCTGCGACCGCCACGGCATCCTGCTCATCTCCGACGAGGTCATCTGCTCCTGGGGCCGCCTGGGCCACTACTTCGGCTGCGAGCGCTTCGGCGTGGAGCCGGACATGATCACCACCGCCAAGGGCATCACCTCCGCCTACGCGCCCATGGGCGCGGTGATCACCGCCGACAAGGTGGCCGAGCCCTTCATGGAGGGCAAGGAGATGTTCAACCACGGCATCACCTTCGGCGGCCACCCGGTGAGCGGCGCGGTGGCGCTGGCCAACCTGGACGTCTTCGAACGGGAGGACCTGTGCGGCCACGTGCTGGCCAAGGAGGGCGAGTTCGGCCAGATGCTCGAGGGGCTCAAGGAGGACCTGCCGATCGTGGGCGACGTGCGCGGGGCGGGCTACTTCCACGCGCTCGAGCTGGTCAAGGACAAGGAGACCAAGGAGAGCTTCGAGGACGACGAGGCCGAGGAGCTGCTCCGGGGCTTCGTGTCGGGCGAGCTCTTCCGCCAGGGGCTGATCTGCCGCGCGGACGACCGCGGCGACCCCGTGATCCAGCTCTCGCCGCCGCTGATCGCCGACAGCGAGCAGTTCCAGGAGATCGACACCACGCTGCGGGCGGTGCTCACCGAGGCCTGGGACCGGATCGTCCGGCACTGAGAGGGCCCGGGCCGGCAACCGGCTCATGCTGACCGTACGCGACCTCGCCGGCGAGCTGGGCCTCGAGCTCGCCGCCGGCGAGGAGGGCGCCGACGCGCCCGTCCGCTGGGTCCACATCTCCGAGCTACCCGATCCCACGCCCTGGCTGTCGGGCGGGGAGCTGCTGCTCACGACGGGGATCCAGCTGGACACCGAGGAGCGCCAGCGCGAGTTCGTGCGCCGGCTGGCGGGCCGGCACCTGGCCGGGCTGGGCTTCGGGACGGGCTTCGATCACCCCCAGCTGCCGGAGGCGCTCATCGACGAGGCCCTCGGCCTGGGCTTCCCGGTGTTCGAGGTGCCCTACGAGCTGCCCTTCATCGCTCTCACCGAGACGGCCTTCACCCGGCTGGTAAACGAGCAGTACGAGGTCCTGCAGCGGGGCATCGCCATCCACAAGCGGCTGGAGCGGCTGGTGCTCGAAGAGCGCGGGCTGGACGAGCTCGTGCGGGCGCTGGCCGCCGCGACCGGGGGCGCCGTGGCGGTGCTGTCGGCCCGCGGCAAGACGATCGCCGCGAAGGTCTTCCGGCGCCGCCTCCCCGACACGGCGATGGACCACGTGCGCGAGGAGGTCCGCCGCCGCAGCGTGGCGGCCGGGGCGGGCGGCGCCTCCGCCCAGGAGGCGGGCGAGTTCGCTCCGGACCATCCCGAGATCGCCGGCCGCTCGCTGGTGCTGCCCGTGTCCATCCGGGGCCGGGGCGCACCTCAGGCCTGGCTGGTGGCGGCCCGCGACGCAGGCGGGCTGGGGGACTTCGAGCGGCTGATCCTGCAGCAGGCGGTGACGGTGGTGGCGCTCGAGCTGATGCGCCAGCGCGCGATGCGCGACACCGAGCGGCGCCTGGCCGGCGACGTGCTGGCGGAGGCGCTCACGGGCAAGCTGTCCGAGGCTGAGCTGGCGCTGCGCCTGGAGCCCTTCGGCGTGTCCTCGCCCGCGGCGGTGCTGGTGTTCGAGGGCGGCGACGATGCCCCGGCCGGACGGGCCGAGGGAGACCTCGACCGCCACCTGGCCGATGCCGGCGTAGGCGCGCTGGTGGCCGGACGCGAGCGCCTGCTCTGCGCGGTGATCTCCGCGCCGGAGGGGGTGGATCCGGTGGCGGTGGCCGCCCGGGCGCGCGATGCGATGGCCGCCGAGCACGGCCCCCTGCGGGCGGCGGCCTCGCGCAGCGCGGCGGTGGGCTCGGTGCGACGGAGCTTCCACGAGGCCCGTTGCGCGCTGGAGGCGGCCGCCCTGGCCAACGGTTCCTCGCCGGCGGTGGCCTCCTACCGCGACCTGGGGGCCTTCCAGCTGCTGCTGTCGCTGCAGGACGACGAGGCGCTGCGCCTCTACTGCGACAGCGTGCTCAGCCCGCTCGAGGAGGCCAGCGGCGAGTACGGCGACGAGCTGATCCGCTCCCTGGAGGCCTTCATCGAGCAGAACGGCCAGTGGGAGAAGGCGGCCCGGGAGCTGTTCTGCCACCGCCACACGCTGCGCTATCGGATCCGCAGGGTGGAGCAGCTGACGGGAAGGGATCTCTCCAACGCGCGCGACCGGATCGAGTTCTGGCTCGCGCTGCGCGCGCGGGAGCTGGTGCATTGACCAAAGGGAGGGTGAAAGTCAGATGAAGGTCGGAGTGCCCACGGAGATCAAGACCGACGAGTACCGCGTGTCGCTCACCCCGGCCGGCGCGCGGGAGTTGGCGGAGCACGGGCACGAGGTGGTCGTGCAGTCCGGCGCCGGCGAGGGGAGCACCATCGAGGACTCCGAGTTCGAGGCTCAGGGCGCCCGGATCGTGCCGGACGCCGCGGCGGTGTTCGAGGAGTCGGAGATGGTGCTGGGCGTCAAGGAGCCGCAGCCGGGCGAGGTGGACATGCTGCAGCCCCACCACACGCTGTTCACCTACCTGCACCTGGCGCCCGATCCGGAGCTGACCAAGGGCCTGTGCGCCTCCGGGGCCACCTGCGTCGCCTACGAGACGGTGGAGGACGACCATGGGCGCCTGCCCTTGCTGGCCCCGATGAGCGAGGTGGCGGGCAAGATCGCCACCCAGGCCGGGGCCTTCTTCCTTGAGCGTCCGCTGGGCGGCCGTGGGGTGCTCCTGGGCGGGGTGCCCGGCGTGGCCGCGGCGACCGTGATGGTGATCGGCGGCGGCGTGGTGGGCCAGCACGCCGCCTTCATCGCGATCGGGATGGAGGCGGACGTGTTCGTCTACGACCGCAACCTCAACCGGCTGCGCGAGCTGGACGTCGGCTTTGGCGGCCGGGCCTCCACCGTGTACTCCTCGACGCTGTCGATCGAGGACATGCTCCCGCACGCCGACCTGGTGATCGGCGCGGTGCTGGTGCACGGCGCCCGGGCGCCGTACGTGATCAAGCGCGACCAGCTCGCCCTGATGAAGAAGCGGGCGGTGCTGGTGGACGTGTCGATCGACCAGGGCGGCTGCTTCGAGACCTCGCGGCCCACCACCCATTCGGACCCGGTGTTCGACGTCGACGGCGTGACCCACTACTGCGTGGCCAACATGCCCGGCGCGGTACCCGTGACCTCGACCTTCGCGCTCACCAACGCCACCCTGCCCTACGTGCTGGAGCTGGCCGACCACGGCGTGAAGGGCGCGATCGCGCGCGACCCCGGCCTGCGCCCGGGCGTCAACGTGGCCGCCGGAAAGGTCACCCACCCCGCGGTCGCCGAGGGCGTGGGGGCCACGTTCACGCCGGTCGAGGACGTGCTGGGCGCCGCCCAGACCGCCTGAGGAGGAGCCCATGGCCACAGCCACCATCACGCTGCAGAACCTCATCGACGGGGAGCTCGTCGACGCGTCGAGCGGGGAGACCGAGGCGGTGATCAACCCGGCCACCGGCGAGGAGATCGCCCGCATGCCGCTCTCCACTGCGGAAGACGTGGACCGGGCGGTGGCGGCGGCCAAGCGGGCCAAGCCGGGCTGGGCGGCCACGCCGCCGGGCGAGCGCGCCGTCGCGCTGCTGAAGCTGGCCGACCTGCTCGAGGAGCACGCGGCCGAGCTCTCCGACCTCGAGGCCGCCGACGCCGGCAAGCCCCGCGACGTGTTCCTCGAGGACGAGATGCCCTTCCTGTGCGACAACCTGCGCTTCTTCGCCGGCGCCGGCCGCCTGCTGGAGGGCAAGGCCGCGGGCGAGTACGTGCCCGGGCGCACCTCCTTCGTCCGCCGCGAGCCCGTGGGCGTGGTGGGTCAGATCACCCCCTGGAACTACCCGCTGATGATGGCCGTGTGGAAGATCGGGCCCGCCCTGGCCACCGGCTGCACCATCGTCCTCAAGCCGGCGGAGACCACCCCGGTCTCCACCGTCAAGCTGGCCGAGTACGCGTCCGAGTGCCTGCCCAAGGGCGTGCTCAACGTGATCACCGGCCACGGCAAGCCGGCCGGCTCCTCGCTCGTCACCCACCCCGACGTGCGCCTGATCTCGCTCACGGGCTCGCCCGAGACCGGGAAGTGGATCGCGCGCGAGGCGGCCGACTCGCTCAAGCGCGTGCACCTGGAGCTGGGCGGCAAGGCGCCCGTGGTGGTCTTCGACGACGTGGACCTCGACGCCGTGGTCGAGCACGTGGCCGCCACCGGGCTCTACAACGCCGGCCAGGACTGCACCGCGGCCACGCGGGTGCTGGCCTCGAGCCGGGTCTACGACGACGTGGTGAACGGGATCGCCGAGCAGGCCCGCGGCTTCAAGCTGGGCGACACGATGGACCCGGAGACGACGCTCGGGCCGCTCAACTCGACCCGGCAGCGCGAGCGGGTGGAGGGCTTCCTGGAGCGCCGCTCGGATGCCGCCGAGATCGTGACCGGTGGCCAGCGGCCCGACCTCCCCGGATCGTTCCTCGAGCCGACCGTGGTGGCCGGCCTGGACCAGACCGACGAGATGGTGCAGAACGAGATCTTCGGGCCGGTGATCACCGTGCAGCCCTTCAGCGACGAGCAGCAGGCGATCGAGTGGGCGAACGGCACCCGCTACGGGCTGGCGTCATCGGTATGGACGCGCGACGTGGCTCGCGCCCATCGCGTGGCCAACGCCCTGGAGTTCGGCACCGTGTGGGTGAACGACCACATCACGATGGTCACCGAGATGCCCCACGGCGGCTTCAAGCAGTCCGGCTACGGCAAGGACATGTCGGCCTACGCGCTCGAGGACTACACCGAGATCAAGCACGTGCTGGTCAACCTGGAGGGCTAGCTGCCCGGCTCCCGGCCGCAACCCCCGAACTTCGACCGCGGCGTGGCGTTCTACATGGTGCCGGGCCCGGAATCGACCAGGAACGGAATGTAGGACCCCGATCGCCCGAGCCCGGCACCTACAGTCTCCCGATCCAGCCGACGGGGCGCTTCAGTGAGGTCGCCGCGGCCGGCGAGAGGGGCGGCTCGCCGCCCGCCCCTCTCGCTTGTGCTGTGTGCGGGTGCCTACTTGATGCTGCTCCTGGCCGCGGCGGGGGCCGCCATCGGGCTGTCGCGCAGCAGCACCTAGCGCTTAACGAAGCGCTTCGACCTCTCCCCGGAGCTGCTCCACCAGCGGGTGGGCCGGGATCAGGCCTTCCAGCATCTCCAGCGACTCCACGTAGTGCTCGACCTTGGCGCTGTCCGCGTCGGTGAGCGAGCGCCGTTCCAAGCGCATCCGCATCTCGCGCGCCTTCGACACCTTGTCGGCCGCGAACACCGCCGCCGCCTCGTCGCCGGCCTGCGCCACCTGAAGCCGGAGGGCGGCCTTGCGCTCCCGCCCGTCCTCGATCGACTCGTCCTCGGTGAGGGCGCTCACCAGCCCGGCGACCTCGGACCCGAAGGCGGCGTCGATCTCCGCGCGCTCGGCCTCGGTGTCCTCGAGCACGTCGTGGAGCACCCCGGCCGCGACCACGTGGTCCGGATACCCGGCGTCGTGCAGCAGCGAGGCGACCTCGACCGGATGGGTCACGTAGGGGGCGCCGTCGCCCTCGCGGCGCTGCCCGGCATGGCGGTGGGTCGCGAAGCCGAGCGCGCGCCGGGTGAGGGGCCGATCGTCGCCAAGGTCGAGCCTGCCGTAGCGGGTGGGAGTCGAGGTCATCGCTAGTGGGCCGGGACGTCCGTGAGGATATCCGTCCCTCCGGGGTTCCCACGTTCTGTTACCCCGCTGAGAAGCCGCTGTTACCGCTCTGCGACCGCCTCGTTACGAGGTTGCGACCCGGCCCGGGATTTGCCCGCGCGCGTCCGCCCGAGGGCCTAGACGCCGATGTATGCGCGTTCTTCTCACTCGACTCTTGCCCGCCCTGCTTCTGGCCGGCGCCGTTCTTGCGGTGGCCGCCGGAGGCGCCGATGCCCCGGAGGCCGAGCCCACCCCGGAGGCCGAGCCCGCGTCGTTCCGGCCGTCCCAGCCGCACGTGATCCTCCTGATCCTCGACGAGCTTCCCGGCGACTCGCTGCTCGACGACCGCGGGCGCATCGACCCGGTGCGCTACCCGAACTTCGCCGCGCTGGCCGCCGGGGCCACCTGGTTTCCCAACGCGCACTCGGTCTACGACTCGACCACCAAGGCGGTGCCGCTGATCCTCGACGGCAGGTGGCCGCGGCCGGAGAGCTCGCCCGACCGGCGCGGCCATCCGCGCTCGATCTTCGACATGTTCGCCCGCCGGCGGTACCGCATGGTCAGCTCCGAGGAGGCCACCGCGCTGTGCCCGCCGCGGCTGTGCCGGGGCGGCCGCACCAGCCGCCCCGCCATCCTGCCCCGCCTGGGTCACGGCCGGCCACAGCGCTTCGGGCGCTTCGTGGCACGGATCCGGCCGTCTCGCCGGCCGACCTTCTGGATGAAGCACGTGCTGCTGCCCCACGGCCCCTATCTATACCTGCCCTCGGGGCGCCGGACGCGCCCGGATTCCCGCGATCCGCTGCCCGGCATGCTCACGGTGCCCGGCTTCCACGACCGCCTTCTCACCCGGCACAACGAGCAGCGCTACCTGCTCCAGCTCAGCTTCGTCGACCGGCTGCTGGGCCGGCTGATGCGGCGGCTCAAGCGTCTGGGGATGTACGACGACACGCTGATCGCGCTCACCGCCGACCACGGCTTCGCCTGGCAGGTGGGCGTGGATACGCGGAGAAGCGTGAGCGGCGCCAACGTGGAGGAGGTCACCCCCGTGCCCTTCATCGTCAAGGCGCCCGGCCAGCGCCGCGGGCGGACAAGCGACGCCTACGTCCGGACGCTCGACATGGCTCCCACCATCGCCGGGATGCTGGGCTTCCGGCTCGGCTACCGCGCCGACGGGCGGTCGGCCTTCTCGCGTGCGGTGCGCCGGCGGCGGGGGGTGAACCTGCCGACCCGCGACTTCAGCGCCACCGTGCGCATCGCGGGCCCCCGCTGGGAGGCGCGCCGGCGCCTCGTGGTCCGGCGCCGCCTGCGGGAGATGGGCTCCGGTGACTGGGCGAGCCTCTACACCGGGATCGGCCCCCACCGCGAGCTGCTCGGGCGGGCCACCGGCGGCTTGGCCCGGGCGGCCGCGGCCGGCGTGCGGGCCCGGATCGCCGGGGCGAGCGCTCCGGGCCGGGTGCGGAGGGCGAGGGGCATCGTCCCGGCGCAGATCGCCGGCGACCTGGAGGGGAGCGCGCCCGGCGCGAGGCGGGACATCGCGGTCGCGGTGAACGGGCGCATCAGGGCCGTCGGCCGCTCGTTCTATCTGGCCGGCGACCCCACCGAGCACTATGCGGTGATGGTGCCCGAGCAGGTCCTGCGCGAGGGGCCCAACCGAGTCGCGGTGTTCGAGGTCACGCGGCGCGGGGCGTTGCGCCTGCTGACGGGCGGATAGCGCGGGGTCTTTTACATTGGCCTGGTGCGCAGGCGAATCCTCCTCGGTGCGGCGGTTCTCACCCTGGCGGCCGCCGGCTGCGGCGGGGGCGACGAGCCGCGCGCCCCGGAGCGGCCTCCGGTGATCGTGCTGGTCTTCGACGAGTTCCCCACCGATGTGTTGCTGCGCCCGGATGGGCGCATCGACGCGGAGCGCTTCCCGAACTTCGCCGCGCTGGCCCGCATCTCCACGTGGTACCCGAACGGGACCACAGTGTTCGACTCGACCTTCGGCGCCGTGCCGGCCCTCCTCGACGCACGCCTACCCCGACGGGGTGAGGCCGCCGACGTGCGCAACCACCAGCCCAGCGTGTTCTCGCTCATGAACCGGCTGGGCTACGCCATCAACAAGGTGGAGTCCGCCAGCGCCGTGTGCCCGCCGCGGATCTGCGCCGGCGCCCGGGCGCGGCGCCCGAGCATCCTCGACCGGCTGGCCGGCGGCGGTAGGCCCGAGCGCCTGCACCGCTGGATCGGAGCCATCCGCCGGCGAGAGCGCCCGACCTTCTACTTCCACCACACGCTGCTGCCGCACGAACCCTGGGTCTACCTGCCCTCCGGCCATCGCAACCGGCCGGCCGGGAAGGACCCGATCGGAAGCCTGAACCGCTGGGTGGGCTTCCACGACCCCCGTCTGACCGAGCACAACCACATGCGTCACCTGCTCCAGGTGGGCTTTGTGGACCGGGAGCTCGGCCGGCTGCTTCAGCGCCTACGGCGCACCCGGCTGCTGAGGCGCGCGCTGCTGGTGGTGGCGGCCGACCACGGCTACTCGTTCGACGTGGGCGTCCGCAGCCGGCGCAAGGTGAGCGAGACCAACATCGAGGAGATCGCCCCCGTGCCCTTCTTCATCAAGGCACCGGACCAGACTCGGGGCGCAGTGGACGACAGCCTCATCCGCACGATCGACATCGTGCCCACGGTGGCCGACCTGCTCGACGTGAAGATGGGCTGGCGGGCGGCGGGGCGGCCGGCGGGCTCGGAGACAACGCAGGAGCGGGAGAAGGTCTGCCTCAGGGCGCGGGACTTCAGCGGCACCCTCTGTATCGGGCGCGACGAGCTGGCGCGGCGGCGCCGGGCGGTGAGGGAACGCCGCGCCGCCCTCTTTCTCACCGGCGCGGAGAGCCGGCGCCGTTTCGGCGATCCCTGGGCGGCGGTGCACCGCGTGGGCCCGCACCCCGAGCTCCTGGACCGCAGGCTGGCGGCCTTGGGTGTGCGGCGGGCGGGCAGGCTCGAGGCCGACTTCGCCGCCACGGGAATCGAGGAGAGCGTCGACCCGCAACAGGAGCTGTTGCCCACCCGGGTCACGGGCCAGGTGGAGGGCGGCGCTCCCGGCGAGCTGCGGGACCTGGTGCTGGCGGTGAACGGCCGGATCCAGGGCACCGGCCGCAGCTTCCGGCTGCGCCTGCGCCCCGCCGAGCACTTCTCCTTCGTGGTCCCCGACGACGCGCTGAGGCCCGGTGCGAACGAGGTCCAGGTGCTCGAGCGACGGCCCGACGGCACGCTCGTTCCGCTTCAGAACACGCGGTAGGCCGAGTTCGGCTGCGCGCTCCCGTCCGTCCGCACCCGGGCGGGCCTGGTGGCCGTGTCGATGAAGGCGCAGAAGTAGCGCCGGCGATCGTCGCGGGCCACGCAGGTGCGGAAGTAGTCCTCGCGCAGGCGGATTGTGTTTGCCGTCTCCAGGTTGCGGATCAGCTCCGGGTCGTTGGAGCGCAGGATCAAGGCGCGAAAGGCCTTGGCGTTGCGCTCGGTGTCCTCGGTCTCGGAGACGACGACGGGCCGCGCGGCCAGACCGGCCGCGAGCACCCCGCCCACGCCGGCGAGCAGGAGGCCGGTGCCGACCCGGTCGGCGAGCACCTCCAGCTGGGCCTTCGGGGGCGCCCCCGCCTGGGCGTCGGACCGGCGCCGCCAGAGCCGGCGGCCGAGCCAGGGCGCCACCACGCCGATGAGGAACAGGTTCCCGAACACGGCCAGCAGCATCCCGGGGATCAGGTCGACGCCGGTCCCCACCGGGGGCAGCAGATGCAGGATCAACCCGTCGAGAACGGTGACCGCGATGAAGGTGGGCCACATCCATGCGCCGCGCAGCCGCCAGCGCATCCTGGCCGGCCAGAAGCGCTCCTCGCGGTTCACGAACCGGAGAGTAGCCTTGGTCATCGTGAGCGATCTGTGGGTCACCCACCTGGGTCTCATGCCCTACGGCGAGGGCCTCGCCCTCCAGGAGGAGCTGCGCGAGCGGAGGCGGGCCGGGGACATCCCCGACCTGCTCCTGGTGCTCGAGCATCCCCCCGTCTACACCCTGGGCAAGCGCTCCGAGGCGGAGGACCTCCCGCTGGGCGAGGAGTGGTACCGGGAGCGGGGCATCGAGGTCTGCCCCACCGATCGCGGCGGCCGGGTGACTTACCACGGGCCCGGCCAGCTGGTGGCCTACCCGATCATGGCGATCGACCGCGTGGCCGACTTCGTACACACCATGGAGCAGGCCATCGTGGACGCCTTGGATGATGAGGGAATCGAAGCGGAGGTTCGTGAGACGCCCTTCACCGGGGTGTGGACCGGCGACGCCAAGATCGCGTCCATCGGCGTGCGTGTGTCGAGCGGCGTCACCACGCACGGCTTGGCGGTCAACGTGGACAACGACCTCGAGCCCTTCGGCTGGATCGTGCCCTGCGGGATCGACCAGGTGCGGATGACCTCGGTCGCGCGGGAGACCGGGCGAGCCGGCTCGCTGCCCTGCTTCCGCCGCCGGCTCGCCTACCGCTTCGCCGCCGCCTTCGGGCGCCGCCAGCGCCTCGTGTCCTCGCGACGGCTGCTCGAGCGCGAGGTGATCGCGGCGTGAGCACTCGCTCCCGCGCGAATCCCGGCGGGGCCCGGGTGCTGGAGATGGGCGAGGTGCGCCCGTTCCGCGACAGGAAGCCCGAGTGGTTCAAGCGGCCGGCGCCCGGCGGGCCGCAGTACCGCGAGCTGCGCACGATGATCGAGGGCCAGGGCCTGCACACCGTCTGCCAGGAGGCGGCCTGCCCCAACATCGGGGAGTGCTGGGAGCGCGGCACCGCCACCTTCATGATCCTGGGTGACACCTGCACGCGCCGCTGCGGCTTCTGCAACGTCAAGACGGGCAAGCCGACCCACAACGATCCGCTCGAGCCGCTGCGGGTGGCCCAGTCGGTGAAGCGGATGGGCCTGCGCCACGCCGTGGTGACCAGCGTCGATCGCGATGATCTGCCCGATCTCGGCTCCACCGCCTTCGTGGGGGTGATCCGCTCGATCCGCCGGCTGGCGCCGGAGTGCCGGGTCGAGGTGCTGACCCCCGACTTCCGGGGCCAGGAGATGCCCCTGGCGCGCGTGATCGCCGAGCGGCCGGACGTGTTCAACCACAACGTGGAGACCGTCCCACGGCTCTACCCGTTGGCCCGGCGGGGCTCGCGCTTTTTGCGTTCCTGCCGGGTGTTGCGCAACGCCAAGGAGATGGGCGGCGACGAGGTGGTGACCAAGTCCGGCCTGATGACCGGGCTGGGGGAGACCAAGCAGGAGCTGGTGGAGGCCTTCGGCATCCTGCGCGACCACGGCGTGCAGGTGCTCACCGTGGGCCAGTACCTGCGCCCCACCCGCGACCACCTTCCCGTGGTGCGCTACTGGCACCCGGACGAGTTCGCCGAGCTGGAGCGCGCGGCCTATGACCTGGGCTTCGACTCCGTGGCCGCCGGGCCGCTGGTGCGCTCGAGCTACCACGCCGACCATACGCTCGAGCAGGCCCGGGGCCAGGCCGGTGACGCCGCCGCGGCCAGCGCCTGAACGCCCACATATCGAGGCGCTCCGCGCTCGCTGAGTGTTCCCGCTCAAGGACAACATCCCCCTCCGGCGGCCGCCGGTGCTCACCCTGGTCGTCATCGTGGCCTGCTGCCTCGTCTATTTCCTGTTCGAGGGCGGCCTCTGGAACCTGGGCGAGAAGGGGGACGAGCGCGTGCTCGAGTACGGCGCCATTCCCTTCGAGATCACGCACCCCGGGTCCGACTGCGGCATCGAGGCTTCCACCGGGCAGGTGGTCTGCGAGGACCAGGAAGGAGTGCAGGGCGAGGCCCCCGACCAGGCCCCCTGGTGGGTGACCGTGTTCACGTCGATGTTCATGCACGGCAGCCTGCTCCACCTCGGAGGGAACATGCTGTTCCTGTGGATCTTCGGGGGGAACATCGAGGACTCGATGGGGCGCTTCCGGTTCGCGGCCTTCTATCTGCTCGGCGGCGTCGCGGCCCTGCTCGCCCAGGTCGCGATCGACCCGAGCGCCACCGTTCCCACGGTCGGGGCCAGCGGCGCCATCGCCGCCGTGCTGGGGGGCTACGCGGTGCTCTATCCGCGCGCTCGGGTGGTCACCCTAGTGTTCATCATCATCATCTTCACCATCATCGAGCTGCCCGCTCTGGTGGTGCTCGGCCTGTGGTTCTTGCTCCAGGTCTTCTACGGCGCGAGCAACCTGGCCGAGCCCCTGGGCGGCAGCGGGGGGGTGGCCTACTTCGCCCACATCGGCGGGTTCGTGTTCGGCCTGGCCCTGATCAAGCTGTTCGCCAACCGGGTGCACGAGGACTACGACGCCCAGAGCAGGCTGCCGGTGTACTGATGGGGCGCACGGCGGCGCTGGGGGGCAGCCTGGTAGTGATCTTCCTTCTCGGGGCGCTCACGATCCAGGTGGCGGTGGCCGAGGGGATCGACATACTCGTAATCGTGTCCCTGATCGTCCTGGCGCTGCTCGGGTTCGGGGTGCTGGGCGCGCTCACCACGCCGCCCCCGCCGGATGAGTAGCACGGCCGGCCCTCCGCCGGTGCCCGGCTCCGGCGCGCAACCGGGGAGCGCCCGCTCGCCGCTGAGCGGTGGCGCACGCCGGCGCCGCCGGCGCCGGCGACGAGGCGGGCTGCTCGTCGGGCTCGCGCTGCTGCTCGCGCCCGCGGCGGTCGCGGCGGCGGCCTTCCTGTCGTTCCGGGCCGACGACCGGCCGACCGGAGCGGCCGCCGCGCCGCTGGCGGTGAGCGCTCCCCCGCTTCCGGAGGAGGCGCCCGCCCCTGCCCCGCTGTCGCCGGCCGAGGCGGTTCCGCAGGTGCCTCTGGCGGGCGTTGACGCGTTCCACGTGCCCTTCCGCAAGCCACCGCGGGCGGGGCTCGTCTTCGACCTCAAGACGGGCGACGTCCTGTGGCGCCGCGATCCGGTCGAGCCGCTCGCCATCGCCAGCCTCACCAAGATCATGACCGCGCTGCTCGTGGTCGAGCGCACGCGGCCCGACGACCCCGTTCGTATCACCCCGGCCGCGCTGCGCTACAGCGGATCGGGGGTGGGCCTCCTGCCGAAGGGCAGGCGGGTGCGCCTCGAGACGCTGCTCAACGGGCTGCTGCTGGTCTCGGGCAACGACGCGGCGATCGCGCTCGCGGTCCACGTATCCGGCAACGAGCGCCGCTTCGTGCGGGCGATGAACCGCCAGGCCCGGCGCTGGGGGCTGAGCTGCACGCGCTTCGTGTCCTCGCACGGCTTGGAGTACGCCAACCGCTCGTGCGCCCGTGACATCGCTGTGCTCACCCGCCTGGCCATGTCCAGGCCCCGGATCCGGCGTATCGCCCGCCGCCGCCAGGTCGACTTCCGCTTCCCGGTCAAGGGCGGGCGCCTGTACCTCAACGGGCACAACCCGCTGATGCGCGTCGGCTACGCCGGCACGGTCGGGCTGAAAACCGGCTTCAACAACGAGGCCGGCCGCTGCTTCGTGGGGGTGGTCCGCCGCGGCGGGCGCAGCCTCGCGGCGGTGCTGCTCAACTCACGTGACCCGTCCAGGCAGGCGCCCCGGCTGCTGGACGAGGCCTTCGCCCGCTCGTAGGACATTCGGCCTGCGGATAGCATCGCCGGGCCGATGACGAGCGACCAGGACACCGGCCCGCCCGGCCGGCGCGGGCAACTCGAGGCGCTCGATCTCGCGGTGTACCGGGCGATCGCGGCAACCGACACCCCCGATCTGGACCGCGACTTCGAACGGCTCTCCCGCGCGGCCGACCACTCCAAGCTGTGGATCGCCACCGCCGGCGCGCTGGCGCTGACCGGCCCGCGCGGCCGCCGGGCGGCGGTCAACGGCCTGGCCGCTGTCGCCGCCACATCGGCGCTGGTCAACCTTGTGGCCAAGCCGCTCGGCGGGCGGCGGCGGCCCGACCGCCTCGCCCACCGGGTGCCGATCGCCCGCCAGGTGCCGATGCCCCGGTCGACATCCTTTCCCTCCGGCCACTCCGCCTCGGCCTTCGCCTTCGCCGGGGGCGTGGCCGACGTGATGCCGGCGTCGGTGCCGCTCCAGTTCGCCGCCGCCCTGGTCGCCTACTCGCGCATCCACACCGGGGTGCACTACCCGGGGGACGTGATCGTGGGGGCGCTGATCGGGAGCTCAGTGGCGCCGCTGACGTCGGCGGCGCTGACGCGGGCGCGGTCTGGCTGAGGTGGTCCCAAGCACTCTGGCTGCGAGGAAAGCCTGCGCTCAGCGCTCAACGTACGCGGCGAGATTGTCCAGCGAGGACGACAATCCCGCCGCGTGATCTGCAGCGGTGATCCCGTCGGGCACATCCTCGGCCCTGATATCGACGCGTGATCCGGCGTCGACGGCGGTAACCTCCCATGTCATGGTCATCGTGCCGTGAAAGGCGGGGTCCTCGGACACGAACTCGATCTGCTGTACGACCCGCGCACCCGGGACGATTTCGACGAACCGCGCGTCGACCACGTCGGAGTCGGCGGCGGACTTCCCGCGCGCGGCCGACCCGTCCGCGTAGGTCAGGACCAGTCGGTAGGACCCGCCGGGACGCGCATCGAAGTGCTCGAACCGGCCGGTCATCCCCTCCGGCGGTAGCCACACGGCAAGCGCGTCGGGGTCGGTCAGCGCGGCGTACACCCTGTCCGGCGGGGCGCTGATGACTCGGATGGCGGTGTCGGTCCGACTCATCGCGAGGCGCGCCCGTAACGCTCGTAGATCACGCGCGAGCCGAACGTCCTGGTCTCGACCAGGTCCAGCGGGACGTCTTCGGTGACCGCCGGGAGGAACGGCGTGCCGCCGCCGATGACGACCGGATAGCGGAACATGCGCAGCTCGTCGATCAGGCCGAACTCGATCGCCTGCGCGGCCAAGCCGGCGCCACCGATCGCGACGTCCTTGTCAGCCGCGTCGAGCGCCGCGGCGGCCTCCTCGGCCAGCGACGCCTCGGCGAGCCGGGCGTTGCCCTGGACGCTGTCGAGCGTGCGGCTGAAGACGACCTTCGGGATCGCGCACCAGAGGTCGGCGAACGCGGCCCTGAGCTCGTTGTCGCGCAGCGACGGGTCCGTCTCCCACACCAGCATCGTCTCGTAGAGCCTGCGGCCGAGCAGATAGCCGCCGAGCTCGCTTACCGACGCGGTGTGGAAGCGGAACAGCTCGTCGCTCGGGGCCCCCCACTCGAACGCGCCCTCGCGGTCGTTGATGAAGCCGTCCACCGAGACGCTCATCGAGTAGATCAGCATGGCTTCAGGGTGAGGTCCACCCTCGGGCTCGACATCGGGCTCTCCTTCCTTCTGCGGAGCGTTTCGCCGTTAGAGACTGATCGCGAGACGAGAACTCATCGTCGCAGGCGCTCCAAGCGATCGTACGCTTGGGATCACCCCGACGAGCCCCGGATTCGACCCTCGCGCCCTCAGCGCGCCAGCAGCGCGGCGGCCGCCACCTCAGCCCCGTGGATTTCCGCCACTGTCGCGCTCAAGCGGCCGAAGTCGCCGTCGGCCGGCGGGTCCGCGTCCAGCCGCGCCCGCAGCTCCCACAGCCGCGCGGCGGCGTCGGCGGCCTCCGCGGCGCCCGCGTCGCCACGGGCGACGACGCTCTCATGCACCGCGGCCAGCTCCTCGCGCAGCGCCGCGAGCTCCGCGACCTCCAACAGGCAGCGCGAGCTCGGCCAGGGAGTGCCAGAGCCCGGCGAGCTCGCGGTAGGCGGCCGCGGCGCCCGCCAGCCGCGGCTCCTCCAGCAGCGCCGCAGCCTCGTCGAGGAACGTCGCGTACAGCCCGCGCAGGTGGCCCCCGTAGGTGCCAACCGGCTCGATGCCCTCGTAAGCCGCGAGCAGCGCGCCGACGAGCCCCTTGCCGTCGGCGAACACGCGCGGCCACGCCTTCGCGTTGCGAGTATCGACGAGCATCCGCGCCCACTTGCGCCAGGCGGGCAGGCCGAAGGAGTCCGAGCGGGCGGCGAGGTGCTCCGCGGCGTCGGCGAGCCCTGCCCGCACCGCCGCCCGCAGCGTCTCCTCGCCGAGCGCCCCGACCGGCTCAGGGACGACGAGCCGGTGCTTGAAGGAGCCGATGCGCGCGCGGGCGGCGTCGAGGCGTGTGCGCTCGACCGTGAGCGGTGCGAGGTTGCGGTCGTCGATGCGCATCCGGTCGCGCTCACTCCCGTACACGACGACCGGATAGCCGGCACGGCCCGAAAGATGCTTCGGCAGGTGCCAGAAGCCGATCTCCTGGCGGTCGACCGTCGCGACCGCGGGCCGGCCGGCGGCCAGCGCCGCGTCGAGGCGCTGGGCGGCGCCCCGCGCGCCACGCGTCTCGTGCAGCGCGAACGGGATGCCGAGGCGCTTCAGCGTCTTCGCGGCCCAGCGCCCCGGGTACTGCCACTGGTTGCGGAAGCCGAGCACGAGCGTGGGGGTGTCGTGGACCTCGAACTCCCACAGGATGTAGCCGGCGCCGAGGCCGCCGCCGATCCCGAGCACCATCGCCTCGGACACGCCGGCGCCGTGGTGGGCCAGCACGTTCGAAACGGCGGCCGTATCGGGGTGGACGCCGCCGCGCAGCGTCCAGCCGTGGTCGACCACCGGGCTGGGCGCGTCCGTGGCGACGATGTGGCGGCGCGCCGTCGTGTAGCGCTCCCCGGTGCGGGCCATGCGCGCACGGATGCGGGCCTTCAAGTGCTTGCTCTCGGTCATCGGTGGGTCCTCCTCCGGCATCCGGCGGCGGGGGACCCACGCGCCCGCGCCGCCCGCCGGGGCACGGATAATCGAGGCTCTGCTGGTGCTCCGAGGACCGGCATCCCCTTTGCCTCCGCACGGCCGGGCGGCGTGGGCGCCCGGTCAGGAGGTGAGGCGCGGAAGCGGCGCCGACGGGCAGCCTACTCCCACGAAAAGCGAGGTCAAGTTCGGCGACGTGGCGCGCCGGCTGCCCGCTACATCGATCGTCATCGCGACGCTCGGACGCGACGACAGCGCCTTCACCTTGGGCGCGGTCGCCGCCGTGCAGACCACGATCTGGTTCCCGTTCCAGTAGAAGCCGATCGGGATCACTCGCGGGAAGCCGTCTGATCCGTTGTAGGCGAGGCGGAGGAGCGTCGCGGAGTCGAGCAGGTTCCGCGCACCGGGATGCTCGAGTCTTCGGTGATCTCTTGCGGGTCCACGATCTTCCTTTCTAGGGTTGGTCAGCTACGGGCGGTCATCGGGGTACCGCTGTCCCAGTCGTCGTCGGCTAGGTCGGCGGCACGCGCGCGGGCGGCCTGGCCGACCAGGTGGTCGCGCTCGGCGACGTTCGTGGCCCGGCGGGCGGCCTCGGCGTACGCCGAGGCGGCGGCCGGCAGGTCGCCGTCGAGCTCGTGCAGGTGCCCGCGCACGGCATGCCACCGGTGCCGCTCGCCGATCACCTCGCGCAGCCGCTCGGTCTCGCGCAGCCCCGCGGCGGCACCGAGGACATGGCCGACCGCGACCGCGCGGCCGAGCACGCCAGCGGGATCCTGGCGGACGGGGTCCTCGGTCAGCGCGACGAGGTCGTCGTACCAGGCGAGGATCTGCGGCCAGTCGGTCTCCTCGGCGCTTGCCGCGTCGTCGTGCAGGGCGGCGATCGCGGCCTCGATCTGGTACCGCGCCGGGCGCTGCATGGCGAGCGCCGATTGGAGGACGCGCACGCCCTCGGCGATCTCGGGCGTGTCCCACAGGCCGCGGTCCTGCCGGTCGAGCGTGACGATCCGGTCCTCGGAGTCGAATCGCGCCGGCAGGCGGGCGTGATTGAGGAGCATTAGCGCGAGCAGCCCGCGCGCCTCCGGTTCCTCGGTGGCGAGGGTGAGTTGGCGGGCGAGCCGGATCGCCTCGACGGCCAGGTCCACCCGACCCGCGTGGCCGGCCGTGTAGATGAGGTAGAGCACGCGCAGCGCGACGGCGAGGTCGCCGGGCTGGTCCAGGCGGCGCCCCCGCAACGTGCGTTTGGCGCGGCTGATCCGCTGCGCCATCGTCGCCTCGGGAACGTAGAAGGCGTCGGCGATCTCTTGGGTGGTGAGGCCGCCGACGGCGCGCAAGGTCAGCGCCACCTGGGAGGCGGGCGCGAGGTCGGTGTGGCAGCAGCAGAAGAGCAGGAAGAGGGTGTCGTCGCCCTCCTCGGTGGCGGCGGGCTGCGGCTCGGCGTGTGTCGTCTCCTCGCGGCGGTGGCGGGCGGCCTCGCTGCGGCGGGCGTCGACGAGCCGCCGGGTGGCGACCGTGGTCAGCCACGCGCGCGCGTCGCGCGGCGGGTTCTCGGGCCACACCCGCAGCGCCTCAAGCAGCGCCTCCTGGAGCGCGTCCTCGGCCGCGTCGAAGTCCTCGCCCCGCCGCACCAGGCCCGCGAGCACCCGAGGGACGAGGGCGCGCAGGGCGCCCTCGTCCAGGCGCTGCATCGGCGCGTCGGACATGCCGGGTCAGTCCTCCGACGGCGACTCGGACATGACCTCCCGGACGTCGATCCACTCGTAGAGCGGGCCCCCGCCCGGGCCGGGCTCGGAGGAGATGTAGGCCGCGAGCTCGACCGCGCGCTTGTGCGACTCCACGTCCACCATGTACCAGCCCGCCACGAGATCGCTGGTCTCGGGCAGCGGGCCGTCCGTGGTGACCGGCGCGGCGTCCGGGCCGCCGTAGCGCACCCAGGTTTGCGCCGGCGTGAGCGCCTGCCCGTCGACGTACTCGCCGTTCTCCCTGAGCTGCTCGCCGACCTGCTTGAGGAATGCGAAGTGTGCCTCCACGTCCTCGGGGGCCCACTGGTCCATCGGGGGGAAGGGGTGGTGCGGCTCCGGGCCGCCGTGGTAGTGCTTGAGCAGCAGGTACTTCGGCATGGTGGTCTCCTGGTCTCGTGGGCCGCGCCTGTCGAGGCCCTTCACCTGGTGAGCGGAGCCGATCGGCGCTTCTCGACATGGAATCACCCCTCGTCGCCGAGATCCGCGTCGTCGGCCGCGAAGAGATCCACCGACCTTCAATTTGCCCGCGGTCGACCACCGAGCGGGTCAGTGGAGCCAGCCGGACTCGAACCGGCGACCTCGTCGGTGCAAGCGACGCGCTCTTCCAACTGAGCTATGGCCCCTTGGGCAGATGGTACGCCGCCCTCACGCACCAGCTCCGCAACGAGCGTGCGGCGGCCCTCACATCGCGGGACCGCCGCACGCATCCGTACTTCGCCGGAGGGCCTAGCGCACGCCCTTCACCCGCAGCACCTGGCCCGCGCCGGCCAGGGCGCCGCGGTTGGTGACGTAGATCCGATCCTTGCGGTCGACGGCCACGCCGTAGGGCGCCTGCAGGCCCTCGCTCACCACGGTCTCCACGGAGCCGTCGGGCGCCACCCGCTTGAGGGCGCCGGTCGGGTCCTCGGAGAGCAGTCCGTTGGTGGCGAACTCGACGACGTAGAGGTTGCCGTCACGATCGAAGCTCAGGTCGGTGACGTTGGTGAACCCGCGCGCGTAGACCGTGGGCGTTCCGCCGCCCGGCGGGACGCGGTAGACGTTGGCCCCGCCCACCGGGAAGGGAAACCCGGTCAGCTGGCTGACGTAGTAGGCGCCGTCCGGCCCGACCACCACGGCGGTGGGCACGGCGTCCATCGGGAATGTCGGCGGCTGGCCGGGAGGGCCCGGAGGCGGCACGAGCCGCTGCGGGAACACAGCCAAGGTCGAGATCCTGCCGGTGGGTCCCACGCGCAGGAGGTCATTGCCCCCGGCGTCCACCACGATCCGGCGGGCGATCCGGGAGACCACTGAGTTCGGGTTGCTGTCGGGCGGCGTCACCCCATCGGGGTTGGCGCTGCCCTCGTAGGCGGCGATGTCAGCCACCGCCCGCGGACCGCTGAACAGCGAGACCCGGTAGAGCTGACCGAAACGCGGGCCGATGGGGGCCAGCGCCGCGCGGCCGGCCGGATCGCCGCCCCAGCCGACGACGAGGTGAGCCGACAGCCCGAACGGACCGATCGAGATGTCCTGCGGCCCGGTGGCCGCCTCGCCGCTCGCGGGGGCGAGCGAGGGCAGCCCGCGTATCACGCGGCGCTGCGTGCCGTGCCAGACGCGCGTGACCGCTCCCGAGGGCCCGGCACATTCCTCTCCGCCCTCCGGCCCCGGGCGGCAGGGCCCGCCGCCCCCGCGTCCGGCTTCGGTGACGTAGATCGCTCCCCGGCGGCTGACGTCGAGGCCGCGGGGATTGTCGAGGCCGTCGGCCACGACCTTCAGGCGCGGCTCGGTGGCGGTGGACGTGCTGGAACCGACGAGCGCGATGAGCGCGGTCAGGACCCCAACCAGAATCGGACGGAGAGACACGGCATGCTCCTCTGGGAACGGGAACGAGTCGAAGGGGCCAGGTCGAACCTATGCCCGCTGGGCGGTGGGTGTCAAGCGCCAACGTTCCGGGGAAGCGGGATGCGATGGACGAGCAGCGAGGCGCACACGCCGAGACCGACGGCCACGGTCATCCCGACAAGTCGCCTCGCTCGACCGAGGAGCGATCGAGCCCGCCGCGGGCCGAGCTCACCAACTACGAGATCGTCCGGCACTGGTTCGACCAGGCCGCCGAGCGACTCGGGCTGCGCGAGGACATCGCCACGGTGCTGCGCTCCTCCTACCGCGAGGTGCAGGTGCAGGTGCCGATTCGCCTCGAGGACGAGGAGATCCACGTGTTCTCCGGCTACCGGGTCCAGCACAACGGAGCCCGTGGTCCGTACAAGGGCGGCATCCGCTTCCATCCGGAGGTGGACCTGGACGAGGTCCGGGCGCTGGCCGAGCTGATGACCTGGAAGTACCGCGATCGTCGGGCTTCCCTACGGCGGCGCCAAGGGGGGCGTGAACGTCGACCGGAGCAAGCTGGGTGCCGCCGAGCTCCAGGCGGTGAGCCGCTCCTTCATGGACAAGATCGAGAAGGTCCTCGGTCCCACCCGCGACATCCCGGCGCCGGACGTGGGGACCGACGCGCAGGTGATGGCCTGGCTGATGGACGAGTACGGCAAGCTCCACGGGCACACGCCCGCATGCGTCACCGGCAAGCCGATCGCGCTCGAGGGCTCATACGGCCGCGAGGCGGCCACCGGGCGCGGGGTGGCGACCATGTACCAGGAGGCCGCGTCGCGTCTCGACCTGGATCCCTCGGAGACGCGCTTCGTGGTCCAGGGCTACGGCAACGTGGGCTCCTGGGCGGCTCGGCTCCTCCAGGAGCTCGGGGCGACCTTGATCGGCGTGTCCGACGCCCGTGGCGCCGTGCGCTCCGACGGCGGTATCGACGCCGCCGAGCTCGCCGGCCACCTACGCGAGGGAGGCGCGCTGGACGAGTTCGAGACCGTCGAATCCATCGAGCCCGACGAGCTGCTCGACATCGACTGCGAGCTGTTCATCCCCGCCGCGCTGGGCGGGATGATCTCCGAGCAGAACGCGGACCGGCTCTCCTGCAAGGTGATGGTCGAGGGCGCCAACAGCCCGACGACGCCCAGGGCCGACCAGATCCTCGAGGACAACGGCGTCTACATCGTGCCGGATCTGATGGCCAACGCGGGCGGGGTGGTGGTGTCCTACTTCGAGTGGGTGCAGAACCTCCAGCACCTCCGCTGGGACGAGGAGGACGTGAACGGACGGCTGGAGCGGATCATGCGCCAGACCTTCCGAGAGGTGTCGGAGCGAGCCGAGGCGGAGGATGTCTCGCTGCGCGACGCCGCCTTCGAGCAGGGCATCGAGCGCGTGGTGGAGGCGGCCACCGCGCGCGGCTATATCTCCTGAGCTGCGGCCCGGGCTGGTGTCCTGAGTCGGAGTTTCGGCTTCAGCTTCCCTAGTGGTCCAGACGCCGGGAAGGTGCGCCGAAATGACGACTCGGGCCCGCTAGTCGAAGTCGAAGTCGCGCGGCGGCTTCTGCTCGAACCAGAGGCGGTCGTGCTCCGGCGTCTCCTGGAGGAAGTCGGGCGTGTCCTCGAGCACATCGCCGTTCTCGTCCTCCGCCTCCTCCGCCTCCTCGGCCTCGGAGGCCTCGGCGGGAGGCTCCTCCTCCTCGAGCCAGGACTCGACCTCGTCGTCGCGGCTCGAGGGGGCCGCCGCCGGGGGCTCGTCCTCGACTGGTGCGGGCCCGTCCGGGGGTGGCGGCTCCACGACGGCGGGCGCCTCGGGGGCGGGCTCGGCGTCGAGCGTCGCCGCGTGGTCGATGAACTCGGTCGGAGCCTCGGCGGCCGGCGGCTCCTCGGCGGCGACCTCGACCTCGACCTCCTCCTCCTCCTCGACCCCACTTTCCTGCTCGACGACCTGCTCGTCGCCGGCAGTGTCAGCCTCCGGTACCGGCTCGCCTGCCTCGTCCTCGGGCTCCGTCGCCACCTCGCGCCGGGCAGGGCCGAGCGCCTCCTCCTCCTGCCGCTCGAGCTCCTCCTCCGCTGCGCCGTGCTGGCGCTTGAGCTCGAGATGCTCCCGGATGGCATCGTCGAGAACCCCCATCGCGCGGAACTGTACCGGGGCCGGCGGGGAGTGCGGCCGACGCTACCATGAGGTCCGCCGCGGGGCTATAGCTCAGCTGGAAGAGCGCCTGGATCGCACCCAGGAGGTCGCCGGTTCGAGTCCGGCTAGCTCCATCAAAATCCCTGCAAATTGCGTAGAAACTCTTGCCGCGAGACGGCCCGAAGTTCCCAGGAGGCCGCTCTACTGAGTACTGGGAAGCGGCGGTCCTGATCGGCCGAGGTTTGACTGCGCCGCCTTTCTTGGAGACGGAAGAGACTGCTACAGCGGCCCGACGAACCGGCACCGACGCCACGACATCCAGGGCCGCTGAAGCGCAACGCGCTCCGCGTCCCTGCGCAGCGGTAGGGTTTTCCCAACCCAGCCGGAAGGCGGCCCCCACGAATGCTGGCCTGATGCCGAATCTTCGCGCGCTGCTGGCGCTGGCTCTCGCAGCGGGTGTCCTCCTACCCGCCTGCGGCGACCAGAAGGAGGCGGACAACCATCCGGCCCGCGCGCGGCTGATCGACCGCGATCCCGATAACGCCGAGCGGCCCACGCTGGTACTGGGCTCGAAGGGCTTCACGGAGCAGCTTGTCCTGGTGGAGATCTACTCGCAGGCGCTCGAGGCCGCCGGCTACCGGGTGCGGCGCGGACGTGAGGTGCCGAGCGAGCGCGCGGCGCTGGCGCCGCTGACGAGCGGTGAGATCGACGCGTATCCCGAGTACACGGGCACCGCGCTCGACTCTCTCTTCGGCGAGGATCTCGAAGACCTGCCGAAGGATCCGGCACGTGCCTACACGCAGGCTCGCGCGGAGTTCGCCCGGGAGGGGCTGGTGGCGCTGCCGCCCACGCCGTTCGAGAACTCCTACGGCTTCGCCATGCTGCGCGAGGTGGCCCGAAACCTCGGGGTGACCACGCTCTCCGGGCTCAAGGGCGAGGCTCCGGACCTCGTCCTGTCCGGACCGCCGGAGTGCGCCCGGAGCGCCGATTGCCTGCTGGGGCTCGAGCGTATCTACGGGCTGCGCTTCGAGGACTTCCTACCGGTCGACATCAACGCCCGCCACCAGCCGCTGATCGAGGAGAGGGCCGACGTGGGCGTCGTCTTCACCACCGACGGCGAGATCCGCACCGAGAACCTGACCCTGCTCGCGGACGACCGCCGCATGCTCGCGCCGGACAACGTGACGCTTGTGGTGCGCGAGGAGGCACTCCGGGCCGCGGGTCCCGGCCTGCGCCGGGTTGTGGCCGCTGTGCAGCGCGGCCTCACGTTCCCTGTGATGCAGGAGCTCAACTCGCGCGTGGACCTCGACGGAGAGACTCCCGCCGCCGTCGCCTACGGCTACCTCCGTGAGGTGGGCTATGTCGAATAGCCGCGCATGCTGATCACCATCCTCATCGCCGGCCTTGCCGTGGCGGCCGCCCTGACCGTCAATCGCCTGGTCTGGCGTCCGGGTCAGGAGGCGGGCACCATTTCTCCGGAGGGGCTCAAGCTGGATCGGGTCGCCGGTCCCCTGGCCACCCTGGCGGTCCTGCTCCTGGCCTTCGTGCTGGTCCAGAGCTTCTCCTCGTGGTCCGGGGCACGAAGAGCGGAGGCGGCCGAGGCCAACGCGACGTTGCTGCTCTTCCGCGAAGCCGACCTCATCAACAACCCGCAACTGCGCCAGGAAGTGCGGAAGCAGGTGATCTGCTACGCCACAAGCGTCATCGAGCAGGAGTGGCCGGCCATGGCCGACGGGAAGATCAGCAACGTGCCGACCTACTGGGCGTCCACCATCCGCCGGAGCGCCATACGGGAGGTGCGTAGCGGAGCGGACGACGCCGCCGGCTCGGCGATCATCAGGCGCGACGGCGAGCGCGCCACGGCCAGGCAGGACCTGCTCGCCGAGGCGCGGACCGCCGTGCCCCCGGCCATGTACTGGCTGATGCTCTTTACCGTGGCCGTTGCGCTGGTGCTGTTCGGCGTGGTCACGATGAAGGGGATGAGCCAGGGCATGCATGCCGCCATGGTCGTTACGACCGCGGTGGTGTTCACCTCCACGCTGCTGCTAATCCGCGATCTCGACCAGCCCTACGACGGGATCAACGCCCGCGAGCCGGCGCAGACCACCTTCGTCCGAGGCCAGATGCTGGCCGAGGTGGTGGGCAGCCTCCCGTGCGACAGCCGCGGGCTCCCCACCGACGCTCCGCTGTTCCGCCCGCAGACGGCGTCGCAGGACTGAGCGCTTCGCGCGGCCGAGCGGCTCGGGACCCCGTGGACGCTCGTCGCGGCGGGTGCGGCGTTCCTCGCGCTGCTCGACACGACGGTCGCCAGCCTCGCCGTCGCCGACGCGCAGGCGACTTCGCCGGCGCCTAGGTGGGCGGCGCCACCTAGATCATCACGATCTACGCCGTGACGATCGCCGCGTTCCTCGCCCCGGCGGGGCGCGTGGCGGACGTCGTCGGGCGCCGGACCCTGATGCTGGCCGGCGTCGGCGCCTTCACCGCGATCTCCTTGGCGTGTGCGCTGGCGCCTTCGCTCGGCTTCCTGCTCGTCGCGCGGGCGCTCCAGGGCGCGGCCGCGGCGGCCATGATCCTGGCCTCCCTGGGGGGTCGTGCTCGTCGACTCCCCGCCCGAGCGCCGCGCCGCCGCGAGCGGCGGCGTGCTCGTCGACGCCCTGGGGCTGGCCCACCGCCTTTGCCCTGCCGCTCCACTACGGGATCGGCAGTCTCGTCGCTGTCAGCGGCTGGCCGCTCGCCCTCGCCGGTTCCGACGAGGTGCGCTTCCACCCGGCGCGCTTCCACCCGCTGCTCGAGCAGGCTGGGTAAGGGCGATCTTCCCGTCTGTCTCTCCTTCTCTACGTGGTCTGGGATCGTTTTCAGGTGTTTGGTGGGGCCTGGCGATGAATCCGTCGAACTGCCGGCCCCTCCGCACGTCGAGTGGGTCTCGCGCTCGCGAGCGTGGCGCGCGAGGGCGGCGTAAACACCGAGCTGGGCCGGTTCGACCTGCCCGCGCCCGCGATCGGGACGGTGCACGTGGCCGGCCGCCCCGAGCAGCTCGAGCTGAGCGCGCGCCACGACGGCAGTGCCGAGGTGGTGTCGCGCGAGTTCGCGGCCACGAGGCGCTGTACCGCCTGCGCCACGAGGGTGGCCGCACCGTGCTGGTGCAGCTGCCCTCGCTGGAGCTCTACGATGTCGGCGCGCGCGTGTTGTGAGGCCGGCCGCCTCGGCGGTTACTTCGCTGGTGGACCGAGAGGAGAGGAGAATGTGCGCAACCGACCGGCGCACCGCGCTGATCGGGGCAGGTTGTCTCGCATTGGGCGGGCTGCTTCCGGGCGGCGCGGTGGCGCAGGCGCGGCGTCCCAGGCAGAGCCCGATCGACCTGCGCCGCAGGCGCACGACCTTTGTCGACCGCCTGCCCAAGGTCAGTTTTCGCTACCCCGAGCGGCTCGACGTGACGCTGGTGAACACCGGGTCGCCCGACGAGTTCGCGACGGTTCGCGCCGACGTGCCGTTGGACGCGGCGCGCCTTGTCATCAAGGGCACGCCCTGGGATCTCGTGCAGTTCCACTGGCACACACCGTCGGAGCACGAGGTCGACGGTGAGCGCACCCCGCTCGAGATGCATCTCGTGCACAGCCGCGCCGACGGCGCCCTGCTCGTGGCCGCCGTGTTCATCGAGCGCGGGCGTGCCAACCGCGCGCTCGGGCCGCTGTTCCGGGCCCTTCCGGCCGAGCCTGGAGCCACGCGAGAGGTGGCGAACGCGCGGCTCAGGGGTCTGCTGCCCGGCAAGCGCCAGTCGTTCCGGTACTCGGGATCGCTGACGACACCGCCGTTCACGGAGCCCGTGCGGTTCATCGTGTTCGAGAGCCCGATCGAGGCCTCACGGCGGCAGCTCGGAAGCTTCCGGCAGGTCTTCCCTGAGGGGAACAGCCGCGAGGTGCAGCCGCTGAACGGCCGCAAGGTGGTAAGCGACGCGAAGCCGAGGCCCGAGAGCCCACCGAGGGTGACTGGTTAGGCCATGGCTACGACTGGGCGGTTCCGGGCGCCGCCACGAGCGCCGCGAAGAGAACCGGCGACGCTCACCGGACTTCTCGCACGGCAACAGACGCTCAACCACGCCATCAAGAGCGGCGAGCTGACTCTTGGCGGCGACACCGGCGCCGCGCGGCGGCTACTCGCCGCCGCCCAGATCTAGGCAGCCGATCCAGCGGCGCTCGACGCCCGACCCGCTTCGCGGGCTCACAACAGTCTCATTAACGCACGGGAGTCAGCGATCGCTCCTCGCACCGGATCTCGTGACTGCTTGCGTCGGAAAGCGCTCACGGCACCTCGTACGGCACGGGCTAGCGCAAAGGACGAATAGGAGAAGTCGATGCGGACGCTCAGCTCGCTATCGCAATCGGCCGCGAAGCGGCAGCGCCGAAGCGGGCGGCCGGCGCCCTCGGTCGCGGGGAGCTGCCGCCATGGATGGGCGAGCCGCATAGGAGGCACCTAGCCACGAAATATGCTTGTCGAACATGGTTGAGCCGCACACCCACGAGGAAGAGAACTCCGGCCCACAGGGCTGGTGCGTCTGCGGCCAGAAGGTCACCATCGCCGACCCGCGCGAGGTGACACTGCCGAACGGTCGGCCCGGCTGGGAGGGCCACTGCCCTGAATGCGGCTCCCCGCTGTTCGCTATTCGCCGCAAGCGGCGGGCAGCTGATGCCCTGGGCTGAGAGGCCCCCAGCCGCGCGAAGCAACAGACGGGCGCTTTTTCGCGGCGGCGTGCGGCGTCACCGCGGCCAGGTTTGCTGCACCCGGCTTGCAGAGCCGGCCGCGGCGGTTGCGGGCCCGGGTTCGAGACCCTGCCGGTTCGGACAGCCGCGGCGCGCCCACGAGCGCGACCAAGACAGCCGATGGTGCGAGATGGCGACCAGAGTGCCCCAACGCCCGCCACGCCCTTGTTCGATAGGGCTAATGGCAACTCCTGATTCCAGGCTTCCCAAGCGTCGTGCAGGTTTCCTGCAGGCCGCGTTCCGGACCCGCCGCCGCTCGTCGTCTGAGCTGAACAACCTCGTTGCGCGCGCCGCCGACGGGCTGCGGCTGCGCTTTATCAAGGACTACAGCCCCCCCTATGCCGCGGGCAGTACGCTCACGGCGCTGCGGGAACTTCGTCCCAGCGCCGTGTAGCGGCGGCGGCGCAGTCGCCGCGCAGGCGCGGCGGGGAGCGCCGATCAGGCTCGGCCGCCCGCGGCACGGGCGGCGGGGTGCGGTGCGCGGCCGCGCCCGGCTGCACGCCGAAGTCGGCATCCATCCCCGCCTGGCGCTGGCGGGCGCGACGGTCAAGCTCGATCGGTTGCTGTTCGAGCGGCGGGGGCGTGGCGAGCTGACGCGACCGCGCGGCGGCCGCGGGCCGCGGCCGCTGACGCTCAGGCGCACCGGTCCCGGACGCTTCAGCGCGGCGGCGAAGTCGGGGCGCCCGCGGGCACGGATCGTGGTGCACCGCTTGGCGCGCCGGCGCGCGTCGCTGACGCTGACGGCCGGCGCGGCCGCGTTCCGGGCGCCGCGCGCCTGCCACGCGTTGCCGGCGCGGGTGGCCATCGACACGCCGCCGCTCGAGCTCCAGACGCGGCTCCTCATCAGCGACGGCCAGCGCCGCCAGCCCATCGTGCTGCACCACCCCATGCGCTGCCGGCGCGACACGCGCGGCAACGTCAGCAGCCTCGTCTACATCCACAACCGCCGCCACCGGCTGCGGCGCGGGCTGGCGGTCACGCTGCGCGGACCGCGGCGCGTGCGGGCGGGAACCACGGCCAGGTACCTCGCGCGCGTCCACAACCGCCGCCGCCGCGGCGACCGGTTGCTCTCGTCTCTCTGGGACGTCACGCTCAGCACCGGCGGCCGTACGACGCGGACCCGCCGCGTTCGCGCCGGCCGCTCACGCCGGATCCGCGAGCTTCGCGCCGGCCGCTCACGCGGCCTGAGCTTCACCATCCGGGTGCCTCGTGCCGCGCGCGGACGCCTCTGCACCCACGCCGTCGCCGGCGCCCCCGGCGCGCGCGCGGCGCGGGGAGGCGTCTGCTCACGGATTCAGGCGGCCGGCGGCCCGGCAAGCATCACTGGCTGATCAGCGCCGAGGACTCCTGGCGCGGGTGACTCGCCCGCGAAGCGCGCGGGCCGAGCCCCTGGCCCTGTAGCTCGGCGACCGCCGCGGTAGCTTCCTCGCGTGATGTCGACCTACGTCGTGATCCCGGGCGCCGGCGACGTGCCCGCGAACTTCAGCCTGCTCGAGCACGAGCTGCGCGAGCGCGGCCAGGACGCGATCACCGTGGACCTGCCCAGCGAGGACGACTCGGCGGGCTGGAACGAGTACGCGGACGCTGCCGTGGCCGCGATCGGCGACCGCCGCGAGCTCGTGATCGTGGCCCATTCGCTCGGGGGCTTCACGGCGCCGCTGGTCTGCGGCCTCGTCGCTGCCGAGATGCTCATCCTCGTCGCCGCGATGATCCCTCTGCCCGGAGAGCTCGCCGGCAACTACTGGGCGACGGCCGGCTACGAGGACGCCGACGAGGAGGCAGACCACGACGGTAGCGATATCGCGCTCTTCTACCACGACATGCCGCGGGCGCTGGGCGAAGAGGCCTCGGCCCGGGGGCGGGGCCAGTCCGAGCGGCCGATGAGCGAGCCCTGGCCCCTGGACGCCTGGCCGGATGTACCGACGCGCTACCTGCTCTGCCGCGAGGACCGGGTGTTCGGCGCCCGGCGAACCCGTTCGGTGGTCCGCGAGCGGCTCGGCATCGAGGCCGACGAGATCGACGGCGGCCATTGCCCGTTTCTCAGCCGGCCCACGGAACTGGCCGACCGGCTGGTCGCCTACCGCACCTCGTAGACGGGGGCGAGCTTCTCTCCCCGCGAACTTTCCCGGGGGTGACACCACAAGCGCGCCCATCGCCAGGCCTGCCGGTCGCCCGCGAGTTCATCGAGGGAGTTGCTCCGAACCGGCCTCATGCTCAGCGACCTTCTCGCCGGGCTGCTCGAGGACCTGCCCGATGACGCGTTTCCCGGGGAGAATCCCGGCGAGGTCCTCGTCGAGATGCTGGCGGGCACCGCCCTGCCGGTGACCGAGGCGGCGGGTGGAAAGGCGGTGCGGCAAGCGACGAACCTGCTGGGCGCCGTGGCCGACAGGACCCTGTCGGACCTGCGCGCGGCCCTGGATCTGGCACGCCGGGCTGAGTGAGGTGCACATGTATGAGCATGCTAAGGTATGCACATCCTTTCCCGCCGCCTTCAGGTATTGGTCGATGACGAGCGCTACGAGCGGCTCCGGCGCGAGTCCGAGCGGACGGGCGCCCCGGTGGGCGCGATCGTGAGGGACGCCATCGATGCGGCGCTCGCCCGAGGAAGCGATCCGCGGACTGTCGGTGCCGCGGCTGGGCGACTGTTGGAGGCAGAGCCGATGCCCGTCGAGGACTGGGGCGAGATGAAGCTGCGGATGCTCGACGAGATGTCCGGCGGCGCCCCTCCCGCCGCGCCCTGATGCGCTTCCTCTACGACACCAACATCTTCGTGTACGCCGTGGGGGGCGAGCACCCTCATCGCGAGGCGTGCCGCGCCGTCATCGAGCGCGCCCGGTCGGGCGGGCTGCTGGGCGACGCGAGCCCGGATCTGCTCCAGGAGTTCCTGCACCAGCGGGCGCGGCGCACGGCCGACCGCGCCGGCGCCAGTGTCCTGGCGCGGGACGTTGCGCGCTTGTGCCGCTTCGACGATCTCGGCGAGGCGGACGCGCTGCTCGGCCTGGAGCTCTTCGAGCGCTATCCGCGGCTCTCGGCTCGGGACGCGGTGCTTGTCGCATTCGCGCTCAACCGCGGAATCGCCGCGATCCTCAGCGTCGACACCGATCTCGACGAGATCGACGGCCTGACCCGGATCGATCCGGGCGACTCCGAGGCCGTGGAGGCGCTGAACAGGGCCTAGCCGACCGACAAGGCGGCCGGCCGCCCAGGGCCGGCGGGCGGGCCTTGGGTACCGGCGTTCCATCCAGCCGGGCGCCGGGCACCGTATAGACCACGTGGCCCGCTACAAGGACACCGTGCCCTCCAGCCGCTCGCAGGAGGACACCTTCGACTATCTCGCCCGCTTCTCGAACACCGAGGACTGGGATCCAGGCGCGCTCAGGGGCCGCGACCTCCAGGACGACGGGCCGATCGGGGTGGGCTCGAGGTTCTCGCTCGACTTCAAGATCGGCGGCCGCACCCAGGAGCTGATCTACGAGATCACCGAGTACGAACGGCCACGGCGGGTCCGGTTGGTGGCCCAGGGCACCGGGTTCACCAGCGACGACGAGATCGTGGTGAGCGAGCGCGGCGACGCCTCCGCGGTCACCTACGACGCCAACGTCGTCCTGAGCGGCCCACTCAAGCTCTTCGACCCGCTCATGCAGATCGGCTTCAAGCGGGTGGCCGGCAAGGCCGCCGACGGCCTCCGCCGCACGCTGGCCTGAGCCGCTCGCCGCGAACCCGTGCCGACCGCCCAGGGTTAGCGCTCAGCCGTCGGTCAGCGCCGCGGTGCCGCCCAGCACCCCGGTGTAGAGCACCCCGGTGGGGCTGATCGCCAGCCCCGCGTAGTGCACGTTGAACAGCCGGCCGGTGCCCATCAGGCGCCGCCACACCGTGCGCCCGCTGAAGAAGTCGACCGCGGTGAGATACCAGCGGTCGGGGGTTCCCGGCGGCTTGGTGTAGAGGTAGACCAGCCCGTTGGCCAGCGACAGCTTGGGAACGGTGCTGGGCGAGATCTCCCGCGAGGTCCACATCCGCCGGCAGCCCCGGCCACCGCGCCGGATGTCCACGCGTGTAACCCCCGGCGTGGTGGTGTCACCCTCCTCGGTCGCGAACGGCGGCGGTGCGTAGCCGTCGTTGTTCTCCACGATCATCGATCGCCCCGTCGCGATGATCGAGTTCTCGGTGGCGCCGGCGCCCCTGCCGAACACCGGCTGCTCGCACACGCGCCGGCGCCGGCCCGGCCGCAGACGCCTCGCCCGACGGAGTACGACGACCTGCATGGGGTCGGCGTTGTCGGTGATCGACAGGTAGCGCCGTCCCATCAGCGTGGGGGTGGTGCCCGAACCGGCGTCGAACTGGCCGGGCTTCTTGATGCCGACATTGTCATACCGCCACCGCCAGCTGATCCTCGGCCGCCCGCGACGGCCCGCGTCGAAGCGGTACTGAGCCCGGTCGGTGACCACGAAGACCCCGCCGCTGTCGTCCACCGCGAACGAGTTGCCGATGGCCTCCCCGGTGCGGCGGGTGCCCAGCACTCGGCCGCTGCGCGGGTCGAGCGCCCCCACCACTCCGTCCTTGCGGGAGACGAACCACAGCCGGCCCGACCAGTCGGGCAGCGCGGAGTTGAGCTGGTCGTCCGCGGCGAGCAGCCCGCTGAGATCGAACGTCCTCACCCGCCGCCACGAGCCGTTGCGCAGCTCCACGATGAAGATCCTCTGGCCCACGGAGACCACGGCTCGGTCGCGATGGTCGAGGTAGAAGTAGGCGCCGCCGGCGGCCTCGAACGGGGTGAGGCCGGGAGGGATCACCCGGTCCGGTAGCCGGTGCTGGGCGATCGTGTCGAGGGTCCGGGGGTCCATCATGCGCAGGTAGACCTCGGCGGCGGTCACGCAGGTGGTGACCAGCCGGCCGCGGCGATCGAAGGCGATCGTGATGCCGCAGGAGCCCAGGCCGACCGGGCCGCCGAAGAACTGGGAGAACAGGCGGGTCCGGCGTCCGAGCGGCCCGGAGTTGCGGTAGGTGTCGGTCTGGTAGGCGTCGTTGTGGACGTTGGAGCGCCCGTTGGCTGCCATGAAGGGGTGGCGGGGAACCCTGGGGGCGGAGACCGGCCGCGGTCGGGCGACCCGGCCGCTGAAGAGATCCAGCCCGGCCAGCTCGGCCTGGTCCTGCGGGATCGGCGGCGCGCCGAACGCGGGCGCGCCCGGGCCAACAGCGGCCGCCGCGCTCAACAGAATCAGGGCAGCAATGTGCCGGGCCGTCATCGCGCGACCCTACATCCTCTGGGATCGCTATCCGGGCGGGCTCGACGTGATGCCGGCGACCGTGTCCCGAAGAACGGCCGTGTCCGCATAGACCCGGCCGCGGACCAGCTTTCCCTCGCTGAACTCGTAGATCCAGACGTTGTGCACGTCCATGGCCTTGCCGTTCTTGGCCCGGGCCTGCACGTGCACCGGCACGACGATGGTGTCGCCGCCGTCCACGAAGCCCTCGGGGATGGAGCTGAACTCGTCGAACCAGCGCCACAGCTCGCGCGTGAACCAGCCGATCACGTCGTCAGGCCCGCGGAAGGTGCCGCCGTAGGGCACCGACTCGGGCACCACCAGCTCGCACTCGGGATGGAGCACGTCGCGCATGTTCGCCGGGTTGTCCTTCCCCCAGCCCGCGAAGGCCTGGGCCAGCAGCTCGATGTTGGAGGGGCTCAAGCTTCGACCTCCTCGGATGGGGGCAGCACGTTCTGGCTGCCGCGGAACAGGTTCTCGGGGTCCCAGCGCTCCTTGAGGGCCTGGAGCCGGGCGTAGCCCTCTGCGCCGAACGCGGCCACCACGCGCTCGCGACCCTCGTCGCCGATGAAGTTCACGTAGACGCGGCCGGTGGTGAAGGGCCTGATCGCGGCGGAGAGCCCGCGGGTCCAGGCGATGTTGGCCTCGTCGTCTGTGACCTCCGGCCAGAGCGAGGTGATGTGCACGTTGAAGGGCGCCTCGCGCTCGGCGATGGCCATGGTGCCATCCGGGATGCGCGCGGGAGCCCCTCCGCCGGGGAGCACCAGGATCTGGGTCAGCGGCGAGGGCGCGGAGAGGTGGAAGCGGCACAGAAGCTCGATGGCCTCGTCGGGAAGGCCCGACAGGAAGTCCCCGGTCCAGTAGTTGCGCAACCCGCTCGGGTAGGCCGGGTCGATGAGCTGCTGCAGGGCCACGTAGGGCATCGGAGCGACCGCGTCCAGAGCCGGCGGGCCGAACTCCCGTAGCGGACGCAGGGCGTCCTCGCCCTCCTCGACCTGACCGGCGTGGCAGAGAACCACGCCCACCACCGGCTGTCCGCGCACCGGCTCGGGCACGAACTCCTCGTGCGGGGCCGTCAGCAGGCAGACGCCTGCGCCGACCTCGTCGGGAGCCTCCGCCATCACCTGGCGGAAGTTCCGCAGCACCCCCGTCGCCATCGTCGCCGGATACATGAGCAGGCCGCCGAGGACGGTGGGGCCGAGCGCACGCAGGCTGAGCTCGAAGGCAGTGGCCACGCCGAGGTTCCCACCCCCGCCGCGGGTCCCCCAGAAGAGATCCGGGTTCTCGGTCTCCGAGGCGGTCACGGTCTCGCCGTCCGCGGTCACGAGATCGACGGACAGCATGTTGTCCACGGTGTAGCCGCAAGCCCGTTCGATCCACCCCGAGCCGCCGCCGAGAGCCAGGCCGGCCAGCCCGGTGCCCGACACGCGCCCGCCGGTGACCGCGAGGCCGTGCTCCTGCGTGGCGGCGTCGACCTCGCCCCAGGTGAGGCCGGCCTCGGCCCAACAGGTCCGGGCCGCGGGGTCGACCGCTATTCCTTTCATCGGGCGCATGTCGATAACGACACCGTCGTCGCACACCGCATTCCCGGTGACGTTGTGCCCGCCGCCGTAGACCGACACGGGCAGCTCCCGCCCGCGCGCGAAGCGGATCGCCGCCGCCACGTCGGCGGCGTCGCGGCAGCGGGCGATCAGCGCCGGCCGCCGATCGACCAAGCCGTTGAACACCCGCCGCAGCTCGTCGTAGCGAAGGTGCTCCCTGCCGACGACCTCACCAGAGAAGCCCGCGGCGGCGAGGTCCTCCGGATCGATCAGCGCAGCACGGAGCGCGCGCAGGAATGCCTCCGGCCGCTCGACCGGCGGGTCGTCGGCGCAGTCCTCGATCACACGCAACGGCCAGCCGTGGCGCTCGCTCGCCGCCTCGGCCACCGACAGCGGAGTCGCGCGGTCCTGGCGACCCCAGATCAGGGTGGTCGGAACGTTGATCTGCCCCAGGTCCTCGCGAGGGATCGCCGGCCCGCCGAACTCCTCCATCAGCGCATCCAGGCCCGCCGCCACGCTCGGCGTCCTCACCAGCTCGAGGTTGGTCGCCTCGAAGGATTCCCAGCTGCTGCCCATGTCGGCGCGCAGGTAGTCGAGATCGAACGCGCACTGCCTCCACAGGTTCGTATGTGTGTCCTCGGCCGGGCGGGCGAGAAAGTCGTGCAGGGCGTGCCCGAACGCCGGCGCGGGCTCGAACGGGACCAGCCCGAGCGCGTCGACCAGAACCAGCCGTCCGAGGCGGTCGGAACGCCTTCCGGCGAAGCGAGCGGCCACGGCGCCGCCCAGCGCGTACCCCACCAGCGCGGGCGGGGCCGGGCAGGTCTCCTCGATCAGGGCGTCGAGCCAATCCAGCACGCCATCTGCCTCGAGCGCGCCGTCCCCGGCCACGGATGTCCCCTGGCCGGGCAGGTCGGGCGCGATCACGCGATGGCGGGTGAGCAGGCCCGGCAGCACGCGTGCCCAATGAGCGGCGTTGCCCATCGGACCGTGCAGCAGCACCACCGGCGGGCCCTCCCCGCCCTCGAAGACCGCCGTCGATACGCCGTTGATGTCAAGTCGCCGCTCCGCGACTGGGATTCCGGCGAGCAGCCGCTCGCGCTGGGTGTCGATATCGGTGCCTGTAGTCGCCATGGCTGACGACCGTAGGGCCGCCCGGGGCTCCCCGCATCGCCCGGATCCACCAACCTGGGAACGGGTGGCGTGGTCAATTTCGACCACGCGGGGCGGCGTCAGACCAGGCGGTGCACGTGTGCAAAGGCGCCCGCCGCGGTCCGCGACGAGACATCGAGCTTGGCGAAGATGTTCTGCAGGTGGCGAGCGACCGTGTGCTCGCTGATCGTCAGCTCCGAGGCGATCTGCCGATTGCTCCGGCCCACCGCCACGAGACGCAGCACCTCGAGCTCACGCTCGCTGAGCCCGTGGGATTCCTCCTTGGTGACGGGCGCGGCGAGACGGGCCAGGTCCGGCCGCGCGCCGAGCCGTTCGAACCATTCCCGGGCGGCCTCGCGCTCGAGGGCGGCGCTGTCGGTGTCCCCCAGCGTGGCGCAGGCCCTGCCCATCAGCTCGCGCGTGCGGGCCGCGTCGTACGGCGCCTCCACGGCCTCCCACGCCTGCCACGCCTGACGGAGGGCGGTCAACGCCGCGCCCGCTCGGCCTTCCGCGAGATCGACCGCTCCCTGAGCATGCGCCGCCAAGGCGCGCAGCACTCCGCCCTTCCGGTCCTCCGCGATCTCCTGGAGCTCGGCGCTCGCGGCCTGCGCCGCCGGCACGTCATCGGTCGCGAGCATGATCTCCACGGCGGCCGAGAGGAGCTCCGCCCGCCCCGGACCCCCGCCGGTCTCGGTCAGTGCCCGGCGGATCGCGGCGACCGCTGCGTCCGGGTCGGGCTGAGCCAGCCGCAGCAGGGCCAAACCGGGCTGCGGTTCCCTCCCAAACCGGCTCGCCTCGCGGTAGGCCTCCTCGGAAGCGGCGTGCTCCCCTCTCAGGCGGTGAACGTCCGCCCGCACGTACGCGGCCTCCCCGAGTGCCCTCCGGTCGGTGTCCCGCGCCCTGCGTTCGGCCTCCTCGGCCTCCGCGAGCGACTCCCGCCAGGCTCCGGTCCTCTGCATGATCTCCGCCCGGTGCACGCGGCAGACCCCGGTGAAGGCCACCAGGTCGGGCTGCCGTTCGCACCAGGCCGAGAGTGCCGCGGTCCACTCCTGGGCGCGGCGCACCTCGTACGCGGCGCGGCAGCCCTGGATCACACCGCAGTAGACGAAGCCGCTGACGATCGGTGACAGCTCGCTCGTGGTGACCGCCACCATTGCCTCGTCGAGCAGGCCCAGACCCTCTGCGATCCGGCCCTGCTCGATCAGCAGGCCGCCCTGATCCTGCGCCGCCAGCGCCACCAGGTCGGCGTCGCCGAACTGCTCGCCGACAGCCAGCGCCTTGCCGGCGGTGGCGACCGCGGCCGCCAGGTCGCCCGCCCCCGCCTGCTCGAACACGGCAGGCAGGAGGAGATAGCCCCGTTCAACGCAGTCCCGCTCCTCGCGATCCGTCAGCCGTCGTGCGCGCGCGAGCCACCCGGTCGCCCGTCCGCTCTCCCCGCGAAGAAAGAGGTGCATCCCCGACCAGAACGCGCAGCGAGCCGCGGCCAGAACCTGCCCGTCATCGAGATGCAGCCGATGGGCCCGCTCCAGCAGGCTCAGGTGCTCGTCCTGGCGGCCGAGCATGTAGGCCACCGTGGCAAGCAGCTCCACGTCCGGCGCCTCCAGCGGCACCGCGCCGTCGGCGTGAGAGAGGCGCGCGCGGGCTTCCGCCCAGTCGCCCTGCGAGTAGGACTCGCGTCCCCGTTGGAGGTCTTGGCTGCCATCCGCCACGGCTGCCGTTGAGACTGTACGGTCCAGCGATCTACCGCGGGCTCATCCCAGTCCTGGCGGTCCTGCAGGTGCTGGTGGCGGTCGCCGTCGGGACCTGGGCCGTGCCGCCTTCGCGGGCGTCGACCCAATACGCGGACCAGCCATTCGTTCCGGCGACCTCGGCCCGCACGTTTGGTGACTCCGTGGGAGTCAATGTCCGCCTCTCGTGGCTCGACACCGCGTACGGCGACTTCGACGCTGTGCGGGCTCGTCTGCGCGAGCTCGGCGTGCGTCACATCAACGACGGGTTCTGCAGCGCATGCGAGTACCAGCTCGATCGCATGAAGCGGCTGGCGGCGGTCGGCATCACCTCGAGCGTCGGCCCAAGCGGGCTGACCGAGGGCTCCGCCGCGCTGCAGCGGAGCCTGCAGGTCATCCGCGACAGGGTCCGGGAGGCGGTCGACTCGGTGCAGGCCCCGAACGAGCCGGACATCTCGGGAGATCCCCAGTGGGTCGAGCAGACGCGCGCCTACCAGGCCGAGCTCCACGCGCGCGTGAAGGGCGATCGCGCGCTCGCGCACCTGCCGGTGATCGGACCCAGCATCGTGAATCGCGAGCTTCGACCCCTGCTCGGGGACCTGTCGCCGTTCCTGGATTGGGGGAACCTCCATCCGTACCCGGGCGGCACTCCACCGCTGACGGACATGGCCGACCAGCGGCTGCTCGGCGCCATGCTTGCCGGAAACAAGCCATTGGTCGCGACCGAAGCGGGCTACCACAACGACCTCTCGTTTTCGGGCCCCCATCGTGCCGCCTCGGAGCGAGCCACGGCGATCTACACGCCCCGCCTCGTGCTCGAGGCCTTCCTGGGCGGCATCAGGCGAACGTACATCTACCAGCTGCTGGACCCGTGGACGGCGGCCGAGGCGCAGGCGCGTGGTATCTCGCCCTCTGAGAACTCGTTTGGCCTGCTGCGATGGAACCGTTCGCCGAAGCCCTCGTTCCACGCGCTTCGAAACCTCATGCGCGCCGTGGGCTCCGGGTCCGCGCCGGTCGTCTCCCCGGGTGGGTTGCGCTTCGCCTTGGAGGGCGCCGGCCCGGACGTCCGCCGCCTGCTGCTGCGCTCGGCGGACGGCTCCTACGCGCTCGTGCTGTGGCGCCAGGTGAGCGTGTGGGACAGGGCCGCGCTGCGCGATCTCTACCCCGGGGCCGACCGACTGGAGGTGGTCCTGGGTGAGCCGGTGTCGCTCGCACGCCGCTTCGCCCCCGTCGACTCCGAGGCCGAGCGCCAGCGCTGGACGAACCCACAGCGGATCCCGGTCGACCTTGCAGGTGCCCCGGTTGTCCTTCGCCTGACGCCCCCCGGAGCGCCGGTATCAAGCAAGCCCCCGGGCACGCCGAGGGTCAGGCCGAACTTGTCGGGTACGAGAAGGAGACAGTGGCTACGCAGGTACGTGGTGGTCAAGGTGCGATGCCCCGCTCCCTGCGCCGGCGTATCCGCGAAGGGAAGGCTCATCGTCAAGAGGTCGAAGAGCAGGCGGCTCTTCATCCTGAGGCCGGCGAGAAGGAAAGCGTCGGGCCGGGCTGTGACCCTACGGCTCTGGATCCCGAGACCGGGCCGGCGCGCGGCCTCACGGGCGCTTCGCCGGGGCGGACGGGTGACTGCCCGGGTGGCCGTCACCGCCCGCGCGGCGTCCGGCGCCAGGCTAGGGACCGCCCAGAGCAGGATCGTCCTCAGACGGACGGCGTCCTAAAGCGACGTCGGGCGGGCGGGCCCGTCCTCAGTGATTGCGCAGCGCGTCGATCAGCTCGTCCTTTGACATCTCCGAGCGGCCCTCGATCCCGATCTCGGCCGCTCGCTCCTCGAGCTCGTCCTTGGTGCGGTCCTCGTAGCTCTCGCCCGATCCCCCCTTCTCGCTGACGTCGGTGCCGCCCGCCTTTGCGTTGGCGATGCGAGCCGCCTTCTCCTTGCTCTCGCCGTCGTCGCGGAGCTCCTCATAGAGCTTGTCGTCCTTGACGCTCGGTCCGTGATCCTTGGCCATCGCTGGGTCGACCTCCTTCGGCGTTTGCCTCCTCTCTACCCGGCGAAATCGCCCGCATGCGGGCGCTAGTCGCGCTCCTCCAGCTGCGCCCGTATCTCCCCGCCGGGGAAGCCGGTGCTGTGAACGTTCACGTAGGCGGCGCCGGCGTCGATCGCCCGGACGAGCTCGTCGAACTCACCGGCCGCTATTCCCTGCCCCGCGGGCCCGATCACGTTCTCCGGTCCGATCGTCCCCTCGATGGTCGCCGGTGCGGCCGGGCAGGCCTGCGTGCCCAGCGGACCGTTGCCCAGGTTCGAGCACAGGAACACCGAGATACCGCCGTTCACGGCGCGCTGTCCGAAGTGAATGTGCGCCTGGGTCACGTCGCTCCCCAGATCGCGATACCGCAGCCGGTAGGCGATCGCGTCCCGCCCCGAGTGCACGCGAGCCTGGAAGCGGCCGCTGCCCTCGGTCGAGAGCGCCGGCACCTCCTCGTAGCCGGTCAGCCGCTCGCTCAGCTCGTTTCCACCCCCCGCCATGGCCACCGTCCCGGCGCCGGCCGCACACGCCCCGGCCGCCACGGCCACCGCCAGCTTGACCCGTCCCGTCATCTCCACACCCTCCTGTCGGGAACGATGGGGGATACGCACGCGAGGCCGGCTTGGCCGAGAGACCTGGACATCCGGTCCAGGGGGTTTCGACAGCGGTCCAGAATTCGTTGACCGGTCCCGCCCGCCACCTTAGGCTCGGGTGATGAAGCGCGTCCCGCGGCAGATCGTGGCGTTCGGAGGCGGGGGATTCTCGATGGAGCGCGGTAACCGCCTCCTGGACGAGTACGTGCTCGGCCTGACCGGCGCCGAGCGGCCGAAGGTCTGCTTCCTGCCCACGGCCAGCGGCGACGCGGACCACTACATCGTCCGCTTCTATCAGGCCTTCTCCGCCGAGCGCTGCGAGCCCTCGCACATCTCGCTGTTCCGGCGCGAGTCGGGGGTGGGCGATCCGCACGAGCACCTGCTGACGCGCGATCTGGTCTACGTGGGGGGCGGGAGCGTGATCAGCCTGCTCGGCACCTGGCGGGCCCACGGGCTCGACGCGACCCTGCGGCGCGCATGGGAGCGCGGTGTGGTGATGTGCGGCCTGAGCGCGGGCTCGCTGTGCTGGTTCGCGGAGGGCGTGAGCGCCTTTCACGGGCCGCCGCAGGCCGTGCGGGGGCTCGGCCTCCTGCCCTGGAGCAACTGCGTCCACGTGAACGCCGAGTCGGGCCGCTGCGCGGCCTATCGCAACTTCCTTCGCGAGGGGATGGCACCCGGCTACGCGGTCGACGACGGAGCCGCACTGCACTTCGCCGATCAGCGCCTGAGCCGGGTGGTCAGCTCGCGCCCGGAGGCCGGCGCCTCGCGCATGCGCCTGACTGGTGGACGGGTCAGCCGCCGGCCGTTGCCCGCCCGCTACCTGGGCGCCCCCGAACGGTCCGCGGCTCGACTGGCCGCAGTGGCCGCCTGACCCCGTGACCGCGCGGCCAGACCCGCGGCGCATCGTCGCCATGGGCGGAGGGGGCTTCAGCGACCGGTTGGGCGATCCCGCCCTCGATCGCTACGTGCTCGACGTCGCCGCGCTTGCCCACCCCCGGCTGTGCCTGCTGCCGACTGCGGGCGGCGACGCCGAGGAGCAGATCCGGCGCTTCTACCGGGCCTTCCGGGACCTCCCGTGCGACCCGACGCACCTGTCGCTCTTCCGGCTGGGCACCGATCCGGTCGACCTCCGGCAGGTGCTGCTGGGCCAGGACATCCTGTACGTGGGCGGAGGCAGCCTGCTCAACCTGCTCGCGGTCTGGCGCGCGCACGGCGTGGACGCTCTCCTGCGCGAGGCGTGGACGCGCGGGATCGTGCTGGCCGGGATCAGCGCGGGGTCGATGTGCTGGTTCTCGGCCGGCTTGACGACGTCGTTCGGCGCCCCGCGGCCGGTGCGGGCGCTCGGGCTTCTCTCCGGCAGCAACTCCGTCCACTACGACGACGAGCCCGAGCGCAGGCCCTGCTTTCTCGAGGCCGTCCGGAGCGAGGCCGTCCCGCCCGGCTACGGGGTGGACGACGGCGTGGCCCTGCTGTTCTGCGGGGATCACCTGATGGAGGCGGTGAGCGCCCGCCGGGGCGCGGGCGCCTACTGGGTCGAGCAGGTGGACAACGAGACGCTCGAGAGCCCGCTGGACACGGTGGCCCTGCCCTCTCGCGAGGAGCTGGAGTCGCCGACCCCGGTGTCCATCGACGAGCTGAGGGAGGCGCGCGCGCTGCGCCGCGGGCGGACCGGGCGCGGCGCGCGCTTCTTGGACTAGGCCGCGCGCGCCGGAGCCCGGAGCAGCGAGCGGCGCACCCTGCCGCGCCGGGCGGCGGGCGCCTGGTTCAGCTGCTCCCGGCGCAGCTCCAGCAGGGCCACCAGCTCGGCGGTGGGCTCGAACGGATCGGCCACGGGCCGGCCGCTGCCCAGCGGCAGCGCGGCGAGCATGCGCTCGCCGGCCTCGGCGATCAGCGCAGGCCCGCGCAGCGGCCGCGCGCTGTCGAGTGCAGCCAGCCGGGAGAGCGCGACCTCGTCGCCGGGGCGGGACGTGCGGACGGTGATGTTATGCATGATCGAGCCTCCTCGATGTCTTACATTGGTTGACTTTATGGCACCAATTGCTAGTCTAGCGCCAATGAACCGTCCTACAATGTCGTACAAAGTCGACTTGTCTGCATTGAAGCGCGGTGGGGATGTGTCGCTCACCCAGCAGCTGGTCGACCGGTTCGCGGCGGCGATCGAGGACGGCCGGCTCGAACCGGGCGAGAAGCTGCCGCCCACCCGCGAGCTGGCCGCCCAGGTGGGCGTGAACCACCTGACCGCGGCGCGCGTCTACCGGCGGCTGGCCGAGCTGGGCTTCGTGACCGCCAGCGTGGGCCGCGGAACCTTCGTGCGCACCCTGGCACCGGCGGGCAGCGCCGAGCACGGCGACGACTGGCAGGTGTACGCGCTCCCGTACCGCGAGCCCAACTATCCGGAGCAGGTGCTGAGCGAGGCCTTCGCCAGCGCGGGGAGGCCCGGCCTGATCTCGCTGTCGATCGGCTGGCCCTCCCCCAGCCTGTACCCCACCGCCGAGCTCGCGCGCATCGCGGCCGACGTGTTCGAGGAGGAGGGCGGCGAGGCCCTGTCCTACCTCCCGGCCGAGGGTCTGTGGCAGTTTCGCGAGCAGCTCGCCGCGCGCGGGAGGGCCACCGGCTGGGCCGAGGACGCCGACGAGATCGTCGTGACCTCAGGGGCCAAGCAGGCGCTCAGCCTCACCGCCCGGGCCACGCTCGAACCGGGCGACCTGGCGGTGATCGAGTCTCCGACCTTCGTCGGAATGCTGGACTCCCTGCGGCAGACCGGCGCCCGCGTGATCGGCGTGCCGGTAGACGAGGACGGTCTCGACGTGGACGGGCTCGAGCGGCTCATCGCCCGGCATGAGGTCAAGCTGGTGGCCCTGCAGACCGCCTGCCAGAACCCCACCGGCCGCAACCTCTCCGACGAGCGCCGGCGCCGGCTGGCCGAGCTGGCCGTGGAGCGCAACTTCTTCGTGCTCGAGGACCGGGTGTACGCCGACGCCCGCTTCGAGGGCGACCCGGTGCCGTCGCTGCGCGAGCTGGCTCCCGCTCATGTGATCTACGTGAACTCGCTGTCCAAGGTCGTGGGCGGCGGCCTGCGCGCCGGCTGGATCGCAGCCAGGGGGCCGGTGCGGGAGCGCCTGGCCCTGCTCAAGCTCGAGGCGGACTTTCACACGCCCACCCTCATCCAGCACATGGCGGCGCGCTGGCTGGCGGCGGGCGCCCACGACCGCCACATCGAGGCCACGCTGCCCTTCTACCTCGAGCGCCGGGACGCGCTGCTGGCCGCCCTGGAGCGCCATTTGGAGGGCGAGTACCACGTCCATCCGCCGCGCGGCGGCCACCACCTGTGGGTGACACTGAAGCGGCCGCTCGACGAGCGTGCGCTGTACTCGGAGGCGGCGCGGCACGGCGTGTCCTTCACTCCGGGCGACGCCATCACCGCCGAGCGACGCTCCCAGACCTCGTTTCGCCTCTCCTTCTCGCTCGTGGAGCCGGAGGAGCTCGACGAGGGCGTGCGGCGGCTGGCCCGGGCGATCCGCGAGGTGCGACGCGGTGCCCGCGGCGCCGTGGCCGCGCCGATGTCCTGAGCGCCGGGTCCGGGGGTTACAAGGCGGCGCCGGGGTCGACCCGCTCCCAGAGCTCGCCGAGCGTGCGCAGCTCCGCGCGCGAGTAGCGGCGCAGGAAGCGCTGGCGGACGCCCTCGAGATGCGTGGCCCGCGCCTCGTCGAACGCGCTGCGGCCGCTCTCGGTGATGGCCGCGAACCAGCCGCGGGCGTCGTCCTCGCAGCGCTCGCGCTCCAGCAGGCCGTCGCGCTCCAGCCGGTCCACCAGCCGGGTCAGGCCGCTGCGGCTGAGCAGCACCGATTCGGCCAGCTGCGACATGCGCATGCGGCCGCCCGGGGCGTCGGCCAGGAACAGCAGCACCTCGTACGAGGAGAGCGACAGGCCGTGGCGCGCCGTGAGCTCGGCGTCCAGCGCCTGCGTGAGGTGGGCGTGCACCCGGAGCATCCCGCGCCACGCGCCGAGCTCATCGCGGTCGAGCAGCGGGGCCGGCGCCGTGGGGGTCGATGACTCGCTAGGGTAGTTGCCGATGCAATCAGTCTATCGCGAGCCCGCCGGGGCGCCGCAGGGGGCGCTCGTCCTCTTCCACGGACGCGGTGCGGACGAGCACGATCTCGCTCCCCTTCTCGACATGCTCGACCCCGCGCGCCGGCTGCTGGGGTTCACCCTGCGGGGGCCGCTCTCGCTTCCGCCGGGGGGCGCGCACTGGTACGCGGTCCCGCGGGTGGGCTTCCCGGACCCCGGCACCTTCCACGCCACCTACGACGCGGTCGGCTCGGAGCTTGACCGGGTCCTCGCCAAGCACGACCTGCCGCCCGAGCGGATGGTGCTCGGCGGCTTCTCCCAGGGCGCGGTGATGTCCTACGCGCTCGGCCTGGGGGAGGGCCGCCCGCGGCCGGCCGGCGTGCTGGCGCTGAGCGGCTTCATCCCCACGGTCGAGGGCTTCGCCGTCGATCCGGAGAACGCCGCCGGCCTGCCGGTGGCCATCGGCCACGGCGAGCAGGACCCCGTGATCTCGGTCGAGTTCGCCCGCGACGCACGCGACCGCCTCGCGGCCGCCGGGGCGGAGCTCACCTACCGCGAGTCGCCGATGGGCCACCGCATCGACCCGACTTTCCTCGCTGATCTGCAGGGCTGGCTGGCGGACGTGGCCGTCCTGAGCCTGGACTAAGCGACCGGCCCGCCGGATCGCAGCGCGTCCAACTGGGCGGGGGTGTCCACGTCCTCGCCTCCGCCCAGGTCGTCGCAGGCGATCTCGTGGGTCTGCACGCTCAGCAGCAGGTTGCGGGCCCCGTGGTCTCCGGTCACGTCGCGCAGGCGCTCGAACAGGGCCTGCTCCAGCAACACCGGATGACCGGGCTCGCCGCGGTAGGTGGCCCGCACGGCGGCCGCGCCGCCGCCGCGGCCCGCGATCACGCGGCGGATCGCGTCGGGCGAGAGGCGGGGCTGGTCGCCGAGGGTGACCACCACCGCCTCGCAGTCCTCGAGCTCCGCCAGGGCGCAGGCCAGGGAGGCGGCCTGGCCCTCGTCCCAGCGCTCGCACACCAGGATCTCGGCGCCGTGCAGATCGACTGTCGCAGCCACCTCGTCCGCCCCCGAGCCCAGCACCACCAGCGCCCGGCCCACGGGCGCGGAGGTCATGGCCCGCACAGCGTGCTCGAGAAGGGGCCGCCCGTCGAGCAGGGCGAGCTGCTTGCCGCCGCCGAAGCGCGTGCCGGCGCCGGCCGCCAGCACGATGCCTCCGATCACGCTCCCACCTCGTGAATGCGCCCGGAGCTCTCCGACAGGCGCCCGCCCTCGCGTTCGTTTCTGACCGCCACCACCTCGGACATGATCGACAGCGCGGTCTCCTCCGGGGTGACGGCGCCCAGGTCGAGCCCGATCGGCGCGGCGATCCGCTCGAGCAGCTCCTCCGAGATGCCGGCCGCCAGGAGCCGTTCGCGGCGCTTGGCCTGGGCCCTGCGGCTGCCCATCGCCCCGATGTAGGGGGCGTCGGAGTGCAGCGCGAGCGTGAGCGCGGCGTCGTCCAGCTTGGGGTCGTGGGTGAGCACCGCGATGTAGGTGGCGCGATCGATCCCGCCCGCGCGGGCGAAGGCCTCCTCCGGCCAGGCGGCGATGACCTCCTCCGCGTCCGGGAAGCGGTCCGCGGTGGCGAACTGCGAGCGCGGGTCGCAGACGAACGGCCGCCACCCGGCCGCCCGAGCCAGGCGCGCGAGGGCGGCGGCGTAGTCCACGGCCCCGAAGATCACGAGCCGCGGCGCCGGCGCGGTCACGTCGACGAAGAGCGTGCTCTCCTCGAGCTCGCGCACCTCGGAGCGCTCGGCCCACATGAGCTCCTCTGCCGCCTCCACGGCGGCGGCGTCCAGCTCCGGGCTCCCGAGGCCGCCCTCGGTGGCGCCGTCCGGGCGCACGAGCAGCTTCGCCCCCAGGCCGGTGCCCGCGATCACGGTCGCGATCGCGGCCCGCCCGTCGTCCGCCGCGATGCCGGCGAACTCGCCCTGCGCGCTCACTCCTCGAATTCCTCCACGAACACGTCGATCTCGCCGCCGCAGGGCAGGCCGACGTCCCAGGCCTCGGAGTCGGCGATCCCGAAGTGCAACAGCTGAGGGCCCTCGCCCTTCAGCACCTCGGCCGCCACCTCGACCACCGCGCCCTCGACGCAGCCGCCGGAGACGGCGCCGGACACGTCGCCGTGCTCGTTGACCGCCATCTTCGCTCCCGGCGGGCGCGGCGCCGAGCGCTTCACTCCCACGACCGTGGCGATGGCCACCCGGTCGCCGCGGGCGGTCCAGGCCCGCACGTCATCCACTACGTCCTTCATGGGCTCCCTTTCCTCGTTGCGCAGTCTTCCCAGGCGGGGCTCATTCCAAGCCCTCCTCCATCAGTAACGCGAGCTCGGTCAGGGAGGCTAGGGAGTTGCCGGCCAGGAAATGGTCCACGTGCGGCAGGGCCGCCTGCATCCCGCGCGTGAGGGGCTCGTAGTCCGGGCTCGCCTTCAGCGGGTTGAGCCAGATCAGCCGGTACGCGCAGCGCTGCAGCCGCTCGATCTCGGCGGCGAGGAGCTCCGGCTCGCCGCGGTCCCACCCGTCGGAGAGGAGCACCACGATCGCGCCCCGGCCGAGACGGCGGCCGTACTCGCGGTTGAGCGTCCCCAGCGCCTCCCCGATCCGGGTGCCGCCAGACCAGTCGTCCGCAGCGGCGGAGGCACGGTCCAGGGCCCGGTCGGGATCGCGGCCGGCGAGCTCGCCGGTCACGCGCGTGAGCCTGGTGCCGAACACGAAGGCCTCCACGCGCCGGCGCGCGGCCACGCAGGCCTGCATGTACTGGAGCAGCATGCGCGCGTAGGGCTCCATCGAGCCCGAGACGTCGCAGACCAGCACCAGCGGCCGCGGCCGCTCGCCCGGCTCGCGCCAGTGGCGTTCGAACGGGTCCCCGCCCGTGCGCAGCGAGGCGCGGATCGTCCGGCGGAGGTCGGGTCGGGCGGCATGGGGCGGGGCGCCGCGGCGATGCGCGGGCCGGGTCCGGCGGCTCGGGCGGACCGGAGCCGCCGCGGCCAGCCGCCGCATGATCTGCCGCGCCGTCCTGCGCTCGGCGTCCGAGTAGGCGGCGAAGTCCTTCTCGTGCAACAGCTCGACGTCCGACCAGGCGGCGGGCACCACCTCGGTCTCGGCCTCCAGCTGCCGGAGGTCGGAGCCGGGCACCGCCGCGCGCGGGAGCGCCATCCTGGGCAGCTCCTCCAGCGCCGGCGACGCCTGCGGCTCGGGCTCGGCCGCCACGAACAGCTCCGCGAACGCCGCGTCGAAGACGACCAGGTCCGACCGGCGCGAGCAGAGGGTCGCTCGCAGGGCGTGGTAGGAGGCGCCGCGGTCGCCGGGATCGACGGCCGCCAGGGCGCGGTGGGCCGAGAGCAGCTCGTCCACGCCCACCCGAGCGCCGCCGGCCCGCATGGCGCGTGCCAACAGCACCAGCCGGCCCGTGAGCCGCAGCCCGAGCCGCTCGCCGTTCAGGGTCCGCCCCCGGCGCGCGCGAGGTCCCTGAGCATCCCTGCCTCGCGCACCCGGTCGATGTCCTCTCGCACCTTGAGCGCGACGCCCAGGGTCTCCTCCAGATCGCCGTCCTCGAGCGCCAGCAGCGCCTGGGCCCAGCCGATGGTCTCGCCCACGCCCGGGAGCTTGTACAGGTCCTCGCCCCGGAGGCGGGCGACCGCCTCGCAGACCCGCGTGGCGATCTCGTCCGGCACCCCCGGCAGCCGCGCGCGCACGATCTGCCCCTCGCGCTCCGGCGCCGGATAGTCGATCCAGTGGTAGAGGCAGCGGCGCTTGAGCGCGTCGTGCAGCTCCCGGGTCCGGTTGGAGGTGATGACCACCAGCGGCCGCCCCTCGGCGGTCACCGTGCCGAGCTCCGGAATCGAGACCTGGAAGTCGGACAGGAACTCGAGCAGGAAGGCCTCGAACTCGTCGTCGGCGCGATCGATCTCGTCGATGAGCAGCACCACCGGGCCCTCGTGCTGCAGAGCCTCCAAGAGCGGCCGCCGGAGCAGGAAGCGCTCCGTGTAGAGGGCCTCCTCCGCCCCCGCCCTCAGGTGCAGCAGCTGGCGCGGGTAGTCCCAGTCGTAGAGGGCGTGGTGGAGGTCGATGCCCTCGTGGCATTGCAGCCGGATCAGGTGCGCGTCCGTGGCGCCCGCCAGCGCCTTCGCCACCTCGGTCTTGCCCACCCCGGCCTCGCCCTCCAGGAGCAGCGGCTGCTCCAGCGCGAACGCGAGGTACACCGAGGTCGAGAGGCCCCGGTCGGCGAGATAGCGCTCGCCCGCCAGGGCCTCCCGAACCGCCTCCGGATCAGCGAAGCTCAGCCCGTCACCCCTCGGCGGCGGCGGTGAGCGCCCGCCGTGAGAGCACGCGGGCCAGATGGCGCTTGTAGTCGGGCGTGGCGTTCAGGTCGCCGGGCGGCTCGGTGCCCTCTCCCGCCTGCTCCGCCGCGGCGGCGATCGACTCCTCGTCGAGCGCCCCGCCCCGGAGCGCGTCCTCGGCCGCCGTCGCCCGCAGGGGCGTGGGGCCCATGTGCGTCAAGCCGATGCGCACGTCCTCGCAGCTGCCGTCGCCGGCCTTCTTGACCAGGGCGCACACGGCCACCATCGCCCAGTCCTCGGCGCGACGGTTGAACTTCTCATAGCCGAAGCCCCAGCCCTCCATGGTGGGCACGTGCAGCTCGGTCAGCACCTCGTCCTGCTCGATCGCGGTCGTGAGGAAGTCCTGGAAGAACTCCTTCGCCGCGATCGTCCGGGTGCCGTTCGGGCCCTGGACCGTCACCTCGCCCTCGTAGGCCAGCACCACCGCGGGCATATCGGCCGCGGCGTCGCCGTGGGCCACCGAGCCTCCCACCGTGCCCCGGTGCCGTACCTGGCGGTCGGCGATCGTGCCCGACGCCTTCGACAGCAGGCCCATCTCGGGGTTGTCCTCCAGGACGGAGTGCGTCGTCATCGCCCCGATCCGGTAGTTGCCGTCATCCTGCTGCACGCCGTGCAGGCCAGGGACGTTGCGCAGGTCCACCAGCAGGGTCGGATGCGCGAGACGGAGCTTCATCAGCGGAAGCAGCGAGTGCCCGCCGGCCAGTACGGTTGCGTCCTCGCCGCCCTCGTGAAGGTGGCGCACCGCCTCCTCCAGGGAGTCGGGCGCCACGTAGTCGAATGCGGCCGGGATCACGCCTGACCCCCTTCCTGGATCGCCTGCCAGACCCGCATCGGCGAGAGCGGCATGTCGATGTCGTCCACCCCCAGCGGCTTCAGCGCGTCCAGCACCGAGGCCACCACGGCCGGCGAGCAGGCGATGGTCGCCGCCTCGCCTACGCCCTTGACCCCGAGCGTGTTCGTCGGGCTCGGGGTCTCGGTACGGGCGGTCTCGAAGCTGGGCACGTCGGCGGCGCTCGGAAGCGCGTAGTCGACGAACGTGCCGGTCACCAGCTGACCGTCCTCGTCGTAGGCCACCTGCTCGTAGAGCACCTGGCCCACCGCGTGCACGATGCCACCGTGGATCTGCCCGTCGATCAGCAGCGGGTTGATCGCCGGCCCGCAGTCGTCGACCGCGATGTAGCGGATGACGTCCACGCGCCCGGTCTCCGCGTCCACTTCGGTGATGCACGCGTGCGCACCGAACGGCCAGACGAAGTTCTCCGGGTCGTAGAAGCACATCTCGTCCAGCCCGGCCTCCATCCCGTCGGGCAGGTCCCCGGGGATGTAGGCCTCGCCGGCCACCTCGGCCAGCGTCATCGACTTGTCGGGCGAGCCCCGGACCTGGAACGACCCGTCGGCCAGCTCGATGTCCTCGGGCGCCGCCTCCAGCTTGTGCGCCACGATCCGCTTGGCCTTGTCCTGCACCTTCTCCGCGGCCCGGGCGATGGCCTCACCGCCCACGGCCAGCGAGCGCGAGCCGTAGGTGTTCTTGCCGAACGGGCCGGTGTTGGTGTCGCCGTGGATCACGTCGACCACGTCGGGCGCGACGCCCAGGCGGTCGGCGGTGATCTGCGCGAAGCTGGTCTCCAGGCCCTGCCCGTGCGGCGAGGTGCCGGAGTAGACGGTGACCGAGCCGGTGGGGTGCACGCGCACCTGCGCCGACTCGAAGTAGCCGCCCTGCATGCCCCAGCCGTCCGGTCCCAGCGCCCGCGAGGGCCCGAGCCCGCAGATCTCCACGTAGGTCGAGAAGCCGACCCCGCGGTAGATCCCCTTGCCCCGCAGCTCCTCCTGCTCGCGCCGGAAGGCGTCGAGGTCCAGCATCTCCAGGCACTTGTCCAGCGTGGCGTGGTAGTCGCCCGAGTCGTAGATGAACCCGTGCGGCCGCTCGCTGGGGAACTCCGTGATGAAGTTCTTGCGCCGGAGCTCCAGCGGGTCCATGTCCAGCTCGGCGGCCAGCGCGTCCATGGTCAGCTCGATCATGTGCGTGGCCTCGGGGCGTCCCGCACCGCGGATGGCGTCGGTCGTGAACTTGTTGGTGAACACGCCGACGATGTCGGTCTGGATGGCGCCGAAGTCGTACACCCCGCCCATCACGCAGGCGCTGAACGTCGGGATCACCGGCCCCTCGATCAGGTGATACGACCCGAGGTCCTGGATGATCTTCGCGTGGATGCCGGTGACCTTGCCGTCGCGCTTGGCGCCGATCTTCAGGTAGTCGATCTGGTCACGCCCGTGGTGGGTGGTGGCCATGTCCTCGGTGCGGGTGGCCGTCCACTTCACCGGCTTGCCCGTCTTGCGCGCAGCCCAGCAGGCGAGCACCTCCTCGCCGTAGACCTGCAGCTTCGAACCGAAGCCGCCGCCCACCTCGGGTGCGACCACCCGGAGCTTCTCCTCGGTCACGCCCAGCTGGATCGAGAGGATCACGCGGCAGATGTGAGGGATCTGGGTGGCGCTGTAGAGGGTGAGCTTGTCCTCCCGCCAGTCGGCGAGCACACTGCGCGGCTCGATCGCCCCGCCCGCCGTGCGGTGATTGACGATGCGCCGCTCCACCACCACGTCGGCCTCCTCGAAGGCGGCGTCGATGTCGCCTCCGGGCAGGGACCATTCGAAGACCTTGTTGGTCCCGAACTCCTCGTGGATGATCGGTGAGTCGTCCTCCAGCGCCTTCTCCGGGTCGGTGACCACCGGCAGCGGGTCGTAGTCGACGTCCACCAGAGCGGCGGCGTCCACCACCCCGTACTTGTCGCTGCCGAGCACGACGGCCACCGCCTGCCCGACGTAGCCCACCTTGCCGCGGGCCAGCGGCCAGTGGTCGGGCACGTGCACCTCGACCCCCGGCGGCACCCACACCATCGGGCAGGGAGCGGCCAGGTCCTCCATGTCCTCGCCGGTGAAGACGGCCTCCACCCCGGGATGCTCGCGCGCGGCCTGCGTGTCGATCGAGGTGATCGTCGCGTGCGCCTCGGGAGAGCGGACGATCGCCGCGTACAGCATCCCCGGCAGGGCCATGTCGTCGGTGAAGAGGCCGCGGCCCGTGATCAGGCGCGGATCCTCCTTGCGCTTCAGCGCCTGGCCGACGAAGCCGTTACCGCCCGGCTCGGTCCGGTCGGCCACCTCTGCTCCCGGAGCACCCATCAGACCCCCACCTCCTCCTTGGTCGCGGCGGGCCGCGCCTTGGCCGCGGCCTGCACCGCCGTGACGATGTTCTGGTAGCCGGTGCAGCGGCACAGGTTGCCGGCCAGCGCCTCGCGCACCTCGCCCTCGGACGGGTCCGGGTTGCGCGCCAAGAGATCGGCCGCGGCCATGATCATCCCGGGGGTGCAGTAGCCGCACTGCAGCCCGTGCTTCTCCCAGAAGGCCTGCTGCAGCGGATGCAGCCCGGACTCCTCGGCCATGCCCTCGATGGTGGTCACCTCGCCCCCGTCGGCCTGCACGGCGAGCAGGGTGCAGCTCTTGACCGCCTCGCCGTTGAAATGCACGGTGCACGCCCCGCAGCTCGAGGTGTCGCAGCCCACGTGCGTCCCGGTCAGGCCCAGGTGGTCCCGCAGCCAGTGGACGAGAAGGGTCCTCGCCTCCACGTCCGCTTCGCGAGACTCACCGTTCACGGTCGTCGACACGTGCACGGTCGTGCTCATCCGTCCTCCCTCGGTCGCTCTCCAATGCTGATCCTAAGGGTTCGTGCAGAAATAGGCGATCGATCTGGGATGCCGATCCGCGGATGCCAGACGACGCACTCGAGCGCAGCGATACCAGCGGTATCGCGAGCATCGAGGGTGGCGCCTGGCGCCGCGGGCGGCCGCCAGATCGGGCGGCTATTGATGCACGGGCCCTAAAGCCCTCCGCAAACGCGCGGGCGCCGCAATCACGAGTCACCTACCAGCGTCTCCGCCACCGCGGCGAGCTCGTCGGCGTTGCGCACCACCTCCACGCGATCGCAGATCGGCTCGTAGCGAGGCATGTCGCATCCGCCGAGCGTCCAGCCCCATTTCGGCTCCGGCGTGATCCAGATCAAGCGCCGCGCGCGAGCGGCTGTCTCCTCGAGCGCGCGCTCGTTCGGGGGCCGCCCGTTGTTGCGCCCGTCGCCGAGGATCACCACGGTGGTCCTGCGGTTGACGGTGGCGGCCAGGTCCGCGGCCACCTGCTCGGCGGCGGCGCCGAAGTCGCTGTTCTCGTCCACGTCGATCAGCCTGCCGGAGAAGATCGTCTCCACCGCCTGCTCGAGCGGCTGCTCCTCGAACAGCTGGGTCACCTCGGCGACGTCGCTGACGAACACGAAGGTGCGGACCTTCGAGAACAGGTCCTGCAGGCCGTAGATCAGGTGCAGCCAGAAGCGGGCCAGGTTGCGGGTTGAGAGGCTCACGTCGCACAGCACGACGAGCCGCGGGCGCTGTTCGCGGCGCCGGCGCAGCACCGGCTCGAACGGGATCCCCTCGTAGGCGAGGTTGCGCCGCAGCGTGTGGGAGACGCTGATGCGGCCGCTGCGGTCGCGGCGCAGCCGCCGCCCGCGAGCGCCACGGATCCGCCGGCCCAGGCGCCTGATCGCCGCCTCCAGCTCGCGCTGGTCGGCCGGCGGGAGGTCGAGCAGCCGGCGCAGCGACCGCCGTGTGATCTCCTCGTCGTCGAGCGCTCCGTCGGAGAGCTGCCGCCGGCGGGCCTGGAGCTGCTCGAGCAGCTCGGGCAGGGCCTTCAGCATGTCGTCGGCCTGGGCCTCCAGCGCTTGGACCAGCCCCTCGTCGACGCCCAGCTCACGCAGGTCCTCCACGAGCTCGTCCAGGCCCACGGCGGGCAGCTCGATCGGCAGCTCCTCCGCCCCGCTGTCGGGAGCGATCGAACCGGGCTTGAACGACCGCGCCCGCTTGACGCGCAGCTGGTGCGTGGCCCGCAGCGCGCGCTGCAGGGCCTCCGGATTGCGGTTCAGCATGAGCTGCTGCCCGAAGACCGACAGCCGCAGCCGCTCGGAGTCCCCGTGGATGTCCTGGGTGGGCCGCAGGTGCTCCTCGCTCAAGAAGCGACGCAGGTCGATGGGGTCGGGGCCGGCGTGCGAGTGGTCGTGGTCGCCGTCGTCGGGGTCCCCCTCCAGGTCCTCGCCGAAGCGCAGCTCGGTGGCGGTGCCGCCCGGATCGTGAACGTGGGCGTGAAGGTGCGCCGGGGCGGGAGGCTCGGGCCGCAGCCCGAAGTAGAGGTCGAACAGGCGCTCGAAGGTCTCGACGTCGTCCGTGCTCTTGATCAGCGTCGCGCGCAGGGTGTCGCGCACTCCCTCGCGCTCGCCCAGCCCGACGTGGCGCAGGCCCTCGAGGGCGTCGAGGCCTTCGGCGGGCGAGACCCGCACCCGGTGGCGGCGCAGGAGCCCGACGAAGTCGCGGATGGCCCGGTCCACTATCAGTGGTGGTGCTCGGGGGCGGCGCCGGCCAGCTCGCGCCGCACCCTCTCGGCGTCACGGTCGTACTTGATGATCACGCTCAGGGTCTCCTCGGTGAGCTCCTTGTCGAGGTGCTCGGCGCCCAGCACGATCAGGGCCTGAGCCCAGTCCAGCGTCTCGCCGATGCTGGGCGCCTTGCGGAGCTCCAGCCCGCGCAACCGCTGGACGGTGCGCACCAGCTCGGCCGCGAGCTCCTCCCCGACCCCCGGGGCCTTCAGCCGCACGATCTCCAGCTCGGTCTCGGCATCCGGGTAGTCGAGCTGGAGGTGCAGGCAGCGGCGCTTGAGCGCCTCGCTGAGCTCCCGCGAGCGGTTGCTCGTGAGCACCACGATCGGCCTGCTCTTTGCCTCCACCGTGCCGATCTCCGGAATCGACACCTGGAAGTCGGACAGGAACTCGAGCAGGAAGGCCTCGAACTCCTCGTCGGCACGGTCGATCTCGTCGATCAGCAGCACCGGGCTGCGCTCGGCCCGCAGCGCACGCAGGATCGGCCGCTCCACCAGGAAGCTCTCCGAGAAGAACACGTCCTCCTGGGCCCGCAGCGCCGCGGCGGCCTCGTGCAGGTCCTTGGTGGGACCCAGCAGCTCGCCGATCTTCTCCTTCAGCACCTGCGTGTAGAGGAGCTGCTTGCCGTACTCCCACTCGTAGAGTGCCTTGGACTCGTCGAGCCCCTCGTAGCACTGCAGGCGGATCAGCTCGACCTCGAGGGCGTCCGCGAGCACCTTGGCAAGCTCGGTCTTCCCCACGCCGGCCGGGCCCTCCACGAGCACCGGCTTGCCGATCTTGGTGGCCAGGAAGACGACCGTGGCCAACCGGCGGTCGCAGACGTAGCGCTCGCCCGCGAGCCGCTCGCGGACGTCCTCGATGCCCTCGAACACGCCTGCGCTCAGCCCGGCTCGGACGCCTGCGCGCCGGCCGGCGTCTCGGTCGCGCCGAGGCCCTGCTCCACCGCTCCCACGACCGCTCCCGGCGGCAGCTCCTCGATGCCCAGGCGGGGCACCGTGGCGCCGGTGCCGCCGTGCGTCGGGCGGCCGTCGAGCGGTGCGCCCGCCTTGCTGTCCATGCTGTCGAAGGCGCAGTCGCGCAGGATCTCCCGGCAGGTCGCCTGGGTGACGTTGCGCGGGTTGGCCGGCGTGCACAGGTCGTCGAACATGTGGGCGGCCATCTTGTCCAGAACGTCGTCCTTCGGCTCGATGGCGGTGGGGGAGTTCTCGTACCAGCCCTTGCCGATCCGCGACTTCGGGTACTCCGGGGCGCTCTGCCAGTTCTCGGGGATCCCGCAGTCGCGGGCCAGGCGGATGACCGCCTCGACCGCGGCGTCGGCGGCCTCGGCCTGGCTCATCCCCGGCCTGCGCGCGTGCATCGCGTGAGCGATGTCGGCGAAGCGATCAGGGCAGGCGGGCGCGTTGTAGGTCCACACGCGCGCGATGCCGACGCCGTTGTTGAGCCCGTGGTGCACGTCGTAGTAGGCGCACACGGCGTGGGAGAGCGAGTGGATGATGCCGAGCAGCCCCGACGAGAACGCCTGGGCCGCCATGTACTGCGCCCACATCATGTTGTTCATGGCCTTGAAGTTCTGCGGGCTGGCATAGGCCTCGCGCAGGTTCTCCTCGACCAGCCGCACGGCCTGCCAGGCCTGCGGCAGGGCGCCGATGTACTGCACCCGGTTGACGTAGCACTCCGAGGCGTGGGCCAGTGTGTCGAAGCCCGTGTAGGCCACGTACTCGGCCGGCTGGGTCATCATCAGCGTCGGGTCGTTGATGGCCAGCGTGGTGGTGGCCGCGCGGTCGAAGCCGACCCACTTGTACGGAGCGTTGTCCGAGGTGGTGTCGGTGATCACGTAGGCCGGCGTGGTCTCCGAGCCGGTCCCGTTGGTGGTGTTGATTGCGATCTGGGGCGGGTTGTCGAGCTTCTCGGACATGTTGATGCCCGCGAACTCGTTGGTGTTGCGCCCGTCGTGGGCGGCCACGATCCGCGCGCCCTTGGCCGCGTCGTGCGAGCTGCCGCCGCCGACCGACACGAAGCCGTCGCACTCCTCCTCGACGAAGAGCTGGTGCGCGTCCATCACGTTGTAGTCCTTGGGGTTGGACTCCACCTTGTCGTAAACGGTCACGGCCACGCCCGCGTCCGTGAAGTTCTTCTCCACCTCGTCGACGATGCCCGTTCCGGACAGGCCGGAGGTGACGAAGAGAACGTGCTTGAGGCCCATCTCGGCCGCCTCCGGGCCGCCGGCCTCCCACGCGCCCGCACCCAGCAGGCAGCGCGGCTGGCGCCAGTGCTCCTTGACCGGGTACTCGAAGACCTTGGTGGTGTCCATCGTCCCCTCCTCGGTGAGACCGACCTGTCTATCCCACGGGATGACCTACCCGGCCGGACCACCGACCATGCATAGGATGGCGCGCGGGCGTGGCGAGCACGAGCGATTTCGAGTTCGAGGGACACCGGCTGGTCTACGACGAGTACGGCGCCGGGGAGCGGGTCGTGCTGCTGCTTCACGGCCTCCTGTTCGCGCGCACGATGCACGTTCCGCTGGCGGAAGCGCTCTGATCGTTCTCCGCGGGCGCCGTGGAATTGGGCTGGGTAAGGGGGGTTCCCTACGAAACGTCCCACATAGGGAGGCGGATTCCAGTCATCGACGCACCACCTGAGGTGATCAGGCTCTGAGGGTCGATCAACGAGGGAGGGGTGTGCGGTGAAGAGGGGACGCAAGGGATTTACGAAGGAGATCGAGGACTGGGTCTGGGAGCTCCGCTCTGAGGGGCATAACGACAGCGAGATCGCGCGCCGCCTCGGCCTCGAGCGGAGGCGGGTGACCCGCCACCTTGCGCGCTGCGGTGGAATCCGTCCGAAGCGGCCTGGGCGGCGCAGCGAGCGCTGCATGGGCCTGGACGAGCGCGAGGAGATCTCGCGCGGGATAGCTCGTGAGGAATCCGACCGGGCGATCGGCCGTCGCCTGGGCCGACACCACACGACGATCGGTCGCGAGATCCGCCGCTGTGGAGGCCGCCGCCGCTACCGGGCTCACTTTGCCGAGCAGGAGGCCTGGCATCGGGCCCGCCGGCCAAAGCCGACCAAGCTCGGCTCCTGCGCGAAGCTCCGCGCGCTCGTCAGCGGGCACCTAAGCGACGACAACTCCCCCGAGCAGATCTCGGGCTGGCTGCGGCGCCTGCACCCCGACAATGAGGCGATGCAGCTCTCCCATGAGACGATCTATCGCTCGCTATACGTGCAGTCGAAGGGATCGCTGAAGGGCGAGCTGACCCGTCACCTGCGCAGCGGAAGGGCCAAGCGCCGGCCCCGCGGCTCGAGCCGCAAGGGCGAGGGCCGGGGCAGGATCCGCGAGATGGTGATGATCTCCGAGCGCCCTGCCGAGGTGGCAGATCGGGCGGTCCCGGGCCACTGGGAGGGAGACCTGCTGATGGGCAACAAGACGAGCGCGATCGCCACCCTGGTCGAGCGCCAGACCCGCTACGCCCAGCTCGTCGCGCTGCCCGATGGGTTTCGCGCCGAGCCGGTCTGCGAGGCGCTTTCGGCGTCGATCACGACCCTGCCCGAGCAGCTGCGGCGCTCGCTTACTTGGGATCAAGGCCACGAGATGGCCGAGCACAGGCGCTTCTCCGTCGAGACCGGCGTCGACGTCTACTTCTGCCACCCCCGAAGCCCCTGGCAGCGCGGGACCAACGAGAACACCAACGGTCTCCTTCGACAGTACTTCCCCAAGGGCAGAAGCCTCAAAGAGGTAACCCAGGCCGAGCTCGACGAGATCGCGGCCAAACTCAACCGCAGACCCCGAAAGACGCTCGACTTCATGACCCCGGCGGAGAAGCTGGCCGAGCTGATCGACGCAGCCCCCGATCGCTGATCGGCTCCGGCCTGCGGCCTCCGCCTCGACAGCGATCGGAACGACTGGCAGGATGCTCGACGTCAGAGGTGGTGCATTGACCGGTTGAGGTCAAGGACGCAACGTGCGCACCCCCCTCGGACCGGCCCCCTTACCCAGCCGAGAACCCTCGGCCCCGCCCGCCTATCAGGCCTCGATCGGCGAGCTCGACCATCGCGGCCCGGTCGGTCACGGTGGCGATCACCCTCGTGCCCGGGTGGCGCGATCGGCTTCACGCCGCTGCTCGTGGGCCTGACCTTCGGCGCGCCTCTGGCCCGGCTGGTCGCCAGCGGCGCCCGGGCCGTGCCCCGCGGCGCCTCGCTGCTCGGCGACCTGGTGCTCGACAGCCTGAGCCAGGACCCCAAGCCCTCGGCGTCCGTGCTGCAGGGGCTGTTCTACGGCCGGGTCGCGCCCCCGGCGGAGGAGCGGCGGCGAATGCGGCACCCGGCGCTCGTGATCGGCCACTACCGCGACCCGATCCACCCCTTCTCAGACTGCGACATGCTGGTCCGCGAGCTGCCCCGCGCCCGCCTGCTGGAGGCCTCGTCGGTGCTCGAGCTGCGGCTCATGCCTGAGCGGCTCGCCAGTGAGATCGTGGCCTTCCTTGAGGAATGCTTCACGGCCCCACGGCCAGCTCCCGAGACCCCTCACAGCGCCCAAACACGGCGTTCCTCGTAGCTACTCTTCCCCGGCGTGTCGCACCGCAAGGAGCAGAAGCAGGCCCTGCGAAAGGAGCGCGAGGAGCGCGAGCGCAAGGCCCGCGAGGCCAAGCAGCGAAAGCGCATGGTCGGCTTCGGCGCGGCCGGGCTGATGGTCGTCGCGGCGCTCGTGGTCGTGCTCGTGTTCGTGGTCGGCGCCGGGGGCAGCAGCGGCGAGGACGACGCCGCCTCACAGGTGCTGCCCGACGGCGGCAGCGTACCCGAGCAGCGCGACTTCGAGGTCGACACCGCGGCCCGGGCAGCCGGCTGCGAGCTCGAGAGCTCGAAGGGCAGCGGCGTGGCCACCCACACCAACACCCTCGACGAGAAGGTCACGTACAAGACCAACCCGCCGTCCACCGGCCGGCACTACTTCCAGCCGGGTAACGACGGCGCCTACGGCGTGGCGCCGCCGGACGAGGTCATGGTCCACAACCTCGAGCACGGCCGGGTGATCGTCTGGTTCAAGCCAGGCATGCCCGAGTCCCAGCGGGCCGACCTGAAGGCGCTGTTCGACGAGGACCCGTACCAGATGGTCATGGTGCCGAGGCGCGACATGCCCTACACCGTGGCCGCCAGCGCCTGGAACCGCGACCCGGTGCCCGGGGGCACCGGACGCCTGCTGGTCTGCGACGAGATGAACCCGAAGACCTTCGACGCGATCCGCACCTTCCGCGACGAGCACCGCTCGAACGGGCCCGAGCCGATCCCCTAGACATTCAACGGGGAGCTGTCAGGGGCGATGCGCCAGGTTGGTCTGGAAGGCGGAGAAATCGCCGTGGAGCAACATGACCGCCTCGACGGACGTAGGCGCGTACTGGGATTCGATAGAGCCCTTTGCCTCGTTGTAGGTGAAGTCTGCCGCCACGATTGCCGCCGGAGGCGCATTCCCGTTGTAGACGATGACCTCGGCCTCGGTGCCGGGGTTGCCGACGACCATTCCGGCGCCGGCCGGTGCCGCAACCGTGAGTAGCCCGGCGGTGGCCGCGAGGGCCACGAGCGGGCGCTTGAGCTTGTCGCTGGACATGAGAAGTTCTTTCTCTCGGTGTGGTCTCTTTGCAGACGCTCGTCGGCTGCACCGCACTCCCGTGACATGCGGCACGGAGTGGTGCCGGCGGGCGCTCGAGAGCGCTCACCCCGTACGATTCCCTGCAAGTTCCCGATTTGCAGGCGATCTTGCAGGCCCGCAACCGCCGCGCTGAGAACGTGTTCAACTTGATGGTGAAGCTGCTTGCCTCAGCAGCCGCGCTCGTCTGGGCGCTCGTCCTGCTCTGCGCGCCCGCCTCGGCGGCGCCGCGAGCGGTGGACTTCGAGATCGCCCCCCGCGAGACCGCCGGGGCCGCCACGGCAGGCGGCGGCGTTCGCTCGCGGCCGCTGCGCACCCCGGGCCGCTTCAACCTCCTGGGGATGCGCTGGCGCGGCCGGGCCGAGCCCGACATCGAGGTCCGGGTCCGCCGCGGCGGAAAGCGCTGGAGCCGCTGGGAGCACCTCGAGGCCCACGGCGACCACAACCCCGATCCGAAGCGCGGCGAGCGAGCGGTGGCCGCCTCCGACCCCATCTGGGTGGGCAGCGCGCGCGGAGTGCAGTACCGGATGAGCAAGCGCGTGGCCGGGCTGCGGCTGCACTTCGTGCGGGTGGCAGGAGCGCGCACGCCGGCTCCGCGGGCGCGCGCCGCGCAGGCGGTCCAGCCCAGCATCGTGCGCCGCTCGCAGTGGGGAGCGAGCGCCTGCCCGCCGCGCAGCGCGCCGGCCTATGGCGAGGTCAAAGCGGTGCACGTGCACCACACGGTCTCGATGAACGACTACGGGCCCGAGGACAGCGCCGCGATGGTCCTGGCCATCTGCCGCTATCACCGCAACTCCAACGGCTGGGACGACATCGGCTACCAGGCGCTGGTCGACAAGTACGGCGTGCTGTTCGAGGGACGCGCGGGCGGGCTGGACAAGGCCGTGATCGGCGCGCAGGCGCAGGGCTTCAACGCCCAGACCGCCGGGATCTCGAGCATCGGGGACCACAGCTCGGTCCCCGCGACCCAGCCGACGCTCGCCGCCATCGCCAGCTACATCCGCTGGAAGCTGCCGGTGCACGGCCAACCGCTGTCGGGTCCGGTCACGCTGGTGAGCGCCGGAGGGTCGCTCACCAAGTACGGCGCCGGCGCCCGGGTGCGCCTCGAGCGGGTGATCGGGCACCGCGACACTGGCGCCACCGCCTGCCCCGGCGGCGCGCTCTACGGCCAGCTCGACGACCTGCGCGCGCTGGTCGCGACCGGGGCAACCCCGGTCCCGGCCTTCAGCACCCGGTTGTCCGCGCTGCTCGGGCTCACCCGCGTCAGCTTCGGGGAGATCGTGCCCCTGAGCGGAACCCTGGTGGGCGCCACCGGCGCGCCTCTGGCCGGCGAGACCGTGGAGCTGCAGGTGAGCAGCGAGGGGCGCTGGCGCACCACCCGGCGGCTGATCACCGCGGCCGACGGCGCCTTCGCCACCGAGCTCAAGCCGCGGCTGCGCATGTACGTTCGCACCCGCTACCGGGGGCGCAGCGGCCTGCGCGGGTCAGGCTCGACCCGCCTGCTGCTTCGCCTGCGGCCGGTGATCTCCGTCACCTCTGCGCCGTCGCGCGCGCGTGTGGATGTGCCCGTGGCCGTCAGCGGGCGCATCGCGCCGCGCAAGCGCCTGGTCTGGCTGAGAGTCCAGCGCCGCGCCGGCGGCGTCTGGGGTCGCACGAGGGTGCGAACCGTGCGGGTCCGGCGCGGGGCCTTCCGGGCCTCGTTCGTGCCCGTCGAGCGCGGGCTGCACCGCTTCTCCCTGGTGTCGAGGTTCGACCGGGACACCGACCGCACCAGGCTCGGGCCCTTCGAGGTTCGCGTGGGGCGCTGAGCGCCTACCAGCCCTGTTTCAGCTCCTCCGAGTAGAGACCCCGGCCGCTGGCCAGCATCCGGGCGGTGCGGGCCAGGATCCTGAGGTCCAGAAGCAGCGAGCGGTGCTCCACATACCAGACGTCGAGCTCGATCCGCTCCGGCCACGGCAGCGAGGTGCGGCCGTTGACCTGAGCCCAGCCGGTGATCCCCGGCTTGACCTCGAGCCGGCGGAGCTGGCGCTCGGTGTAGCGGTTCACCTGCTCGGCCACGGTCGGGCGGGGACCCACGATGGCCATCTCCCCCCTCACCACGTTCACCAGGTTCGGCAGCTCGTCCAACGAGTAACGGCGCAGCAGCCGGCCCACGCGCGTGATACGCGGGTCGCCCTCCAGGACGTAGACGCCCGCCCCCATCGTCTCGGCGCCGCGGACCATCGTGCGCAGCTTCCAGAGCTCGAAGGGGCGACCGTGTAGACCCACGCGGCGCTGGCGGTAGAGCACCGGCCCCCGGCTCTCCAGCCGGATGGCGAGCGCGGCGAGGCCCAGCACGGGCGCCGCCACGGCGAGCAGCACCAGCGAGGCCAGGAGGTCGAGCGGGCGGCTCACGGCGCACTACCGTTCCGGCGCAGCGGATGCGGATCCTCTACCTGCATCAGTTCTTCATCACCCGCACGGGGGTGGGCGGCACGCGCTCGTACGAGTTCGCGCGTCGCTTCGCAGCGGGCGGTCACGCGGTGCGGATGGTAACCGCGGGCGGGGGCGTCCGGACCGTCGAGGGGGTGGAGGTGATCGGCGTCCGGGGCGCCTACAGCGACTACATGAGCGCGACCGCGGTCGCGTATCCGCGCCGGATGGCGGCGTTCGCCCGCTTCGCCGCCGCCGCCACGCTGGCGGCGCTGCGCGGGCCCCGGCCCGACGTGGTCTACGCCACCTCGCCTCCGCTCACCATGGCGCTGCCCGCGCTGGCCGCCGCGCTGCGCTGGCGCGCGCCGCTGGTGTTCGAGGTGCGCGACCTGTGGCCCGAGGCGCCGATCCAGATGGGCGCGCTGAGACAACCGGCGCTGAGGCGGCTGGCGCGGGCTCTGGAGCGGCTGGTCTACCGGCGCAGCAGCAGGATCATCGCTCTCTCCCCCGGCATCACCGACGGTGTGATCGCTGCCGGAGCGCCGCCGGACAGGGTGGTGCTGGTGCCCAACGCCTCGAACCTCGAGCTGTTCTCCCCGGCGCTCGACCGCGAGGCCGAGCGCGAGCGGCTCGGGCTGGAGGACGGCTTTGTCTGCAGCTACTTCGGCGCGATGGGCGAGGCCAACGCCGTGGATCAGGCGGTCGACGCCGCGCCACTGCTGGAGGACGTGACCTTCGTGCTCCTCGGTGACGGCAAGCGCCGCGCCGAGCTCGAGCGGCGGGCGCCGGCCAACGTGCGCTTCCTCGACCCGGTGCCCGACAAGGCCTCGGTGGCTCGACTGGCCGCGGCCTCCGACGCCTGCCTGACGCTCTTCAAGGACGTGCCCGTGCTGGCCTCCAACTCCCCGAACAAGCTGTTCGACACCTTCGCCGCCGGTCGAGCGGCGATCGTGAACACCAGCGGCTGGATGAAGACGCTGGTGGAGGACAACGAGGCCGGGCTCTTCGTCCGCCCCGGCGACCCGCGCGACCTGGCCGAGAAGCTGGCCTGGCTGCGCGACCGCCCCGAGGAGGCCCGGCGCCTGGGAGCGAACGCCCGGGCCCTGGCCGAGCGCGAGTTCGCCCTGGACGACCTCGCGGCCCGGGCGCTGGGCGTGCTCGAGGAGGCCGCGCGCTGACCGAGCTGACCTACTGCGTGGTCAACACCAATGGGCGCGACCACCTCCTGGCCTGCCTGGACGCAATCGAGCGCACCCACCCGCCGGAGGTGTCCTCAGAGGTGTTGGTGCTCGACAACGCCTCCGGCGACGGCTCGGCCGAGGCCGTGCGGGAGTCGGGCCACGACGTGAGGCTGATCGCCCTGGAGCGGCGCACCGGCAAGGCGGCCAACGACAGCCGCCTGCTGCAGGAGGCGCGCGGCCGCTTCTGCCTGCTGCTCAACGAGGACGCCGAGCTGCGGGAGGGGGCCAGCCGGGCGCTGCTCGATGCGCTTACGGCCGACCCCCGGGCGGGCGCGGCCGGCGCCCGCCTGCTCACGAGCGACGGACGGCCGGCGGCCTGCGCCTGGCGGCTGCCCGACGTGCCCTGGGCGCTCGCGGCGACCGTCTTCCTGCAACGCCGCGTGGCGGTGCAGAGCAGCGGCGAGCTGGTGCGGCAGGTGGGGTGGGCTCAGTCGAGCTCCCTGATGGTCAGGCGCGAGGCCGCCGAGCAGGTGGGCTTCCTCGATCCGGACTTCTTCGTCTACTCCGACGAGACCGACTTCTGCAAGCGCCTGGGCGACGCCGGCTGGCGCACCCTGTTCGTCCCCACGGCACGGGCGGTCCACCACGACCAGCTCTCCACCGATCGTGCCGCCATGCGCCGCCGGATCGTGGAGTTCCACCGCGGGCGCGACCTCTACTTCGTAAAGCACGGGCTGCGGCGAGAGCGCTGGGCCTGGCGGGTGTGCTGGACCTGGGCCTACCTGGTCCGGGCCGCCGCGGCCGCGGTCCTACCGGGGCACGACCCCCGGCGCTACCTCCTGCATGCGCGCCAACAGGCCTTTCCCGCGCTGGGCGAGGGCCTGCGGGAGGCCGCGGAGGCGCACAACCGCGGGCGCTGAGCCCGTACGCTGTCGCTGCCCGATGGAGCACGCCGACACCGCTCAACTGGCCGCCATCGGCGGCGCGCTCGGGTCGGTGCTCGTACTCCTCGCCCGAGGGCGCGGCGCGCTGCTGGCCGGCTTGGTGGTGCTCGCCGCGGCCGAGGTCGCGCTGGCCCTCTCGCTGGGCGTGGGACCGCTCGACAAGCTGAGCAGCCCCGCCGGCGCGGGTGCCGCGCTGGTGGGCCTGGTCGTGCTGGGAGCGGCCGCGGCGGTGCTGGCCGGGCGGGCGTGGCTGGTGGCGCCGGCCGTGCTCGTGGCGGCGCCCTTCAGGCCGCCGATCGCCTTCGACAGCTCTGCCGCCCTGCTGGTCTCGGTGGCCGACGACGGCCGCCTGGGCCGGCTGCTGCCGCTCTACTTCGTGCTGGCCGCGGCCAGCGCCGCGCTGGGTTGGCGCGCCCTGCGCGGGCACGAGCTGCGCCCCCTGCCCCGCCTGATCGCCCTGCCGGCGGCGGCCTTCTTCGCCTTTGCCTTCTGCTCGCTGATCTGGGCGGACGACCTGGAGGCGGGCACCAACCTGCTGGTGTTCTTCACGCTGCCCTTCGCCGCCCTGGTGGCCACCGTCGCCCGGGCGGACTTCCCGGAGAACGTGCCCCGGATGCTGGCCGGCATCGCCATCATCCTCGCCTCGCTCTTCGCCCTCGTGGGGCTGTGGCAGGCGCTGACCCGCGAGGTCTTCTTCTACGCGCCCAACCTCGCGGTGTCCAACGCGAACACGGACTACTTCCGCGTGACCTCGCTGTTCGGCGATCCGAGCCTGTACGGACGCCACCTGGTGCTGGGGATCGGGGTGGTGCTGGCGCTGCTCGCTGCCCGCCGCTGGCGTGCCTGGCCGCTGGTCGGCGCGCTTGCCCTCATGTGGGTGGGGCTGCTCTTCTCCTACTCGCAGTCGAGCATGGCGGCGCTGCTCGTGGTCACCCTCGCGCTGGCCCTGGCCACCGGCACGCGCCAGGTGCGCGTGGCCGTGGGGGTGCTGGCGCTGGCCGCGGCGCTGGCCGCCGGCGGCTACGTGGCCGTGCAGGTGATCGGGGGGGAGTCGCTGAACCAGATCACCAGCGACCGGACCGACCGGGTGGAGGACACCGCGCGCGTGATCGAGGACAACCCGCTTATCGGAGTGGGGATCGGGGGACAGCCCCGGGCCAGCCGCCGGCTCGAGGACAGCGATCGCCCCACGCCCAACTTCGTCTCCCACACCACGCCGCTCACCGTCGCGGCCGAGCTGGGGGTGATCGGGCTGGCGCTCTACGTCTGGCTGCTCGTGGGCGGCGTTCGCCTGATCACGGCCGTCCGGGACCGCGAGGAGGCCCTCGGGCTCGTGCTGCTCGCCTCCTTCTTGGCCCTGTTCGTCCACGCCCTGTTCTACAGCGGCTTTCTCGAGGATCCGCTCACCTGGTTCGTCCTGGCAGTCGGCGCGGGATATCTCAGCTGGACGGAGACCCGGTCCGCGCTGAGCGCGCCCGAGCGGGCCCAAGCCCGCATGGAGGCGCGGGCGGCGCCGTGAGCGTGCGGGTGGAGCGGCCGGTCGACACGGGCATCGGCTCGCCGAGTGCCACCCACGCACGCGAGACGCTCGGCTCGGGCGCCGCCTGGGCGCTGGTGGGCGTGCTGTTCGGGCTGGTGGCCATCGCGCTGCCGGAGCTGGGCTCCGACCCCTGGCGCTTTCGCCCGGGCAGCGTCGACCCCCAGGGGCCGCTCGCGCCGCTGGTGCGGGCGGCGGGCGAGGAGTGGGACGTGGGCATCGCCCGGGCCGCGGCCTTCGGTGCCGCTCTGCTCTGCGGCGCCGCCGCGCTGTTCCTCCTGGGGGCCCGGCGCCGGGTGCCCGCGGTGCCGCGCTGGGCCGGCGTGGCACTCGTCCTGGTGGTCGCCCTGCTCCTGATCCTGCCCTCGACGCTGCTGCAGCTCGGCCTGCGCGACGCCACCGCCCCCTGGTTCTTCACCAACGACTCCACCTACCAGATCGAGCTGGGCGGCGACCTGCTGCTCGACCTCGACAATCCCTACGGACACGACTACCGCGATTCCGGGCTCGAGCGCTTCTACACGCGCGACGGCAGCGTCTCCGCTCGGGTGCGCGATCGCGAGGTGGCGCTCGAGCACTTCGCCTACTTCCCCGGGAGCGTGCTGCTGGCCGCGCCCTGGCGTCTGCTCCCCGCTCCCCTCGACGACTACCGGCTGCTGGTGCTGCTGGCCACCCTGGCCCTCTTGCCGGCGGCGCTGGTCTTCAGGGGTCCGCTGGGCTGGCGCCTGGCGCTGGCGGCGGTGCTGGTGTGCAACCCGATCGCCCTGCGCTCGGCCTGGTTCGGCCAGAACGACGCTCCCAGCCTGCTGCTCCTGGTGCTCGCCTTCGCGCTGGTGTCGCGGCGCCGCTTCGTCTGGGCGGCCGCCGCGCTGGCCGGCGCGGTGCTGCTCAAGCAGTTCGCGCTCGTGGCCCTTCCCTTCCTGATCCTGATGCTTCTCCGTGAGCGGGCGTCGCTGAAGGAGCCCGCGCTCGCGTTCGGCGGCGTGCTCGCCGCCGGCGTGCTGCCCTTCCTGATCGCCGATCCGGCCGCCTTCTGGGACGACACCGTGCGCTACGGGGCGGGCACCTACAAGATCGTCGGCTACGGCCTGTCGGGCATCCTCGTGCGCCTCGGGATCCTCGACGACCGCGACGGCGCCTACCCCTTCGCGCTCGTGGCCCTGCTCACCTGGGTGCCGCTCACCGTCTGGCTGCTCTACGCCCAACGGCGGGCGAACGAGCTGTGGCTGGGCGCGGCCGCCTTCGCGGTGTCCATCCTGTGGCTGATGTTCATCGGCCGTACCTTCAACAACTATTACCTGGTGTGGCCGATGACGGGCGCGATCGTGGCCGCGCTGATGGCGCTGGGAGGCACGGGTGCAGCGGCTCGATCTCGACCCGGGTGAGGCCCTTCTGCACGAGGGCGACCCCGCCCGCTGCGCGCTGCTGCTGCCGGGCGTGGCCTACTTCTCGCAGGCCCCGCTGCTCTGGTTCGCGCGCGAGGCCGCGCTCAGCCGGGGCTGGTCGGTGCTGGAGCTCACCGAACGGGCGCCGCGGGGCGAGGACCCGTTCGCGTGGATGCGAGAGCGGGCCGGGCGCGCGCTCGACGCCGCCGAGGAGTCCGCGGAGACGGTCGCGCTGATCGGGAAGTCGCTGGCCAGCGCCGCCGCCGGCCTGGCCGCCGAGCGCAACCGGCCCGCGGTCTGGCTCACGCCGCTCCTCGACCGGCCCGACGTGGTGGAGGCGATCCGGGCGTCGGTGGCGCCCGCGCTGCTCGTCGGCAGCCCCGCGGATCCGAGCTGGGGCGAGGGCGAGCTGCCCGAGCGCCCGGGTCTCGAGGTGCTCGAGCTCGAAGGCCTCGACCACTCGCTCCAGGTGGAGGGCGACCCGGCGGCCTCGCTCGAGGTCCTGACCCGCGTGACCGGCCGGGTTGGGGCCTTTATCGCGACGCTCGGTTAACGCCGCCGCCGCGGGGCTCGAGCGCGAACTGCAGCGAGCGCCCGGTCAGGTAGATGCGCTCGCGGTCGGCCACCACCGGGTTCGCGTACTTGCCGGCCGCGAACCTCCAGACCCGCTTGCCGTCCCTGGCCCGGACCGCGATGGTGGCGTCCGTGCCGCCGGCCACCGCCCGCTGAGCCTCCGAGCCGCACGTGGAGCAGATGGCGTAGTACACGAGGCCGTCCATCACGGTGGGAGCGGCGTGCACGGTTCCGCCGGCGTTGATCTGCCACTTGGTGTCACCGGTGGCCGCGTCCAGCGCGTAGAACTTGCCGTCGTAGGTACCCACGTAGACCTTGCGCTGGTAGACGGCCGCGGCGCCGTAGATGTAGCTGCCCAGCGGGCGCGCCCACAACAGCTTGCCGCTCTTGGCTCCGTAGACGTACATCGTGCCGTCGGTGTTGCCGATGTATACGCGCCCGTAGGCCACGGTGGGCGTGGCGTACCAGAACTCCCGCGAGCCGAAGGTGGAGTTCGACTGGGCGCTCCACAGCAGCTTGCCGCTGCCGGCGCTGAGCGCGTACAGGGTGCCGCCGTCGGAGGCGATGTAGATCCGTCCGTTCCAGTAGGCGGCCGAGGTGTTCACCTCGTCGTCGGCCTGGAAGCTCCACACCTTCTTCCCCGTGCGGGCGTCGATCGAGTAGACGTTGCCGTCCCAGGAGCCGATGTACACGCGGTTGTTGCGCAGCAGCGGCGACGACTCGATCGGGGCGGTGTTGAAGCGCCAGCGCTCCCGGCCGGTCTCGGCGTCCCAGGCCACCAGGTAGCCGTCGGCGCCGGCCTGGCCCTGAAGGCACTCCACCGGGTGCATGTAGGACTGGTAGACCACGCCGTCGCCGATCGTGGGCGAGGAGGCGGCGCAGCGGCCGTTGCTCTTCTTCCAGTCGACCTTGCCGGTGCGGGCGTCCAGGGCGAAGAAGAGGCCCTTCTGCTGCGCCAGGTAGACCTTGCCGTAGCCCACCGCGGGCGGGAACTCGAGCGTGTCGTGGGCGTCGATCTGCCACACCCGCCGGTAGGGCGGCCGGTGGTCGTAGGGCGAGATGTGCTGACGGCCGATGTCGAAGCCGTAGGTGGGCCAGGGGCGGGGGTCCTCCCGTTTCGGGGGCGGCTTGGGCTCGGGGGCCTCGCTGGCCACGAACTCCTCGCTGGCGGAGCCGCGCTTCTCGATCGGCTGGTTCTCGTTGTAGGCGTACACCCCCACCGCAGCCGCGAGCGCGACGACGATGAGCGCAAGGCCCAGCAGCAGGCGTCGTCTCGTCACTCGCCTCAGGATGGCAAACGGGTCAGCCGTTTTTGCCGCCGTGCGCGAGGCCCGGGGGGCGGAGCGAGGTATCAGGTCGTCCGTGTGCCGGGGTCGCGGAACAGCCCCAGGCGCCGCCAAATGCGCTTTGTCACCTGCGGCAGCTCGAGGCCCAGGCGAGCCTCCTCCAGCTCCCTCGCCCACTGCGAGCTGCCGGCTCGGATCACGAGGCCCTGGCCGAGCTCGTAGGCCACGAATGCGGGCTGCGACTCCTCCCGGCCGGCCCCGGACCGCAGGCGCGCGCCCGCGGACAGGCCCTGGGACTGCTCGAAGATCTCGAACTCGCCGACGAACTCGGTGAGCCCCCGGAACAGCCCCAGCTCGTCCTCGAAGACCGTGAGCGGCGAGGGGCTGGTGCGCAGCAGCCCGGTGCGCTCGCCGAACGCGTCGACCCTCCGGCGCCCCGAGGGGTCGCGCAGCGACTCGCCGCTCAGGTCCACCGAGCGCCGGAAGGCCTCGCTGCCGAAGGATGCGGTCTGGCCGCCCTCCTCGACGTAGGCCCGCAGCGCTTTCAGCAGCGGTCCCGGCAGCCACAGCGCGCTGCCCGCGAAGGCCACGCCGGGCGCGTCCTCGAGCTGCGGCCCCTCACCCCTCGCCAGGGTCAGGTCGGTGGTCAGGTCGTAGGGAAGGCCTTCTGTGTCGAGGAAGCGCAGCAGCGGCGCCACCTCGGCGGCGAAACGTGGAGGGAGACCGTCGCCGGCGAAGTGGCGGTCCACCCGCACCGGCAGGTCCCTGGTGAGGGTGTCGGCAAAGCCGTCGTGGTCGTCGTCCACCGGGTTGAGGCCCTGCCAGGTGAGCGCCGGCAGCACCAGGAGGGGCTCGCGAGCCGGGATCGGTCTCCCCGCGCACGGCCAGCGGCCACACCGCCCGCCGGTCGCCGCTTCGGATCCGCACCAGGTACACGCCGGTCTCGGCGTCGTCCGGCACCCGAACCCGGAACGGACCGCCGATCCGGCCGCCCTTGCGCAACGGCTGGGGCGAGCCGAAGCGCGACAGCACGAAGTCGAAGCTGCGATCGAGCGGGCCCACGCGGAGGGTCACCAGCGAGCCCGGAGACACCACGTCGAGCGGGCCCTCGAGCGTGAACGCCTCCACCGACACGCCCGTGCCGGGCCGGCTGACCGCCGGGTTCGGGATCTCCGCCGGCGCCACCGCCAGGTTCCCCGCGCGGTCGCGGACGGTCACCGTGAACGCGTAGTCGCCCTCGTCCGCAGGGCGGGTGGCGTCGGGGCCGACGCTCACCTCGCTGTCCCACACCCCGCTGCGCGTGTTGTCGCCCCGGAAGCGGCGGACCACGCGAGGGGGGCCCTCGTCGGTGCGAAAGACACGGAACTCGGGCGCGTTGTTGCGCGGCCCCTCGTAGCGGATGCGAACGCTGGGCAGCGACCCCGCCTCCCCGCCGCCGATCACGGAGGGCCGGGCGGACACCAGTTGCAGCGGCGGCGGCTCTGTATCGACCGTCACCTCCTTGACCGAATCGATCACCCGGCTCTCGTCCCGCCGCACCACCCGCATCCGGTAGGTGCCGTCGGGCACGGGCCGGCCCTGATCGTCTGTCCCGTCCCAGCGAAAGCGATGCTTGGTGTCACCGGCCAGGCGGCGGTCGTCCACCAGCCGGCGCACCTCGTTGCCCTCGCCGTCGGTGATGGCGAAGCTCACCGTGGCCGGCTCGGAGAGGTCGAAGCCCACGATGGCCTCGTCCCGGACGCGGTCGCCGTCGGGGGAGAACTGCACCGGCTGGGTGGCGAAGCGGATGACCAGCGGGAACTCGCTCTTGAGCTGCTGCGTGGCGAAGAACGCGCCGATCGTGGCGAACACGACGAGCGCGAAGACGACGCGGACCAGGGGCCGGCTCATGGCGGCCGGACCCTAGTGACCTGAGTCGGAAGTTCGGCTTCAGCTTCCCGAGTGGCTGGGCGCCGGAGCTCCAGGGGGGCCGAACCCGGGTGCATTGATCACTTTGCCCCCTGACAGGGGGTCAAGTCGACACTGTGGAGCAGATTCCGGTCCCGCGGCGACAGTGCACGACAATCTCTCCGATGCGGGTGCAGCTCGTCGATCCGTCGGGGGACGTCATCCCATACGACCACGCCCTGGCTGGGGCCCTCGCGCGTCGCGGTGCCGACGTCGAGCTCGTCACCTCGAGCTTCGTGCACGGCCCCGCGCCGGAGCCCGACGGATACGCGGTCTCCCGGCCCTTCTATCGCCTGGCCACACGCCTGGGCGCCCGGGCGCCGCGGCGGCGCCGCGCTCTCAAGCTCGTCGAGCACGTGCCCGACATGCTCCGCTACCGCAGCCGGGCCAGCCGGCGCCGACCTGCGTCACTACCAGTGGCTGCCGCTCGAGCGGCTCGACGCCCACCTGCTGCCGTCCGCCCGTCCGCGGGTGCTCACGATGCACAACGTGATCCGCAGCGAGCGGCCCGCGCGAGGCCTGGCCGAGCGCATGGACGCGGTGATCGTGCACACCCGACGGGGGGCGGAGCTCCTGGGCGGCGGCGAGCGGGTGCACGTGATCCCCCACGGGGCCTTCGAGCACCTCACCCGGATGCCGGACGAGCGCCCCCTGCCAGCCGAGCTGGCCGGCGTGGAGGGGCCGGTGGTGCTCTGCTTCGGCGTGGTCCGCCCCTACAAGGGGGTGGACGTGCTGGTGGAGGCCTTCCGGCAGGTGGAGGGAGCGGAGCTGTGGGTGGTGGGTCGCCCCCTCGGGGTCTCGATGGAGCGGCTGCGCCGGCTGGCCCCGCCCGGGCGGGTGCGCTTCGTGGAGCGCTACGTGAGCGACGCCGAGCAGGCGGCCTACTTTCGCCGCGCCGAGCTGCTGGTCCTCCCCCACCGCAACGTTGACGTGTCCGGCGTGCTGTTCGCCGGCCTGGCCTTCGGCAAGGCGATGGTGCTCTCCGACGTGGGCGGCTTTCGCGAGCTGGTGGACGACCAGGGCGCCGGCCGGTTGGTGCCGCCGGGGGACCCCGACGCGCTCGCCGCCGCGATCTCCGAGCTGCTGGAGCGGCCGGAGGAACGGGCTCGGCTCGAGGAGCGCGCCGCGAAGGCCGCGGCGGGACCGTACTCGTGGGACCGCATCGCCGGACAGACGCTCGCCCTGTACGAGAAGGTGCTCGCGTGAGGGTCGTCTTCATGGGCAAGTGCAAGCGCTCGGCGGCGCGGGCGCTCGACTGGCTCGTGGCCCAGGGAGTCGACGTGACCGCGGTGGTGGCCGCCCCTCCCGACCGCTTCACCCGTGAGGAGCAGCGGCTCGACCTGGTGGCCCAGCGGCACGGCCTGACGTTGGTCGGCGACGAGGAGCTCTATCGCTCACCGCCGGAGGACGTCGACCTGGTGCTCTCCTTCTTGTTCTGGAAGCGAATCCGGCCACCGCTCATCGCGCTCGGAAGCATCGGCTGCCTGAACTTCCATCCCGCCCCCCTGCCCGACCTGCGTGGCCTGGGCGGCTACAACGTGGCCATCCTGGAGGATCGGGCGGAGTGGGGCGTGTCGTGCCACTTCGTCGACGAGGGCTTCGACACCGGGGACCTGGTGGAGGTCGAGCGCTTCCCCATCGACCGGCAGGCCGAGACGGCGCTGTCGCTCGACCTCAAGAGCCAGGAGCGCCTGTTCGGGCTCTTCACCCGGGTGCTGGGCCTCGCCCGGGCCGGCAAGGCCCTGCCACGCGAGGCCCAGGGCGAGGGCCGCTACGTCGACCGGGCGGAGTTCGAGGCGCTACGCGTGGTCCGGCCCGGCGACGACCTGGAGCGCAAGCTGCGCGCCTTCTGGTATCCGCCCCACCCGGGGGCGGTGATCGAGACGGAGGCCGGCCGGCTGACGCTGGTCGACGAGCGCCTGCTGGCCGACGCGGCGGACGCCTATCTGGACGCGGGCCGGGTGCCCTGAGACAGATCGATGACCGATGAAGCGCCAGCCCGGCGTCGGGTCGACGCCGAAGCGCTCCGCCTACGACAGCCGCCTCGCGACCCCAGCCGCGGTCAAGTCTCCGGGAGGTAGGTGAGGAGGACCACTCCGGAGTCGAACCGCTTCACGTCGTCGAGCTGCATCCGGACGGTTCCCCTGTCGCCGAGTACGTGGACGTTTCCCTGGCCCCAGACGAGCGGGTTGAGGTAGACCTCGTACTCGTCGATCAGGCCCTTCTCGGCGAGGGCGTGCGCGAACTCGCCGCTGCCGTGCATGAACAGGTCACCGTCGACCTCGTCCTTCAGCGTCGGGATCGAGTGCTCGAGTTCCGCCTCGAGCAGGGTCGCGTTCCACTCGAGATCGCCGGACAGGCTGGTGGACCCGACCCACTTCGGCATCGCGTTGACCATGTCCGCCCATTTGCCCGACTGGCTCGGCCAGTATCCCGCCAGCCCCTCGTAGGTCTTGCGGCCCAACACCAGCCCGCCTGACTTGGCCTGACGCTCGAACGAGTAGTCGCCGTGGTCTCCGTCCGGCTGCACCCACTCGCCCACCGGGTCTACGACGCCGTCGACGGTGGCCTGCGTGGTCGCGATCAGCTTTGCCATCTCGATTCTCCTTGGTCACGGAAGCTCCCTCTGAGCTCCCTCACCTCATGCGTCGAACGGGGGAGCGCGGATTCGACGTTGTCGCATCCTCGTTCCGAATGCAACAGAACCCGTCCCTCCGAGGACCTGGGCTAAGACGCATCGATCTGGCAGACAGGCCGGGAAGCGACCAAACTGTTGGGCATGGACGCGGCCACAGTCCGGTCGATGCTCGAGCAGAACTTCGAGTACTCGGGCAGCGATCCCGAGCGAGCTCACGAGATGTACCACGACGACGCGGTCCTCGAGTTCCCCCAGTCAGGCGAGCGCTTCGTCGGGGTCGAGAACTTCCGCGAGTGGAGAAGCACCTATCCCGCCGCTGTCAGCTTCGAGTTCCAGGAGATCAGGGGCCGAGACGACCTGTGGGTCGTGGCTCACTGCCAGGTACGACCAGGGGCCCGTCAACTTCGGGATAAGCATCCACGAGTTCCGAGGCGACAAGATTGCCCGCGAGACGATCTACGTCGGCGAAGGCTGGGAGCCACCAGAGTGGCGGGCGCAGTGGAGGTCCGCGCCATAGCGCGCCAACCAGCGCGGGTGGCGGGCGTGCCGCAGGGCTCTCTCGCGAAGCGCCCGTCTCTCCCGCAAATGCGCGGAGCGGGAGCCTGCTGGGTGGGTGGATCAGGCTGCGGCTAGCGCTGGCGCGAGTTCGTCGGCGCTTGCTTCGACCGTCTCGGGGACGGTGACGATCAGGCGTCCGTCGCGGTCCAGGACCGCGCGGGCGTTGACGATGGTGAGCCCGACGACGCGCTGGGTCCCGGGGGCAAAGCGCACCAGGTGGCCCTCCGGAGTCTCTTCGCCTTCGGCGTCGTAGTCGGCGTGGTCGAAGACCAGCGGACTGGCGCGGGTACAGGTCGCAGTTCCGGATCGTGTCGAGAACGGCTGCCGCTTCCTCGGCGCGGACGGCGAGCTCGGCCCGGTCAGCAACTGCGCGCATCCGTACGCGCTGATCGCCGCCGCCGGCGCGCGCTGGTCGCTGGAGCTGGAGGCCGTCCGCCTCCCGCAGGACGCCGAGGCCGCCATATGGGCCCTCGACCGGGCCGGGAACACGAGCTCGGTGCGGCGCTTCGCGGTTCGGTAGCGCGCCTGACTGATCTCGCGGACGAGCGACGGGCGTAAGGGCACGAAAGCATCATGCGGCTCGGGATTTCGGTTGTTTTCGGCTCACAACGCTTTCAAGCCCTACTCGCGTGCGACCCCGGATCGGCGAGGCGAGCTGCTGACGGGGCCGGTCACGAGCAATCCGACATAACCCGCACGCCGTGGCAGTGGGTGTCTAACTACGGGGGCGAGATCCGCCTTCTTGACGCGAGGCTTGTACGATTGCGCCCGGGATGGCGAAGCGAGCTCTCGTAGCGATCGGGATGCTTCTACTCGGCGCCGCCGTCGTAGGCATCGTAGGCGTCGTGTCCGGCTCAAGCGCGCCCGGCAGCGCGCGCGGCTCCAACTGCCCCGCCAACCCGCCGCGGGTCATCCGTGACAGCTTTCCCGAGCCACCGGTCCGGCGCTCGAAGAACGGCAAGCTCGTCACGCGGCTGCGCGCAACCAACAGTTCGGTCCGGATCGCGAGACGGAAATACGTGACGCAAAACTACGAGCGCTCCGTGCCGGGGCCGACCCTCGTCTTGTGCCCGGGCGATCGCCTGCGGGTCCGGCTCGAGAACGGTCTCATCGACCCGACGCTGCCTCAGCAGCCGACGTTCGACCAGCACGGCGATCCGTTCCAAGATGCGATCCGTCCGATCACGTCGCCTGCCGCTCAGCCGACGAACCTCCACACCCATGGCTTTCACGTCTCGCCGCGGGCGAACCACGACAACGTGTTCGTAAACATCAACCCTGGCAAGAGTTTCACGTATGAGTACGACATCCCGAAGGACCATCCGCCGGGCCTCTACTGGTACCACCCGCACCGCCACGGCTACGTGGAGGGCCAGATCTTCCGCGGGATGTTCGGCGCGATCGTCATCCAGGGCGGCCTCGACAAGATCCCCGCGCTGCGCGACGTGCCGGTGCGCAACATGGTCATCCATTACACGCAGCTCGACCCGAAGAGCGGCCGCGTCGTCAAGGTCGAGGACTCAAACGACGACGACTCGCGGCTCTACGTCAACGGCGCCTACCGGCCGAAGGTGCCGATCAAGCCCGGCGAGGTGCAGCGCTGGCGGATCCTAAACGCGGTCGACAACCCGATGCTTAAGCTGCGGCTAGAGGGGGCGGCGTTCAACCTACTCGCCAACGACGGCAACACCATCGATCGGGCAACGAAGGTCAAAAACCTCCTGATCGGCGCCGGCGAACGGCGTGAGGTGCTCGTGCGGGGCGGCCCGGCCGGGCGCTACGAGCTACGCTCACGTCCGTTCCGCCAGTACCAGGGCAGCCCAGCAGGCGGGAACGGCCACGACCTTCCCGTCGCAACGGTCGTCTCGAGCGGGCGCCGGGTCCCCCGCAAGCAGCGCGTCGGCCTGAAACTCAGCGGCGAGCAGGACCTCCGCGGCAAGCCAGTCTCGAGCCGCCACAAGGTCGTCTTCTCGGAGGCGCCACAGCCGAACGGCCAGACCGCGTTCCTGCTGAACGGCATGGTGTTCGACCAGCACCGGACCGATCAGCGCATGCGGCTCGGGAAGGTGGCCGAGTGGACGATCGTCAACCGCTCCGACGAGTGGCACAGCTTCCACATTCACGTCAACGACTTCCAGGTGACGAAGGTCAGCGGCAAGGCGCCGCCGCGCGTTTCGGACGGGAAGGTCCGCGACGTCGGCGGCGGGGACAACGACCCCGAGGACACCGCAAAGCTCCCGCCGCTCAAGACGGTCAAGTTCCGCACGCGGCCGACGGACTACACCGGCAAGTTCGTCTTCCACTGCCATGTCGCCAACCACGAGGACCACGGCATGATGGGGACGGTCGAGGTCGTCCGCTAGACCCGGCGACTGCAACTCTTCGATGTTCGACAGCCGCGGCAACGGCTGGCAGCCACTCGGCCAGGGAGCCTGGGGCGGCTATCCAGCTGAGGGCCTGACGGGTCTCGGCGTGATCGGCGGCCGCCGTGTCCGCTGCCTGACCCCGGACCTGCAGCTACGCCACCATCTGGGCTACCCGCCCGACGACAACGACCATCACGACCTGCACCTGCTGGCCGCGCACTTCGGACTGGGCCTGCCACCGGCCTTCTGACCAGCCACTCGCGGCCTATACCCACACCGTCCCGGTCCTCGCGCAGAGGGAGAGCCTGCCGGGTGAGAGTTCAGGCTGCGGCTAGCGCTGGCGCGAGTTCGTCGGCGCTTGCTTCGACCGTCTCGGGGACGGTGACGATCAGGCGTCCGTCGCGGTCGAGGACCGCGCGGGCGTTGACGATGGTGAGCCCGACGACGCGCTGGGTCCCGGGCGCAAAGCGCACCAGGTGGCCCTCCGGAGTCTCTTCGCCTTCGGCGTCGTAGTCGGCGTGGTCGAAGACCACCGGCCCTATGTGGCCGTTCACGGCTTCCACCCTTTGGGGTCTTTTCGCAGCGCCAGCGCGGTGATGACCCGCGCCGGCTTGCTGCTCAAAGCTTACGACCACCAGCAGCCAACCACTGGGACCCACGCCGCCGCGGTAGTAGCGGCGTCTGCTTGGGCGGGGGTCGGGCTCGGTGTGATCGGGCAGTCTGATCGTGTCAAGCACGCCCTGCTGTTGATCTCTGAGCTCGCGGTGGTCACGGACGATCTTGTCATTGCCAGATCCGCGCCCACAGCACCACCGCTCAGAAAGCGAACCCGCCGAGTCCGCTGCACACCTTCGTTACCGAGGGGAAGTTGAACTCGAGGACTGCTCCCTGCTCGACTCGAAGCGTGTCCTCGGTGCTGTTCCCGTTCACGTACCAGCCATCGCTCGGCACATTCGCGGCGGCGGGTCTGGCCAACGGCACGCTGCGCGCGGTTGTCGCCACCGCCCGATCCTCGCTGTCGCCGTGCGAGTCGAGATCGACCGCCTCCGCGGCAGCGCTATTGCTTCCGGGGCTAAGCGGCGATCTCCTCCGGGAGATCGAACCGGGCGAACATCGAGGGGTCGCGAAACGCGGCTACCGACGCGATCAGCGGCTCGCCGAAGGTGATGACGTCGAGCGCGATCGGGACGTAGCGGCGCCTCGCGGGCTGCAGTAGGTAGGTGCCGAGAGCCGGCTGGGCGTTGGCGCTTGTTTGGATGTAGCGAAGCCTCGGCGCCGGGCCGCCCGGCATCAGCCAGGATCGGCTTACCGCGTCGCGGCCCTCGCACCACTCGGCGAAGGGCGGCATCTGGAAGGTGGCGTTGTCGGCGAGAAGCTCGACGATCGCCTCAACGTCGCCGCGCTCGAAGGCTTGGACGAAGCGATCGACGATCCTGCGCGCCTGTGCATTGCCAAGCGCGCGAACGGTTGCCTGTTGGCTCTTCTCGGGCAGCCGCTCTTCGAGCGCCCTTCGCGCGCGCTGAAGTGCGCTGTTGACCGCTGTCGGCGTGGTCTCGAGGGCGTCGGCAACCTCGCGGGCGGAGAACCCGAGCACATCGCGGAGGATCAGCGCCCCCCGCTGTCTCGCGGGCAGGTGCTGGAGCGCGGCGATGAAGGCAAGCTCGAGCGCCTCGCGCTCCTCGTAGCGGGCGTCGGGGGCCGGCGCCGAGTCTGTGAGCTGCAAGCGCGAGTCCGGGTAGGGCTCGACCCAGATCGACTCATCGAGCGCCTTCTCCTCCAGGTCCGGATCGCTCGGGGGCCCGTAGTCGATCGGCAGCACGCGCTTCGGTCGCCGCGCGATCGCGTCGAGGCAGGCGTTGGTCGCGATCCGGTGGAGCCAGGAGCGCGGCGCGCTCCTTCCCTCGAAGCGGGCGATCCCCTTCCACGCGCGCAGCAGCGCGTCCTGGAGCGCGTCGTCTGCGTCATCGGGCGAGCCAAGCATCCGGTAGCAGTGGGCGTGAAGCGATGAGCGGTGCGGTCCGACGAGCTCGCCGAAGGCGTGTTCGTCGCCTTCGCGTGCCCGCGCCACGGTGTGGCTGGTGGTCATGGCGTCGCCTCGTAGCTCATCTGTGCACCTATTGATTAGACCGTCTCGGCCTCCTGAAAGTCATCGCCGTGCCGATGAGTTGGGGCTCCGCCGGTGGGTCTAAAGGGTTGAGGGCATGTCGCCGCCTGCCGCCAGACCGATCGTCCACGTCGAACTCCACACGCAGAACCTGGCGCGCGCCTGCGCGTTCTACACGGAGTTGGTGGGCTGGCGCGCCGAAACCGTCCACGCCGGCTCGGGCTCCTACGTCGCCCTGGCCACGGGCGGCGTCGTCGAGGCCGGGGTCGTCGAGTCGGACGCGCCGGAGCCGCTCTGGATCCCGTACGTCGAGGTGGCCGACGTGTACGCCGCGGTCGAGCGAGCCGAGCGACTCGGTGCCACCGTCCCCGCCGCTCCGCGCGAGGGTCCGGCCGGCTGGTGGGGTGCCGTCCGCGGGCCGGAGCGGTCGCCGCTCGGGCTGTGGACGCCGAAGAGCGCCGACAGCAGCTGAGCGATGAATCGTCGGCTCCGCTCGGAGTCTCAATAGGTGAAGACCCGACGCAATGAGTGAGAAGCAAGGAGACAGAGGTGCAAACGGTCACTTCCAAGGACGGCAGCCGCATCGCCTACGACCGCCACGGCTCGGGCCCGCAGGTGATCCTCGTCGGCGGCGCGCTGAGCTACCGCAAGTACAAGAAGATGGAGGAGCTGGCGAAGCTGCTGGCCGAGCACTGCACGGTGATCAACTACGACCGTCGCGGGCGCGGCGACTCGACTGAGGTCAAGCCGTTCGCGCTCGGCCGCGAGATCGAAGACATCGCGGCCCTGATCGAGGCCGAGGGCGGCTCGGCGTCGCTGTGGGGCTGGTCGTCGGGCGGCGCGCTGGCCCTACGCGCAGCGAACGCCGGGGTCGTGGTCGAGCGGGTCTCTGTCTACGAGGTGCCGTTCATGGTCACACCCGAGGCCAAACGGCCGACGCGAGACTACGGCGAGCGGCTCGACGAGCTGGTCGTCGCCGGCGACCGGAGTGGCGCCGTCAAGCACTTCATGCGCAACTCGATCGGGATCCCCGCGCCGTTCGTGGCGCTGATGCGGCTGATGCCGATGTGGAAGGGCATCGAGGCCACGGCACTGACGCTGCCCTACGACTGGGCGGCGCTCGGCAAGCACACGATGTACGGCGCGCCGCTGAACGCCGAGGAGTGGGCCTCGGTGGAGGTATCCACGCTCGTCGCCTACGGGGCCAAGAGCCCGGCTGTGCTCCAGGACGGCTCACGCGCGCTGGCGGAGGTGCTGCCGAACGCGGAGCTGCGCGAGCTCAAGGGCGTCAGCCACAACTTGAAAATGAACGTGCTGGCTCCGGTGCTGGCCGAGTTCTTCGCCGGCATCGATGGCTCGACTAGATCCCCTGAAATCCAGCCGGTGTGACAAGGAGAACACGATGCGAGTCTTCGTCGCAGGGGCCAGCGGTGCTATCGGCACCCGGCTCGTCCTCGAGCCCGTCCGAAGCCAGTTCCCGATCGTCGGCGTCGTCGACGACGAGCCCGCCACGGTGCGTGACTGGCTGCCGGTGCTGGCGAGGGCGCTCGGCGCCAAGCCGCCCCGCCATTTCCCCCGCCGGCTCGCGGGGCTGGTCGCCGGCGAAGCCGCAAGCGTGATGGGAACCGAGTCACGCGGCGCCTCCAACGCGAAGGCCGAGCGCGAGCTCGGTTGGACACTGCGCCACCCCAGCTGGCGAAACGGCTTCATGCCCGCGTACCCGTCAACTACCCCAGTGGAGGGACGCAAGCCTCATCCTGCCGCCGGGGCAACTCGCGCGATATGAGGGCGGGCTCGGGAGCGCAGCGCGTTCGCTCCGCAGACGGGACCGAGATCGCGTTCGAGCGGGCTGGTGAAGGCCCGCCCGTGATCCTGGTCGAGCCGTCCGCGCACTACCGCGACTTCAGCGCGTTCCGCGGGCTGGTTCCCTGGCTGTCACGGGAGTTCACCGTCCACACCTACGACCGCCGGGGCCGCGGCGAGAGCTCGGATACGACACCGTACTCGCCCGAGCGCGAGGTTGAGGACCTCGAGGCGCTGATCGCGGAGGCCGGCGGCTCGACGCACCTGTACGGGTATTCCTCAGGAGCGCTCCTCGCCCTGCGCGCTGCCGCTCACGGCCTTTCCATCAACCGACTGGCCGTGCTCGAGCCGCCCCTGCAGGACGACGACGCTGAGCGTCCAGACCCTCTGACCAACGAGCTCGCGGCGCTCGTCCGCGCCGCCCGCAACGGCGATGCGGTCGAGCGCTTCCACGAAAGCATCGGCGTGCCCCCCGAGTTCATGGCCGAGATGCGGTCCAGCCCACAGTGGGCAAAGATGGAGTCCGTCGCACACACCCTGGTGTACGACTGCATGATCTCGGACGCCACCACGTCCGCCCTGCTGCGCTCCGTCGAGTTTCCGACCCTCGTCCTCGACAGCGCGGGCAGCACCGACAACCTCACCGGCTGGGCGGCCACGGTGGCCGCCCAGCTGCCGGACGGCCGCCACCGGAGCCTCGCGGGCGACTGGCACACCGTCCCGGACGAGACGCTCGCTCCCGTGCTGATCGAGTTCTTCCAGGAGGTCGAGTGAGACTGGTCGGCTCGGTACACGTCACGTTGGATGGCGTCATGGGGTCGCCGGAGCAATGGTCGTTGGACTTCTTCGACGAGGAATCCGAGCGCCACAGCCTCGACGAATTGGTCGCTGCGGACGCTTTCCTGGTCGGGCGCGTCACCTACGAAGGGTTTCTGGAGTACTGGCCCTCGGCCACCGGCCCGATCGCCGAGCGGATGAACGCCCAACCGAAGTACGTGGTCTCGAGCACACTGAGGGATCCGGAGTGGCACAACTCCACCCTGATCACCGACAACGTCGCCGGTCAGGTTCAGGGACTCAAGAACCAGCCCGGAGGCGACATCCTGCTCTTTGCCAGCGCCGACTTGCGAACAGCCTCCGAGCGGGCAACCTGATCGACGAGTACCGCATATGGGTCGATCCGATCGTGTACGGAAGCGGCAAGCGCTACTTCGACGCCGGCGAAACAACGATCCTGGAACTCACCAACACCAAGACCCTGGGGTCGGGCGGCATCGTGCTCACCTACGTCCCGAAGGCGTGACGTCCCCCGATCAATCACCGAGAGCCTTAACAGGAGTGCCCACCCTGGCGTTGTTGGCCTTCGCGATGCTGATCGTGTCGCTGGACCAGTACATCGTGGTGGTGGCGCTGCCTGAGATCGGCCGCGAGCGGGGGGTTCTCGGCGCAGACGCTGCAGGCGGTGATCAGCGCGTACGCGGTGGCGTCGGCCGGTTTCCTGCTGTACGGAGGCGTTCGGGCAGCCGGGACCTGGTGCGGGCCTGATGTAATGAGCCGGACTGCCGTGATCTCGAAGGGTCCACGTTGCGTCTGATCACCTCCGTGGCGTTGGCGGCGGGTCTGCTCGTATCCCTGCCCGCCACCGTTGCCTCCGCATCGGGCGGCGCCACGGTGTTCACGCATTCCGCCGAGGGCGGTCAGATTCGAGGGAGCCTCCTGATCCTGCACGGCGTTGGCAGCCGCCTCACGTGGGCTCACAACGGCGGCCGCTACGGGAGGATCTCGGTCGACCGTCTGCACCGGCGGCTGTTCTTTCCCGAGACGCCCCCCATCGGCACGCTGCACGTCGCCGGCCGGCGCCCGCAGACCTTCAGATTGCGCCGGCCGCACTACAACGCCGCACGCGACACCGTGCGCTATCGCGTGCGGCGCCTGAGGGCGCGGACGCGAAGCCTGGCCCGTGCTTCGCAGGCTCCGGGTGAGTTCGAGGCCGCGTCGCTCTCGATCATTGCCCACCCCTCGTTGCTTACCGACGACGACGGGAACTACTGCGCGGCGGGCCTTCTCAACCTGACCATCCACGACCTCCGGGCGGCGAGCGAATCGAAGTGGGACACCGACGACTGGGATCCCGGCATTCCCTTCAACGACGTCGCAGAGGCCTTCGGAGGCACGGCGAGCTGGGCGTCTCAGGGCGGCTTCCTGCGCGGCTGCTCGAACACTGCGGTGTGGGTAACCGACTCCGACCCTCCCGTCTCGTTCACGATCACGTCGACCCATCCCTGGCGCGGCAAGAGCTTCTCAACCTGCAAGTCATCGAATCGAAGCTACGTCTGCGTTCGAACGCTCGGCCTCGACGAGGCCAACTGGATCGTCCGCCCGGTCCTGTGACCGGCGCTCTCAGCGGACGCTACCGCGACACTTCAGTCAGGCGCGCGGCTCCCACCGCATCGACCGCCGGGCGAGCGCGACGGCGACGAGTGTCCAGGCCGCGATCACGATGAGCGGCTCGGCCGCCTGACCCCAGGTCTCGGCGAGCGTGAGCGTCGCCTGGATGGCGTCAGGGCCGTCGAGGCCGAACCAGCCGATCCTTACGAGGTCCGACATCGCCGCTCCCGGCGTGAGCGACAGGATCTCGCGAAGCCGGTCCGGCATGTCGGGGATCGTGTTGGTCAGCGGCCCGAGGGAGGCCAGGATGATGATCGGCAGGCTGGTCAGCTGAGCGGCCTCGGCGTTTCGGGTCCACGCCGCGGTCCAGTAGGCGAACGCGGTGAACATGGTGGCTGCCAGCACCGCCAGCGCCGCGTACCGGCTGCTGCTCCACACGCGGCCGCTCGAACCCGAGCAGATCGACGCCGCCCTGGACATCGCGTTCGAAGGCCTGCGCTAGGCCTCGGCGCGCTCCGATCTAGCGGACGCCACATCGTCTCACCCGCGGTACGCAGGCGCAGTGCTCGCGACGTACGTGACCGCCGTCACAGACGCCCGGCAGCCTGGCGGTAGGCTCCGGCCATGAGCGCACTGGCCTGTGCCGCGTGCGGGAGCGAGAACCCCGCCGGCGCGCGCTTCTGCATGGCCTGCGGCGCGCGGCTCGAGCGCCGCTGTCCCTCGTGCGGGACCCCGGCTCCCCCCGCGGCGCGCTTCTGCATGAACTGCGGCCACGGACTGGACAGCCCGGCGACCGGTCCGGTCCCCACCGAGCGACCCCCCGAGGAACGCCGTCAGGTCACGGTGCTGTTCGCCGACCTCTCCGGTTATACGGCGGTGGCCGAGCGCATGGACCCGGAGGCGGTGAAGAACCTCGTCGACCGGGCGCTGATGCGGCTGGGCCAGGAGGTGGAGCGCTTCGGAGGCACGGTCGACAAGTACATAGGCGACAACGTGATGGCCATCTTCGGCGCACCGCTGTCCCACGAGGACGACGCCGAGCGCGCGATACGGGCCGGCTTCGGGATGCAGGCGGCCATGTCGGAGGTCAACGAGGGCCTCCCTCCGGGTGAGCACCTCGACCTGCGGGTGGGCGTGAACACGGGCGAGGTGCTGGCCGGGTCGGTGGGCCAGGACTACACCGTGGTGGGCGACACGGTGAACGTGGCCTCCCGGCTGCAGAGCGAGGGCCGGACGGGCAGCGTGACGGTGGGCGAGGGCACCATGCGCGCCACCCGCGGCGCGGTGCGCTACCGCGAGCTGGCCCCGCTGGAGCTGAAGGGCAAGGCCGAGCCGGTTCCCGCCTGGGAGGCCGTGGGGCTTCTGACGCCTCACGCGGCCGGCCGCGCCGTGCCGGCACGAGAGTCGCTGCTGGTCGGCCGCGCGGACGAGCTGGCCGCGATGGAGACCCTGTACGACCGCGTGCTGCGGGAGGGCGCCCCCCAGCTGGTGACCCTGGTGGGTGAGGCCGGCGTGGGCAAGTCGCGACTCCTGCGCGAGTTCGAGCGGCGTCTGGCGCGCCACGAGTCGGGACCGGCCGTGCGCACCGGCCGCTGCCTGCCCTACGGCGCGGGCATCGTGTTCTGGGCGCTGGGCGAGGTCCTGCGGGCCGAGTGCGGCATCGTGGACTCCGACTCGGCCGAGGAGGCCTGGGGCAAGCTCTCCGCCTACGCGAACGCGCTCTTCGCCGACACCGCCGCCGAGCTCCCGGAATCGAAGGCCGCGCTCATCGGCCGCCTGCTCGGGGTGGAGGTGCCGCCTGAGCTCGCGCCGGACGAGCGCGATCCGGAACGCCTGCGCGAGTCCTTCTTCTCGGCCCTGCGGGCCGCCGTCGAGGCCATCGGGCGCCGGCGGCCGCTCGTGCTCGCCTTCGAGGACATCCACTGGGCCGACGACGGCATGCTCGACGCCATCGAGCACCTCGCCCAATGGGTGCGGGCGCCGCTGCTGCTGGTGTGCCTGGCTCGCGACGAGCTGCTGGAGCGCCGCCCCAGCTGGGGCGGTGGGCGGCGCTCGGCCACGCAGCTGTTGCTGGAGCCCCTCGGCGCCGCCGAGACCGAGGAGCTGGTGGCGGCGCTGATCCCGGAGGGCAGCGACCTGGTCCCGGCCGTGGCCGAGCGCTCCGGCGGCAACCCGCTGTTCGCGGAGGAGATGGCCCGCCGCATCGTCGAGGAGGGTGCGCAGGCGGGGCAGCTGCCCGAGACGGTGCAGGCTGTCCTGGCCGCCCGGCTCGACGCCCTGGAACCGTTCGAGCGCAGGCTGGTGCAACAGGCGGCGGTGGTGGGGCGAACGTTCTGGGAGGGCTCGCTGCTCTCCCTCGCCGAGGCCGAGAACCGCGACCTCCGGCGCACCCTGATCACGCTCCAGGAGAAGGACATCCTGGCCCCCGGGGCCGAGAGCCGCCTGGCCGGCGAGCGCGAGCTGGCCTTCAAGCACGTGCTCATCCGCGACGTGGCCTACGGGATGCTGCCCAAGGCCGTGCGGTCACGCAAGCACTACGAGGTCGGCACCTTCATCGAGGAGCGCGCCGGGGACCGCACCGACGAGGTGGTGACGCTCCTGGCCGAGCACTACGGCCGGGCCGCCGACCTCGGTCTCGAGGGCGGCCTGCCCGACCAAGAGCTGATCGCGGTCCGCGAGCGGGGCGCGTACTTCCTCGAGGAGGCCGGCGACGCCGCGGGCCGTCTCTACAGCAACCGCGAGGCCGCCTCCCACTACCGGCACGCCCGCGAGGTCGGGGTAACGGGTGAGCGGGCGACGCTGGTTCGGATCGGCGAGAAGCTCGGCGACGTGTCGCTGCGCCTGGGCCGGGTGGACGAGGCGATCGACGTGTGGACCGAATGCCTCGACTGGCACCGGGGCCAGGAGGATCTCGAGCGGGTGGCGGACCTGCACCGCAAGATCGGCGCCGGGCTCTCCCACAAGGGCGAGCGCAAGGCGGCGATCGAGCACTACCAGAAGGGCATCAACCTGCTGAAGGACGGCAAGCCCCGGCTCGAGCTCGTCCGGCTCTACGAGGAGGCGGCCTGGCTGTACCTCCACACCGGGGACAACATGCTCGCGATCTACGCGTCGGAGAAGGCGCTGCGACTGGCCGAGCGCCTGGGGGAGACCCGCGCCGCCAGCCGCGCCCACGGCATCTTCGGCCGCGTCTTCGGCCGGATCGGCGACACCGAGCGGGCCCGCCAGAACCTCGAGCGGGCCGTGGAGCTGGCCCGCGGCTCCGACCACACCGAGACCATCCTGGCCCTGTCCGCGCTCGGGCGGCACCTCGAGATATCGGAGGCCGACGTCCGCGGCGCCAGGGAGGCCTTCGAGGAGGCGCTGGCCCTCGCCGTGGAGGTGGGCGTGCTCCCGGCCCAGGTCGAGCTCCACGCCTCGCTGGCGCAGCTCGCGGTGTACGGGGCCGACTGGGAGCGCGTGGAGCGCGCCACCGAGGCGAGCGCCGATCTCGCCGAGCGCGAGGGCCTGGTGGGGAAGCTGTGCCTCCCCTACGGCCTCAAAGGGGTGCTGCGCTGGCGTGAGGGCGATCTCGCGCAGGCCTCGGACCTCTTCGTGCGCTCCCACGACCTCGCGGAGCAGGTGGGCTGGTCGGAGCTCACCTTCGGGGCCCTCTTCTCCCTGGCCTCCACCTACCGGGACGCCGGCGACCTGGACGCGGCCACCGGGGCGCTCGACCGGGCCATCGACGTCTGCGAGCGGGCCGGCCTCGTGGCGCAGTCGATCCAGGCCATCGGCGCCCGGGCCGTGGTCCTGGCCCGCCGGGGGCGGCTCGAGGCGGCTCGGGATGCGGCCGCAGGAGGCGAGCGAGCTCGCGGAGCAGCTCCACTACCCGGTCGGTCGCGCGGCGGCGCTCGAGGCCCGGGGCATGGCCTCAGAGGACCCCGCCGAGGGCGCCACCCTGCTGGCGGAGGCCGGGGCCGCGTGGGAGGCTCTGGAGCGGCCGCTCGAGGCCGCCCAGGCGCGGATGCTCGAGGGCCAGCTGCTGCTCGCCGTCGATCCAGTGGCGGGGCGGGAGCGGCTGGCGGAGGCCGCCGCCGAGACCGACCGGCTGGGCGTCCCTCACCTCGCCGAGCGAGCGCGGACGCTGGCGGCGAGCTGAGCGCCAGCGCTACTGCGTCTTGTCGGCGCCCGCCACCACCACGACGGTGGCGTCGCCGGCCAGGCCCTGGCTGGCCGGATCGATCGGCTCGCGCTGGTCGATGTCCAGCCGTCGCCCGACCGCCGCAGCCTCGCGCTCCTTCCCGGGCGAGAACAGCACCACGGATTCCGCGCGTGCCCGGTCGGTGCCGTTGGCGATGGTGCCGCTGGTAAAGCCTGCGCTCTCCACCCGGTCGGCCAGCTGGGCCGCCAGTCCCTGGACCGTTGTTTCGTTGAGCACGGCGACGGTCACGCCGGCCGGGTTGATCCCGCCGCCACCCTGACGCCGGCGTTGACCGTTGCCGGCGCGGTCCTCGGGCTGATCGGCGGGTGCGGCCTGCTGTGGCTGTGGCTGTGGCTGCGACTCGGCCGGGCCGGCCTCGTCGCCGGTCAGAGACAGCACGCCGAAGGCGGCCCCCCCGCCCACCACCAGGACGCCGGCGATGGCCAGGACCAGGTAGAGGGGGTTGTCGGCCAGGCGGCGATACCACGGCCTGCCGGGTGGCGCGATGACCTGGGTGTGCTGCGGGGACGGGCGGGCGCCGGCGCCAGGTCGTGCCCCGGGGCGGACGGGCGGTCGCGGGGGCGCGCCGGCCGCCGGACGGGAGGCCGCGTTGGGGCTGGAGGCGGCCCGAGAGGGGGCGGCGGCGCCCGCGGCCTGCCGCGGCGCTGCCGCGGGCGTGGCTGCCTGGGGACGCGCGGCGGGAGTCTGGGGCGGGGCAGCGGCCGTCTGCGCCGGGGCGTCCGCCTCGGGGGGGGCGGCTGCCTCGGCCGGTGCTGCGGTGGCCTCGGCCGGCGCCGAAGTGGAATCAGGCGCCGCGGGGGCGGCCTCGGCCGGTGCTGCCGCCGCAGCCTGCGGTGTCCGCGCCCGGGCGGCCGCCTGGGATGGCGCCGAGGCCTCCTCCTGCGACTCCGGCGGCGCAGGCGACTCCTCGGCTGGCGCTGACGCGGGGGCCGCCGGAGAGGCCGCCTGCGGGTTCGCGGCGGCGGCCTGCTGCCCGGACCCGGCACCGGCGGCTGCGGCCGCCGCGGTCGCTGGCGCCGGCGTGGGCGCGGGATTCTGCGCGGGCGCCGGCGCATCGCTGTTCGGGCTCGCTGCAGGCTGTCCCGCGGCCGCGCGCTTGTCCTGTGCCGCTGCCGTGGCCGTCGCCGGCCTGGCGCCGGTGGCTGCCGCCGCCGGGGCGGCGGGCACCGGCGGCGGGGCCGCCCCGGCGGGGCGCTGGGCGGCGGGGCGCGCGCCCGGCGTGGGCCGCTGCTGGGGCTGCGCCACGACGCGCCCGGGCACGGGCGTCTGGCCGGGCGCCGGTTCGTCGGCCCGCTCAGGTGCGCGGCCCGCCCATTCCCGGAGGCGCCTCACATCACGCGCCTGCGAGAAGTACAGGGCGGAGAGGATCGCGAGGCCGACGATGGAAGCCAGGCCGGCGTAGGCGCCGATCTGCTCGATGATCTCCATGAAGAAGGAACGAACCTTAGCCGCGAGGCTGGTCGACTACCCACACGCCCATCGGACGGCCTACGACGTCAGCGCACGCTCCGCGGAAAGCTCGGCCACAGCGCCCGCGAGCGCCGTCGAATCCCCGCTGTACACGAGCTCCTCGATGCGTATGAAGGCGCTCTCCACCCAGTCCGGATCGAGCGGCGAGCGCACCGCGCACACGATCCGCTCCGCAGGGGTGGGTTGGGGCCGCTCCCCCGGGTTGAAGAGCTCCTCGTGCAGCTTCTCGCCCGGGCGCCGGCCGATGATCTCCACCGCGATCTCCTCGTCGGGCTCGTAGCCGGCCAGGCGGATCATGTTGCGCGCCAGCTCGGCGATCTTCACCGGCTCGCCCATCTCCAGCACGAACACCTCGCCGCCGGTGGCCAGCTCGCCCGAGCGGATGATCAGCTGCACCGCCTCGGGAATCGTCATGAAGTAGCGGGTCATCTTGTCGTCGGTGACGGTGACCGGTCCGCCCTTCTGGATCTGGCGGCGGAAGATCGGGACCACCGAGCCCGACGAGCCGAGCACGTTGCCGAAGCGCACCGCCGTGAAACGGGTGCCCTTCCAGCGGTTCTGCGCGGCCTCGACGGCCCACTCGGCGAGCGCCTTCGAGGCGCCCATCACCGTGGCCGGGCTCACCGCCTTGTCGGTCGAGACCAGCACGAAGCGCTCGGCCCCCGCCTCGCCCGCCGCCGCGGCCACGATCCGGGTGGCCACGGCGTTGTTGCGCACCGCCTCCACCGGGTTGTCCTCCATCAGCGGCACGTGCTTGTAGGCGGCCGCGTGGAACACCACAGATGGCTTCTCCTCGGCGAAGATCTCCCGCATGCGGGTGGCGTCCTTGCAGTCGGCCAGGATCAAGCCCACCCGGGCGAAATGGCGCTCCTCCTCGAGCTCGCGGCCGATCTCGAAAAGCGCGTTCTCGGCGTTCTCGACCAGCACCAGCCGCTTGGGTCCCACGCGGGCGATCTGGCGTGAGAGCTCGGCTCCGATCGAGCCTCCGGCGCCGGTGATCAGCACCACCCGGCCGCGCAGGTAGGCACCGACACGGTCGATCTCAACGCGCAGCGGCTCCCGCCCGAGCACGTCCTCCACCTGCACCTCGCGGACCTGGCGGATCAGGTTCACGCCGCCCGAGAGCAGCTCGAAGGTGGTGGGCAGCGTGCGCACGAGGATGCCGCGCTCGCGGCAGGCGGTGACCACGCGCTGGCGCACGATCCCGGGCGCCGAGGGAATGGCGATGATGACCTCGTCGGGTTCGGCGTCGTCGAGCACGCGGGGCAGGTCGGCGCTGGTGCCGAGCACCTTGTGGCCGGCGATGCGCATGCCCTGCTTGCGCGGGTCGTCGTCCAGGTAGCCGATCGGGGCCGTGGAGAGCTCGGGGTTGCGGCGGAGCTCGAAGGCGACCTGCTGGCCGCCGTTGCCGGCCCCCACGATCAACACCTCGCGTTCCGCGCGGGCAAGCAGCGACCCGCGCTGGGGGCGCTCGAAGATCCAGCGCACCGCAAAGCGCGAGCCGGCCACGAACGCGAGGGTGAGCAGGAAATCGAGCGCGATAACGCCACGCGGCGGGTCGGTGCCCCCGAAGGTGAGCAGGAAGAGGGCCGCGATCAGCACCACCGTCGAGGCCACCACGGCCTTCACGATGGTCACGAAGTCGCGTTGGTCCACGAAGCGCCAGAGCTTCGAGTAGAGGCCGAAGAGCGCGAAGACCACGATCTTCATCGCGACCGCGAACAGGATCGTGTCCTCGAGCAGCCGCTCGTACCGGAGGGTGATCCCGTCGTCGAAGCGCAGCACGTAGGCCAGCGCATAGGCGGCCGCGAGCAGGCAGGCGTCGACGCCCACCTGGCCCAGGCGGCGCGCGTTGACGGATGAACTCAGGCGTCTCATGGTTCGGCGGCGGCCAGAAGCAGTGTGACGAGTTCGCGCGGGTCGCGGCGGACCCGCAAGGAACCGTGTCCTTCCCGGCGCTCCACGCGCACCTGCCCGGGGTCGTCCAGCCGGCGCAGGCGGCCGTCGGCGAGCAGCGCCTGGTCCACCGCCCCGAGCCTGCCCTCGAAGGTCGTGTAGACCGGGGTGCCGAGGGCCACCGCCTCGCGGTTCATCGTTCCTCCCGCGGAGATCACCAGATCGGCGAAGGCCACCAGGCTCTGGGCGTCCACCGCCCGCTCCGGGACGGTGAAGGAGCCCAGCCGCAGCACCTCGTCGCGCTGAGCCGAGGTTCGCGGCAGCACCACCGTCTGGGCCGGGCCGGCGGCCAGCCGCTCCAGCACCTGCCGGAAGAGAGGGTTCTCGAAGCGGTGGTAGAGCGAGACCTCGGGCGGGGTCCGCACGACCACCAGCTCCCGCCCGGTGTCGAGGCCCAGGTCGGCGAGCACCCCCTCGTCGGGCACGAAATCGGCCAGGTAGTACTCCTCCTTGAGCCCCGCGTAGCGGCGCAGCTTGCCCCGGGCGCCGTAGCGGTACAGGCGCTCGGGCGGGATGGCGTCAGGCACCATGACCACGCGCGCCAGCCGGCAGTTCACCTGGTGCTGGACCGCGGCGAACTCGTAGTCGAAGGCGGTGGCGCTCGGGATGCGCAGCAGGCGTGCGGCCACGGACACGTCGTTGGAGCCGTGGCCGATGGCCACGTCGAATCCCCGGCCACGGGCCCAGCGGACCAGAGCGCCGCTGCGGGAGGCCAATCCCGCCGCCTTGGCGGCCAGCCCCTCGCCGCGGTGGCGGCCGATCGCCGTGTGGTCGATCCCGAAGCGCTCGCACAGCTCGAGCGTCTGGGCAAAGGCACGCGCCGTCACCTGCACGTCGTGCCCGTCGGCCCGCATCACCTCGATCAGCGGCCGCATGACCAGCACGTGCGGGCTGTTGGTCAGGTCGATCCAGATGCGCACGTCTCGACCACCCTCCGCACGTCGTCCTCGGTGACCTCCGTGCCCATCGGGAGGGCGACGTTCGTGCGGGCGGCCTCCTCGGTCCCGGGCAGGTCGACCGGCGCGGCGATCGCCGGCTGGCGGTGCACGGGCACGCGGTAGTAGCCGACGCCCTCGGGACGCTCCGAGCGGGTCACGTAGAGGTGGTAGACGTGACGGGCCTCCTCCACCTCGACGGGCAGCGAGACGTGCTCGCCCAGGCCGGCGGCTGCGTAGGCGGCTGCCACCGCGCGCCGCCGCTCGTTCCAGCCGTCGAGCTCCGGCAGAAGCACCCGCAGGACCGCCGCCTGCATCTCGTCGAGGCGGGAGTTGTAGCCCACGTCGGTGAACGTCCGCTTGTCCTTGGAGCCGTGGAAGCGCAGGATCCGGGCCCGCTCGGCCAGCGCGTCGTCGTCGGTGACCACGGCGCCGCCATCGCCCAGGCAGGGGAGGTTCTTCGAGGGAAAGAAGGAGAAGGTGGCCGCCTGCCCCAGCGCGCCGGCCTTGACGCCCTGGTATGAGCCGCCCGCCGCCTGCGCCGCGTCCTCGATCACCGGCACCCCCAGGCCCCGCAGCTCCGGTACGGGCGCGACGTTCCCGAACAGGTGCACGGGCACGATCGCCTTGGTCTTCGGCGTGAGCGCCGCCTCGACGGTCTCGGGCGTGACGCAGAACGTGCGGGGATCGATGTCGCAGAACACCGGGTTGGCCCCAGCCACGATCGCCGCCTCGGCCGTGGCGTAGAAGGTGAACGAGGGCATCACCACGTCGTCGCCCGGCCCCACTCCCAGCGCCCGCAGGGCGATGGTGAGGGCGTCGGTGCCGTTGGCCACCCCCACGCAGTGGCGGACCCCCAGGTAGGCGGCGAACTCGCGCTCGAATCCCTCCACCTCCGGGCCGAGGATGTAGCGCCCGCTGCGGGCCACACGGGCCAGGCGCTCCTCGATCGCGGGCATGTATGCGTCCAGGCTCGACTTGAACAGGGGAACAGGGCCCATCGGCGGTCGCTACCCTACCCGCCGCAATGACCGTGCTCGCCTCGATCACGGATCCGATCGTCGAGGTGGCCGTTGACGTGGTGGATGCGCTGGGCCTCCCGGGGGTCTTCGTCCTGATGCTCCTGGAAAGCGCGTGCATCCCCGTGCCCAGCGAGGCCACCATGCTGTTCGCCGGCTTCAACGTGTCGCGCGGCGAGTACAGCCTGATAGCCGCCACCGCGGTCGGATCCTTCGCCAACCTGGTCGGCTCCTGGGTGGCCTACGGCATCGGCTACGCCGGCCGGGTCGACATCCTGGAGAAGCACGGCAAGAAGCTGCACATCAAGAAGTCTTATCTCGAGTGGGCCGACCGCTGGTTCGAGCGCCATGGTGACGCCACCGTGTTCTTCAGTCGGATGCTGCCGATCATCCGCACCTTCATCTCGCTCCCGGCCGGCGTGGCCCGGATGCCCTTCTGGCGCTTCAGCGTGCTCACCCTCCTCGGCTGCATCCCCTGGGTCCTGATGCTCACCTTCATCGGCAAGCAGGCCGGCGACAACTGGGAGTCCTGGAAGGACTACCTGCACTACGTGGACTACGCCGTGGCCGCCATCATCGTGATCGGGGCGGTGTACCTCGTGGTGCGCGCCCGCCGGCGCCGCAAGGAGCCGGGCTCCCCGGCGACCGAATCGGCCTGACCGCCTCCGGGCCGTCGCTCGGCCAGGCCCTGCTGTTGGGCGCGATCCAGGGCCCAACCGAGCTGTTGCCGGTGTCGAGCTCGGGCCACGTGGCCCTCCTTCCCCGCCTGCTGGGCTGGGACTACGCGGCCCTGCCGGGCGAGGAGCGCAAGGCGTTCGAGGTCGCGCTCCACGCCGGCTCGGCGCCGGTGGTGGCGCTGGCAGCCCTGCGCGCGGGTGCGAGCGCCGACCCGAAATCAATTGCGCTCACGCTGCTGCCTCCAGCCGTCGCGGGGCTGGCGCTCGAGGGGCCGATCGAACGGCGGCTGGGTGGGGCGGTGAGCATTGGGGCGGCCCAGCTCGCCGCGGGCGCCGCGCTGCTCTTGGCCGACCGTGCCCCGGCAGTGCGCGAAACACCGGGCACGGGCGATCTTCTGGCGGTGGGGCTGGCCCAGGCCGTGGCGCTGATCCCGGGCGTGTCGCGCTCGGGCGCTGCCCTCACGGCCGCGCGCCTGCGAGGCCTGTCGCGCCCCGCCTCGCTACGCCTGGCCCTGGAGGCCGCACTGCCGGTCACGCTGGCCGCCGTGGCGCTCAAGGGGCTCCGCGTGGCTCGCGGCGGCGGGCTTCCCACCCCAGCGCTCGCCGGGGCGGGAGCGGCGCTGCTGTCGGCGGGGGTCACGCTGCCGCTGGCCGGCCGGCTGCAGCGGTCGTCCTCCTACGCCCCTCTGGCCGCCTACCGGATCGCCGTCGGCGCCGTGGCGCTGGCCGCCGGGCGATCCGCTTGAATCAGACCGTGGCCGAGGGGGCATACTCGCGCGCCGGCGTGGACCAGGAGCAGTCCGGCACCGCCGTGGCAGCGCTGGTGGAGGTGCTGGCCGGGATCCGCACCGGGCGCCCGAGCCTCGCCGCGCTCGGCTCCGGCCACTACGCCAACGTGCTTCGGCTCGATGACCGCCGCGGCCTCGCCCTCTCCTGCGACAGCGTCGGCTCCAAGGTCATCGTCTGCGAGCAGCTCGAGCGCTACGACACCATCGGCATCGACCTCATCGCCATGAACGCCAACGACGTGATCTGCGTGGGCGCCGACCCGATCGCCCTGCTGGACTACATCGCCGTCGAGGAGGCCCGGCCCGAGGTGCTGGCCCAGATCGGCGCCGGGCTGCGCGAGGGAGCGGAGCAGGCGGCGCTGGAGATCCCCGGCGGCGAGCTCGCCGTGACGCCCGACCTGCTGCTCGGGCACCCCTCGCCGCGGGGGTTCGACCTGGTGGGCTTCTGCGTCGGGCTGGTGGACCTCGACGCGATCGTCACCGGCGCGGCCATCGAGCCCGGCGACGTGATCGTCGGCCTGCCCTCCAGCGGCATCCACTCGAACGGGCTGAGCCTGGCTCGCCGGGCGCTGGACGATCTCGATGAGCCCGTGGGAGCCGGCACGGCGGGCGATCTCCTGCTCGCGCCGACGGTGATCTACGTGCGCGCGATCCGCGAGCTGCTCGCCTCGGAGATCGAGGTCCGCGGCCTCGCCCACATCACCGGCGAGGGCTTTCTCAACCTGCTGCGGCTGGAGGCCGAGGTGGGCTACCGCATCGACGCGCCGCTGCCGGTGCCCCGCGTGTTCGAGCTGATCGCCGAGCGCGGCCCCGTCGAGCCGGCCGAGCTGTACGAGGTGTTCAACATGGGCTGCGGCTTCTGCTGCGTGGTCGGTGCGGCCGAGGCCGAGGCGGCGGTGGCGCTGCTGGCGGCCCACCACCCGGGCGCGAAGGTGATCGGCAGCGTGACGGACCGGGCCGGCAGTGGTCGAGCTGGCCGAGCAGGGGCTGGTGGGCAGGCGGGGCCGAGGGTTCTCTGCTGGGTAAGAGGCCGGCTCGGGGGGTTGCGCACGTTGCGTCCCACTATGGGACGTTTCGTAGGGAACCCCTCCCTTACCCAGCCAAATCCACGCCGCCCCGCGGAGAACAACTCAGGCCGGCTCCCACAGCTCCCCCGTCAAGAACCGCGTGGGACGCACCCGCCACTCGGCGGCCAGGCGCCACAGCTCGGCCGCCGCCCGCGGGCCCGGGAGATCGCAGATGGCCGCCACCTCGGGGGTGGCCAGCCGGCCGTGGGTACGCAGCGCCTCCAGCACGCCGGGGCGCTCAGCGCCCGCCGGATGGCCGCCCGCGGTCAGCGCAGCCGCCCGCCACTCGCCGGCCGGCCCGCCCCACGCCTCGCCCTCCTCACCGGAGAAGCGCACAACCGGGAGGCCCTCCGGCGCGTCGGGCGGGCGCGAGCGGCTCTCCTCGAGGTCGGCGGCGAAGGCCTCGACGATGGCGGCGGAATCGAGGTCGATCCGGAACCGTCCGGCGTCGAGCCCGGCGCCCCGGGCCTCCTCGACGAGCCCCTCGGCCGAGTCCAGCCGCCGGCGCCGGCACATGATCCCCTCGCGGAGCGCCCGCAGGTAGCGACCGGCGGCGTCGGGACCCTGCTCGGCGGCGGCCTTGACCGCCATGCAGGCCGGAAAGCTCGAGCGCAGCCCGCCCTCGTCCCACAGCCTGGGGTCCACCGGCATCCCCGACCGATCGGAGGCGTCGAGCCACTCCCGCACGTGCCGCGACTCCTGTGCTCCATACTCGCGGGCGAGGCCAACCATCACGTAGGTGATCTGCAGGTCCGCGCCGAACTCCTGCAGAAGCCCCTGCCGCCACGGCTCGGTGGCCCAGGAGCCGGGATCGGCCGGATCGGTGTAGTAGCGGACAAGCACGGACAAGGCGACAGCGAAAATAGTCGAAGGTGATCGGCACCCTCATAGGCGGCCGCTTCAAGCTCGAGGAGCGAATCGGCTCAGGCGGCATGTCCACCGTGTACCGGGCCTTCGACCCGACCCTCGAGCGCTGGGTCGCGATCAAGCTCATGCACCGCGATATCTCGAGCGATCCCGACCAGCTCGAGCGCTTCCGCCGCGAGGCCCGCGCGGTCGCACAGCTCAACCACCCGAACGTCGTGACCGTGATCGACGCGGGCGAGGACGAGGGCGCCCCCTACATCGTGTTCGAGTTCGTGGAGGGCGAGACGCTGAAGGACCGCATCCGCCGCAACGGGCGGCTGCCGGTCTCCGAGGCGGTGGCCTACGCGATCGAGATCGGCCGTGCGCTCGAGTCCGCCCACCTCCACCGACTGGTGCACCGCGACGTCAAGCCACAGAACGTGCTGATCGACCCCGATGGGCGGGCCAAGGTCACCGACTTCGGCATCGCCCGCTCGCTGGAGGCCCACGGCCTCACCGCCCCGGGCCGCGTGCTGGGAACCACCGACTACGTGTCGCCGGAGCAGGCGCTCGGCCAGGACGTGACCGAGCAGACCGACATCTACTCGCTCGGCATCGTCCTCTACGAGATGCTGACCGGCGAGGCGCCGTTCAAGGCCGACACGCAGGTGGCGGTGGCCATGAAGCACGTGCGCGAGCCGCTGCCCGACGTGCAGCGCCGGCGCCCGGAGATCTCCGCGGCGCTCGCCGCCGTGGTCGAGCGCGCCACCGCCAAGGAGACCAAGAACCGCTACGCGAATGTGGGCGAGGTGGTGCACGACCTCGAGGAGGTGCTGGGCATCGAGGCGGCGCGGGCGGGCGAGACGAGCGGCGAGGCCACCACCGTCCTGCGCTCGCTTCCCGGCGAGACCGCCGACTTCGCGCCCGGCCGCCTGCGGCATCCCCGGCGTGTGGTGGCGCTCAGCGTCCTGCTGCTCGCGCTGGTCGGCGGAGCGATCGCCTACCTCGTCATCGACCGGACCGAGAAGGGCGCCGGCGGCACCGTCACCCCCAGCGCGCCGGGGCTCAGCGAGGTGCGTCTCGGCAGCGACGCGGCCAGCGACTACGACCCGGAGGGCAACGACGGCGAGGAATCGCCGGAGGCGGCTCAGTTCGCCATCGACGGCAACCGCACCACGGCCTGGAACACCGAGCAGTACGTGAGCGGCCTCGACGGCGCGAACAAGGGCGGCGTGGGCCTGTACGTGGATGCGGACTCGCCCGTGGCAGCGCGCGAGCTCGATCTCGTGACCTCGACCCCCGGATTCCGCGGGCGCATCTTCGCAGCCAACACCGTTCCCGGACGGGTGAACGCGTGGACACCGGTCAGCCGGGCCGTGCAACGGGTGCGCCAAGACCAGCGCTTCCCGCTGGACACGCAGGGGCGACGCTATCGCTACTACCTGCTGTGGATCACCCGGCTGCCGGAGGGTGGCAAGGCCGAGATCCGCGAGCTCAGCCTCCAGAAGTAGACCCCCGTGCGGTGATCTCGGCCACGGTGCGACCCGGCACCACGACGACCGGCACCGGCGAGTTCCGCACGATCTTGGAGGCATTGGAGCCCAGGAACACCTGGGCCACGGGCCGCGTGCTGCTCGAGCCGACCACGAGCACGTCGCCGTCGTCCCACTCCACGTCCTCCAGCGCGTCCTCCCATCGCTGCCCGTAGCCGACCACGGCGTCGAGCAGATCGGGTACGTCCGGCAGGTGGCTCACCCGATCCAGGGCGGCTCGGCCTGCCGCCTCGATCTCGTCGGCCCACTGCTTGACCATCGCTGCCTCGGGGCCGGTCCCGACGCCCGACGTGAGGGCCGGACGGCTGCGAACGGCGAACGACGCGATCCGGAACGAGGCGCCCACGCGGCTCGCGACCTCCGCGGCCGCCACCACCAGGCGGTCGGCATCCTCGGTGCCCCCGTAGGCGGCCGTGACCCGGCGCACCCGGTCCGTGGGGGCGCAGCGGTAGCCCCGGGGCGGAAGCGCGACCGGGACGGGCGAGCTGTGCATCAGGCGGCCGCTGACGCTTCCCAGGGCAACGCGCCCGAACGCCCCGGCCGAGGACGACCCGACCACGATCGCCGTGGCCACCTCTCGCTCGGCCACCTCGAGCAGCCCGGCCGGGGTCGAGCGCGCGTTGTGCACCAGCGTGCGAACGGGCACGTCGGGGGGCATCTGCGCGCTCGCCTCCTCGAGCACCCGGGCTGCGGTGTCGTCGAGCTCGGCCCGGTACTCCGCGTCCACGCGCGCCGGGCTGGGCGGCCAGGGCTCGCGCACCACCGTGCAGAGCGCCACCTCGTCCCCGGCCGAGCGGGCCAGCAACTCGGCCAGCTGGAGAGCCACATCCGAGCGACCGTCGAGCGGCACCCCTGCGACCAGCGTCACGACGCCTCCTCCCGGCCGAGCACGGCATGGGAACGGCCGTAGAAGAAGTACCAAGTGAGGGCCACCGCGGCCCAGCCGACGAACACGTAGAGCGTGACCACGCGCAGGTCGGAGATGATCCAGAGGCAGCCGATGATCGACAGGATCGGCGTGACCGGATAGCCGGGCACCTTGAAGCCGCGGGGCAGGTCGGGCGCCGTGCGGCGCAGGATGATCACGCCGGTCGAGACGATCATGAACGCCACCAGCGTGCCGATGCTCGTCATCTCGGCCAGGAAGTTAATCGGGAGCAGGCCCGCCAGGAGCGAGATGACCACGGCCACGATGATGGTGGCCGGGACCGGAGTGAGCGTGCGCGGGTTCAGCCGGTTGAACAGCGGCGGGATCATGCCGTCGCGGCCCATGGCGAACAGGATGCGCGTCTGCCCGTACATCCCGACCAGGGTGACGCTGAATATCGAGACCACCGCGCCGGCAGCCAGCACCGTCGACGGCCACGTGTTGCCGGTGACCGTCTCGAGGATCGCGGCCAGCCCGGCCTCCTGGCCCTCGAAGTCCGGCAGCGGCTGAGCCGCCACCGCCACCAGGGCTACGGCCAGATAGAGCGAGGTGACCGTGACCAGAGCGATGATGATCGCCAGCGGCAGGTTGCGGCGCGGGTTCTTGACCTCCTCCCCCGCGGTCGAGACCGCGTCCAGCCCGATGTAGGAGAAGAAGATGATGCCGGCGGCCGAGCTGATGCCGTCGAAGCCGAAGGGGGTGAAGTCCTCGAGGTTGTCAGATTCCCAGCCGGTCACGCCGACGGCCACGAAGAGAAGGAGGACGCTCACCTTGATGGCCACCATCACCGTGTTGACGGTGGCCGACTCGCTCGCGCCCCGGATCAGCAGCAGCATGCAGAGCACGATCAGGACCACCGCGGGGACGTTGAAGAACCCGTCCGCCTCCGGCGCGTTGGCGAGGTTCTCCGGGATGACGAAGCCGAAGAGGTTGTCGAACAGCTCGTTGAGGTACTGCGACCAGCCGACGGCCACGGCGGCGGAGGCGACCCCGTACTCCAGCAGCAGGCAGGCGGCCACCACCACCGCCACTCCCTCCCCCAGCGTGGCGTACGCGTAGGAGTAGGAGGAGCCCGACACCGGCACCGCGCTGGCCAGCTCGGCGTAGCAGATCGCGGTGAGGCCGGCGACCACTCCCGCGAACACGAAGGACAGGACGACGCCGGGCCCCGCGACCGGCGCCGCCTCGGTGAGGACGATGAAGATGCCGGTCCCGATCGTGGACCCGATGCCGAAGGCCGACAGCTGCAGCAGGCCGATCGAGCGAGACAGGTCGCCTTCGCCCGTGTCGGTCCCCGCCTGTTCCGTCATGGCGGTGACCGGCTTGCGGCGCAGGATCTGCTGCCCCAGAGATGCCATCGCTCCCCCTCGTCGTCAGTGACTCAGTGCCGGTAGCGGCGTTCCTCCTCATGGCGCTCGAGCGCCAGGCTCAGCAATCGGTCCAGCAGCTCGACGTACGGCACTCCGCTGGCCGCGAAGAGCTTCGCGTACACGCTCGTGGAAGTAAACCCCGGGATCGTGTTCAGCTCGTTGACCAGCACGGCGTCGCCCTCCACGAAGAAGTCGACGCGGGCCATCCCCGAGCAGCCCACCAGCCGGAACACCTCCACCGCCAGGCCCCGCACCTCCTCGCGCACGGCCTCCGGCACCCGCGGCGGGACCAGCAGCTCCATGCCGCCGGCCGAGTACTTGGCCTCGTAGTCGTACCAGTCGGCACCGCGGATCACGATTTCGCCCGGCTGGGAGGCCACCGGTTCGGAATGACCGAGCACCGAGCACTCCACCTCGATTCCCTCGCAGAAGCGTTCCACCAGGGCGACCGGGTCATGCCGGAAGGCTCCCTCCAGAGCGCCCGCCACATCGGCCTCCGACCAGGCCTTGGCGATCCCCACCGAAGAGCCCAGCCGGGCCGGCTTGACGAAGACGGGCGCGGCGATCGAGGGGCGCTCCCCCTGGCGCACCACCGCGTAGTCCACCTGCGGAACGCCGTGAGCGGCCATGAGGTCCTTGAACAGGGCCTTGTCCATGGCCAGGGCGGACGCCGTCACACCGGCGCCCACGTAGGGCAGGTCGAGGATCTCGAGCAGGCCCTGCACCGTTCCGTCCTCGCCGAAGGGGCCGTGCAGGACCGGGAACGCCACCTCGCACCCCAACAGGCCGCGGCCGGGCTCGAGGGCCAGGGGTTCTCCGTCGCGGCTCCAGCCGCCGTCGCGGGAGAGCCGGACGTCGACCGGCTCGTGGCCGCCCTCGACCAGGCCGGCCCGTACCGCCTCCGCCGAGGCCAGCGAGACATCGTGCTCGCTCGACCGCCCGCCGGCGAGCACCGCGACCCTCACGGCTGCTGCTCCTCTTCCTCCGGGGCCGGGGCCGGGGCCGGGGTCCGGGGCAGGGGCAAGCTCCTCCTCCGCGGGATCCTCGAACACGCCGACGATGATCACGACCTGCGAGCCCTCCTCCACCTCGGCGCCCGCGCCCGGGCGCTGGGTGATGACCACGCCGTCCTGGGCCTCGTCGCTCACCGTGCGCTCGCTCCGCGCGGTCGTCAGGCCGGCCGCGCTGATCTGGGCCTGGGCGTCCCCGGCGCTCTGGCCGACGACGTTGGGCACGCTGACCCGCTCGATGCCCAGGGACACCGTGATCGTGACGGTGGCGCCGCGGTCGACCTGGCTCCCGCCGCCCGGGTCCTGGGCGATCACCGATCCCTCGGTCTCCTCCGACTCCTGCTCGACCACCGCCACGCCCAGGCCCTCGCCCGCCAGACGGCTCTCGGCCGAGCCCTGGGAGAGCCCGATCACCTCCGGGACGGTCACCTGCTCGGGGCCGTCGCTCACGAACAGCGTGATCCGCGTGCCGCGCGTGACCTCCGTCGCGGCCCGGGGCACGGTGCGGATCGCGAAGTCCTCGTCCACCTCGTCGGAGAACTCGCGCTCGATCGTCACCTTCAGCCGGGCCTTCTGTATCTCCCTGACCGCCTGTTCCTGGGGCAGCTTGGCCACCGAGGGCACGCGGACCTCGCCCGGGCCGTTGGACACCTCGAGCGTGACCACCGATCCCTCCTCGGCCTGCTCGCCCGGGTTGGGGTCCTGCTCGACGACCTGGTCGAAGGGCTGGGCGCTGCGCACCCGGGTCTGGCGCACGTCGAAGCCCGCTCGCTCGAGCACCGCCCGCGCCGAGATGTACTGCTTGCCCACCGCTCGGGGCACCGACCGCGTCTCGGGCTCGAGCAGCGCGCTGATGCCGAAGTAGGCCAGCACCGCCGCCAGCGCAAGCGCGAGCAGGCCGATGGTGAACCAGGGCCAGCGGCGGCGGCGCTCCTCCTGCGGCTCGTCCACGGCCGCCAATGGGGCCGCGCCGTTGCCGTCGGCCGCCTCGGCGCCGGGGAGGGGCACGGGTACGGGGATCGGGACGAACGCGCTCGTTCCCTGCCCGTCGTCACCGGCCTCGATCTGGGTCCGGGCGGCGGTGAGCGCCTCCTCGAAGTCCTCGGCCGTCTGCCATCGCCGGGCCGGGTCCTTGGCCAGCGAGGCCATCACCACCGCCTCGAGGGCGGGATGCACGTCGGGACGGAACGACGAGATCGGCGGAGGCGGTTCCGAGAGATGCTTCAGCGCCACGGACACGGCGCTGTCGCCGTCGAAGGGCAGCCGCCCGGCCAGCATCTCGTAGAGCATCACGCCGATCGAGTACAGGTCCGAGGTCGCCGTCACGGCGTGGCCCTGGGCCTGCTCGGGCGAGAGGTACTGCGCCGTGCCCATGATCGAGCCCGTCTCGGTCATCTCCGACGCCCCGGCCCGAGCGATACCGAAGTCGGTGACCTTGGCGAGGCCCTCGGCGTCCACGATCACGTTGTGGGGCTTGAAGTCGCGGTGGATCACCCCGTGCTGGTGGGCGAAGCCCGCCGCCTCCAGGATCTGCACTCCGAAGTCGATCACCCGCAGTTGGTCCAGCGGCGCCTCGGTGGACACGATCTCCTTGAGCGTTCGGCCCTGGAGGTGCTCCATCGCGATGTAGTAGGTGCCCTGGTGCTCCCCGCGGTCGAACACGCCGACCACGTGCGGGTGGCCCAGACCCGCCGCCGCCTTCGCCTCGCGGCGAAAGCGCTCGACGAACTCCTGGTCCTGGGCGAAGCGCCGGTGGAGGACCTTCAGCGCCACCTCGCGGCCCAGGTGGGTGTCCTGGGCGCAGTAGACATCGGCCATGCCCCCCGAGCCGAGCCGGCGCACGATCCGGTAGCGCCCGTCGACCAGGGTGTTGTCGGCCACCTCTGTCACGGGGCCCCGAGCAGCGACTCCAGCACGCTGCGGGCGATCGGCGCCGCCACGGTGCCGCCCTGGCCCTGCGTGCGCTCGACGGTGACGGCCACGGCCATCTTCGGGTCGTCCACGGGGGCGAAGGCGATGAACCAGGGCTGGGTGAACTCGCGGTTGGCCCCCACCTCCGCGGTGCCGGTCTTGCCCGCCACCGTGATCCCCGACAGCGCCGCCGCGGTGCCGGTGCCCTCCTCCACGACCCTGCTCATCATCTGCCCGAGCTGCTCGGCCGTCTCCGGCTCCACCACCCGCGACTGGAGGTCGGGCTCGACCCGTTCCTTGACCCGCCCGTCCGGGCGCAGGACGCGGTCGGTCAGGCGCGGCTTCATCAGCCGGCCGCCGTTCCCGATGGTCGCGGCCACCAGCGCCATCTGCAGCGGGGAGCTGCGGATCTCACCCTCGAGCCCGCCCTGCCCGATGGCCACGCGGCCGACGTCGAAGCCGCTGTCGACGTAGTCGCCGTCGCCGTTGATGATGCCGCTGGCGATCATCTGAGAGTCCGGGTAGTCGAGCTGGGGGTCCTCGTAGAAGCCGAACCGCCGCATGTACTCCACCAGGGTGTTCGGCCCGATCCGCTCGCCCACCTGCGCGAAGACCGTGTTGACCGAGTTGGTGAGGGCGTCGGTGAAGCTGATCGGGCCGAAGCTCCCGCCGCCCGCGTTCTCGAGCGGCACGCCGCTCACCTCCCGCGGCGATGAACCGTCGATCACCGTCTCGGGCGTGACCTTGCCGCTGTCGAGCGCCGCCGCCGCGGTCACGACCTTGAAGGTCGAGCCGGGCGGGTAGAGCTCCTGCGTGGTCCGGTTCAGGAGGCCGGGCCGCACGCTGGCGAAGTCCACGGGCACGGCGTTGGGGTCGAAGGACGGGACCGCCACCATCACGCGCACCTTGCCGGTCCGGGGCTCGACCGCCACCACCGCGCCCTTGCGGCCCGCCAGGCCGGCCGTCGCCGCCTCCGTGGCCTCGGGGTCGAGGTTGGTGACCACGTCGAAGCCCTCGCGCGTCTGGTCCTCCAGCTCGGCCAGCAGCGACTCGAACTCGTCCTCGTCGCCCACCAGATCGGCGTTGCGGAACAGCTCGGTGCTGCGGCGGCCGTTGCGGATGAACGAGTAACCGACGGGATGTGCGAACAGCTCCCTCTGCGGGTAGAAGCGCGCTGAAGATCCTGTCCTCGCCCCGGCCCGAGCTGCGATTCTCGGCCAGCACGGTCTGGCCGTCGCGGGCGTAGATCAGCCCCCGCGGGATCTTCTGCTCCTCGATCAGGGGCCGGCGGTTGGCGCTGTTGTCCTCCAGCGACTGGGCCTCGAAGACCGTCCAGCGCGAGGTGAAGACCACGAGCAGCGCGAACAGCACGACCACAAGCCCGAAGAGCTGCCCGATCTGCCGGTTCATCCGGTCACACCAGCCCGCCGCGCCGCAGGCGATCCGCGCGGGCGCTGTCGGAGATGATCAAGAGCAGCGCGAGCAGGACCATGTTGGCCACGATCGAGCTGCCCCCGTAGGAGACGAAGGGCAGCGTCACGCCGGTCAGCGGGATCACCCGCGTGACCCCGCCCACGATCACGAACACCTGCAGGGCGAACACCGCGGTGAGCCCGGTGGCCAGCAGCTTCGAGAAGCCGTCGTTGGCCAGCATGGCGGTCTTGAAGCCCCGGAAGACGAACACCAGGTAGGCGGCCACCAGGCCGACGGCGCCGAACAGGCCCACCTCGTTGGCCAGCACCGCATAGATGAGGTCGGTGTCCGCCGCGGGCAGGATCACCCCTCCGCCCGGCAGCTCGAGCAGCGCTTGGCCGAACCCCTGGCCGAACAACCCGCCGTCGGCCTGGGCGAACAGCGATTGGGCGATCTGGTAGCTCTCGTTGTCCACCATCTTGGGGTCGAACGGGTCGAGCCAGATGTCCACCCGCTCGCGCACGTGCTCGACGTTGCTGGCGAAGAAAACCGCCCCGCCGAGGAACATCGTGGCCCCGGCGCCCACCAGCGACAGCCGCCCGGTGGCCACGTAGAGCAGGGCGAGAAAGCCGCCGAAGAACATCACCGCGCTGCCCAGGTCACGGATGAAGATCAGCATCAGCATCGCCAGGCCCCACACGAGCAGCAGCGGGCCGAAGTGCTTCAGGGAGGGCCGCTCGCGCAGCACCGCCACCAGCGAGGCCACGAACACCACGAGCAGCACCGAGCCGGCGGGACCCAGGCCCAGCACCAGCAGCGCGATCAGCGTGAGCACGGCGGGCACGCCGTACAGCAGCAGCTGGCGCTGCCAGGGCAGCGCACGCAGGCGCGGCCGCACGAGGATGTCACCCGTCTCGCGCAGGTAGCTGGCGAGGAAGATGATGATCCCGAGCTTGGCGAACTCCGCGGGCTGGAAGGAGATGGGGCCGAACTGGATGGCCAGGAACGCGCCCCGGGTCTCCCCGCCGATGACCGGCAGCCGGGGCATCACGAGCAGGGCGATGGAGACCGCGGCGATCATGTAGCGGTAGCGCTGCAGCACGTTGTGGTCGCGGACCAGCAGGATCGTGATGCAGAAGAAGGCCAGCCCCACGACGAACCACTGCGCCTGCTCGCGCGCCAGCTCGGCGTCGATGCGGTAGATGAGCACGAGCCCCACCGCGGCGAGCAGGGCGGCGAGCGGGAACATGTAGGGGTCGGCGTCCGGGAGGCGGGCGCGGATGAACAGGTGGGCCGCCACGCAGAGGCCGAGGAACACGGCGCCGTAGGTGAGCGTGGCGTCGGACACGTTCTCGGTGCGGGTGGCCAGCACGGCGGCGAAGCCGGCCGCCACCAGCAGCGACACCGGCACGAGCCCGAACAGCTCGCGCGTCCGGGCCGACATCAGGAGTCCGTCCTGCCGGCGCGCAGGCCGCCCGAGGGACCGCCCTCGAGGTCGCCGCGCTCCAGCGTGCGCACCAGGTCGGCCGCGTCCTCGCGGCTGCGCCAGTCGTGATCCAGCACCCGGCCGCGCCGTGAGGCCGGGATGGCGCGCGCAGGGACGCCGCTGGCGTACTGCTGCTCGTAGAGCTCGAGGCCGAAGGGCAGCTCGTAGGGCACGCCCCGGTAGAGGGTCACCAGCCCGGCGTCGTTGGTGCCCACGAAGTACACCTGGCGGCTGAGCGCGTAGAGGCCGGCCAGCGCGGCGGCGAGCAGCGCCACCGCCATCAGCGCCCCCAGCAGCGCCCGCGGGCGCGGGCCGCGGCGTCGCCGCCGGGCGGGCGCGGCCTCGGCGCGGCGGATCACCGTGGCGTCGGGGGCGTCGGTCCGAGTGGCCGTGGCCCTCACGTCCGCCGCCTTGATCGTGCCGGCGATCGTCGTCTCCTCGTCGCCGTCCGCGGCCGCCCCGTCGTCGCCCTCGGCCAGCCGGAACAGCACCACGGTGATGTTGTCCTTGCCCCCGCTCTGGTTGGCGGCGCGCACCAGGGCGTCCGCGGCCTCGGCCAGGGTCTCGCCGGAGCGGAGGATGGAGGCCACCTCCTCGTCGGAGATCATCGAGGTCAGCCCGTCCGAGGAGATCAGGATCACGTCACCGTCGCGGGCGGCCAGCGTGTAGGTGTCCACCTCCACATCGGGCTCCGGGCCGAGGGCCCGCGTGATGATCGAGCGCTGCGGGTGGTGCTCGGCCGCCTCCGGGGAGATCTGGCCGCTGCGCTCGAGCTCGGCCACCAGCGAGTGGTCGCGGGTCAGCTGCTCCAGCCGGCCGTCGCGCAGGAGGTAGGCGCGGCTGTCGCCCACGTGGCCGATGCTCACCCCGTCGCCGGCCACGATCGCCGCCGTGAGCGTGGTGCCCATGCCCCGGTGCGAGTCGTCGGAGACGGCCAGCTCGTAGATGCGGCGGTTGGCCTCGCGCAGGATGCGCGACAGCTGCGCCTCGGGGGCCTCGCCGGAGCGGCGCTCGCCCTCGAACGCGCCGGCGGCCAGCGCGGACGCCACCTCGCCCGCCTTCGCGCCGCCCATGCCGTCCGCCACCGCGAAGAAGGGCGGAGACACCACCAGGTCGTCCTCGTTGACGCTGCGCTGGCGCCCGACGTCGCTGCGCGCGGCCTGCTCGGCGATCCTCAGGCTCACGGCTACTCCTGGTAGCGGTACTCGCTGTCGCCGATGCGGATCACGTCAGCCATCTTGAGGCGCTCCGCGTCCCGGATCTGACGCCCGTTGAGGTAGGTGCCGTTGGTGGAGCCCATGTCCTCGACGTACATGAACTCCCCGCGGGAGAAGATCCGCGCGTGGGCCGAGGACGCGAACGGGTCGTCGATCCGGATGTCCGCCCCGTCCGAGCGCCCCAGCATGGCCCCCTCGCCCACCTCGAAGGCGCGCCCAGGCTCGATGCCCAGGGCCGCCACCACCTCGAGCCGAGGGTCCACGCCGGCGCGAAGGTCCGGCTGCCCGTCGCCTCCCTTGCCCTTCCTCTTCGGCGGCTCGACCGGCTCGACCACCACGCCGGTGGCCTCGGAGCGGCGCAGGTCGCGCATGGCGCTGCGGACCACCCACAGGAGGAACAGATAGAGGACGGCGATGAAGCCGAACTTGAGCGCGACGGCGAGCGGCTCGTCCATCTCAGCACTTAGTCCAGCTCGAAGGTCAGGTCGGTCACGCCGATCCGGATGCGGTCGCCGGGGCGCAGCAGGGCGTCCTCGATCCGGCGGTCGTTCACCTTCACGCCGTTGGTCGAGCCCAGGTCCACCACGTGCCAGCCGTCGTCGGCCCTCCGCAGCTCGGCGTGCCGCCGTGACACGTTCGGGTCGGAGATCACGACCTCGCACTCCCGGCTGCGGCCGAGCACCACCAGGCTCCCGCTCAGCATGGTGCGCTTCCCGTCGCCCACCAGCAGGGCCTGGCGGCGATCCTGCTCGGGCTCCAGGGGCCGCGCCTCCCGGTCGGGGGAGTAGACCATGGTGTGGCCGAAGTCGCCCGCCGACGGGCCCGGCTGCGGGGCCTCGGCCGCCTCGGGCTCATCCGGCTCGCCGAGCAGCTGCGCCTGGATGCCGAACTCGCCCAGATCGAGCCGGTCGTCGGTGTGCAGCTCGATCTGGGGCCGGCTGGTGAGCGCGAGCTGCTCCTGGCGGGCGTGCTCGAGCAGGTAGTCCGACAGCTCTTTTCTCAGCGCCGACTCGTAGCTGGCGAACTGCTCCCGGTCCTGGGGCGAGAGAAAGACGCGGTAGTGGTTGGGCACGTACACGCGCGAGACGGAGGCCATCTGGTTCTCCTCCATCTCCTTGGCCAGCTTGTGGGCCAGCTCGACCGGCTGCACGCTCGACTTGAAGGCGCGTCCGAACGCGCCTTCCACCAGACCGCCGAGCTTTGCCTCCAGGTTGCGCAACATGCTCATCTCGCCTCGCAGGGTAGTGCTACGCGGTCGTTACCCGTGGCGCGTGCCACGGCTCGGGATCGGGCCTCATCTGGGTGACCGCGACCGCCGCCAGCGCCGCCATCACGGGGCCGGCAACGAGCCCGCGGGCCTGGTCGAGGGCCACGTCGGCGGCCACCAGGTCGCCGACCGCGATCTGAGCCGCCACGAGCCCCAGCGCCCACAGCCCGGCGGCCACCAGGTCCAGCCCGAGCCAGCGCCCGCGGACCGCCAGCGGCAGCAGCACCGCGAAGGCGGCCCACAGCCCCGCCACCGCCAGGGTCGGGGTGGCCGCAAGCGGCTCGATCCCGTTCTCGGCGCCCCGCACCACCGAGCCCTCCCAGCCTGCGCGCGGGAGCTCGCCGTCCGGGACGCCGAGCAGCAGCGCCCGGCCCGTCAGCGCCTCGCCCAGCACGAGCCACAACGCACCCGCGGCAGCGAGCCCGGCCCGCCGCCAGGGAGTGGCGGCCAGAGCCGCGACGCCGACGAACGCCGGTGCCAGGGCAATCGTGCCCAGCAGCGGCGCCAGGGCCGGGAGCGACCAGCAACGGCCCGCGCGCGGGAGGAGAAGCGGCACCACCACTGCGCCCGCGGCCACCACCAGGGCCACCCCCTGGCGGTCGGCCTCGGGAGAGGCGAACCAGAGGCAGAGCGCCGCGGCGGACAACAGCCAGCCGATACGCGGGAGCAGCGCGATGGCCACGGAGGCGACGGCGGCGGCTGTGAGCACGGAGAAGGGCGGCTCCGGCCCCAGCCCGTCCATCAGGCCGTAGACCAGTGCCCCGCCGGCGAGGCCGGCAGCGGCCCGCTGGCCGAGGCGAACCGGCGTCGAGGCCGTCTCAGCATCAAGGGCGACCTTCCGGCCCGGCCGCGAGGGCAGGCCGACGCGACGCAGCGTGGCCGGCTCCACCAGGCCGCCCTGCTCGTCGAGCTCGGGCTCCACGGAGGCCAGCGCCTTGCGCAGCGCCGCCGGCTGGGGCCGCAGCTCGGGATCGAGGTCAAGGGCGTTGTCGATCTGCTCCCACAGCGCGGGCGGCAGGTCGGGACGCCGCTCCGCCAGCGAGGGCAGGCGGCGGCCCAGCTTCCGGGCCGTCGCGGCCGGGGTCGCGCCCCTGACCGGGTTCGAGCCCGTCCAGGCCTCATAGAGGGTCAGGGCGAGCGAGTAGACGTCGCTGGCGCTGGCCACGCGCGCGCCCTCGGCCTGCTCCGGCGACATGTAGGCGAGCGTGCCCACGAGGTCTCCGGTCCGGGTGAGCGACTCCGCGCTGACCACGTGGGCCACGCCGAAGTCCGTGAGCTTCGCGAAGCCGGCCCCCGCCGCCGGCTCGCTCAGCACCATGACGTTCTGGGGCTTGACGTCGCGGTGGATCACCCCACGCGCGTGAGCGTGCTCGAGGGCGTCGCAGAGCGCCGCGCCGATCCGCGCCACGTCGCGGTCCGACAGCGCCCCCTCGTGCTCCAGCTCGGCCAGGGTTCGGCCCCGAACCAGCTCCGATACCAGGTAGATCTCGTCCTCGTCGGAGGCCAGCTCGTAGATCCCCACGATGCCGGGATGGTTCAGGCGGGCCGCGGCCCGGGCCTCCCGCTCCACCCGCTCGCCGCTGCCTCGCTCGCGCGGTATCGCCTTGACCGCCACCGCGCGCTCAAGCTTCTCGTCCCAGGCCTCCCAGACCACACCGAAGCCGCCCGCCCCGAGACGCCGCTCGAGCCGGTAGCGGCCGAGGACCACCCGCGCGGCGGCTTCGCTAGGGTCGGCCTGAGCGAGCGGCAGGGTGCCCTGCTCGGACAGGCTGGTCTCGAAGCGTTTCATCCCGGTTTCGTGTTCGGTCTCCGGCGAGCGCGTCCTGCCCCCCGTTCATACTCCCACCGTCAGTCGCCTCAGGCGCCCATGCAGCTCGAGGAGTGATTCTGCTGTCCTTTCTCGACGAACCGGACGAGCCCGTACGCCGATCCAGACGCCGGCCGCGTGGTGGCCCGTCAACCGACCGGCAGACGCTCAGGACCCGCCGGACCATAGCTGTCGTAGCCGGTCTGGTGGTGCTCATCCTGCTGGTGCTGGGCGTGCGCGGCTGCCTCAACGCGCGGTCGGAGCAGGCGCTCCAGGACTACGTGACCGACGCGAACGAGCTGGCCCGCCAGTCCAACGGGGAGAGCCGCTCGCTCTTCAACCTGCTGCAGGGATCCGGGGGCCAGCAGGAGGCGGTCAACACCGAGAACGCCCTCAACGGCCTACGGGTGGAGTCGAGCGGGCTGGTCGACCGGGCCCGTGACCTCGACGTGCCCGACGAGGTCTCCACCGCTCAGGGCTATCTCCTGGAGACGCTCGAGCTGCGCCGCGACGGGCTAGCGGCGGTCGCGGACGCGATCCCGGGCGCGCTGGCCGACCAGGAGCGGCGCCAGAGCACCAACCGGGTGTCGCAGATGATGCGCGTGTTCTCGGCCAGTGACGTGCTCTACAACCTGCGCTACGTGCCCAGCGTGGAGCGCGCGGCCAACGAGGCGGAGGTGGCCACCGAGGACCCGGTCGAGAGCACGTTCCTGCCCGACCCCGAATGGCTCGACCCGGCCTTCGTGGCCGACCAGGTGGCCGGCGTGCGCTCGGGCGAGGACCAGGGCGACGACGCCGCGGCGCCCGGGCTGCACGGCAACGGCCTCGGCACCGTGACGCTCGGCGGGATCGCCCTGACGCCCGGTGGCTCGGCGACGGTGCCGCTGACCGACGATCTCACCTTCGAGGTCCAGGTGGTCAACCAGGGTGAGAACACCGAGACCGACGTGCCGGTGCTCGTGACGGTAGGGGACATCGAGGCCGACGGGCAGGTCGACGAGATCGCCGCCGGCGAGACGCAGACCGTGTCGATCTCGCTGCCCGAGCAGCCGCCGACGGGCGACGCCGTGGACGTCGAGGTGGAGATCGAGGCCGTGCCGGGCGAGGAGCAGACCGACAACAACGCGGCCACGTTCTCGGTCATCTTCACCTCGTAGCGGCCCGCCATACCGGCCGGTACGCTGACCCGCCGTGGACGACCTGACCACCACCCAGGGCATCGTTGCCCTCGCGGCCGCCGGCGCGGCGCTGCTGGCGCTGATCTGGCTCATCGTGCTGAGCGTCAAGCTGCGCCGCGTGCGCAACGCGCAGCGGATGGTGCTGGGCGGCGGCGACACCGACCTGGTGGGCCACGCCCAGGGGCTGCAGGAGGCCTTCGTCCAGCTACGCGACTGGGTGGAGGAGACGGCCGGCAGCCTCGAGGAGCGCACCCGGCTGGCGGAGAGCAGGATCGACGGCTGCGTGGCCCACACCTCGCTCGTCCGCTACGACGCCTACAACGAGATGTCCGGCCGGCAGTCGAGCAGCCTGGCCCTGCTGGACGCGCACGGCACCGGGGTGGTGGTGTCGTCGATCCTGCACCGTGACCAGGCCCGCTTCTACGTCAAGCAGGTGCGCGACGGAGCCTCCGAGTTCCCGCTCTCGCCCGAGGAGGAGGAGGCCATCGCCACGGCGGTGACCGGGCAGCCGGCCCGCGCCGCCGCGGAGACGTGAGGGTCGCGTTCCTGGGCCCCGCGGGCACCTACAGCGAGGAGGCTCTGCGGGCCTCGGCCCCGGCCGGGGTGGAGGAAGTGCCCTACGCCACCATCCACGAGGCGGTGATGGCGGTGCAGGAGGGGGCGGTCGACCGGGCGGTGGTGCCTATCGAGAACGCGCTGGAGGGCGCGGTGGCGGCGACGCTCGACACGCTGGCCGTCGAGGCCACCGGCGTCCGCATCGCGGCCGAGGTGACCCACCCCATCCATCACTGCGTGATCGCCGCCGGTCCGCTGTCGCTCGCCGACGTGACCCGCGTGCTCTCCCACCCCCAGGCCACGGCCCAGTGCGCCCGCTTCCTGCGCGAACGGCTTCCCGGCGCCGAGGTAGTCGCCGCCTCCTCCACCGCCGACGCCGTGCTGTCGCTGCGGGATGCCGCCGACACCGCCGTGGCGCTGGGCTCACGCCTGGCCGCCGAGCTCTACGGCTGCCGGGTGCTCGAGCCGGACGTGGAGGACCACCCCGACAACGCCACCCGCTTCGTGTGGCTGGCGCCCGCCGGCGCGGCCGGCCCCCCGGACCCGGAGGGGGCCAAGACGTCCGTGGTCTTCTGGGGCGGAGGCGACATGTCCCCGGGCTGGCTCGTCGGCGTGCTGGGCGAGTTCGCGGGCCGGGGCGTGAACCTCACCCGCATCGAGTCCCGCCCGCGGCGCATCCGGCTGGGGCACTACATGTTCTTCGCCGACCTCGAGGGGTCCACCGAGCAAGCGCCGGTGAGCGAAGCCCTGGCCGCCCTCAGCGGCCGCGTCGAGGAGGTCCGCGTTCTCGGTTCGTACACCGGGACCGGCCCCGCCTCTGGCTAAAATGCTGCGCACCGTGGGCGCGAGCGCCGACCTGACCTTCACGACCGAGGCGGGTGACACCGAACCAGGCCCTGCCATCGCGCTGCCCGCACCCGGCCGGGGTGCGCAGCGCGGCGGGTCGTCCGGCCGGGTCCTGGTCCTCAACGCGTCGTTCGAGCCGATCAACGTGTGCACGGTCCGGCGCGCGGCCGTGCTGCTGCTGAAGAACCGGGCCGAGGTCCTCGAGCGCAGCGAATGGCTGCTGCACGCCGAGTCGCTCACGCTTCCCAAGCCGGTGGTCATCCGCCTGCTCACCTACGTCCGCATCCCGCGCGACGCCCACCGGCGCAAGATCACCCGACGGGCGGTGTTCGCCCGCGACCGCTGGACCTGTCAGTACTGCGGCCACGAGCGGGGCAACCTGACCGTCGACCACGTGATCCCTCGCTCGAAGGGCGGCGCCTCGAGTTGGGACAACATCGTCACCTGCTGCGCGCCCTGCAACCGCCGCAAGGGCGACCGCCTGCCCAAGCAGGCCCGGATGGTGCCCTCCACGGCGCCCAAGGCGCCGAACCCCACCGTCTTCATCCACGTCGCCACGACGACCATTCCCGCGGCCTGGGAGCAGTATCTCGTGGCCGCCTGATGGGCGAGCCCTCCTCACCGCCATCCGACGAGGGCGAGCGCCCGGCCGAGGAGCCGGCCCCGCCCGATCCCGACTCGCGTCCGGCCACGGCCGGAGACCTGCGCTCGTTGCGCCGCTGGCTCCTGGTGGCCGTGGCCTGGGCCATCGCCGCCACCGCCATCGCCGCCATCGCGCTGGTGGTGGCCAACCGGGCGGCCGACGACGACGAGGCGCTGCGCACCACCAGCCAGCTCAGGAATGCCCAGGAAGATCTGGCCGCACGGCTCGATCGCCTGGAGACCCGCGTGCAGGCCCTGCCCACCGCCGACGACGTGTCCGCCGTCGATGACCGCCTGCAGCAGGTCGAGGACGACGTGAGCGGGCTCCCCGACCAGATCGAGCGGCTGGGAGGACGGCTGGACGACCTCGAGGGACGGGTCGACGAGGTGGAGCGTCAGATCGACGCCGACGCCGAGCGCTGCCGGCGGCGCCGGCGGCACGGACGACACGCAGCCGTAGGCTGCCCGCACTCAGTAGGTTGCGGCTTCTGCTGCGTGGTCGGTGCGGCCGAGGCCGAGGCGGCGGTGGCGCTGCTGGCCGCCCACCACCCGGGCGCCAAGGTGATCGGCAGCGTGACGAATCGGGACCGTCGAGCTCGCCGAGCAGGGCCTGGTGGGCAAGCGGGGCCGAGGGTTCTCTGCTGGGTAAGAGGCCGGCTCGGGGGGTTGCGCACGTTGCGTCCTCGGCCATCTCGTGGCCTTGATCCCAAGTAAGCGAGCGCCGCAGCTGCTCGGGCAGAGGTCGTGATCGACGCCGAAAGCGCCTCGCAGACCGGCTCGGCGCGAAACCCATCGGGCAGCGCGACGAGCTGGGCGTAGCGCGTCTGGCGCTCGACCAGGGTGGCGATCGCGCTCGTCTTGTTGCCCATCAGCAGGTCTCCCTCCCAGTGGCCCGGGACCGCCCGATCTGCCACCTCGGCAGGGCGCTCGGAGATCATCACCATCTCGCGGATCCTGCCGCGGCCCTCGCCCTTGCGGCTCGAGCCGCGGGGCCGGCGCTTGGCCCTTCCGCTGCGCAGGTGACGGGTCAGCTCGCCCTTCAGCGATCCCTTCGACTACACGTATAGCGAGCGATAGATCGTCTCATGGGAGAGCTGCATCGCCTCATTGTCGGGGTGCAAGCGCCGCAGCCAGCCCGAGATCTGCTCGGGGGAGTTGTCGTCGCTTAGGTGCCCGCTGACGAGCGCCACTATGGGACGTTTCGTAGGGAACCCCCCCTTACCCAGCCCAATCCACGCCGCCCCGCGGAGAAGACTCAGGCCGGCTCCCACAGCTCCCCGGTCAGAAACCGCGTGGGCCGCACCCGCCACTCAGCCGCCAGGCGCCACAGCTCGGCCGCCGCCCGCGGGCCCGGGAGATCGCAGATGGCCGCCACCTCGGGGGTGGCCAGCCGGCCGTGGGCAGCGCCTCCGGCGGACGCACGAGGGGCGCCCAAATGGACGCCCCTCGCGGTTCGATGTTTGCTGGACGTGACGGCAGCGTTCTCACTGCGGTCGGTGGAACCACTCCCGACCAACCCTGCCGACGGTGCCTCGGGTGGACTCCGCTTGGCGGGGCCCAGCACCTACCTAGCGGCCGGACACCTCCAGGGTCCCAAAAGATCTGTCACTCAACTTCGGACCACCTCCTTTCCCTGGTCTCTCAATTGAAGCAGACCGACCGGCTGACGGGCGCCGCGAGGGGAGGGGTCAGTCGTCGCCGGCCTCGTCATCCGGCGCGGCGGCCTGCTCGCCCGTGGCCTCGACCCCCGGCTGGGCCTCCTCGAGGCCCACTTCGACGGGAGCGGCGGTGTCGGTGGTGGTCTCCATGACGAGGGCGACGGCGCTCACCATGTCGTCCTCGCGGAGGTTCATCAGACGCACCCCCTGCGCCGGCCGGCCCTGGCTGGAGATGCCGCGCACCGGCGTGCGCTGCACCATCCCGTACTGCGAGATGAAGACGAGGTCATGGTGCTCGCGCACGATCAGCGCACCGGCCAGGCCGCCCTTGCGCTCGGTCAGGCCGATTGTCTTCACCCCCATCGTGCCCCGGCCCTTGACCGGGTAGTCCTCGATGGGCGTGCGCTTGCCGTAGCCGTTCTCGGTGACCACGAGCAACTCGGTGTCGGGGCGCACGACGTCCATCGCCAGGACGCAGTTGTCCCCGCGCGAGACGTTCATTCCGCGCACACCTGCCGTGTCCCGGCCCATGGCCCGCACCTGGTCCTCGCCGAAGCGCGCCGCCTGACCCGAGCGCGAGACCATGATGATGTCGTCGTTGCCGCTCGTCCGCCGGACGGCCACCAGCTCGTCGTCGTCGCGGATATTGATCGCGATGATGCCGTCCGCCTTGATCGGCGTGTTGTAGGCGCCGAACTCGGTCTTCTTGATCTGGCCCTGGCGGGTGGCGAAGACCAGGTACTTGCCCTCGTTGAAGTCGCGGGTGGCCTGCACCGCCTGCACGCGCTCGTTGTCGCGGAGGGGGAGCAGATTCACCAGCGCGCGGCCCTTAGCAGTCCGCTGGGCCTCGGGCAGCTCGTAGACCTTCTGGCGGTAGACCTTTCCCCGGTTGGTGAAGAAGAGGAGGTAGTCGTGCGTCGAGCAGACGAAGAGGTGCTCGATCCAGTCCTCGTCCTTCATGTCCATCCCCATCACGCCCACGCCGCCCCGGCGCTGCTGGCGGTAGGTGGCCAGCGGCAACGTCTTGATGTAGCCGGAGTGGGTGATCGAGATGACCATCTGCTGATCGGCGATCAGGTCCTCGATGTCGATCTCGTCCTCGGAGTGGGTGATCTCCGTGCGGCGCTCGTCCCCGTAGCGGTCCCGGATCTCGGTGAGCTCCTCCTTGATGAGGCCCATCACCCGCGCCTCGTCGCCCAGGATCTCCCGCAGCTCGCCGATGCGCTCCACCACGTCGTCGTGCTCGGTCTTGATCTCCTCGGTCTGCAGGGCGGTGAGGCGCTGCAGCCTCAGGTCGAGGATCGCCTGGGCCTGGATGCGGGAGAGCTCGAACCGCTCGATCAGACCCTCGCGCGCCGTGTCGGGATCGCGCGATCCCCGGATCAGCTCGATGACCTCGTCGATGTTCTCGATGGCCACCAGCAGGCCCTCGAGGATGTGCAGCCGGGCCTCGCGCTCGCGCAGCTCGAACTGGGTCCGGCGCACGATCACGTCGCGCTGGTGATCGACGTAGTTGCGAACGATGGGAAGCAGCCCGAGCGTGCGCGGCACGCCGTCGACGAGCGCGACCATGTTCACGCCGAAGGTCGTCTGCAGCTGGGTGTGCTTGTAGAGCTTGTTGAGCACCACCTTCGGGATGGCGTCGCGCTTGAGCTCGATGACCAGCCGGATGCCGGACTGGTCGGACTCGTCACGAAGGTCGGAGATCTCCTTGAGCCGGCCGTTCTGAGCCTGCTCGGCGATCTTCTTCATCAGGCCGCTGCCGTCGTCGCGACCGTCGCCCTTGTAGACCTGGTAGGGCATCTCGGTGACGATGATCGCCTCCTTGCCCCGGCTCAGCGGCTCGATGTGGGCCCGCCCGCGGACGACCACGCGCCCGCGTCCGGTCTCGTAGGCGTCGCGAATGCCGCCGTGCCCCACGATGATCCCGCCGGTCGGGAAATCCGGCCCCTTGATGTGCCGCATCAGTCCCTTGACGTCGATCGCAGGATCATCGATGTAGGCGATGACCGCGTCGATGGCCTCCCGCAGGTTGTGCGGCGGGATGTTGGTCGCCATGCCCACCGCGATGCCGGTGGAGCCGTTGACGAGCAGGTTCGGAAAGCGCGCCGGCAGGACGAGCGGCTCCTGGCGCGTCTCGTCGTAGTTGGGCGTGAAGTCGACGGTGTCCGCGTCGATGTCGCGGAGCATCTCGGTGGCCAGCCGCGCCAGGCGCGCCTCGGTGTACCGGTACGCCGCCGGCGGATCGTTGTCGATCGATCCGAAGTTGCCCTGCGGCTCTACCAGCGGGTAGCGCATGGCGAAGTCCTGTGCGAGGCGAACCAGCGTGTCGTAGATCGGCGAGTCGCCGTGCGGGTGGTAGCGGCCCATCACGTCGCCGACCGTGGTCGCGGCCTTCCGGAACGGCCGCGTGGGCTGCAGGCCGTTCTCGTTCATCGTGAACAGCACGCGCCGGTGAACCGGCTTGAGACCGTCGCGCACATCCGGCAGCGCCCGCCCGACGATCACGCTCATGGCGTAATCGAGGTAGGACGACCGCATCTCCTCCTCGAGCCCGCGCGGCTCGATGTTGCCGCCGGTGAGCTGCTCGATGCACACCTGGATTCACCGTCCTTCGGACCTGCCTGCTACGCCCCAACGTTGACGTCTGTGCGAAAACCAAGCAGTCCAAGGACGCAGGGAGCGGACAAGGCTCTGCCTGTCCGCGACCGAGGACGCCGGAATGCGCCGGTTTGCAGCCTCAGACGTCAAGGTTGGTGACCTCGCGGGCGTGTGTCTCGATGAACTCCCGCCGCGGCTCGACGGCGTCGCCCATCAGCATCGAGAAGGTCAGGTCCACCGCGCTCGCGTCGTCGATGGTCACCAGCTGCAGGGTGCGCGTCTCGGCGTCCATCGTGGTCTCGAACAGCTGCCTGGCGTTCATCTCGCCGAGCCCCTTGAACCGCTGCAGCGGCACGCCGTCCCGGCAGATCTCCAGGACCTTGGTGCGCAGCTCCTCGAACGACAGGGCGTCGCGTTCCTTCTTGCCCAGCACCACGCTGAACGGCGGAGTGCCGGCCAGGCTCTCGAGCTCCTTGTGGATCTTCACGAAGCCGGTGTACTCGGGCGTGGAGAAGAGCGCACGGGCCAGGCGGTAGGTGGCCGCCGTGCCGGTCTTTCTCTCGATCACCCGCACCGTCAGCTCGGAGTCGGTCTCGCCCGTCAGCTCGGTGAGGTAGGGCTCGCTCTCGGGGTCGTCGCCCTTGAGCACCGCGATGACGGCCTCGGCGTCGGCCGCTGCGTCGTCGAGGATCGTGGACTCCTCGAGGAAGGTGATGGGATCGTGGCCCCACTCGGCGCGCAGCGCCGCCGCCCAGCCCTCGTACTGCTTGAGCAATCTCCCGTACTTCTGCCAGCGCGGGTGGGTCAGGGCGAACTGGCGCCCCTCGCGGTCGGCCACCTCGAGCTTCTCGAGCTTGTCCCGGAGCAGCACCTCCTCGAGCTCGGACTCCTTCTCGATGTAGACGTCCTGCTTGCCCGACTTGACCTTGTAGAGCGGCGGCTTCGCGATGTACACGTAGCCGGCGTCGATCAGCTCGGGCAGCTCCCGGTAGAGGAAGGTGAGGACCAGGGTCCGGATGTGCGCCCCGTCCACGTCGGCGTCGGTCATGACGATCACCTTGTGGTAGCGGGCCTTCGCGATGTCGAACTCCTCCCGGATCCCCGTGCCGATGGCGGTGATCAGGGCCTGGATCTCCTTGTTGGAGAGCACCTTGTCGATGCGGTTCTTCTCGACGTTGATGATCTTCCCGCGGAGCGGCAGGATGGCCTGCGTGTTGCGGTCGCGCCCCTGCTTGGCGGAGCCGCCGGCCGAGTCGCCCTCGACGATGAAGATCTCGGCGAGCGCCGGGTCGCGCACCGAGCAATCGGCGAGCTTTCCGGGCAGCGTGGAGTTCTCCAGCGCCGACTTGCGCCGAGTGAGGTCGCGAGCCTTGCGGGCCGCCTCGCGTGCGCGCTGCGCGGCCACGGCCTTGCGGATGATCCGGTTGGCCTCGCCGGGGTTCTCTTCCAAGAACTCCGCCAGCCCCTTGTTGACCGCGGCCTGGACGAAGCCCTCCACCGGTGGATTGCCCAGCTTGGTCTTGGTCTGGCCCTCGAACTGGGGATCGGCGATCTTGACCGAGATGATGGCCGTGAGCCCCTCGCGGATGTCGTCGCCCTGCAGGTTCGGGTCCCGTTCCTTGAGCTCGCCCTTCTGGCGCGCATAGGCGTTGATCGTGCGCGTGAGCGCCGAGCGGAAGCCGGACAGGTGGGTGCCGCCCTCGTGGGTGTTGATGTTGTTGGCGAACGAGAGGAGCGCCTCCTGGTAGGAGTCGTTCCACTGCAGCGCGACCTCGACCTCGCCGGTCGTGGTCGAGTCCTCGAGGTACACCACCTTCTTGTGCAGCGGAGCGCGGGTTCCCTGGCTGTGCAGGTAGTTGACGAAGTCGACGATGCCGCCGTCGTACTGGAAGGTCCGCTCGAAGCGCTCGCCGCGCTCGTCGCGGAAGTCGATCTTCAGGCCCTTCGTGAGAAAGGCCATCTCGCGGAAGCGCTGCTCCAGGACCGTGCGGTCGTACTCGATCGTCTCGAAGATCTCCAGGTCGGGGAGGAACGAGATGCTGGTGCCGCGGCGGTCGGTCTTCCCGCCCTTCTCCAGCGCAGTGGTGGGCGTGCCCCGCTCGTAGGACTGCGTGAACTCGTGGCCGTCGCGCCAGATCGTGAGGTGGAGCCACTCCGACAGGGCGTTGACCACCGACACGCCGACGCCGTGCAGGCCGCCCGACACCTTGTAGCCGCCCCCCTCGCCGAACTTCCCGCCTGCGTGCAGGACCGTGAGGACGACCTCGGCGGCCGGCCGCTTCTCCTTGGCCATGGTGGCCACCGGAATTCCCCGCCCGTTGTCGGTGACCGTGACGCTGTTGTCCGGGTGGATCGCGATCTCCACCGCATCGGCCTCGCCGGCCAGTGCCTCGTCGACGGAGTTGTCCATCACCTCGTAGATCAGGTGATGCAGCCCGCGCGCTCCGGTCGAGCCGATGTACATCCCGGGACGCTTGCGCACGGCCTCGAGGCCCTCGAGGACCGTGATGTCCTGGGCGTCGTAGCTCCCGTTGCCGGGCGCGCCGCCCGCGCGCGACCGCGCGGGCCCGGAGCCGCTTCCGTCCTTCTCAGGCTTGCTCGCCAAACGCTTCCTTCCTTCGCACGGCCGCCAGTGGATACGGCCGCTGGACCATGAAACGCCCCGACTCCGTCGCCTTGTGGCACGAGCCGGGGCGCTAACTCAGACTGTTGTCAATACTAGCAGGCTACCCCCTGCCCCGGATGGCTTCGAGTGTTACAAAATACCCGCAAATCGCCTAAATTTTGGCGCTGCCAGCTAGCGTCGCTTAGTGCTCCTCAGCGACGGTTCGGGGCCGAACCGGTGACGAAACGCAGGCCGGTCACGCGTCCCCCCTCGGCGGGGCCCAGGTTCTCGTTCAGTCGGGTGGTCAGATCGGCGCCGAGGAGCTGCAACTCCTGGGCCCAGACGGCGGACTCGCAGGCCACCGTCACCACACCCTCGCGCTCGCTCACCGGCGTGGCGGCGCCCGCCAGCCCGGGGCCTGCGGCGGCCACCCACGACGCCTGCACGCGGGCCAGCAGCGTCGGCGGCTCGGCCCGCCGCACGGCGCCCTCGAGGGCGCGGGCCAGCGGACGGGGAGCCACCCGCCTCACGCCGCTACCGCCCGGCCGGGCGCGTGGATCGATCCGTCCTGCACCCGGATCAGCTCTCCCGCGGCGATCACCGTCCCGGGCACCTGCTCGGCCTCGGTGGCGGTGATCACGGCCTGTCCCGCCTCGCGCAGGAGCTCGGCGAGCAGCTCCCGCCTCGCGCTGTCGAGCTCGGACATCACGTCGTCGAGCAGCATGATCGGCGGGCGCCCGCGGCGCTCCGCGAGAAGCCTGCGCTCGGCGAAGAGCAGCGCCAGCAGGGCCATGCGCTGCTGGCCCTGGGATCCGTAGGCCCGAAGCGACTCCCCACCCATCAGGAACGAGAGCTCGTCCCGATGGGGGCCATGGGCGGTGAACCCGCGCTCGAGGTCCGCTGCCCGCCGGTCGGCCAACTCGGCGGCGAGCTCGGCCACGTCACCGGCGCCGGAACGGGGGCGATAGCGCAGCTCCGGGCCTGCTGTGAGACCCAGGCGACCGCCCAGCTCGGCGAAGACCGGCCGCAGCCCCGCGGCCGCCTCCGCCCGATCCTCCATCAGCCGAATGCCCTGGCGGGACAGCTCCGCGTCCCAGGCGTCGAGGCCATCGGCGCCGGCCTGGCCGCGCGCGGACCCGGGTGAGTAGCGCGTTGCGCTGGGCGAGCGCCCGGCCGTAGGCGGCCCGCGTGCCGGCCCGGGCGGGCCAGAGGGCGGCCACCACCTGATCGAGGTGCGCCCGCCGGCCGGCCGGGGCCCCCTTTACGAGCTCCAGGCGCTCCGGGAGAAAAATGCTGACCAGCGGCCGCTCATCGCTGTCGAGGAGGTTGTCCACCGGGTTGCCGTCAAGGCGTATCCGCTTGGACTCGCCCGGCCGGAAGCCGACCTCGATCCGGTGCGTGGCCTCCCCGTCATCGGTATCCAGCACCACGCGCGCCACGCCCTCTCCCCCGCGGCGGACGAGCTCCCGCTCGTTGGCCGTGCGTGGAGAGCGCCCCGTGGCGCCGAAGTAGAGCGCCTCAAGCAGGTTCGTCTTGCCGGCGCCGTTGCTGCCCGCCACCACGGTCAACCGCTCCGCGAGGTCCACGTCCGCCCGGCCGTAGTTGCGGAAGTCTCGGACCTGGAGGTGCGCGATGCGCACGGCGCGGGTCCGCCTCAGACGTTCAGGCGTATCGGCATGACGAGGTACAGGAAGCCGGCGCCCTCGTCGCCCGACTGGATCAGCCCCGGCCGCAACGGGCTGATCAGCTTCAACACCAGCTCGTCCGACTCGGTGCTCTCCAGCCCGTCGCGGAAGAACTCCGGGTTGAAGCCGATCTCGAGCGTCTCGCCGCTGAACGGTACGGGCAGCGATTCGCTGGCCTCTCCGACGTCGGGAGTCTGGGCCGACACGTCGAGCTGCCCCTCCGAGAACCGCAGCCGCAGCGGTGCGTTCTTCTGCGCCAACAGCCCCACCCGGCGCACCACCTCCAACAGTTCAGGCCGGCTGAGCCGCAGCTCCTGCTCGTACGAGTCGGGTAGGAGCTGCTGATAGTTCGGAAAACGGCCCTCGACCAAGCGCGACGACAGGACCACGTCGCCGACACCGAATATCACCTGGTGCTCCAGGGCCGCGACGGTGATCGCCTCGGACTCGCCGGCCGAGGCGATCCGTCCCAGCTCCTGAAGCGTCCGGGCGGGGACGTTGGCCTCCAGGGTGCCGTCCAACTCCTCATCGAGCTTGGTCTCCTTCACGCTCAGCCGGTAGGAGTCGGTGGCGACCATGCGCAGCTCGTTGCCTGAGGCGGTGACGAGGACTCCGGTCAGATGGGGGCGGGTCTCGTCGCGGGAGGCCGACCGGGCTACCCGGGCAATGGTGTCCACGAAGGCGCCCGCCGGCACCGTGAGCACGCCCTCGTCCGGTGCCTCCGGCAGCTTGGGGAAGTCCTCGGGCGGAAGCGTCCGCAGGTGGAAGCGGGCTGAGCCGGAGACAACCTCGACGTCCTGTTGGGCGGTGCGGTGCTCGAGGGTGAGCTCGTCCTGTGGCAGCGAACGGACCACATCGAGCAGGAGCCGGCCCGGGATAACGACGACCCCCGGCGAGGCCTCCACCGTCTCCAGCCCGATGCGGACCCCCATCTCCATGTCGGTGGCCTGCAGCTCGGCGCCGCGTTCATCCACACGAATCAGCACCCCGGCCAGCGTCTGAATGGCGCTGCGAGTCGAGGCGCCGCGCACAGCGACGGCCAGACGAGCGAGAAACGTTTCACGGGAAACGGTGAGCTTCAACTGACGCTGCCTATCTGAGGTAGGTGTTGTAGGGACTGTGGGAGAAGTTGATATCGCTGGCGGGGCGGCTTGGGGAGCGGAAGCGGTGATGTTCACGGTCTGTTGATTCTGTCATCCGGGTCGGCCGTCAGTGGATTGGTCAAGCTGTTGACGAAGGTTGTCAACCGACCGTCGCAGATCCGGATCGGCGGTGAGGGCGTCTCCGACGCGGTTGACCGCGTGGAGGACGGTGGTGTGGTTGCGATTGCCCATGCGGCGGCCGATCTCGGGCAGGCTCGCTCCGGTCGTCTCGCGAGCGATGTACATGGCTACGTGGCGCGCCCGGGTGACGCCGGCGCGGCGGTCGCGAGCCAGGAGCGCCTGCGGTTCGACTCCGAACTCGAGCGCTGCGGCCTCGACGATGCGATCGATACCGGCAGGCGCCTCGCCGCCCGACGACCCGCTGAGGCGAGCAAGGACATGGCGCACGAGCGCCGCCGTGGGCGGCTCGTTCTGGAGTGAGGCGTAGGCCACCACGCGAATGAGGGCCCCCTCGAGCGCGCGAACGCTGGTACTCACCTGGATCGCGATCTCGTCCAGCACCTCCTCGGAGACTTCGACACCGTCGACACGAGCTCGGATGGCGAGGATCGCCCGGCGCACGGCCAGCGTCGGGCGATCGAGCTCGACCACGAGCCCGGCCCGGAAGCGTTCGGTCAGGCGCGCTTCGAGGTCCGGGATCTCCTCGGGCGCACGGTCGGAGGTGAGCACCAGCTGGCGACCCGAGTCCAGCAGGGCGTTGAAGGTGTGGAAGAACTCCTCGCGGGTCTTGGTCCGCCCGGCGAGGAACTGCACGTCGTCGATCAGCACGACGTCCGCGGTGCGGAAACGTTCCTTGAAGCTCGCCGTGCGCCGAGCTCGCAGTGCCTCGACGAACTCGCTGGTGAACTCCTCGATCGTGGCGTAGCGAACGCGCAGGCCGGATCCGTGGCGGCCCACGTAGGCGGCAATCGCGTGCAGGAGGTGCGTCTTGCCCAACCCCGGGCTGCTGTGGAGAAACAACGGGTTGTACGCCTGCGCCGGCAGCTCCGCGACGGCCAGCGCCGCCGCGTGGGCGAAGCGGTTCCCCGCGCCGATCACGAACTGCTCGAAGGTGAACCTGGGGTTCAGGTCCGCTCCGCCCGGTTGCCCGGGGGGTGGATGCGCAGACGACTCGGGCTGCAGTCGCCAGCCGCCGCCGACTATCTCGACTACCGCGTGGGGGCCGACGCGCGCCCGGGTGGCGCGCCGGAGCAAGGGCAGGTAGCGCTCGCGCACCGAGGTGCGGATGTGCTCCGGAGCACGGATGTAGAGGGTGCCCCCGTCCAAGGCGGCCGGCTCCAGCGGTTCCAGCCAGATCTGAAACTTGAAGTCCGGCGCCTCGCCGCGAAGGTCGCTACGGATCTCTTCCCAGAGCTGGTCCAGCTGTTCAGGTACGGGCAGTCGCGACCCTCCCCTCGGGTCGATCCGACAACAGATTTGGAGAGAGGAAACGTCGGGCGGGCGAGCCCGGCTGCCCTCGGCGAGGCGAGTGTACAAGCCTGTCTCGCGCCGACCTGCACCTCCCAGGAGGTCAGCCCGCAAAACGCGCGAAAACCGTTCCGGGCCTCTGAACAGGAAATGCACAGGGCCGCGGCGGGTGGAAATCCGCAGGGCCACGGCGGGTCCATCTTGTACCCTCCGCTCCGCGCGGCTCGTCCCGACAGCCGCCGCTCTCCTCGATGAAGCGCACCTACCAGCCCAAGAAGCGCAAGCGTGCCCGCACCCACGGGTTCCGTGCTCGCATGAGCACGCGCGCCGGCCGCCAAGTGCTCAAGCGGCGCCGGGCCAAGGGCCGCAAGCGGCTCACCCCGTAAGCGATGGCCGACCGTGCGCGCCGCAAGCGCCGCCGGCTGTCCCGGAGCGGCGAGTTCGAGCGCGTCTATCGCGAGGGGCGCTCCCACGCCAGCCGGCACCTCGTGGTCTACGCCTTCCCGCGCGAGGACGGTGAGGGCTCACCTCGGCTCGGCCTCTCGGTGGGCCGCAAGCTGGGCGGCGCCGTCGACCGGAACCGCATCAAGAGGCTGCTCCGGGAGGCCTTCTGGGCGCAGGCCGGCCGGCTCGACGGCGGGTACGACTTCGTGATCGTCGCCCGCCCGGCGGCGGGCGAGCTGGCGCGTGCCGGTGGCGAGCCCGCGCTGGAGGAGGCCCTCGTCGCCGTGCTCGCCGACGCCGGGTTGGCTGCCGGCGAGCCCGAAGCGGAAGGCGGAGCGTGATCGTCCTGCGGCGCCTGGCCACGGCGCCGGTCCGCTTCTACCAGCGGGCCATCTCCCCCGCCCTGCCCGCCCGCTGCAAGTACTACCCCTCCTGCTCGGAGTACGCGATCCAAGCCGTGCGGTCGTACGGCATACTCCGTGGAGTCGTGCTCGCCGCCTGGCGGCTGCTTCGCTGCAACCCCTGGAGTCACGGCGGGGTCGACTTCGTCGAGGACCAGGCCCTGTTCGGTCCGCGTCCTCAGCCCTAGACCCAGCCACCCACCCGCCGTCCCGTGCAAAGCATCCTTCAACCACTCATAGACGCCTGCCAGTGGGTTCTGGAGTTCTGGCACGGGGTCATCGGGGACGGCCCGAACTCCTGGGGCTGGGCGATCATCCTGCTGACCTTCACCGTCCGCATCGTGATCCTGCCCTTGACCTTCAAGGGTGTGAAGTCGATGCAGCGCCTCCAGGGACTTCAGCCCGAGATCAAGAAGATCCAGCAGCGCTACAAGGACGACAAGCAGCGCATGAATCAGGAGGTCATGGCCTTCTACCAGCGGGAGAAGGTCAACCCGCTCGGATCCTGCATGCCACTGCTGCTGCAGATTCCCTTCTTCATCTCGCTCTTCTACCTGCTGCGCTCGGACGAGTTCACGGCCGATATCGCGAACAACCCGGGGTTCTTCCCGATCGACAACCTGGCCGAGAAGGTTTCCGACCCGGTGCTCCTCGGCGTGCTGATCGTGCTCTACGTCGGCACCCAGCTGGCGGCCAGCGCGGTCACCGCCCTGAGCGCCGATCCGATGCAGCGCCGGATCATGTTTGCGCTGCCCTTCGTCTTCGTCATCTTCATCATCAACTTCGAGGCGGGGCTGATCGTCTACTGGATCACCACCAACGTGTGGACGATCGGCCAGCAGATGCTGGTGAAGAAGCTCTATCCGAAGCCGGTGCCCGAGGAGCCGGTGGAGGAGCCGGCGAAAGGAGCGCGCGGGAAGCCGCCGAGCCCGGGGAAGCCGGAGCCGGCAGCGGTCGACGGCGACGCGGCGGACGGCGACGCGGCGGACGGCGACGCGGCCAAGAAGGACCGGCCCAAACGACGCGCGACGAAGGCAGGCGGAGCTACCGCCAAGGCCGACGCGGGCGGTAACGGCCGCGGCAACGGGGCGCCGGCCAAGGCGCCCCCGCGCTCGCCGCGCAAGAAGAAGAAGCGCTCGGGGCGGCGGCGCTGAGCGACGGGCGGATGCCGGTGAGCGAGGAACCGCGGCCTGAGGACCTCGTCGCCGAGGCGCAGGCGGACACGCTCGGAGAGGCCCGGTGGGCAGCGATGAAGGCGCTGGAGCCGCGCTTCCCGGGCATCACCGCCGACAGCGTCCACTTCGACACCGTCGACGAACCGGGGCCCGACCAGGCGGCTCGCGTGCGAGCGAGCGTCGATCTCGAGGCCTGGCAGGAGTCGGCCGAGACGATCCCCGAGGAGCCGGCGGAGCGCGTACGGGCGCTGGTGGGCCGCGTGGTCCAGGCGCTCGGCTTGCGGGCGACGGTCGACATCCGCGAGGACGAGGACGAGATTCGCGCGACCGTCAACGGCGACGAGCTCGGGCTCCTGATCGGAAAGCACGGGGCCACGATCGACGCGCTCCAGCATCTGGCCTTCCGGGCGGCATCGCGCGGCCTCGAGGAGCGCAAGCAGGTGACCGTCGACGCGGCCGGATACCGCGACCGGCGTGAGGCGGCGCTGCATCGCATGGCCGATCGGGCCTCGGCCGAGGCCCTGCGCTACGACCGGCCGGTGGAGCTCGAGCCCATGCGTCCAGCCGAGCGGAAGGTCGTGCACCTCTACCTGCGCGAGCGAACCGACGTGGAGACTCACAGCGAGGGCGACGAGCCCGATCGCCGGCTCGTGATCAGCCCGGCTCAGGGCTACTCGGACTAGAACCACGAGCGTTTCACGGGAAACGCTCGTCCCGCTGTGCGCCCGTTACGGGCTCCCCGGCTCGGCCGCCGATCAGCTCACGCTGCTGCTGGAGGCGCTGGCGGCAGCGCCGGACCCGCACACCACCGTCAGCGACCCCGCGGCCGCCCTCGACGTCCACGTGGCCGACAGCTTGAGCGGCCTGGAGTTCGACGGCCTGCGCGAGGCTCGCCGGGTCGCCGACGTGGGGTCGGGCGCCGGCTTTCCGGGCCTCGTGCTGGCCATCGCGCTGCCGGCGGCTGGAGTTGACCTGATCGAGTCGGTTGGACGGAAGGGCGCGCTCATCAGCCGGCTGGCGCAGGCGGCCCACGTGGACAACGCCCGGCCCGTGGTGACCCGGGCCGAGTCACTGGCCGCCGTGGCGCCGGCGCTCGGGGGCGGTCGGGAGGCCTACGGTGCGGTTACGGCCCGGGCGGTCGCCCCCCTGGCGACCCTGGTCGAGTACGCCGCGCCGCTGCTGGAGCCCGACGGCGTGCTGGTGGCCTGGAAGGGGACGCGCGACCGAGCCGAGGAGCAGGCGGGCAGCGCGGCGGCAGAGCGGCTCGGGCTGCGGGCCGAGGAGGTACGGCGGGTCGTGCCCTTCGAGGGGGCGAAAAACCGGCACCTGCACCTCTTCAGAAAGGTGGGCCCGGTGCCGGCGGACATTCCGCGGCGGCCCGGGCTGGCTCGCAAGCGCCCGCTGAGCTGAGCCGCTCCGGCGGGCGGAGAAAGGGTTCGGAGCCGAACCGGCGAAGGGGGGAGGTTCCGACCGAAGCACGCCGTAGCGTCAGGAGACCCAATGGGCAGTGTCGTGGCCATCGCCAACCAGAAGGGCGGGGTGGGGAAGACCACCACCGCCGTGAACCTCGCGGCGAACATCGCCGACGCGGGGCATCCCACGCTGCTCGTCGACCTCGACCCTCAGTGCAACGCCACGGTTGCACTCGGTCTCAGCAAGGACCGGAGCCCTCACATCTACGACTGCCTCGCCGGCGATCGGACGCTGCCCGACGTAGCCGTGGCGAGCGGGATCGACCGGCTGGACCTCGTGCCCTCAACGCCGGAGCTCGCCGGAGCGAACGTCGAGCTGCCCCGGCTCGCCGGGTCGGAGTCGATCCTCCGGGGCCGCCTGGGCGATGTGCGGGAGCGCTATCTGTTCACCGTGCTGGATTGCCCACCGTCCCTCGGGCCGTTGACGGTCAACGCCCTGGTCGCGGCCGACCGCGTGATCGTTCCGGTTCAAACCGAGTACTTCGCCCTGGAGGGACTCGCCCAGCTGCTCGACACCCTCTCGCTGATCCAGCGTGAGCTGAACCCGCGCCTCACGGTGGCCGGGATGATCCTCACGATGCACGACGGCCGCACCCGGCTGGCACGCGACGTCGAGCGGGAGGTGCGCGCCCACTTCCCGGACCTGGTGTTCGACACCGTCATCCCGCGCAACGTCCGCCTGGGCGAGGCGCCCAGCTTCGGCCTCCCGGTGGCCCGCCACGCCCCGCGCAGCGCCGGATCTGCGGCCTACCTGCGGCTGGCGCAGGAGGTGGCCTCACGTGGCTGAGGAGCGCCGCGGGATGGGCCGGGGGCTGGCGGCCATCCTGCCCCGGAGCCCGGAAGGCGGCGAGGGCCTGCGCGAGATCCCACTGGAGCTCGTGAGGCCGAACCCGCGCCAGCCCCGCCGCAGCTTCGACGAGGACGCCCTGGCCCGCCTGGCCGAATCGATTCGCACGCGCGGGGTGCTGCAGCCGATCGTCGTCAGGACGCTGCCCGGCGGCCACTATCAGCTGGTGGCCGGCGAGCGCCGGCTGCGGGCCGCGCGCGAGGTGGGCCTCGACCTGATTCCGGCCCTCCTGCGCAACGCCGACGAGCGGGACCAGCTGGACATCGCGCTGGCCGAGAACATGGCCCGGGTCGACCTGAACCCGGTCGAGGAGGCCCGGGCCTGCGCGATGCTGGTGGAGGATCTCGGCCTCACCAAGGAAGAGCTCGGCAGGCGGGTCGGCCGCAGCCGGGTGGCGATCTCCAACCTGATCCGGCTCCTCGACCTGCCGGACGAGGTCCTCGACCTGATCGATCAGCGCGAGCTGTCCGAGGGCCACGGGCGGGCCATCTTGCTGTGCAAGGACCACGCGCGGCGGAGGAGCCTGGCCCGCGACGCCCGCGACGGCGCGTGGTCGGTGCGCGAGACCGAGCAGCGGGCACGGGAGGCGGAGCACGGCCCTCCCGCCACGGGTCGGAGGTCTCCCGGCCCGAGGACCCTCCATCCGGACCTCGAGCAGGCCCTCGCGGCGGCGGAGGACGCGCTGTCGGCAGCCCTCGGTCAAGAGGTCCGAATGCGGGCGCGCCCCACCGGCTGCCAGGCCCAGATCGACTTTGCCGGCCCCGCCGACGCCATCGCCCTGGCCGAGCGGATCCTGGCCGGGATGGCCCGCCGGGCGGCCTGATCTCGCCGCTACAATCGCCGTTCGCGGGCGATTAGCTCAGCCGGTTAGAGCGCGTCTCTGATAAGGACGAGGTCCCTGGTTCGAGTCCAGGATCGCCCATGCGGCCGGGGAGGCCACAGTGCCGCGGCGGCTGCCGCGGCACGCCCGCGAACGCCCCTGCCGACCCAGCTCCGGCTCCTGCCCCTGATGGTGCGTACGAGCCGCCTCGCACTGCCGCGCCCTGTTGGTCATGGAGGCCCACCGTCCCCAGGAGCCGCACCGGTACCTCCCGATCATGGGGTGTCGCCCCGGCGCCAGGGAGAGGGCATCCGCAGCGCCCTGCTGAAGCCGGTGCTCGACCGCTTGGACCGCGACGGGCTTCCGGCCTACCTCGAGGCCACGAGCACGCGCAACCGCGACCTGTACCTGCGGCCCGGCTTCGCGGTGCTGGAGCAGATGGAGCTTCCCGGCGGCGGCCCGCTGGTCTGGCGGATGTGGCGCGGCCCGGCAGGCGGCTGAGCGGCCCCGAAAATGCCGGCCGGCGACGGCCGCAGGGCTGTGTGGCGGTCGGTCTAGACTGTCGAGAAGCCATGCAGGAGATGGTCATATACGGCGTGAGCTTCGACATGGTCGGCAAGCAGCCGATCGTTCTGCTCAAGACGCGCGACGGCAACAAGTTCCTGCCGATCTGGATCGGGCACCCGGAGGCCGCCGCGATCCTGATGAAGCTGCAGGGAGCCAACACCCCGCGCCCGATGACCCATGACCTGATCAGCGAGATGCTCACCGAGCTCGAGGTGAGCTGCTCCCGGGTGGCGGTGACCGAGCTGCGCGAGAACACCTTCTACGCCGAGGTGACCCTCCAGCTCAACGGCCGCGAGATCCCGATCGACTCACGTCCCAGCGACGCGCTGGCCCTCGCGGTGCGCACAGGGGCGCCGATCTTCGCTGCGGAGGACGTGATCAGCGAGTCCGCGATCGAGTTCGAACACGAGGTCGAGGACACCGAGGAAGTCGTGGAGAAGTTCAAGGACTTCCTGGACAACGTCACGCCCGAGGACTTCCGCAGCGAAGACGGGTAGGCTTGCAGCCTCCAGCCCTGCCCGCCGCGCTCGAGCACGCGTCGGCGGTGCGCCGCGGCGGCCCGCGCAGCGCGGGCTCCAGCATCCGGCCCACGAGCTCGTCGAAGCCGATCCCGGCCGCCTCGGCGGCCTGGGGCAGCAGGCTGGTCTCGGTGAGGCCCGGGACGATGTTGGCCTCGAGGACCGTCAGCGCTCCCTCGCGGTCGAGCATGAGGTCGACCCGGGCGAAGCCCGAGCAGCCCAGGAGCTCGAACACCCGCAGCGCCAGCTCCTGCGCCTCGCGGTCCAGGCCGCCCGGCAGCTCGGCGGGGCACACGAAGTCGGTGCGGCCGATCTCGTAGCGGGCCTCGAAGTCGTAGCGGGCCTCGTCACGGGGCACCGCCTCCACCACGGGCAGGGCCTGGCCGGCCAGTACTGATACCGCCAGGTCGCGGCCGTCGACGTGGCTCTCGAGCAGCACGCGGGAGTCGTAGGAGAACGCGGCCACCAGTGCGGCGGGCACGTCCGCAGCCGCAGCGGCGAACTTGATGCCCAGGGCAGAACCCTGGCTCGAGGGCTTAACCACCAGCGGGAAGCCGAGGCGCGCCTCGATCGGGGCGAGCGTCTCGGCTGCTCCCAGGCTGCGGAAGGCTGTCTCGCTGAAGGCCACGAAGTCGGGCGTCGGGATGCCGGCCTCCAGCATCAGGTGCTTGGCCAGGACCTTGTCGGTGGCGCGCATGCAGGCCAGCACGCCCGAGCCGGTGTAGGGCAGGCCCAGGATCTCCAGCAGCTCCTGCACGGTGCCGTCCTCGCCGTCGCGGCCGTGCATGGCGATGAAGACGGCGTCCGGGTCGAGGTCCCGCAGGCGGGCGATGAGATCGAGCCCGGCGTCGATCCCGGCCACGGCGTGGCCGAGGCGGGCCAGGGCGTCCTCCACGCGGGCGCCGGAGCGCAGCGAGACCTGGCGCTCGAGCGAGCGGCCTCCCTTCAGCACGGCGATCCTGCTCATGACCCCCGGGCCCGGCGCTCGCGCTCCTCGCGGCCGGGCAGGCGCAGGACCTCGGCCTCGGGCGCTTCTGCGGGCTCGTCCAGCACCACCGCCTCGTGCTCGCCGGTGAGCGTTCCGTAGAGCTCGACCTGCTCGGTGACGACCTCGCCGATGCGGCGAATCCCCTCGCGGATCGCGGCCTCGTCCGAGCCCGAGAAGTTGAGCCGCATCGACGCGTGCCCCCGCCCATCCATGAATGCGGCGGCGCCGGGGACGAAGGCCACGTTGTCCCGCAGCGCTCGAGCGAGCAGGTCGGTGGTGTCGATGAAGTCCGGCAGCGTGGCCCAGACGAACAGGCCACCCCGCGGCCGGGTCCACTCCGCCTGGGGCGGGAAGTGCTCGGCCAGCGCGTCCAGCATCGTGTCCCGCCGGCTGCGGTAGACGTCGGTGAGCGAATCCACGTAGTCGCGCCAGCTGCCCTGCGCGAAGTACGCGGAGACCATGACCTGGGACAGGGTCGAGGTGCAGAGGTCGGTGGACTGCTTGCCCAGGTTGATCTTTTCCAGCACGGGTGGCGGTGCCACCACCCAGCCCAGCCTGATGCCGGGGGAGAGGATCTTGGAGAAGGTCCCGAGGTACATGACGTAGACCCCGCGGTCGAGGGCGAACAGCGGCGGCGGCGGCTCACCCTCGTAGCGGAGCAGGCCGTAGGGGTTGTCCTCCAACACGAGCAGCCGCCGCGCGTGCGCCAGCTCGACCAGGCGGCGGCGGCGATCCAGGGACATGGTCACGCCAGCCGGGTTCTGAAAGCTCGGCACCGTGTAGATGAACTTGGGCCGACGGCCCTCTCGCTCGAGCCGCTCGAGCGTCTGCTCCAGGAGGTCGACCCGCATCCCGTCGGCGTCCATGTCGATCTGCACGACGTCGGCCTGGTAGGCGGAGAACACCGGGACGGCGCCCGGATAGGTGGGCCCCTCGGCGATCACGACGTCGCCGGGATCGATCAGCGTCTTGGTCACGAGGTCGATGACCTGCTGGCCGCCGGTGGTGACGACGACGTCCTCGGGGTCGGCGCGCATGCCCTCCGCCCCCATCACCTGAGCGATGCAGTCCTTGGTCTCGTCGAGGCCCTCGGTGGGCCCGTACTGCAGCGCCTTGGCGCAGGACTCGGCCGCGATTCGCTGCGCCACCGCCGCGAAGGTGTCGGGGGGAAAGGTGCTGGTGTCGGGAAGCCCTCCCGCGAGGGAGATCACCTCGGGTCGTGCGGTCACGGCCATCAGGTCGCGCATGGCCGACGACTTCATGACCCTCGTGCGCGTGGCGAACAGCCCCGCGTAGCGCTCCAGGTCCCGGGGGCCGCTCATCGCCGGATCCCCGGCCGGCGCGCTGCCGGCTCCTCTATCGTCACCGCCCGCAGGCTACCTGTCGCGCAACCCGTCTCTTCTGTGAGCCTCTTCCTCGACCTCGGCACCGGCTCCGGCCTCGCCGGTTCGACCGGCGTGCGCCCGTATCTCCCGCCGTTGGCCGTCGGTGCGCTGGCGAGCGCGGACGCGGGGATCGACTTCGAGGGCACCGACTGGGCCTTCCTGGAGTCGCCGCCGTTCCTGCTCGCGGTTCTGGCCCTCGCGGTGGTGGCCTACCTGTTGGAACGCTCGGGTCGCGAGGACCGCCGGCGCCCGGCACAGCTGCTGAGCGCACTGTTGGGGGTGGTCCTCGGCGCGCTCTTGTTCGCCGGGGCGATGGCCGACGGAGGCGAGCCCGCCTGGATCGGTCTCGTGGCCGGTCCGCTCTGCGCGCTGCTCGCCTGGCGAGCGGTGGGCGGCTTGGTGGAGCGGGCGCGGAGCCGGCTCGACGCGGGGGCCGCGGCGCTGCTCAGCGTGTACGCCGACGCCGCAGCCGTGCTGATCGCCGTTGCAGCCGTGTTCCTGCCGCCGGTCTCGTTCCTGGTGCTGATCGCGTTTGTGGTGCTGCTGGTGCGCGCGGGCCGCCGCGCGGACGAGAAGTACGCCGGCCTGCGCATCCTCCGATAGATGGCGGCCCGGCCCAAGAAGGTGGTCCTCGCGGTCATCGACTCGCTGAAGCCCGCGATGCTCGACCAGGCCATCGCCGAGGGCCAGGCCCCGGCGCTGGCGGCACTCAAGGAGCGGGGGACCTACGTGCGCGACTGCGTCTCCACCTTCCCCTCGGTGACGCCGGTGGCCTCGGCGACGATCGCCACCGGCACGGGCCCGGGCGAGCACTACATCCCCTCGATGAACTGGTTTCACCGCGGGGAGGAGCGCTACATCGAGTACGGGTCGTCGCTGCCGGCCACCCGGGCCTTCGGGATCGTCCGGTCGCTCTACGACACCGTCTACAACATGAACATGGCGCACCTGTCGCGGGCGCGCCGGACGGTGTTCGAGCACCTGGACGACGCCGGGCTGCGCACGGCCTGCACCACCTACCTGATCTACCGCGGGCGCACCAGGCACGATCCGTCGGGAGCCAGCGTCTACCGCCGGATCGGCGAGGCGCTTCAGTTCCGCCACCCCGTGTACGGCGCGCGTGAGCTGTTCTACGCCGACCTGTTCGATTCCCGCAACACCGGCTGCACGTCCGCGCTGGGGCTGCCGGGTCAGCGCGATCGCCACACGGGCTGCGTGGGCGCCTACCTCGTCGAGCACGACCTGTTCGACTTCCTGCTGTTCTCGCTGCCCGACAACGACACGCACTCGCATCGGGTGGGGCCCGACGGCCAGGTGCGTTCGATCGCCGAGGCCGACCGGGCGCTCGAGCGGATCATGCACGTGGCCGGCGGCGCCGACGCCTTCCTCGACGACCACGCCGTGATCGTGATGTCCGACCACTCGCAGACCGTGGTGGAGGAGACGCTCGACCTCCGCGAGGTGCTGGCGGACTCGCGCGTGCTGACACCCGCCGACCCGGCGCCGACCGAGGCGGAGCTGGCGGTTTGTCCCTCCGCTCGCTCTGCGATGGTGTACGTGCTCGACGGTGCACGGCGGGCGGAGCTCGTGCCCGGGGTGGTGGAGAGGCTCGTGAAGGCTGAGGGCGTGGACCTGGTGGCCTATCGCAGTGACGGCGAAGCGGTTGTGGCGAGCGAGCGGGGCGAGCTTCGCTTCGCCCCCGGCGGAGAGCTCGGCGATCGCCGCGGCCGGTCCTGGTGGGTGGAGGGCAAGCGCTCGGTGCTCGGCCTGCGAGCTCGTGAGGGCCGGATTGCGAGCCGGACCTATCCCGACGCGCTGAGCCGGCTGTGGTCGGCGCTGGAGTGCCCGCACTCGGGTGACGTGCTGATCTCGGCGGCCCCCGGAACCGAGTTCATCGACTGGGGCGGTTCTGCACATGTGGGCGGCGGCAGCCACGGCTCCTTGCACAAGGACGACTCCCAGGGAGTGCTGCTCATGTGCGGGCTCGAGGTGCCCGAGCGCGAGGAGTGGGCGCTGGCCGACGTGGCCCCGCTTGTGCTCGACCACTTCGATGTACCGTTGTCCGGATGAGCGAGGAGGGCGAAGCGGCCGTCGCGCGCGACTCACACGCCCTTCACCTGCGAGTCCGTGCGGGCCTGCGGCGGCCCCACAACTGGGTGCAGCTGGTCAAGTTCTGCGCCGTGGGCGCCTCGGGCTACGTGGTCAACCTGCTGGTGTTCGCCCTATGCGTGGAGGTGCTCGGCCTTCACCACCTGATCGCGGCCACCATCGCCTTCGTGGTGGCCGTGCTCAACAACTTCACCTGGAACCGGCAGTGGACCTTCCGGGCGCGCGCCGGCCATCCCGGCTTCCAGGCCGCGCGCTTCTTCACCGTGAGCGTGGTCGCATTCCTGGTGGCAGCCACGGTGCTCGAGCTGCTCGTGAGCGTGGCCGGCCTGCCCGAGCTTCCGGCCCAGGCGATCGCCATCGTCGCCGCCACCCCGCTCAACTTCATCGGGAACAAGATGTGGAGCTTCCGCATCGAGCTCACGCGAGACTGACTCGATGGCCAGGCGACTGCGAGCGGCGCTGTGCGCGGCGGCGCTGACCGCTCTCTGCGCTCCCGGCGCCGCCCAGGCGGCCGACCTCCAGACGCCGGAGTCCCAGACCGAGCCGCCGCCCTACTACGACAGCAGCGCGCGCGAGGTCACGCGCATCGCGCAGCGGGCGGAGAAGGTGCAGGCCGAGCGGCGGGAGGGCCCGCTGCGGCCCAACGCCTACACCAACGGCGCCGGCCGCTGGCAGGTGAGCTTCTTCCGTGACGGCAAGGAGGTGGCGCAGGTCCAGGTGGACGACGGCACGGGTGCCGTGCTCGAGCAGTGGAGGGGCTATCAGGTGGCCTGGACCATGGCCCGCGGGGGCGAGGGCGCCTTCGGGCGCACCCTGAACGCGCCCTACGTCTGGCTTCCCCTGTGCCTGCTCTTCCTGCTGCCGTTCATCGACTTCCGCCGGCCGCTGCGGCTGCTGCACCTCGACCTGCTCGTGCTGCTTGCCTTCGGGGCCTCGCACGTGTTCTTCAACCGGGGAGAGATCGGTGTGTCGGTGCCGCTGGTCTACCCGGTGCTGCTCTATCTGCTGGTGCGGATGCTGCTCGCAGGCTTCCGGCCGCGCGAGCGGCAGGGGCGGCTCGTTCCCCACCTCCCAATGGCGGTGCTGGCGGTGGCGCTGGTGTTCCTCGTGGCCTTCCGGATCGGCCTGAACGTGGCCGACTCGAACGTGATCGACGTGGGCTACGCGGGGACCGTCGGGGCCGACCGCATCATCGACGGGGACCAGCTCTACGGCGAGGGCTTCTCCGACGACGTGGAGCGAGGGGACACCTACGGGCCGCTCAACTACCTGCTCTACGTGCCCTTCGAGCAGGCCTTCAGCTGGAGCGGCGCGTGGGACGACCTGCCCGCCGCCCACGCCGCGGCGATCGTCTTCGACCTGCTGGTGATCGGCGGGCTGCTGCTGCTGGGGCGCCGCCTGCGTCCGGGGCGGGAGGGGCGGGTGCTGGGCCTGGCGCTCGGGTATGCCTGGGCGGCCTATCCCTACACGACCTTCGTCCTCGAGTCGAACGCCAACGACGCCCTGGTGGCCCTGGCCTGCGTCGGGGCGCTCCTGGTCTCGGCGCCCTGGGCCCGCGGCGCCGTGCTCGGGCTGGGCACGGCGGCCAAGTTCGCGCCCCTGGCCCTGGCGCCGCTGTTCGCCCGGCGCTCCCCGGTCGTGTTCGGCGCCGCGCTCCTGGTCACGGTGGCGGCGCTGACGGCGCCGTTCGTGCCGGACGAGGGGCTGCGGGAGCTCTACGACCGGACGCTCGGCTACCAGCTCTCCCGGCCCTCGCCGTTCAGCGTCTGGGGTCAGGTCGAGTCGCTCTCGTGGCTGCAGACGGCCGTGAAGGTGGGCGCGGTGCTGCTGGCGGTGGTTGTGGCCTTCCGGCCGCGGGCGCCCGACCTCCGCCGCCTGGCCGCCCTGGGCGCGGCGGTGCTGATCGCCCTCCAGCTGGCGGCTACGCACTGGTTCTACCTGTACGTGGTGTGGTTCGTGCCCTTCGTGCTGGTCGCGATCTTCGCCGCCCAGCGCGACGCGCCCTCCGAGGCTGCCGCGCCCGCGGAGCCCGAGCGTGAGCTCGTGCCCGCCTGAGCCGCGACGCTCAGAGACGCGCCGGCGCCAGCACCTGCTCGATCGAGGTGGCCCGCCCCCCGCCGTCGGCCTCGACCACCACCCCGTTCAGCCACGGGTCCTCGGTGGCCGTCTCGAAACGCACCTGCGTCAGGGTGAGAAAGCGCTCCAGGGCCTGTTCGCGCTTGACGCCGATGACGCCGCCGCGAGCGCCCGTCATCCCCACGTCGGTCACGTAGGCGCTGCCCCCGGGCAGCACGCGGGCGTCCGCGGTGGCGACGTGGGTGTGGGTCCCCAGGCAGGCCGTGACCCGCCCGTCGGTGTGCCAGCCCATGGCCACCTTCTCGCTCGTGGCCTCGGCATGCATGTCGAGCAGCACGGCGTCGCTCTTGCCGCGCAGCTCGGAGAGCACGGCGTCCACCTCGCTGAAGGGCGAGCGCGCCGCCTCGAGGAACAGCGTGCCCGACAGGTTCGTCACCCCCAGCCGGAAGCCGTTGGACTCCACCACCGTGTGGCCCCGTCCCGGGCTGCCCTTCGGGTAGTTGGCCGGGCGGACGATGCGGGGCTCGGTGTCGAGAAACCCGTACACCTCGCGATGGCGGTAGGTGTGGTTTCCGAGGGTGATGGCGTCGGCGCCCAGGTCGAGGAGCTCGCGCGCGGTCTTCTCGGTGATCCCCACGCCACCGGCGGCGTTCTCTCCGTTGCAGATCACGAAGTCGGGGCGGTGTGCCTCGCGCAGATCGGGCAGCAGGGCGGCCACGGTGCGCCGGCCGACCCCGCCCACCACGTCGCCGATGAACAGGAGCTTCACGATCAGCGATTCTGCCAAGCTCCGGCCGGATGGAGAGCGCGGTGGCCAGGGAGCGGATTTCGCAGCCGGTGTTGGAGGCGAAGGGCCTGGTCAAGCGCTACGGCGAACGCGTCGCCCTCCGCGGCGTCTCGCTCTCGGTGCGCCGGGGCGAGTTGGTGGCGGTAATCGGCCCGAACGGCGCGGGCAAGACCACCCTGCTCTCGATCCTGGCCGGGATCCAGCGGCCCGACGAGGGCGACCTGTCCACCGCCCCGGCGGACGTCGGCTGGGTGCCGCAGCAGGCGGCGCTCTACGGAAAGCTCACGGTGCAGGAGAACCTGGCCCTCTTCGCCCGTCTCGAGCGCACAGCGGACCCGCGCGCCACGGTCGAACGGATGCTTGAGCTGACCGATCTGCGGGACCGGGCCCACGACCAGGTGGCGACGCTCTCCGGCGGCAACCGCCAGCGGGTGAACATCGCCATCGGCCTGCTGGGCGAGCCCGAGGTGCTGCTGCTGGACGAGCCGAGCGCGGCGCTCGACCCGCGCCAGCGGGAGCGCCTGTGGGAGTTCATCCTGCGCCTGGCCGGCGAGGGCACCACCGTCATCTTCGCCACCCACAACATCCAGGAGGCCGACCGCCACGCCGACCAGCTCATCCTGCTGGCCGATGGGGAGCGGCTGTTCGATGGTTCGCCGCGGGAGCTGGAGCGCCAGGTGGGGACAACGGGGCTGGACTTCGAGCAGGCCTTCGTGGAGTTCCTGCACCGCCGGGGGCACTGACCAAATGCGCTGGCTGCTCCTGAAGGACCTTCGCATCCTGCGCCGCTCACCGCTCCTGGTGGCCCTGCTCGTGCTCTACCCGATCGTGATCGCGGTGCTGATCGGGTTCGCCATCTCCCGCGGGCCCGACAAGCCCACCGTCGCCATCTACAACGGCCTCCCGGACTCGGCAGGGCTGGTCGAGCTCGGCGGCGAGCGGATCGACCTGGCCAAGGAGGGCCGGCGCATCTTCGAGGCGGTCGAGCCGCTGAGGGTGGACAGCCGCGCCGAGGCGATCCAGAAGGTGCGCGACGGCGAGGCGCTCGGCGCGCTGATCATTCCCGAGGACCTGTCGCAGAACCTGCAGTCCACGCTCAGCCCTGGGACGGTGGAGGTCTTCTACAACGCCGAGGACCCGGCCAAGAAGGAGTTCGTCGAGAACACGATCAACTCCCAGGTCCAGGCCGCGAACGCCGCGCTCACCAAGCGCGTGGCCGAGGAGGCGCTCGAGCTGCTCGAGCTGATCTCCGACGGCGGCGTCTACACGTTCCTCGGTCAGGACGTGGAGCGTGCTGGGGCTGCAGCGGGCGGAGCAGATCCTGCGTGACGCCCAGAAGGCCCTCCCACAGGACGGAACCGAGCGGGAGGAGGTTGCGGAGGCGATCGAGTTCGCCGCGCTGGCCCGCGAGAACCTGGCCTTCTCCGACGACGTGCTCGACGTCGTGGGGGAGCCGATCCGGGTGGACGCCACGGCGCTCGAGGGCGGCGACACGTCGCTCAGCTCGTTCGCCGTCGCTCTCGCGGTGACCGTGTCCCTGATGTTCATCACCATGCTGCTGGCGGCCGGGATGCTGGCCCTGGAGCGCGAGGAGAACGCCTTCGCGCGGCTGGTGCGCGGTCTGGTCTCGCGCACGGGCCTGCTGGTGGAGAAGGCCGCCCTCGCCGCCGTGTGCTCGGCGGCCACCTGCCTGCTGATGCTGGCGGGCCTGGGGCTGTTCGTGGAGCTGGACTGGGCGCGCGTGCCCCTGTGGGTGGTGGCGCTGGGGGCGGGCGCCCTCGCCTTCGCGGCGTTGGGCCTTGCCATCGGCGCACTCACCCGAGAGGTCCGGGCCGCCTCGCTGCTGGCCTTCATGCTCTCCTTGCCGCTGGCCTTCCTCGCGCTGGTGCCCTCCGGCGCGGTGGCGCCCGCGCTGTACGACCTGACCCAGGCGGTGTCCGCGGCCTTCCCCTTCAAGCCCACGCTGGAGGCCATGGACGCGGCTCTGAACGACGCCGGCGGCCTGGCCGGCCCGCTGCTGCACCTCGCGGTGCTGGCGCTGGTCTTCGGGACCATCGGCCGGCTGGCGCTCCACCGCTTCGCCTGAGACGAGCCGCCTCCTAGACTCCTGGGTGATGGCCTTCCCCGCCACTCGCCTGCGCCGGCTGCGCCAGACCGGCGTGTTGCGCGACATGGTGCGCGAGACCGAGCTGACCCCCGCGCATCTGGTCCTGCCGCTGTTCGTGCAGCTGGGCGAGGACGAGCGCACGCCGATCGAGGCGATGCCCGGGGTGGAGCGGCTGTCGATATCGCACGCCGTCGCCGAGGCGGGCGAGGCCCATTCGCTGGGCGTGCCCGCGGTGCTGCTGTTCGGCCTGCCGGCCGAGAAGGACGAGCAGGCCTCGGGCGCCTACGACGACGAGGGTGTGGTGCAGCTCGCGGTCCGGGCGCTCAAGGACGCGCACCCCGAGCTGGTGGTGATCACCGACGTCTGCCTGTGCGGCTACACGTCGCACGGGCACTGCGGCGTCGTCACCGAGGACGGCCGCGTGGACAATGACGTGACGCTCGAGCTGCTGGCCAAGACGGCCCTGTCGCACGCCGCCGCGGGTGCCGACGCCGTCGCGCCCAGCGACATGATGGACGGCCGCGTGGGGGCGCTGCGAGCCCAACTCGACGCCGAGGGCCACAAGGACCTGCCGATCATCGCCTACTCCGCCAAGTTCGCCTCCGCCTTCTACGGGCCCTTCCGCGAGGCGGCCGACTCGACGCCCGCCTTCGGCGACCGGCGCAGCTACCAGATGGATCCCGCCAACGCGGAGGAGGCCGTGCGCGAGGCGCTGCTCGACGTGCAGGAGGGCGCCGACGTGGTGATGGTCAAGCCCGCCCTGCCCTACCTCGACGTCGTCCGCCGGGTCAAGGAGGCCACGCGCGTGCCGGTGGCCGCCTACAACGTCAGCGGCGAGTACGCACTGATCAAGGCGGCCGCCTCGGCCGGATACATCGATGAGCGCGCGGTCGTGCTGGAGACCCTCATGGGCATCCGCCGCGCCGGCGCCGACATCGTGATCACCTACCACGCCAAGGACGTCGCCCGGTGGCTCAGCCCATAGCCAAGGTCCGCAGCCGCAAGGACGGCTCGGCCGTGCCGCTGGACGAGACCGACCGGCGGCTGCTCAACCTGCTGCAGGGCAGCTTCCCGCTGGCCGAGCGCCCCTTCGCCGCCGTCGCGGACGCCGCCGAGCTCCCCGAGGACGAGGTGCTGCGGCGCACCCGGCGGCTGCTGGACGAGCGCATCATCCGCGAGATCACGCCGATCTTCGACACCCGGGTGCTCGGATACCGCTCGATGCTGGTGGCGGCGCGCGTGGATCCCGAGAACCCCTGGCGGGCGGCGAAGATCATCAACTCGCACCCCGGGGTCTCGCACAACTACCTGCGCGACCACGACTTCAACCTCTGGTTCACGATCGCCACCGAGCCGGGCTCGACGCTCGGTCTGGAGGGGACCCTCGAGCTGCTGGCGCAGCTGACCGGCGCCGAGTCGGTCCGCGAGCTGCCCACCCTGCGTCTGTTCAAGATCCGGATGGACCTGGAGATGGAGAAGGGAACCGAGGCGCTGGCCGCGGCCGCCGAGTCCTCCGACTACACCGAGCCCGAGGCCATCGAGCTGTCCGAGAAGGACGTGGCCGTGATCCGCGCCACCCAGGGCCCGATGGAGGCCGTCTCCGAGCCGTTCGCGCCCGCGGCGGCCGAGGCCGGGTTGTCGGTGGAGGAACTGCTGGCCCACCTCGAGGACATGCAGGAGCGCCGGGCTCTGCGCCGCGTGGCGGCGATCCTGTTCCACCGCCGGGCCGGCTTCTCAGCCAACGGGATGGGCGTGTGGCAGGTTCCCGACGAGCGCATCCTCGAGCTGGGTCCGCGCATGGCCTCCTTCCGCGGCATCTCGCACTGCTACCAGCGCCCCACCTACGCCGACTGGCCCTACTCGGTGTTCACCATGGCCCACGGGCGCTCGAAGGAGGAGTGCGACGCGATCCTCGACTCGATCGCGGAGGACACCGGCATCGACGAGCGGCGGACGCTCTACTCGTCGACCGAGTTCAAGAAGGTCCGCCTGCGCTACTTCACCGACGCGCACCGGGTGTGGGAAGCCGAACACAGCTAGGGACCCGCTCGGACGAGCTCTACGCCCGGGCGCTCGAGCTGCTGCCCGGGGGCGTGAACTCGCCCGTGCGAGCGATGCGCTCGATCGGCCGCGACCCGATCTTCGTCGCCCGCGGCGAGGGCGCCGAGCTGGTCGATGTGGACGGTCGCCGCTACACCGACTGGGTCATGTCCTGGGGACCGCTGATCGCCGGCCATGCGCACCCGGAGGTGGTGGCCGCGGTGACCGCCGCGGCGGCGGCGGGCACGAGCTACGGAGCGCCCACCCAGGCCGAGGTCGATCTGGCGGCCGCGGTGGTGGAGCGGGTGCCGGCGGCGGAGATGGTGCGGATGACGTCCTCGGGCACCGAGGCGGCGATGAGCGCGGTGCGCCTGGCCCGGGCGGCGACCGGGCGCGACGCGGTGATCAAGTTCGCCGGCGCCTACCACGGGCACGTGGACGGGCTGCTGGCGGAGGCCGGGTCCGGGCTCGCCACCGCGGGGATTCCCGCCAGCCCGGGCGTGACCGCTGCCCAGGCCGCCGACACGATCGTGGTGCCCTGGAACGACCGCGAGGCGGTGGAGCGAGCTCTGGCCGAGCGGGAGACCGCCGCGCTCTTGGCCGAGCCCTACCCGGCCAACATGGGCCTGGTTCCTCCCGATCCGGGCTTCCTCGAGTACCTGCGGAAGGCCACCGCGGCCGCCGGGGCGCTGCTCGTGTTCGACGAGGTGATCAGCGGCTTCCGGGTGGCCCGCGGCGGCGCGCAGGAGCGCGAAGGGGTGAGACCCGACGTCGTGGTGCTGGGCAAGGTGATCGGCGGCGGCCTGCCGGCGGCCGCCTACGCGGGACCGCGGGAGCTGATGGAGCGAGTGGCACCGGCGGGCGACGTCTACCAGGCTGGCACGCTGTCGGGCAACCCGCTCGCCACCGCCGCCGGGCTGGCCTCTCTGGCCCTGCTCGACGACGACGCCTATGATCGCCTGTCCGGTCTGGCCGCCGCGCTGGCCGAGGGACTCGAAGAGGCCGCCCGGGCGGCGGGCGTGGCCGTGCAGACCGCCTCGACCACCGGACTGGTCACCCTGTTCTTCTCCGAGCGGCCGGTGCGCGACTACGACGACGCCCGCGCCTGCGACCTCGACGCGTACGCGGCCTTCTGCCGCGGCATGCTCGAGCGGGGCGTCTACCTGCCCCCGTCGCAGTTCGAGGCCTGGTTTCCCTCCCTGGCCCACACCGACGCCCACGTGGAGCGGACGCTGGAGGCGGCGCGCCCCTCGCTGGAGGCGATCGCCTGAGCGCCGCCGCCGCGATCGTCGCCGCGGCCGACCCGGCGCTGGAGCCCTACGCCGACCCCGGCGGGCACGCCGGCCGCTTCGAGCGACTCGACGCCACGCGCGGCTTCGTGCTGGAGGCCGTCTACGAGGGCTATCTCATGCACTACGGCAGCCCGCGGCTGTTCAGCGGCATGGACTCCGATCTGCGCCTCCTGGCGGGCGACGCCCTCTACGCCCTCGGCCTGTCCCGCCTGGCGGAGACCGGCGACCTCGAGGCGGTGGCCGAGCTGTCCGAGCTGATCTCACGCTCGGCGCAGGCCCACGCCGAGGGCCGCGGCGACGAGGCCGAGGCGCTGTGGGACGCGAGCGCCCGGAAACTGGCGCGTTGAGGGTGCTGACGAGGGTCGTGCGCTCCGTAACCATGTTGGCACTACCCTTCCCTGAGCGGTAAACAGGTAGTTGACACCGTGGCCGATCCCCCCAAGCTCGACAAGTCCTCCCGTTACACCGAAGGTCGCGGGATCGCGGGTGCGTTCGAGGGCGAGACCGTCACTCGCCGCCGCCTCATGGAGGGCACCGCGCTGGCCGCCGGCGGAATCGCCACGATGGCCTTCGCCCTACCCGGGCTGGGGTTCGCCGTGGGACCGCTGTTCGAGGACACGATCCCCACGCGCTGGCAGAAGGTGGGGCCGCTGGACGACTTCAACGACGAGACCTACGTGCCGCGGGTCATCAACATCGTTCCGGAGATCGGCGATCCCGGGAAGACCACCGTGTACGTGCGCCGGTTCGACCCGGAGCGGGACACCAAGGTCGAGGGCCAGCCGTCCCAGCCCTACGTCGTCATCTCCACCCGCTGCGCCCACCTGGGCTGCCCGGTGCGGTACATCCAGGCGTCCCAGAAGTTCGTCTGCCCCTGCCACGGCGGGGTCTACGGGTTCGAGGGGCAGGTCGAGGGCGGGCCGCCGGTCCGTCCGCTCGACCGCTTCTACACCCGCGTGACCGCCGGCCAGGTCGAGGTGGGCGACCGCTTTTCGCTCAACAGCCAGCTGAAGCGCTTTGCGCCACGCGACCCGTCGAACCACGTGGACGGGCTGTGGCAATACCTCTACCCGTCGAGGCCCACCACATGAAGCTTCCCTCTCCGCCCAAGTTCCTGCGTCCGGCGCCGCCTCGCCCCGGCAACGGCAACGGTCGCAACGGCAGCCGCACCAACGGGGGCGCGACCGCCCCGCCAGCGGAGAAGCCCACGGTCAAGGACCACGCCGTCGAGGGCACCGCCACCGCGGTCGGGTGGCTGGAGGAGCGCACCGGGATCACCCCGTTCCTGCGCGGCTTCCTCTACCGCAAGGTCCCCAAGGGCACGAACTGGTTCTACACCCTGGGCTCGGCCACGCTGTTCGCCTTCCTGTCGCAGGCGGTCACCGGTGTGTTCCTGGCCATGTACTACGAGCCCGACCCGACGCGGGCCTACGAGTCGGCCTCGCGCATCACCAACGAGGTCTTCCTCGGCGAGTTCGTGCGCGGCATGCACAAGTGGGGCTCGACGGTGATGATCATCCTGATCTTCCTTCACATGGGCAGGACGTTCGTGTTCGGGGCCTACAAGTACCCGCGCGAGCTCAACTGGGTGATCGGCGTGGTGCTGCTGGTGCTCACCCTGGTCATGGGGCTCACCGGCTATCTGCTGCCCTTCGACCAGCGCTCCTTCTGGGCCACGGTCGTCGCCGTGAACATCAACGCCTCTGGCCCGGTGGTGGGCCCCTACCTGGCGGACTTCCTGCGCGCCGGCGCGGAGTTCGGGCCAACGACCATCACGAGGTTCTACGCGCTGCACATGCTGGCCGTGCCGGGCCTGATCGTGGCCCTGATCGGCGCCCATCTGTACCTCGTGGCCAAGCTCGGCACCACCGCACCCCCGTGGATCAAGGCCGAGAAGAAGGACCTCCTGCGGGAGGAGATCTGATCCCGTGAACGCCCGCGAGCGCGAGCAGTACCTGCGCGAGTACTCGGTCTCCAAGACGCAGGGGAAGCCGTTCTTCCCCTACGCGGTCGCCAAGGACTCGGGCATGGCCGCGATCACGCTGTTCGTGATCATCGCCCTGGCGATCCTGCTCGGCGCGGAGCTCGGCCCCAAGGCCGATCCGACGACCACCACCTACACGCCGCGGCCCGAGTGGTACTTCTTCTTCCTCTTCGAGCTGCTGCGCGTTGTCAAGCCGCCGGAGCTGGTCTTCATGGCCACCATCGGCATCCCCACGATCTGCCTGATGCTGCTCCTGCTGCTGCCGTTCTACGACCGCGGCCCCGAGCGGCATCCGCTCCGCCGCCCGATCGCGATGACGGCGGCGGTGGCCACGGTGGCGGCGATGGCCTACCTGACGGTCCTCGGAGCGGTGGCGGGGTCGCCGTCCGAGATCGAGCTTGCCACCGCGCCGCAGTACGAGGAGGGGCAGAAGGTGATGGCCTCGAGTGGCTGCCTGGCCTGCCACAAGGTCGGCGAGAACGGTGGGGCCATAGGCCCCAACCTGACCGAGATCGGCAACCGGCTGGGTCGCGAGGCGATCGCCCGGACGCTCGTCAACCCCACCGCGCCGATGCCCTCCTACCAGTCGGTGCGCGACGAGAACCCGGAGCAGTTCAACCAGCTCGTCGACTACGTGGCTTCGCTCAAGGGCGAGTAGCCCGCGCGGCGTAGAGTCCTCCGCGTGTGAAGGCTCCAGCGGCCGCCGGAACCATGCCCGACGCGCAGGTACGTGTGATGTTCGACCGCATCGCGCGGGTCTACGACCGGATGAACTCGGTCATGACCGCGGGCATGCACCACCGCTGGCGGAGGCGGGCCGTGGACCTGGCCCGGGTGGGGCCGGGCTCGCGCGCCCTCGACGTGGCCACCGGCACCGGCGACCTGGCGATCGAGCTGGCCGGCCGCGGCGCCGCCGTGACCGGCATGGACTTCGCCCCCGCGATGCTCGAGATCGCGCGCGCCAAGGCTCCGGAGATCGCCTTCGAGGAGGGCGACGCCCTCCGGCTGGGCTACGGGGACGGGGAGTTCGACGCGGCCACGGTGGGCTTCGGGGCCCGCAACTTCGGCGACCTTGACCGGGGGCTGGCCGAGATGGCGCGCGTGGTGCGCCCCGGCGGCCGCGTGGTGGTGCTCGAGATCACGACGCCGCAGCGCCCGCCCCTCTCCTGGTTCTTCCGCTTCTGGTTCGACCGCGCGGTGCCGGCCTTCGGCCGCTTCGCCGACAGCGACGCCTACACCTACCTGCCGGCGAGCGTGCGCCGCTTCCCGGGCCCGGACGAGCTCGCGGGGAGGCTGGCCGCGGCCGGCCTCGAGGACGTCCGCTGGATCCTCACCGCGGGTGGGATCATCGCGCTGCACGCGGGAACGCGCCGCGCATGAACACCGCCCAGGCCCAGCTCGGCGCGGTGCTGGAGGCGGGCGGACAGGAGCTGGCCGACCTGCTCTCCCGGACCGAGGAGCGCTTGGCGGTGGTGGTGGAGGGCTACGGCTCCGAGCTCGCGGGTCACGCCGGCGGCACGCTTTCGGCTGGGGGAAAGCGTCTGCGGCCGGTGCTGCTGTTCCTCTGCGGGATGGAGGCCGGCGACGGGCGGCTCGTGGCCGGCGCCACCGCCGTCGAGCTGCTGCACATGGCCACGCTCGTCCACGACGACGTGCTCGACCGGGCCGACCTGCGCCGCGGACGCCCCACCGTGTTCGCCCTCGGCGGCCGTGAGGCCGCCACCGCCACCGGGGACCTGCTCTTCTCGCGGGCCTTCGCCGAGCTCTCGGCCACCGGCAGCGAGGAGGCGGTGCAGGCCCTCTCGGTGGCCTCGTCCGCGCTGGCTCGGGGAGAGCTTCGGCAACGGGCCGACGCTTGGCGGGCGGACGTGACCCCGGAGCGGTACGCCGAACGCTGCCGCCTCAAGACGGCGAGCCTGTTCGAGGCCTCCTGCCGCCTCGGGGCGCTGTTCGGTGGCCGAGCCGAGCTCGCGGACCCGCTCGGGCGCTTCGGTGAGCGCCTGGGCCTGGCCTTCCAGATGCTGGATGACGTGCTCGACGTCTCCGGTCCCACCGAGCGCACGGGCAAGCCGCGCGGCACCGACCTGCTGGACGGCACGGTGACCCTGCCCCTGATCCTGGCCCGGCGCAGCGACGCCGAGCTGCGCGGGCTGGACCTCCGGGAGGCCGTGCGCAGCCCGGAGCAGGCGGCGTCGGTCTGCGACCGCATCGCCTGCACCGGCGCCCTCGACGAGGCCCGCCGCGAAGCCCTCTCGCACGTGGCGGAGGCCAAGACCACCCTGGCCGAGCTGCACCTGCCGGCCGAGCGCCGCCGAGCCCTGGAGCTGGTGGCCGACGGCGTGGTCGAGCGCTACGCCTGACTGCCTGAAGCCCTACGGCTCGAAGTCCTCGGGCAGGATCGCGCCGGCGTGAAGAGCGCCCACGAAGCGCTCGATCTCCTCGGCCAGGTTGGCCTGGACGAGGCGCTCGTAGCCTCGGAGCAGGTCGTCGCAGCCGCGGTCGAGCTCCTCGTCGAAGGCCTCGACCGAGGCCTGCCCGAAGATGCCGTCGCGGTAGGTGTCGCAGTTGGGGCAGTGCAGTACCACGCTCCAGCTCTGCGGGCCGGCCTCCTCCCACTCCATGGGGTAGACCAGCACGGACGCGCACTCGAGGCAGATGTGGAGCTCCTCGACGGCCTCTGGCTTGTCGAACGGGGTCTGTTTGCCGCGGCTTTCCATGTTGCTCGTGCTCCGTGTCGCTTTCTCGTGCCTCTCGGGTGTCCAACGGTCGAGTTCGCTCTTACTTACGCGGCACCCCTAGACTCGGTTGACTCGTGGTGCTGAGCGATCGAACGATTCGGTCCGAAATCGAGACCGGGCGCATCGTGATAGAGCCGTTCGACGAGGAGCTTCTCCAGCCCTCGAGCGTCGACGTGCGGGTCGACCGGCGCTTTCGCGTCTTCCACAACGCGCGCTATCCGTACATCGACGTCCGCGCCCCCATGGACGACCTGACCGAGCTCGTGGAGGTGCACGACGGCGAGCCCTTCATCCTGCACCCGGGGGAGTTCGTGCTGGGGCAGACGCTCGAGCGTGTGACCCTCCCCGACGACCTCGTGGCCCGGCTGGAGGGAAAGTCGAGCCTCGGCCGGCTGGGGCTCCTGATCCACTCCACCGCGGGCTTCGTGGACAGCGGCTTCTCCGGGAACCTCACGCTCGAGCTGTCCAACGTGGCCAACCTCCCGATCACGATCTACGAGGCCATGCCCATTGGCCAGATCTCCTTCATGCGCATGGACGGCCCCGTGGAGCGACCCTACGGATCACGCGAGAACCGCTCCAAGTACCAGGGCCAGGCCGAACCCACTCCCAGCCGCTTCTACCTGAACTTCAACAAGTGAGCTCCCCGGCAGCGCTACCATGACCTGACACATGCCGACCCCAGGCCCTCTCGAGATCGTCATCGTCCTGATCATCGTGCTCGTGATCTTCGGCCCCAAGCGTCTGCCCGACCTCGGGCGCTCCCTGGGGCGCGGCATGCGCGAGTTCAAGGACTCCGTTACCGGTAAGGACAAGGAGCAAGAGCAGCTCGACGCGGCCGACGCGGCCGCCGAGAAGCCCGAGCCGACAGTGCACAGCACCGCCGGCGACCGGCGGTCCTGACTGGACGGTAGTGGCGCGCCGCCTGCGGCCGATCGCCCACGACGCCCGCCTGTCGGTCGTCGACCACCTGGATGAGCTGCGCAGCCGGCTGATCATCTCTGCGCTCGCCTTCGGTGTGGCATGGGCGGTGACCGGCTGGCAGAACCACCTTGTCCTGGAGATCGTCAACGCGCCGCTGCCGGACGGCATCGAGCCGATCACCCTCGGGCCGGCCGAGGCCTTCTACACCACGCTCACCAACTCGGCCTACGCGGCCCTGCTGATCAGCCTGCCGATCATCCTCTACCAGCTCTACGCCTTCGTGCTCCCGGCCTTCTCGCCCACCGAGCGCAAGGTGGCCACGCCCCTGTTGATGATGGTGCCGGTGCTGTTCGTCATCGGGGTGGTCTTCTGCTACTTCGTGGTGCTCACGCCCGCGCTGGACTTCCTGCTCAACTTCAACGCCGACGAGTTCAACACGCAGGTCCGGGCCCGCGACTACTACTCGTTCGTCACGTTGCTGATGATTGCGATGGGGATCGGCTTCCAGATCCCCGTGGGGGTCCTGGCGGCCTGCCGGCTGGGGGTTACCAGCCCGGAGAAGCTGAGGAAGAACCGCCGCTACGCGATCGTGGTGATCGCGGTCGTGGCCGCCCTGCTGCCGACGCTGGACCCGCTCACCCTCATCCTGGAGATGATCCCGCTGCTCCTCCTCTACGAGCTCAGCATCTGGCTCGCTTCGGTGCTCGGGCGACCCGCCGCCGAGGTGGGCGAGCAGGTCACACCAGCTGCCGAAGGCCCAAGCTAGCCTTCGGCCGCATGCTGTTCGATCTCAGAGGGCGCCGCCGGCGCTTGGTGCAGGTCGTGTACCTGTTCCTGGCCCTGCTCATGGGCGGCGGTCTGGTGCTCTTCGGCATCGGCGGGGACGTGACCGGCGGCCTGTTCGACGCCTTCAGCGATCGCAGTGGCGGCGGCAACCCCAACAGCGTGCTGGAGGAACGGGTCGAGCGCTTGGAGAAGCGCGTGCAGGCCAATCCCGACGACCAGGCTGCGCTCCAGGAGCTGGTGCGCGACTACTTCAACCTCGCCACCGCACAGCAGCAGTCCGGCCAGACGGGTTTCCCGGACGAGGCGAAGGATGAGCTGCGCAGGTCGGCGGCCAACTGGCAGCGCTATGTGAACGCAGCCGAGGGCGACCCCAGCGCGGCCACCGCCACCTTCGCGCTGCGCGTCTACGACGTGGGGGCGCTCAATCAGCCCAAGGAGGCGCAGGAGGCGGCGGCCATCGTCGCCCGGACCGAGAACGACTCGGCCTCCTACCTGCAGCTGGTGGCGTACGCGAGCCTGGCGGGCGACAAGCGAACGGCGGACCTGGCCACCACCAGGGCCGTCGACCTGGCCCCCGAGGGGCAGCGCAAGGCCGTGCAGCAGCAGGCCAAGCAGCTGAAGAAGCAGTCGCAGGCGCAGACGGCGCAGCAGGCGCCGAGCGGCTGAGCGGCCGCTATTGGCGGAGGCGCCCGCCTGGGCCGCCGCCTCCGGCTATCTTTCCGGCCGTGAACTTTCACATCGAAGACGAGGCGATCGACGACACCACCCACGTGATCGAGCTCGGCGGCGAGGTCGATCTCTACACCGCGCCCGAGTTCAAGGAGCGGATGGTGGAGCTGATCGAGTCGGGCAAGAAGCAGATCGTCGTGGACCTGTCGAAAGCCACGTTCATCGACTCGACCACCCTCGGCGTGCTGGTGGGCGGGGTCAAGCGGCTGCGGCCGGCCGGCGGCTCGCTCGCGCTGGTGTGCACCGACGAGAACATCACCAAGATCTTCGAGATCACCGGCCTGGACCGGGTGTTCCCGATCCACTCGTCGCGCGAGGAAGCGCTCAAGGACGTGGCCTCCGGCCCCAAGGAGTAACGGCGCTGGGCGTCTTCTAGAATCGCCGCGGGGCCGTTAGCTCAATTGGCAGAGCAGGAGACTCTTAATCTCAAGGTTGTAGGTTCGATTCCTACACGGCCCACTGCCGCCGAGTCGCCGCATGCGGCCGTGAGCGGCGGGCGGTGGCCGGGTGCGCGCACCGGCGGTCAGAAGGTTCCCGGGGGTGTGGCTTCCAGAAGGCGCCATATGCGCGCCTTACGGAAGCCACACGCTCGGCGCAGGCCGTCCAGCGTTACGGGTCGGTGACGTGTGTGACGAGGGCGCGAAGGGACGCGCCCGCCGGCCCACCCTAGACCGCCGGTAGCACCAGCCGAAAGCGCGTGCCGCCCCCCGGCGCGGCCTCGGCCGAGACCGCCCCGCCGTGTCCCTCCGCCACCTGGCGGACGATCGCCAGCCCGAGCCCGGATCCGGGCACCGCACGAGCCGTAGCCGAGCGGTAGAAGCGGTCGAAGACGTGGGGCAGGTCCGCCGGCTCGATCCCCGGGCCGTGGTCGCGCACGCTCAGCTCGCCTCCCTGCAGGATCACCTCCACGGTGCTGTCCGGCGGGCTGAACTTGGCAGCGTTGTCGAGGAGGTTGGACACCGCCCGCTCGAGCCGGTCGGGGATCCCCTCGACCACCGCGGGCTCGAGGCGGGTCTCGAAGCGCACGCTGCGGGCGTGGCGGTGGTGGCGCTCTACGGCCTCGGCCACCACCAGGTCGAGGCGGACGTCCTGGGGCTCCAGCGGCTGCTCGTCGTCGCGGGCCAGCTGGACCAGGTCGCCCACCAGCAGGGTCAGCTCGTCGAGCTGGGCGCCCACATCGTCGAGCAGCTCGCGGCGCTGTTCGGCGGGCAGGCCGTCGGGATCGCGCAGCACGTCGATGTTCGTGCGCAGGCTGGTCAGCGGGGTGCGCAGCTCGTGCGAGGCGTCGGCCACGAGGCGTCGCTGGGCCACCAGCGACTGGTCGAGCGCCGCCACCGTGTGTTCCAGGGTGTCGAGCATGGTGTTGAAGCTGCCGGCCAGGCGGCCGAGCTCGTCGCTTCCCTGCGCCTCGATGCGCCGGCTGAGGTCGGAGGTGGTGGCCACGTGCTCGCTGGCCTCGGTCAGGCGCTCAACCGGGGCGAGCGCGGTGCGGGTGACCAGTCGCCCCAGCACGAGCGCCAGCGCCACCCCCAGCACCAGCACGGCGCCCAGGATCAGGCGCAGGTCCGCCAGCACCTGCTCGACCTCGTCGAGTGGCCGGGCGATCTGCACGGCGCCTCCTTCCGCCAGCGGGACGGTGAGCACCCGCAGTCGGGTCCCGCTCACGTCCGCGTCGCTGAACCTGGGCTCGCCGCCGATTCGTGCGAGCCGGGCGGCGCCCTCATCGACCGGCAGGCGGGCCTCGCTCCCGTCCACCCGGGCGGCGCGGCCGTCGCCGTCGATCACCTGCAGGTAGCCGCCCGCGCCGCCGAGCCGCTCGGTGCGGGGAACCGGCGGGCCCGGCATGAAGGGGTCGGCCGGACCATCGGCGAAGCGGGCCACCGGCTCCGCGCGCTCACGCAGGGACTCGTCGATCTGACCGCGCAGCTCGCCCCGGACGATGCCGTAGGCCGCGACCGCCGTGAGGAGGGCCACCACCGCGACGGCGGCAGCCGCGGCCAGGGTCAACCGGCGCCGAAACGACACGCTCAGGCCTCGCGGAGCACGTAGCCCACGCCGCGGACCGTGTGGAGGAGCCGCGGCTCGCCGGCCTCCTCGAGCTTGCGGCGCAGATAGCCGACGTACACGCCCAGGGAGTTGGAGCCGCTGCCGAAGTCATAGCCCCAGACGCGCTCGAAGATCGTCGACCGGGTCAACACCTGACGTGGGTGGCGAATGAGCAGCTCGAGGAGAACGAACTCCGTGCGGGTGAGCTCGATCGGCCGATCGCCCCGCCGGACCTCGTAGGCGCCGGTGTCAACGGTGAGGTCCGAGAAGCGCAGGACCGCGGGCCGGTCGCCGTTGCTCGGCGCGCGCCGTACCAGCGCGCGCAGCCGGGCCAGAAGCTCCTCGAGGGCAAAGGGCTTGACCAGGTAGTCGTCCGCGCCGGCGTCGAGCCCGGCCACCCGATCGCCCACGGCGTCCCGGGCGGTGAGCATGAGCACGGGCGTGCCGTCTCCGCCCGCGCGCATCCTGCGGCACACATCCAGTCCGTCGACCCCGGGCATCATGAGGTCGAGCACGAGGGCGTCGAAGCTGCTCTCGCTCAGGCGCGCGAGGGCCTCGTGGCCGCCGGCGGCCGTTCCCACCCGGTAGCCCTTCAGCTCTAGGGCACGGGAGATCGAGCTGCGGACCGCCAGCTCGTCGTCGGCGATGAGTACGCGCACGGCACCGGCAACGTAGACCGCCTCGTTAAGCCGTTCATAAGAAGGGCCAAATGCTCCGCGAACTCAGCGACGACGAGGGGAGGCTGCGATGTGTCTGCCGGGCACCGTGGAGACCGTACGTGAGGGATTTGAGAGGGAGCGCGAGGGCGGCGGCGTGAGCCGCCGGGCGGTGCTGGCCGGCGGCGGTGCCGCGGCCGCGCTGGCGGCCCTGGGCCCGTCACCGGCGCTCGCGGGGCGCGGGCACCCGGGGCGAGGCCGCTGCCAGGACCTCACCCACGTCTTCACCGAAGGCTTCCCGGTCTACACCGGCAACGAGCCGACGCGCCGCACGCTGACCACCATCGAGGGCGACGGCTTCTACAAGCAGGAGTGGACCTTCGACGAGCACTCGGGCACCCACATGGATGCCCCCGGGCACCTCGCGCCCGGTGGCCGGCTCGTGCCCGAGCTGCGAACGGGAGAGCTGTTCGCCCCCGCCGCGGTGATCGACATCTCCGGCCGGGCCGCCCGCGATCCCGACACCGAGGTCGAGCCCGACGACCTGCTGCGCTACGAGCGCCGCTACGGCCGCATCCCGCGAGGCGCCGTGGTGTTCATGAACTCGGGCTGGGACCGGCGCATCTCCGATCCCGTGGCGTACAAGAACGCCGACGCGAGCGGCACCTACCACTTCCCGGGCTTCGGCCTGGAGGCGGTGGAATGGCTGTTGGAGCGCCGGAGCATCCGCGGCATCGGGGTGGACACGCTGAGCCTCGACCCGGGCACCTCCACCACGTTCGCGGTCCACGCACGCCTCCTGGGCGCCGACCGCTACGGCCTCGAGAACGTCGCCAACGTGGGCCGGATCCCACCGCGGGGCGCCCAGGTGGTCGTCGGGGTGGTGCCCTGGCAGGACGGTTCGGGCGGCCCATGCCGCCTGTTGGCCGCCTACTAACCTGCGGGACATGTCCGAACAACTGGCAGCCCCCGCGACCACCGTCGAGCTCGCCTGCGTGGACGGTGAGGTGGTCCCCTCCGCGGAGGCCACCATTCCGGCCACCGACGAGGGGCTTCTGCGCGGCGACGGCGCCTTCGAGGTCATCCGCATCTACGCCGGGCGACCCTTCGCGCTGGCCGATCATCTCGACCGGATGGAGCGTTCGGCGGCGAACCTTCGGCTCGAGGGCGTGCCCCGGGCCGAGCTCGAGGCCGAGATCCCGCAGCTGCTGGAGGCCCGCGGCGGGGGTGGCTTCGACGGCTGCCTGCGCATCGTCCTCACCCGCGGCGGGCGGCGTCTTCTGTTCACCGAGCCGCTCCCGGTGGCCTCGGAGCGGATTCGCCTCGGGGTGGTGGAGTACGCCCCCACTCGGGTGCTGGACGGTGTGAAGTCGCTCTCGTACGGGGCGAACATGCTGGCCGGCCGCCTGGCCAGGGAGCGCGGTTACGACGAGGCGCTGCTGGTGACCCCCCACGGGCGGGTGCTGGAGGCGCCCACCTCGTCGCTGTTCTGGGCCGACGCCGAGGGCGTGCTCTGCACCCCGCCGCTGAGCGAGCACATCCTGGCCTCGATCACGCGGGCCCGGGTGATGGAGCTGGTCGAGGTCGAGGAGCGCGCCTGCACCATGGACGACCTGAGGGTGGCCACCGAGGCCTTCCTGGCCTCGACCACACGCGAGGCCCAGTCGATCTCCACGATCGAGGACATCGAGCTGCCCGAGGGCGAGCACACGCGCGAAGCGGCGACCCGGCTCCGGGCGCGGATCGAGGAAGAGCTCGCGTAGTCAAGAGCGCGGCCGCGGACGGCCCTCCATACGGTGGGCCAGATACCAGGCGACGTGCTTGACGACGCCGGTCGCAATCCCGATCGCGCCGCCCAGAAGCTTTCTGCCCATCCCGCCGACCATCATAGGGGCGTGCCCGTGAGGATCCTCACGATCATCGGCAACCGGCCGCAGTTCGTGAAAGCAGCCGCGGTCTCGCGCAAGCTGCGCGAGCGCTGTGAGGAGCTGATCGTGCATACCGGCCAGCACTACGACGACGCGCTGTCGCGCGTGTTCTTCGACGAGCTCGGGGTGCCGGCCCCGGATCGGGAGCTCGGGGCCGGGTCCGGATCCAACAGCGCGCAGACGGCACGCATCCTGGGGGCACTGGAGCCCGTGCTGCACGAGATCGAGCCGGCGCTGGTGCTGGTCTACGGCGACACCAACACCACCCTGGCGGGGGCTCTCGCCGCCGCTCAGGCAGGCATCCGCGTGGGGCACGTGGAGGCGGGAATGCGCTCGTTCGACCGCCGCATGCCCGAGGAGCTCAACCGGGTGCTCACCGATCATGCGAGCGACCTGTTGCTCTGCTCCACCGAGGCGGCGGTCGAGAACCTGCGGCGGGAGGGCGCTCGCGGCGAGATCCACCTGGTGGGCGACGTGATGGCCGATGTCTCGCTGGCCTTCCAGGACATCGCGGCGGAGCGCTCGACCGTGCTCTCCGACCTGGGCCTCGATCCGGGCGGCTACCTCGTCCTGACCGCGCACCGGGCCGGAAACGTCGATCCGCCCGGGCGACTGCTCCGCCTGGTCGAGCTGATCGAGGTGCTGCCGGGGCCGGTCGTGTTCCCGCTGCACCCGCGCACCCGCGAGCGGTTGGAGAGCGCGGGCCTGATGGAGCGGCTGAACGGTGTCCGCACGCTGCCTCCGGTCGGCTACCTCGACTTCCTCGAGCTGGCCAGGAACGCTCGGGCCGTGCTCACCGACTCCGGCGGGGTCCAGAAGGAGGCCTACCTGCTCGGGGTTCGCTGCGTGACGCTGCGTGACACCACCGAATGGGTCGAGACCGTCGATGCGGGCTGGAACGTGCTGGTCGACCTGGACGGCGGCGCCGCCCTCGCGGCTCTCGAGCAGCGGCCGCCCGCCGAGCGACCGGACCTCTATGGCGGAGGCCACGCCGCAGACCGCGTCCGCGACGTTGTGGCTGCCTACACTGCGCGCCTATGAGAGTGGGAATCGTGGGCCTCGGGTACGTCGGGCTGCCGCTGGCGGCGGGCTTCGCCGAGGCCGGGCACGACGTGGTGGGCGTGGACTCCGACCTGCGCATGGTCGAGGCCCTCGGCCGGGGTGACTCGCACGTCGAGGACGTGAGCGACGAGGTGCTGCGGGCCCTGGGCGACCGCTTCCGGGCCACCACCCGCTACCAGGACCTGGCCCAGGTCGAGGCGATCCTCGTGGCCGTGCCCACCCCGCTCACCCGCAACCGGGAGCCGGACCTCGGCCCGCTGATCGCGGTCGGCACGTCGCTGGCCGGCGTGCTGCAGCAGGACCAGCTGGTGGTGCTCGAGTCGACCACCTACCCGGGCACCACGCGCGAGCGCTTCGTGCCGCTGCTCGAGGAGTCTGGGCTCGCGGCGGGCAAGGACTTCTTCGCGGCGTTCTCGCCCGAGCGGATCGACCCCGGGCGCACCGACTACACCCTGCGGACGACCCCGAAGATCGTGGGCGGCCTCACCGGCGAGTGCCTGCGCCGGGCGGTCGAGCTGTACGAGCTGGTCTGCGACGAGGTGGTGGCGGTGTCGACGCCCGAGGCGGCCGAGCTGACCAAGCTGCTGGAGAACGTGTTCCGCTCGGTGAACATCGCGCTCGTGAACGAGCTGGCCATCCTGTGCGACCGCATGGGCATCGACGTGTGGGAGGTCGTCGACTCGGCCGCCACCAAGCCCTATGGCTTCATGTCCTTCAAGCCCGGGCCCGGCATGGGCGGACACTGCCTCCCGGTCGATCCTTTCTACCTGGCCTGGCGGGCACGCGAGTTCGACACGCAGACCGAGTTCATCGAGCTGGCCGGCGAGGTCAACCAGCAGATGCCGTACTTCTGCGTGGAGAAGATCTCACGGGCGCTGAACGACCACGCCAAGCCCGTGCGCGGGTCGCGGGTGGCCATCGTCGGGGTGTCCTACAAGCCCGGCGTGGGCGACCTGCGCGAGTCACCCGCGCTGCGCATCATGCGCCTGCTGGCCGAGCGCGGGGCGGAGTTGACCTACCACGACGACTACGTTCCCTCGCTTCCCGACTACGAGCTCGAGTCGGAGTGGCCGGAGGACACCGACTGCACCGTCATCGTCACGGCACATCCGGGCCTGGACGTCGAGCGGATCGTGCGCGAGTCCCCGCTCGTGGTGGACTTCCGGGGCGTCACCCGCGGCATCGAGGCTCCGAACCTCGTGCGCCTGTGACCAGCATCGGGGTCGTGGGCCTCGGCTACTGGGGACCCAACCTCGCCCGCAACTTCGACCGGCTGCCCGGCTGCGAGCTGGCCTGGCTGTGTGACGCCTCGGAGGGTGCGCTGGAACGCTTCGGCGCCGGCTTCCCGGGCGTCCGCACCACCTCCTCGGTTACCGACCTCCTGGACGACGACACCCTCGACGCGATCGTGCTGGCCACCCCCGTGCCCACCCACGCCGACATGGCCCGCCAGGTGCTCGACGCGGGGAAGCACTGCTTCGTGGAGAAGCCGCTGGTGGGGTCCAAGCGGATGGCCACCTTCGACGACATGGAGCTGGAGCGCAAGCTCACGGTCTACGACAAGGGCTTCGACGAGAAGTACGAGTCGTACGGGGAGTACATCGCCCGCTCGGGCGACATCTTCTCGCCCCGGGTCGCCAACGAGGAGCCGCTGCGGATCGAATGCCGGCACTTCCTCGAGTGCGTGGCCACGGGCGCCGCTCCGCGCTCGGACGGTGAGGCGGGGCTGCGGGTGGTCCGGGTGCTGGAGACCCTCCAGCAGTCGCTGCAGGAGAGCACGCGTGCTGCTCCCGTCTGACCGCTCCCCGGGCCTTCTGACCGGCGAGGGCGTCGAGCTTCCCGAGAGCGTGCGGATCGGCGGCCACGTGGTGGTGCACACGGGAACGCGGGTGGGCGATGGCGTGGAGCTCGGCGACGGCTCTGTGCTGGGAAAGCCGGTGGCGCTCGGCCCCCGTTCCAGCGCGGACCGCGAGCCGCCTGGACCGGCGGAGATCGGCGCCGGAGCGCGGGTGGGCGCCGGGGCGGTGATACTCGCCGGCGCGCGGATCGGCGCCCGGGCGGTGATCGCAGATCAGGCCCACGTCCGGGAGCGCAGCGAGATCGGCGAGGAGTCCGTGGTGGGACGTGGCGTGTCCGTCGAGAACGACGTGCGCATCGGAGCGAGGGTCAGGCTGCAGACCGGGGCCTACATCACCGCCTGGTCGGTGGTGGAGGACGACGTGTTCGTGGCGCCCTCGGTGACCCTCACCAACGATCCCACCCTCGGTCGCCGCCGGCCCGGCCAGCCGCTCGAGGGCGCCGTGCTGCGCCGCGGCTGCCGGGTGGGCGCCGGCGCGGTCCTGCTGCCCGGCATCGAGGTCGGGGAGGAGGCCATCGTGGCCGCGGGCGCTGTGGTCACCGAGAACGTCCGGGCCCGGGCCGTCGTCATGGGGGTTCCCGCGCGGATGGTGCGAGAGGTGCCCACGGAGGACCTGTTGTCGTGAGGGCCCTGCGCCGCCGCCTCGTCGCCCGCAGCCGGCTCGCGCCGGGACGGGGCACCGTGCTCCTCGGCACCGCGGCCGGGGTGGCCGTGGGGGCGGCGCTGCTGGGGGAGGTGGGCCGCGTCTGGCGCCGGGGCTCGGCGCCGCTGCCGCAGGAGACCGACGACCTTCTGCTCGCCGCCGAGGAGGCGGTGGCCGAGACGGCGCAGGTCGCGCGAGCCGGCTACCGCGAGGGCTCGACGCGGGAGAACTCGATGTTCAACCTGCTCACGTCGTTCGCAGCGACGTTCATCGTGGTGAGGTCGATCACCTACCTGCTGCGCAGCCGGGCCAGGGTGGGGCCGTTCCGCAACGTGCGGGTGGGCCGGCGGCATATCCACCACTTCGTCCCCGGGATCGTGATCGCCTTCGCGGCCGGTGCCGCCGCGATCCTCACGCGCAGCGAGAACCTGGAGCCCTGGCTGGCCGTGCCCTTCGGGGCGGGCATGGGCCTCACGCTGGACGAGTCGGCGCTGCTGCTCGAGCTGGAAGACGTCTACTGGAGCCGGGAAGGGCTCCTGAGCGTGCAGATCACGTTTGCCGTGATCGCGCTGCTGGGCGCGCTGGCGCTCGGGCTGCGGTTCCTGCGCCGGGGCGAGGAGCTCGTCCTGGACGCGCCCGTACCCTGAGCGCCTGGTTTCATTCCGCCGGTGAACGACGAATCCGCCACGCCCGAGCTGCCCGAGCGCGGCGCCCCGCCGGCCGCGCCCCAGCCCGGTCCGCCCGGATACCGCGGGCCGGTGCCGGCGGGGGGATGGCAGGGATCGACGGCCCTTCGCTACCCCTGGGCCGGAGCGCCCCTCGCGGGGTGGTGGAGCCGGGTGGGGGCGGCGATCCTCGACGCGCTCATCCTGTTCGTTCTGGTCGCCGCGCTGGTGGCACTCGTGGTGGTGGTGGCCCTGGGCAACGACGTCGCCGGAGTGGTCGTCGGGATCCTGGCCTTCTTTCTCTACCTCACCGCCGTGCTGCTCTACGCGCCCGTGCTGATGGCCCGCTCCGGTGAGAACAACGGCCAGACCTGGGGCCGGCAGATCGTCGGGATCCGCGTGGTGCGCGACAGCGGCGAGCCGCTCGGCTTCGGCTTCGCCGTCCTGCGCGAGCTGGTGGTCAAGATCATGCTCTTCGGCGTGGTGGGCGGCTTCTTTGCCTCCATCCCCACGCTCCTCGACGTGCTGTGGCCCCTTTGGGACGACGAGAATCGGGCCCTCCACGACATGATCGTCAAGACCCACGTGCTCCGCACGTAGGCGCCCAGGGCCTCTCGCGCCGCCCGGCGTGCTTTGATTGCGACCATGGAAAGCGGAACGCCTCCTCCCGACCGCCCACGGCCCGACGCTCCGGAGAGTGCCGGCGGGGCTCCAGGCCCGCCTGCGGCCCCCGACGCCCCCCAGGCGCCGGCGGGGCCCGAGAGCCCGGCGCCTCCCGCCCAGGCGCCCCCCGGCGGCTGGCAGCAGGAGGTGGCCACCCAGCAGGAATGGACCGGCCCGCCGCTGTCGGGCTGGTGGCGGCGCGTGGGGGCCTACCTCCTCGACGGGATCATCACCTCGCTGGTGATCTATGCGGGAGCCGGCGTGTGGGTCGCGGGGAGCGAGGCCGTCGGGGCGATCATCATCCTGATCGGGATCGTGATCGCGTTTGTGTACTTCCCGGTCACGATGTCGCGTGAGGGCGCCAACAACGGGCAGAGCCTGGGCAAGCAGGCGCTGGGCATCACGGTCATCCGCGACACGGGTGAGCAGGTCACCTTCGGCTGGGCTCTCCTGCGTCAGTTCGTGGTGATCGTCCTCCTCTTCCAGGTGGTGGGCAGCCTTCTCTTCTCGATCCCGACGATCCTCGACTACCTCTGGCCGCTCTGGGACCGGACGAACCGGGCGCTGCACGACATGATCGTCAAGAGCCACGTGGTGCGCGTCTGACGAATACCGGGCTCGCCCCTGCGGGGCGAGCTCGGCCCGGCGGACCTGCCTGCCGCCGGGCTCAGCATCGCCGCGCTCGGAGCGGTGGGGCTGGGAGCGGTCGCAGGCGCCCGGCCCGACGGGCCGACGCTGTGCGCCTTCAGGCTCGTCACGGGGCTGCCCTGCCCGTTCTGCGGCGCCACCCGGAGCCTGTTCGAGCTCGGGCAGGCGGACCTGGCCGCGAGCGTCGCCTTCTCGCCGATCGGCGTCCTGGTCCCGCTAGTCGCTGTCGCGGTCCTCGCCCGGCTGGCGCTGGCCCGACACGACAGACCGGCGCGATTGTGGCCGCCCGCGGTGTTGGCGGCCGGCGGCGCGGCGCTGATGTTCAGCTGGGTTCTGCAGTTGACCAAGGAGGTGGCTTGACCATGGAGGACCCCAACCGCGGCCGCGATGTTCCGCAGGCCGGCGGGGCTCCGGAGGCGCCGGCGCCCGGTCAACCTCAGGCGCCGCAGGGGCCCGTCTACCAGAGCCCGCCGAACGCGGACGGCGCAGTGGCGTCGCTCGTGCTCGGCATCCTGGGGATCACCATCTGCTCGATCTGCGCTCCCTTTGCCTGGTGGCAGGGGGCAAAGGCGCGCACCGCGGTCGACGCGTCGGGCGGAAGCGCTCGGCGGCCGCGGCCTGGCTACGGCAGGCTGGATCATGGGGATCATCGGCACGGTGATCATCGTCCTCGGCGTCCTGGCGGCGATCGTGGTGCTGGCGACCGTGCGGTGGCCTCCTCCGACTGAGCCGGCGGCGCCCCCGCGGGTCAGGCTGCCGCCGGGCGCACGCGCTCGGCCGCGGCCGTCCAGATCATCTCGTCGCGACCCGGGCCCACGCCGATCATCACGATCGGGATGCTCAGGAACTCCGAGATGAAGTCGAGGTAGGCCTGAGCGGTGGCCGGCAGCTCGTCCACCGAGCGGCAGCCGGAGATGTTCTCGTGCCAGCCCGGCAGCTCGATGAGGTCCCCGCGCGCCTTGTGCAGGATCGACTGGTGGTAGGGGAAGCTCTCGAACGTCGCCCCCTCCGGGCCGAGGTAGCGCACCGCGATGTGCAGCGGGTCGATGCCGGTGAGCACGTCGAGCTTGGTGACCACGAGCCCGGTCAGCCCGTTGACCCGCGTTGCGTAACGCAGGGCCACCAGGTCGAGCCATCCGGTCCGCCGGGCCCGGCCGGTGGTGGTGCCGAACTCGCTGCCGGCCTCGCGGATCTGCTCCCCCAGGGCGTCGTCCAGCTCGGTGGGAAAGGGGCCGGCGCCCACCCGGGTGGCGTAGGCCTTGGCGATGCCCCAGACGTCGTGGATCGAGCTCGGCCCCACCCCGGCGCCCACGCAGGCGCTGCCCGCCACCGGATTCGACGAGGTGACGAACGGATAGGTGCCGTGATCGATGTCGAGCATCGTTCCCTGCGCGCCCTCGAAGATCACGAGCCCGCCCTCGTCGAGCACCCGCCAGGCGATGGGCGCGGTGTCGGCGATGTACGACTCCAGCCGGTGCCCGAGGATGCGGTACTCCTCGGTCATCGTGTGCAGGTCGAGCTGAGGGTCCTTGGCGAAGGGGCGCAGCATGAGGCGCTTGGGCTCCATCGCCGCGTAGATCTTCTTGCGCAGGATCTTCTCGTCGAGCAGGTCCTGCATCCGGATCCCGAGGCGTGCGGCCTTGTCCGCATAGCAGGGACCGATGCCGCGGCGGGTGGTGCCGATCTGCAGCTTGCCGAGCCGCGCCTCGCCGGCGTGGTCGAGCAGCTTGTGGTACGGCATGATCAGATGGGAGTTGGCCGAGATCCGCAGGCCGCTGATGTCCACCCGGCGGCGCCGTAGCTCGTCGATCTCCTCGGTGAGGACCTTGGGATCGACCACCACCCCGTTGCCGATCGCGCACAGCTTGCCTGGGTAGAGGATGCCCGAGGGCACCAGGTGGAACTTGAACGTCTCGCCGTCGCGCACGATCGTGTGGCCGGCGTTGTTGCCGCCCTGAAAGCGCATCACGAGGTCGGCCTGCTCGGCGAGCAGGTCGACGACCTTCCCCTTCCCCTCGTCGCCCCATTGGGCGCCCACGATGGCCAGGCCCGGCATGACGGTTCGAGTCTAGGCGCCTTGAGCAGCCATACGCCGGTCCGGACCCATGATCGGGATCGGGTCGTCGCAGATCTCGACCAGCCGCGACACCGTCCGGGAGCCGACCTGCCGGCGCAGCCGGGCGATGGGGTCCGACGCCCCCGCGGCCTCGAGGTTCTCCACCGTGGCGCCCACGCGCTCCAGGCGCTCCACCAGGCGGCGCAGCTCGTCCAGGTCGCGGGCCTCCAGGCGGTCGCGGGCCGCCAGCTCGCGCAGCGCCAGCACGCCGGCCCGCAGCATCGGGGTGACCGCCTCCGGATCCGGCTCCGGGACGTTGGTGGTGACGATGATCGAGCGCCGGTCCTGCCAGCGCTCGTTGACGATCGAGTAGAGCTGCTCCAGGACCCACTCGGTCTGCTTCTCCACGCCCAGGTCGTCGAGCACCAGCACATCCACCGAGCAGAGCCGGCGAAAGACGCCCAGGTAGGTGTCGCTCGAGTCGCGGTCGTAGGTGCGCTTGATCTCCGCCAGGAGGCGCGGCACCGGGTAGACCGCGTAGGAGCGCCCGGCGTCCTTGGCCGCTTTGGCCACCAGCACGGCGAGCGAGGTCTTGCCGGTGCCCACGGGGCCGTCGAACCAGAGGCCGCGGCCCGCCTCCAGGTGGTCGTCGATCGAGCGCACGAAGGCTCGGACCTGACGCAGCACGACCGGGTCGAGCGACACGATCGGCTCACGCTCGAAGGACACCTCCAGGAAGCGCCGGCCGATGCCGGTGCCCAGACCGCCGCTCACCGCCTGCCGGACGCGCTGCTCGCGGCAGCGGCAGGGCCGCGCCTCGCCCAGCTCCTCGTCGAAGATCCAGGTGCTGCCGTCGCACTCCCCGAGGGGGCAGCGGGGTTCCTCGTCGGGTACCTGCCGCAGCATCAACCCGAGCCGTTCTGCGGCAGGCCCACGTCGACGGTGCGCTCGCGGTACAGGTTGGCGAAGCGCGGATACTTCGAGAGGAAGGTGAGGGCGATCTTGCCGATCGGCCCGTTGCGGTGCTTGGCCACGATGATGTCGGCCTCGCCGATCCGGTCGGACTGCTCGTCGTAGTAGTCCTCGCGGTAGACGAACATCACGACGTCCGCGTCCTGCTCGAGCTGGCCGCTCTCGCGCAGATCGGACAGCATCGGCAGCGGCGGGTTGCGGGCCTCGACCGCGCGCGAGAGCTGCGACACCGCCACCACCGGGATGTCGAGCTCGCGGGCGAGGATCTTGAGCCCGCGGCTGATCTGCCCCACCTGCTCGACCCGGCTGTCCGAACGTCCCTCCGGCCGCACCAGCTGCAGGTAGTCCACGACGATCAGCCCCAGCCCGTGCCGGGCGTGCAGCCGCCGGGCCTTGGCCCGCATCTCGAGCACGCCGATGTCGCTCGAGTCGTCGAGGTAGATGGGCGCGCTGGCCAGCTTCTCGACCGCGTTCAGCACCTTCGGCCAGCGGTCACCCTTGACGCGCCCCTTGCGCAGGTCGTCGCTCGACACCCGGGCCTGCGAGGCGATGAAGCGGTGAGCGAGCTCGGTCTCCGACATCTCCAGCGAGAACAGGGCCACCGGGACGCCGTGGTCGATCGCGGCGTTCTCGATCATGTTGGTAGCCAAAGTCGACTTGCCCATGGATGGTCTCGCGGCTACCACGATCAGGTTGCCGGGCTGGAACCCGCCGGTGAGCTGATCGATGTCCGTGAACCCCGAGGGCGTCCCGGTGAGCCCCACGTCCTTGCGCGAGAGCTCCTCGAGCCGGTCGATCTCCTCGTGCAGGATCGCCTCGATCGACTTCATCTCGGCGGTGCCGCCGTCGTGCCCGATCCGGAACAGGACGGCCTCGGCCCGCTCGATCAGCTCCCGGGGCTCACCCCGGTGGGCGAGCACGTCCTCCTGGATGTCGCGGGTGGCGCTGAGAAGGCTGCGCAGCAGCGCGTGGTCCTTGACGATGCGCGCGTAGTCGAGCACCGCACCGACCGCCGGGACCACCGTGGGCAGCGAATGAAGAAAGGCCTCGCCGCCCGCCTTCTCCAGCTCGCCGGCCCGCCGCAGGTCCTCGGTGACCGTGAGGGCATCGACCGCGTCGGGCTCCGCCTTCTCCTTGAGGCGGATCATGGCCCGGAAGATCAGCTGGTGGCGGGGCCGGTAGAAGTCCTCAGGCCGGAGCCCCACCTCGAGCAGCACGCCGTCGAGCGCCTGCTCGGTGAGCAGGATGGCCCCGAGAACCGAGGCCTCGGCCTCCTCGTTGTGAGGAGGAACGCTGCCCGCGCCGGCGTTGGGTGCGCTAGTGACGGCCATCAGCACGTCGCATGGTTCGTCAGGGCGCGGGCGAGCCCGCGCAGCGTCACTGACTACGCCTGGGGCGTGACGATGGTTTTTATTTCAGTCGTCACGCCGTCCGCGATTTCGACGGTGACCATGTGCGTGCCCGTGGTCCGGATGTTCTCCTCCAGCCGGACGCGCCGCTTCTCGAGCCGGACCCCGCGGGCCTGGCGGATCGCGTCGACGATCTCCTGCGAGGTGACCGAGCCGAAGAGGCGCCCGTCGTCACCCGCCTGGTGGGAGATGGTCAGCACGGTCTTGCGCAAGAGCGCCGCGGTCTCCTCGGCCTTGGCGGCCGCCTCGACGGCGGCGCGCTCGGCGGCTTCGCGACGGCGCTCGGTCTCGGCGATCGCCGCCGGCGTGGCCGCCTGGGCGAGCTTGCGCGGCACGAGATAGTTGCGCAGGTAGCCGGACGCCACGTCGATGACGTCGCCCCGCTCACCGAGCGTATCCACGTCCTTGAGAAGGATCGCTTGAGCCATGGTCCTCGTCCTTACCGGGACCGGTGGCCGCGCCGGAAGAGGCGCGGGCTCATCGTTCCCCGACGTAGGGGAGCATGCCCAACTCGCGTGCGCGCTTGACGGCGTTCGCGAGCTGGGACTGGTGGCGGCGGCAGGCGCCGGTGACGCGCGAAGAGCGGATCTTGCCCTTGTCGCTGATCGCGCGACGGAGGGACGCGAGGTCCTTGTAGTCCACGACGTCCATCTTGTCGCGGCAGAACGGACAGGGCTTGCGTCGGCCGCCGCCGATCGCGCCCTTGCCCCGGCCGCGTTTGCGGTCTCGCGTGTTGCCTGCGTTGCTGCGCTGCTTCGCCACTTGGCTGTTTGCTCCCTACGTACTGGCTAGCTCGGGGTCAGAACGGAATGTCGTCGTCCGATCCCCCGGCGCCGGCGGGCGCCTGCTGGAAATCCCCCATGTCTGCGGGGACGTCGCTCTGCGGAGTGAACCGGCCGCCGTTCTGGCCGCCGTTCTCGCCGCCCTCACGGGAGCCGAGGAACTGAACCGAGTCGGCAATGATATCTACCGACTGGCGCTTGTTGCCTTGCTTGTCCTCCCACTCCCGCCACTCCAGGCGCCCGTCGACCGCGACGGGACGGCCCTTCTGCAGGTACTGGGCGCAGTTTTCGCCCTGCGCGCCCCAGACGGTGACGTCGAAGTAGTTGGGCTTGTCGACCCATTGTCCGGACGCCCCGTCCTTGCGCCGGGTGTTGACGGCCACCCGCAGGCTGCATACGGCGGTGCCGCTGGGCAAGTTGCGCAGCTCGGGGTCGCGGGTGAGGTTCCCGGTCAGGATTACTCTGTTGATGTTGGTCCCGGCCATGAGGCGTGTCCTCCCTGTCCTGCTCTGAATTGGACGGCTGATGGAATGTCGGTCGACTGTACAAAGGGGGTCGGAGCGCTCAGCCCGACCTGACAGGAAGTTGCTGAAAAGTGCGGCTTCTTTGGCGAAGCCGTCACGAACGCGCGGCCGAGCGTCGGTCCAGCGGGCTCCGGAACGGCCCGGCGAGGGGCGGCGAGCTACTCGTCGACCGACGGCGCGTCGGCGGCCGCCCGGGCCGCCACGCGGGTGTCCTGAGGCTCGCGCTCGTCGCGCCGCCGCGGGGCCTGCTGGTCGGGCGGCGGAGGGGTCGGCTGTCCGGGACGCAGCTTGATGATCCGGAAGCGCAGCACGCCGTCCATGATGCGCAGCCGGGTGTTGAGCCGGTCCAGGAGGGCGGGGTCGCCCTGGAACTGGTAGAGCCTGTACTCCGCCTCGGGACGGTGGTCGATCTCGTAGGCGAGCCGGCGCTGACCCCAGTCGTAGGTCTCGCCGAGCTCTCCCCCGGAGCCGATCAGCGACTCGACCTCCGAGGTAGCCGCCTCGCGGCGCTCGTCGGGCGCGTTCGGGTCGAGCAGCAGCATCAGGTCGTAGGAGCGGATCATCGAGCGGGGCACGATAGCAACGCGATCCGGTTCTCCCGGGGCGAAAGCGGCCCGCCCGGGGCTTCACCGCAGCGTGAACCGGCGACGGGCAGGCGCTGTACCGGGGCTGCTGCGCCGGGTGCGATGGGGCAACGTGGCGAGGCTGGCCGCGCTGCTCGCCGCCGGGGCTCTTGCCGTGGCCGGGGGGCGGGGGTGCGAGGCTGAGGAGCCGCGCATGCCGTCAGTCGAGAGGCAGAAGCCGGCCTGGCCTTCTGATGTGCGGCAGCCCGAGGCCCGGCGGCGAGAACGGCAGCAGCCTCGAACGCCGGCGCCGTCGGGGCTGGTTAGGAAGGGGAGGGAGCAGCGACGGCGAGACGGGAACTCCGGGCGAAAGGCGAAGCCGCGACGCCGAACCCAAGTGTCGCCAGCGGTTGGGCCCGCCCGCTCGCCCGCGGCCGTGCCGAAGGAGGTACTCGAGCCGCCGCCCGCCCCCTCGCCGGCCCCCGCCCCGCCGTCGCCCGTGCAGCCACCGCCTCCGCAGCACCCCACCGCCTCGAAGTACGGGGAGTTCACCCCGGATCCGCGGCGATGATGGAGGGGTTCCGGTAGGAACGTCCCATCCTGGGACGGAAGTGCAGGAACCCCCCTCGGCGTGCCCTACGACTCCGCCGGCCGTCCCTTGCGCTCGATGTCCGCCAGCTGGTCGTCCACCCAGTCGCCCGGGTCGCGTGCCGTCACGATGCGCTTCAGGCCCTGGGCGCGCCACGACCGCTCCTCGGCGGACATGGACAGCGCGCGGAAGATGGCGTCGGCCTGCTCCTGCACGTCGAAGGGGTTGACCGACAGCGCGAACTCGGCCAGCTCCTCGTGCGCGCCCGTGTTCTCGCTCAGCAGCGAGACCCCGTTGCGCTCGTTGACGAGCGGCCCCTCCTTGGCGATCAGGTTCATGCCGTCGAACATGGCGTTGACCATCAGGAGGTCGTAGTGCTTGTAGGCGGAGATCGCCTCCTCGAGGTTCTCGCGCAGGCGGAGCTCGATCGGCATCCAGTCGGTGGTGCCGTGGCGGTGGTTGACCACCGCCACCAGCGCCTCGATGCGCTCGAGGTACTCCGCGTACTCGGGCACGTCCTGGCGGGAGGGGATCAGGTGGGCGATGAAGGTCACCTGCTCGGCGAACTCGGGATGCTGCTCCAGGAAGAGATCGAAGGCCGTGAAGCCGCGCAGCACGTTCTTCGAGAGGTCAGCGCGGTCGACCCGCAGGATCAGGTGCTCGCGCCGGCGGCGCAGGATGTCGCGCTCGTGCTCGTGCACCGCCGGCCGCTGGGCGGTCTTGTGGAAGGTCTCGGCCGAGATCGGCAGCGGGTAGGAGCGGACCCAGACCTCGCGGCCGTCGAACCAGACGATCCCCTCCTTCTCGTCCACGTCGAGGTCGAACAGCTCGCGGCAGCAGAGCAGGAAGTTGCGCTGGTAGGAGCGGGTGTGGAAGGCGATGATGTCGTTGGCGAGGATGCCCTCGTAGAGGTCCTCGCGGATGTCGGCCGGCAGCACCCGCCAGGCGTCGGGCTGGGTCCAGGGGATGTGCACGAAGTGGTGGAGAAAGAGGTCGGGGCGCTCGCGACGGATGTACTTGGGCGCGACGTAGAGGTGGTAGTCGTGCAGCATCACCACCGCCTGGTCCTCGTCCTCGACCTCCTCGAGGACGGCTCGAGCCAGGTCCTCGTTGACCGCGCAGTAGCCCTGCTCGTAGGCCTCCACCTCGCCCCGCCGGATGTCCGGGGCGTTGGAGAGGTCCCAGAGGTAATGCTGGATGAACCACAGCAGCGGGTTGGCCACCACGTTGTAGAAGAGGTCGTAGGCCTCCGGGTCGCTCTCCACCAGCCGCACCCGATACTCCGCTCCCTCGAGCTCCAGCTCGAAGCTCTTCCCGTCGTGCTCGCGGCTGACCTCCACGTCCCCGTCGGTCATCGTCGAGGCCACCCAGACCGCGTCGCGATGATTGGCGAGCCCCGTCAGGGCGGTCACCAGCCCGCCTCCGCCCCGTTGCGGCACGCCGTCCTCGAACGTGGCCGGCCCGCGGTTGGAGACGAGGACGAGCGGAACCTCGCCGCTCATCGATGCTCGCCGAAGATCCTCAGCCAGTCGCGGAGCAGGCGCGGGGTGAGGAAGTGCTTGCGCACGTGCTCCTTGCCCGCGCGCCCCAGCCGCTTGCCAAGATCGGGCTCGCGCAGGATCCGCAGGGAGCGGTCGGCGCATTCGGCGGGCGAGCTCACGAGGTAGCCGCTCTCGCCGTCCTCCACCTGGAGCGGGATGCCGCCCACATCACCGCCGATGAAGGGCCGCGCCTTCCAGAGCGCCTCGGAGACGGTGAGGCCGAAGCCCTCGCGGGTGGACTTCTGGATCACCACGTCGGCCTGCGACTGGAACGCGTTGACCTCGATCGCGCCGACGTTGTTCAGGTTGTTGAGGATGTGGATGTCGGGGTCGCCGTCCGCGTAGGCCATCGTCGAGTTGAAGAACTCCCAGCCCTCCGGGTCGTCGGTGGCCATCGAGCCCACCAGCGCGAGCTGGACCTCCGGTATCTCCTCGGTGACCTTCCGGTAGGCGTCGATCACGCCGATCGGGTCCTTCCAGGGGTCGAAGCGCGACACCTGGCACATCAGCGGCCGGTCGACGTCGATGCCGAACTGGTCGCAGACGTAGGCGGCGTCCTCGGGCGACAGGGCCATGTTCTTGGGCGAGAGCGGATCGATGGCCGGCGGGCAGATGTGCACGCCGCCGGATGCGCCGTCGAGGCTCTCGGGCACGTACTGCGGGACGTGCCACACGGAGGCGTCGTAGTCGCGCACGAACGGGACGATGTGGTCGATCGCGTCCGGGTTCGGCGTGGACAGGTCGATGTGGCAGCGCCAGATCCAGGTGGCCGCCTTGTCCGGGACATGGCGCTTGATGGCGGCGGGCTGGGGGTCGTGGATGATGATCACGTCCCAGCCGCCGGAGATCTCGGTGGCGTTCAGCGCGTTGTAGCGCTCGTAGATCTTCCACTCGTCGTCGCTGAGCGAGTCGGGGCTGCCCTGGAGCGCGTTGTGGAGGCGCTTGGTGGCGTTGTAGAACTCCTCGCGCCCGAGCATCACCTGCCATTCGGCCTCGATCCCCACGTCGTTCATCAGCGGGACCAGCGTGTAGAGGATCTCGGCCACGCCGCCGCCGAAGGCCGTCGCGGACAGGTGGAGCACGCGCAGACCCTCGAGGTCCGCGGCGAGCTCCCTGATCTCGCCGATCAACGGGCGACCGGCCAGGTGGGTGTAGTCGGCAAGGCTCTTGTTGCCGATGGAGACCGGCTGCAGCACGGGCGGCAGACTAGAGAATGCGCAGCCGCGCGGTATTCGCCAGCGGCCTACGCCGCCGGCTGCGCCAGGAACTTCAAGAGCCGCGTGTGCCCGGCGCCGAACTCCGACTCGTCGACGGTCGCCTCGATGATGGCCCGGCTGAGCTCGCGCTCGGTGGCGGGCGTCGGGCTCGAGGGCCCGTCCAGCTCCATCAGGAGCCGGTCGTCGCTGAGGCGGAAGGAGAAGCTGAGCCGGCTCTCGTCCTCCAGCGGCCGGGCTTCGTCGACGAAGTCGTTCGCCGCCTCGGTGATGGCGAGCTTGAGGTCCGCCACCTCCTCGGGGGAGAGCGGGGTCAGCCGGCAGACCGCAGACAGGGCAAGGCGAGCCAGGACGAGGTAGTCGGGCCGCGCCGGAATAGTGAGCGATACGTCGCGGCTCTCGGTCGCCTGAGAAGCCTCCACAGCATGGTCACCCTACCCAGAAACGCGCCAAACCCCTCCTTGGGGCAAGCCGCGCGGGGTGCGCCCGGTCCGCGCCGGCCCGAGGCGGGGGCTCGACGGTAAAGGGGGCCAGCCCTACTCCGGCGCCGCGGCAGTCCGGCGCCCGAGCTCCAGCTCCACCGTGCGGCGGTCGCCGTCGCGGAGGATCTCCAGCTTCACGCTGTCGCCGGCGCCCAGCGCGCCCACCAGGTCGGCGAGGTCGTTCGCCGGGGTCAGGCGCCGGCCGTTCACCGACAGGATCACGTCCCCTCCTGTCGGGATCTGGGGCTGGCCCTGGAAGGTGATGGTGTCCTCGCCGCCCTGGATGCCCGCCCCCTCGGCCGGGCTGGCCGGCTCCACCTCCTCAACCAGCGCCGCCCCCACGGCGTCGAGGTCGAGCCGCTCCGCCAGCTGCGGCCAGATGGCGAACGACGACACGCCCAGGTAGCCGTAGTCCACCCGGCCACGCCCGCGCAGCTCGCGCAGCGAGCGACGGACGGCGTCCACGGGGATGGCGAAGCCCACGCCCTCGCCGCCGCCGGACTGGGACTTGATCTGGGCGTTGATTCCGATCACCCGGCCGCGGCTGTCGAGCAGCGGGCCACCCGAGTTGCCCGGGTTGATGGCGGCGTCGGTCTGGATCGCGTTCCCGATCGTGAAGCGGGTGAGGGACTGGATGTTGCGGTCGACAGCGGAGATCACGCCGATGGACAGGGACTGCTCCTCGCCGAACGGGCTGCCGATCGCCGCCACCGGCTCGCCTACGGCGATCGTCTCGGGCGTGCCCAGGCGCAGGGGGGTCAGCTTCAGGTCGCGGGGGTCCACCTTGAGGAGCGCGACGTCGGCATTGGGGTCGTCGCCCACGATCTCCGCCTTCACGCGGTTGCCGTCCGCAAACCCCACGTAGACCTCCTCGGCCCGCACCGTGCCCGAATCGCCCGCGGTGGTCACCACGTGGGCGTTCGTGGCGATGTAGCCCCGGCCGTCGAGCACGAAACCCGAGCCCTGGCCCCTCTCGCCCCCGCTGTCCAGGATGCTGGGTGCGTCCTCGAAGATCGAGATCACGGTGACCACGCCCGGAGAGAGCCGCTCGTAGATTCCCCGGGGGTCGAAGCCGCCCTCGCGGCCGACGCCCTCCACCACCTCCACCTTCGTGGTGGTCACCTCTCGCGCGGCGGCGTCCTGCTCGCCCCCGTTGTCGTCGTCACCGCTGCAGCCGGCCGCGCCCAGCGCCAGCGCAGCGGCGGCCAGCGCTGCCGCCCGCCTCACGCGGCCGACCCGTCGGCCGGCAGCTCGAGCGTGAACGCGGTTCCGCCCGGCTGCGAGCGCAATACGATGCGGCCCTCCATGCGCTCGGCCAGCTCGCGGGCGATGGCCAGGCCCAGGCCCGCCCCGCGCGCGGCGTCCCCGGTGTAGAAACGCTCGAACGCTTTCGAACGCGTCCCCTCCGGCAGGCCCGGGCCGGTGTCGGCCACCGTGAGCTCGGCGGCACCATTGTGGCGGTCTGCTCGCACGGTGACGTAGGTGCCCTCCGGGGTGTGCCGAAGCGCGTTGTCGAGCAGGATACGCATGATCTGAGCCACCCGTTCACGGTCGCATCTGGCCTCCGGGCCCACCTCCGGGACCTCGATGGTGAGGTCGGTGCCGTGCTCCGCCAGCGCCGGATGGAACTCGCGCACGACCGATCGAGCCAGCTCGGCCAGGTCCACCGGCTCGCGCTCGAGCTCGATCGAGCCGGCGTCGAGCCGGGAGAGGTCGAGGAGATCGACCGACAGCTTCTGCAGCCGCGCCACCTGGTCGCTCATCGCCTCGAGGAACTCGCGCCGGGTCTCCTCGTCCAGGTCCTCGTCCTGCAGCAGCTCGACGAAGCCGCCGAGGGAGAAGATCGGCGTGCGCAGCTCGTGCGAGGCGGTGGCGATGAAGTCCTTGCGCAGGTCGTCGAGGCGGCGCAGCTGCTCCTGCATCTCGTTGAAGGTGTGGGTGAGCTGCCCCAGCTCATCGGTGGAATCGACCGGCAGCGGCTCCTTGAAGTGACCGCGCGCCACCTCGTCGGCCGCCACCTCGAGCCGCTTCACGCGCCGGGCCAGCCGGCCCGCGACCAGGTAGCCGCCGGCCAGCGCGATCAGCAGCGCGAGCAGGCTGGCGATCAACACCCGCTCGCGGATGAAGGCCACCGTGGCCTCCACCTCCTCGAGGTCGCGGGAGTAGAGCGCCACCTGCTCGGGCTCGCCTCCCACCGACAGCGGCTGCGCGACCAGTGCCACGTCGTCGCCCAGGAAGGTGTCGAAGCCGCTCTGGCTGCGGCCGCTGCGTAGCGCCCGGCGCAGCAGGGCGTCGTTCCGGGGGAAGAGTTGCTGCTCGCGAGAGTCGGTGCGCACGAAGAAGCGCAGGTTGAGCAGGTCGTCTTGGGGCCCGACGCTGGACTCCCGCCAGCCGTACAGCGTGATGCGGGAGTCGGTGGCCTCCGCTATGCCGCGGACGTCCTTCTCGATCTTGGGCTGTGGCTGGTCCCCCAGGAGCAGGTCCTCCAAGCGGGGCTGGGCCGTGCCGGCCACGAACTCGAGGTCGCGTAACCGGCGCTCCTCGAGGTCCGACTCGGGCTGGGTAACCACGGTGAGGTAGACGACCGCGAACGCCGCCGCGGTGATGGCGAAGAACAGCAGTGCGATCTTGTTGCGGATCGAGCGAAGCGGCCGCATCAGTCGCAGAAGCGGTAGCCGACGCCCCGTACCGTCAGGATCAGCTCCGGGTGCTTCGGCTCGAGCTCCAGCTTCTCGCGGAGGTGACGGATGTGGACGTCGATGGTGCGCGGATCGCGGTAGGCGGCGTCGCCCCACACCCGCTCCAGCAGCATGGTGCGGCTGAACACCCGTCCCGGGTTGCGCACCAGCGCGGCCAGGATCTCGAACTCCACGTAGGTGAGGCGGGCGGTCTCGCCGCGGGCGTCGACCTGGCGGCGCTCGAAGTCCACGCGCAGCCCACCGGCCTCGATCGGCTCGTCGAACTGCTCGTCGGGCTGGGTGAGGGCGGCCCGCCGCAGCACGGCCTTGACGCGGCTGCGGAACTCCCGCACCGAGAACGGCTTGGTGATGTAGTCGTCGGCGCCCAGCTCCAGCCCCAGGACCTTGTCGAACTCCTCGGTCTTGGCGGTCAGCATGATGATCGGCACGGCGCTGCGGGACCGGATCTGCCGGCAGACGTCGAAGCCGTCGAGCTTGGGGAGCATCACGTCCAGGACGACGAGGTCGAAGCTGTCCTCGCCGAGCCGGTCGAGCGCCTCGCGCCCGTCGAGCGCGGGCACCACCTCGTACCCCTCCTTGCGCAGCGGGTAGGTGAGCAGCTTCTGTACGGACACCTCGTCATCCACGAGGAGGATCTTGAGCGCGGGGCCCGTCACCTTGGGAATTGTAGGTTGAGCCGTCGTACCGATGATTGAGCCCCGTGTCTACCGGGCGGCATTCGTCCCCGCGCTGCTTGCGCTGGTGCTGGCGATGTTCTCCTTTCAGAGCCGGCCCCGGCCCCTTCCGCAGGGTCTGGCGGCCGACGTCCTGTTCGACGGTGACAGCGCAGCGGAGGCGGCGGCCGACATCGCCGAGGAGCAGCCGAACCGGCTTCCCGGCAGCGCCGGCGACCTGGCCACCGGCGCGCTGGTGGCGCGCGCCCTGGATCAGAGCGGCTTCCGGGTCGAGCGCCAGCGCTTCTTCGACGAGGGCCGCCGCCTGGAGAACGTGATCGGGCGCCGGGCGGGTCGCTCGAGGCGGCAGATCGTCATCGTGGCGCCCCGCGACGCGTCCGTGGTGCCCGACGCCCCCGGCAGCGCCTCGGACACGGCGGCGCTCCTGGAGCTGGCTCAGGTGTTCCTGGGCCGGCCGTCGCGCAAGACCCTCGTCCTGGCCTCGGTGGACGGGACGACCCTCGGACAGGTGGGCACGACCGAGCTGCTCGGCGAGCTGGGCTCGCCGGGGCTCGTGGACGCGGTGCTCACGGTGTCGGACCTGGGCTCGGCGGCCGGCGGCAACGCGTTCGTGCAGGCCTGGTCGGACGATCCGCGGCGAGCCGGCATCGGCCTCCAGCGGACCGTCGCCGAGTCGATCCGCCAGGAGACCGGCCTCTCGCCGGCCGGGACGAGCGTCCTGGGCCAGCTCGCCCGCCTGGCCTTCCCGGTGGGCATCGGCGCCCAGGGAGTCCTGATCGGTGACGGCTACGACGCGGTGCGCATCTCGGGAAGCGGCGAGCTGCCGCCCGCCGGGAACGGCCCGGTCGAGGACATCGACGAGGATCGCCTCGGCTCTCTGGGCCGGGCCACGCTGCGGACGGTCACCGCGATCGACCAGGACGGCCGGCCCGAGCACGGCCCCCAGAGCTACCTCCTGGCGGTGAGCCAGGTGCTCCCGGGGTGGATCCTGGCGCTGCTCTCGGGAACGCTGCTCCTGCCGGCGCTCACGGCCTCGGTCGACGCCTTCGCCCGGGCACGGCGCCGCCGCTTAGGTGTGCTCGTCTGGCTGCGCTGGCTGGGCGCCTGGCTGGCCCCGTTCCTCGCGGCCTTCGCGCTCGCGGAGGTGCTGGCGCTCAGCGGCGCGACCCCATCGCCCCCGCCGGCGCCGGTTCCGCCCGTCGAGCTCCCGCTCGACGGTCCCGCGCTCGGCGTGCTCGCCGGCGTACTGGTCGCGATGGGGCTGGCCTTCGCCCTGGGGCGCTTTCTGGCTACCCGTCCCGATGCCTCGCTGGGCAGACCCGTGGAGCCGGGCGCCGCGGTGGCCCTGGCCGTGGCGCTCACCGTCTCGGCGCTGCTGCTCTGGCTCGCCAACCCCTACGCGGGCCTGCTCGCGGTGCCCGCCGCCCATCTCTGGATGCTCGCGGTGCTCACGCGCCCGCCGCCGAGGCGCCGGGCTCGCCTGCTGATGCTGGGAGCCGGCCTGGTGCCCTGGCTGCTGTTGGCCGTCTACTACCTGGTGGACCTCTCGCTGAACCCGCTGGAGGGCGCGTGGTACCTGCTGATGCTGGTGACGGGCCACAGCGTGGGGCTGCCCGCCGTTCTGGTCGCCTGCCTGCTGCTCGCCGTCGCCGGCGGGGTCGCGGAGATCGCCCTTCGCCTGCCGGACGAGAGGGAGGACGAGGACGAGCCCCCCCAGACCGGACCGTCGCTGTTCGGCCCCGGAACCCACGCCGGCCGCGGCGCGCTGGGCGGCACGGAGTCCACCCTGCGTGATGGCTAATGCTCGTACCCCGACAGGCCCTCGACCGGCCCGTCGGGACCCAGCAGCATCAACCCGCTGCCGTCGCGCACCTCGCCGATCCAGGTGAGCGGAGCCGCGCGGCTCACGGCCTCGACGGCGGCCGGGGGGACGGTGAGCAGCAGCTCATAGTCGTCGCCGCCGACCGCGGCGGCCTCCACGTCCACGCCGGGCGCGGCCGGCAGGTCGGCCAGGCGCAGCACCAGCTCCACGCCGCTCCGCTCGGCCAGGTGGCGGGCGTCGGTGGCCAGCCCGTCGCTCAGGTCGATCAACGCGCCCGCGCCGGCGGCCGCGAGCGCACGTCCCTCCACCAGCCGCGGGACCGGGCGGAGGTGGCGCTCCACCAGCGCCTCGGGCTCGTGCTCGCCGCGCTCGAGCAGCAGGCGGCCCGCCTCCGAACCGCCCAGCTCCCCCGTGACCGCCACCAGGTCGCCGGGGAGGGCGCCGTCGCGCCCCACCAGCTCCTCCTCGCTGTCGGCCCAGCCGGTGACCGCCACCGTCACCGTGAGCGCCGGGCCGCTCACCACGTCGCCGCCTGCGACGGTCGTGCCCGTGGCCGCCGCCAGCGACTCCATCCCCTGCACGAGCTCCAAGCCCTCGTCGTAGCCGGACGGCAGCACCAGCGAGACGTAGGCCTCGCCCGGGTCGGCGCCCATCGCGGCCAGGTCGGAGAGGGCCACGGCGAGCGCCTTGTGGCCAATGTCTGCGGCCGAATGGGTTGCGCGCGAGAAGTGGACGCCGTCCACCACGGTGTCGATCGAGGTGACGGCAAAGGTTCGGGCCCGTACCACGGCCGCGTCATCGCCGGTCCAGCGCACGATGCGGCCGCTGCGATCCTCCAGCCCGTCCTGGATCGCCCGGATCAGCGACAGCTCGCCCCCGGGCACCGCTTGGCCTACTGGCCCGGCGCGTCCGTGCCGCCGCCGGTGGTGGGCGGGGCCGCCGGCTGCTGGATGTCCGGCGCTTCCTGCGGGGGCGCCTCGTAGTACTGCGGGTCGTAGCCGTCGGTGCCGCCGCCGGTGGTGTCGCCCCCGCCGCCATCCTCGCTGTAGGTCCCGGTGGAGTAGTCCGAGCTGTAGTCGCCGGTCGTGTCGCCCGCTCCGCCGCTCGAGTACTTGCCGTAGAAGGGCGAGGACACGAACGGCGTGGTGGGCTGCGGGAAGCTGCCGCAGAAGTCGCCGTGCGCGGGGGACATGAAGGCGTTCCACACGGGGGCGGCCATGGTGCCGCCCTGGGCGCCCGGCATGGCCACGCCGGCGTCGGGGTAGCCGACCCACACGGCGGCCGAGAGCTTGGGCGTGTAGCCCACGAACCAGGCGTCCTTGGCCTCGTCGGTGGTGCCGGTCTTGCCCGCGGCGGGACAGCCGAAGTTGGCGTTGGTCCCGGTGCCGGACTGGACGTTCATCTCCAGGATGCGGGTGACCTCGTAGGCCTGGCCGTCGGACATCACCCGCTTGCCGTCGGGGTTGGTGAGCTTCTCGCTCTTGCCGTCGGGGAAGACCACCCGCTCGATCCCGGTGGGGCGGTGGCGGATGCCGCCGCTGGCCAGCGTGCCGTAGGCCCCGGCCATCTCCAGCGTCGTGACGCCGCGCGTGAGGCCGCCGAGGCCCTCGGCCGGGTAGCAGTCGAGCTTGGTCAGGATGCCCAGCCGCTTCGCGGCGCGACAGACCGCCTTCGGCCCCAGGTCGAGGATGAGCTGGGCGTAGACCGAGTTGTCGGAGGCCAGCGTGGCCTTGGTGAGCGTCGACGCGCCCGAGTAGGTGTCGCCGAAGGTCTTGACGTTCCACTCGCCGTAGTACGGGTCATTGATGGCGAGGGGCTTGGAGGTGTAGGTGGTGGAGTCCGGGTCCACGCCGTTGAGCACCGCCGCGGTGAGCACGAAGGTCTTGAAGGCCGAGCCCGGCTGGCGCTGGCCCTGGGCGGCGATGTTGAAGGTGCGGTCCTTGTAGGCCCCGGTCGAGGCCATCGCCCGGATCTTGCCGTTGGTGGGGTCGACGGCCACGATCGCCGAGCTGGGTCCCGCGGGATCGCCGTAGTACGCGTTCACGGCGTCGCGGGCCTGGTCCTGCATCTGCGGGTCGATGGTGGTGTAGATACGCAGCCCGCCCGCACGCGCGGTGCCCACGCCGTAACGCTCGATCAGCTTCTCCTGCACGTAGTCGAAGAAGTACGGCTCGCGCCTGATGCTGTAGCGGGTGCCCCGGTCGAGGCTCAGCTTCTCGGCCGCCGCCTCGGCCGCCTCGGTGCGGCTGATGAAGCCGTTCTCCGCCATCTGCTCCAGCACCTCGTTGCGGCGCTCGAGCGCGGCCTGCGGGTTGCGGAATGGGTTGTACTGCGACGGGGCCTGCGGCAGGCCGGCGAGCAGCGCGGACTCATGCAGCTCGAGATCCCGCGCGTGCTTGCTGAAGAAGGTGACCGCGGCCGCCTCGACCCCGATGGCGGTCCGCCCGCCCACGGTGCCGAACGGGACCGAGTTGAGGTACTGGTGGAGGATCCACGTCTTCGAGCGCCGCTCCTCGAGCTCGGACGCCAGCTTCGCCTCGCGGATCTTGCGCTTGAAGTTCCGCTGCGGGTCCTTGATGTAGAGCGCGCGCACCAGCTGCTGGGTGATGGTCGATCCGCCCTGCACCGTCTCGCCCGACTCCAGGTTCTTGACCCCGGCGCGCACGATGGCGTTGAGGTCGACGCCGTCGTGCTTGTAGAAGCGCTCGTCCTCGATGGCCACCGTCGCGCGGCGCATGCTCACCGGCATGTCCCTCCAGGGAACCACACGCCGCAGCGTGTCCGACTGGACGAAGCCGAGGCGCGAGCCGTCCGCGGCGTAGACCACCGAGATCTCACCCTTGTCGTCGGCCTTCAGCTCGCTGAGGTCGGGAGCGGAGGCGGCGATGGCCAGCACGTAGCCGGCCGCGGAGAGCACGCCGACCACGGCTACGGTGGCGACGACGCCCAGGCTCAGCAGCACCTTGCCGCGCGCCCCGTGACGCCTCCGCCTCCTCGTCTGTCGCTGTCGATGGGACATCGTTGAAGAAAATGGCCCGGAGCAGGCTCAGGAGGCCTCGACGGAGGATAGACCGTGCTCACGGAGGCGTCGGAGCCAGCGCTGCCGCAGCTCCGCCGCCACCGGCCCGCGGTCGCGCGCGCTCACCGCGCTGGTGGTGGCGGCCAGGCGCACGCCCTCCGCATCCACCTCGGCCACCGTCGCCTGGATCTCGTCGTCGGCGATCAGCTCGATGGCTCGGTCCAGATCGGCCGCGGGCGGGAGCCACACCGACACCTCGACCCGCACCTTGGGGTCCACCACCGTGTGGTTCTCGATCGAGCTCGCGGCCAGCCGCTCGTTGGGCACCACCAGGCGCCGCCCGTCGTCCAGGCGGATGTAGGTGTAGCTGAGCTTCACGTCCTCCACCACGCCGGTCTCCTCCTCGAAGGTCACGAGGTCGCCTATGCGTATCGGCTGGGTGATGGCGAGCAGGATTCCGGCGATGCCGTTGGCCAGGGTCTGGCGAGCCGCGAAGCCGATGATGAGGCCGAGCACCGCCGACGAGGCGAGCACGCCGGTGGCCGTTCGCCGCACCGCCTCGAACTGCCACAGGGCGATCAGCACGCCGAGGACGACGATGAAGGCGAAGATCAGCCTGCGCAGCAGCCGCAGGCGGGTTCTGACCTCCGGCGTGAGGTCGCCGCCTGCCACCCGCTCGGTGAGCCCGCGCCCGCGCTTGACCAGGACACGGTCGATGATCTCGGCGACGATCACGGCGACCACCACGGTGGCCACCGCCGTGATCCAATCGGCGTTGCGCTCGAGGTAGGTGCTGGCTGTGTACAAATCGGGTCCCGGCATGGCGTACGAAGCTCTTCCCGCGACCGCGCGCCGGTTCGCCGCTGTGCGCAGCTCCGAGGCGCTCGGCGCCGCTCTGCGGGTCGCGTGGACCACGCGCACCGCAGTGCTCGTGGTGGCGATCTTCGCCGCGCTCTCCTTCGGTCCTGCGGGCGGTGGTCTGGCGGCTCGGAACGCCGCGAGCTTCGACGAGCCGGTGCTCACCCGTGCGCTGGCCGAGCCGCTGCTCTCGCCGCTGGCCCGCTGGGACGCCGTCTGGTACCTGCGCATCGCCGACTCCGGGTATGGGGACAGCCCTGCCAGGGCCGCGTTCTTCCCGCTCTACCCGCTGCTGATCCGGGTCGTGGCGGCGCCGGCGGGCGGCTCGCCGGCGGTCCTCCTGGCGGCCTCGCTGCTGATCTCGCTGGCGGCGTTCGTGGCCGCGCTGACGCTGCTGTACCGGCTGGTCACCCTCGAGCTGGGCCGGGCGCTCGCGCTGCCCACCCTGCTGCTGCTCGCAGTGTTCCCGGCCGCCCTGTACTTCGGCGCACCGTACGCGGAGAGCCTGTTCCTCCTGGTCGCCGTGGGCGGGTTCTACGCCGCCCGCACCGGCCGCTGGGCATGGGCGGGCGGCTGCGCGATGGCGGCGTCGGCCACGCGCAGCGCCGGCCTTCTGCTCCTGATCCCACTGGCCATGCTGTGGTGGAGCTCGCGTGAACGGCGTGGCCGCGACGCCGCCTGGCTGCTGCTGGCGCCGCTCGGCGTGGCGGCCTACGCGGGCTGGCTCGGCCTGGCCGAGGGTGACGCGCTGCGCTTCCTCGACACCCAGGACGCCTGGTACCGCGACTTCAGCGTGCCCCTGGCCGGCGCCTGGGACGGTTTCGGCGCCGCGCTGGACGGCGTGCGCCAGCTTGCCTCCGGCCGGCGCGAGCCGGTGTACTTCGAGCAGGCGGCCGGCGACCCGTTTCGCATCGGCGCCCTCAACATCATGCTGTTCTCCTCGCTGCTGTTCGCCCTCGCGGCGCTGGTGGGCATCTTCAGGCGCCTTCCGCCCGCCTACGGGGCGTGGGTGGCCGCCTCGCTTGTCCTGCCGTTGTCCTTCCCGGTCGGGCCCCAGCCGCTGATGTCGCTGCCTCGCTTCCTGGCCGTGCTGTTCCCGATCTTCATGTGGCTGGCGCTCGTGTGCGAGGAGCGGCGCATCACGCCGCACGTGGCCGCGCTGTCCGGGGTCGGCCTGGGCCTGTTCACGGCGCAGTACGCCAGCTGGTACTGGATCGCATGACCGCCCGAGCGGTCCTGCTCGACGCGCTCGGCACCCTGGTCGAGCTCCAGCCGCCGGCCCCGCGCCTGCGCGCCCTGCTGGAGGCGGAGGGCTTCAGCGTCTCGCTCGAGCGGGCGGAGGCGGGCTTCCGGGCAGAGATCAGCTACTACCTGGCCCACCATCTCGAGGGGTCCGACCGTGCTGCGCTCGACGACCTGCGCGACCGCTGCGCGGCGGTGATGCTCGCGGCGCTCGAGCTGCCGGGCCTCGATCACTCGGCTGCACGCCGAGCCATGCTGGGCGCTCTCGAGTTCCGCCCCTACGACGATGTCGAGCCGGCGCTGGGGGCGCTGCGGGCGCGGGGGCTCACCCTGGTGGTCGTCAGCAACTGGGACTGCTCGCTGGCGGACTGGCTGGGTCCCGCCGGCGTGCTGGAGCAGGTCGACGCCGTGGTCACCTCGGCCGAGGTGGGGGCGGCCAAGCCCGACCCGCGGCCCTTCCTCCAGGGTCTGGCGCTGGCGGGCGTCGCCCCCGACGAGGCCGTGCACGTGGGTGACTCGCCCGAGAACGACGTCGCCGGCGCGCGCGCAGCCGGGGTCCGGCCGCTGCTCGTGGACCGCGGCCTGGAGGCCCCCGCCGACCTCGGAGGTCATCCGATCGCTTGGCGAGGTGCCCGCCCTACTCTCCTGAGTGCCATGGAGCAGTACGCGCTTCCCCAACCTCCACCGAGCCGGCCGGAGCTCCCCGACGGGCTCGCCCCGCGCTGGCCGGCCTGGTACGCGCCCGTGGCCTTTTTGGTGGCGCTGGTGGGCACGCTCGTCGCGGTGGGGATCGTGGCCGTGATCACCGGGGCCACCTCGGATGAGGCCAACCCCACCTTCACGGTCGTGGCGACGTTCATCCAGGCCGTCGTGTTCATCGGCACCGCGGTGCTGTTCGCCTCGTTCACCCGCAGGCCGCAGCCGTGGCACTTCGGGCTGAGAAAGGCGCCCTTCTGGCCGTCGCTGGGCTGGGCGGCGCTCGGCATGCTGTGCTTCTACGTCTTCGCGGCCGCCTACACGGCGATCGTGCAGCCGGACGCCGAGCAGACCGTGGCGCAGGACCTGGGCGCGGACGAGGGCACGTTCGGGCTGATCGCCGCCGGCTTCATGGTGGTCTGCGTGGCGCCGGTGGCCGAGGAGATCTTCTTCCGCGGCTTCTTCTATCGCGCGCTGCGCAGCCGCTTCTCGATTCTGGTGGCGGCGCTCATCAACGGGGCGCTGTTCGGGGTCATCCACTTCGACTTCTCGAGCTCGGACGCCCTGCTGATCCTCCCGCCGCTCGCCGCGCTGGGGTTCATGTTCTGCCTCGTCTACGAGAAGACGGGCTCGCTCTATCCGGTGATCGCGCTGCACGCGTTCAACAACGCGCTGGCCTTCGGCATCCAGGCCGAGGGCTGGGAGGTCTCCGCCGTCCTGGGGCCGCTGATGCTGGTGGCCTGCGCCCTCGTGCCGCGCCTGACCCAGCCGGCGCCGGCCCTGCGTTGACAAGTCGCGGACACCTGGCATAGTGGTCGCGCCGATGAGCCCGCGCCGCCTACTTCCGTTGTACCTCACCCTGCTTCTGGTAGGCCCTGCAGCGGCCCAGGCGCAGACGCCGCCGGTGACAACCCCGCCCGCGCCGCCCCCGGCTCCGGTGCCGCCTCCGGCCCCAGCGCCGGTGGCGGGCAAGGCGACGTTAAAGGCCTACGGCGGGATGCCCAGCAAGGCCATCCGCTACTACGCGCCGAAGCAGCAGGTCGTCCTCAAGGGCCGGGTCAGGCCGGCGCTCCCCGGCGAGGTGATGACGCTGTCGATGCTCCGGCGGGGGAAGACGGTGGCGAGGGTGGCGCGCCCGGTCCGCGCCGGCGGCCGCTTCGCCTTCCGCCTGAAGCTCTCCAAGCCGGGAACCGTCCGTCTGGTGGCCAAGCACGCGGCCAGCGCACGCCAGCTGGCCTTCAAGGCCAAGTCCCTGCGCATCCGCGTGGTCCGCTGGAGCGCCGGCTACGGCGCCGGCGGCCTCAAGGTCCTGCTGCTGCAGCGCGGCCTCAAGCAGCTCGGCTTCGCGACCCCCGTCAACGGCTCGTTCGGGTCGCTCACCGGTAACGCGGTCAACGCCTTCCGCAAGACCAACCGGCTCGGCGACACCGACTCGGCCAGCCGGGCTGTCTACGCGCGGGTCCTGCGCGGCCGGGGCGCCTTCAAGCTGCGCTACCCGCGGGCGGGCAAGCACGTGGAGTTCGACTGGTCGCGCCAGGTGGTGGTGCTGGCCAACAAGGGCCGGCCCTACCGGGTGTTCCACACCTCGTCGGGCAAGCCCTCCACCCCCACGGTGTTCGGCACCTACCGCTTCTACCTGAAGACCCCGGGCACCAACGGCGTCGGGATGGTGCACTCGAACTACTTCATCGGCGGCTACGCCATCCACGGCTATCCGTCGGTGCCGAACTACCCCGCGAGCCACGGCTGCCTCCGCGTGCCGATCCCCTGGGCCTCGTCGATCTTCCGCTGGATCGACATCGGGGACAAGATCTTCCTGTACCGCTGAGCCGGGCGCGGAAGGGCACCGCTCCAACTCGCCCGGCACATGCGGAGGCCCCGCCCGGCGGGGCGGGGCCTCCGTGTGTGGGTTCCCCCTCTGGTCCCGGCCTCCCGCCGGTACGAAGGGTTGGTTACTGCGCCGGCGCTGCGGGGGCCGGAGCCGGGGCGACCGGCTCGGGGGCCGGAGCGGCCTGCTCCACGGGGGCAGGTGCCGGGGCGACCGGCTCGGGGGCCGGAGCGGCCTGCTCGACCGGAGCGGGTGCCGCGGCAGCGGGCTCGGGGGCCGGGGCGGCCTGCTCGACCGGGGCCGCAGCGGGCTCCGGTGCCGGAGCGGGTGCCGCCTGCTCGACCGGAGCCGGAGCGGCCTGCTCGACCGGAGCGGGGGCCGCCTGCTCGACCGGAGCCGGAGCGGCCTGCTCGACCGGAGCCGGGGCGGCCTGCTCGACCGGAGCCGGGGCGGCCTGCTCGACCGGAGCCGGCGCGGGCGCCGCCACCGGAGCGGCCGGCTGGACCGGAGCCGCCGGGGCGACCGGAGCCGCCGGAGCGACCGGGGCCGCCGGAGCGACCGGCGCGGCCGGCTGAACCGGAGCCGCCGGCGCCGTCGCCGCCACCGGAGCCGCGGGCTGGACCGTGGCCGCCGGAGCGGTCGCCGTCGCCGGGGCAGCCGGAGCGACCGGAGCCGCCGGAGCGACCGGAGCCGGCGGAGCCGCCGGCTGCGCGGTCGCCGAGGTGACACCAGGCTGCGCGGCCGCTATCTCGCCGGCCGCCACCGTCTGGGCCGCGGGTCCCGCGACCTCGGTGATCCTCGCCTTGGTGAGGCGCGCGGAGACCGTCCGCGACTGCTTCTTGGCCTTGGCGATGACCGCACGCACCCCGCCGCCTGACGACGACGTGGCCTTTGCGGTCCGAGCCGGGGCCGGGCTGCTGGAGGCGCTGCTCGCCGAGCTGCTCGAGGAGGCGAAGCGCGTCTTGCCGCCGAGGTACCGCTGCGGATCGACGGCCTCGCCGTTCACGCGGGTCTCGAAGTGCAGGTGCGGGCCGGTGCAGCTGCCGGTGCAGCCGACGTAGCCGATCACCTGTCCCTGCCGCACGCGGGTGCCGTTGGCGACCGCGAAGCGGGACATGTGGGCGTAACAGGTGGCGAACGAGCTCGTGTGGTTGATGCACACGATGTTCCCGTAGCCGCTCTGCTGGCCGGCGAAGGTCACCGTGCCGCAGGCCGCCGCTCGGATGGCGGTGCCGGTCGGAGCCGAGATGTCGTTGCCCTCGTGCATACGGCCCCAGCGCGGCCCGAAGGGCGACGACAGGGAGCCGTTCACCGGATCGGACAGCGTGGACGAGCAGCCTCCGCCGCCCGTCTGAGCCCGCTCGCGCCGCGGAGCGGCCGGGGCGCTGTTGCCGCTGCCGCTGTCGTTCCCGCTGCCGCTCTCGCTGGTCCCGCTGTCGTTGCCGGAGCCGCTTTCGCTCCGCGCGCCGCTGTCGCCGTCGTCTCCGGCCGCAGGCCCGCTCCCGTCGCTGCCGTCGCTCTGTGAGTCGGACCGGCCGGTGTCGATCGGCTCGGGAAGGTCGGCGGCCTTGTCCGCAGACCGACTGGAGGGCTTCTTGGTGCTCGTCGCGCTCGCGGTCGGGTCTCCCAGCGCACGCCAGCCACGCTCGATGGAGGCGCCGTTGTCCGCGGAGCTGGCGCCGGCCTCGACGGCCATCTGGCGTCCGGCGTCACGGAGCGTCTCCGCGAGCTGCTGCTTGACCGCTGCCGGGGCGTCGCCGCCGGTCGCGCCCGCGCTGTTTCCGAACAGCGCGGACCAGGTAGCGGGGCCGACGATGCCGTCGACCTGCAGCTTGGAGGAGTACTGGAACCGGCGCACGGCGCTGTCGGTCTCGGGGCCGAAGATGCCGTCGACGCCCACGCTGAGCGCGCGCTGGACCTGCGAGACGAGGGCGCCCTGGCTGCCTGCCGACAGCGGGAGCCCTCCCTCACGAACCTCGATCGCGCGGTTCGCGGGCGACGAGGCGGCCATGGCGGCGCTCGGACCACCCGCGACCTGAGCCGCCGCCAGCGGCGCCGTGGGCCCGGCGAAGACGGCGGTGGCCAGGGCGGCCGACACGTGCTTGCGGCGCGTCATCTCGCGCCTCGCTTTCGGCGCCAGGGAGCGCCGGTACCTGGAGCGCTCGATCGAGCGCTCCCAGATCTCGGCCGTAGCCAGATCCCTGTAAGCCGTGGTCATTCCTGCTGTCCCCTTCCGATTGGGCCTACGGGGTTAGCTGACGGGCTCGCGCTGGAAGATGCGCTATGCGGTGCTCGGACCGCGATTCGCCCCCGGCGACGTGGGTGTCGCCATCGGTTCCCCCGTTTCCCGGGCCAGGAGCGGCACGGGAACTCGGCGCTTGACTGAATTCTTCCCAACAACCCCATGAAGGGGAAGTTGCGCGGAGAGAGTAGCGGATTTGCGGGGGGTTTCGCCAGTACCATCCTCGCGCGCCATGTTCGAAGGAAGGGGACAAGGGTTATGACCGACGCCCGCGAACGGCTCGTGGCCGAGCTGCGCGAGCACGCCCTGGTCATCGGCGAGGTGACCCTGACGAGCGGCCAAACGGCCCAGTACTACGTCGATGCCAAGCGCGCGATCCTGCGCCCGGAGGGCTTCCGCGCGCTCGGGGAGCTCGTGGCCGCCGAGGCCGAGCGGGTGGGCGCGGGCGCGGTCGGGGGTATGACGATGGGGGCCGATCCCGTGGCCTGCGCCGCACTCGCCGCCGGCGCGCCGGTGAAGGCGTTCTTCGTGCGCAAGGACAAGAAGCAGCACGGGCTCCAGCGCTGGATCGAGGGGCCCGAGCTCCAGCCCGGAGAGCGCTGCCTGGTGGTCGAGGACGTGGTCACCACCGGCGGATCCACCGTGCGCGCGCTGGAGCGGGTACGCGAGGAGGGGCTGGAGGTGGCCGGCGTGTTGAGCGTGCTCGACCGGCTCGCCGGCGGCGCCGCGGCGATCGAGGAGGCCGGCCGCGCTCCCTACATCGCCCTGACCACGATCGACGACGTCTATCCGGACCGGCCCGACCGCTCGCCCTGAGCCTCAGCGAGCCAGCCGTCGATCAGCCGCCGGGCGATCGAGTACGGCGGGGGGAGGAAGACGCCGCCGTCGCCGCCGGCGGCCTCGGCGACCTCTTCGGCCGAGAACCAGCGCACGTCGGCGAGCTCGTGGTCGTCGGCCTGCGGCTCGCCCCCGTCCGCGACGGCCTGGAAGCCGACCATCAGCGAGCTGGGGAAGGGCCATGGCTGCGAGGCCACGTAGGCCACGTCCCGGACCTCGACCCGGGACTCCTCCAGCACCTCCCGGCGCACCGCGTCCTCCAGGGTCTCGCCGGGTTCGACGTAGCCCGCCAGCACCGAGTAGCGCCCCTCGGGCCAGCGGGCCTGGCGCCCGAGCAGCAGGCGCTCGCCGTCGGTCACCCGGACGATCACCACCGGGTCGGTGCGGGGGAAGTGATGTGCGCCGCAGCCCGGGCAGCGGCGCTCGTGCCCGCCGTCGCCAGACTCGGTGGACTGCCCACAGTTGGCGCAGAAACGGTGGCGGCGGTGCCAGCTCAGGAGCGACGCCGCGTAGGCGGCGAGCGCCGCGTCCTCGGCCGGCAGCTCGCCGGCCACCTCGCGCAGGCCGGCCGGGTGGCCCCGGTCCGGCTCGGCGCCGGTCACGTCCGCGGCGAACAGCGGCCGCTCGCCGGCCAGCCCGAGAAAGACCGAGTCGGCCGGGGGAGGCAGCAGCAGCAGGCGGCCCTCCTCCACGAAGGCGCCTCGCTCCGACAGCACCAAGGCCCGGGCGTCGGGCTGCTCGCGCCGGGCCGACAGCCACTGCGGGCGCCCCCGGTCGGCAGGCGCCCGGTCCAGCTCGGCTCCGGCGAAGGTCAGCCTGACTGGGCCGCCTGCTGGCACTGGCTCTGCGTCGACTCGAGCTGCGCCACGGCCCGGTTTGCTCCCGCCCGCGCCGTGGTGGCGTTCAGGAACTTGTTCAGCGCCTCGACGGACGACGCCGAGCAGGCGGCGGCCAGCCTCGTCGCGGCCCGGGCCCGGGCTAGCTCCGCTGCTTCTCGCTGCTCCGCGCCCTCGGCGTTGGCCACCTGCTGCCGGGTCTGCTGAAGGGTCGCTGCCTCGGCCTGGACTTTCTGCTGCAGCCGGCCGGCCCTCGCTCGCTCGCTCACCAACCTGCGCCGCACCCGGCGGAACGCCTGGCGCTCGCGGCGGCCGAAGGCCTGAAGCCGTCGCTCCTCGGCCGTTGCCGTCTGGCTCTGCGAGGCCAGCTGGTCCTTCTGGCGCTCGATGGTTGCGTTGGCGTCGTCGAGGTCGGACTTGGTGGTGAAGGCCCAGATCCCGAGGCCGATCGCGGCCAGGGCGCAGACCGCCGCGACGATCCAGGGGACCGCGGAGCCCCCACGCGACGGGGGAGTGGTGTCCGGGGGATCGGTGCCCGGGGTGCCCGGGGGCGTCGAGGCGCCCTCGCGTCGCGGTGTGCTGTCGGCAGGGTCAGGCGTCCGCGCGTCCATGGGGCGGGACTATCCCACAGGCGAGAGACGGCCTTGGGTCGTCGCTACGGAACCGCGGCCTCCAACACCTCGGTGGCCCGGGCCAGCCGCCGCACGATGAGGTCCCGGTACTCCGCGGCGATAGCGGCGTCCCCGTCCTCGATGGCCTCGTCCAGCGCCGGCAGGAACACGGCCGCGTAGCCGGTCACTCGGCCGGGCGCGTAGATCTGGTGCTTGAACCAGGCCCGGTTGGGCAGGCCGCGCGCGGCCGTGAGCAGGCGCTCCTGGCGGCGCAGGGCCCGGGCAAGGCGGCGCAGCTCGCGCGTGTCCGTTCCCCCGGCGTCGAGCAGCGCGGAGATGCGCGCCTCCACAGCCGCCGCGGCGGCTCCCCACGCGGTGGTCTGCGCACTCAGTGGGGCGAGGTCGACGATCGGGCTCGCGGCCTGCTCGATGTTCAGGTCCGCGATGTAGCCCTCCACCTCCTCGGCGTAGGCCGAGTAGAGGAAGGGGGGAACGTCCGCGTTCGCCAGCCGGAGCGCGAGCAGGCCGGTGACCCGGGCGGCGGCGGCATGCCCCCGGTAGCCGGGGTCGAGGAAGTTCTCCATCATGTAGGTGTCGTCGTAGGAGGCGTGGTACTCGCCTCCGGGCGGATCCCCGGTCGTGAAGCCGGCGTCGAGCGAGGGCACGCCCACGTGGTCGAGGAAGGCGGTGTAGTCGGAGCCGCTGCCCAGACGGTCGATCTCGGGCGGGCCCTCGGCGGTCCAGGCGTCGAAGACCGTGCCGCCGCCGTTGGGGTCCCTCACCTGTGTGGTCACGTCCTCGATCAGGGCGTCGAGCGAGGGGACCGAGCTGGCGCCGAACTCCCGGCCGCCGACCCCGTCCATGTTGAGGTAGGCCACCGCGTCGCGCCTGAGCTCGTCGCGGTACTGCTCGACCCATTCCGTCGACCCGAGCAGCCCGTACTCCTCGCCGTCCCAGCCCACGAGGACGATGGTGCGGTCGGGCTGCCAGCCGCGCTCCAGCAGGCGGGAGAGGCCGCGGCCGATCTCCATCACCGCCGTCCAGGCGCTCGTGTTGTCGTCGGTGCCGTAGGTCCAGCCGTCGTAGTGGGCGCCCACCACCACCTTCTGCTCGGGATGCTTGGCGCCGGGGATCTCGACGACGATGTCGTTCACCTGCTGCTGCTCGTAGGCGATGTCGAGGTTCAGCCGGGCTCGGGTGGGGCCTGGGCCGACGCGGTAGGTGAAGGGAAGTCCCCCCTGGAAGCTCTCGGGTCCCTCGGGACCGCGTAGCTCCCGCAGCAGCCGGCGGGCGTCGCCGTAGGAGATCGGCGTGGTGGGGATGCTGGGGAGGTTCTCCGCGTCCTCGGGCGCGATCCGCGGGGTGCCCGGGATGGAGGGAAGCCCCTCGGTGAGCGGATCGCCCGGGTACTCGAAGATGTACTGGATGCTGCCGCGCTGAATTCCCTGGGGCGAGCGCCACTGCCCGTTGGGATAGACCGGCCCCTTGACGTAGCCGTCCTGCTCGGGGTCGGAGTAGATGATCAGCCCGCGCGCGCCCTGCTGCTCGGCGACCTTGGCCTTGACCCCGCGGAAGCTCTCGCCGTAGCGGGCCAGCACGATCTTGCCCTCTACGTCCACGCCCAGCTCGGCCAGTGCCTCGTAGTCCTCGGGCAGGCCGAAGTTGACGTAGACCACCTGTCCGCGCACGTCGCCGGAGGGCGAGTAGGCGTTGTAGCCCACCACGACCTCATCGAAGTACCGCTGCCACGGGTAGCGCGGCTCCTTGTTGCGGACCCGGTGGAAGTAGGGCGCCGTCATGGTCACGTCGATGCTCTCCGGCCGCGAGATGTAGACGTCGTAGGGCGCGGTGTCCACCGACAGGCCGTACGAGCTCAGGCGGTCCACGGAGTAGTCCAGGCTGTCCGCCAGACCCGGGGAGCCGATGAGCTGCGGGCGCCCGCTGAGAGTCCGGCTGATCCGCCCGGCCCGGCGCGCGCTGATCGATCGCTGGAAGCGGTCCTCGGCTTCGAGTTGCTCGGCCGACCGCTCCTCGGTGAAGCCGGGAAGCCGCTCGGATCCGGCCTGCCCGAAGGCACCGGAGGGCAGCGCCAGCGAGGCGAGAGCGGCGGCGAGGGTCACGAGCTGGGTACCGGCGGCGCGGTGGGAGATCACGAGACCGAGATACCGGGGCCGCCAAGCTCCAAACCCACCTCTGGAGACTCGCTCCATTCGGGGGTACTCTCAGCTCCGTGGCGGGGACGCTCGGCACGCGGCTGTCCCGGCGCGACAGCCAGCGCTTGGTGGGAAGGGATTCCCAATTTGCGACCTTCGAGGAGCTGTTCGCCGACGACCCGCGCGCGAGCGTGATCTTCCTGCACGGGCCGGGAGGCATCGGAAAGAGCACGCTGCTGCGCGAGCTGGCCCGGCGCGGTGAGCGCCGCGGCTGGACGCCGACCTTCGTGGAGGGCCGCGAGCTGGCGCCGGTGCCCGACGCGCTCGAGCTCGCGCTGCGGCCGGCCAAGGACCACGAGAAGCCGCTGCTGATGCTGGACAGCTACGAGCGGATGACCGCGCTGGGGCCCTTCCTGCGCCGCCATCTCCTGAGCTCGTTTCCCGCCCGGACAATCGTGGTGATCGCCGGCCGTGGCACGCCGGAGCGGGCCTGGCTCGAAGGCGGTTGGGAGAGCCTCGTCCTAAGCGTCGAGGTGGGTCCCCTGTCCGAACCGGAGTCGCTCGACCTGCTGCGCGCCCGCGGCGTGGCCGACCCCCACATCGCCGCGGAGCTCGTCGCCTGGGCCGACGGCTCGCCCCTCGCTCTCGCCCTCGGCGCGGATACCGCCGGTCAGGCGCAGCGATGGAGCCCTCACAACGCCATCGAGCGCCCGGCCATGGTCCAGTCCCTGATCCGGAGGCTGGCCGACACTGAGATCGACGCTGCGCACGGCGGGGTGCTGGGCGTGGCGGCCACGGCGCGGGTGACCACCGTGGACCTCCTGCGCGACGTGCTGCCCGGCACCGACCCGATGGAGGCGTTCGAGTGGCTTGCAACCCGGAGCTTTGCCGAGCCCCTGGGTGACGGGTTGACGCTGCACGAGCTGGTGCGCAAGGCGATGTACGCCGACCTGCGGAGCCGGGACCCCGAGCGGGAGCGGGTGCTCCGGCGAGCCATCGCCGACCATCTCTACCGGCGGGCGATCGAGGGCAGGGTCCTGCTCTCCATCGATCTGGCCCACCTGGTCGAGAACCCCGCGATCCGGTGGGGTTACAGCTGGGAGGGACGGGTCCACCACCGCATCGACGACCTGAGGCCCGGCGACGCAGGATCGATCAGGTCGATGCTCGACGAGCGGGGGCACCGCGGCTGGTTCGGCCAGTCGGAGCGATTCTTCGCCGAGGCACCACAGCGGGTTGCCGTGGCCCGCGACGCCGAGGACCGCCTCTGTGGCTACCAGGTCACCGTGACCCCGGACAACGCGCCGGCCTTCGCCGACGAGCATCCGCTGCTGGGTCCCTGGCTTGCGCACGCGCGCTCCTTGCCGAACGGCCAGGAGGCGATCCTCTGCAGCGTGTCCATCGATTTCACCGATATCCCGCAGTCGCGCGTCCAAGCCCTGCTCGGCATGGCCGCGATCCTGCGCTCGGGACTCGACAACCCGCGCTACGCCTACCTTCCGGTGAACCCGAGGCTGCCCGGCGTGCTGGAGTTCAGCGCCGCCACGGGCGCGCAGCACCTGAGCGCGCTGGACCTCGAGATCGGGGGCGTGGACATCGAGTGCCACGTGATCGACTACGGGCCGGGCGGGCTGATCGCCGCCCAGCGCGGCGTGGTCTACGCCGAGCTGGGGCTCACCCCCCCGCAGATGGCCGGCCGCGGCGGCCAGATCGACACGGATGCCGTGCGTGAGGCCCTTCGCAACCTCCGGCTTCCGCACAAGCTGGCCGCGAGCGAGCTGGCCAGCGGCAAGGGTCCGGAGGAGCGGGCGGCCTCCGTGCGCCGGCGGCTCGACCAGGCCGCGGAGCGGGCCTTCGGCGAGGGCGAGGACGAGCGCCTGCTCCGGGCCGTCCTGGTGCGCGGCTACCTCGACCCCTCCTCGAGCCTGGAGGCAGCCGCGGGCCAGATGCACATGAGCCGATCCTCGTTCTTTCGCCACCTGAAGCGGGCGGTGGAGCGCGTGGCCGAGTACCTGCGGTCCCACCCGGCCTGAGACCGAATCGGCACCGGACTGATACTGCGCCCCCTGGGGGCCGGCCCTACGGTCCTCTGCGTGGCAGGCCGCGACCCGATTCTTGAGCAGGCACACCAGCTCAACCGCATTCTCGGCGTCGGTCGTGCGGGTCGGGCCCAGGTCAAGGGCCATGTGGACACCGGCGAGCAGGTGGAGGGAAACCCGGTGTGGGTCTTCCAGCTCGAGGTCACGCCGGAGGACGGCCCGCGCTACCTCGTCGAGCATCGCGAGATCGTTTCCGCGGCGGCGATCGCGGGCTATCCGGACGGGGCGGTGCTGGCCTGCCGGATCGATCCCGAGAATCCACGGCAGATCGCGTTCGGCGATCGCCCTTTTCTCTAGCGGCCTGACACCAGGTCGGGACCGATCCGACACTGACGGCGAGCTCTTTCCCGGAGAGCATCGACCCATGGCCAACAGGGTCCGATCGCACGCACGACGCAACCTCGTGGCCTACCTGGCCCTGGCGGTCGCGCTGGGCCTGACCGGCGGCGTCGCCTACAGCGCGATCCCGGACTCGGGCGGCGTGATCCACGGCTGTTACGACACCGCCAACGGCACCCTGCGCGTGATCGATACCGAGGCGAGCGGCGTCTGCCGGGGCGGCGAGACCGCTCTCGACTGGAACCAGCAGGGCCCGCCCGGCGCCACGGGGCCTGCGGGCGCCCAGGGACCGCAGGGCGCGCAGGGCCCGCCCGGCGTCGGGACCGTGTACGCAAAGTCGGCCGGAGGACCGACGGCGATGCCCAAGCAGGGCGACAAGAAGACGGTGGTGAGCCTCACGGTGCCGCGCGGGAGCTACGTGATCACCGGCAAGGCGGTGGGCGGGTTCAGCGTCAACGAGCCCAGCTGCCCCCCGAATTCGCCGCTGAAGATCTGCGAGCCCGAGGAGATCCTCGAGCGGAGGATCCAGGCCAGGATCTTCGGCTGCGCCGTCATCGCCGGCGCATCGAGCGACCTGGGGCGAGCGAACCTGATCACCGGCGGCACGCATCTGAGCGCGTTCCAGACCGTGAGCGCCAACGTGATCCACAGCTTCACCGGGCTCTCCAACAAGATCACCTTGACCTGCCTCCAGTACGGCGGCGGCGTACCGGGGGTGCAGGTGACTAACGCGCGGCTGATCGCCATGCGGGTCGACCGCGTGAACCCGCTGAACGCCTTCAGGGCGGTGGCGGTGAAGGTCCGCAAGCCGAAGGGCCGGCAGAGGTTGCAACTGAAGCCGTGAGCCGGGGGCGGCGTAGCCGCCCGGCACCGGCGCCGCTCGACGACTTTGCCCCCGCCAGCCGAGGAGAACTCGTCACGCCCCCGGGTCCGTCCCCTTACCCCGCAAGCCGCGGCCTTGAGAGAGTGGAGCGCATGAACACCCTCCCGATGACGCTCCCCACCCCGTTCCGCGGGAAGTTTGCCCTGCCAGGGGCGGCAAACCTCCCTTTCTTGGGCCGAGCTTCCTGAGCGGGAGGTTTCTGTCCCCATGCGCGGCACCTCGCCGCAGCCGGTGTGCGCGAAGCTGTAGGGAGTGACGCCTGCAGCGGGCTTCGAGGGGGCGGTGTTCGACGTGGACGGCGTGCTCGTCGACTCGCCCCACGAGCGGGCCTGGCGCGAGGCGCTCGACCATCTGATGGACACGAGCTGGAGCGACCTCCGCGACCGGGCCGCGTACTCCTCCGATCGGTTCACGCCCGACCTCTACCGCGACCGGATGTCCGGCAAGCCCACCTTCAGCGGCGCCCGCGCCGCGCTGCGCCATTTCGAGCTCCCAGAGGACGAGGACCGCATCGAGGAGTACGGCAGGCGCAAGCAGCGGCGGATGGACGAGCTGCTCGAGGCCGTCGGGGTCAACGCCTTTCCCGACGCGCTGCGCTTCGTCCGAACGGTACGCGGCGCCGGGGTACCCCTCGCTGCCGCCTCCTCGTCGAAGAACGCGAGCCGGCTGCTCAGCCGCATCGGGCTCGAACCGGACCTCACCCTGCTCGACGCCTTCGACGTCGACGTGTCGGGACGGGACTTCCGCCAGGGCGGCAAGCCCCACCCCGAGATCTTCCTCACCGCCGCGCGCGAGCTCGGCGTGGCCGCGGACCGCTGCCTGGTGGTCGAGGATTCGGTGTCCGGCGTGGAGGCGGGGATCGCGGCCGGGATGGCCGTCATCGGCTTGGCCCGGTCCGAGGACGCCGAGATCCTCGCCGAGGCCGACCTGGTGGTGGCCAGCCTGGACGAGGTGGATCGCGCCGCGTTGTCGGCCGGCCGCCTGGCGCGAGCGCGCGGCCGGCCGCCGGCTGCGGAGTAGGGGTCCCTTACGAAACGTCCCCATATGGGACGCAACGTGGGGAACCCCCCTCGGTGGGCCCTCTACGCGCGGCTGACGATCTTCGCCAGCCGCCCCTCGGACAGGCCCCCGACGTCCACGTCGTCGAGGCTCGTGACCACGAGGTCCGCGCCCGCCTCGGCCAGGATGTCCGCGTCGTCGGCCCGGGCCAGCCCGAGGGCGGCCAGGTCTCCGCCCTTGGCCGCCTGGATGCCCGAGACGGCGTCCTCGACCACAAAGCAGCGTTCCGCGGGCTCCTCGAGCTCCCGCGCGCCGGTCACGAAGATCTCCGGGTCCGGCTTGCCGCGGGGGAAGTCGCGGCCCGAGATGTCGACGTCGAAGAAATCGAGCAGGCTCAGGCCCTCGGTCACGAAGTCGTAGCTCAGCCCCTCCTCGGCAGCGAAGGTGTCGAGGCGGATCTGCCGGAGGAACAGCCCGGCGTTCTTCGAGGACGAGGCGGCGGCGGTCGAGATCCCGGCGTTCTTGACCGCGAGCACGAAGCGCAGTGCGTCCGGATAGGCCTCGAACTCGCCGGCCTCGATCAGCTCGACCACCATCTCCTGCTTGCGGTCCGCGTAGGCCTGCACGCGGCTCTCCGGGTGCGGCACCTCGAAGTAGTCGACGACCGCGCGGGCGCCCTCCATGCGCGGCTTGCCGGACATGACCTGCTGGTAGACCTGGGGCGTGAACTTCTCGGGCGAGTAGGTCGTCTGGTCGCGGACGTCGCTCCAGTCGCCCTCCATCATCTCCTGGAACGCGTCGCGCCAGGCTCGTTCGTGCGGTGAGTCGACGAGCACCCCGTCGACGTCGAAGATGGCACCGCGAAATCCTGTCTCCATTGCTTCTCCGGTTCCTAGTCGAGGGTGAATGTCGCGCTGTCGCCGGCGCGCAGCTCGCGCACCTCGTCTCCCAGGCCGACGTTGACCGGGCGGCTGACGCCGTCATGCTCGGCGGCGACCCTGAGCTCGCCGTCCTTGAGCGACAGCTGGAGCGGAACCCCGCGGAACTGCATCGACAGCGACATCCCGTCGAGCCGCTCGGTCTCCTTCGGATTGAAGTAGAGGGTCTCGTCCCGAATCTCGGTGCCCAGGTAGGCGCGCTGGACGAGGTCGAGAGTGCCGGACATCACCCCCATGTGGATTCCCTCCTTGGTGGTGCCGCCCTGGACGTCGCCCACATCGCTCTCCAGCGCCACCATGAAGCGCTCCCAGGAGCCCTCCGGGTCGATGTCGGCCATCACCGCGGCGTGCGCGATGAGGCTCAGCGTGGACCCATGGGAGGTGCGGGCGTCGTAGTACTCGATGTTCCGGCGCGCCGTCTCGGGCGAGTACTCGTATCCCAGCCGCTCGAGGAGCCCTCGCAGCTCGTCCTGGGTGAACAGGAAGAACAGCATCACGGTGTCGGCCTGCTTGGCCAGCTGATAACGGTCGGGGTCGTCGCCCTCGGCCCGCAGGATCCGGTCCAGCCGCTGCACGTTGTCGTACTTCTCCCGGTAGGCGTCCCAGTCCAGTTCCTCGAGCTCCTCGTAGCCCTCGAACTGGCTGATGATGCCGTCGCCGTGGAAGGGGACGAACATCTTGCGGCTCATGTCCTCCCAGCGGTCGACCTCGTCGTCCAGGCGGCCGAGCTTGACCGCGAGCGCCTCGCGGCGGGGCTCCGACAGCAGCCTGATCACCTTCAGGGCGGTGGCTGCGATCCAGGCCACCAGCACGTTGGTGTAGGCGTTGTTCTTGAGGCCGCCCTCGGCCGAATCGGGGTACTTCTCGTGGAACTCGTCGGGTCCCATCACCCCGTGGATCTCGTAGCGGTCCCGCTCGGGGTTGTGATGGGCGATCGAGGACCAGAAGCGCGCGATCTCCAGCATCATCTCGGCCCCGTAGTCCTGCATGAACTCGACGTCGCCGGTCGCCTGGTAGTAGTGCCAGACGTTGTAGAAGATCGCGGCGCTCACGTGCCGCTGGTTGTGGCTCAGGTCGGGCTCCCACTGCCCCGAGAGGGGGTTGAGATGGACGACCTGGGTCTCCTCCTTGCCGTCGCTCCCGCTCTGCCACGGGAACATGGCGCCGCGGTAGCCGGCCTCGACGGCCGCGCCCCGCGCCTCGCCCAGGCGCCGGTAGCGGTACATCAGGAGCTCGCGGGTGATCTCGGGGAGGCGGAAGTTGAGGAAGGGGTACACGTAGAGCTCGTCCCAGAAGACGTGGCCGCGGTAGGCCTCGCCGTTCAGCCCCCGCGCCGGGACGCCGGCGTCGTGATGGACCGTGTGCCGCGAGCACACCTGGAGCACGTGCGAGATGTGGAAGCGCAGCAGGAGCTGGACCCGATCCTCACCCGGCAGGCTCAGGTCGCAGGTGCGCCACACCTCGTCCCAGGCCATGGCATGGCCCTCGAAGGCCTTGTCGAACGAGGGATAGCGCTGGACGCTCCTGCCGGCGCTGCCCAGCGGCTCGCTGATCGCGCGGTCCAGCGAGGTGTAGAAGGCGACCATCTTCTCCACGCGGGTGTCCCCGCCTTCGGTCACGTCGAACGCCAGCACCTGCTGGATGTAGTCGCCCGTCTGGTAGAGCTCGCGGGCCACGTCGACCTTCTTGCCGTCCTGGAACACCAGGGTGCGGGCCGCCTCGGCGATGTAGATGTTCGACTGCCGGGTCCGGGTCTTCAGCGCGATGATCTCGGGGCCGAAGGTCCTCGGGGAGACCGGGTCCAGGTGGTGGCCCTCGAGCTGCTGGTAGCGGGCGACGCCGCCGTTGTTGACCCGGCCGTCGATGGCGGTCACCACCTCGACGCAGCCCGACCAGTTCTCGGGCGTGATGGTCCACTCGATGCAGGCCTGGTGCATCCGGGCCATGCTCACGAAGCGTCTGCTGCGGAGGGTGGTCTCCCGGCCGGCGCGATCCTTGAAGCGCAGGGTGCGCATGACCGTCGCGTTGCGGACGTCGAGCTCGTGGCGATAGGAGAGCAGCTCGACGTTGTCGAGGCCGATCGGCTCCTCGCCCTCGATCCGCAGCTTCAGCACGAGCCAGTTGGGCAGGTTCACCAGGTCCTCGTTGAGGACCGGGCGGCCGCCCATGAGGGTGGTCTCGCGGTTGTAGCCGCCGTGCGCGTAGGTGCCGGGGTAGTGGACGTCGTCGGCGTCCTCCCACTCGGCGGCTCCGCGCGTGCAGAAGTAGCCGTTGCCCGTGGAGGTGAGCGCCTCGCGCAGCCCCTCCTCCTCAGGCTCGAAGCTGTCGTAGGCGAGGGTGAACTCCGTGGCGTTCAACGGGCGAGCCTGTGCAGAAATTGCTCTACCTCCTCGGTCGAGTCGAGTACGAACTCGGCGGCGGTCGTCCGGCCGCCGGTCTCCGGGTCGTCGGCGCGGCCGACGAAGACGCCGATCCCCCTCCCGGCCAGCGCCCGGAAGGCATCCTCGTCGGTGATGTCGTCCCCGACATAGAACGGCACGATGTCATCCCCGTCGAGCTCGAGTGCTTCCAGGAGGTAAAGCACGGCCTTGCCCTTGTCCCAGTCGAGCTTGGGCTGCACCTCGAAGACCATCTTCCCTGGGTGTGACCTTCAGCTCGTCGGGGTGGTCGGCCAGCAGCCGCTCGACGACCGCTTCGACGGTGCCCCGCTCCTCGTCGCCCACCAGCCGGCTGCCCGCCACCACCAGGTCGTCGACGCCCATGAGCTGCTGCACCACGGGACGGTCACGTCCGCTCACGACGCAGACGGTGCAGCGCCCGGCCAGGTCGCGCACGGCGTTCCTCATGCTCGCCGAGATCAGGGCATCCTCGGGACGGTCGACGATCGGCGTCAGGGTCCCGTCGTAGTCGAGGAAGACGGCCGGCTTGGAGCCGCCCATCCGCTCGCGAAGCGCGTCCTCCTTCGCGAGCGCGTTCGGCAGCTCGGCGATGCTCGTCGGCGCGGTAATCAGTCGCCCCAGCAGTTCCTCACGCCGAAGGCTTCGTCACGCGACTCCACCCCGTCCACCGGGTTGCCGGTGATGAGCTCGACGCCCGTGTCCCGGAAGCCCGACGGCGCAGGACCCCCGCGCAGCGCCTCGGAGACGGCCTCCAAGCCCTCGGTGGCCATGTTCTCCGGGTACTGCTGCGAGGTGGCGTCGATCTCGCCTGTCCGAATCCCGTCCTTGATCGCATCGCAGCTGCCGTCGATCGAGACCAAGATCACGTCGTCCTCGCTGCGGCCGGCGTCCTCGAGCGCGTCGAGGGCCCCGAAGGCCGCCGGCTCGTTGATCGTGTACACGATGTTGATGCCCGGGTCGTCCTCGAGCAGCTGGGCCATTCCCTCTCGGGCCTTGTCCTCGTCGCCCTCGGTGTCCACCGAGCCCGCGATCTCAGGGGAGTCGTTGCTGATCCCGAAGCCCTCCAGGAACCCGGCGTGGCGCAACGCGCCCACGGAAATGCCCGGGGCCAGGTCGAGCATCGCGATGCGCGGCTCGACGCCGTCCGCTTCGGCCTTTGCCTTCGCGTAGCGCCCGATCAGATTGCCCGCCCGCAGGTTGTTGGTGGCGTAGAGCGCCTCGACGGCGTTCGCGGGCTGGGTCGGCGTGTCGAGGGCGACCACGGTCACGCCCTCGCTGCGCGCCTGCTCGATCGCGGGCACGATCGCCCGCGAGTCGGCCGGCACGATCATGATCCCCTTCGCCCCGTCCGCGACCATGTCCTCGATCGCGGCCACCTGGCTGGCGTTGTCGACGTCGCTCTTGCCCGTGGCGGTCAACAGGTCGACGTCGTCGTCGCCGGCGGCGTCCTCGGCGGACTCCCTGATCTTCACGAAGAAGGGGTTCTCCTCCTGCTTGGTGATCAGGCCGACGGTCACCTCGTCTTCACCTCCGCCGCAGGCGGCGACGCCGAGACTGAGCGCGATGGCGCCGCCCAGGGCGGCCAGCAGCGGCCTCATGTGGCGGCCGGTCATCAGTGCGCTCCCTCGGACACGAGCTCGCCCCCGCCGCCTCTGGTGTGGCGCAGGTCGTACAGCGCGTAGGCGCCCACGAGGGCCAGGCAGATCCCGGGCACCACGAAGCCGATGGCCGCGCCCGCCCGGTCCATGACCGCGCCCTGGACCAGCGGCGCGATTGCGCCGCCGAGGATGGCCATCACCAGGCCGGCGGCTCCGAACTTCGTGTCCTCGCCCAGCCCCTGGAGGGCCACGCCGTAGATCGTGGGGAACATCAGGGACAGCGACAGCGAGATGCACACCACCGCGATCAGCCCGACGATGTTGAGCGAGAACATCGCCACCAGGCAGAGGCCGACCCCGAGCGAGGCCATGATGAACAGGAGCCGGGTGGGCCTGAAGATGCCGAGCAGCCACACCATGACGAAGCGCGCGACCAGGAACAGGATCAGGCTGGCCTGGAGATACCAGCCCGAGTCCTCGGCCGGGACGCCCACCACGTCCTGCGCGTAGAGGATCGTGAACGTCCAGGCGCAGACCTGGGCGGCCACGTTGAAGAACTGAGCGGCCACGCCGAAGCGGTAGTGCTTGTTGGCCCACAGCCGCCCCAGCGCGCCTGCCCTGGCCTCGCCCTCCTCCTCCTGGCTGGCCTCCGCCGGCGTGGCCATCTTGCGGAAGGCGATCAGCAGCCAGATGAGGATCAGCACGGCGGCGATGCCGAGATAGGGCCCGAGCACCAGCGCCAGGTCATCCTCCTTGCTTTGCTGCAGCTCGGCCGGGGTCATGATCGTCTTGGCCGTCTCCGACGTGATCGCCGGCAGGATCAGCACGGCCCCCAGCAGCACGCCGATGTTCGCGCCCACGGGGTTGAACGCCTGGGCCAGGTTGAGGCGCTGGGTGGCGCTCTCCTCGGGCCCCATCGCGATCACGAACGGGTTGGCCGACGTCTCCAGGATCGACAGCCCCGCCGCCAGCACGAACAGGGCGATCAGGAAGACGCCGTAGACCAGGATCTCGCTCGCCGGGATGAACAGCAGGCCGCCGATCGAGGCCAGCCCGAGGCCGGTGAGCACGCCGACCTTGTAGCCGAAGCGCCGGTTGATCATCGCCGCCGGGATTGCGAGCGTGAAGTACGCGCCGTAGTAGGCGAACTGCACCAGCGCGGCCTGCACGTTCGTCATGTCGAAGATCGTGCGGAACACCCCGACCAGGACGTCGGTCAGGTTGGCCGCCGCGCCCCAGGCGGCGAAGCAGAGGATGAGCAGGATGAAGGGAATCGCCAGCCCGGGGTAGACCAGCTTGGCCTTCGCCTTCCGCGGCTCCGGTACGGCTGACGCTGCTGCTTCCATCGCTAGGTCTCCTCGCCGCCTCAGTTAGCCCGTCCGCTCCGGGCTACCCGGGGCAAACGTATCGAAAAGCACAAGCGGACGACCCCGCGGCCGAAGCCTCTACTTCTCGTCCATCAGGCGGAGGTCCGAGGGCTCGCGAAGCAGGTCCTCCAGAATCTTGTTGCCCTCCGTGTTGTAGGGCTGCTCCATGTGCTCGTCCCAGGCCGCCCGCGAGCGGAACATCTCGAGCATCACCCAGTTATCGGGGTCGTCCTGGGGCTGGACGAGGTGCATGAACACGCACCCGGGCTCCTCGAGGCTGTTGCGGCGCATGGATTGCAGCTGAGCCTCGGCCTCCTGGGCCCGTTCGGGCCGGGGCTTGATCGTTACGACCAGGAAGAGGGCACGGCCTTCATCGCTCATGTGCCCATTGTTACCCGGGGTCCTATCCGGGTATGTTCACGCCAGCCAGGAGGAGGAGGATCGCGTGGGGAAGATCGTGACGCTGGGCGAGGTCGTCGCCGACGTCTATAAGGAGGACGCGCCCTCGCCGGTTGAGCGCCCCTTCACCGCCCGTCCGGGCGGAGCGCCCGCCAACGTGGCCGTCGCCGCCGCGCGTCTCGGCGTCGAGGCCGGGTTCATCGGGAGGCTGGGCGACGACCTCTTCGGGGACTTCATCCTCGAGGCCCTGGACGCCTCGGGCGTCGACACGTCCGCGATCCTGCGCGAGGAGCCGCCCACCCGCACCACGCTTGCGTTCGTCGAGATATTCGAGGACGGCGACCGGGAGTTCACCTTCTACCGCTCGGTGCCGGCCGCCGACGAGCTGCTCTCGCCCGAGGACATCAAGAAGGAGAGCCTCGAGGGCGCGTCGTTCGCGAACTTCGGGAGCATCCCGCTCATCAAGGACCCGGTGCGCTCGGCCACACGCCGCTTCGCCGAGCTGGCCAACGAGCTGGACGTCGCGGTGGCCTTCGACGTCAACCTGCGCGCCAACCTCTGGGACAGCCTGGACGTCTTCCGCCAGGCGGTGGAGCCGCTGATCGACCTCTCGACCGTGCTGAAGCTGTCCGAGGACGAGCTGGACCCGGTGGTCGGGGTCGCCGACCCGGGAGAGGCCGCCGATCGGCTGCTGGAGCGCGGCGTCTCGATGGTCCTCGTGAGCATGGGCGGCGACGGGGCCTTCTATGCCACCGGGGACTTCAGGGGCGAGGCGCCGCCGTTCCCGCTCGACGAGGTGGTCGACGCCACGGGCGCCGGCGACGCCTTCCTCGCGGGCACGCTGTCCCACCTATCCGAGAACCCGGGCTGGCTCGGGGACGAGGACACAGTGAGCGAGGCGGTGCGCCGGGGCACCGCTGCCGGAGCGCTGGCCTGCTCGCAGTTCGGCGCGATGCAGGGCCTGCCCACGCGGGACGAGCTCGAGAGCTTCATGGCGGTGCGCAGCTAGGCAGCCACTGGAGCCGGCTCGCCGGTCCCGGCCCGCCAGTCCCGCCCGATCTGGCGCAGCATCAGCGGGTACACAAACAGGTGCCGGAAGGGCGCGATCGCGGCCATGTAGACGTTGCCCAGAAGTCCGTTCGGTCTTACGATGACCGCCATCTGGCCGCGGTAGCCGCCCGTCCCGTCCGGGACCCAGCCGAGGTGAAGGACCCCGTGCATGGTCTGGTTGGCGATCTCCGCGGCGAACTCGTCGTCGAGCAGGTAGAGCGGGGTGAAGGGCAGCGCGGGGAAGTCCGGGCCGGAGGGAGCGTCGCGCAGGTCCTCGGGCAGGCGGTCGCGGAGCGGCCGCACCCGGGAGCCCAAGCCGGTGTCGGGGGCGTCCCAGCCGAGCAGCTCACCCATCTTCCACCGCAGCGCCCAGACGGCGCCGGCGAGCCGCGAGGAGTCCTCCCCCGGGTCACCCGAGGCCATCATGTGGACCAGCCGCGGGAAGTCGTCCGGGCCGCCCGGGGTCGGCAGGGCCCATACGTCCTCGAGCCGGAAGTCTCGGGTGAGCTCGTGGATCCGCCAAGGCCGGGAGATGTGGGCGCTGTTGGGGAGCCGCATGTCGTGGGACCTCCATCCGTTCGCTATGGCAGGTAGTCTACATACATACGTGAATGTATCTATCGGAGAGCGCCCGCGGGGGCGCACCCAGGCCGAGCGCAGCGCCCGCACGCGCAGTGCCCTGCTCGAGTCGGCCGCCAAAGGCCTCTCGCGCCACGGCTACGGCAACCTGGTGCTCGAACAGGTGGCCCGCGATGCGGGCTACACACGCGGCGCCCTGTACCACCAGTTCGAGGACAAGGAGGACCTGGCGCTGGCGGTGATCGAGTGGGTCGACGAGACCTGGCGAAGCGAGGTGGGTGGGCCGGCCGCGGCCCGGGACGATCCGGTGGCTGCGCTGCTCACGCTGGCGCGCGGCCACGCCGTCTACTGCCGGCGCGACGTGGCCCGGGTCGCGATGGCCCTGAGACTCGAGTTCAGCGATCGGGACCATCCGGTGGGGCGCGAGGTGGCACGCATATCGGAGAGCCTGGTCAGGCGCTGCGCCAGGCTGATCGCCGCGGGCCGCAGTGAGGGCTCGATCCCGGCCGGCCCGCCCGCCCCAGCGGTGGCGCTGGCCTTCGTCGGGGCGCTCGAGGGTTCGGTGATCGCGCTCGCCGGACAGGCACCGCACGACGAGCTGCTGGCCGCCCGCGCGGCCGCGGGCGTGTTGGGGCTTCGGGGCGCGCCGGGAGCCTGAAGCGCCCGAGAGGATTGGAACCCACCGACGGGACGAGATCGACCTCGCTGGTTCCTTAGTCGCCATATGGGCCACAACGAACCAGGGTGCCCTTCGAGAAGGCGGTGACAGAACGCCCCTGCCTCAGCGCCCCGAGCAGGCTTCGAACCTGCGGCCTACTCCCTACTTGATAACGCTGATTTCGGGATAGTCACCATCGACCACCACCGATTGAACGCCGACGATCGGAAGATTCACACGTGCGTCCGGGCCGGAGGCCTTCCCGGAGGGGTCGTCGGAGGCGACCCCCGCCTTCGCGGTGCAACGCCAGCGATTCCTGGAGAGGGCCTCGCAGGAAACACGCGCGTCAGGCTGGCCGAGTTCAGCGAAGCCTTCGTGCACCTTCCGTTCCACCCGTTTGGATTCGTCCTCCCGCAGCGCGAACACCAGCACGGCCACGGTGGCCACTGCGACGCCCCGAGCAGGATTCGAACCTGCGGCCTACTCCTTAGGAGGGAGTCGCTCTATCCGGCTGAGCTATCGGGGCCCAGGGTCGGACGATAGCCCGCTTTGACGCGCCCGGCCGGCACCTGCATCCGGCCGATCGGACCACCGAGGATTCATCCTGCAGATCGTCCGATCGGCGGATGGCCGCGATGGAGCCTCCGCACGAGACTCGCTCCAGGTGGTTCACCCGCACCTCGAGGAGAGGAGTCACGTGTGAAGGGCTTGCCTGGATCGAAGCGACAGGGGGCGCGATACCCCTTCCTGGCGGTGATCGCGGTGGGCGCGTTCTTCGCGCTGGGGGCGGAGTACGTCTCGTGCACCCCCAACGCGCCGGACCCGGCGGAGGTCGGCGATGCGAACCCCTGCGGTCCCGATGGCGTGTGCGCGATCACGTCTGCGGACAAGCGAAGGTGCAAGTACAACCTCGACAACCATTGGTGGTACGGCTGGAAGTACCTCGACGACTCTCTCCGCTGGAAGCAGTACAAGATCGCCGAAGGACACGTCCTGAGCGATTGGTGTTTCAACAAGTCCAACGGCCGAATTCGTTCTCGGAGCTCGACGCCGGCATCCTGGTCCGATTTCCCAGTCAACGCGGTGAGGTTCCCGGTCGACTACTGGCATACGTCGCACTGCAACGGATACCTGTCCAACGGCACCTACCCGACCGACTGCCTGACCAGGCGTGAGACGCAGATGTCATTCGGCGTCACGATCGCGGGCGTTCCGCTTCAGGGAACGATCTGGCGTTGCATTGGCACCAGGATCCACGGCTCGGGCGGCCACAGCCGCAACATCATTGAGGGTCGCTGTCCGGATGGTGCATTGCTCCAAGCTCAGCGGGCGAGGGCAACGAGACGGCGTGCTGACGCCGTGGTGGGGGTCAACGACCTGGCGTCGCCGGCGGCGGTGCGAAGGATCCGCCGGGCGTGCACGAGGTCGAGGGCGATCACGGTCGTGCGGGGTCACGTGACGGTACGAGGCGACTGCAAGACGGCGATCTGGGACGCCTACCGGTCGCTCTCGCCGGCAGAGCGGCGGGAGGTGCGCGGTTAGCTGGGTGGGCTTGGCGGGCCGGCGGGAGTCGGCCCGCCTTCACTCCTCCCTTAGTACACCGTCCTCAGTTCTGGCCTCGGTAGCGTGGAGGCCCCGCGCGGAAACCTCATGCCCAGCGCTGCGCTCGGCGTTCCGCATGAGGTTCTTGCTGCACAACGCGCCGAACCTCATGCACCGTGGTGAGATCAGGTTCCGCATGACGTTTCGTCGGGGCTTGCATGTGGACCCGGCCCCTGAACCCGCCCAGTCGCTCGCGGATTCCGACCAGATACCGGCTCGGGTCACTCCTCCTCGTACAGAGACTCCCGGGCCAGCTCGGCCCCGCGGGCCCCCCACAGGCGGACCTCGATGTAGTCGCCGGTGTAGGCGTCCAGCGAGACGAGCGTGAACCGATCCTCGACGAGCTCGCACTGGTCGGTGGTGCTGGGACCGAGCTCGGTGGTGGCCACCGCGCCGCCGCTTACCAGCGCCACCCCCCAGACCAGGGTGATCAGGCCGCGCCGGCCCTGTGGGCCGCGCCAATGGCCGATCTCCTGGTCGGAGAGGTCGAGCGTCCAGTCGGGGTTCTCGCCGGCGGTCTCCTCGGTGAAGTCGGCCACCGCCTCGAAGTCGAGCGCCTCGGCGCCCTCGTGCTCGCGCGTGTAGGAGACGAAGCCGAACACCTCGCCGCCACCCTCGGCCGGGGCGGTGGCCGGGACGTAGGTCCGCCCGGCGAGGGTGCGGTCGGGAAACCAGTTCACGGCCCCGATCTCGGTCTCGGCGGCGGCGCTGAAGCGCTCGTAGAGCGCGTCCTCCCAGCGCCCGTAGGGCAGGGGCTCCTGTGGCGGCTCGGCGGCGAACAGCGGCACTTGGCGGGGGACCGGGGGCACGGCGGGCGCGGAAACTACTAACTCACCGCACGCAACCGCTGCGCTGCGTCCTCGGGGGCCAGCACGTTCAGGTGCACGCCGGTGCCGATCTCGAGGCCGGCGAGCTGCGCCAGACGCGGCATGAGCTCGATGTGCCAGCAGAAGTGCTCGGCGTCCCGCGGGGCGGTTCGCACCCACATGTTCAGGGGCGGGAGGCCTCCCAGGACCGCGGCCAGCCGGTTCATGGCCTCGTGCAGCAGCCGGCCGCCCAGCGGGCCCTCGTCCGAGAAGCGGGCAGCGGGGGCGCGAGGCACGATCTGGAGGTGGAAGGGCACGCGGGCGCCGAACGGGCAGAGGGCCACGGCCTCGGCGTCGATCGCCACCACCCGCTCGCGGCGGCGCACCTCCTCCTGGAGCACGTCCTCGAGCAGGTTGCGGCCCTGGGTGCGGTTGGCGTGGGCGGTGAAGCGCTCGCGCTCGCGGGCGACCGCGGCGGGGACGAAGGGCAGCCCGTAGAGCTGCGCGTGCGTGTGGGGCAGCGAAGCGCCCGCCTCTTTGCCCTCGTTGACGATGACGTGCACGTAGGCGGCGCCGGCGTGCGCGCGCATCCGCTCGCGCCACACGCCCATCGCGGTCTCGACCTGGTCCGCGCTGAGCTCGGCCAGCGAGGACACTGGATCGGGGGCGTTGACGATGACCTCATGGGCGCCGTGCGCGGGACGCGAGGCGAACAGCTCGGGCTCGCCGCGCCCGTGGGTGAGCGGGTCCTCCCCCGGCTCGGCCTCCCCGGGGCTGAGGGCGGGATAGAGGTTCGGGACCACCCGGACCTTCCAGCCATCGCCGCCGTCGTCGGGCAGCGCGTAGACCTCGGGCGGGGTGCGGTCCTCATGTCCGCCGAGGAAGGGGTCGCGCTCGGGGTCGATCGCCGCGCGTGGGGTCACGTCGAGCCAGGCACCCGGCCGGCCGCCGCGCTCGCCGGCCACGATCACGCGCAGCCCGGTGAGGGGATCGATCCTCAGCTCAGGCAAGCCGCTTCTCCATCGCCACGTGCTCGATGCCCTCCTCCATGAAGCGCCGGCCCCGCTCGCGGTAGCCACCGTTTACATAGAGGTCGAGGGCGTAGGTCTGCGCGTGGAGCGAGATGCGGTCGGCGCCGGTGGCCTCCGAGACCCGGTCGGCCTCGTGCAGGATGGCGGCGGCCACGCCCTGCCCCCGCTGGCCGGGCTCGACGGCGAGCCGTCCCAGGCGCGCCTCTCGCCCTCGGAACAGCAGCCGGCAGGTGCCGATCACGCGCTCCTCGTCGATCGCCACCAGGTGCACGGCCTCCCGGTCGCGCCCGTCGCGGTCGGCCTCGATCGACACGCCCTGCTCCCCGCAGAACACGCGCTCGCGCAGGCCGAGGGCGGCCTCGAGCTCCTGCGGCGTGCGTACCGTCCGGACGTCCAGGGTCAGCGAGCGTAGCGGTCGATGTCCGCGGCCAGCTTGGCCTCGGTGGCGTAGCCGCCCTGGTGCACGTAGGCGAGGTCGCCCTTCCTGTCGTAGAAGGCGGTGGTGGGGAAGGCCTGCACGCCGTTGAAGACGGCGGCCACCTCCAGGCTCGGGTCCGTGTAGGAGGGAAACGGCACCGGGAACTTGCCCAGGAACTCCTTGGCGTTGTCGTCGTTGTCGTCGGAGTTGACCCCGAGGAACGCGACGCTCTTGGCCCGCTTGCCGGCCTGCTGCTGGAAGAACGGGAACTCGAAGCGGCAGGGACCGCACCACGAAGCCCACTTGTTGACCACCACCGGGTAGCCGCGCAGGGCGCGAATGCGGCGCTCGAAGCCCTTCGCCCCGCCGCCAAGCAGCTCGTTCGACTGCTGATGCACCGCCGCCAGCGGTGCGGGGGCGCCGGCGAGGTCCGAGGTCTGAGCCGGGGAGCTCTTGGGCGCCTCCTCCGAGCTGCAGCCCGCCATGGCCAGGGCCGCGCAGGCGAGCATGAGGCCGAGACGGCGCATTCGGCCAAGAATGGCAGACCCCATTCCGGGCTCCGTGTGCTGTAATAGGTGGACGCCGACCGTCCCCCCGGACTCGGCGCGCCCGCCGCTCGCAAGGCAGGAGGAGCGGCAGCATCGGACGGGCGGTCATCGCGACTTTGCGACGACCGGCTTGGACCCGGCCCCTCCCTAATGAGGACGCCCACCCCCTGTGGCTGAGAGAAGCTCTGTCGTCGACGCCGCGCCGGTCTCCGGCGAGGATCTGAAGCGCGCCGAAGCCTTCGCGCGCGAATCCTTCCTGCTCGAGGGGGAGACCCCTGAGCTTGCCCTCGCGCCCGACTCGGCCCGCCGCGCCGCTCTCGACGCCGCGCTGGCCGAGATCGACGCGGGCCGTGACGAGCCCTCGCTGGAATGGCGGCGTCGCTATTCGCTGATGCTGGGCCTCGAGCGGCTGCTCGCCGAGGAGGATCCCCACCTGGCCGACGGCACGAAGCTGTCGGCCCACCAGGTCGATGCGCTCTCCGGCACGCTGATCGCCCTCACCACCGAGCTGCAGGCTTCCCTCAACGGCAAGGCGTCCACGGTCGAGGAGCTCCATACGGGCGAGGTGGAGATCGAGGGCGACGAGCTCATCGACGAGGAGCCGCTCGACTGGGATCCGCGCGAGGAGGCCGAGGAGGAGGCGGCCGCCGACGCCGCTGCGGAGGACCCGGGCGCCAATCGCCGCTTCTGGTTCGAGCACGCCACCGGAGCGGGGAAGACGGTCGCCGCGCTCGGTTTCGTGGAGGCCTCTCGGACCGGCGGAATCCTCATCCTCACCCACCGCCGCAACCTCGTCGACCAGTTCCTGGGCGAGCTGCGCGACCGCGGCTACCGCAAGCGCATATCCGGGCCGCTGCTCAAGAACGGCGGCGACGAGCCTCCCGCCGGCGGACCGGTGACGGTGGAGACCTACCAGTGGTTCGTGCGCAACGCCGGAAAGGTCTCCGACGCGTACACGATCGTCATCTGCGACGAGGCCCACACGGCGCTGGGCGAGAAGACCAGCGCCGCGATCCGCCAGTGGTCCGGCCCGGTGTTCGTGGGCATGACCGCGACCGGCGCGCTGATCGCGCGCCACGTGACCGACCTCTTCCCCACGCAGACCTCACGCTTCGACCTGGCCCAGGCAGCGCGCCGCGGGGTGATCGCCCCGCTGCGCTGCGTGCGGATCCCGCCCGGGGTGGGGGTGCGCTCGATCGCCAACGTGCCGTTGCGCCGCGGCGAGGTGGACCAGGACTTCGACCAGGAAGAGCTGGCCGCCCTGCTCGACCAGACCCCGTTCAACGTGGCCGTGGCCGACCTCTATCGCACGCGCTTCAGGGACGTGCCGGGCGTGGTCTACTCGGCCGGCGTCCGACACGCGCACAACGTGGCCGAGGCCTTCCGGGAGGAGGGCATCAAGGCCAAGGCGGTCTCGGGCGAGACCCCCAAGCGCGAGCTGGCCCGCACCCTCGCCGCGTACGAGCGGGGTGAGATCGATGTGCTGGTGAACGCGCAGCTCCTGGCCGAGGGCTGGAACTCGCCGCGCGCGACCGTCTGCATGCACCTCGCCCCCACCGCTTCCAGGCGCATCTATCAGCAGCGGGTTGGGCGCGTCACCCGGCGCACGCCGGGCAAGGAGGCGGGCATCGTCGTCGACTTCGTCCACCCGGCGACCCCGAACGACGACCCCGTGATCACGCTGCACTCGCTGCTCGATCGCGACGTCTATCGCGGCGGGGCCATCGTCGTGGGCCCGGTGCGCCGCGGCCGGGGACGTCGCCTGCGAGTGGAGCGGCGGGTGGTCCCGGTGACGGCCGACGAGGACCGGCGCGCGCAGGTCTTCGAGCGCGAGCTGTGGCGGATGGCCGTCGAGCACCTGACCTGGGGCCAGCAGCAGGCCTGGGCGATGCTGGCCGGCGCCCGCGTGGCCTCGAACAACTGGCGCCGGGCCAAGGCCATGCTTCACTTCGATTCCACCGGCGAGCTGCGCCGCCAGTACCTGGTCACCTGCCTGCGACGCAACCGCAACACGCAGCTGCGCCTGCGGGCCCTGTCCGAGGTGGGCACGATCCGCGACCCCGAGGCCTTCGACGACGCGGTAGAGATCGTGGGCAGCTGGTCGCGTGACGAGCGGCGCGAGGGCGTGAAGGTGCTGCTCCAAGCGCTCACCGAGAGGCAGATCGGTCGCCGCGACCAGGCGGCCCGGTGGCTGTGGCACCTGGCCGAGTACAGCCGCGAAGTCCACGAGGAGTACGCCGTGCAGCGCTGGCCGGAGACCAAGCGCCTGCTCGGGCTGCTGGTGAACTCCGCCGGCGCCGCGCACGCTCGCAACGCCCGCCGGCTGGTGCAGGCCTCGCGCAAGCAGGACCGCCGGCTGTCGGCGGCGCTGCTTGCCGCCGCCCTGGCGCACACGCCCGAGGCCCAGCAGGTGCTGGACGGCGCCCGCATGCGGATGGCCCGCAAGCCCAGCGCCCTGGCCCGCGATCTGTTGCGCAACTTCCCCAAGGGCAAGCGCCGCCGGGGCGGGCGCCGCCGGCGCCGCAAGGGCGGCGGCGAGTCGGGTGGAGGCGAGGAGGCCGTCCAGGCCAAGGGCGGCGCGCAGGTCGAGACGCCCAGCAACGGCTCCGGCAGGTCGAAGAAGAAGGACGGGGCGAAGGCCCCGGAGCGCGACGCGGCGTGACCGGTCCGCCCGGCCTCGCCTAGATCACGGATTCCACGACCCCGCGCAAGCGGATGACTGCACGGATACCGTCGCCCCGGGCCCGGGCCCTCGCGCACGGCGCGTCGCCGGTTCGGGGTGATCGGGCTCGCCCACCCAGCCTCAGCGGCGCCCGACCCGCCCACCGCGCGTGGCCGCAAGCGCGGGTGGGGAAGGGGCTGGGTAAGGAGGACTTGGCCAGGCCGAGCCGGCCCGAGTGTGGCTTCCCAAACGCGCCATATCCGCGACTTCTGGAAGCCACACCCACGTGCTGGCCTCGCGAGTGCAACAGCGCAGCGACGGGGGTTACGGCCGCGCGACAGGAGTCGGCGCCGACCATTGCACCCGTGTGTCGGCGTCGCCCTGCTTCCCCGCCCGGCTCGGTCACGAGCGCCCCCGCGCACACGCGGCCGCGGAGTCAAATCATCTACTAGCTCTAGAGCAGGTGCACCTCGCCCGCCTGGAGGGCCTGGCGCCCGTCGCCGGTGTCCACCAGGAGCGCGCCCGCCGCGTCCACGCCGGCCGCCGTGCCCTCGCCCCCGCGCCAGCGGACGCGGCGGCCGCGCAGCGTGTCGCGGGCCCGCCAGGCCTCGAGCACGTCGTCGAGGGGCCGCGACAACCAGGCGGCGAGCTGCCGCAGCAGGTCGCGGAGCACCTCCTCCCGCCCGGTCTCGACCCCCGCGAGGCGCAGGGATGTCGCCCGCCCGGCCAGCTCGCCCGGGAACTCCGCGGTGGTCACGTTGAGCCCGAGGCCCAGCACGGCCCAGCCCTCCTGGGGCCGGCCCTCCACCAGGATGCCGGCCAGCTTGCGGCCCTCGACCAGCACGTCGTTCGGCCACTTGATCGTCGCGGGAAGGGGCACCGCCTCGCACACCGCCACCGCGGCGGCCAGCGGCAGGCTGTCGCGGACGTCGCGCAGCACCAGCGACATCAACACCGCCGAGTCGGGCGCGGCGGCCCAGACCCGGCCCTGGCGCCCGCGCCCCGCGGCCTGTTCGTCCGCCGTCACCACAGTGCCGTGTGGCGCCCCCGCCGCGGCCAGCGCCCGGGCGCGCTCGTTGGTGGAATCGGTGAGCCGGTGGTGGACCCGCGGGACGCCGATCATCCCGGCCGCAGCCGCACCTCGGCGTCGGGCCGCAGGCCCAGGGTGCCCGCGGCGTCCCCGCGGTTGATGGCCACAGCCAGCGTGCGGTAGGCGTCCTCGTAGACCAGCAGCTCGCCGGGCTTCACGTCGGCGAAGGTCTGCGCGAAGGTGGCCAGGTAGCGCTCCCCGGCCACCTCCAGCTCCACCGGTCCGCCGAGGGTGATGCCGCTCCCGGCCAGCGCCTCGTGGTCCACGTTGAGCCCGGCGTTGCCGAAGCGGTCGACCACCAGCGCGTGAGCCACCACTGCGCCGTCCTCGCTCCTGGGCACGGGCAGGTCGACCACGCGCAGGGCCTCAGGATTGAGCGGGTCGCCGGCGTCGGCCAGCTCAGCTCCGGCGGCCAGGTGGGCGGCCACGGGCGCGAAGATGTCGCGCCCGTGGAACGTGGCCGACACCGGCTGGAGGCGGTGGGGCGAGCGGGTCACGTCCACCACCTGCTCCACGCCGCCGCAGCGCTCCCAGGCCAGGCTGAGCAGGCCGTTGTCGGGACCGACGAGCAGCCGCCCGTCGCCGCTGCGCAGAGCGAGCGCGCGGCGCTCGGTGCCCACCTGCGGATCGACCACGGCCAGATGCACGCCGGGGGGCATGTAGGGAAGGGTGTTGCGCAACACGATCGCCCCCTGGCGCACGGCGTAGCGGCGGATGCCGTGAGTGATGTCGACGATCGAGGCCTCTGGGTGAATCGTCCGGATCACCCCGTGGCAGACGCCCACGAAGTCGTCGTCGCGGCCGTAGTCGGTGAGCAGCGTGACGATCACACCCGAGCAACCCTGCGCTCGGCGGCGTCCGCTGTCAAGGCCTCCACCAGGCCCGCCGGGTCGTGGCGCTTCGCCTCTACGTCGACCCTGAGCCCCGCCTCGCGCGCGGTGGCGCTGGTCACCGGGCCGATGGAGACCACCCGCGCCCGGTCGGGCACCACGCCGCCGCCCTCCAGGAAGAACCGCACGGTGGAGCTGGACGTGAAGGTCACGTAGGTGGCGCGGGAGAGGCCCGCCCTTGCGGCCCCGGACAACGGCTCGGCCACCGTGTCGTAGAGGGGCAGCACGTCCACGTCGGCGCCGCGCTCGCGCAGCCCGTCGGGCAGTACGTCCCTGGCCTCGGCCGCGCGGGCCACCAGGACCTTCCGGCCCCGCAGCTCGACGTCCTCCAGCGCCTTCAGCAGGCCCTCGGCCACGAAGGTCTCGGGTACGATGTCGGCCCGGATGCCCCGGTGACGGAGCTCCTGCTCGGTGCCCGGGCCGATCACGGCGACGGTGGGGCCGGCCAGCGAGCGGGCGTCGCCCTCCAGTGACTCGAAGAAGAGGCGGACGCCGTTCGGGCTGGTGAAGCAGATCAGCGCGTAGCCCTCGGGCGGGCCGATCTTCAGGGCGCGCGGCTCGATCCGGATGGCGGGCGCCTCGATCACGTCGGCGCCCAGCCGGCGCAGTTGCAGGGCCAGCCCGCTGGCCTGCGCCCGGGCCCGGGTCACGGCCACCACCTCGCCGTGGAGCGGACGGCGTTCCAGCCAGGCGATCGTCTCGCGGAGGGAGGCCACCGGCCCGATCAGGGTGATCGCCGGGGGGCGAATCCGGGCCCGCTCCACCGTCTCGGCGATCGAGGAGAGGGCAGCTGTGACCGTGCGCTGGTCGGCGTACGTCCCGCGCTCGATCACCGCCGCGGGCTCGCCCGGGTCGCGGCCCGCCGCTGTCAGGCGCTCGGCGATCAGCGGCAGGTTCTTCACGCCCATGTAGAGCACGAGCGTGCCCGGGAAGCGCGCGAGCGCCTCCCAGTCGAGCGCCGTCTCCGGCTTGTCCGGATCCTCGTGGCCGGTGACGAAGGCCACCGCCGAGGCGGCGTCGCGGTGGGTCACGGGAATGCCGGCGTACGCGGGGGCGGCGACGCCGGCGGTCACCCCCGGCACGACCTCGAAGGGCACCCCGGCGGCGGCCAGCGCCTCGGCCTCCTCGCCGCCGCGGCCGAACACGAAGGGGTCGCCGCCCTTGAGCCGCACCACCTGCCTTCCCGCCTCGCCCAGCTCCACCAGCAGCCGGTTCAGGTCCTCCTGCGGCAGGGCGGCCGCGCCGGGCTGCTTGCCCACGTAGCGCAGCTCGGCGTCGGGCCGGGCGCCCGTCAGGGCGCCGTCCGGGATGAGGCGGTCGTAGAGGATCACATCGGCAGCGGTGATCAGCACGAGCGACCGCCGCGTCATCAGGCCGGGGTCGCCCGGGCCCGCGCCCACCAGGTAGACCATCCCGGCCACGGCCCGAACGCTATCCGCCGGGAGCGAGGGCCTCGGCGGCGTCCAGCAGCTCGCGCGCGCCGGCGGCCAGCATGCGCTCGGCCACCACGTCGCCCAGCTCCGCCGGCCGCTCGGGATCGCCGTCGTGGGTGTCGGTGATCCAGCGCGAGCCGTCGGGCAGGCCGGCGAACGCCATCAGGCGCAGCCTGCCGTGGTCCAGCACCGCGTGAGCTCCCACCGGTGTGCGGCAGCTGGCCTCGAGCCCCGACACCAGCGCCCGCTCGGCGGTGAGGCGAACAAGCGCCGGCCGGTCGGTCACGGCCGCTGCTGCGGCCGCGGCCGCCTCGTCGCCGGTGCGGGCCTCGAGCGCCAGGCAGCCCTGCCCCGGAGCGGGCACCAGGTCGTCGAGCGGAGCGCCCTCGGCGCCCCGCCCCAGCCGGTCGAGGCCGGCCTGGGCCAGGACAACCGCCTCGTAGTCGCCCTCGGCCAGGCGGCGCAGGCGGGTGTCCACGTTGCCGCGCAGGTCCAGCACCTCCAGGTCGGGACGGAGCGCCAGGAGCTGCGCGCGCCGTCGCAGGCTGCTCGTGCCGAGGGTGGATCCGGCCGCCAGCTCGGACAGAGCGGCGACGCCGCAGATCGCGTCGCGCGGGTCGGCCCGCCCGGGAACGCCGACGATGGCCAGCCCGTCGGGGAGCTCGGTGGGCACGTCCTTGGCCGAGTGCACCGCGAGATCGATGTCACCGGCCAGCAGCGCCTCCTCCAGCTCCTTGACGAAGCGGGCCTTGTCCCCACCCTGGATCGGCTCCCGCGAGCGCCGCCCCTCGTCGCCCGAGGTGCGGATGGGCACCAGCTCCACCTCGCCCTCGAGGGCGCCGGCCACGAGGCGGGCCTGCGCGAGCGCCAGGGCGCTCCCGCGCGTGCCCAGCCGGATCACCGACGCCGGCGGGCCTCGAGGCTCGTGACCTGCGCCGACGGCAGCTCGTCGTCCGGCGCCAGCGCCGCCTCCAGGCCGAAGAGGTCGCGCAGGGCGTGGACGTAGCGGTAGGAGCCGTGCTCGCCGGCCGAGGCCTTGAGGCGCAGGGTCGGCTCGTGGAGCATGCGGCTCACCACCGCGCGTGCCACCAGCGCCACCCGCTCGCGATCGGCCTCGGACATCGATTCCCAGCGGGCCTGGTTCTCGCGCAGCACCTGATCCACGATGTCCTCGCCCCGCCGGCGCAGGGCGGAGATGGTGGGCACCACGTCGAGGCTGTCAAGCCAGTCGCCGAAGCGCGCGGTCTCCTCGCCGACGATCACCCGTGCCTCCTCGGCCTCGCCCTTGCGCACGTTCAGGTTCTGGGCCACGGCGCGCTGGAGGTCGTCCATGTCGTACAGCGCGATGCCGGGGCAGTCGCGCACCTTGGGATCGATGTCGCGGGGCACGGCCAGGTCGATGAGCACCAGGGGGCGCCCGAGGCGCGAGCCGGCCAGGTGCTGGAGCTCCTCCAGGCCGATGATCTGGTGCGGGGCGCCGGTGGAGCAGACGACGATGTCGGCCTGCTCGAGCTCCGCCGGGAGATCGTCAAAGGCCACCGCCCGGCCGCCGAAGCGCTGGGCCAGGCCGAGCGCGCGGTCGTAGCGACGGTTGGCCACGAACAGCGTCTCGACGCCGCGCTCGCGAAGGGCGCGGGCCGTAACCTCCGCGTTGTCCCCCGCTCCCACCACCAGCACCCGCCGGCCGGCCAGGTCGCCCAGGAAGGCGGCCGCCTCCTGCACGGCCAGCGAGGAGACCGACACGCTGGAGCGGGCGATGGCGGTCTCCGTGCGCACGCGCTTGCCGGCCGCCAGGGCGTCGCGGAAGAGGCGGTTGGACACCGGACCGGTCACGCCCTCGACCAGCGCCAGCTCGTACGCCCGCTTGACCTGGCCCTGGATCTCATCCTCGCCGACGATCATGGAGTCCAGCCCCCCCGTGACGCCGAACAGGTGCTCCACCGCCTCGCCCGCCCGCAGCGAGTAGACGGCCCCCAGCAGCTCGGTGGGGCGCAGCCCGGCCTGCCGCGAGAGGATGCCCAGCGCCACAGTCTCGGCCTCCACCGGGTCGGCGGTCACCAGGTACAGCTCGGTCCGGTTGCAGGTGAACAGCGCCACGGCCTCGTGCACCGCCTCCTGCTCGGTGAGCTCGGCCAGCGCCCGCGAGGCGCGGCCGGCGGGTAGCGCCAGCTTCTCGCGCAGGTCCAGCGGCGCGGTCTTGTGCGATGCGCCGAGGAGGAGGATCTCGCCGGTCACTGGTCGTCCTGGGCGAGCTCGGTGATCTCGCGGTCGATGCGGGCGATCTTGGCCCCGATGATGGCCACGTAGACCACGATGAGGGTGAGGAAGACCACGTAGGCCCCGGCCACGTACTTGCCCGCCTCGTCGAGGGGCAGTGCGGGCATCAGCGGCGCCTCGTCACGCCGGCACCGCCTCGCGTTCGGCCAGCTTGCGCTTCAGGCGCTTGAGCTGCATCGCGGCGTGCTTGGCCGTCAGCTCAAGCTTCCACAGGGTCACGAACAGCAGCGTCATCGCCAGCAGGGCGACCAGGAAGGTGAGCCGCATCTCGCCCGGAAGGCTCCCGCCGGTCTGGGACAGCACCCGCGGGTGCGTGTAGGCCTCAGCCAGCCGGACGGCCATGAAGTTGAGCGGCACGAACGCTCCCGCGGCGATCGCGAACACCGACGAGTAGCGGGCCTGGCGCTCGGGATCCTCGATCGAGAAGCGCAGCGGGTAGTAGACGCAGTAGAGAAGGAAGACGACGAGGAACGAGACCAGCACCGGCTCGTCCCAGACCCACCAATGCCCCCAGGAGGCTTTGGCCCAGATGGCGCCGGTCACGAGCACGCCCAGGCCGAGGATCACCGACAGGTGGATGGCCACGTACGAGCGCATGTCCCAGGACGGGTCGCCCGAGCGCAGGTGCTTGATGGCCATGATGCCCCCGGCCACGAAGCCGCCCAGCGCCACGATCGCCATCGGCACGTGCACGTAGAAGATCTTCTGGATGAAGCCCTGGTCGGCGTCCAGCGGGGCGTAGAAGAAGACGAGCGCCATCGCCGCCGCGAGCGTCACGACGGTGGCCGCGGCCAGAGGTATGAGGCCCTTCGAATACATCAGTCCTCGAGCAGGTAATCGAAGACGGCGACGGATAGAAGCACGAACACCACATCGTAAAGCGTGAGCAGCCCCAGCCAGCGCCCTAGGTCCTCGGGCCCCTGATCCTGGCGCAGAAGCGGCTCGGTGGCCTGGGCGGAGGCGATCAGCACGGGCACCAGCAGCGGCAGCAGGAGCAGCGGCACGATCAGCTCGCGGGCGCGTGTCTCGGCGGCCAGGGCGGCCACCAGCGCCCCCACCCCGGCGATGCCCAGATCGGCGAGCAGCAGGATCGCGAGCAGTTCCGGCAGGGCTCCCTCCAGGCCGGGGCCGAGCAGGAGCAGCCCGAAGGCCGGCACGGCCACCACCTCGACGGCCACCAGGAACAGGAACAGGGCCGCACCCTTGGCCAGGAAGAGCGCGGTCTGGTCCACGGGCGCGAGGCGCAGGGCGTCGATGCCGCCCTGCTCGCGCTCGGCGGCGAAGAGCCGGCTGACGCCGATCACCGCGGCGAGCAGCAGGGTCACCCAGAGGACGCCGGAGGCCAGCTCGCCGTCGAGCGAGTCCCGGTCCAGGCCGAAGTGGAACAGCACGTAGACCGTGAGGGTGAACAGGGTCATGGCCGGCACCGACTCCTTGGTGCGGAGCTCGATGCGGAGGTCCTTGCGCAGGATCGCCCGGGCGGTGGCGATCACCGGTACAGCTCCCGGTCGGCGGGAGCGGGCCGGCCGCCCTTGAGCCCCAGCGCCAGGTCCGACTCCGCCAGGGCGCCCTCGGCGTCGTGGCTCACCAGCACGCGGGTGCGGCCGGACGAGCGGCCGATCAGCGGCTCGAGCAGCTCGGCGGCGGCGGGATCGAGGTTGGCCCGCGGCTCGTCCAGCAGCAGGAGCTCCGGTTCGTGCAGCACGGCGCGCGCCACCGCCAGCCGCTGGACCATCCCCTTGGAGAGCTCGCGCAGCGGCTCGTCCGCCCGGCGGTCCATCCCCACGGCGGCGAGGACCTCGTCGACCCGCGCCCGGCCCACGCCGTGGAGCGCAGCCTGGTAGGCGAGGTTCTCCCGTCCGCTCAGCTCGCGGTAGAGCAGGGGTTCGTGCGCGACGTAGCCCACGCGCGCGGGAAGCTTCCAGCGCTCGGCCGGCAGCTCGGCCCCGAGCACCCGGGCCTGTCCGGCGTGAGGCCTGAGCAGCCCCGCCAGCACGCGGAGCAGGGTCGTCTTGCCCGCCCCGTTACCCCCCAGGAGGGCGAGCGTGGCCCCGTCGGGCACGGCGACGGTCACGCCGGCGAGAGCCACCCGCTCGCCGTAGCGCCGCTCGAGGCCGGTGAGCTCGATGGCCGCTCCCATCTTGGTCAAGCCTATGGAGCGGTTTGGTTGGAGGCCCTCGGGAGGCCGCGGCGAGTTCTCCCCGGCCGGCGGGGCAAGGTCGTCGAGCCCCCAGGGGGCTCACTATCCTCGCTCCCGTGCCTCGCCCAGTCCGCCTGGCGGCGACCAGCGCGCTCGCCGCCATCCTCCTCTGCCTGTTTCCGGCTGGCGCCTCCGCGGCCGTGACCGAGCGGCTCGGGGTGGCCTACGGCAGCGCGGTGGGCTTCGACGGCGTCGAGAAGACGCTTCGGCTCGACCTCTACCGGCCCCCGGCGCGGGCCAAGGCCCGCCCCGCGATCATCTGGGTCCACGGGGGCGCCTTCATCTTCGGCGATCGCCGCTATATGACGCCGCACGCCCAGGCCTTCGCCCGGCGGGGATACGTGAGCGCCACGATCACCTACCGGCTGGCCGGCGGCGGCAAGCTGCGGGAGGTGGGCTACCCGGCGGCGATCCGCGCGGCCCAGCACGACGCGCAGGCCGCAGTGCGCTGGTTTCGCAGGCACGCTCGCCGGCTCGGCGTCGACCCCAAGCGGATCTACATCGCCGGCCACTCCGCGGGAGCGGTGACCGCGATGGAGGTCGCGGTGAGCGGGGACGATCCGGGCAGGAGCGGCAACCCCGGCTATTCCTCCCGGGTCGACGGGGCGATCGGGATCGCCGGCCTGCTACTCGACGGCGCCCAGATCGGCCGCCGCGACGCTCCCCTGCTCCTCTTCCACGGGACCGCCGACGCCGTGGTCCCCTCGGCCGGGTCGACCCGTGCCTGCGGCGAGGCCGAGGCCCGCCGGCTCTCCTGCACACTGGTTACGTTCGCCGGGGCCGACCACCTCATCGCCTACTCCCAGATCGACGCCATCGTGCGGCGATCCGCCCGCTGGCTGCGCCGGGAGTGGTGAGCCTGCCGAAGCTCGTCGGCATCAACCACGTGGTGCTCGAGGTGGCCGACCTCGACGCCGCGCTCGACTTCTACGGTCGCGTGTTCGAGCTGGATCTGCGCGGCCGCGTGCCGCGCATGGCCTTCATCGACATGGGCGACCAGTTCCTCGTGCTGGCCCAGGTGGCCGAGCCCGACGGTCCCGACGCCGCGCGCCACTTCGGGCTCGTGGTGGACGACCGCGACGAGGTGCGGCGGCGCCTGGGGGAGGCCGGCACGGAGATCCTGCCCGGCCGCGGCCTGGACTTCCGCGACCCCTGGGGCAACCACGTGCAGGTGGTGCAGTACTCCGACGTGCAGTTCTCCAAGACCGCGCCGGTCCTCGAGGGCATGGGGCTGGGCGTTCTGGAGAAGTCCTCGCGGGCGCTGGAGGAGCTGCGCGTGAAGGGCCTCCTCTAGCTGCGCTCCAGCGTCTCGGCCGCGTGCTTGAGCGTCGGCTCGATGATCGGCCAGGACTGCGTGATCGCCTTCGGGTTGCCCGGGAAGTTGACGATGAGCGTCCGTCCGCGGATGCCCGAGAGCCCACGGGTGAGGATGCCCAGCGGCGTGTGCTCGCGCGAGTCGGCGCGGATCGCCTCCGCGTAGCCCGGCGCCTCGCGCTCGACGGCATCGCGCGTGGCCTCGGGGGTCACGTCGTCGGGGGTCAGGCCGGTGCCTCCGGTGGTGAAGACGAACCGCACCCGCTCGTGGTCGGCGAGGCGCTTGAGGGCCGACAGGATCGCGTCGCGATCATCTGAGACCGTCTCCTGGGACGTCTCGAGCCCGGCCTCCCGGCAGAGCTCAACGAGCGCAGCTCCCGAGACGTCCTCGCCCTCGCCCCGGGCCAGGGAGGAGGAAATCGTGACCACCGCCGCCCTCACTCCCCTGCGCGCCGCCAATCGTGCCGTCCACCCGACTTCTCGAGCAGGGAGACCTCGGCAATCTCCACCCCTCGCTCGAGGCCCTTGACCATGTCGTAGACCGTGAGCGCTGCCACCGACGCGGCCGTCATCGCCTCCATCTCCACGCCGGTCGGACCGGTGGTGCGGGCCTCGGCCTCGATCTCCACCCGCTCGCCGGAGAGCGAGATCCTCACGTCCACGAACGAGAGCGAGAGCGGGTGGCACAGCGGGATCAGCTCGGCGGTTCGCTTGGCGGCCTGGATCCCGGCCAGGCGCGCCGTGCCGACCACGTCGCCCTTGGGGGCGTCCCCGCGGCGGACGGCCGCAAGCGTCTCGGGCGACATCCGCACGACCGACCGGGCCAGCGCCCGGCGGTCGGTGGCCGCCTTGTCGCCCACATCGACCATCCGGGCATTCCCGGCGTCGTCGAGGTGTGTGAGGTCCTCAGACAGGCTGATGGGTCTGTTGCGCGGCGGCGATCAGGTCGCGCACCGCCGGCTCGTCACCCGTGCGAAGCAGCTCGACCGGGTCGGGCTCGCCGTTGACGATCGACTCGAAGAACGACTTGCGGTCCTGGTAGGTGGGCAGCGTGCCCTTCGCCCACCCGCGCACCTCGTTGAGGAGGACCGCCAGGCGCGCGTAGGGCTCGCCGTACTCGTCGGCGATCTCGTTGCGGATCCGCTTGGCCAGCGCGGGCGAGGCGCCCGCGGTGGAGATGGCGATGGCCAGGGGACCGCTGCGGATGATCGCCGGCAGGATGAAGTTGCAGAGCGGAGGGACGTCGACCACGTTCACGAGCATGGCCCGCCGCTCGGCGTCCTCGTAGATCCCGATGTTCACGTCGGTGTCGCCGGTCGAGGCGATGACCATGAACACGCCCTCGAGGTCGGCGGCGCCGGCGTACTCGCGCCGCTCCCAGCGGATCGAGCCCTCTGCGGCCAGCACGCTCAGCGGCTCGCCGGCCTCCGGGGCGATCAGGGTCACGTCGCCGTCGCAGGCCAGCAGCCCCTCGACCTTCTCGAGGCCCACGTCGCCGCCACCCACCACCAGGCAGCGGCGGCCGGAGAGCCTCAGGCAGGCGATGTAGAAGGGAGTGTCGAGCATCCCCTGCACGCAGCTCTGGTCGCAGATTCCCCTGCGGAGCTGGCAGACGCATTCCTTGCCGGCGTAGGCCTGAGCGGGCATCGCTTCAGAGTCTAGATCGCCGCCCTTGCGGGCTAGCGCCGAAACGAGCTGCGCACGGTCCTGCCCGCCACCCGGGCCAGCGGCCTCAGGCCGCGCCGCCACGCCGCGGGCTTGTCGGCGTCGCGCCCGTAGAGCAGCCTGGCGGCCGCCTCCAGCGCGCGGCCGAGCGACTCGTCGTAGGGGTGCCACCAGAAGTCGCGGCCGCGCGGAGGGCTCCAGCTCAGGAGCTTGACGTTCACGCACTCGTACAGCCCGAACTTGGAGTGGGAGCGGCCGAGACCCGAGCTCTTGACGCCGCCCCAGGAGCACGAGGCCGCGCCGTGGGTGTACATGTGGTCGTTGACCCAGACCATGCCGGTCTCGATCCGGCGGGCCATGCGCTCCCCCTTGGCCCGGTCGGCGGTCCAGACCGAGGCGCCCAGGCCGAACTCGGAGTCGTTGGCCAGCGCGATCGCCTCGTCCTCGTCCTCCACGGTCACGATCGGCACCACCGGCCCGAACACCTCCTCGCGCATCACCCGCATGTCCGGTCGCACCCCGGTGAGCACGGCGGGACGAAAGAAGGGCGGGCCGGCCCCGCCGCAGCGCAGCTCGGCACCCCCCGCAACCGCGTCGTCCACCAACGCGGTCACCCGCTCGAGCTGGCCGGTCGACACCATCGGCCCGATCTCGGTGTCCCAGGCCAGGGGATCCCCGAGCCGCAGCCGGCGAGCGCCGTCCACCACCCCGGCGATGAAGCGCTCGGCCACCTCGCGCACGACGTACACGCGCTCGATCCCGCTACAGGTCTGACCGGCGTTGGCGAAGCCGCCCCACAGGCAGCCGCCCACCGCATGGGGCAGGTTGGCGTCGGCGCAGACGATCATCGCGTCCTTGCCTCCGAGTTCCAGCACCGAGCCCTTCATGCGGTGCGCGCACTCGGCGCCCACGCGGCGGCCCACCTCCAGCGAGCCGGTGAAGAAGATCTTGGCGGCGCCCGATGCCACAAGCGCCTCGCCCACATCGGCTCCGCCCTGCACGACCCGGACCAGGCCCTCGGGCAGGCCGGCGCGCTCGAATACCTCCTGGATGCGCATCCCGGTCAAGGGGGTGAGCGGCGCGGGCTTGATCACCACGCCGTTTCCCGCCATCAGGGCCATGGCCGCCTCGGTGAAGGGGATCGACCAGGGGTAGTTCCAGGGGGCGATGACGCCCACCACCCCGAGCGGCTCGAAGGCGAAGCGCGCGCTCTTTCGGCGCAGGAGCAGCGGCAGCGGCACGCGCTCGTCCGCGAGAATCCGGGGTCCCGCGTCATCCAGCCAGCGCAGCGCCTCGATCGCCGGCAGCAGCTCCATCGTCAGCGCCTCGTTGCGGGGCTTTCCCTGCTCACGCGCGATCAGCGAGCTCAGCTCGTCGAGCTCGTCGAGGACCGCCTGCGCGGCGCGGCGCATGTACGCCGCGCGATCAGCCAGCGGGAGCTGTGCCCAGAAGGGCTGCACCCGCGCGGCGTCCTTAACCACCGACGCGACCTCCCCGGGCTCGACCGCCGCCACGGCCCCCACGCGTGCGCCGTCGAATGGGCTGAACGACTCGAGCGGCGCCTCCACCGGCTTGATTGTGACGGCGGCCGCGCTACGGTGCCGGAGGGGATGGCGCCGCCGGGCGACATGGAGCGGGAGTTCGAGCGCATCCTGCGGGGGCAGCTCACCCGCCGCCGGTTGATCTCCCGCGGGGCCGGCGGGGCGCTGGCGATGTCGTCACTGGCCGCGCTGGCCGCCTGCGGCAGCGAGACCGGGGGCGCGGAGAAGCCCGCGAAGACGATCGCCAAGCAGAAGATCGCCGAGTCGATGTACTTCGCCAACTGGCCGCTCTACATCGACGAGAAGCGGGAGACGCTGAAGCGGTTCGAGTCCAGGTACGGGACCAGGACGAAGTACGTCGAGGAGATCAACGACAACCAGGAGTTCTTCGGCAAGGTGCGCCAGCAGTACGCCCAGGGCGACTCCGGAGGCCGCGACCTCCACGTGGTCAGCGACTGGCTCTCCAACCGCATGATCAAGCTCGGCTACGTGCAGCGGCTGGACCGCTCGCAGCTGCCGAACGTGAACCGCAACCTGATCGATCGGCTGCGCACGCCGGTGCTCGACAGCGCCAAGGACTACTCCGTGCCCTGGCAGTCGGGCATGACCGGGCTGATCTACCGCAAGGACAAGGTCAAGCGCGAGCCGAAGAGCATCAACGACCTGTTCGATCCCGACTACAAGGGCCGGGTCACGATGCTCACCGAGCTCTACGACACCGTGCCGATGACCATGCTCGCCCAGGGCAAGAACCCCAGGGAGGCGACCCTCGACGACATGCTCGCGGCCATCGAGAAGGTCGAGCGCGAGGCGGCCTCGGGGCAGGTGCGGGCCTTCACCGGCAACGAGTACACCAAGGACATCACCAAGGGCGACTCGTGGCTGATCCTGGGCTGGTCGGGCGACGCCATCCAGCTCCAGGCCGACAACCCCAACATCCAGTTCGTGCAGCCGGAGGAGGGCTTCCTGCTCTGGTCGGACAACATGCAGGTGCCCGTCGGCGCGCCGCACGCCTTCACCGCGCAGAAGTTCATGGACTTCGTCTACCGCCCCGAGGTCCAGGCGGACATCACGGCCTGGGTCAACTACGTCTGTCCCGTGAAGGGCGTGCGCGAGCTGCTGGAGAAGTCCGATCCCGAGCTGGCCGAGAGCGAGCTGATCTTCCCCAGCCCCGAGAGCCTGACCGCGTCCACCGACCTGCGGCCGCTCGCGGGCAAGGAGGCGCAGGAGGTCGAGAGCGCGTTTCAGCAGGCCATCGGCGCCTGATGCTGGAAACGGTGTCGCTTGCCGACGCCGAGGTGATGGCCCTCACCACCGCGTCGATCGCGGAGATCGACGCCCGCTACGGAGGAGAGCCGGGCTCCGGCGGCCCGCCCCGGCCCGAGGAGTTCGCCGCGCCCGCCGGCACCTTCCTGCTGGCCCGCGTCGACGGCCGCCCCGCCGGCTGCGGCGGCCTCTGCCGCCAGGACGCCGAGACCGCCGAGGTGCGGCGCATGTACGTGGTGCCCGAGGCCCGGGGACGAGGGATCGGCCGCGTGTTGCTCACCGGCCTGGTGGAGGCCGCCGGCGAGCTCGGCTACCGGCGCGTGCGGCTCGAGACCGGCGACAAGCAGCACGAGGCCATGGGCCTCTACCGCGCGGCGGGCTTCCGGCCGGTCCCCTGCTGGGGGCCGTACGCGGAGGACCCCAAGAGCGTCTGCCTGGAGCTGGAGCTGGAGACAGGCAGGTCGCCATAGCGCCACCTCGACGTTGGGGGGGTTGCCCACGTTCCGTCCCTATGCGGGACGTTTCGTGCGCAACCCCCTGCCCACCCAGCCCATTTCTCCACCGCAAGACGCACCGCGGCGCCGCGAGCTGACACCACCCGCCCGCCGAACTTCCGACTCAGGTCACTAGCGCCCGCGGGCCTTGCGTATCCGCTCGAGCCGCTCCCGCAGCTCGGGCTCCTCGCCGTGCTCGGATAGCTCCAGGAAGCGCTCACCGGCGGCGTCGTCGGGCATCAATTCCTGGTCGGTGACCCCCTCGGGCTGGTCGTGGGGGAAGTCGTAGCCCTGGCCGCGGCCCAGCGCCCGGGCGCCGGGATAGGCCGCCGAGCGCAGGTAGGAGGGCGGCTCGGGAGTGCCGTGCTCACGCACCCAGCGCCGGGCCTTCCCGATCGCTGCGGTGGCGGCGTTCGACTTCGGAGCCAGGGCCAGGTAGATCGCCGCCTGCGACAGGTTGAGCGCGCACTCCGGCAGCCCCACGTGCTCTACCGCGTGCGCGGCGGCCACCGCCACCTCGAGCGCCCGGGGGTCGGCGTTGCCGATGTCCTCGCTGGCCAGCACCACCATCCGCCGGGCGATGAAGCGCGGGTCCTCGCCGCCCTCGATCATCGCGGCCAGGTAGAGCAGCGAGGCGTCCGGGTCCGACCCGCGGGTGGACTTGATCCAGGCCGAGATCAGGTCGTAGTGGAGGTCGCCGTTCTTGTCGTACAGGATCGCGCTGCGCTGAAGGGCGTCCTCGGCCACGCGCAGGGTCACGGCTGCCGCCCGGGCCGATGGTCTCGCAGGCCAGCTCGAGGGCCGACAGCGCGGTGCGAGCGTCGCCGGCGGCCCGCGCGGCCAGGAACTCGAGCGCGTCGTCGTCCACGCGGGGCGCGTCGGGAATTCCGCGCTCGTCTCCCAGCGACCGCCTCAGCAGCGCCAGCACGTGCTCGTCGCCCAGGGGCCGGAGCTCGTAGACCCGGCAGCGGGACAGCAGTGCCGAGTTGACCTCGAAGTACGGGTTCTCGGTGGTGGCTCCCACGAGCACCACGAGCCCCTCCTCCACCGCCGGCAGGAGCGTGTCCTGCTGGGCCTTGTTGAAGCGGTGGATCTCGTCCAGGAAGAAGACCGTGCCCTCGCCGCTGGTGGTCCGCCTGTGCTCAGCCCGCTCGAGCACCTCCCGGACCTCGGCCCGCCCGGCGTTGACCGCCGACGCCTCCTCGAAGGCCGCGCGGGCGTTGACCGCCAGCAGGCGGGCGAGCGTCGTCTTCCCGCTGCCGGGCGGGCCGTAGAGGATCATCGAGTGCGGGCGGCCCTCCTCGATGGCGGTGCGCAGCGCGGAGCCCCGCCCCAGCAGGTGCTCCTGGCCCACGAACTCGCCCAGCGAGGCGGGGCGCATGCGGGCGGCGAGCGGCAGGTCGGCCGCGCTCACGGCGGTCTGGCCGGAGGTCGGGTCCTCCAGCTCGAACAGGCGTTCCTCCATGGTCAGAGTTTGGCAGCGAGAAAGGCGGTGACCGCCTCGGCGCAGCGCTCGGGGGCGTCGGCGAACACGAAGTGCCCCGCGTCCTCGACCACCACCAGCTCGGTCTCCGGCAGCTCGCGCTGGAAGCGCTCGGCCGAGGCCAGCGGTGCGAAGGGGTCGTTGGCCCCCCACAGGAGCAGCGCGGGTACGCCCAGCGCCGCCAGCCCGCCGTCGTAGCGGGCCAGCTGCTCGAAGTCGAGCGAGCGGTAGAGCTCGAGGTGCCGACGCCGGCGGACGTCACCGTCGAAGGCCTTCCAGTACTCGTCCAGGGCGTCGTCGCCGATGCCGACCGACGACTGGCTCAGCATCGCTCCGAAGCCCGCCCGGTCGAGATTGCTCACGATCTCCTCGCCGGTGCCCTCCGTTCGCATGGCCTCGGCCAGGCCGTGCCACTTGCCGTCGGAGAAGAAGCCCGTGCCGCTGAGGACCAGCGCGGACACCGCGTCGGGGTGCTCGCAGGCCCAGGCCAGGCCGATGAGCCCGCCCCAGTCGTGCACCACCAGCGTCACACGGTCGAGGCCGGCGTCGGTACGAAAGCGCTCGATCGACTCCACGTGGCGCTCCCACGTGCCGGGCGGGTCGGGCTCGGAGTCGCCGAAGCCGGCGAGGTCCGGCGCGACGGCCCGGTGGCCGGCGCCGGCCACCGCCGGCAGCAGGTCGCGCCACATGTACGACGACTCCGGGTAGCCGTGCAGCAGCAGAACGGGAGGGTCGCCGGGGGACCCGGCCTCCCGGTACGCAAGCCCGCCGGCGGTCGGCATGCCCTCCATATACTCGATCGGGTGCCCGAACGCGAGCTATTGGAGCGGCGCGCCACCGAGCTGCTCCGGCAGCTCATCCGCTTCGACACCGCCAACCCGCCGGGAAACGAGGCGGCCGTCCAGGAGTTCCTGCGCGCCCGGCTGGACGAGGCGGGCTTTGAGTGTCAGCTGCTCACGGCGGTCGAGGGACGCCCGAACCTGGTGGCCCGGCTGGCCGGCGGCTCGGACGGCCCGCGGCTGTGCCTTCTTGGCCACGTGGACACCGTCCCCGCGGATCCGAGCGAGTGGAGCGTCGATCCCTGGTCGGGCGATCTGACCGACGAGTACGTCTGGGGTCGCGGCGCCATCGACATGAAGGGCCAGGTGGCGTCCGAGGCCACCGCGGCGCTGGTGCTGGCCGAGGAGGGCTGGCGGCCGGAGGCGGGCGAGCTGCTGCTGGTGTTCACCAGCGACGAGGAGACCGGCGCCGCCTGCGGCGCGCGCTGGCTGTGCGAACAGCATCCGGAGCAGGTCCGCTGCGACATGGTGGTCAACGAGGGCGCCGGCGCGGTGATCGAGTTCGACGGCCGCCGGGTCTACGCCGTATGCGTGGGCGAGAAGGGGGTGTTCCGCTTCACCGTCACCACCTCGGGCAGCGCCGGCCACGCCTCGCTGCCGCGCATCGGGGACAACGCGCTGGTGAAGATGGCGCCGCTGCTCGACGCGCTCGCGGACGCCCGCCCGAGCTATCTGCTCACCCCCGAGAGCGAGGCGCTGCTGGCCGCCCTCGGGCTGGAGCCGGACGACCTCGAGAGCGCGATGCGCACGCTCGAGGAGAAGGAGCCCGGGCTCGCGGTGCTGGTGGAGCCGATGCTCGGGGTGACCCTGACGCCGACCATGATCGCCGCCTCGGAGAAGATCAACGTGATCCCCTCGCGCAGCGAGCTGCAGGTGGACTGCCGTGTGCCGCCGGAGTTGGGCGAGGAGGCGGTGCGGGAGGCGATCGCCGCCCGGCTCGGCGACGACGGCTACTCGGTGGACCTCGCCGAGCATGTGTGCGGCAACCGCTCGCCGCTCGACACCCCGCTGATGGACCGGATCCGGGCCTACGTCGAGCGGGAGGATCCCGGCGCCGAGGTGGCGCCGATCGTGTTCCCGGGCTTCTCCGACTCGCACTGGTGGCGGCGGGCCTTCCCGGACTGCACCGCCTACGGCTTCTTTCCCCAGAACGCGATGAACGCCCTCGAGGTGGCGCCGCTGTTTCACGCCGCTGACGAGCGGATCGCCGCGGCCGATCTCGGCCTGGCCGCGAGCTTCTACGCCGACCTGGCCACCGAGACGCTGCGATGACCGCTCCGGTGCCCGAGGACAAGCTGCGGCTCGGGGGCATGGCCCTGCGCAACGGGCTGCTGGTGCACGGGCCCACGCACTGGGCCGCGGCCGTGCGGACGGAGTCCGGGGCGGTGAAGGTGGCCTCCGGGCCCAAGCCGGACTTCGGCGGCAAGGCCTCGGAGCGGGTTCCCGGCCTGCGCGGGCTGGCCAAGCTCGCCGAGGCGCTGGCCGTGGTCCCGCTCGTAAAGCGGGCGCTGCCCGAGGCCCGCCTTCCCATGCAGGACGCCCGCACGCTGGGAGCCATGGGCGCCGCGGCCCTCGGCGGCCAGGCCATCCGCTCCGCCGGCGCCCGCACAATCGGGCGCGAGGCGGCGGTCTCGCTGCTGTCGCTCGCTCCCGCGCTGATGGCCCTGCGCAGCGGCGACCTGGCGGCCTACCACGGCGTCGAGCACAAGGCGATCGCGGCCTACGAGGATGGCGCCGACGCGGCCGACGCCGACAAGGAGCACGACCGCTGCGGCTCCCACCTGGTGGCGCCCATGCTCACCGTGGCCGCCCTCGGGGGTGTGGGCGTGCGCAAGGCCGGGCTGCGCGGGCCCGCGGCCGAGGCGGTGGTCGGTCTGGGCAGCGCGGCGGTGGCCGTGGAGGTGTTCGCCTGGGGCGAGCGCCACCCCGAGTCCCGCCTGACCCGCGCGCTGCGCCGCCCCGGGCACGAGATCCAGCGGGTGGTGGGCACGCGCGAGCCCACGCCGGAGCAGCTCGAGGTGGGGCGGGCCGCGCTCGAGGAGATCCTGAAGGTCGAGGGCGTGCCCACACAGTCGTAGGCCGGCCCTGCCCGGTTTACCATTCCCCCCATGGCGACCGAGGCCGAGACGCGTACCCGCCTCGCCCCCGAGGTCTTCCGCCTCCCGGTCGAAAAGATCCGCGACGGCTGGTACACCGACGCCTACTTCAACTTCACCAAGCAGCTGCTCGAGGAGCGCGGCCGGCAGCCGCACGTGACGATGCAGGTCTTCCAGCGCCACGAGTCGGTGCTGGGCGGGATCGACGAGGCCCTGGCCATCCTGAGGCTGTGCTCGGGCCGGCAGGGCCCCGAGGGCTGGACCACGGCCTGGGACGAGCTCGAGGTGCACGCCCTCCACGAGGGCGACGAGATCGCCCCCTGGGAGACGGTGATGACGATCGAGGGCGACTACTCGCTCTTCGCCCACCTGGAGACCGTCTACCTCGGCTCGCTGGTCCGGCGCACGCTGGTGATGCGCAACGTGCGCGAGGTGGTGGAGGCGGCGGCGGGCAAGCCGATCATCTTCTTCCCCGCCCGCCACGACCACTGGATGGTCCAGACCGGCGACGGCTGGGCGGCACACGTGGCGGGAGCCATCGGGGTCTCCACCGAGGCCCAGGCCTCCTGGTGGGGCGGCGTGGGGGTGGGCACCGTCCCGCACGGCCTGATAGCGGCCTACGGCGGCGACACGGTCGCGGCCGCGCGCGACTTCGCCGAGCGCTTCGCCGACCTGATGAACGTCACCGTGCTGGTGGACTTCGAGAACGATTCGGTTCGCACCGCCCTGGAGGTGGCCGACGCGCTGGGGGACAAGCTCTGGGGCGTGAGGCTCGACACCTCGGGCCAGCTGGTGGACCGCGCGCTCTGGCACGAGATGGGCGGCTTCGAGCCCACCGGCGTGAACCCCGTGCTGGTGCAGCGCGTGCGTGAGGCGCTCGATGCCGCCGGGCACGAGCGGGTGCACATCGTGGCCTCCGGCGGGTTCGACGCCGAGAAGATCCGGCACTTCGAGGAGCTCGGCGCCCCGGTGGACTCCTACGGCGTGGGCTCCGCCCTCTTGCGCGGGGAGAACGACTTCACCGCCGACGTCGTCCGGCTCGACGGCGCCGACTGCGCCAAGGTCGGCCGGCGCTTCAATCCCAATCCCCGGCTGACCCGGGTTCAGTAGCCTCCCCGCCCTTGCTCGGGCAGATCGACCACATCGGCGTGGCCGTCGAGGACCTCGAGACGGCTGTGGATCTCTACCGCGGCCGGCTCGGCATGCCGGTTCAGCACCGGGAGACCATCGCGGAGTTCGGGGTCGAGGCCGTGTTGCTCGGGATCGGCGACAGCCACGTGGAGCTGCTGCGACCGGTCAGCGCCGACAGCGCCGTGGGCCGCTTCCTCGAGCGCCACGGCCCCGGGATGCATCACGTCGCCTACCGAACCGAGGACATCGACTCCACGCTCGAATCCGTGAAGGCGGCGGGCCTGGAGCTGATCGACGAGCAGCCGCGCACCGGCATCCGCAGGAGCCGCGTGGCATTCATGCACCCGAAGTCGACCGGCGGTGTGCTCACCGAGCTGGTCGAGCCGGCAGAGGAACACTGAACAGATGGCTAACGACGTCCAGCGAATCGACATCGGCTTCCACGGCGGGCAGGTCCTGCCGGTGCGGGTCAAAGACGAGGAGTACCAAGGGCTGCGCAAGGCGCTCGGCAACGAGAAGGCCGATCGCTGGTACGAGCTGAAGACCCAGGACTCCGAGGTCGCGGTCGACCTCGCCCAGGTGGTCTACGTGCGGCTCGACACCGACGAGCACCGCGTCGGCTTCTGATCCAGGGCGCGCCGTGAAGGTCGGCATCGTGGGCCTGCCCAACGCGGGCAAGTCCTCGCTCTTCAATGCGCTCACCCGCGCGGGCGTGCCGGCCGCCAACTATCCCTTCACCACCGTCGAGCCCAACGTGGCGGTGGTGGCCGTGCCCGACGAGCGGCTCGAGCGGGTGGCCGAGACGGTGGGGGCCACACCGCTCGTGCCCGAGACGGTCGAGTTTCACGACATCGCCGGCCTGGTGCGCGGCGCGCATGATGGGGAGGGGCTCGGCAACCGCTTCCTGGGCAACATCCGCGAGACCGACGCCATCCTGCACGTCGTCCGCGCCCATGACGATCCACAGGTGGTCCACCCCGAGGGCCGGGTCGACCCCCTCGAGGACGTGGACGCGGTGGAGACCGAGCTGCTGTTCAGCGATCTCGAGCAGGCTGAGCGCCGCCTCGAGCGGGTGGCCCGGCAGGCCCGGTCGCTCGAGAAAGAGCTGCAGGCCGAGGAGCGCTGGCTGCGCGCGGTGGTGGAGGCCCTGCGTGAGGGCCGCAGCGTCCGGACGGTCCCCCCGCCGGCGGACGCCCCCGGGGCGGCCGTTCGCCTGTCGGCGCTCACCTCGAAGCCCGTGCTGTACGTGGCCAACGTCGCCGAGGGAGAGCCGCCGGAGCCCTCAGCGGAGCTGCGCGCCCACGCGGAGGCCAGGGGCGCCAGGGCCACCGCGGTCAGCGCGCGGCTCGAATCGGAGCTGGCCGAGCTCGACGACGACGACGCCCGCGCGATGCGCGAGGACATGGGGGTGGAGGAGTCCGGCCTGGCCACCGTGATCCGCGAGGCCTTCACCCTGCTGGAGCTGATCTCGTTCTTCACCGCCGACCGCGCCCGGGAGGCCAGGGCCCGCGCCATCCGCCGCGGCACGCCGGCCCGGCGCGCGGCGGGGGCCGTGCACACCGACATGGAGCGCGGCTTCGTGGCCGCGGAGGTCACGCCGTGGGAGCGGCTGGTGGAGTCGGGAAGCTACGCCGCAGCCCGCGAGCAGGCCCTGACCAGGGTGGAGGGGCGCGACTACCTGGTGCAGGACGGCGACGTGGTGAATTTCCGCTTCACGCCGTAGACTCCGGCCCGCGATGACCCGCCGCCTCGGCTTGCTCGCCATTTTCGCCGCCGTCCTGGCGGTTCCCGCGCCGGCGGCCGCGGCGGCGGCCCCGGTGGCCGAGGCGGCAAGGAGCTGCGACATCGGCAGCGGTCGCGGCTACGGCACCACCTACGTCACCTCGATCCGCGCCAGCGGCACCAGCTGCAGGCGCGCCAAGCGGGTCATCAAGGCCTACCACGCCTGCCGCCCCGGGCGGGCCGGACGCTGCGGCCGGCGGGTGCGCGGCTACCGCTGTAACGAGGGCACGCGCGACCGCAGCCCGGTCGCGTACGACGCGCGGGTCACCTGCCGCAACGGCGGCAACGTGGTCAAGCACGCTTATACGCAGAACACCTAGCCGGCGGCGGCTTCGCCTGGGGTCCCTGGCCGGTCGCGGCTGACACACCCCCGGCCGCCTCGCCTCCGCTGCCGGCCGGTTCGGCCCGGGTCCGGCCTACTGTGGTTCCTTAGTGGCCATATGGGCGACTAAGGAACCAAGGTCCCTTTTAGGCCCAGCCCCCTACCCCGCCGCAGTTCCCGTCGCCTGGAGCGAGAGGGCGTCGCGAACCGCGCTCAACCCCGCCGGATCCGCGATCGCGTCGCGGCCGACGGGGCTCAGTCGTCCGCGGCGGCCGCGCCGGCCTCGGCGCACATCTCCGCCTCGGTGCCCGGGCAGAGCCCGATCGAGTCCGCCATCCGGCGCAAGAGCATCCACAGCTGGGCCCGCTCGGACTCGTCCAGGTCGCCGAGCAGGTCGTCCTCACCCGACCAGATGGCGGCATCGGCGGTCTCCAGGAGCACGCGGCCGTCCGCGGTGAGCTCCACGGCGTAACGGCGGCGGTCGCACTCCTCGCGGGCGCGCTCGATCAGCCCGCGCGCGTAGAGAGCGCCCGTCACCCCGGCCAGGTTGCTGTTGTCGAGGCCGAGGGCCTCCGCGAGCGCCGTCTGGGAGGTCGGGCCGGTGGCCTGCACCTGCTTGAGCACGATGAACTCGCCCACGCTCAGGTCGAGCGGGCGAAGCGCCCGGCGAAAGCGGCCTGTGGCCTCCTGGCCCAGACGGGCGAGGAGAACCCCGTAGGGGGCGCGCGTGGTGGCGACGGAGGCTTGGGCCATGGCCTCCAGAGTACCTTCGGTCATAGTTGGTATAGTACCATCATGGTTCTCAACCACTATCTACTGAGGGAGCAGTCATGACCACAGCGGTACAGACCCTGGGCGGCAGCTACGTCGCCGATCCCGTCCATTCTTCCTTCGGCTTCTCGGTCCGGTACTCGGGCCTGTCGGACTTCCGGGGCACGCTGAGCGACGTCGACGCCTCACTGGTCTCCGGCGAAGACGGCCCGGTGCTCGAGGGAGCGGCCCGGGTGGAGTCGATCTCCATCCAGAACCCGCCCCAGTTCCGCAACCACGTGCTCGGCCCGGAGTTCTTCGACGTCGCCGGCCACCCGGAGGTCTCCTTCCGCTCGAGCCGCATCGACCTCGCCGACGACGGCGGCGCCCGCCTGGAGGGTGACCTGACCATCAAGGGCATCACCCGGCCGGTCGTGGCCACGGGCTCCTGGTTCGAGCCGCGCCCCGGGCCCGGCGGGCAGAAGGCGGGGCTGGAGCTCGAGACCCGGTTCGACCGGCGTGACTTCGACATGAACTGGCAGATGGAGCTGCCCGGCGGCGGCATCGCCCTCGACTACGAGGTCACGCTGTCGGTGAGCCTGACGCTGGTCGAGAGCGAGAGCTAGCCGATGCGGATCCTGGGCATCTCGGGGTCGCTCAGGAACCAGTCGCACAACTCGCGCCTGCTCCGGGCGGCGGCACGCTCGCTGCCGCCCGGGGCGGAGCTCGAGCTGTTCGACGGCCTCGACGCGATCCCGCCCTTCAACGAGGACCACGAGGACGATGCGGCCACGCCGGCCTCGGTCGTCGGTCTGCGCGAGCGTATCGCCGCCGCGGACGCCCTGCTGGTCAGCACCCCCGAGTACAACGCCTCCATCCCCGGCGTGCTCAAGAACGCGGTCGACTGGGCCTCGCGGCCCTTCCCCGACAACGTGCTCCGCGAACGGCCGGCCGCGGTGATCGGGACCAGCAGCGGTCTCTTCGGCGCCGTGTGGGCGCAGGCGGAGCTGCGCAAGGTGCTGCGCTACACGGGCGCCCGCGTCCTGGACGAGGAGCTGCCCGTGCCCACCGCCGACTACGCCTTCACGCCCGACGATCAGCTGGCCTCGCCCGAGCTGCAGGAGCGGCTCGAGGAGCTGCTGTCCGCCCTGGCCCGCGAGGCCGAGGCGCCCCTGGAACTGGCTCCTCCGCTAGGTCCTTAGAACTGGAAGTAGATGAACGGCGGCACGCCCTCGCTCGGCACCGTGGCGCCCACCAGCGCCACGACCACCGCCAGGCCCAGGCCGAGCGACGGAGCCGGAAGCCCCGCCAGCCGGAAGCGCACCCGGTCGAGCAGGTTCGCGGGCAGCAGCTGGAAGCCGATCACCACGAGCACGGCGGCCACCACGGCAGGCGTGTACAGGGTGGCCGGCCCGGCGACCGTCAGCCGTGAGAGGAACTCGACCGCCAGCTCCAGGGTCTCGGCCCGGAACAGGATCCAGCCGAACACCACCACGTTGAACACGATCGCCCAGCGGAGCCAGGCCGGGGCGCGGACGCGCCCGCGCAGCTGGTGCTCGATCACCAGGCAGGTCCCGTGCAGCGTTCCCCACAGCACGAAGCCCCAGGCGGCCCCGTGCCACAGCCCGCCCAGCACCATGGTGATCATCAGGTTGCGTGCGGTCTGCAGCCGCCCCCCGCGGTTCCCGCCCAGCGGGATGTAGAGGAAGTCGCGCAGGAAGCGGGACAGCGTCATGTGCCAGCGGCGCCAGAAGTCCCGGAAGCTCAGGGCGCGGTAGGGACAGTTGAAGTTCTGCGGGAACACGAAGCCCATGAGCAGCGCCACGCCGATGGCGATGTCGGTGTAGCCCGAGAAGTCGCAGTAGATCTGGGCGGCGTAGGCGTAAGCGGCGAGGGCGACGTCAGGGGCGGCGTAGGCCTCGGGCACGCCGAACACCGGGTCCACCACCTCGCGGGCCAGGAAGTCGGCAAGCGCCACCTTCTTGACCAGGCCGATCGCGATCAGCACCACGCCCGCCCCCACGGCCACGTTGCGCGGGTTTCGCGGGGTGGCCAGCTGGGGGATGAACTCACGGGCCCGCACGATCGGCCCGGCCACTACGTGGGGAAAGAAGCTCAGGTAGAGCGCGAAGTCGACCGTCGACGCGGGCTCAATCAGCCGGCGCTTGACGTCGACCACGTACGAGATCGCCTGGAACGTGATGAAGGAGAGCCCGATGGGAAGGGCCAGCGTCAACAGGGGCAGGGGCATGCCCAGTCCCAGCGAATCAAGAAAAGCACCGATCTCGCCGGCGAAGAAGCCGTAGTACTTGAACAGGCCGAGGACGGCCAGATCGACCACGACCGTGACTACCATGATCCGCTTCCGCGTCCGCTCCTCCGATGTCCGGCCGACCAGCACCGCACCCGCCTGGTTGACCAGGGTCACCGCGGCGAGAAGGAGCGCGTAGCGCGGGCTGGCGGCGGAATAGAAGAGGTAGCTGGCGGCCAGGATGAACGGCTTCCAGAGGTGCGGGCGCGGCATCAGCAGCCACGACAGAGCGAGCACCACCGGGAAGAAGAATGCGAACTCGAAGGACGGGAAGACCACGCTGCGTCCGGGCGATACTAAGTGTGCTGGCCGCTGTCGTCATGCTCGCCGCGGCCGCCCCCGCTGCCGAGGCCTGCGGGGGGACCGAGCGCTACCGCGGTAAGAGCCTCCGCGAGGGCGAGCGCCGGGCGCTGGCCATCGGCGACTCGGTCATGCTCGGCGCGGTCACCCAGCTCTCGCGCCGGGGCTTCGAGGTCGACGTGGCCGGCTGTCGCCTCTTCTCTCAGGGCCTATCCGTGCTCGCGGCGCGCGGAGGCTCGCTTCCCGGGGTGGTGGTGATCGCTCTGGGGACCAACTGGAGCATCGAGCTCCCCCAGGTGCGGAGAGCCCTGATCATTCTCGGTCGCCGGCGGGTGCTGGGTCTGGTGACCCCGAGAGAGGTCGGCGGCGCGAGGAGCTCCGACCAGGCGGTGGTTCGCCAGGCGGGCGAGCGCTGGCCGCGGCGCGTGAAGGTGCTCGACTGGGTCCGCCACAGCAGCGGCCACGCGAACTGGTTCTGGAGCGACGGCCTGCATCTCCAGCCGCGCGGCGCCCGGGCCCTCACGCGCTTCCTGGCCCCCGCCCTGAAGTGGCCGCCGCCCGACTACGACGAGCCCGCCGGCGACTCCGGCGGGGCGGAGGCCGATTCGGGGCTGCCACCGGCCAGACTGGAGCAGCCCCCGGCCGGTCTCGACCGGCCGGCGGCGGATCCCGGGGCGACAGCAAGCGGTTTCGGGGAGCCGTCCGCGACGGCGACGCGCGCCTCCGAGCGCCCGCCGGGCCCCGCCCTCGCCTGGGGCGCCTCCCTGCTGGTGCTGGCCGCCATCGTCGTGGCGGCCGCGCTCAACGCAGGATCCGCTCGCGACGCAGCGTCTGGATGATCACCGAAGCGGCGAGCGAGGCGCCCGTCGTGTTCAGGTGCACGCGGTCGCCCTGGCGCACGCGGACCACGCGGTCGCCCACACGCATCGAATCGCGGTAGCGCCCGCCGGGCGTGAACACGTCGACGAGGTCGATCACCGCCACGTCCCGGGGCGCCCTTGCGGCCGCCCGCCGGATGGCGGCGTTCACCGCGGGGAAGGTCTCCCTGAACAGGCCCCGGCCCGGTGCCGGCAGCGTGAGCCAGTAGACGCGGGTCCGCCCGCCGCGTCCGTAGGTCCTCATCATCCTGTGCGCACGTCGGGCGTACTCGGCCACCCACGCCTCTCCGCAGCACTCCGCCGAGCCCATCGAGAAGCCGTCGTTGGCGCCCAGGAACATCACCACCACGTCGGGTTTCCGCGCCGCCTGGCGCCCGGCCTGCCGCTGCCAGTCGAGCAGGGAGGGCTTGGAGATGCCAGTGCTCACGAAGGCGTCGCTTCTTACCTGCACACCCCGTGCACTGAGACGCTGCTTGAGGAAGCCGTCGACGATCTGGATCATCGAGTCGCCGGTGGCCAGCACCCGCAGGCGACCTCCGCGCGGAGTGGCTCGTACGGCGGCCAGCGAGCGCGACCAGGGCGTACGCACCCGGACTCGCCAGCCGCCGGGTCGTGCGGCGCGGAAACGGCCGCGGAGCGCTGTGTCGCCGTCGGCCAGCCGTCGCCTCGCGCAGTCCCCCGGCCCTCCCGGCGGCTCCACGCACAGTCGCAGCCTGAGGTCGCCCAGGTCCCAGCGATCCGCGACCCGCACCCGCACGCGCGCGCCGGCGCGCACGCGGCGGGGCGCGATCAGGCGCAGGCGGCGAGCGCAGGAGGGGGTCCGCACCTGCGCGGTCGCGGTGCGCCCGTCGGCGGCGCGCGCCACGAAGGTCCGGAGCCGGCGGTCGCAGCGCCACTCGGCCGCCCGTGGGAGGGCGGTGGAGGGCTCCGCCGGCGTCAGCTCCGCCAACTGCTCCGGCCCGCCGGGCGCCTGTTCCTCCACGGTCACCGCCAGGCCGGGCGGAGCCTCGAGCCGCAGGCGCACGTAGCCGGTCTGGGCGGCGTCGGCGCGCAGGCCGAGCTCGGCCGCGGCGGGTGCGCCCTCGGTGAGGGGTGGCAGAAAAGCGATCAGCAGCGGGACGGCGAGTAGCAGCCCGGCCGGCTTCACCGCAGCCGAACGGGTGGCCCGGCCACGCCTCCGGCACGCACGCGGTACAGGCCGGCGGTGTCGACCTCGGCCCGGTAGCGGCCGTTGGAGGCCGCCCGTTCGCGGCCCACGGTCCGCCAGCGCTTGCCGTCACGCCGCTGAATCGCCAGCTCCCGTCCGCGCGGCACGGGGTAGTAGCGCCCCGCGAAGGTGAGCGGCTGCAGCCCCGGGCCCCAGGACGCCGGGCGGGCCGAACGGGGCTCCCACTGCGAGCTGGACACGCTCACGATGGTCAGCCACGTGTCTCGCAGTCCCAGCCGGGCCCGGATCGACGGGCCGGTGATGATGCTCGAGCCGCGCGTGCCGATCACGCGGGCTCGCACCACCCGGGGCGAGGCGCCGCGCTTCAGCACCTTCAGGCGCTTGAAGCGGCCGCGCGCGCCGAGCGCACTGGTAAGCGTGCCGGTGGAGAAGGCAACCCGCCAGCGGTGGTAGGGCGAACGGCCGTCATAGGGGTCCGGGACACCCACCAGCCAGGGCTTGCTGAGCGCGCCGATGAAGGAGAACTCCACGTTCTCGGTGTGGCCGCCCGAGGTGGAGAAGTAGTAGGTCACCGCCGGCACGCTCCCGTAGGTGAGGATGCGGCCGGCGGTCTGGGCCACCGCGGCGTCGCTGCGCACGCTCTCGCCGGTCACGCCGCGGTACACCTGCGAGCGCGTGTCGGGGTACTGGTCGAACGAGCCGGTGGTCTTGCGCGTGGCGAGCGCATACGTGCGGGCGGTCACCGCCTGGGCCTTCAGCGCCTCGAGCGGCCAGGAGGAGGGCATCTCCCCGGCCACCACCCCGCGCACGTAGCTGTCCAGCTCGAGCACGTTGATGGCGGTCACTCCGCCGTCGGGCAGGACCTCGATCGCCCCGCGGTAGCGACCGTCGGAGATCCCGTTCAGCGCGGGGCCGAGCAGACGCAGCGAGCTGCCGCTCGGGGCCTCGAACCGCGCCGATCCGGCAAAACGACCCACCCGCCGCCCGCCGGCGGTGCGCACGCTGACCCCCGAGCCGGAGCGCCGGGCCATGTACGCCCTGCTCCGGCGCAGCTCGACGCCGTCCACCGAGACGGCCCCGCGCACGCGGATGTAGGGGTCGTTGGGCTGCAGCAGCACCCGCACCGGTCGCCCCGGCGCCCGGGAGAGACGTGTGCCCTTGTAGTAGTGGGCCAGGATGTCGTCGTAGTCGCGGCCCTCGAGCGAGAACCCGTACGCGCCGTACTGGCTCATGCCGATCCCGTGCCCGAAGCCGGCGCCCCGCACCACGTGGCGCACCGCCGCGTCGGCCGTGGCGGGCACCAGCCCGAGCAGGGCCAGCAGGCTGAGTCCGAGGATTCGTCGCATACGGCAGAAACGCCTGTAAAGGGGCAAGGTAGCGGTCGGGCCGGGCAAGCCGCAAGCAGCCGGCTCGGCCGGCTGCGCGCGGATCTCTAGTCCACGGCGAAGAGCCGCCACTCGCCCGGCACGCCGCGCAGCTCGTGCTCGCCCCGGTCCTCGAAGGCCAGCTCCGAGCCCACCACCAGGTCCTTGACGGTGCTGGAGACCATCACCTCGCAGGGCCCCGCCTGCTCCATCACCCGGGCCGCGATGTGCACGGCCAGCCCGCCCAGGTCGCCGTTCATCACCTCGAGCTCGCCGGTGTGAAGTCCCGCGCGGACCTCGAGGCCCAGCGAGCCCATCGCCTCGGACAGCGAGGCCGCGCAGCGGATGGCCCGCGCCGGCCCGTCGAAGGTGGCCAGAAAGCCGTCGCCCGTGCGCTTGATCTCGCGCCCGCGGTGACGCTCGAGCGCCCGCCGGAAGAGGGCGTCGTGACGCTCCAGGAGAAAGCGCCAGCCGCGGTCGCCCATGTCGGCGGCCCGGCGGGTGGACTCCACGATGTCGGTGAACATCACCGTGGCCAGCATCCGGTCCGGCTCCCGCTCGGGCCGGTTGCCCGTAAGGAACTCCTCGATCTCGCCCATGATCGCCTCGCTGTCCCCGATCGAGAACATGTTGTCCTCGCCCTCCAGCTCGACCAGCCGGGCGCCGGGGATGCGGGTCGCCATGTAGCGCGAGTGCTCGACGTTGATGAAGCTGTCGCGGCTGCGATGGAGCAGCAGCGTGGGCACCCGGATCGAGGGCAGCACCTCGCGGACGTCGAAGCGCCCGATCAGGTCGAGGATGCGCCGGATCGACGCAGGGCTGGCGGCCAGCCGCTCCAGTCGTCCCGCCCACTCCACGAATTCGGGATCGTCCGAACGGCTGGGCGCCACTCCCACGGCCACGCGCCCCTCGCCCCAGTGGTCGACCAGCTCGGCCATGCGGGCGTCTCGCTCCTCGACCGACCAGGCCCAGTCGTAGTCGGTGTCCTTTGTGGCCCGGGCGAAGGTGGCGTACATGATCAGGGCCTCGGTGCGCTCGGGGTAGGTGGCGGCGAACAGGGCCGCCATCGGCCCGCCCTCGAGCGTGCCGGCGATGGCCGCCCGCTCGGAGCCGGCGGCGTCGAGGACGGCGCAGACGTCGTCCATCTGCTCCTCGAGGGTAGGGGCGCCGAAGAACGGATCGGAGAGCCCGGAGCCCCGGCGGTCGAAGGTGATCACGCGCGCGAACTGGGTGAGCCGATCCAGGACCGCGGCCAGGGTGGGCTCGGCCCACAGGTACTCCACCTGCGAGATCCAGGGCGGGATCCAGACCAGATCGATGTCGCCACGCCCCTCGACGATGTAGGCGATGTTCAGATCGCCGCTCTTGGCGTAGCGCGCCACGGGAGCCACGGCCACGACGTTAGCCGTAAGCAGCCGGCTTGGCCGGCTGCGCACGGATGGCCGATAAGGTCAGTTGGCGGTGGCGACGAGAAAAGCGAGCGACGTTTTCGTGGAGTGCCTCGAGGCCGAGGGCGTCAAGCACGTGTTCGGGATCCCGGGCGAGGAGACGCTCGATCTCAACGAGTCGCTGTCCCGTTCGTCGATCGACTTCGTGCCGGTGCGCCACGAGCAGGGCGGGGCCTACATGGCCGACGTCTACGGGCGGCTGACCGGGCGCGCCGGAGTGTGCCTGGGAACGCTGGGCCCGGGAGCGCTCAACCTTGTCACGGCCGTGGCCGACGCCTTCCTGGACCGCGCGCCACTGGTGGCGCTCACCGGCCAGGGCGATCTGGAGCGCATGCACAAGGAGTCGCACCAGTACATCGACCTGGTGCGCGTGATGCGTCCGATCACCAAGTGGAACGCCCGTCTCTCGGACCCGGCGATCATCCCGGAGGTGGTGCGCAAGGCCTTCAAGCTCGCCGAGGGCGAGAAGCCGGGCGCCACCCACATCGAGCTGCCCGAGGACGTGATGGCGGACGAGATCGACGCAGAGCCGCTTCCCCGGGGCCGGCAGGTCCGGCCGGAGCCGGCGGCGCGGGAGCTGCTCAAGGCGGCCGACCTGGTGCGCGGCGCGATCAACCCGGTGGCCCTGGCCGGGAACGGCGTGATCCGCGCGGGGGCCGCGCCGGCGCTGCGGGAGTTCGTGCGCGCAACCGGCATCCCGGTGGCCGAGACCTTCATGGGCAAGGGCGTGCTGCCCCCCGATCACGCTCAGGCCCTGGGGGTGGTGGGCCTACAGTCGGGCGACTACACGATGGCCGGCTTCGACGAGGCGGATGTGGTGCTGGCCATCGGCTACGACCTCGTCGAGCACTCACCGGAGCACTGGAACCCGGGCCGCGACAAGCAGATCATCTGCATCGACTCGCTCCCGGCGGAGACCGACGCCTACTTCACGACGGCGGTCGAGCTGGTGGGCGACATCTACACCATCCTCACCCGGCTCGGCGAGGAGTGCCGCCACGTCCCTCACCAGGGCGGGTCGCACAAGCTCCGGGACCTGGTGCTGGGCCGCTTCGAGCAGGCCAAGGACGACGACGCCTTTCCGGTGCAGCCGCCGCGCGCGCTGTACGAGATCCGGGAGGCACTCGGGAGAGAGGACATCCTGATCTCGGACGTCGGCCTGCACAAGCTCTGGATCGCGCGCATGTTCCCCGCCTACGAGCCGAACACGGTGCTGATCGCGAACGGCCTGGCGGGGATGGGCTTCGCGCTGCCGGCCGCGATCGCGGCCAAGCTGGTGCATCCGGAGCGCAACGTGGTGACCGTGAACGGCGACGGCGGCTTCCTGATGAACTCGCAGGAGCTCGAGACCGCCGTTCGGCTCAAGACGCCGATCGTGAATGTGGTCTGGGAGAACAACCAGTACGGCTCGATCGTCTGGAAGCAGGACAAGAAGTTCGGTTCGCACTTCGGCACCGACTTCACGAACCCCGACTTCGTGAAGCTGGCCGAGAGCTTCGGCATGGCTGCCTGGCGCTGCTCGTCGGCCGACGAGTTCGGCGAGCGCCTGCGCCACGCGCTGTCGCTCGACGCGCCGTCGCTGATCGTGTTGCCGATCGATTACTCGCTGGACGTGGCTATTTCAGAGGAGTTGGGTACGGAGACCGTTGCGACATGAGCATTGCTACCGAAGAACACACAGTCGTTGAAAGCGTCAACAAGCAGCTCTACATCGGAGGGGAGTGGCGCGACGCCACCGGCGGCGAGACGCTGGCGGTGCTCGACCCGTCCACGGAGGAGCCGCTGTGCGAGGTGGCCGACGCCACGCCGGAGGACGCCGGGGCCGCGCTTGACGCCGCCGTCGCGACCCAGGCGGAGTGGGCGGCGTCGCCGCCCAACGACAGGGCCGGCATCCTCTGGAACGCGTTCGAGCGGCTCACCGCGCGGGCCGACGAGCTCGCGCTGCTGATGACGCTGGAGATGGGCAAGCCCCTGGCGGAGTCCAAGGCCGAGATCGTCTACGCGGCCGACTTCTTCCGCTGGTTCTCCGGCGAGGCGCTGCGCATCGACGGCAACTACAAGCAGTTCGCCAACGGCACGAGCCGGGTGCTGGTGATGAAGCAGCCCGTGGGCCCGTGCCTGATGATCACGCCCTGGAACTTCCCCATGGCGATGGGCACGCGCAAGCTGGGCCCGGCGATCGCCGCCGGCTGCACCAGCGTGGTCAAGCCCGCTCAGCAGACCCCGCTGTGCATGCTGGCGCTGGGCCAGATCCTGGAGGAGTCGGGGCTGCCCGGTGGCGTGGTGAACATCGTCACCACCTCGTCCTCGAGCAAGGCAACCGGCCCGCTGATCGCCGACCCGCGCCTGCGAAAGCTCTCCTTCACCGGCTCGACCGAGGTGGGCAAGAAGCTGATCGAGGCCTCGGCCGAGCAGGTGCTTCAGACCTCGATGGAGCTGGGCGGGAACGCCCCCTTCCTGATTTTCGAGGACGCCGACATGGACGCCGCGCTCGAGGGCGCGCTTCTGGCCAAGATGCGCAACATCGGCGAGGCCTGCACGTCGGCGAACCGCTTCCACGTGGCCGAGCCCATTCGCGAGGAGTTCGCCCGCCGCCTCGGCGAGCGCATGGGCGCGCTGAAGATCGGCCGCGGCACCGAGGAGGACGTGAAGGTGGGCCCGCTGATCGACCAGCCGTCGCGCGAGAAGGTGTCGGAGCTGGTGCAGGACGCCCTGGACAAGGGAGCGACCCGTGTGGTGGGCGGCGAGATCCCGGACGGCTCGGGCTACTTCTTCCCGCCCACGGTCCTCGACGACGTGCCCACCGAGGCGCGTGTCTTCCACGAGGAGATCTTCGGCCCGGTGGCCCCGGTGGGAACCTTCGAGTCCGAGGAGGACGCGATCGCCCGAGCCAACGACACCGAGTACGGCCTGGTGGCCTACGTGTTCACCAGCGACCTCAAGCGGGCGATCCGGGTCTGCGAGGCGCTCGAGACCGGGATGGTGGGCCTCAACCAGGGGATGGTCTCCAACGCCGGGGCGCCCTTCGGCGGCGTCAAGCAGTCGGGCATCGGCCGCGAGGGCGGCCACGAGGGGCTGGAGGAGTTTCTGGAGACCAAGTACGTGGCGGTGAACCTGTAGGGCTCAGGCCCGGCGCCGTGGTGGCGGGGCTGCCGTCATCGCCTGTCCGCCGACCTGCCGCGGCGGCTCGCTCGGACACGGTCCGCGGCCAGGGATGCCGGCAGCCCGGGCGGGACGGGGCTGGTGCGCAGTAGGTCGAGCTACAGCTGCTCTGATTCGGCCGCTTCCACAAACAGTGCGTGACCTGGAACCGGCGGGCGGGCGATTACCACCAAGCTGCGTTCGGTCGTTCTGGCACGGGATCGTCTTCTACGGCGTCCGCGGGTCGCCGGCGGAGGAGCGGGCCGTCGGCGCGGCGGCGTCGAGCATTTCGTGCAGCTGCTCCTCGGGCAGTCCGAGGGGCATCACCAGGTCGATCGCATCCGCGCCGGCCTCGAGCCAGAGGCGGATCACGTCGGGCGCCTCTTCGTAGGTGCCCATCAGGGTTACGTCTCGAGCCAGCGCTTCGGCTGTCGCGGGCAGGCGCGGTGGTCCTCCGTCGGCATTGGCGTCGAGCAGCGCGTCGACCTGGGCCGCGTACCCAAAGTTATCCCGCAGCATCCGCGGATACAGCGGACCCATCCGCGTGAGGTAGACAAGCAGCCAACCCGCCGCGATCTGCCTCGCCGTCGCCTCGTCTTGGGCGATCGCGAGTGGCACACTCGCGGTGACCCCGGTTTGAGCCGGCGTTTCGGCCTGCGCCTCACCCTCGGCGAGCAGGGTGCGACCGTCCGGGAGCCGCGAGCGGGCCCATAGGAAGGGCAGCCAGTGGTCCGCGAGTTCACCCGCCAGGCGGATCGAGGACGGAGCGAGCGCTGCGAGAAGTATCGGGATGCGCCGTTCGGGCGGTGCTCCCAGCCGAAGCGCTCTCACGCCCTCGCGGTCGAGCGGCAGGCGGTCGCCGTCGAGCAAACCCCGGACGGCGACGAGTGTCGTGCGCATCCGACCGACCGGCTGCCGCCACGTCATTCCGTGCAAGCCCTCGACGAGCGGCGGGCTGCTGGCGCCAAGGCCGAGAGCGAACCGGCCATCGGACGCCCGTTGAAGGCCGGCGGCGGCCATGGCGATCGCCGCCGGCGTTCGGCTCCAGACCCCGAGCACGCCCGTACCAAGCCCGATCCGCGAGGTCGCCCCGGCAATCTGGGTGAGCAGCACGACCGCGTCGTGTGTCCACCCCTCCGCAGTCCCGAAACGAGCGTAACCGAGTTCCTCGGCCCACACCGCCAGCCGGATCGTCGCGTCAGCGTCGGTCTGGAACGGCGTTACGCCGGCGCCGACGCTCGAACCGGCCTCCGGCCACCAACGGGTCGCCTGAGTCGATTCGGGCCTCCCGCTCGTCATCGCCGGTCGATCCACGACGGGTCGAACCGCGCGACTGGACCGTTGGCCGGCACCGCCGCTCGTTCGAGAACAAGGCGACCGTGACGTCGCCGTCGGGCGTAGGACGGGATTGGACGACAATCACGCGTGTGGCCTACGGCTGCCATGGCGACCGGGTCAACAGCCCACCATAACCTCAGGCGGTCGAAGTTGACACCGGCAGCGCTGCTGACCACCGGCGATCCGGGTCTGCGAGGCGCTCGAGACCGGGATGGTGGGCATCAACCGCCGTGGTGCCGGGGCTGCCGTCATCGCCTGTCCGCCGACCTGCTCGCTCGCTGCGCTCGGCTCGTTTCGCTCGCCTGCTTCGGGGCTCGCTCGGACACGGTCTGCGGCCAGGGATGCCGGCAGCCGCGGGGTGGGCCGGGGCTGGTGATCGCCCTGGCGACCGCCAAGGCCCAGGTCCTCGGCGGTGCCTACGGGTACGCCGATCGGGGCTGTCCGAGCGGGGCGGTTGCTCGGTCTCGCGATTGGCTTCGCACGTAGAGCAGGACGGCGACGATGAAGAGCACCAGGCCGCTGGGTCCGAAGGGCGGCGGGTGGGCGGTGATCAACAAACCCGAAATGGCCAGCAAGATCGGGACGGAGACGGGCGCGCCCGCATTGCGGTAGAGCGCAACTCCGGCCGCGATCATCGCGACTATGAGGCCCATGCTTCCGAGGCTGACGAACACACCGAAGGGACCAATCAGGCCGTGCTCGGCGAAACCCTGGACGAGCTCTTCCCTCAGTGTCTGTCCCGCCTGAGGGAGTCCGTTCAGCTCGTTGGCCAGAATCCCGACGCCGATTCCCTGCAACACTTCCCACGCGCTGTAGAAGACGGCGAAGGGCACAAGCGCGATTCGGCTGACCCAGGCAGCGGTCCCCTCGACGCCGCGCAAGAGCAGATAGACGACGACGGTCATCAGAGGGATGAAGAGCACCATCCCGATGTGGACCACCAGGAAGCGGGTCACGTTGTCCTGCACGTCCAGGTAGATCGCGTCGCCCGCCCCGTCGGGGTGAAAGAGGAGCAGAATCGCCCATAGGACCGGTACGCCGATCAGGACGGCAAGCTCTCCGGGGCTGAAGGCAGCCGGCTGGACGGCCATCGGCCGGGAGCGCTTGGCGTTATCGGCGGGCGGCACCGACTGGGTAGCGAACATGGTCATCATCGCTCCTTTCGGACGGCTCGGGCTCGGCCAAGTCGTCATGGAATGTCGACTGCGCTGACGCGGGCTGCGGTGGTCCGCTCGGCGACGTAGGGCGGGAGCAGCGCGACTGCTTCGGCCTCGGAGGCGGCTTCGACGGTCCACCAGATCGCGTGTCCACCGGAGCGGCACGAGGCCAGCGTTGGCTGGCGGCGAAGCGGGCTGTGGTGGCCCTTGAAAGAGGCGAACACGACACCGCATTCGTGCACCTTGTGGTGGTGTTGGAGCATGAAGCGGGGCATGGCGCGAGCCTGCCACCTGGTGGACGGGCCGACATCGGTGGAACACCCTGATCTTTCGGGTGTGGTCACCTGATTTATGCTCGCCGCGAGCGAAAGTGGTCTCGATAGGCGAGCGGCTCGTTGGGCGCGCCGAGACGTGCGGCGTGTTCGACGACGCGCTTTCTGAGCTCGACAATGGCCAGTCGGCTGTGCTCGCGCTGATGGGCGAGCCCGGGATCGGCAAGACCCGTCTACTGGTTGAACTTGCGGCTCGCGCTGATGCGCGTGGGCAGCTCGTCCTCTCCGGGGCAGCGTCGGAGCTCGAGCGAGATTTGCCCTTCTGGCTCTTCGTCGACGCGCTCGACGAGTACGTGGCGGGGCTCCCGCCGCGTCGCCTCGAGGCCCTTGACGACGATGTTCGTACCGAGCTGGCGCTCGTTCTCCCCGCACTCGCTCGGTTCGGGCCAGCCCGTGAAGCAACCTTCCAGCATGAGCGCTACCGCAGTCACCGCGCGGTGCGCGAGCTGCTAGAGCGACTGACGGCGAGCGGGCCATTGGTGCTGGTGCTCGACGATCTCCACTGGGCTGACGCTGGATCGGTCGAACTGCTCGGCGCACTACTGCGCCGGCCGCCGGCGGCGGCCGTGCTCCTCGCGCTCGCTGTGCGTCCGCGCCAAGCGCCGGAGCGCGTGGCCGCGGCGCTCGAGCGAGCGCACCGCGCGGGGACGCTGCACCGCCTCGAAGTCGGGGCTCTGACGCTCGACGAGGCTCAAGACCTCCTCGGAGACACGGTCGACGACGCCGCCGGGGCCGCTCTCTACGAGGAGAGCGGTGGTAACCCGTTCTATCTCGAGCAACTCGTCCGTTCGCTCGCTCTTGAGCGCACGCCAAATGTTCCTGAGCTCTCGCCGGGGGATCTCGACGTGCCGCCTGCGGTTGCGGTCGCTCTGGCCGAGGAGCTCGCACTTCTCTCGGACCGCGCCCGGGGCGTGCTTGAGGGGGCGGCCGTAGCCGGCGACCCGTTCGAACCCGAGCTCGCCGCCGCTGCCGCGGCGACCTCTGAGGCATCTGCGCTCGAGGCGTTGGACGAGCTGCTGAAGCTCGACCTGGTTCGAGAGACCGAGGTTCCGCGCCGCTTTCGCTTCCGGCATCCGCTCATCCGGCGGGCGGTCTACCAGTCGACGCCCGGCGGCTGGCGACTCGGCGCGCACGATCGGAGCGCTGAGACGCTCACCGCTCGCGGGGCATCCGCGGTAGAGCGCGCGCATCATGTTGAGCGTTCCGCACGGCAGGGGGATGCGGCCGCCGTTGCGACTCTCCGTGAAGCCGGCGACGCCGTGGCGCAGCGCGCGCCCGCCAGCGCCGCAACCTGGTTCGGACACGCGCTCCGGCTCCTACCCGCTGCAGCGCCGGCCGATGGGCGTGTCGAGCTCCTCCTCTCCCGGGCCAGGGCGCTGGTCGCGACCGGCCAGTTCGCCGACGGCCACGCCGCCCTGCTGGAGAGCATCGCGCTCGTCCCGGCGGACGCAGTCGCGTTGCGGGTCCGGCTCACCACCGCCTGTGCCGGCGTGGAGCACCTGCTCGGCCGCCACGAGCAGGCCCACGCGCGCCTCGTGAGCGCGATGGAGGGCCTGCGCGATCCCGCCTCGCCGGAGGCTGTGGCGCTCATGATCGAGCTCGCGATGGACGGCTTCTTTCATATGGACTACGAGCTGATGCGCGCGTGGGCCGACCGGGCGTTCCGCACCGCAGGGCCGCTCGGCGACCGGCCGCTGACCGCGGCCGCGGTCGCCGCGTTGGCGTTCGCGGGCGCGACGAGCGGTGCCACGCCGGAGGCAGAGGCGCGTCGCTCCGAGGCGGCCGCCTACGTCGCGGACTTGGACGATGAGGAGCTCGCCCTTCGACTCGATGCCGCCGCCAACCTGGCCGGCGCCGAGCTCTATCTCGACCGCTACGAGGAGGCCGAAGCGCACGCCGCACGAGCGATAGCCGTCGGTCGGGCGACAGGCCAGAGCGAATTCATCCCGCTTCCGTACTCGATCCTCGGCCAAGTCAAGTTGCTGCGCGGCCAGCTAGCCGAAGCTGCCGAGCTGCTCGACAACGCCGTCGAAGGAGCACGATTGTCGGGCAACGTCCAGGCTCTCGCCGGGAATCTCGCCAATCGCTCCTTTGCGGCCCTGGCCGCCGGCGACGTCGGGATCGCGCTCGCGACCGCCGAGGAGTGCGTGGAGCTGACGAGGGGGCTCGATCAGAGCCTCGTCTGCGCGGCCGGGGTGGCGCTGGCGGCCGCGCTGCTCGAGACCGGCGACCCAGGACGCGCCGTCCATTCCCTCGTCGCCTCTTCCGGGGGCGCGACGCTTCCGCTCATCCCAGGCGTCTGGAGGGCCAAGTATCTCGAGCTGCTCACACGCTGCCAGCTTGCGCTAGGGCGCCGCAGCGCAGCCGAAGACGCGACCTCGGCTGCCGGCGCCACCGCCGCGGCACTGGAATTACGCATGGCGGCTTCGATGGCCGATCGGGCTGCCGCTGCCGTCGAGCTCGACGCCGGCCACTCCGACCTTGCCGCCAAGTGCGCGCTCGCCGCGGCGGCCGCCGCGGACGAGGTCGGTGCGCCTGTCGAGGCGGCGCTCGCACGGACGCTGGCTGGCCGCGCACTCGCACAAGCCGGGCAAACGGAACGCGCGGTCGCTGAGCTGAAACACGCCGCCTCGGAGCTTCAGGCCTGTGGGGCGCTCAGATACCGGGCGGCCGCCGAACGCGAGCTGCGAGGCCTGGGCCACCGCGTCCACCGCCGCACCCGCCCCGGCAACATCGATGCGACCGGCGTCGAAGCGTTGACCGAGCGCGAGCTCCAGGTCGCGGGGCTGGTGGTGGATCGTCGCACAAACCCTGAGATCGCCGAGGCGCTCTTCCTCAGCCCGAAGACCGTCGAGACACACATGCGAAACATCTTCCGCAAGCTCGACGTTTCCTCCCGTGTCGAGGTCGCACGCACCGTCGAGCGCGCCATGCACACGAACTGATCTAACCGGTCGTCGGATCCGTTGCCGTCCCACCCGTGAGGCCGGCCACGAGGGGCTGGAGGAGTTTCTGGAGACCAAGTACGTGGCGGTGAACCTGTAGGGCTCAGGCCCGGCGCCGTGGTGCCGGGGCTGCCGTCATCGCCTGTCCGCCGACCTGCTCGCTCGCTGCGCTCGGCTCGTTTCGCTGGCCTGCTGCGCGGCTCGCTCGGACACGGTCTGCGGCCAGGGATGCCGGCCGCCCCGCGCGGGACGGGGTGCGTCGGCCTCTGCTCCATCGGCGGCGAGGGCCCGGCCTGTTTTGGCGCGAGCGGCGCGGCGGCCTTCCAAGCGGGCTTGGGAAGCTCAGGATGCTCGCGGGCGCTTGCGGTCCGGCTGCGTACGGGAGGCGCGACGCCGAGAACTCGGTGACTTTGACTCCGGCTTCGGGCGCCCGGTCGGCTGCGGTGGTGACTTCGCTGCCGACTTGGTGGTTCGGGGCGACTTCGCTGCCGACTTGGTGGTTCGCTTCGCAGATCCGAGGTCTTGCTTGGCGTTCTCAACCGGCTCGTTGCTTGCGTTCTGAACCGGCTCGTCTTCAACCGGCACGTCGGGCAGGGGCGGCCCGGCTTCCCGGAGGCGCGCGAGCCCCTTGCGGGCCAGGAACGCGCCGGCGCCGGCATACGCGCCAGTCACCCCGAGCGCGGCCGACGCCCCGGGACGACGAGCAAGCAAGAGGATCAACGCGGCCGTGCCGGTTCCAGAAGCGAGCGCGGCGAGGAGGGCACCTCCACCCACCATGGCTACCCCTGGGCCGGCCTGTCTTGCCCTAGCGGTCAGTTCGCGCCGCGCGATATTCGCCTGCTCGCGGGCTACGACCATAGCCACCTGTTCGACTCCGGGCACGGATATCGTCCTTGGTTACCCCGCGGCGGATGCCCGTACGCATGGGGTCACGCTGCCGGAGGAGCGAAGACGGTCGTCTTGGGGCCTTCGCAACGGTCCTCGTGCGTTACGTCCTTAACCCCTCTTGAAGAGATCCTTCAGATGACCCTTCCGCTTCCGGGCGGACCCCTTAGCCTGCTTGCCCTGCCCGCGTGCCTTGCGCCCTTCGTTTCCGGTGAGCGCTCCGCTCGCCTCCTTGACACGCCCGAAGGCCTTGTCCAGCGTGCCGCCGCTCTTGTCCCGTGAGCTGCTTCTTGCCATGGAAATATCCCCTCCCTGAAGTGCCGCTTGTGGTCGTCCGGGGTACCCGGCGCGGCGGGATTCAATCTGGGCGCCGGCTCATGCGCCGCTTCTACCTCGCATTGAAGGGAGCAGCGAGCGCGGCCGTGGATGTGGAAGCGGCGTGGCTCCCTTTCGCATTTGCGATAGGGACGCGACGGCGGGTTCGGCTCATCGTTTGGCCGGAGTCAGGCCCGTGAGTCCGATGGCGGCGCCCGCCGCCGAGAGGAGCAGGGTGGCCATGCACACGGCAAGGCCCCAGCGGGCCGCGACGTCGAAGCTCGTGATGGCGTCGTTGAGGAGGTCGATGCGGGCGGCACCGTGCAGGCGGTTCGCGGCGTCGGTGGTTCCCTCGATCGACTCCTTCGCTGCGGCGGACACCCCGCCGTTCTTCGCGACCTCGGCGGCGTAGACGGCGGCGAAGACGCTGCCCACGATCGCCACACCGAGTGCGCCGCCGACCTGCCTGGCGAGCTGGTTCACGGCGGCGCCATCGCCGGCCTTCTCGACCCCGAGATCGTTCATGATCACCGCCGTCGCCGGCGGGACGGAGAGACCCAGGCCGCCGCCCACGATCCCCGTGCCGACCACCAGGAGCGCGGGCGAGCTATCCCCGGAGAGAAGCAGCAGGGGGACGAAGCCGGCCGCCGCGGTGAGCAGGCCCGCGAGCAGGACGACGCGCGGCCCGAATCGCGGCACGAGCCGCCCGCCCACCGTCGCGAGCGCACCGAGCCCGAGACCGAACGGCGCAACCACCAAGCCCGAGGCGAGCGCAGAGCCATCCTGGACGTACTGCACGTACTGGGGAAGCAGGAACAGCATCCCGAGCGATGCGATGTAGGCGGCGAGGATGGCGAACGCGCCCGCGGCCAGGCGAGGGCGTACAAGCACACGCACGTCGAACAGCGGCTGGGTGCGGCGGAGCTCGACGGCGACGAACCCGAGGCCGGCAGCGGTGCCCGCCGCCGCGGCGCAAAGCACGGGCGGGCTCGTCCAGCCCGCGTCGACACCCTCGATAAGCGCGAACACGATGCCGGTCAGAGCGACGGTGGAGAGCGCCACGCCGGGGACGTCGAGCGGAGGTGCGCCGGGCCGGCGCGACTCGGGCAGCCAGCGCAGCCCGAGCGGAGCGGCCAACAGCACGAAGGGGACGTTGACGAGAAACACCCAGCGCCAGCCCACGACGTCGACGAGCACCCCGCCGAGAACCGGTCCCAGGGCGAGCCCGACGCCTCCGACCGCCGACCAGATCCCCACCGCCTTCGGCCGCAGCTCAGGCGGGAAGAGGACGGCCAGGAGCGACAGCGCCGGAGGCAGCACGCAGGCGGCCGCCACCCCCATCAGCGCCCGCGCGGCGATCACCTCGCCCACCGTCTGCGACGCGGCGGTAAGCACGGACGCGGCGGCGAAGCCAACCAGCCCCGACAGGAACACCCGCCGCCGCCCGAACCGATCGGCGAGCCCGCTGCCGAAGAGCAACAGCCCGGCGAGCGAGACCAGGAACGCGTCGAGCACCCACTGCAGCTCGCCGATGCCGGCGTCGAGGTCGTTCGACATGTCCGGCAGCGCGACGTTGACGATCGTCATGTCGATCGTGCTTATGAACAGCGCAACGCAGATGACCCCCAGGCCCCACCACCGCTTGTCCTCAACCGCCCCGCCTGCCGAGGGCGCGGACGCGAAGTGGATGAAATGCGGAACTTCGATGGCCGCTTACCCGGCCATCGCGCGCTGGCGGGCACACGCAACGGCCTGCGTGAACTCGGCGGCGCGGCCTAGTCGCTCGTCGTCAGGGAGCATCCCGATGTTCACGACACGAAATCGGCGCCGCCGCAACCGGCCCTGAGTCCGCTGCGCGGCCCTTGGACGAGGCTAATCAGGCGGCGGCGCGAGGTCAAGGCTCGTGCCCCGCTTGTCCGGCAACAGCCGGCGGGCAACGGCAGCCCCCAGATAGGGTCTGCTTGTGAAGAGGCGTCGCCCGCGCCAGGGCAGGCCGACGGCTCGGGGTCCACAGCAATGATTGGGACGATTCGCGCACGGCTTGTGGCGCTGATGGTCGTGGCAGCCGTGCTGTCCCTCGTGGTCGCAGCAGCCGCGCGCGCGGCCGCCGATGTCGACGAGCTGCTGGCGCGCAAGTTCTCCCCGATCCTGATGCTGCGGGCTCAGGAGAACCCTCCCTGCGAGAGCAAGGAGGAGCAGTACCACCCGACCCTGGTCGACGTGGTGTTCGACAATCCGAGCGTGACGCTGGTCAGGACCAGGCCAGACGGTCACAAGCAGACCACCAGGGCGCCGAGCGGGGCCGACGTCGCGGATGCGGGCTCGCGCGCGTATCTGAATCTCCCCGGAGATCCGCTCGAGCCCGGTTGCGGCTACGCCACGGACTTCGCCGCCCTGAATCAGGCGGGGAGGGCGCCGGCGGTCACCTATGCGCGCATCGTCCGCCCGCAGGGCGGGGAGGGCCTCGTGCTCCAGTACTGGTTCTTCACTGGTTCAACCAGTTCAACGACCTGCACGAGGCGGACTGGGAGGGGATGCAGATCGTGTTCCAGGCGGACTCCGCCCAGGAGGCCTTGAGCGTGGGCCCGGCCGAGATCGGCCTCTTTCAGCATGCCGGTGGCGAGAAGGCGCGCTGGGACGACGAGAAGGTGAAGAGGAAGGGGGACCCACCCCGTCCTGCACCCGGGCGCCGGCTCCCACGCCACGTTCTACGAGTCGACGATCTTCCTCGAGAACGGGGAGAACGGCTCCGGGCTCGGCTGCGACAACACGACCGAGGAATTGCGCGAGCTGCGGCCACGACCGCAGTTGATTCCGACCCACCCGGCGCGCGACGGCCCCTACGGCTGGGCGACCTACAGGGGTATGTGGGGAGAGCAGGAGGAGGGCTTCAACACCGGCCCGCACGGGCCGATCACGAAGACGCAGTGGCTCCGGCCCTTCGACAAGATGGGAGAGATGCGCCAGTCGAGCGCGCAGCTCCCGGGCGGCGCGCTCTTGGGCCCGGCGGTCACGACGGGTTTTTGCTCGACCGTGGCCGAGGCGTCGCGGGCAATCGACCTCGCCACCGACGACCGGTCCGGCGCAATCGCGCTCGGACTGCTCGGCTTCCTGATAGTCGCGGTCCCGGCGGGACTCACGAGGTGGCGGCCCGTCGAGCCGATCCCACTCCGTCGTTCCCGGGCGTTCGGCCAGCTGCTGATCGCTTCCCTCCGGTTGTACGCCCGCCATTGGGTCACGCTGGCGCTCCTCGGACTGAGCTCGTTCCTGATCATCGGGGTCTTCGCCGGCCTGGCCTGGCTCCTGACACAGGTGATCGGCGACGGCCACGTGGTCGAGGCCGTCGGCGAGACCGGCGTGCACCTACCGCTGTCCGGCTCCGCCGTTGCGATCGGCTCGACGGTCGCGAGCGCCGTGGCCTCCGTCGCGATCATCACGTTTGCCCGGGAGCTCGAGCGGGGCCGGACCCCCGGGCCAGTCGACACCTACCGCGCCTTACTGCCGCACTTCTGGCGTGCGCTGGCGGCCGGCGTGCTGGCTCGGGTGCTGCTCACCCTTTTTGTGATCACGATCGTCCAGATCCCGATCGCGATCCGCGATCTCGTCGACTGGCAGGTCTTCGAGGAGGAGCTCATCCTCATCGCCATCACGATCATTGGGATCCCCATAGCGATCTGGAAGCTCGTCGACTGGTGGTTCGTCCAGCAGGAGGTCGTCTTCGAGGACAGGACTGTTCTCGAAAGCTTCCGCGGCAGCTCGCGGCTGGTCCGCGGCCATTGGTGGCGGGCGCTGCTCGTGGTGGTGTTCCTCTGGCTCCTCGGCGTGATTGCGGGGCCGGTGCTCGGCTTCGCCCTCGTATTCACCACGATCTCGCCGTGGGCCATCAACTTCTTCGGGTCACTCGTCTTCGCCCTGTTGCTGCCATATCTGGTGCTCGCACGGACGCTGCTCTACCTCGACCTGGCCGCACGGAAGGAGCAGAGCCCGAGCGTGCACGCAGTCGCGAAAGTGGTCGGATAGCCGCTGCCGATGTTGCCCGTTACACGACCCGCCTCCGCCTGCTCGATTCGAGCATGCCCGCAGCGGTAGCCTCGGCGCGGTGTTTGATCACGTTGGAATCGCCGTCGCGGACCTCGCCGCGTCCGAGCTCTTCTACCGCACCGTCCTCTCCGTGCTGGGCGCCGAGCCGAGTCACGCGGACGCCGAGCTCGTCGAGTGGGACGACTGGGACATCGGGCCGACGGACTGCGAGCACCCCGTGACCCGCGGCCTGCACATCGGCTTCCGCGCGCCGTCCCGAGAGGCCGTGGACGCCTTCTGGCGGGCGGGGATCGACGCGGGTTACCGCGACGACGGCGCGCCCGGCCCGCGCGCGGTCTACGGCCCGGACTACTACGGCGGCTTCCTGCTCGACCCGGATGGCAACAGCGCGGAGGCGGTGCACACGGGGCGCGAGGACCCCGTGCCCGACGGCCGCGTCGACCACCTCTGGATCCGCGTCCGCGATCCCGCCGCGTCCAAGCGCTTCTACACGACGATCGCCCCGCACGCCGGGCTGCGGATCGGCGTGGACGAGCCGGACCACGTCCAGGTGGTCGGCGAGAACTTCAGCTTCTCGCTGATCGACGACGAGCGGCCGCTCACGGAGCACGTCCACCTCGCGTTCGGTGCGCAGGACGACGCGACCGTGCGGGCGTTCCACACCGCCGCGCTCGCCGCGGGCTACGAGGACCACGGCGGTCCCGGCGAGCGCGCCGTCTACCACCCGGGCTACTACGGCGCGTTCGTCCTGGACCCCGACGGGCACAACGTCGAGGTCGTCAACCACAACCGCTGAGCCATGGCCGGCGACGCTGCCTGCCACAGCTCGCAGGCCAGACGTTCAGACGGTCGCTCGCGACAGGCTCGACAAAGGTCGTCGGCCTCACCGGATCGACGGGTGGCGATCGAAACGAGGCCGCCCGTTTGTAGCTGCCGCCCTGTAGTGGCGCGTTCCTCCCGGGCAGTCGCATCGTTCAGCTTGGCGACTCTCAGGCCGCGCCCCTCGATCTCCCTGACGAACAGGCGTCTGCGCACGACCCCGCGAGCACGCGCCGGTCGTCCAACTCGATAGATCGCCACGGCTAGCGCGCACGTGATCAGCCGTACCCCGTGGCCAACTGCCGCCTTCCATTGCGAGGCGCTCGGCGGCGCGGCGCTGCCGCTTCGCGAACTGCCGAGCGGGTCTGATGAGACGCCTGCTCGTTCTCCCGCCAGGCTGTTTTGGGATCCAAGGGTGACGCTCGCCCGCGAAAGCCGTCAAAGAGGCCGCTGTACTTCGTCGGGCCTCTAGTGCCCAGATCAACCGCTTCGAGGCGCTTCACTCCGGCGAACGCCGTTCAAGCCGGTGCGGGCTGGGCTCGCTCGGGGTAGTCGCGCCGCGCACGCCAAGTGGCGACGAGCAGCGCGCCGAGGCCGACCGCCGTGGCGGCAAACCACACGATTCCGCCGACGATGGGGATGATCGCCAGCAAACGGAGTATGGCCAAGCCGGCGAGAAAGGCGAGCAGGCGTCCCCGAGGCGGCCCCACGAGGCGGCGGCCGAGAAGCCACGCACCCGTGGTGTATCCGATTGCGTACAGCGGCAGCAGCGCCAGCAGCAGCGCCACCCCCAGTGGAATCCCCACGAGGGTCACAAGGGCGATCACGGCGAGAACCGGCAGGCCGAAGAACAGTAGGAGCCCCCAGCCGATCGTCGCACCCAGGCTGGTGCTCGCCGCCTCGAATGCGGCCTCGAGGGCGCGCGGCGCCAGCCACAACAGCAGCAGCCCGAGGACAAGGGCCGACACGGTAACGGCGATCCAGATCGCGGCCGCTCCGATGAAGCCCGCGGGGTCGGCGATCTTGTCGACGTTCACGCGGTCGATGTCGCCCGCGACCGTCGCGCCAGCGGGCACGACGGGCCGCTTGTCGCCGTAGACGAGATCCCCTCCGACGCGGGCGCCCGGTGCCAGCGCCGCACGCTCGGCGACCGTCACCACGTCTCCGGCGACCGTCCCCGAGATCCTCAGCCTTCCATCCACCACCACCAGGTCACCGCGGACCCGGCCGGCCACGGACACCGGACCGTGGATCACCACCACGTCGTCGGCCGTCTCGCCGCGGTCGATGGTGACTGGACCGGTGATGACCACACGGTCACCTGTGAACGAACCGCTCGCCTCCTGAGCCGCTGAGCTAGCGGGCGTAAGAGCCAGGATCAACAGCGCGAGCGCAACGCGTCTCATCCGCCAGAGAGCCTAACGCAGCAACAGCCAGGCGTAGAACCGCAGACGTCTTTCCCAGACCCTCGCTGCGTCACAGAGCTCGGCTTCAAGGCCCTGCGTGTCGTGCCCTGGCCCTGGGAGGCGCCGCGACCGACCGCCGCTACTACCCGCTCTACGCTGAATGCGTTCAGCCCGGCGTCTCGTTCTGCGCGCAGGTCGGCCACACCGGTCCGCTGTGCCCCTCTGAGACCGGCCGGCCGATCCCGTACATTGACCAGGTCGCCCTCGACTCCCCGAGCTCGTCATCGTCGGCGGACACATCGGCTACCCCTGGACCGAAGAGATGATCGACAAGGTCCTCTTCGGCACCAACTAAGCCGATGATCTTCCACCACGACGCGCGCGCCGACCTCGACGCGCTCGGCCTCGATGACGACGCCCGCCAGCGCTACCTCGAAGGCAACGCCCGCCGCGTGTTCAGGCTCCACTGACCGCCGCCACCATGCAGGCCACAGACCGGCCCCCCTCGACCCCCCCAGAGGACACGAGCGCACCGTCGTGCCCAATCAGCGCCACATCCTTGCGCTACTTCCCGGCAGTTCACTCGAAGGTGGCGGGTGGCTGGCGGTCGCGGACAGTACGCGGTCGTTGTGGCCGCCGGCGGGTGGTTCGATCGAACTACAACCGCCCCAACTCCATCCTGCCACCTGCCGCGACGCGACGCCGGCCAGAGTGCCGCTGCTCTTCGTCGAGCTGTGGCGTAGCTCGCCGGCGCGAGATCGACGATCGGCGCGATCAGAGATCGTACGAAATGCCGGCGCGTCCGCGCGCGGCCAAGGCCGCCTTCAGCGACGCCAGGGTCCGGCTGCCGGGAGCCAGCGCCTCGGCGACCTGCATGGCGGAGTACACGGCCGTCTCCTGCAGGTCCGTGCCGGTGGTGTAGTGGCCGCTGAAGTACAGGCCCTTGCGCCCCTGTAGCGGACGCAGGGCGCGTGCGGCCTTGATCGCCGAGCGGCTGATCAGCGGGTGCTTGAATCGCCGCTCCAGCAGGATGTGCTTTGGGTCGACCCTCCGGCGCTGGGCCCACGACTTGAATACGTGGACCGGCGCGCCGGAGCCAGACTTCTCCTGCAGAGCGCCGAGCCAGGCGCTGCCCTCGCAATTGCGACCGTCAACGCCGGCGTTGTACGCCGCCCAGTTGCGGCGATCGCGGTGCACGTAGGCCGCGTCGGTGTGAACGAGGAGGCGCGAGGTGAAGTACCCGTACTCGTCCAGCAACGCGGTGATGTCGGCGTACGCGGGCAGCGGACGCAGCAGCTCGCGTCCGGCACGTGGAGGCGCGTTCAAGACCACGAACCGATATGGGCCCCGCCGGCCCGCCGGCGTCTGCAGGAACCAGCCGGCGCGTGTGCGACTCAGGGCCCGCATGGGCGTGCTGAGGTGCACCCGCGCGGTCGGGCTGCGGTCAAGTAGTCGCTGCAGATTCCCCTGCAGGCCGATCTTCGAGTTGTACGTGGTGGCGCCGTCGAGCGGGTTGGCCGGAAATGCCAGCGCGAACGTCTGCAGGATCGACCGCGCCGAAGCTCGCTGGGCGTGGGCTCGCGGACACCCGATCGTCGCCGTGATCCACGGATACAGGACGTCTCTCTTGAACGATCGCCGCAGGGGCAGGCTGCGGATCCAGGCGTCGACGGTGATCTCCCACGACATGTCGGACAGAACCGCCTCGCGTGCGAGCTGGGTGAACTTGGCAAAGTCGATCGCACGCTCTGGCGTCGAGAGCGGGCGCGACGACGAGAAGATGGGCGGGCCCCCGGCCGTCCGGAAGATGCACAGGCTCCCGGGGGCCTCCAGGGTGGCGTCGGCGTCGGGGTGGTCAGGGTCGTAGAGGCCCAGCTCCTCCAGGAGCGTGACGTAGATGGGGTGCGTGTCTGGATGGAAGAACTGAGCGCCGAGATCGACCGTGATCCTCCGCCCGCGGTGTTTGATTACCCGCGAATCGCAGTGGCCGCCAATCCTCGATCGCGCCTCGAAGAGATCGACGTCGAAGGTGCCGGCAAGAAAGTAGGCCGCGGCCACGCCGCCCGCACCGGCGCCGATGACGGCCACGCGTTCGCGCTCCGATCTCGGTCGCCCGTTGCCGCTGGCGTTGGCCGGCACCGCGCCGAGCGTCGCCAAGCCAACGGCGCCCTTGAGGGCATTGCGGCGAGTCATTGACGTCTTGGCCAAAGGAAGCTTGGAACGCCGGTCCATGCGGGACCCAGGGTCTACCAGAGCCGAGCCGCCTGTGAAGAGGCTCAACGCGCCGGGTGCAGCAGGCGGTTTGCGATCCCGCGCACCGTGTGGATCGCGTAGAGCTGGGACGGCTGGGCATCCGTGAGCACGGCGATTGCGATACGACGCCCGCCTCGGCGCAGGAGTGCCGCCTGGTGCACCAGGTGCCCGGAGTCAGTTGCCCGCCAGCCGCCCTTGAAGAAGACCGACCAGCGCTTCCCCGCCGCCCTGGGCACGCCCCAGCGCTGCTCCTCGATCACGCCGCTCAGCATGCCCATGGCCTCGCCGCGATGCGGGCCGCCCAGCAGACGCGGTAGCCGCGAGAACAGGCGCGCCATGTCCGCCGCGGCTATCTGGGTGTTGCCCCAGTACCCGCCGACCTCGAGACGGCGCATGCCCGCGAGGCGCCCGACCTCCAGCAAACCCGGGTCGCCCCCGCGGGCGTAGATCGCGTCGGCAGCGTCGTTGTCGCTGTAGGTGATCATTGCCTCCAGCGCGCTCCTGGTGGCGGCGTCGATCTCCAGCCCGGCTTCCTCGAGGCGCCGGGTCTCCGCCACCAGCAGCATCGCTTTCACCACGCTGGCCGACCAGTAGCGCTTGCCGCCCCAGCGGGCGCGCAGCCGGCCTCGGGTGTCGACGACGGCAAGCGAGACGTCGCCTCCGCGCCTGCGTGCAAAGCGCCAGGCTTGCCGCACGGCGTCCCTGCCGGGAATGGCGAGTCGAGGGAGCGGCGGTGCTTTGTCAGGGGAGGGCAGAGCCTCGAAGCGAGCAAGCAGCGGCGATGCTTCCGTGGCAGGCGGTGGAACCTCGGGCGCCTCCAGGGGAACGAGGGTGAGCGCCAGACCAACGGCAAGCAGTGCCGACGACCGAACCCAGGCCAACGGCCGTGCTCGCAGACGAGCGGAGAGCCGTCTCCTGCGCGAGCGGCGCTCGCTCTCGCGACAGTGCCTCAACAACTGCTCGAGCTCATGGTCGCCGCCTCCTGGCACCACCGGCGCGAAGCTATCCGGTGCCGACGAGACGTGCTGCGGTGCGGTGAATGGCCGGGTCGCAATGTCCGCAATAGCGGGGTGTACGTGGCGGTGAACCTGTAGGGCTCGGGCCCTGGTGGTGGCGGGGCCGCCCCCTACAAGCGTGATCCGCGCGGTTATGGTCAGATAGTGAGCGGACTCGACTCTCCCGGCGGTGCAGCCCCGCCGCCTGGGGAAAGGAGCAGCGCACCATGGCCGAGATTACCGAGCGCGAGCAGCGCCAGATCGATCAATCCAACTCGAGCGGCAAGAGGCCGGTCGTCTTTATCCATGGGCTCTGGCTGCTGCCGAGCAGCTGGGACAACTGGGTCGGTCTGTTCGAGGAGAACGGCTATGCGGGTGTGACCCCCTCTTGGCCGGACGACCCCGAAACCGTCGAGGAAGCCCGCGCCAACCCCGAGGCCTTCGCGAAGAAGACCCTGAAGCAGGTTGCCGACCACACCGCCAAGGTGATCCGCCAGCTGGACAAGAGGCCCGCCGTGATGGGCCATTCGACGGGCGGCCTGCTCACCCAAATGATCGCCGACCGGGGGCTGTCAGCCGCCTCGGTGGCGATCGACCCGGGGCCGTTCCGAGGCGTCCTGCCCCTGCCGCTCTCGACACTGAAGGTGTCCGGCCCGGTGCTGGCGAATCCGCTCAACCGAGGCCGCGCGATCACCCTCAGCTTCGACCAGTTCAAGTACGGATGGGCCAACGCGCTCGACGACAAGGAGGCGCGGCAGCTGTACGACACGTACCACGTCGCCGGGCCCGGGGTGGCCCTGGCGCAGATGGCGAACGCAAACCTCAACCCCTTCACCGAGGCCAAGGTCGATCCCAGGAATCCAGCCCGGGGCCCGCTGCTGATCATCGAGGGCGAGAAGGACCACACCGTCCCGTGGGCGATCGCCAACGCCGCCTACAAGCGCCAGAAGCACAACGAGTCCGTCACCGAGATCACCAGAATCCCGAACCGCGGGCACTCGCTCACGATCGATAGCGGCTGGCGCGAGGTGGCACAGACGGCACTCGACTTCGTGAAGCGATTCGCCTAGACCGAGACCCAGTGAGACCGCCGTTCTTCACGCGACGGGTTGCTCGGGGGGCAAGCTTCAGGGCGGGCTGTGGACCTGCGCACCTATGTCGCGCCGCGGCTCGGTGGTCGGCGCTGAGAGCGGCGCTTGGAGCTCACCTCGTGCCGTGATCCCAAGCTTCGGGAAGATGCGGGATAGGTGGGTGCCGATCGTGCGGTGGGGCAGGTAGAGCCGCTGGCCTATCTCCCGGTTCGAGAGGCCCTGTGCCCGCGACCAGCTGACTGCCAAGAGCTCCAAATCGCACAGCGTGCGGCCGCCGGGTCGCGTCGCTGGCTCGACCCCCCCGAAGCGCGGAGCGCGCGTCGAGCCCGCTTGCTCCATGACACGCAGTCGAGCGTGTCGAAGGTGTCGCGGGCGGTGCGCAGCGCCGGGTAGTGCTCCCGAAACAGTCCCTCAAAACGCTCATCGCGAGTGGGCTCCAACGTTGGCCTCACCCTGACCATGTCCGCCGGGGCCGGGGAATTACGCCTCCCCGGCGGCGGCGCGGACCGCCGCGAGCAAGGCCTGGACCGACGGGCGCGCGGCGTCCGCGGTGCGGGTGGCGGCGAGGATGGTCCGGTGCACCGAGCCCTCCGCGATCGGCCTCACGCTCACGTCCGGCTGGGCCTCAGGGGACACGAGGCGAGGGAGCAGCGTCACCGCCTGCCCGGCCGCGACCAGCGCCAGGCTGGTGACGCTGTCGTTCGTACGGTGGCGGATGTCGGGGTCGAATCCTCCGAGCTCGCGGCAGGTCCGCTCGGTGATCCGCTCCCACGCGGTTCCGGGGTGCCCGGTGGTCCAGGCCTCACCGGCGAGCTCCGTCAGAGCGACCTTACTGCGCCGGCCCCGCGCCAACCGGTGGTCGGCGGGCAGCACCAGGTGAACCGGATCCCGGAAGAGGTCCTCGCGGTTGACGCCGGCCGGCCGAGCCAGCGGCTGATGCTCCCATTCGTCGGCCAGGACGAGGTCGACATCGCCGAGCGCGAGCGCGGGCAGCGCCTGCTCGGGTTCGGCCTCGACGAGCTCGCAGCGCAGCTCGGGCGCCTCTCGGGCGAGCGACCGCATCGCCGGGATGGCCAGGCGGAGCGCGACCGACTGGAATGACGCGATCCGCCCGCGGCCGGCGACGCTGCCCCTGGTCGCTGCCAACTCGGCCTCCGCGACCTCGGCCCGCTTGAGCAATTCGTCCGCGTGGCCCGCGAGGACGAGCGCAGCGTCGGTCATCCGGACCCCGCGACCGGCCGGCTCGAGCAGGGCCACGCCTGCCTCACGCTCGAGGACGGCGAGCTGCTGGGAGACGGCAGAGGGCGTGAACTGCAGTGCCTCGGCCACCGCGGCGATGGTGCCCCGCGCACGCAGCTCGCGGAGGAGGCGAAGCCTGTGGAGGTCGAGCACTCATAAGTGATGCTACTGAATATTGCTTATCAATACGAGTTGCTGCTAAGGACTTGCTTCGGCACGATCGTCCCATGCGAACGACCGGCGCCCTTCTCTGCCTCGCCTCCGCCGCCGCATTCGGCGCTGATGGGGATCTTCGGCAAGCTCGCTTACGACGAGGGGGCGACCGTGGGCACGCTGCTCGCGACCCGGTTTGTGCTTGCTGCCGCCCTGCTGTGGGTGTTCGTGGCCTGTGCAGGGACGACCCGTGACCTGCGAGCGGTCTCCCGCCGCGACCTCGGCTTGGCCGTGGCGCTCGGCGCGGTCGGGTACGGCGCCCAGGCCGGCGCCTACTTCGCCGCGCTCGAGCGTATGGACGCCTCGCTGCTCTCGCTGCTGGTCTATACGTTCCCCGTGATGGTCACGGTGACCGCCATCGGGCTCGGACGTGAGGCGGCCAGCCCCCGCACCGCGGTGGCGCTGGCCCTGGCCTCGAGCGGGTTGGTCCTCGTGCTCGCCGGCGCTGCCGCAGGGGCGCTGGACCCGCTCGGGACGATGCTCGGGCTCGGGGCGGCGGTGGTCTACAGCGGGTACATCCTCCTCTCGGAGGGCGTGGCGGAGCGCGTCGGGCCGGTTGGCCTGAGCACGCTGGTCTGCACCGGCGCGGCGACGTCGCTGTCGCTCGCCGCTCTCGCCGGAGGCGACCTGCAGCCGGGAGCCGTGAGCGCGGCCGGCTTCGCCTGGCTGGCCGGCCTGGCGGTGGTGTCCACGGTGGGTGCCGTGGCCCTGTTCTTCGCCGGGCTGCAGCGGGTGGGTCCGGCCAGGGCGTCGATTCTTTCCACCCTCGAGCCGGTGGTCACGGTGGCCCTCGCCTCCGCCGCCTTCGGCGAGGCGCTCGGTCCCGCGCAGCTCGCGGGCGGAGCGCTGGTGCTGTCGGCCGTGGTGGCCATCCGCGCGCCCGCTCGACTCGCGACGGCGTCATGAGCGGGACCCTGGAAGACAGGGTCGCGCTGGTGGCCGGCGCGACGCGCGGGGCCGGGCGCGGCACGGCGGTGGCGCTCGGCGAGGCCGGAGCGACGGTGTACTGCACCGGGCGGAGTACCAGAGAGCGGCGCTCGGAGTACGACCGGCCGGAGACGATCGAGGAGACCGCCGAGCTGGTCGACGCCGCGGGGGGCGCGGGGATCGCGATTCCCGTCGACCATCTCGAGGCCGACCAGGTGCGGGCGCTTGTGCAGCGGATCGAGGCCGAGCGCGGCCGGCTCGACGTCCTGGTGAACGACATCTGGGGTGGAGAGCTTCTGTTCGAGTGGGACACCCCGCTCTGGGAGCACGATCTGGACAAGGGACTGCGGATCCTGCGGCTCGCGATCGACACGCATCTGATCACCAGCCACTTCGCCCTGCCGCTTCTCATCCGCGAGCCCGGCGGCCTGGTCGTCGAGATGACCGACGGCACGCGCGAGTACAACGCAGGGAACTATCGGGTCTCGGCCTTCTACGACCTGGCCAAGACGGCGGCCATCCGCTTGGCGTTCGCGCAGGGCGAGGAGCTCGAGCCGCACGGCTGCACCGCCGTCGCACTCACTCCAGGCTGGATGCGCTCCGAGATCATGCTCGAGCACTACGGGGTCGGCGAGGCCAACTGGCGTGACGGCGCGGCCGTCAACCCGCACTTCGCCGCCATCTCCGAGAGCCCCCGGTTCGTGGGGCGCGCGGTGGCTGCCCTCGCCGGCGACCCGGAGGTCGGGCGCAGGAACGGCGGCTCGTTCTCGTCCGGCGGGCTGGCGCGGGAGTACGGCTTCACCGACGTCGACGGCTCTCAGCCCGACTGCTGGCGTTACCTGGTCGAGGTCCAGGACCCCGGCCGGCCGGCGGACCCGACCGGATACCGCTGAGCCGACCGGCGCCTCAGCCGCCGCAGGCAGGAGACAGCGCCGCGGCGGCGCGCTGCCGATCGGTGAATCCCAATGCCGGCCGGCCGCTCGTCTTGCAGATGGCGTAACGGCCCGTGTTCACCCCGATCGCGGCCCGGAAGCTGTACCCCACCGTCGCGCCGGTGATCTCCTCGGTGGTTGCCACCTCGCTGGTGACGGCGGTGCAGCCGAGGATCAGGCGCCCCCCGTCGCGGCCCAGCGGGAGGCAGTCGGTCCGGCGGGCCGGGTTCTCCAGCTCGCCTGCGGCCACCCGCTTGCGAACGTCGCGGGTGATCGCCCGTTCGACACCACCGATGAGGACGGTGTTCGGCGCCGATGCGCCCAGGTCCACCCGGCCGCGCCGTGGCCGCTGCTCGGCGATCAGACGGGCCCGCTCGCGCCTTGCCGCCTGGGCCCGGGCCTCGCGCTGGGCTGCCGCGTAGTCGCGTTTGGAGTCGGCGATACGCGGCGCCAGCGCGATGGTGGCCACCACCGCCCCGGCCACCAGCACCGCTGCGAGCGCCGCCACCACCCGCCGGCCGCGCGGGGACAGCTTGCGCAGGAAGTGGCCGGGCAGACCGAACAGGCCCGGCAGCGGCTCGTAGCGGTCTGCCGGCGCGGCCATCGTCTGCCTCAGGATGGGGACCCTTCGGCCCAAGCACAAGCACCGGTTTCTTGGGCTGAGCGTAAGCTGAGCTGACGATGCTTGACGTCCGGCGACTGCGTCTGCTCAGCGAGCTGTCCCGGCGGGGAACGATCGCCGAGGTGGCCCGGGTGGTGGGCTACACGCCCTCCGCGGTGTCCCAGTCGCTGATGCAGCTGGAGCGCGAGGTCGGCGTCGCGCTGCTCGAGCGCGACGGCCGCCGTGTGCGGCTCACCTCGGCAGCGCTCGGACTTGTGGCCCGTACCGACCGGGTCCTCGCGGAGCTCGACGCCGCCGAGGACGACCTCGCCGCCGAGAGCCAGACCGTGCGCGGTCAGGTGACGATCGGCGCCTTTCCCAGCGCGGCCGTCGGCCTGGTCGTCCCCGCGGTGGCGGATATGGGCGAGCGTCATCCGCAGCTGTCCTGCACGGTGGGCGAGCACGAGCCCGAGGACGGCATCCCGCTGCTCCGCGCCGGGCGACTCGACCTGCTCGTCTCCGAGAGCTACGAGGGCGTGAAGGCCGCGCGGGTCGGCGGGCTCGAGGCCCATCTCCTGGTGACCGACCCGCTGCTGCTGATGTTGCCGGTCGGCCATCCGGCACCCGAGCCGGTGGACCTGGGTTCGCTCGCCGAGACTCCGTGGATCGCCGGCCTCGCAGGCAGCCAGTTCGCGTCGACGCTCGAGCTGGCCTGCCGCACGGCGGGCTTCACGCCGCGGGTGAGGCACCGCGCCGATAACGCCGCCCTCCTGGAGACCATGGTGGCCGCTGGGCTGGGGGTGGCGCTGCTCCCTGAGCTCGCCTGCACCAGCGCCACCGGTGTCCGCTACGCCTCGGCGGTGCCGGCGCCGCCCCGCCGCCACGTCACCGCGCTGGTGCGCCGGGGCGCCGCGCGGCGCCCGGCGCTGGCCGTCACCCTGGAGGCGCTGGTGGCGCAAGCGGGCGGGCGTCGAAGGTGACGCGGATGGCGCTGATCTTGCCCTCCTCGACGTGACTCCAGTTGGCGACCGCCGCCGGCGGCGCGACCGTGGTGTGCAGCTCGAACCAGGTCAGCACGTCGGGTCCGTCGATGAACATCTTCTGGATGTCGATGTCGGCAAGGATCTGCGACATCCCCTCGAGTCCCTCGATGCAGCTGTCGGCGTCGTCGGCGCTGCCCAGCGGCCCCCGGAAGGTGGCGTCGTCGGCGAGCAGGTCCCGCAGCGCGTCGAAGTCCTTGGCCTTCCAGGAGCTGAAGTACCGGGTGGCCAGTGTCCTGGGATCGCGCGCGGTCATGCCTCGTAGGACCCGGGCGCCCAGGCCCGCGTGCTCACGGCGATCGCGTTCCAGGCGTTGATGGCCACGAGCAGGCTCACCAGCGCGGCGATCTCGTCGGCCGTGAAGTGGGTGGCCACCGCCTCGTAGGCCGTGGCCGGCACGTGGTCGCCGACCAGGAGCGTCACCGCCTCGGCGAAGGCCAGCGCCGCCCGCTCGCCCTCGCTGAAGTAGGGCGTCTCCCTCCACGCGGGTAGCGCGTAGAGGCGCTGTTCGGTCTCCCCGATCGCGCGGGCGTCCTTGGTGTGCATGTCGATGCAGAAGGCGCAACCGTTGAGCTGGGAGACGCGCACCCGCACCAGCTCGCGGAGCCGGGGGTCGAGCTCGGCGCGGTCGAGCTCCTTGGTGGCCGCGTGGTCGAGGTGGTTCATGGCGCGCGAGAAGCCGGGCGCGTGGCTGTCGAAGTCCAGTCGCACTGGGATGCTGGTCGTGGTCATGCATTGAACCTACCCGGTTGGCGGCCCAACGATATGGTCCGTTTCAATGTCAGAAGCGTGGGCCACTTTCGGGCTCGATCTGCACCTCGACACAAGCGGCACCCGCGTCCGCGCCGGGCTGGAGGACGCCCTGCGTGAGGCGGTTCGCAGCGGGCGCCTGAGCCCCGGCACCCGGGTGCCCTCCTCACGATCGCTGGCCGTCGATCTCGGGGTCGCGCGAAACACCGTGGCCGAGGCGTACGCCCAGCTGATCGCCGAGGGCTGGCTGCTCGCCCGCCGCGGATCGGGTACCTGGGTCGCGGAGCGCGTGCCCGCGCCGGGGGCGCCGGCGGCACGGCCGCCCGCCGAGGCCCGGGAGCTGCGCCACGACCTGCGCGCGGGCGCGCCGGACCTCGCGAGCTTCCCGCGCCGCGCGTGGCTGGCAGCGGCGCGCCGGACGCTCACCGCTGCGCCGTATGCCGCTCTGGGCTACGGCGACCCGCGGGGTCGCCCCGAACTGCGCGAGGCCCTCGCGGGGTACCTGGCTCGCGCCCGGGGTGTCCGCGCCGATTCCGACCGCCTGGTCATCTGCTCGGGCTTCACCCAGGGGCTCTCGCTCCTCTGCCAGGCGCTGGCGGCCCGGCGCGTCCGCACGCTCGCCGTGGAGGCCTACAGCCAACCGTCGCACCGTGAGGTGGCCTCCGCGGCCGGCCTGGGCCTGCGCGCGCTTTCGGTCGACCGGCACGGCGCCGGCGTGGGCGATCTGGGTGGCGCCGGAGCGGTGCTGCTGACACCGGCCCACCAGTTTCCCCTCGGCGTGGCGCTGGCCCCCGAGCGGCGCACGCGCGCGGTCGAGTGGGCGGAACGCCGCGGCGGGCTGGTGATCGAGGACGACTACGACGGCGAGTTCCGCTACGACCGCCAGCCGGTGGGCGCCGTCCAGGCGCTGGCGCCCGAGCACGTGGTCTACGCCGGTACGGCGAGCAAGACCCTCGCCCCGGGACTGCGGCTGGGGTGGCTGGTGGTCCCCGCTCAGCTCGTCGACGAGGTGGTGGCCCTGAAGGAGCTGGCCGACCGCCACACCGGGGTGCTGGATCAGCTCACGCTTGCCGACCTGATCGCGGGCGGTGCCTACGACCGCCATGTGCGCCGCGTCCGGCTCGTCTACCGGCGCCGCCGCGACCGGCTCGTGGAGGCGCTCCGGGAACAGGCCCCCAGCGTGCGGGTCACTGGGATGGCCGCCGGCCTTCACGCCCTGGTTTCTCTGGAGGACGGACGGAGCGAGGAGGAGGTGGTCGCTCGTGCAGCCGGGCACGGCCTCGCGCTCGAGGGGCTCGACGTCTACCGCATGGGCGCTCGGCGGCAAAGCCCCGCGCTGGTGGTCGGATACGCCGCGCCTCCCGACCACGCTTACACTGGCGCCGTCGCGCGTCTCGCGGCCGTGCTGGGCGAGCGATGAGTTCAGCCGGGCGAGAAGGTCCTACCTCCATGAGCTCCGTCAAATGCAATATCGCCGTGTCGCTCGACGGCTTTGCCGCCGGGCCCAACCAGAGCGTGGACAACCCGATCGGTGAGGGCGGCGACCGCCTGCACGAGTGGATGTTCGCGGCCGACCGGCCCGAAGCGGATGCCGATGCCGTCGACGAGATCCTTGGGGGTGTCGGGGCGCACATCATGGGCCGCAAGATGTTTGGCGGCGGCGACGGGCCCTGGGACGAGACCTGGCGGGGATGGTGGGGCGAGGATCCTCCCTACCACGCGCCGGTCTTCGTCCTCACTCACCACGCGCGCGAGCCGCTGCCGATGCAGGGCGGCTCCACGTTCAACTTCGTGACCGACGGGATCGAGGCGGCGCTGGAGCAGGCCCGCGCCGCCGCGGGCGACCAGGACGTGGCCATCGCCGGGGGCGCGAGTGCGGTGCAGCAGTACCTGGCGGCCGGACTCCTCGACGAGCTCCATCTCCACGTCGCCCCGATCGTGCTCGGGTCCGGGGAGCGGTTGCTCGACGACGTCGGCGATCCCACGCTCGAGCCCGTCGGCGTGGTGGCCTCCCCGGCGGTGACCCACCTGCGCTACCGCGTCGTTCACTGAGCCAGCGCCACCATCCACACGTGGCCGTCGGGGTCGGCGAAGGCTCCCGCGTAGCCCCACGGCTGTTCCCCGGGCTCGGTGACGATCTCGGCGCCGGCACCCTGCGCGCGCTGGATGAGCTCGTCGACCCCGGCCTCGTCCACCTCCGCCAGGCCGAGCGAGCACTCGCTGTGGCCGCGCTCGGCCACCTCGTGATCGCCGATCACCCAGCCGAAGCCGCCGGTGGGCACGAGCATCAGGTTGAGGCCGTCGTTGAGCGCGAACTGCAGGGGCTCCGGCAAGCCGTCCTCCGCGGGCTCGCCGAACGGTTCCTGGCCGAGGACCTCCCGGTAGAACTCGGACGAGGTCCGGCGGTCGGCGATGGGCAGGCTGACGACGACGGGTGAAAAGGGCATGGTGGCCTCCTGGGCAGGTACGGGGGTTCACCACTGTCGACCCAGCGACGCCCATGAACTCATCGGCGCCAGGAAGCCGTGGGAGCCATCGCAGCGTCGTATCGTCCGGCGCCCAGGCGAACGCGAGAGGAGCACGGGTGGCGGAGACCTACGACGGGCAGGCGACGGTGGCGCTGGTGACCGGGGCGAGCCGCAGCCTCGGCCTGGAGGTGGCCCGGCAGCTGGCCGAGCGGGGCGTGCGGGTGATCCTCACGGCCCGTGACCAGGCCAGAGCCGACGAGGCGGCCGCAGGACTCTCGGACGAGGGCCTGGACGTCATCGGGATGGAGCTGGACGTGTCCTCCGGCGACAGCGCCACTCGGCTTGCCGAGCGGGTGACATCCGAGATCGGCCGCCTCGACGTGCTCGTGAACAACGCCGCCGGCTTCGTCGACTGGTCCGAGAGGGCTTCCTCGGCCGACCTGTCCGCCTCGCACGACCTGCTCGAGACCAACCTGTTCGGCACGTGGCGGACGACCCAGGCCCTGCTCGGCCTTCTGCTCCAGAGCGAGCACGGCCGAGTGGTGAACGTGGCCAGTGGGGCGGGATCACACGGCGATCAGGCCTTCGGTCTCACCACGGGGGGCGGGACGGTGGCCAGCTACGGGGTCTCCAAGGCGGCCATCAACGCCCTGACCGCGAAGCTCGCCGCCGAGTTCGCCGACGGCCCGCTGCTGGTGAACTCGGTCTGCCCGGGGCTCACCGCCACGGCGCCCGGGATGGAGGAGATGGGCGCGCGCCCCGTGCCGGACGGGGCGAGGAGCATCGTCTGGGCGGCCGTCCTGGAGGACGACGGGTCCGAGCGGCGGCTTCTTCCGCGACGGGGAGCCGCTGCCCTGGTGAGCCGCTAACAGGCGTCGTGGGGCAGGGTCAGCACCTGGCCCGGGGAGATTTTGTCAGGGTCGCTGAGGAGATCCGTGTTCAGATCGAAGATCTCGTGAAAGCGGTTGGCATGGCCGAGGCGGTGCTCCGCGATCTCCGAGAGCGTGTCCCCGGACTGCACCAGGTGGACGCACAGAGCGCCCCAGGTGTGCGGTCCGACGATCCCGTCGCCGTCGAGGCCGGCGTCGTGCTGGAACTGCTTCACCGCGTCCTCGGTGGCCGAGCCGAACTGGCCGTCGACGTGACCGACGTGGTGGCCTCGCTGGTTGAGGGCGTTCTGCAACCCCTCGACGGCTTCGCCTTTGGATCCCTTTTTGAGCGTGGGCGGATGTTGAGCCATGTGCAGACGCTACCCCGGCTCGCGCCGGCGGCGGTGTGCGCCTGATCACACAAGCGCTTCTCAAGGAGAACGGCCAGACCGAGGCCCCAGTCGGCGACGGTCGCCTCCCTGCTGAGCATCATCGACCGGCGGCTTCGCGGATCCGCGCGGCGATCTCCGCCGGCGGAAGGTGGCTGCTGTCCAGGCTGAGGTGCACGTGCTCGATGCGGTCGAGCGCCGACCGCATGCGCTCGGTGTAGTCGAGCAGCCACCGCAGGCTGTGCCAGCCCGGCGGCTCCCTCGCGGTGATGCGCTCACGCAACGTGTCCGGATCCGCGTCGAGTCGTACCAGCAGGTGATCGTCCGCGCCCACCGCGGCGAGGACTTCGCCCAGATGGCCGTCGGACTCGATCACCTCGGTCACCAGCAGCAGGTCCTGGCCGGCGCGGCGGTGAGATTCGGCGCAGGCCCGCAGGTGCTCGCAGCGCTCCCGGTTGTCCGGGAAGGGAAAGGCCCAGGCCACCTCGTCGGCCTCGAGGGCGGCGTGGGCGACCTCGTCGTCGACCAGGGCGTCGCTCAGCGCCGTGAGGCAAGCGGTCTTGCCGGAGCCCGGCAGGCCGGTGAGCAGGACCACGAACATCGGGCGAGTGTCTCAGCTTGGCGGGGCCGTCCCGGCGATGATTCCGCGCTCTCGCAGCGGTCTCGTTACGACACAACGCATCGAACGCCAATATCAGGAGGCAGACACATGGACGCCACGGTCGGCACACGCGAAGAGTGGTTGGCGGCCCGCAAGGAACTGCTCGCGCGCGAGAAGGAGCTCACCCACCTCAGCGACGAGCTCGCCCGTCAGCGGCGCGAGCTGCCGTGGGTGCCGGTCGAGGAGCCCTATCTGTTCGAGACCAACGACGGCCCGCGGACGCTGGCCGATCTCTTCGACGGCCGCTCGCAGCTGATCGTCTACCACTTCATGCACGGCCCGAACACGCCCGAGGGGTGCACCGGCTGCACCTTCGCCACCGACAGCTTCGACGGGACGGCCGCCCACCTCAACGCCCACGACGTGACCTTCGTGGTCGCCTCCCGCTCGCCGCTCGAGACGCTGAACGCCTACAAGGAGCGCATGGGCTGGGACCTCCCCTGGGTGTCGTCAGGCGGGAGCGACTTCAACCGCGACTTCAGCGCCTGGACCGAGGAGGACCGCGAGAACGGCACCGGGTGGAACTTCGGCACCGAGAGCGGGGCATCGGTCGACCCGATCCATGACCAGGAGCTGATGGCGCTGAGCGCGTTCGCGCTGGAGAACGGGGTCGTCTACCACACCTACACCTGTTACGACCGAGGCACCGACGTGCTGAACACCGCCTGGGGCCTCCTGGACCGCTCCCCGAAGGGCCGCGACGAGGGCGCCGTCGAAGGCTGGCCCCGCCGCAGCGACGAGTACTAGACGCGTTCGGCCCGACCGTGCTATGCTGAACCAGATGGTTCAGTATCAGCAACTCGACCGGACGTTCGCGGCGCTGGCCGACCCCACGCGCCGCGCGATCCTCGAGCGGCTCGGTCGCGGCAGCGCGACCATCTCCGAGCTCGCCGAGCCGTCCGGCATGACGCTGACCGGACTGAAGAAGCACGTGCGGGTCCTGGAGGACGCGGACCTCGTCAGCACCGAGAAGGTGGGGCGGGTCCGCCACTGCAGCCTCGGCCCGCGCGGTCTCGATGACATCCAGCTGTGGCTCGACGCATACCGCCGCATGCTGGACGAACGCCTCGACCGGCTCGGGGAGCTACTCGAACGCAACAAAGGAGAGAAACGATGAGCAGCCAGCAGCAGAACGTGTCTCAGGTGACCAAGGGAGCGGATCGCGAGATCCTCAGCGAGCGAGTATTCGACGCGCCCCGGGAGCGGGTCTTCGAGGCCTACACCGATCCCGCCCTGATCCCCGAGTGGTGGGGCCCGCGGAACACCATTACCGTCGTGGACCAGATGGACGTGCGGCCCGGCGGCGCCTGGCGTTTCGTCTGCCGGAACTCCGACGGCACGGAGGACGGCTTCCGGGGGACCTACCGGGAGATCACCGCTCCCGAGCGTGTCGTGCAGACCTTCGAGTGGGAGGGCATGCCGGGACACGTGCTTGTGGAGACGGCCACCTTCGAGGACCTCGGTGACCAGACCCGGGTGAGGACGGTCTCGCTGTTCCACACCAACGAGGAGCGCGACGGCATGTTCGCCTCGGGGATGGAGACGGGCCTGAGCGAGTCCCACGACCGCCTCGAGGAGCTGCTCGCCCGCTGACCGCTCAGCCGGGTCGGTGGAGGCGGACGCCTTCGAAGCGGGCAAATTCCCGGTCGAAGGAGACGACCGTCGCCCCGTGCTCGAGCGCCAAGGCGGCCAGGTGGGCGTCGCCCACGAGGTTTCCTGCGGTGCCCGTGGACTCCAGCAAACCCCGAAGAATGGCCAGGTGGCGGAGCGTCGGCTCGATCATCACCGACGACGGTAATCGAAGCCAGCGCTCCGCTATCGCGGCGGCTTGATGGGACGTGAGCGGGCGAGGGAACACCGCGCGGTGCGTGCCCAGCCGCGGGAAGGCGAGCACCACGGTCCAGGAGAAGGCCACCGGTTCCGGACCACCGAGTGCTTCACGGACCCAGTCTCTGGCGTCGACGAGCAGCAGCTCTAGGGACCCCGCGCCACCCGGCCGGCCAGCTCCTGGTCCTCGAGCTCGCCGGCCAACCTCAACGCCTTGGTGATGTCGACGAGGGGTTCGCCCATGTCGTGAGTGGGGAGGTCGGCCTGCTCACCGTCGGCGCGCTGGCCCATCCCTGACCGAACGGCGTCGTTGAGGGCCTGCTTGAAGGTGAGCCCCCGCTCGCGCATGCTGCGCCTGATATGGGCCTCGACGTCGGGTTCGAGCGTCACCGTGGTGAGCATCAGGCTAGTCCACCATGGCCCCGCAGCTGATGTTCACGGCTGCGGCGGTCATGGTCCGGGCCCGGTCGGAGGCGACGAAGGCGGCCACGCGGCCCACGTCCTCGAGCGTGGCCGCTCGTCCCAGCATCGTCTGCTGCTCGATTCCCTCGACCAGCGCCTCGCGACCCTCCATGTCGTCGGGAAAGGTCTCGGCCACGCCGCCGGTGCGCAGCGTCACCGTCCGAATCCCGTGGGGCCCGAGCTCGGCCGCCAGCTGGCGGCGCAGGACCTCGATCACCTCGAACGCCACCTGCGTCCCGCCCATGAAGTAGTCGCGCACGGGGTCGCCCGATCCGCCGAAGGCCAGGATGACGCCTGAGCGTTGCTTGATCATGTGGCGGGCGGCGGCCCGGGTGGTCAGGAACGTCGAGCGAAGGGCCACCAGCACCGGCGCCTCGAAGTCGTCGAGAGACATCTCCGCGACCGGCGTCCCGTGCGTAAAGGGGTGACCGATGACGTTGAAGGAGGCGTCGAGGCTCCCGGCCTCCCTCGCCACGGCATCGGCGTGCTCGTCGACGGTCCGTTCCTCGAGCGCGTCGACCTCGGCCGTCTCGGCCGCCCCGCCGGCCGAGCGAATCGCGTCGGCCACCTCCTCCAGGCTCGACAGCGTCCGGCCGGCGAGAAACACCCGCGCGCCCTCGGCCGCGAAGGCCTGAGCCACCGCGCCACCGATGGCGCCGCCTCCGCCGTAGATCACCGCGTTCTTGCCTTCGAGTAGCACTTCTACCTCCGCTTGCCGGGTTCTCACAGACACTGACCGGGCCCGCCCGCCCGACTCATCGGTGCCGCGCCAAGACGTGCAGGATCGTTTGCACGCTCTTGACCCTGGCGGGCAGCGCCACACCATGTTGGACATGTCCCTGGCCCGGATGTCCTCCGCCACGGTCGTTCTCGTCGTTGCGCTGGCGCTCGCGCTGCCCGCGTCCGCGGGAGCAGCGAGCGCGCACACGGCGGCCCTCCAGTCCGCGCTCACCGCCCTCGGGCTCTACAAGGGCTTCGTGGACGGTGTGCGCGGACCGCTCACCCGGTCCGCGATCATCCGCTTCCAGCGCCGGCGCCACCTGGCGGTGGACGGGATCGCCGGCCCGCAGACTCGCCGCGCCCTGGGCCGGCGCGGCCGGCCACGTCTGGGCCGCCGGCTCATGCGGATGGGACAGCGGGGCTGGGACGTGGCCGCGTTGCAGTTCCTGCTCCAGCGCCGGGGCTTCGGTCCCGGAGCCGCCGACGGCATGTTCGGCGGCCTCACTCAGGCGGCTGTCATCCGGGCCCAGCGATCCGCCGGCATCGGCGTGGACGGTCTGGCGGGCCGGGCGACCATCCGCTCTCTGCGCGGAGGCGTGAGCCGCCGCCAGCGAACCAGCGTGAGCCCCGGACGCTTCCTCCGCCCCGTGCCCGGATCGATAGGCGACGGCTTCGGCGCTCCGCGCGAGGGCGGCCGGCGCCACCAGGGAGTGGACTTCCCGGTGGCCTACGGCACCCGCATCGGCGCGGCGGCCGCGGGCACCACGATCTTCGCCGCTCGCAACTACGGCGGCTACGGCAACCTGGTCGTGGTCCAGCACGCGCTGGGCTACACGACCTGGTACGCCCACATGTCACGCATCACGAGCTGGGTGGGCGAGCGGGTGAGCGCCGGCACGCGGCTGGGCTACGTCGGCTCGACCGGCTACTCCACCGGGCCCCATCTCCACTTCGAGATCCGGCGCTACAACACGCCGGTCAACCCGGCCTCACTGCTCCTGTCCGCGGTCGCGGCGCGCAAGCGCGATCAGAGCGGGGGGGCCAGCGCGCCGGAGTGCCGGAGCGTGAAGCGGAGCCAGGCGCCGCGCGGCTCGTCCTGGATCGCCCGCGAGCGGCTCTGCGGCTAGCTCTCCGGCTTCGTCCCGTGCGCCATGGCCTCGAGGTCGAGCGCCTTGTCGAGCGTCTCTTCGTCGACGCCCTTCTCGAGCGCCACCTCGCGGATCGTCCGCTCGGAGGCCATGGCCTCCTGGACGATCTCGGTCCCCCGGTCGTAGCCGATGAAGGGGTTGAGCGCCGTGGCGATGGCGGGCGTGGACTCGGCGTAGCGGCGTAGCGTCTCCACATTGGCCTCGATCCCGTCCACGCATTTCTCGGCCAGCATGGTGCTCGCCGCCGTGAGGATCCGGATCGACTCGAAGACGTTGCGCGCCATCATCGGCACCCGCACGTTCAGCTCGAAGGCCCCCTGGCTGCCGGCCACGGTCACGGCCGTGTCGTTGCCCATCACCTGAGCCGACACCTGGAGGACCACCTCGGGGATCACCGGGTTGACCTTCCCGGGCATGATCGACGAGCCCTTCTGCAGCTCCGGCAGCCGGATCTCGGCGAGCCCGGTGCTGGGACCAGAGCCCATCAGCACGAGGTCGTTGGCGATCTTGGTCAGCGCCACCGCCAGGCCCTTGAGGGCCGCGTGCAGCTCTACCAGCCCGTCGCGGTTGGCCTGGGCCTCGAAGCGGTCGCGGGGTGCGTCGCCGAGGCCGAGCTGCCGGCGGACGCGCTCGGCGAACTCCGGATGGGTGTTCAGCCCGGTGCCGGTCGCAGTGCCCCCCAGGGGAATCTCGGCCGCCCGGCCCAGAGCCGCCCGCAGGCGGTCCCGAGCCAGCGTCATCTGAGCCGCGTAGCCCCCGAACTCCTGGCCGAGGGTCACCGGCACCGCGTCCATCATGTGGGTGCGTCCCGACTTGACGTGGCCGCTGAACTCGTCGGCCTTGCGCTGGAACGAGCCTGCGAGCCGCTCGAGGGCGGGGATGAGGTCGGAGCGCACGCTGTCGACCGCCGCGAGGTGGACGGCCGAGGGAAAGACGTCGTTCGAGGACTGCCCCATGTTCACGTGGTCGTTGGGATGCACGTCCTCGCCGGCCAGGCTCGCGATCACCTCGTTGGCGTTCGTGTTCGACGAGGTGCCGGAGCCGGTCTGGAACACGTCGATGGGGAACTGGTCGTCGTGCTCGCCCGCGCCGACCTCGTCCCCGGCCCGGCCGATCCGCTCGGCGATGTCGCCGTCGAGGAGGCCCAACTCGCCGTTCACCCGCCCTGCCGCGGCCTTGATGCGGCCCAGCCAATGGATGACCGGGGCGGGCACGGCCTCGCCCGAGACCGGGAAGTTCTCGATCGCCTTGCTGGTTTCGGCCCCCCAGAGCTCCTGCTGTACGGCCAATGCATCTCCTAGATCGCTTGCGAATCTCAGGCTATCGATCCGCCCCTGCACCTACGATCGCCCGCGATGGCCTCGCTGGAGCTCGACGACCCGCTCGCCCACCGGGCGCTGCAGGCGCTCCTGCGTGCGGAATCCGCCGTGAGGCGCCGGCTGGCCGCCGAGCTGGAGCGGGAGGGCGTCTCGGCGGCCGGGTTCTCGGCCCTGGTTGTCCTCACCACGGCCGGGGACACGCTCGAGCTGAAGACGCTGCGCCGGCGGCTGGGCTGGAGCAAGGCCAACGCCACCGAGGTCACGGCCACGCTGGAGGCGCGAGGACTGGTGCATCGCCGGCGCGATCCCGGCGATCGCCGCTCGGTGGTCGTGGACCTCACCTACGCGGGGCGCGATCTCGTCGAGCGGCTCTTTCCGGGTCACGCGGACCGCGTCAGCCGCGCCTTCGGTGCCCTCGACGAGGGCGAGAAGCGCTCGCTGGCCGAGATCTGCCGCAAGCTCGCGGCCTAAGGCGCCTGCGGGCCGCCCGCGCGCGCCTAGAATCGACGGTCCCGTGGCCCGCTACCAGCCCGTCGATCCGGCGCAGTCCTTCCCCGCTCTCGAGCAGCAGGTGCTCGAGCGCTGGCGTGAGCGCGATGTCTTCCGGGAATCGATTCGCCGCCGGGAGGGCGCGGAGCAATATCGCTTCTACGACGGCCCGGCCACCGCAAACGGCCCGCCCGGCAGCCACCACGTCCTCGCGCGCGTGTTCAAGGACGTTTTCCCGCGCTTCAAGACCATGCGCGGCTACCAGGTCTACCGCAAGGGGGGCTGGGACTGCCACGGCCTGCCCGTCGAGCTGGCCGTCGAGCAGGAGCTCGGCTTCGCCTCCAAGGACGACATCGAGCGCTACGGCGTGGCCGAGTTCAACGCTCGCTGCCGCGAGTCGGTGATGCGCTACATCGACGACTGGGACCGGCTGACCGAGCGCATCGGCCACTGGATCGACACCGACGACGCCTACGTGACCCTCGACAACGACTACATCGAGTCGGTGTGGTGGTCGCTCAAGCAGGTCTTCGACCAGGGCCTTCTGACCGAGGGTCACAAGGTCGTGCCCTACTGCACCCGTTGCGGCACGGCGCTCTCCTCCCACGAGGTCGCGGAGGGCTACCAGGAGGTGGTCGACCCGTCCGTGTACGTGAAGTTCCCGCTGCTCGACGACCCGAGCGTCTCGTTGCTCGCCTGGACGACCATGCCCTGGACGCTCGTGCCCCACGCGGCGATCGCGGTCGACCCCGACGTCACGTATGTGCGGGCCACCCTGGACGGGGACAAGCTGATCCTTGCGGAGCCGCTCGTAGAGCGGGTGTTGGGCGAGAACGCGCAGATCGAGGAGCGCATGCCGGGCTCCGCGCTTCTGGGGCTGCGCTACGAACCCCCCTTCCCCTACATCGGCGACTACGGCGAGCGCGGCCATACCGTGCTGGCCGGCGACTTCGTCTCCACCGAGGATGGCACGGGCGTGGTCCACACCGGCGCCGCCTTCGGCGAGGACGACTTCCGGCTGGCCACCGACAACGGGCTCACCATCCACAACCCGGTGCGCCCCGACGGCACCTTCGACGAGCGCGCCGGCCCCTTCTCGGGCCTGTACGTGCGCGACGCCGACGCGCCGATCATCGAGGCGCTCGCGGAGTCCGGCCGGCTCTTTCGCGCCGGCGAGTACGAGCACTCCTATCCGCACTGCTGGCGCTGCGGAACCCCACTGATCTACTACGCCAAGCGCAACTGGTACGTGCGCACCACCGAGCGCAGGGAGAACCTGCTGGCCGCCAACGAGGCCGTCACGTGGTACCCGGACCACATCAAGCACGGTCGCTTCGGCAAGTGGCTCGAGGGCAACGTGGACTGGGCGCTCTCGCGCGAGCGCTACTGGGGGACGCCACTGCCGGTGTGGCGGACCGACGACGGGGAGGTGGTCTGCGTGGGCTCCCGGGCCGAGCTGCGCGAGCTCGGCGCCGAGATCCCGGACGACCTCCACCGGCCCTACATCGACGACGTGACCTTCGTGCGCGACGGCAAGACCTTCCGGCGGGTGCCCGACCTGATCGACGTCTGGTGGGACTCGGGCTGCATGCCGTTCGCCCAGTGGCACGCCCCCTCCGAGAACGAGGCGCTGTTCGAGGAGCTCTTTCCGGCCGATTACATCTGCGAGGCGCTCGACCAGACGCGCGGCTGGTTCTACTCGCTGCTGGCGGTCTCGACGCTGCTGTTCGGCAGGAGCTCCTACGAGACGTGTCTCTGCCTGGGCCTGATCCTGGACCCCGAGGGCCAGAAGATGTCCAAGTCGAAGGGCAACGTGGTTGATCCCTGGGAGGTCATCGACACCCACGGCGCCGACGCCTTCCGCTGGTACTACTTCACCTCCAAGCAGCCGTGGGACGGCTATCGCTTCTCCGTCGAGACCGTCGGCGAGTCGGTGCGCCAGTTCCTCAAGCCGCTCTGGAATACCTACGCCTTCTACGTCCTCTACGCGAACGTCAACCATCCGCTCGAGGGCGATGCCGAGGAACTCGATCTGGACCGCTGGATCCGGTCGCGGCTGGCGGCCACCGTCGAGCGCGTGACCGAGCGCCTGGAGGACTACGACACGACGTTCGCCGGGAGGGCCGTGGCCCAGTTCGTCGACGACCTCTCGAACTGGTACGTGCGCCTGTCGCGCCGGCGCTTCTGGGACGGTGACGTGGCCGCCTTCGCGGTGCTGGGTGAGTGCCTGGTCACGGTGTCGAAGCTCCTGGCTCCGCTCACGCCCTTCGTGGCCGACGAGATCTACGAGAACCTCGACGGAAGCGAGCCTTCGGTGCACCTCTGCGACTTCCCCGCCCCGGCGGAGCGCGACGAGCAACTGGAGCAGGACATGCGGGTGGTGCGCGACGCCGTGGAGCTCGGCCGCGCCGCGCGGGCCCACGCGAAGCTCAAGGTGCGCCAGCCCCTCGGCGAGGCCGTGGTCGTGGCCGCCGACCGCGAGCGTGAGGCCATCGAACGGCTCGAGCGGCTGCTCACCGACGAGCTCAACGTGAAGTCGCTGCGTTTCGTGTCGGAGGCCGACGAGCTGGGTCGCTTCGAGCTGAAGCCCAACTACCGCGCCCTCGGGCCGCGCTTCGGCAAGCACATGCCCCAGGTGGCCGCGGCCATCGCGGCCCTCGACCCCGGCCGCCTGAGGGCCGGCGAGGCGGTGGGCGTGAACGTGGACGGCACCGAGCACCACATCGGCCCCGACGACGTCCAGATGGTGCTCCAGCCGCTCGAGGGCTACCAGGTGGAGCGCTCGGGCACCCACGCGGTGGCTCTCAACACCGAGCTCGACCACGAGCTGCGCCGCGAGGGGCTGGCCCGCGAGGTGGTGCACGCCGTCCAGGCCGCGCGAAAGCAGGCCGGGCTGCGCGTGGAGGACCGGATAGCGCTGACCCTCGCGGGGGACTCGGAGCTCCTCGACGCCGCCCAGGCGCACGAGGCCTACGTGATCGGCGAGACCCTCGCGGTCGAGGTGGCCTATGACGGCTCGGACGGCGAGCAGAGCGAGCGCTTGGAGATCGAGGGGCGCGAGTTGCTGATAGCCGTCGAGCGCCGTTCGCCGTAGGCTGCCGCCTCGTGCAGCACATCCCCTTCTTCGAGGACCGCCCGTCGGGGGTGCAGATCGTCGGCGGCATCGTCGTGCCTGTCGTCTTCGGGCTGCTCACCGGCTTCGCACTCGCCTGGAACGAGGTCGTCTACCTCCTGCTGGTGGGGCCCGTGGGCATCGCCGGCGGGATCCTCGCCGGGATGGAGCACCGCGCCCCGGACGAGGGTTTCGTGCGCGGCCTGATCGGCGGCCTGGTCTTCTCCAGCTTCATCCTCCTTGGCCTCAAGATCACCGGCGATGATCCGACGACCGAGCTGGCCGACCCGCGCGTGGTCTACGTGCTGTTCATCACCCTGATCAGCGGAGGGTTGGGCGCGCTCGGTGCAGCGCTGCGCCGGCGCCTGGAGCGGCGCGAGAGCGGCGCTCGGGCCGCGTGAGGTAGTCGCCCGGGAGCTAGGCCGCCAGGGCCGGCTCGATCTCCTGCACGAGCCGGCTCTTGGGCAGCGCGCCGATGATCTGGTGCGCCACCTGGCCGTGCTTGAAGAGCAGCAGCGTGGGGATCGACATGACGCTGTACTTCGCCGCGGTCTGCGGGTTGTCGTCCACGTTGAGCTTGACGATCCTCAGGTCCTCGCGCTCGTCCGCCAGCTCCTCGAGATGCGGGGCGACGATACGGCAGGGTCCGCACCACGGAGCCCAGAAGTCCACCAGCACGGGCTTCTCGGCCTCGAGCACCTCGGCCTGGAAGTTCTGATCGCTGACCTGGTTGATTGCGCCTGCCACGCTTAGCTCCTTATCGGGATTCCGGGCCTGTACTTCAGAAAGTATAGCGTCCGCGGTGGCGGCTCAGCCGCGCAGTCGCAGGGCCGGCACCTTCCACACCGCCTCCAGCGCGATCCGGGCGTCCATCTTCGAGGTTCCCACGCGCCGCTCCCGGAAACGGATGGGCACCTCGGTGACGGAGAAGCCCGCCCTCACCGCACGGTAGGTGAGCTCGATCTGGAAGCCGTACCCGTCGGCGTGCACGTCGCTGAGGTCGATCGTCTCCAGCACCCGCCTGCGAAAGCACTTGAACCCGCCCGTGAGGTCACGAACCGGGATGCCGAGGAGGGCGCGCGCGTACACGCAGCCGCCGTAGCTCAGGGTGCGGCGCACAAAGCCCCAGTCGTCGATGCCGCCGCCGGGCACGTAGCGCGACCCGAGCACGAGATCCGCCGCGCCGGCCGCCGCGATCAGGCGAGGCAGGTCCGCCGGATCGTGGGAGAAGTCGGAGTCCATCTCCAGCACCAGGTCCGCGCCGCCCTCCAGGGCCAGCGCGAAGCCGGCCAGATAGGCGCGGCCCAGGCCCTCCTTGCGTTGCCGGTGGAGCACCTGGACGGGCTCCAGCTCGGCCGCGAGGCCGTCCGCGATCTGGCCCGTGCCGTCCGGCGACCCGTCGTCCACCACCAGGACCGTGTGGGGCAGGCCGCTCGCTTCGAGCCGGGGGAGCGCCGCGCGCACCAGCGGCTCGAGATTCTCCGCCTCGTTGTAGGTCGGCAGGATGAGCCAGGCGCCGGACAAGGGGCGCGTACCCTAGCCGTGGAACCATGCGCAACGGGGAGATTGCAGAGGCCTTCGAGGAGCTCGCCAGCCTGTACGAGCTCGACGGCGCGGTGGTGTACCGCGTGAACGCGTATCGCAACGCCGCCAAGGCGATCCGGGAGGCGGGCGTCTCGGTCGACGAGCTGGCCCGCCAGGGTCGTGTGGAGGAGCTCTCGGGCGTGGGGGCGACCATCGCCGAGAAGATCGATGCCCTCCTGGAGGGCGGCTCGATCCCGTCCGCGGACAAGCTCAAGGCCCGCATCCCTCCCGGCCTGGTGGAGATCACCCGCATTCCGGGGCTCGGTCCCAAGCGGGCACGGCTGCTCTACGACCAGCTCGAGGTCTCGTCGCTGGACGGGCTCCGCGAGGCCGCCGAGGCGGGCCGCCTGAAGGACGTGAAGGGCTTCGGCAAGAAGGCCGAGGACAACGTGCTGGCGGCGCTCGCGGCGGGCGCCGACGGACGCGAGAAGCCGCGCCTGCTGCTCTCCAGGGCGCTCGCCGTCGGCGAGGAGATGGTGGCCGCGCTGGCCGACCACCCCGCCGCGCTGCGGGTGGAGCTCGCCGGGAGCGCGCGCCGCCTGGCGGAGACCGTCAAGGACCTCGACATCGTGGTCGCCTCCAGCGACCCGGCGGCCCTGGTCGAGGCCTTCTGCGCGCTCGAGGCCGTCGACCAGGTGCACACCTCGGGCGTGGCGGGCGCGAAGGTGGTCACCCACTCCGGGCTGCCGGTGGACCTCAGGATCGTTCCCCTCGAGGCGTTCGGAAACCTGCTGCAGCACTTCACCGGCTCGGGACGGCACAACGAGGCGCTGCGCACCGAGGCGGTCAAGCGCGGCCTGCACGTGAGCGAGTACGGCATCGCCGACGACGACAGCGGCGACAGCCTCGCCTGCGCGAGCGAGGAGGAGGTCTACGACCGGCTGGGGATGCAGTTCATCCCGCCAGAGCTCCGGGAGGACCGCGGCGAGCTGGCCGCCGCCCGCTCCCAGTCCCTGCCGGCGCTCATCGAGCTCAGCGACCTCCGGGGCGACCTTCACATGCACACCGTGCTCTCCGACGGGCGCAACACCCTGGAGGAGATGGCGGCCGCCGCGGTGGCGCGCGGCTACGAGTACGTGGCGATCACCGACCACTCGGCGAGCCACGGCTTCGGCAACGACGTGCAGCCCGACGCCCTGCGGAGCCAGATCGAGAACATCCGCTCCCTCGACGTGCCGGATCTGACGTTGCTGGTGGGCACCGAGACCAACGTCCTTCCCGACGGCTCGCTCGACTACGACGACGATCTGCTCGGCGAGCTGGACTGGGTGGTCGCCAGCCTCCATACCTCCTTCCGGCTGGACGAGGCCGACCAGACCGACCGCATGCTCACGGCGATGGAGCACCCGCTCGTGGACGCGATCGGCCATCCCACCGGGCGGCTGATCGGCCGGCGGGAGCCCTACGCGCTCGACCTCGACCGGGTGATCGAGGGTGCGGCCCGGACGGGGACCTTCCTCGAGATCAACGGCAATCCGAACCGCCGTGACCTGAACGAGGTGTACGCGCGTGCCGCGGCCGAAGCCGGGGTGACCATCGTCATCGACTCCGACGCGCACGGCGCGGACACCCTGCGGAACATCCGCTACGGCGTGGCCACCGCCCGCCGGGCCTGGCTGACCGCCGGGCACGTGGCCAACACGCGCCCCTGGGCCGAGCTCTCGCGGCTGCGCAAGCGCGGGGGGTCCTGAGCTGCAGCGAGCACCGCCGTTGCTGGTGACGGCTCGCAAACCGGGGGTTCTGCCCGGCCGACGTCGGTGCGGGCGCGATCGCCAGATGTTTGCTCCAGGGCGACGACAACGTCACGAGCAATCAGGGCGGTTGCGTGATCGGGAGCTTCTTACTTCAGGGCAACGACAACGTCGCAACGAACGAGCGCAGCCGCGTGGTCGGGAGGTTTTCGGCGGGGTCTGACGAGGTATCCCCCGTCAGGCGAGGTGAAATCGTCGAGCCCCTCGATTCATTGCGCCGCGCGGACGTTTCTTCGGCGCACGATGCGCACCGGGTCGGCCGGCTGCCGGCGGTCATTCGGTCTTGACGGTGCGCGCTACGCGGGCACCGGCTCGATCCGGCGGAGCCCGGGCAGCCGCAGCAGCTGAGGGGCGCCGAAGGGCGAGCTCCGGTCGAACCAGAACTCGACCCCGTCGCGTCCCTCGATCGCCGCCACCGCCCGGTGCTGATTGCGCCACAGCAGCGCCATCAAGAGGCAGTAGCCGGTGGAGACGACCGGCACCTGGGGGATGAAGAAGCCGACCACGCCGGAGGCGATCGTCAGCACGGCGAGCGGCCAGAGCCGGTTGAACATCACCGAGCCCGGCTCCAGCTCGGGCAGCATGTTGCTGCGACGGGCCGAGGCCAGCAGCCCCGCGATCCCCGGGGTGGCGACCGGCCGCCGGCCGAGCCAGAGCCCGGCCACGGCCGCGGCGACCCACCACCCCGCCGCCACGTAGACCAGCGTGTTGGTGTCCTCCCGCCCGGCGCCGACGACGGAGATCACGGCCAGGGCGGTGGCCGCGGCGCCGAACAGCAGCACGGCGAGGCGGAGGAAGTCGCGGAAGCGCATCAGGCTTCGGCGAGCACGGCCAGCACGCGCATGAAGCCCTTCACGCCGTCGACGACCAGGTCCGCCTGATCGACGATCGCGGCCGGCCCCTCATCCGAGCTCACGCCCACCCGCACGGCGGCGTCCAGGCCGTCCTCGGCCACCAGCGCGTCCAGGGCGGCGAACGCGTCCAGGTCGGTGGCGTCGTCGCCGCCGAACAGCGCCGTGCGCGCTTCCGCCTGCTCGGTGAGGCTGCGCACGGCCTGGCCCTTGTCCACCGGAACCGGCGGCCGGACCTCCAGCACCATGCGTCCCCAGTGGGTGGCGAAGCCGTCGGCCTCGGCCTGCGCGGCGGTCTGCTCGAGCTGGACCCGGGCGGCGTCCTCGTCGGCCACCCCGCGCCAATGCAGTGCGGCGATCGGCCCCTTGTCCTCGATCCTCACCCCGAGCCGGCGCAGCTCGCTGGTGTCCCGTTCGGCCACGAAGCCCTTGACCCGGTCCTCCCACTCCGCGAACGCCGGGATGACGGTCGGATCGGTCGAGCCCGGCTCGAGCAGCTCGGCGCCGTGTGAGCCCGCGTAGGCGATCGCGCCCACGCCCACCAGCCGCCGGGCCTCGGCGGCCGAGCGCCCCGAGACGCAGGCCACCAGCCGGTAGCGGCGGGCGAGGGTGGCCAGCAGCCCCGGGGCGCCCGTGAGCACCTTGGCCTCCTCCGCGCGGCGGACGATCGGCGCGAGGGTGCCGTCGATGTCGCAGAACACGGCCGCCTGCTCAGGCGCCGCGGTGAGCGGCCGCAGACCCTCGGCCAGCGCCTCGTCGGTGGAAGCGGACACGCGCCGTAGTATGCCCCGCCCCATCGCCACCGCGGCAGGCGCCTACTCGCCAAGAAGGCGGGCGTGCGCTAGGTTCGGCTCCGGTGGAGATCCTGGATGTCCACACCGAGGACCGGGACGGACGAGTCCACGTCGCCCTGCGCGGGGAGCTCGACCTCTCCACGGTCGGCAAGGTGCAGGACGAGCTCCGCCGGGTCGAGGCCTCCTCGCCGCCCGTGCTGGTGCTCGACCTGTCCAAGCTCACCTTCCTCGATTCGACCGGCCTGCGCTGCCTCGTGACCGCCGACGAGCGCGGCCGCGAGGAGGGCCGGCGGGTGGTGATCGTCCGCGGGCCGGAGCCCGTGCAGCGCGTCTTCTCCATCACCCGCCTCGAGGAGCGCCTGGACATGGTCGACGACGCCTCTGCAATCGATTGAATCCGGCGTTTCGTCGCCTTACAAACGGGTGATAATTAACGGAGTCTGGTCGAGGGACGTTGTCCGGCCGCCGTGCGGCTGGAGAACGGATCTACTGCAGCAAACCTAGCTACGAGGAGGTTGGACCAAGGATGGCTGCTGCCGCTTCTGCGGAGGAGCCGCCCGAGACGCCTGCGCAGCGGAGGGAGGAGGACGAAACTCTCCTGCTGCGCTATCACCGCGACGGCGATCTCGAGGCGCGCGAGGACGTGATCGTCCGCTTCATGCCCCTCGCCCGCCAGCTGGCGGGGCGCTACAAGCACGCCGGCGAGCCGCAGGAGGATCTCGTGCAGGTCGCCTGCGTGGGGCTCCTGAAGGCGGTGGATCGCTACGACCCGAGCCGCGGCGGCGGCTTCGCCCGCTATGCCGTGCCCACCATGCTGGGCGAGCTCAAACGCCACTTCCGCGACAAGGGCTGGTCGGTGCACGTGCCCCGCGCGACCCAGGAGCTGGTGCTCAAGGTGGGCGAGACGCTCGGCACGCTGCCGGCAAAGCTGGGCCACTCGCCGCGGCCGAAGGACGTGGCCTATGCCCTGGGCGCGACGGTCGAGGATGTGCTCGAGGCCATGGAGGCCGCAACCGCGTACGAGGCGACCTCGCTGGACGCGCCACGGCCTGGCGGCGACGACGGCGAGTGGACCTGGTTCGACACGCTGGCCGCGGAGGACCGGGGCTACGAGCGGGTCGACGTCAGCGAGAGCCTGCGCGGCGCGGTGGAGGCGCTCCCGGCCCGGGAGCGCCTGATCCTGGCACTGCGCTTCGAGCACGATCTCACCCAGGCCGAGATCGCGGAGCGGGTCGGGGTCTCCCAGATGCATGTCTCGCGCCTGCTGAGGCGCTCGCTCGACCGGCTGTCGGCGGCGGGGGCCGCCGCCGCGGCGTAGCATGGAGGCAGTGGTTTCGACGGAGCTCGTGAGCCGGCCCGAGGTGGCCGCCCTGCTCAGCCGCGCGGAGGAGCGCGGCTGCTTGAACCTGTCCCAGTTCCACGAGCTCGTCCAGGGGCTGGAGCTGGCCGACGCCGACGTGGACTCCCTCGAGCTGCACCTCGAGGCTCAGGGCATCGAGCTGTCCGACGACTGCGGGCGGGAGGGCGTCGAGCCCACCATCTTCCGCAACGGTGAGCTGGCCGCCGCGACCACCGACGCGCTGCAGCTTTTCCTCAACGAGATCCGCCGCTATCCGCTGCTCACCGCCGAGGGCGAGGTGGAGCTGGCCAAGCGGATCGAGCAGGGGGACCTGGAGGCCAAGGAGCGCATGATCAACTCGAACCTGCGCCTGGTCGTCTCGATCGCCAAGAAGTACCAGGGCCAGGAGCTGTCGCTCCTCGACCTGATCCAGGAGGGCATCTTCGGCCTGATCAGGGCCGCCGAGAAGTTCGACTGGCGCAAGGGCTACAAGTTCTCCACCTACGCCACCTTCTGGATTCGCCAGGCGATCCAGCGGGGCCTCGCCAACAAGGCCCGCACGATCCGGATCCCGGTGCACATCGGCCAGCGCGAGCGCAAGATCGCCCGCAGCGAGCGTGAGCTCCAGGCCAAGCTCGGCCGCGAGCCCAGCGACGAGGAGATCGCCCGCGAGGCGGAGTTGCCGCTCGTCCAGGTGGAGGAGGTGCGCGAGGCCGCCCGCACCGTGACCAGCCTCGACCGGCCGGTGGGCAGCGAGGGCGAGACCGCGCTCGGCGACCTGCTGGAGGGCGACTCGCCGGCGGTGGACGAGGAGGTGGAGGTGAGCCTCAGCGAGGAGGTGCTGCGGCAGACGATCGAGGAGCTGCCCGAACCCGAGCGCCACGTGATCCGCCTGCGCTACGGCATCAACGGCGACGATCCCCAGCCGCTGCGGGAGACCGGCCGCCGGTTGGGGTTGTCGGCCGAGCGGGTGCGCCAGCTCGAGTCCAAGGCGCTCAAGCAGCTCGCCACCCGGCGCGAGCTCGAGGCGCTGCGGGACGTGGCGTGATGGCCCGAAAGGTGCTCGCGCTCGTGTCCGAGCCGGTCTCGGGCGAAGCGCTCGAGCAGGCGGTGGGAACCGACGAGGCCCAGCAGGCCGAGGTGCTGGTGGTCGCCCCCGCGCTGAACAGCCGCACCCGCTTCGTCCTCTCCGATCCCGACGGAGCGATCGGCCGGGCCGAGGAGGTACAGGAGGAGACGGTGGAGCGCATGACCGAGGAGGGCGTCGACGCCGCCGGGGACACGGGCGAGTCCGATCCCCTTCAGGCGATCCAGGACGCGCTGCAGACCTTCGAGGCCGACGAGATCGTGCTCTTCACCCACCCCGAGGGCGAGCGCAACTGGCTGGAGGAGGGCGTCGTCGACGAGGCCAAGGGACGCTTCGACCGTCCGGTGCGCCACATCGTGGTCGAGGGGTGATCGGCGCGGTCGACAGGGGCGAGCGCGTGGCCCGGGTGTCCAACGCCATAGTCGGCATCTTCAGCGAGTGCTACGGCCGCGGGCCGACCAAGGCCAAGACCTACCTGTTCGACAACTATGTGGTCTGTGTGCTCGAGGACATCCTGACCACCGTGGAGCACACGCTGGTGAGCAACGGACACGAAGAGCTGGTGCGCCAGGTCCGGTTGACCTTCCAGGAGGCGACGGCCAGCCGCTTCACGGACGCGGTGGCCGAGATCCTCGACCGCGAGGTGGTCACCTACCACAGCCAGGTGACCTTTCACCCGGCGATGGGCTTCGAGATGTTCGTGCTGGCGGACGAGCGCCCGGGCTCGGCCTAGCCGGACGGATCCCCCCGGACCCGCTCGGCCACGTCCGCCTCGGGGGACGGGGGCACCAGCGGCACGTCGGGCGTGCGCACCAGCCCGGCGGCGAAGACGACGAAGTGGATGCCGGGGGCGAAGCGGGGCGGGCGGTCGGGGCTGTTCTCGTCGTAACGCGAGCGGGCGTCGAGCAGCGACAGGACCGCGCGACACACCGGCGCCTGCGGAGCGTCGTCGCCCACCTCGCAGGCCAGCGCCGCGAGCGCCAGGGCCTCGGTCGGCTCGACGCCGTGGATCATCTGGCCGGTGGCGCTCAACAGGTAGCCGTACACGCGATCGAGCAGCGGGTCGTGTGAGATCCCGTCCACGCCTGCGGCCGGACCCAGGTCGAGCGGCTCCTCCCTGGCCAGCAGCCGGGCGGCCTGGCCGCCGACCACACCGTGGATCTGGTCGGCATCGAGGCCCACCTGCAGGGCGTGGCGCAGCGCCATGGTGGCCCCGAACGCGGGTGGGGTGTAGGGGGCGTCGCTGGCCATGAGGATCTGTCCCGGTCGCACGAGCGCGAACAGCGACTGCAGGTCGCTGGGCAGCCACCAGGCGGTGTCGAAGTAGAGGTTGGGGAGCTCCGCGGCCGTCCGCCAGATCCAGGCCAGGTCACAGATGCCGGCGTGCGCGAGGATCAGCCGCATGCCCGGGTAGCGGCTGCAGGCGTCCACGGCGTGCCGGCCGAGGGCCGGGATGCCCCGGCCCGCGTGGCACAGCACCGGCAGGTGCTCGGCGTCCGCGAGCGCGAATACGCCGGCGAGCCCGGGATGGTCGAGCGTGAACTCCTCGGCGCGGGGATGCAGCTTGATGCCCAGCGCGCCCTCGCGCAGGCTGCGCTCGGCCTCCGCCAGGGGATCGTCGTGGGGGTTCAGGCGGCAGAACGGAAACAGACGCCCGTCGGCGGCGGCGGCGTCGGCGAGGACCATGTCGTTCGCCGCCGGGTAGCCGTCCGGCTCGTGCATGGGAAAGACGATCGCCCGGGCGTCGATGTGCTCCAGCGATGCGGTGAGCTCCTCGGGCGTGCAGCGGTAGCCGTCGGGATCGTTGGCGCCCAGGTGCGTGTGGGCGTCGATCGGCTCCAGGCCGGGCACGTCGCTGCGCAGGCGATCGAACCAGGGAAGGAGGGGGGCGTCCGAGACCACGCGGGCAGACTAATGGTGCCGGGCCGCCGGCCCCGCGCGTTCGGCCGGCGGAGGCGTTCTCAGCCTCCGAGCGCTGACACCAGCAGCCCCGCGGCTCCCGTCATCCCGCTCCGGTTGGGATGGACGGGCGCAGCCGCGGGGCCTGGAACGATCGGCTCGACCCAGCGGGTGCCCGACGAGCGGCAGGCGTCGCGGCCGATGGCGGCCGTGTACCAGTCGATCGGGCCTGCGCCGGCCGCCGCGGCCTGTGCGGCGAGCATGGCGTTGAGCTCGCGCTGCTTTGCCCGCAGGTAGACCACGTCCCGGCGGCCACCGGCAGCCGCGGCCAGCAGCCGAAGCCGGTCTCCGGAAAGACCCGAAGGACGTCATCGGTCCGCACCAGGGAGCTTTGCCCTCACTGGGAGCAACAACTTCCCAGGAGCCCACGGCGGCCGGATGCGCGGGAAGTTGTTGATGGGGGCCCGACGACTTCGCCCCCGCGACGCGAGGAGAAATCGCCAAGCACCCGAGCCAAGGCACCCCTACCCCGCAGCAGTAAACGCTTGCGGACAGCCGGCTAATGCCCCTGCAGCCCGTGCTCCAGCGCGCCCTTCACGGCGGCGTCCACCGCGTTCAGCCGAAACAGCGCGAGCGCCTCCGGCGAGCGGAAGCGCTTGCCCGGGAGCGCGTCGGGGCCGTGGTGGCCCAGGATGCAGTGCGAGAGGGCGTGTAGCTTGGCCGCGGGAAAGTCCTCCAGCGTCGCCGCCCGCTCGGCCACGAGCTCACGTCCGAGGGTCAGGTGCCCCACCAGCGCACCGGCTTCGCTGAGCGCGATGTCGGCGCCCAGGTCGAACTCGAGGGTCTTGCCGGCGTCGTGCAGGATGGCGGCGCAGATCAGCAGGTCTGAGTTCAGGCGCGGGTGCAGCGTCGAGGTCTCGAGCGCCAGCGTCGCCACCGCCACGGTGTGCTCCAGCAGCCCGCCCAGGTAGGCGTGGTGGCCCGAGCGCGTGCAGGGAGCGCGGCGCAGCTCGGCGCGGAAGTCGGCGTCGTCGAGGAAGGCGCCCAAGAGAGACCGCAGGTCGGGGTCGTAGACCTCGCGGGCCAGGTGCTCGAGAAAGCCGTCGAGCTCGTCGAGGTCGCGATAGGCCACCGGAAGGAAGTCGGCGGGGTCGGCGGCGCCGGGCTCGGCGCGCCGGATCGCCCTCAGCTCGATCTGCAGCTCCTCGCGAAAGCGCTCGACACGGCCCTCGACCCAGACCAGGTCGCCGCGCTCGAACTGGCCCGCCAGGAAGTCCGCGTTGCGGAAGGCGCGGGCCTGGATCGCGCCGCTTCTGTCGCGCAGCTCGACCGCCAGGTAGGCGGTCCCGCTCTTGGCCCGCAGCCGGTCCTTGCGGCTGCAGGCGAAGACGGCCTCCACCTCAACCCCGGCGCGCAGCTCGGCGATCGTGGGGCGGACGCTCTCGACGGTGGCCACGGGTCCATCCTGAACCGGTGGCCGGACGCCCTCGTCCACTACGGTGGGTGCGATGAGCGACGTGATCTGGCGGGAGCGACCGGAGCTTCGCGAGCCGGTCCTGGTCTGCGCCTTCAAGGGCTGGAACGACGCGGGAGAGGCGGCCTCCTCGGCCCTCTCGTTCATCCGCAGCACCTTCGACGCGGACGGTTTTGCCGAGATCGATCCGGAGGAGTACTACGACTTCACCGCGGTGAGGCCCAACGTCCGTCTCACCGAGGGCCTGACCCGCGAGATCGACTGGCCCGCCAACGAGTTCTTCGGCGCGGAGGTGCCGGGCGCCGAGGGCGACCTCGTGGTGCTGGAGGGCACCGAGCCCTCGCTGCGCTGGCGCAGGTTCACCGAGGCGGTGGTGGCCAGCGCGCAGGAGCTGGGCGTGCGCATGGTGATCACGCTCGGAGCGCTGCTCGCCGACGTCCCCCACAGCCGGCCGGTCTCGGTCAGCGGCTTTGCCTCCGACCAGGCGATGGTCGGCCGGCTGGGCGTCGAGCGCACCCGCTACGAGGGCCCCACCGGAATCGTGGGCGTGCTCCAGCACACCTGCGCGGCAGCGGGGATGCCCGCGGCCAGCCTGTGGGCCACTGTGCCGCACTACGTGGCCGCATCCCCGAACCCCAAGGTGGCGCTGGCACTGGTGCGCGCCTTCGAGGGCGCGGCCGGCGTGGCCGTGGACGCCGGCGAGCTGGAGTCGGCGGCCGAGGACTACGAGCGCCAGGTCAGCGCGGCCGTGGCCAGCGACCCCGAGGTCAAGGCGTTCGTCGAACGGCTCGAGACGGCGGTAGACGAGGCCGAGGCCGAGAACCAGCCCTCGGAGGAGAGCCTGCCCTCGGCCGACACCATCGCGCGCGACTTCCAGCGCTTTCTGCGCCAGCGCGGTCCGGAGGGCGGAGGCTCCGCCTAGGACTTCAGGCCGTCCCCTGCTCCCCGCGCCACAGCGGCGAGCAGGTGCAGGGCCGCCCGGGCCATGCGGCCGTCCCCGTCCAAGCGGGGGTCGTAGGCGGTGAGCGCCGCCGCGGAGACCTCGAAGCGGGCGAACACCAGGTCGATCGCCGACTCGAGCGCCGAGAGGCTCAGCCCGCCGTCGGCGGCGAACGGGTTGGCGCGGCCCTCCGATGGGTCGAGGGCATCGAGATCGATGTGGAGATAGACACGCGAGACACGCTGCCTCAGGTCGTCCAGGGCGTGGGTGAGCGCCTCCTCGCCGAACGAAGCTCCGGCAAGAACACGGAGGGACGAAGCCTCCAACGGCGCACGCTGATGGCTCTCGATGTCACGGACGCCGACGAGGACCACGTCGCGCTCCGCGACGGGGGTGAAGCCGGGGATCGTGTCGCGCAGCAGCTCCCACCCGTTGCCGGTGAGGATCGCGAGCCCCATCCCGTCGAAGAAGCCGAGGCTCCGGTCCGGGGTGTCGAAGTCCGGGTGAGCGTCGAACCACGCGACGCCGAGGCTCCCCGCGGCGGCGTCGAGGCCCGCGGTGGTGCCGAGACAGCTGTTGCAGTTGCCGGCGAGCACCAGCGGGAGCGCTCCGGCGCGGACTGCGGAGCGCACCGAGCGCGCCAACCGGCGATCCGCCTCCGCGATCCGCACGATCTCGGGGTCATCCGGGTCGGGTGGCTCGATCGTCTCGGTCTCCCACCCGGCGAGGCCCGGATCGCCGATCAGGCGCAGCGGTCCCGCGCCCATGCCGATTCCCTCCAAGCCGTTGTGGAAGGGATGACACAAGAGCCGCGGCTCACGCGGCACCGGCTCTTCCTACTTCTCCGCCGCCGGGCAGATGATGCGGTAGTCGCAGAAGCTGCACACCTCGGCCGACGGCGTCGGCTCGAAGTCCTGCTTGAGGATGCCGGCCGCGATCCCGCTCACGGTGTCCTTCACCCGCTCGAGCTCCTCCTCGGTGTGCGCCACCGGCACGCGCTCGCCGGTGAGCACGTAGAAGTAGCTCTGGGCCGAGGTCTCCAGGCGCCAGGACTCCCGCGCTCCCATCTGGTAGAGCGACAGCTGCACGTCCTCGCGCAGCTCCTCGGGCGTCTTGGCCTTGCCGGTTTTGTAGTCGATCAGCTCATAGCTCCCGTCCGGGCGGCGGTCCACCCGGTCGACGCGACCGCGGAGCACGTGCGACCCCAGGCGGAAGGCGAAGCTGCGCTCGAACCACACCGGCTCGGCGTCCGACTCGCGGTCCTGGCGCCAGTAGCGCTCGAGCGCGTCCACGGCGCGGAGGCGAAACTGGCGCTCGTCGTCGGTGTCGCCGAAGCCGGAGCGGCGCCACGAGGCCTCGAACAGGTCCATCAGCTCCGACAGCGGACCGCCCCCGCCGGAGTGGAACCGCTCCAGCACCTGGTGGACCACGATCCCGAAGCGCTGGTAGATCGTGGGCTCCTGAGGTATTCGGAAGACCCGGGCGAACTTGTACTTCAGCGGGCAGATCCGGTAGGTGTCGATGTCCGAGGCCGACAACATCAGCCCGCGCCCCCGCCGCGGGATGAAGGGGTCCAGCGAGGGCTCGGAGCCGTTCTGTGCTGCGGCCGGGCGGCGGACGGGATCCCGCTCGGTGTCCCGCAGCCAGGAGTCGAGCGCCGAGCTCTCCAGGATCTCGCGCTGCTCCGGCGTGGCGCACTGCACCAGGATCTCGTTGATCGCCGGCAGAGCAGCTTCGAGCGGCTGGCCCTCCTTCGAGCGCTCGATCAGCGCCGCCACCTTCAGCAGCTCGAGATAGCGCGACATCGCCTGGTCCACGTCCAGGTAGGTGTCCAGCCGCATCTCCCCGAGCGTGCCGCCCACGCGGGCCACGGTGTCGAGGAGCTCGTCGCGCATGATGCGGAAGGTCGAGTGCAGGCCCTCGGCCGGACCGAAGAGCTCCTCCTCGAAGCTCTCCTCGTCCAGCCCGAGCTTCGTGCGGGCCTCCTCGTAGAAGGGCGACGGCCGCGGCGTCACTCCCGGCGGGCCCGCCTCGGGCCAGGCCAGCACCAGGTTCTTGCGCGCGCGGGACATGGCCACGTACACGAGACGGCGCATCGTGGCCTCGTGGGCCTCCCGGTCGTCCGCCGCCGGCAGGGTCTCCTTGAGGAGCTCGTCGGGCACGCCGTCGGTGCGCGGCCGGAAGGGGCCCGGCATGCGCCCGGCGGAGAGGCCGAGCACGAACACGTGGTCGAACTCGAGGCCCTTGGCCGCCTGCATGTCCATGAGCTGCACCGCCGGGGCCGACGCTTCCCCGGTGACCTCCTCCTCCGGCAGGCCCGATTCGGCCACCGCGGCGAGGTAGCGGCTGAATTCGCGCGCGGTCGCCTGCGGCTCGCGGCGCATATAGGCGTTGGCCAGCTCGGACAGCTTGGCGATGTTGCGCAGCCGCTCCACGGTGTCGGCCTGGGTGGCGAACACCTGCTGTCGCCGCAGCCCGATGCGCTCGATCAGGCGCAGGACGAAGGCGTCCGGCCGGCGGTCCTCGAAGGCGCCGGCCGCGGAGCGGTAGAGCCGAAGGAAGGTGCGCACCCGGTCGCGGCCCTCCTCGGAGAGCTGTGGGCCCTCGAGCGCGGCGGCCGCGGCCGAGGGCATGTCCAGCCGGCGGCGGCGAGCGAGCTGGGTGAGACGCGCCACGTCGACCGAGCGCAGCTCGACCGGTGGGCGGCCCAGCGCCCGCACCACCGCTCCGGAGTCGCTCGGGTCGGCCAGAGCGCGCAGCCAGGCCAGCACGTCGCGTACCTCGGCGCGCTGGAAATAGGCGGCCGCGCCGCAGGTGCGCGCCGGCACCGCCCGCTCCTCCAGCGCGGAGGCCAGCACGGCCCCTTCGTTCTTCACCGACCGCACCAGCACGCAGATCTCCTCCGGGGAGACCCCGCCGGCGATGAGCTGTTCGGCTTCCGCGGCCACGGCCTGGGCCTGCGCACGCTCGGAACGGCAGCGCCAGAAGCGCACCCGTCCGCCGCCGGCCCCCTTGAGCGTCTTGGGGATGCGGTCGGGCGCGGCCTCCACCACGGCGGCCGCCGCCCTCAGGATGCGCCGGCCGCTGCGTTCGCTCTTCTCGAGCTCGACCACCGTGACGTCGTCGAACTCGCGCTGGAAGCCGAGCAGGTTCTTCGCTGCGGCGCCCCGGAAGCGGTGGATCGCCTGATCGTCGTCGCCCGCCACGGTCACGTTGCGGTGCTCCTCGGAGAGGAGGCGAAGCAGCATCCCCTGGGCAAGGTTCACGTCCTGGTAGTCGTCCACGAGCACGTGGTGAAAGCGGCGCGAGACGCGCTCACGCACGTGCGGGCGCCGGTGCAGCAGGGCGAAGGCCCGCACGACCAGGTCGCCGAAGTCGAGCGCGCCGCGTGCGGCCAGCAGCCGATCGTGGTCGGCGTAGAGCCGGGCGAACTCGAGCTCCCGGTCGGCCCGCGCGCGGGCGGCGTCGCCGGTGGCCGCCGAAGCCAGCCGTTCGGCGTAGCGCCGGTAGTCCTCGGCCGAGATCATCTCGTCCTTCAGGCGATCGATCCGCGACACGAAACTGGCCAGCAGGGCGGCCGGGTTGCCGCGCGTCTCGTGGTGGCGCAGGGTCAGGTCGTCCAGGCGCTCCAGCAGCAGGGCGAGGCGATCTGCCGGGCTGACCGGCGAGAGGAACGGGTCCACGCCGGCCTCGAGCGACTCGTCGCAGAGCAGGCGCAGGCAGAAGCCGTGGAAGGTGCTCACGCGCAGCTCCTCGTAGGGCGGCTGCAGGAGTTCCTCGAGCCGCTCCAGCATCTCGGCCGCCGCCGAGGACGAGAAGGCGAGGCCGAGCACCGCGTCGGCGGGCGTCTCCTGCTCGACCAGCCAGGCGAAGCGGCGGATGAGCGTCGCCGTCTTGCCGGTCCCGGCCCCGCCCAGGATGAGAAGCGGGCCGCCGGGGTGCGTCACGGCGGCCTGCTGCGAGCGGTTCAGGCCGTCGAGGGCTTCTGACATCCCCGCCTAGGATACGCCGCGCCGTGCTCGCTTCCGACCAGGATTGGCTGGGCTTCTGCCGCCGGGCGGCCCATGCTGCCAAGGCGGCTGTGGCGGGCTTCGCCACGACGGCCGAGCGCGGTGTCGAGACCGGCCGCGGCGAGGGCGGTGACACCGCCCTGGTGATCGACCGGGCCGCCGAGGACGCGGTGTTCGGCGAGCTGGAGGCGCTCGGCGCCGGCCTGGTGGCCGTCTCGGAGGAGCGCGGCGAGGTGCAGTTGGGCGGGGGTGGACCCGTCCGCGTGGTCATCGATCCGGTGGACGGGTCGCTCAACGCCAAGCGTGGGCTGCCGTCGGCCTGCGTGTCGATCGCGGTCGCCTCCGGCCCGGCGATGGCCGACGTGGAGGTGGGCTACGTGGCCGAGCTCGACCGCGAGCGTGACTGGTGGGCGGTGCGCGGCGAGGGCGCGTTCTGCGACGAGACTCGCCTCGAGCCGCTGGAGCCGGGGCCGTTGGAGATCCTCGGCCTGGAGACCGCGCGCCCGGCTCGGGTCGCCGCGCAGGCCGAGGCCATAGGGGCATCGGAAGCGCTCCGCCTGCGCGTGCTCGGCTCGGTGGCCGTCAGCCTCTGTTTCGTGGCCGCCGGCCGCCTCGACGCGATGGTCACGATGGGCGAGATCCGCTCGGTCGACGTGGCAGCGGGCCAGCTGCTGGTCACCGAGGCGGGCGGCGCGGTGGCTCTCCCCGGCGGGGACGCCCTCGACCTGCAGATGCGCTCGCGCGTGCTGGCGGCGCGCGATCCGGAGCTGCTGGAGCGGCTGCAGCGGTCGTTCGGGTGATGTGGGCCCTTTTGATGCTCGTATGCGGCACTGAAAGGGCCCACACCCCCTAGGTGCCGGGCGGCGCCGGTACCGGCGCCGCCTCCAGCGCCCGGGCCACCGCCAGCAGATTCGACGCCGCCATCTCCCCGGTGGACCGAGACCAGTCCTTGCCCTCGTCGGAGTCGAGGTAGTCGTCGCCCGGCCCCGGGCCGCGGTTCCAGTAGGTCCAGGACTGGCCCGGGACGGTGAAGCCGATGTCTCCCAGGGCGCCGGAGACCTCGGAGATCACGTGGTGCGCACCGTCCTCGTTGCCGGTCACGACCACGCCGGCCACGCGGTTGTAGGCCGCCGGCCGGCCGTCGTCGGTCTCCGAGAGCAGCGCGTCGAGACGCTCGAGCACCCGCTGGGCCACGCTGGAGGGCCGGCCCAGCCAGGTGGGCGTGGCCACGACCAGGATCTGCGCGGCCAGCAGCCGCTCCAGGATCGTGGGCCAGGCGTCGCCGTCGCCCTCGTCGTTGGAGACCCCGGGCTTCACGTCGTGGTCCACCACGCGGATCACGTTTATCTCCACGCCCTCGCGCTCGAGCGAGCCGGTCACGACTCGCGCCAGCGCCTCGGTGTTGGACTCGGCGGGTGAGGGCTTCAGGGTGCAGTTGAGAACGAGAGCTCGCATTGTCCGAGGGTACGGATGGCGTGCCGGCGAGGATTGCGGCGTCCCCTGGCGGGGCACAATCGCTCCGTGGCACGACTGAAGCGTGTGGACTGCTCCGGCCCCGGCATCCGCCGGCGACGACGCGGCAAGGGGTTCGAGTATCTCGACGAGGACGGCCGGCGGGTGACCGAGCCGAGCGTGATCGAGCGCATCCGCGAGCTGGCCATCCCGCCCGCCTGGGGCGAGGTCTGGATCTGCCCCTATCCGATGGGCCACATCCAGGCCACCGGCAACGACGCCGCCGGGCGCAAGCAGTACCGCTACCACGACCGCTGGCGCGAGCGCCGGGACCGCGAGAAGTTCGCGGAGATGGAGGACTTCGCACGCGCGCTGCCCCGCCTGCGTAAGCGGGTCAGGAAGGACCTGGCGCTCGCGGGCTTTCCGAAGAACCGCACGCTGGCCTGCGCCACTCGCCTGCTCGACTTCGGCTTCTTTCGCATCGGGTCGGAGGACTACGCCGAGGAGAACGACACCTACGGGATCGCCACCATGCAGAAGCGCCACGTGACCGTGGACGGCGACCGTGTGGTCTTCGACTACGAGGCCAAGGGCGGCCAGCGGCGGATCCAGACGATCGACGACCCGGTCGTGGCCGATATCGCCCGTTCCCTCAAGCGCCGGCGCGGCGGCGGGAGCGAGCTGCTGGCCTACAAGGAGGGCCGGCGCTGGGCGGACGTCAAGTCCTCCGACATCAACCGCTACGTCAAGGACGCGACCGGAGGCGACTTCAGCGCCAAGGACTTCCGCACCTGGAGCGCGACGGTGCTCGCGGCAGTGGCGCTCTCGGTGTCCGGCCCGGCCGTCAGCACCAAGACCTCACGCAAGCGGGCCAAATCCCGCGCGATCAAGGAGGTGGCCCGCTACCTCGGCAACACCCCCGCCGTCTGCCGGGCCTCGTACATCGACCCGCGGGTGTTCGACCGCTTCGACGGCGGGCTCACCATCGGTGGCGTGTTGCCGGAGCTGATCGAGGACACGGGACCCTGGCCGACGGTGCAGGGTGCGGTCGAGGAGGCGGTGCTGGACCTGCTCGGAGGCGATCGGGAGGCCGACAGGGTCGAGCGGGCCCGCGAGCTGGAGAAGGTCGCCTAGCTCTGGAGACAGGTCGGCCGGGCGTTTCCCCAGCGCTGCCTTGGGAACGGAGAGGTCATGTTCGAGGTACCAGACTCCGTGCCCCCGTCCACCGAGGTGCCCCAGCCGGCGCCGCCCGAGCAGCCCCCGCCGAGCCCACCGGACGCGCCCCTGCCGGACCCCAAGGGCCCGGAGACGCCTGACGACGAGTAGCGCCATCAGCGGCGCGCCGGGCCGATCCTGACGGGTCCTCTCGGTAGGTCTCGCCGGCGCACCCACCGGCACGTCGCCACGAGCGTTGACCATAGCGCCGCTCATCCACAGGTCGAGCGGCTCTCGTGGCGCCTCTGAGCTGACCGGCAACATCAAGAGGTGGCGATGGTGGCCCACTGGTGAGTTCCGCAACAATGCAACTCGCCGCCCTCTGCAAAGGAAGGCCGTGGGGCACGGTCACGAGGCATGAAAATTCTGCTCGAGAGGTTGCGACGGTCCGGGTGCTCGCGGACCATAGGGGTTGCGCTCAGCCCCAAGAAGGCGGCGCAGCAGGATGGCCGCGGAGCCCCACACCCAAGAGAAGGACACGGAGGTCGCGAAGGCGGTTGCGCAGGAGCTTGCCGAGGCTGGGAAACACCGCCGCGTAGCGGTCCGTCGCTTACGCGAGCGCTTCGGGCGAGCGCGGCTTACGGCGAGCGGACGAGCGCAGATCACCGAAGCACTGACCCAAGCCGGCGTCAGTCTCGAACCTGACCTCGAGCACGCGTCACTGGATGAGGATGTCCTGCTGCGCCTAACCGAGCCCGGTGCGGGACGGGGCCGAGGTGGGCTCCTGCGCAGTGGCGTGCAAGCCTGGAAGGTCTTGGTCGCATTGCTCAGCCTGCTGGCCACGCTTGCTGGGCTGTACACATTCGTCAAGGAACTTCGTAAGGATTCGCCGGCGCAGCGACTTGCCGGGGACATGAACATCGCAGTCGCACCTTTCACGGCAACCGCCGGACGCGGGGAAGTGGAGGCGGCGCACGCGGGGGAGGTGCTGGCTCGTCAGGTTCGAAGCACTCTCGGAGCGCAGCTGAAGCGTGGTGCGGATTCAGCGCAGGTCACCTTCGACGTAGCTCCGCCGCCCGCGTTGCAGCCACTAGAGGGACGGACTCCCGGAGCCCGCACGGCCGCCGCGGAGCACTTGGCCCGAGAGGTCAATGCTCAGATCGTCGTCTACGGGAGCATCCGGCTCGTTGAAAACGAGAGCATCATCGCGCCCCGGTTTTACCTCTCGGGACAATCTCTCGGAGACGCGGACGAGCTCATCGGCAGCCATCGCCTAGGGGCGCCTGCCGTGGTCGCCGGCGCAGTGAGCGATGACGTCGCGGCGCGACTGGAGGCACGTCGTGTGCTCGCTGCACGGACGCGCGTGCTGTCCCACTTCGTCATAGGGCTGAGCTACTTCGCCCGAGATGACTACGAGGAAGCGAGTCGGTGGTTGCGGCAAGCACGTGTGGGGTCGGCCGCAGCGGGAGGTCAAACAAGTGGAGTCATCGATTTATTCCTCGGGCACGCCGCGGGGCGCTCGGGCGCGCTCGGTCGTGCCCGGCGGTTCTACCTAAGGGCGCTCGACGCGGAGCCAGAGTACGCACGAGCCCGGTTCGGGATCGCTGAGGTGCAGTATCAGCGGTCGCGTGGTACCTGCGCGCCCGGCAGCACCGATGCAGACGGCATCCGCAAGGCACTTCGCGGGTACCTCCAGGTTGAGGCGAAGCCAACCCAGACGAACGCCGAGATACTCGAGGCGCGCGCACGCTTCGGTCGGGCGCGGGCGCTGTTCTGTCTGAGCCAAGCGGAAATCGAGCCGCGCTTCCCGGCCGCCGAAGCGCTGTTTCGCGACGTGGTCCGCGCGTATGAGCGCGGAGAACCACTCCTGAAGGACGAGGCCTCCGAGGCGCTCGCTGGTATCGGTCTGATACACCTGCCCAGCCGTCGGGAGGCAAACGCGACACGCAAGCTCCGCGAGGCGGAGAACTACTACACGCGAGCGTTGCGGTTGAGCGGCGACCAGAACCGAGAGGCGCTCTTTTCGAGCATGCTCGGCTTCATCTACCGAAGACTCGGCCAGGAGTTCGCCGCCGACCGGGCCTATCGCCGCGCGGCTCAGGTTGACCCGGACGCCGAGGATCGGCGACGATACGAGCGGGCGCGTCGAGCGTTGAAGGAAGGCTGAGTTGATCCGCACCAGATCTCTCGTGGTCCTCGCACTCGCAGTATTCGTCCCGGCCTGCGACGGCGAGGATGACAAAGGCGGCGATGCGAAGGACGAGGATTCGAACGCGCCCACCCCTGCCGCTGACCGGACCCCCCTCAAGCGGCGGGACGCACCACCTGCAGGTGTGGCAGAGCAGGTGTCCTACTTCTCCGTTGGGAACGGAGGCTGCCCGGAGGGCGACCAGCCCGCGGTGCGCTTCCTCGGGGGGTTTCCACGCGAGGGGCAGGAGTCCATCGGTCAGCAATTTGTCATCTGCTTGAGCGGGTTTGCAAAGGGGCGTCCGGTCCGGGTGAGCGTCCGCCGTCCGGATGGTCGCGACGTGGACCGGCAGGCCGCATTCGAGCGGGCCTATGGGCTTCATACGCTGTCATGGACCCCACTGCCCGGAGATCCGCTTGGCCGCCACGACGTCACGGCAACGCAGGGAGCCACGACGGCCCAGGCCAGCTTCTCGGTGCGGCGGTCGCCCATTCCTCGCGTGCGCCCACTGGACGACTACGTTCCGCCCGGAAGACCGGTGCGACTCGTCCTCGCCGGGTTCGAACCGAGGCAGCTGGTAGCACTGCACCTTTACCGGGCGCGCGGGGGATCCTCCGAACGCTTCTCCTATCTCACGACTATCAACGCTCGAATGGACCGCCGTGGCGAGGCGCTCTACCGGTTCCCTACCGACCCAGACGCTCCGCGAATCACATACCTCGTGCGGTTCAGCAAGCAAGCCCAGGATACGTTCAGCCTCGATGACCCCCCACCCGAGCTTCGTTAGGTAGCGCCGCAAGTCCAGGGAAGGGCCGGGCTCGCGTGTCGGTGCCCGATTGTCAGTATCTAGCCGATGGCCGACCGGCTGGGCGACTACCGAGAGAAGCGCGACTTCTCCACAACGGCCGAGCCTGCCGGGCGCCGCTTCGTGGTGCAGGAGCACCACGCACGGCGACTGCACTGGGACCTGCGCCTGGAGCAGGACGGGGTGCTCGTCTCGTGGGCGCTTCCGCGCGGCATCCCGGCGCACCCGGACGAGAATCGCCTGGCGGTCCACACCGAGGACCACCCCCTCGAGTACCTCGAGTTCGAGGGTGACATCCCGCAGGGCGAGTACGGCGCGGGCACGATGCGCGTGTGGGACCGGGGCACCTTCGTGGCCGAGAAGTTCCGCAAGGGAGAGGTGATCGCGACCTTCCACGGCGAGCGCATGCGGGGCCGCTACGCGCTCTTCCAGACCCGTGGCAAGGACTGGCTGATCCACCGCATGGACCCGCCCGAGGACGCCGGCTACGAGCCCTTCCCCGAGCGGTTCGAGCCGATGCTGGCCCGCAGCGGGCCGCTCCCGAGAAACGAGGAGCGCTACGGCTTCGAGGTCAAGTGGGACGGAATCCGCACGCTGCTCTTCTGCGACCACGGCCACATGTCCCTGCAGGGCCGCAAGTTCAGCGACTTCACGCCCCGCTACCCGGAGGTCCGCGAGCTGGGCCGGGCGCTCGGCGCCCGCCGGATCGTGCTGGACGGCGAGATCGTGGCCTTCGACGAGGAGGGCCGCCCCAGCTTCGAGCGCCTGCAGAGCCGCATGCACCTGGCCTCCGACTCGGCGGTCAAGCGTCGCTTGCGCGACACGCCCGCCACCTACGTGATCTTCGACCTGCTCTACCTGGACGGTCGCCGGACGCTGCCGCTCTCCTACCAGGACCGGCGCTCGGTGCTGGACGAGCTCGGGCTCGAGGGGCCGGCCTGGCGCACGCCGGCCTACCACCGCGGCGAGGGCACGGCCCTGCTGGCGGCCACGGAGAAGCTGGGCATCGAGGGGGTGGTGGCCAAGCGCCTGGACAGCCCCTACGAGCCCGGGCGGCGCTCCACGGGCTGGATCAAGGTCAAGAACGTCCACACTCAGGACGTGGTCGTCGGCGGCTGGACTCCCGGGGAGGGAGGGCGGGGCGCGACCCTGGGAGCCCTCGCGGTCGGGGTGATGGAGGAGGGCCGCCTGGTCTACGCGGGCAAGGTGGGCACCGGCTTCACCGAGAGCACGCTGGCCCTGCTGACCCGCGAGCTGGCGCCGCTGCGCCGGACCGACAGCCCGTTCGACGGACGCCAGCCGCCCAAGGGGACGATCTTCGTCGAGCCGCGGCTTGTTGCCTCCGTCGAGTTCCGCGAGTGGACGCGCGCGGGGACCCTGCGCGCGCCGTCCTTCAAGGGCCTGAGGGCGGACGCCGAGCCGCAAGATTGCGTACGAGAGGGAGGGTAGTCCCGCCGGGCCGGGTATTTTTGAGGTATGCCACGTGCGATCTGGAGCGGCGCGATCAGCTTTGGGCTGGTCAACATCCCGGTGAAGCTGTACAGCGCGGTCTCGAAGAAGACCGTGCGTTTCAACCAGATCCATGCCGAGTCCGGCGAGCGCATCCGCCAGCAACGGGTGAACTCCGAGGGCGAGGAGGTGCCCTACGAGCAGATCGTGAAGGGCTACGAGATCGCGCCGGACCGCTACGTGACGATCAGCCCGGACGAGCTCGAGTCGCTCGAGCCCCAGAAGACGCGGACGATCGACATCGAGGACTTCGTGGAGCTCGACCAGATCGACCCGATCTTCTACGACCACCCCTACTACCTGGTGCCCGACACCGGCGCGGCCAAGGCCTACAAGCTGCTCATGGACGCGATGGAGGAAGCCGGGCGGGTGGGGATCGCCCGCGTGGTCCTGCGCTCGAAGGAGAACCTGGTCGCCCTCCGGCCCCACAGCGGGGTGATCACGATGGAGACGATGCTGTTCGCCGACGAGGTGATCTCCCCCGACTCGTTCGACGAGGTGCCGGTCGACGGTGAGGTCAAGTCCACCAAGCGCGAGCTGCAGATGGCCAAGCAGCTGATCGACTCGCTGGTGTCGGACTTCGAGCCCGCCAAGTACCGCGACGAGTACCGCGACCGGGTGCTCGACCTGATCGAGCGCAAGGCGCAGGGAGAGACCGTTGTGATCGAGCCGACGGCCGAGGAGCCCAAGGAGGTTCCGGATCTGATGGCCGCGCTGGAGGCCTCCATCGCCGCCGCCAAGAGCCCGGCGGCCGACGGCGCGAGCGAGAAGAAGGCGAAGACGAGCCCGAAGTCCGGCTCCAAGTCGCGCAAGAAGACCGCCGCCAAGGGCTAGCTTCGTGGCCCCCCGGCGGGTCGAGGTGGAGGTCGAGGGCCGGCGGCTGTCGCTGTCCAACCTCGACAAGGTGATGTACCCGGCCGTCGGCTTCACCAAGGGCCAGGTGATCGACTACTACACGCGGATCGCCCCCGTGCTGCTGCCCCACCTCCGCGGCCGCCCGCTGACGCTCAAGCGCTATCCCAACGGCGTCGAGGGACAGCACTTCTACGAGAAGCGCTGCCCCTCCCACGCGCCGGAGTGGGTGCGCGCGGAGGAGGTGATGGGGATTCGCTTCTGCGTGTGCGACGACCTGTCCACGCTCGTCTGGCTGGCCAACCTGGCCGACCTGGAGCTGCACCCGTCGCTGTCGCTGGTCGCTGAGGCCGAGCGGCCCACGGTGATGGCCTTCGACCTCGACCCCGGCCCGCCGGCCGGGCTGGCCGAGTGCTGCGAGGTGGCGCTCATCCTGCGCGAGGCACTGGGCCGGATCGGCCTGGAATGCGTGGTGAAGACCTCCGGCTCGAAGGGCCTCCAGGTCTACGTGCCCCTCAACCACGACGACGTGGACTACGACCAGGGCACCAAGCGGCTCTCCAACGCCCTCGCCCGCCACCTCGAGGGTGAGAACCCGAAGCTGATCGTCTCGAGGCAGAAGAAGGAGCTGCGACGGGGCAAGGTGCTGATCGACTGGAGCCAGAACGACGAGCACAAGACCACGGTCTCCGTCTACTCCCTGCGCGCGCGCGAGCGCCCGACGGTTTCGACCCCGCTGGCCTGGGACGAGGTCGAGGCGGGGGATCCAAGCGCGCTGGTCTTCGAGGCGGCCGACGTGCTGGAGCGGGTGGGCGAGCGCGGCGATCTGTTTGCGCCCGCGGTCGAGCTCGACCAGCGGCTGCCCGCGCTGTAGCTCACCGCCCGGTAGCTAGCGTTCCCTGGCGATGATCGACTGGACCCTCGCCCGCCGGGTGGCAGGGCTCGCCTCCGGCTCGGACGAGCCGCCGGGGCCGGCCTTCGACCTCGCGGCCGCCTGCCGGGAGATGGAGCCCTACGTGGCCGCCTACACCGGCCTCGTCCCGGAGGGCCCCGTCCCCTTCCCCGAGGTGGTCACCCGCCCGGAGTGGGCCTCGGTCAACCTCGACACCCTGGCCCTGGTCCTCGATCCGGTCGCCGCGCGGCTCGAGGCCCGGCTCTCCTCCGCCGGTCCCCTCGCCGGGCCGCTGCGGACGGCGCTCTCCGCGGCCCTGGCCGCCGAGTGCGGGCTGGTGATGGGCTACGTCTCCCAGCGGGTGATCGGCCAGTACGACGTGTCGCTGCTGGGCGGCGACGCCCCGCCGCGGCTGCTCTTCGTGGCTCCCAACCTCACGAAGGCGGTCCGCGAGCTGGAGGTGGACGCCGACCCCTTCCAGCGCTGGATCTGCGCCCACGAGCTCACTCACGTCTTCCAGTTCCAGGGAGTGCCCTGGCTGCGGGGCCACCTGAGCGAGATGATCCGCAGCTACCTGGCCACGGTGGAGGTGCGGGTCCAGGGGAACACCGCCGGCGCCCTCGCCAAGCTCGGGCGGCCCGCCGAGCTGGTGGAGAGCTTCCGCCAGGGTGGCCTGGCCGCTCTGGTGCAGAGCCCCGAGCAGCAGGGCCTGCTCGACACCATGCAGGCCGTGATGGCGGTGATCGAGGGGTACGGCGAGCACGTGATGGACGCGATCGCAGCCGAGGCCATCCCCGGGCACGAGCGCCTGCGCGAGGCGATGGACCGGCGGCGGCGCAGCCGCTCGGCGCCCGAACGGCTGGTGGAGCGTCTGCTGGGCCTGGACATCAAGCTCCGCCAGTACGAGCTGGGCAAGCGCTTCTGCGACGCGGTGGTGAAGGAGGCCGGCATCGAGGGTCTCAACGTGGTCTGGCGCGCCCCCGAGATGCTGCCCTCGGCCCGCGAGCTGGAGCACCCCGGGGAGTGGCTGGACCGCACCGGGCCCGGCCGCGCGGCCGCCGCCTGAGCCCGCGAAACGACCCCCGGTGTAACTCCCGCCGAGGGGAGGTTTACGTACAGGTGTTCGGTGCTATAGTTCTACCGAGCTTAGATCTAATATCCTTCTTCGAAACCACTGAGGAGAGCCACATGGCCGCCCAGACCGAGCAGCAGAGAAAGGCCGCCGCCCGCAAGGCCGCCGCCACCCGCAAGCGCAACCAGGCCCGTGCCAGCGCCAGGAGCACGAGGACCTCGGCCCGCCGGACCACGACGTCCGCGCAGACCACCGCTGCTTCCGCGCAGCGGACCGCCGAGCAGACCGCCGACGCCGCGACGAAGCGGCTCGAGGTGGCCGTCGAGCAGGCGCAGCGCGCCGTGCTGATCCCCGTCGGCGCCGGCCTCGAGGCCCGTGACGCCGTCGTCGAGGTCGTGAAGCCCTACGTGACCGGTCGCGAGAGCGCCGAGAAGGAGCTGGGCAAGGTTCAGCGCCGGGTGAGCACGAGCCTGCGCCGCTACGAGCGTCGCGGCACCACCGCCCGCAACCGCGCGGTGCGCGAGGTCAAGAAGACCCGTACGCGCTTCGAGCGGGAGCTCCGGCAGCGTCGCACCCAGGCCGTCCGCACGGTCAAGCAGAACAGCCGCGAGGTCGAGCGGCAGGCCGAGGGCCTGGTGGACCGGGTCGCCACGCTGGCCTAAGCCGCGGCGCGGAGGAATTTTCCCGCGCATGCGCGGGGCGCAGGGGTACGTCTTCCCCCCGGCCGCCAGGAGAGAGGCGGACCGGGACGAGACTGCCGGTCACATACCCGCCGGCAGGTAGTGAAACCGCGCGCAGCCGGCCGAGCCGGCTGCTTGCGGCCAAGCAGTATCTCTCCTCCCTTGCCGGCGGCGCCTCAGGGCGCCGCCGGCTCTTTTTCGTGGTCCGGCCGCCCCGGGGCGTCTGCTTGAATGGGTGCAGATGCCTACTCGCGAACAGATTCAGGACGCCCTGCGCCAGGTCATCGACCCGGAGCTGCGCAAGGACATCGTGACCCTCGGCATGGTGCGCTCGATCGACCAGCCGGAAGAGGGTCGTGTGGACGTGGTCGTCTCGCTCACCACCGCGGGGTGCCCGATCCGCTCGCACTTCCAGCAGGCCGTGGCCACCAAGGTGGGCGAGCTGGGTGTCTCACAGGTGAACGTGGCCTTCGACGTGCTCTCCGACCAGGAGAAGCAGGGCCTGGCCCAGCGCCTTGGCCGCCAGGGCGGCCTGCCCGAGGGCGCCCTGGCAGCGGTGAAGAACGTGATCTGCATCGGGTCGGGCAAGGGCGGGGTGGGCAAGTCCACCGTCACCTCCAACCTGGCCGCCGCCCTCCAGGTCGAGGGCCGGCCCTCCGCCGCGCTCGACGCCGACGTCTGGGGCTACTCCATCCCCCGCATGCTCGGCGTGCACGGCCGCCCTCAGGTCTCGGCCGAGCGCAAGATCATCCCCCTCGACGGCCCGGCCGGGGTCAAGGCCATCTCGATCGAGTTCTTCCTCAACGAGCGCGACCAGGCCATCACCTGGCGCGGCCCGATGCTGCACAAGGCGATCCGCCAGTTCCTGGAGGACGTCGACTGGGGCGAGCTCGACTACCTCCTCATCGATCTCCCGCCCGGCACCGGCGACGTGTCCATGACGCTCGCCCAGCTGCTGCCCCAGGCGAAGTTCGTGGTGGTGACCACGCCACAGCCGGCCGCCCAGAAGGTCGCCGCCCGGGCGGCCGAGACCGCCCAGCGCTTCGACCTGGAGATCGCCGGCGTGATCGAGAACATGTCGGGCTTCACCACGCCCGGCGGCGAACGCTTCACCATCTTCGGCGAGGGCGGCGGTCAGCTCCTCGCCGACGAGCTCGACGTGCCCCTGCTCGGCAAGATCCCGCTCCAGGAGGAGCTGCGGATCAGCGCCGACCAGGGTCGTCCGCTGGTGCTCGAGGATCCCGACGCACCGGCCGCCCAGGCGCTCTACCACACCGCCCGCGGCATCATCGCGGCGACGCCGCAGGAGCTGGCGGTCTTCCAGGAGCCCTCGGGGCCGCCCGTGCCGGAGATCACCGGCACGGCGCTTCCGATGGCCTAGCTCGGGCTCGAGCCCGGCCTGACCTCCAGCTCGGCGTCGTCGAAGACGCGCGAGCGGCTGCCCCTGACCAGGTCTGTCATGCCGCTCTCGGCCAGTGCGCTCGCGTGGCCGGGATCGTCGGCGTGGGTGGCGCGCGCCTCCGCGGACTCCCAGAGCTGGAACAGGGCGATGCCGTCGTCGGTCGGCGCGACGATCCTCACCAGCACCCCGGGCGGATCGGGCAGGAGCTCATCGAGCCTGCGCCCGGCTTCGAGAAGGGCGTCGGTGTCGCCCTCCAGCTCCAGCATCGCCAGCACCCCCATCCGGCTGACTGACGCTAGCCGGCCTGCTTGAAGTAGTCCGCGTTCACCTGGATGTAGCTCTGCCACTCGTCGGGCAGCTGATCCTCGGCGAAACACGCGTCCACGGGGCAGGCCTCGACGCAGGCGTCGCAGTCGATGCACTCCTCCGGGTCGATGTACAGCTGGGTGACCGCGTCGTAGTCGGGCTCGTCGGGCGTCGGGTGGATGCAGTCGACCGGACACACCTCGACGCACGAGTTGTCCTTCTGGTCAATGCAGGGCTCGGCGATGACGTAGGCCATGTGCGGGGGATTGTACCGTTGGGTGGGCGAACCTCTGCCGGTCCCCTGGGGTTTGCATGAGCATGCCGACCACCGACAGCGCCGAGACGACCGGCACCTTCCTCTGTCCCACAGAGCTCGATCGGCTGCGGGTCGTCGAGGCGAGCGGACGGGTCCGGGTGGCCCGCACGATCGGCGCGGCGATCGTCGGCCTGGCGCTGATCCTGGCGGCCCCCTGGGTGGGCTGGTGGACCCTGATCGGATTCGCCGTCGTCGCGCTCGACTTCGCCACCCTCGAGCCGCGTCTTCGCCGCTCGCCCCGTCCCGAGCGGATCGCCGCGACCAGCCTGCTCCTCGCGCTCGGGATCATCGGCGCGACCGTGGCGCTCAGCGGCGGCCCGGAGAGCCCGGTGCTGCCCTGGCTCGTGATTCCGGCGATGACCTCCGCCACCCGCTTTCGGCGCGAGGTGGTCGCGGCGCTCGGCGGCCTGTCGGTCATCGTCGCCCTGGCGGTCACCCTGCCCGTCGACCCCGACGCTCTGGCCGACGACCCCTCTGCGCTGATCATGACCGTCGCGCTGCTGGGGGTGGTCACCGTGATCGCAGGCGCCCTGCTCCACGGCGAGCTGGAACAGCGTGACCTGGCGGTGCTCGACCCGCTCACCGGCTTGCTCAACCGCGCCTCGCTCGAGTCCCGTGGAGCGGAGATCGAGCAGCAGGCGCTGCTCACCGGCGCGTCGGTGTCGCTCATCGTCTCCGACATCGACCACTTCAAGCAGGTGAACGACAGCTTCGGGCATGAGCGGGGCGACAGCGTGCTCCGCGACGTGGCCCTGGAGATGCGCCGCTCGCTGCGCAGCTTCGAGCTGGTCTACCGCATCGGGGGAGAGGAGTTCCTGGTGCTGCTCCCCGGTCTCGCCCTGAAGGATGCGATGGAGGTCGCCGAGCGGCTGCGGGCGGCGGTGGAGAGCGCCCGGCCGGGTGGCCTCGAGGTGACCGTTTCGGCCGGCGTGGCCGCGGCGGCCGGCGGAGCGGTCGAGTACGAGGTTCTCTTCGCCGCCGCCGACGAGGCGCTGCTGAGCGCCAAGCGCGAAGGGCGCAACCAGGTCCAGGCCGCGGTCGTCGCTCCCCAGCCCGCCACCCCTGACGAACGTCGCTTCGAGCCGGACGCCGGGGCGGCGCCGCTCTCCTGATGCTCGATCGTGAGGGACCCGACCCCTTTCTGGACACCTTCACCCACCTCGTGGCCGCCCGCGCGGTGAGCACCGGGGTGATGCTGGGGGTGTTCGAGGCGCTGCACGACGAGCCGGCCACCGCACCGGCACTGGCCGAACGCCTCGAGCTGGACCCGCTGGGGGCCGAGACGCTGGCCACAGCCCTGCTCACGCTCGGGTACGTCGAGCGCGACGGCGGCGGGCAGCTGCGCAACAGCGAGGTGACCGAGCGCCTGCTGGTGAGCTCCTCACCCGAGTCGATCGCCACCTTCTCCGGCGCCCAGGCCGATCTCCACTGGGAGATCCTCGGCCTGCTGCCGGAGGCGGTGAAGAGCGGCCGGCGCTACGCCATGCACGAGGAGCGCCGGGACGACCGCGAGCGCTGGGAGGCCTACATCCGCGGCCTGTTCGAGATCTCTCGTGCCGAGCAGGACGCGAACGCCGCTCTGGTGGAGGTGGAGGATCCGCGCCTGCTGGTGGACGTTGCCGGGGGCCACGGCGGGTTCGCGATGGCGATGTGCCGGCGTCATCCCCGCCTGCACGCGACGGTGATCGACCTGCCGCCGAGCGCCGCCGTGGGCCGGGCCATCGTGGAGGGGGAGGGCTTCGCCGAGCGGGTCGACTACCGCGAGGGCGACGTCTTCGAGCTGGGCCTGGGCGAGGAGCCCGACGTGGTGTCGATCTTCAACCTGGTCCATCACCTGCCCGAGGAGCGCGACCGCGAGCTCTGCCGTCTCGCCCGGGCGGCGCTGCGCCCCGGCGGGTCGCTGGTCGTCGGCGATTCGGCCCGGCCCGAGCCCGGGGAGCCCGTGTCCGAGCACGGGGCGATCTCGAGCCTGCTGTTCTACGCCTGGAGCCACAGCCGGAACTTCAGCCCGTCCGAGATCCGCGGCTGGATGGTGGAGGCGGGCTTCGCGGACGTCCGCGTGCACCGCAACGAGCGCTCGCCCTGGCGCGTGGTGGTGGTGGGGAGATGATCCTGCTCACCGGGGCCACGGGCACCGTCGGTTCCGCGCTGCTGGCCCGCCTGACGGCCGGAGCCGAGCCGGTGCGCTGCCTGGTCCGCGAGCCGCGGCGGCTGGGCGACCAGCGGGTGCGCGTGCAGATCGCGCTCGGCGACCTGGCCGACCCGCCCTCGTTTCGCCATGCGCTGCGGGGCGTGCACACGGTGGTGCACCTGGCGGCCTCCATCCGCGACCAGCCCCGCGCCTCGATCGAGGAGCTCAACGCGATGGCCACGCTGCGGCTGGTGCGCGCCGCCGAGCGCGCCGGAGCGCGCCGCTTCCTGTTCTTCTCGGCGCTTGGGGCCGGCCACCACTCGCGCACCCGCTTCTTCCGGGCCAAGGCGCTGGCAGAGGAGGCGGTCGAGGCCTCGGGCCTGGAGACCACGGTGTTCCGACCCTCGATCGTCTACAGCCCCAGCGACCCCTGGCTGACGCTTCTCGAGCGCCTCTCCTACCTGCCGGCCCTGCCGGTGTCGGGTTCCGGCGAGGCCCGCTTTCAGCCGATCTGGGCGGAGGACGTGGCCGACGCGGTGGTGGCCGCGCTCCGAGCCGACGACCCGCAGGACCGCCGCGCCTTCGATCTGGCCGGGCCGCAGACGCTCACCTACGAGGACATCGTCGGTGTGACCCTGCGCTCGCTTCACCGCCGCCGGCGCGTGCTGAATCTCCCCCTGCCGCTGGTGCGGCAGTCGCTGCGCCTGCTGCGTTTCGCGGGCGGCCCCCACGTCTTCGCCACCTGGGACGAGGCCGAGCTCATGGAGGAGCCGATGACCGCGCCGCAAGGGACCGCCTGCGCCGAGAGCCTCGGGATAAGCCCGCGGCCGATGGCGGCCGTGCTGGGCGCGGCCAGGTAATGCCCCGACGCCCTGCTCTGGTGGTGCTGGTGGCCCTCTGCGCCGCCCTCCCGAAAATGCGCCTGATTGCGGGGTAAGGGGGTGTGCTACCCGGTACATCGTCGAGTTTGCCCCCAGTAGGGGGCAAAGTCAGCACTGCTTCGCCGGGGACCGCGGTGTGCCTCAGCTCAGCGCCGCTCGGACCCGCTCGCCCAGGAGCGCCAAGCGCTCGACCGGCTCGTTGCTGAACACGAACCGCAGCTGGCGCTCGGCCACCCCTCCGCCCCAGCCGTCCATCGGCGTGGCCGCGACCCGCTGCTCGAGCAGGCGAGCCGAGAGCTCCGCCGGCGCGAGGCCGAGCTCGCGGCAGTCGAGCAGGGCCGACCACGCCCCGTGGGGCGCGACGACCGGTAGCTCATCGAGCTGCCGCAGGGTCTCGTCGCGACGGCGCTGCCACTCGGCGGTGGCCGCGGCGACGTCCTCGTCGCCGACCTCGAGCGCAACGCGCGTGCCGATCTGAGCGAAGCCGCTGGCCACGAGCCCGTTGTAGATCTGCGCGCGCGAGACGAGGTCGGTCAGCTTCGCGGGCATCACCACCCAGCCGATCCGCCAGGCGATCATCCGCTGCTCACTCGACGGGGCGCTCACGATGATCGTGCGCTCGCGCATGTCGCCGAGGGCGGCCGGATGCAGCACCTCGCGGCCGTCGTAGAGCACGGCCTCGAAGCCGGCCCAGTAGAGGAGCCAGAGGTCGTGCTCGGCACACAGGTCGGCGACCGCCTCCCATTCGTCCGCGCCTGCCACCCAACCGGTCGGGAAGGAGGCGTTGTTGAGGAACACGACGCGTGTACGGGCGCCGACGGCGCTCCGCAGCGCGTCGAGGTCGAGCCGCCACTCGCCGCCGGTCGAGTGCAGCGGCACGAGCCTCGGCACGCCCCCGGCGAGTCGCACGCGGTTGAGCATCCCCGCGTAGGTGGGATCGGTCAGGATCACCTCGTCACCGGGGTCGACGAGGCACAGCAGCGCGTCGAGCATCGCCTCGCCCTCCCCACAGGTGATGACCACCTCTCGCCGCGGGTCGTAGCGCGGCCCGCCGCGCCGCTCGACGAGGTCGCAGATGGCCAGCTTGAGGTCCTCACGGCCGTTGAACGGGAGCCAGCTGTTGGCGCCGTCCTCCTCGAGCGCCGCCTGCGTCGCCTCGATCGCCGCCGGATGGGGCCGGATGTCGGTGTCGAGGTTCTCGAGCCGCAGAACGTCCGGATCGTCGCCCGCCGCGGCGGCAACCCGGTCGATGTTGAACCCGGGAATGTCGTCGAGCCGCCGGCTGGTGCGCACCGCGTGACCCTACCGGGGAACGGCGGGCGGGGTACGGGAGCAGTCACGCGCCGGTCGCAGCGTTGTTACACCGGAACCGCCGCCGTCACATCCTCGACGGCGCCGCCGGAGTGTGGCTTCCAGAAGTCGCGCATATGGCGCCTTTCGGGGGCCACACTCGATAACGAAACGACGAGGGCCCCGCCGAAGCGAGGCCCTCGAACAAAGCGAGCCGGGGGCGTGAGCCCCCCGGATCACATCGGTTTACATCATGCCGTCCATACCGCCCATGCCGCCCGGCATGCCTGCGCCGGCCGGCTCCTTCTCGGGCATCTCGGCCACGATGGCCTCGGTCGTGAGGATGTTCTTCGCGATCGAGGCTGCGTTCTGCAGCGCCGAACGGGTGACCATGGCGGGGTCGATGACGCCGGCCTTGACCAGGTCGACGATCTCGCCGCTCTCGGCGTTGAGCCCGTCGTTCTTGCCCTTGGCCTTGCGGACGTCGTTGACGACGACCGAGCCCTCGAGCCCCGAGTTGTCGGCGATCTGGCGCAGCGGCTCCTCGAGCGAGCGCTGCACGATGCGGGCGCCGGTCTGCTCGTCACCCTCGAACGCGTCGACCTTGATCGCGTCCTGGGCACGCAGGAGCGCCACACCGCCGCCCGGCACGATGCCCTCCTCGAGGGCGGCGCGGGTGGCCTGCAGCGCGTCCTCGACGCGGTGCTTCTTCTCCTTCATCTCCGTCTCGGTGGCCGCTCCGACCTTCACGACAGCCACGCCGCCGGCCAGCTTGGCCAGCCGCTCCTGCAGCTTCTCGCGGTCGAAGTCGGAGTCGGTGCCCTCGATCTCGTTCTTGATCTGGTTGATGCGGCCCTTGATCGCATCGGACTCACCGGCACCGTCGACGATCGTGGTCGTGTCCTTCGTGACCACCACGCGACGGGCGCGGCCGAGCTGCGACAGCTGGGTGTTCTCCAGCTTGAGGCCCATCTCCTCGGTGATGACCTCGCCGCCGGTCAGGATGGCGATGTCCTCGAGCATGCGCTTACGGCGGTCGCCGAAGCCCGGTGCCTTGACGGCGACGCCGGTGAAGGTGCCGCGCAGCTTGTTCACCACGAAGGTGGCAAGCGACTCGCCCTCCACGTCCTCGGCGACGACCACGATCGGCTTGCCCGACTGGATCACCTGCTCGAGCACCGGCAGGATGTCGCGCACCGAGCCGATCTTCTGGTTGGCGATGAGGATGTAGGGATCCTCGAGGGTGGCCTCCATGCGGTCCTGGTCGGTGACCATGTAGGGCGAGATGTAGCCCTTGTCGAACTGCATGCCCTCGGTGAACTCGAGGTCCATTCCGAAGGTCTGGCCCTCCTCGACGTTGACCACGCCGTCCTTGCCGACCTTCTCGATCGCGTCGGCGATCACGTCGCCGATCTCGTCGTCGGCGGCGGAGATGGCCGCCACACGTGCGATCTGGTCCTTGCCGGAGATCTCGGTGGAGATGTGCCTTGATCTGGTCGACGACCTGGTCGACCGCCTTCTCGATGCCCCGCTTGAGAGCAAGCGGGTTCGCGCCGGCGGCCACGTTCTTGAGGCCGTCCCGGACGATCCGCTGCGCCAGCACGGTGGCGGTGGTGGTGCCGTCGCCCGCCACGTCGTTGGTGGCCGTGGCCACCTCGCGTACGAGCTGGGCGCCCTGGTTGGAGAACGGCTCCTCGAGCTCGATCTCACGAGCGATCGAGACACCGTCGTTGGTGATGGTGGGGGCGCCGAACTTCTTGTCGATCACCACGTAGCGGCCCTTGGGGCCGAGCGTGACCTTGACCGCGTTCGCGACGGCGTCTACGCCGTCCTCGAGCGCGCGGCGCGCCTCGACGTCGTACTTCAGTTCCTTGTGAGCCATGTGTGTCTGGTTCCTTCCTTAGCCCGCGACCTTGGCGAGCACGTCCGACTCCCGCAGGACGAGGAGATCGTCACCTTCGACCTCGACCTCGGTGCCGCCGTACTTCGAGTACAGGACCTCGTCGCCCTCGGCGACGTCGAGCGGGATGCGCTTCTCGCCATCCTCGTCCCACTTGCCCTCTCCGACGGCAAGGACCTTGCCGCGCTGCGGCTTCTCCTTGGCCGTGTCGGGCAGAACGATTCCGCTCGCGGTGGTCTCTTCCTCTTCGATTGCCTGAACGATCAGGCGATCACCCAGAGGCTTGAGATTCATGCTGCTTACCTCCGTCCGTGTGCTGTTTCTTGGCACTCTCAGGGTAGGAGTGCCGACCTGGCACTCTAGCAGTGAGAGTGCCAGCATGCGGCGCGGGCGGCCGGTGTTTGCCTCAGTTTTGCGAGGGGGCGTCGGGCCGCAGCCGCTCGCGGATCTCGGTGGGCCGCTCGGCGATCTGGGAGAAGCGGACCACGGTGACGAGGTCCTCGGTCTCGACCTTGCGGCCGTAGATCTGCTCCAGGAAATGGACCATCTCGTCGAGCCGGCGAAACTCCGGATTGTCGTGCTCGATGTCCCGCCGGGAGAGCTCGTCCACGCGCTTGACGTCGACGCTGTCGATGACCGCCTCGAAGATCCGCTCGCGCGGCGCATGCTGGAAGCCCACGGTGATCATCACCACCTCGCCCTTGCGGTACTTCTTGCTCTTGTCGCCGAGGCGGATGGTGGCCGTCTTGCGGCCGCGCTTGAGCTGGTCGATGAAGACGGGCGAGTAGAAGTTGAGGACGAACACGACCCGGGGCAGCCTATCTAGACGAGATCAGTCCTGGTCTGACACGAGGGGAACGAAGCGCACAGCGACGATGCTCTCCGCCACTCCTCCGCGGAAGCGCATGAGCAGCTCTCGCCGTCGGCGCTGGACCGGGCACACCAGCGCGGCGCCGGGCGCCAGCTGGTCGAACAGGGCGGGAGGCGGCGCTTCGGGCGCGGTCGCCGTGACCGAGATCCCGCCGAACGGCGCGCGGTCCGGCGCCCCGCGGGCGCCGTCGCCCACCCGCACGTCCACGTTCTCGTACCCGAGCCCGTCCAGTGCGGCCCGGGCCTGGCCGGCCAGCCCCTCGAAGCGCTCGATCGTCACCACCTCGCGGCACAGGCGCGAGAGCACGGCCGCGGCGTAGCCGGAGCCGGTGCCCACCTCGAGCACCACCTCCTTGCCGGTCAGCTCGAGCAGCTGGGCCATGCAGGCCACGATCCACGGCTGCGACATCGTCTGTCCCTCGCCGATCCGCACCGCGCCGTCCCGGTAGGCCTTCCGTCGCATCCGCTCGGGCAGGAAGCGCTCGCGCGGGACCTCCTCCATCGCCGCCAGCACCCGCTCGTCCTCGATTCCCCGCCGCCGCAGCTGGCGGTCCACCATGCGGGACCGCTCAGTGGATGTAGTTGCGGAGTCGTCCCGGTTCATGCACCGTCACCTTGCCCCGGCCGAGGGCGACCACGCCCGCGCGCTCCAGCGTGGCCAGGAAACGGCTGGCGCTCTCACGCGACGTGCCCGCGAGGTGGGCGATCTCCGCCTGGGTCGCGCGGATGAGCACGTCCTGCTGGGGAGCTCCCTCGGCCTGGCGGGCCACGGTCTGGGCGAGCAGCGCGCTCGCCACCCGGCCGGCGACGGTCTGGAAGGATTGCTGAAGCAGGCGCTCGTTGGTCTTGCTCACGCGCTCGGCCAGTGAGGCCAGCAGCTTCAGGGCCAGGTCGGGATGACGGCGAATCAGCCGCTGGACGTCGCCCGCCAGCAACGCCACCGCGCTGGTGGCTTCGATGGCTTCGGCGGTGGCCGAGCGGGTCTCGCCGCGGAACATCGCCAGCTCGCCGAAGAGCGCGCCCCCGCGCAGCTCGGCCAGCGCCACCATGCGGCCGTCCTGGTGCTCGCGGGTGAGGATCACGGCGCCGGAGCGCACGAGGTAGCACGTGTCGCCCTCGTCTCCCTCGCGGAACACGACCTCGCCTCGATCCCAGTGGCGGGGCACCGCCACCTGGGCCACGGCGACGAGCTCGCTCTGCTCGAGATCGCCGAAGACCTCCGTGCCCGCCAGCAGGCGAGCGGTCTCCTCCCCGTCAGCCATAGGCGCATAATCCCATGAACGTGGTCGTCGCACCTGACCCTGTGACCGTGCAGGACATCGAGGACGCGGCCGGGCTGATAGCCGGGCAGGTCCGGGCCACCCCGATGCTCGGCGCGGGCGAGCTCGGCCGGCGGGTCGGGGCCCGCGTGCTGTTGAAGGCCGAGAACCTCCAGCTGACCGGCTCGTTCAAGGTCCGGGGGGCAGTGAACAGCATCCGGCGCCTGCCCGAGGACGCGCTGCGCGGCGGCGTGGTGGCGGGCAGCGCGGGCAACCACGCGCAGGCCGTCGCCTATGCCGCACGAGCGGCGGGGACGCGGGCGGTGCTGGTGATGCCCGAGCGGGCGCCCCTGGCGAAGGTGGCGGCGGTGCGCCAGTACGGCGGCGAGGTCCGCACCGTGGAGGGGGGCTTCGACGAGGCCGGCGCCGAGGCCCTGCGCGTGGCCGAGGAGGAGCAGCTCACGCCGGTCCACGCGTTCGACGCCCCGCACGTGGTGGCCGGACAGGGCACGATCGGGCTGGAGATCGCCGAGGACGCGCCGGAGGTCAGGCTCATCGTGATCCCGCTGGGAGGAGGCGGGCTGGCGAGCGGGATCGCCCTCGCCATGGCCGCGCGGCTCCAGGGCGTGCGCGTGGTCGGCGTTCAGGCCGAGGCCTGCGCTCCCTACATCGACTCGCTGGCCGCCCGGCGCCCGATCGGCGCCCGTTCGGCCAACACGATCTGCGACGGCATCGCCGTGAAACGGCCCGGGGACTTCACCCTGCCGCTGGTGGAGCGCTACGTGGACGAGGTCGTGACCGTGACCGACGACGAGGTGGCCCAGGCGATGGTCCTTCTTCTCGAGCGCTCGAAGCTGGTCGTGGAGGGCGCGGGCGCGGTGGCGGTGGCGGCGCTGATGCACGGACGGGTGAGCGCTCCGGCGAGCGGCGACGTGTGCGCCGTGCTCTCGGGCGGGAACGTCGACGCCTCGCTGCTGTCCGAGTGCATCCGTCTGGGCGAGACCGCCGCCGGCCGGCGGATGGTGCTCTCCACCGTGGTTCCCGACCGCCCCGGCGCGCTCGCCGGCCTGCTCGGCGTGGTGGCCGAGCACGGAGGGAACGTCGTCGACGTGGAGCACCTCCGCGACGGGATTGAGATCCACGTGCGCGAGACCGCGATCAAGCTGGTGCTGCAGACCCGCGGGCGGGAGAACAGCCGGGAGATCCTGGAGGCGGCGCGGGCCGAGGGGTTCGCCGTGCGGGTCGAGCGCGACGCTTAGCTGAGCTACTGTCGTCATATGCCTGGGCTCAGCAGGCGCACCTTCCTGACGCGGTCCGCGATCGCGGGGGGCGCTGTCGCGGCCGGGTTGCCGCGGGTGGCGGTCGGCCAGACCCCCCGCGCCCTGGCCAAGTGCGTAGCGATGGATTCGCTCAACCACGGCGGCGACGTCGAGGACCTGCGGGTGAACGGCAACCTCGACCGGCTTCGCGCGCTCGGAACGCGCTGGGTGAGGCTCTGGATCCGGTGGGACAAGGCCCAGCTCTTTCCACCTTCGCTCGTCCCCATGAGCGATCTCGACGGCCCGGCGAACGACCTGGCCGTCTGCGGGTCAGGCTGCGGCTACGGCTACATCCAGGCGATGGACGAGCAGATCGCGCTGGCCCGCGCCGCCGGCCTCAACGTGATCCTCACCACCTGGCACTTCCCGCGCTGGGCCAACGGCACCGCCGGCATGCCCGCGGACTCGGCCCGCGAGGACCGCGGCGGTCCCGACACCCCGGTTGAACGCCTGAAGCCCCTCGAATGGCGCGTTCCGGTTGGAGAGCTCGGCCCCCGTGGGTACTACGGGCAGTGGCTCGGCTGGCTGATGGACCGCTACGCGATCCATGGCCGCGGCTTCACGCTCGAGATCGCGAACGAGCCGAACCGCCAGCTGTGGCCTCAGCAGACCCCGAGTCCCAGCGCGGATCCCTTCGCCCCCGGGCTTCCCCTGATGGCTGTTCTGGTGACCGAGATGATGGAGACCGCGCAGAAGCTGAGCGCGGAGCGCGGTCACCGCGTCGGGCTTGCCGGCCCCGCGCTCTGCGACCGGGTGGCGCCGGACGACCGGCTCTTCACCAGCGTCCGCTCGCTGGTGCCGCCGGTCCTCACCGCGCTGGAGTGGCTGGGGTTTCCGGCTAGCCCGAGCTTCGCCTGGAGCCATCACAACTACCGGGACATCGAGCAAGGGGGAGCGCTGCCCGGAGGGACCGGCGACCTCGCGCGGATGCTGCAGGGCCGCTGGCGGGGCCGGGGTGGACCCGCCAACCCGCGCATCTGGGTGACCGAGGGCGGTGCCCGCGTAGGGTCGGGCGAGGTGCGAGACCTGACCGACCAGGCTCAGCTGGTGGCCGACGCGTGGGCCCGGGCGAGCGCCCTGCCCGCCGTCGAGCTGTTCTCCAACTACCTCATGTATGCCGATCCGATAGCGAATTGCGGGCTGTGCAACGAGATCGCCGGTGGCGGGGTGCCGCGGCCGGTCTGGGACGTGTTCAGGGGCCTCCCGGCGTAATCTGGGCCCATGACGACCGCATCGAAGGCCGTCCTCATCACCGGCTGCTCGACCGGCATCGGCCGGGCCACCGCCCTGCGGCTGTCGCGCGCGGGTCACACCGTCTACGCCACCGCTCGCCGTGAGTCGGCCATCGCGGATCTAGGGCAGGCCGGCTGCCGCACCCTGGCCCTCGACGTGATGGACGAGGAGTCCATGCGCGCCGCGGTGGAGGCCGTCGTGGGTGAGGAGGGTGCGGTCGGCGCGCTGGTGAACAACGCGGGCTACTCGCAGTCGGGTGCGATCGAGACGGTGGCGCTCGACGACGTGCGCCGTCAGTTCGAGACGAACGTCTTCGGCCTCATCCGCATGAGCCAGCTGGTGCTGCCCGGCATGCGCGACCAGGGCTGGGGCCGGATCGTGAACATCAGCTCGATGGGAGCGAACTTCACCTTCCCGGGTGGCGGCGTCTACCACGCGACCAAGTACGCGGTGGAGGCGATCAGCGACGCGCTGCGCTTCGAGGTCAAGGGCTTCGGCGTGGACGTGGTCGTGATCCAGCCCGGGCTGATCCGCACGGAGTTCGGGGCCACGGCGGCCGGGGAGGTCAGACATGAGGACGGTCCCTACGCGGACTTCAACGCCCGCGTGGCCACGGCCACCCAGGACGTGTACGAGAAGGGGCCGCTGGCCCGCTTCGGCGGCGAGCCGGACGACGTGGCCAAGGCGATCGAGGAGGCCGTCACCAGCCCGTCGCCGAAGATCCGCGTCCGCGTGACGCCCTCGGCGCGCATGCTCATCGGACAGCGAAAGCTGATGCCCGACCGCCTCTGGGACCGTTTCCTCACCACGCAGTTCCCACAGCCGGGCAAGTCCTGACGGGACTGTCGATCCGCTGGCCCGCCGGGCACGAGCCCGCCGGGGCCGCGATCCACCAGCGCAACGTGGCCGACTCCTCGGCTGAGCCGGAGGCGGTGTGGGCGTGGCTCGTGCGCCCCGATCGCTGGCACGTCTTCTACGCGAACGCATGGCGCGTGCGCCCGCTCGAAGGGCCCTGGCCGGTGCTCGGCCTCGGCAGCCGCTTTCGCTGGATCACCTTCGGGGCCCCGGTGACCACCGAGATCACCGAATTCGAGCCGCCCCACCGCCTGGCCTGGACCGGGCGGGGCCTGGGCGCCGTCGGCCACCACGCCTGGTTGATCGAGCCGACCGGCTCGGGGTGCCGGATCGTGACCGAGGAGACCCAGCGCGGCCTGGCCGTCCGCCTGGCGGCGCCGGGCATGCGCCTGGCGATGCGCCACTTCCACCAGGAGTGGGTGGACGCGGCGGGCCGGATAGCGGAGTCCGGCTTGGAGCCTTAGCGCTCGACGGTGGTCATCCCCTCCGGGGGATAGCGGTCTCCGGCGGTCAGATCCACGGAAAAGTTGTCGTTGAGCGTGGCCAGCTGCTCGCCGCTCAGCTCGAGCTCGGCGGCGGCGGCGTTCTCCTCGAGGTAGCTCACCCGCTTGGTGCCGGGAATGGGCACGACGTCGTCGCCCTGGTGCAGCAGCCAGGCCAGCGCCACCTGGGCGGGCGTGGCGTCGAGCTCGGCGGCCACGGCCCGCAGGTCCTCGACCGCCTTGAGGTTGCGCTCGCGGTTCTCGCCCTGGAAACGGGGCAGGTGCTTGCGGAAATCGTCGTCGGCCGAGATGTCGAGGGCGCCGGAGAGCTCCCCTCGCCCGAGCGGGCTGTAGGGCACCACCCCCACCTTGAGCTCGCGGGCGGTGGGCACGATCTGCTCCTCGAGCCCGCGGGTGAACAACGACCACTCGCTCTGCAGCGCCGTGATGGGATGGACCGCGGACGCGGCACGCAGGGTGTCGGCGCTCACCTCGGAAAGGCCGAGATGGCGGACCTTGCCCTCGGTCACGAGGCCGGCCATGGCGCCCACGCTCTCCTCGATGGGCACGTCCGGGGTGCGGCGGTGCATGTAGTAGAGGTCGATGCGGTCGGTCTGCAGGCGGCGCAGAGAGGCGTCGCAGGCCTCCCGGATCCACTCCGGCGAGTTGTCGATACGGCGCTCGTCTCCGTCGCGCCGGACCGCGAACTTGGTGGCCAGCTGGACCTCGTCCCTGCGGCCGGCGATCGCGCGACCCACGAGCTCCTCGTTGTGGCCGCTGCCGTACATGTCGGCGGTGTCGAGGAACGTGACCCCGAGGTCGAGGGCCCGCTGGATCGTGCGGGTGGACTCCTCCTCGTCGGTGGGCCCGTAGAACTCGGACATGCCCATGCATCCGAGGCCGAGGGCGGGCAGGGTCAGGTCTCCGAGAATGTGATGCTTCATGGCGGCCGACTCTAGAGCCAGAGCTAGACCAGCGCGGACTCGCGCCGCCGCCGGCGCAGCAGCCGCGCCGCGAGGCCGGCCAGCAGGCCGACCAGGGCGAGCGGCAGCGCCAGCGCGAGCACGCGGATCAGCAGGCCCGTGGCGGTGACCAGGAGGTCGCCGGCATCCCCGAGGGCGTCGTCGATCGAGCCGGCGGCGCCGCCCTGGCCGTCGTCGGCCTCGGACACGAGGCTCACCGTGACCGCGGCGTAGTCGCTTCGCAGGCGGAGCGCTCGCAGCCGTCCGCGCAGACCGTTGATCTCGGCGGCCACGAGGTCCAGCCGGCGTCGGATGGCCTCGGCCTCCGCGTCGGTGGTGGCGGTCTGGAGCCGGCCGAGCAGCCCGCGTCGCTCGGCCCGCGCCGCCTGGAGGCGGTCCTGGGCCGTCACGTAGGCAGGCGTGATGTCGCGGCCGTCCTGGCTCTGGCTGATCACCGGAGCGAGCCCCGCGAGGGCCCGCAGCGCGGGCCGTAGACGATTCGAGGGAATCCGCAGCTCGAACACCCCGCCGCCGTCCTCCCGCCCGCTGTTGACCGACGAGCTGAGGACGAAGCCGCCGTAGCGGCCGGTGACCTCGGCCACGCCGTCGGCCACCCGGGCCAGGCGGTCGACCGGGGCGTCGAGCTCGAGCGAGAAGGTGCGCTCGATCCGCCGCTGACGCGGGCCGGGAGCGAAGCGGGAGCGGGAGGAGGCCTCGGGCGCGGCGACCGAGCCGCCTCCGTCCTGCGCCGGCGCGACCGCGGCGGATGTGCCGCCGCCTCCGGAATCGGCTTGGTCCTCGTCCGACGGACCACCCGACAGCGCAACGGCGATGACCAGCGGAAGGGCCACCGCGGCGACGGCCGCCAGCGCGGGGGCGAGCTGCCTGAACGCCGGGAGCCGGCGCGAACGAGGCGCTTGGGGAAAGCCGGCGGCCACGCGTCCGCGCAGGTCGTCCGCAAAGTCGGCGTTCGGCTCGGGCGCGTCGGCCCGCACCGCCAGCGCCAGCTCCTGGAGCTCGCGAGCGTCCAGGTCGTCGTGGTCCGCGGCGCCACGAGCCAGCGCCGTCTCCAACGCCTCCAGGTCGCGCTCGATCGTCGCAGCCCCGTTCTCAGGCTTCGTCATGGCAGGCCTTTCGCAGCTTGGTCATGGTCCGGTGCAGGCGGCTGCCGGCGTTCGACTCGCTCGTGCCGAGCACGCGGCCGATCTCCGCGTTGGTGAGCCCGGCTGCGAACTTGAGCGCGATCAGGTCCCGCTCGCGGCCGTCGAGGCCGGCCAGCGCGGCCCGCACCGTCTCACGGCGCAGGGCCAGCTCGGCGTGCTCGTGCGGGCTGGGCCTTCCGGAGTCCTCGGGCTCGGCCTCCAGGCTCGCCCGCCGCCGTCGGCGCCGCAGCTCGTCGAGGGCAGCGTTGCGGGCGATACCGAACAACCAGGCCTCGGGCGTCCCGCGGCCGGGGCGATAGCTGCCCCGCTTGCGGTAGGCGCGCTCGAAGACCTGTGCGGTCACGTCCTCGGCGGCGGCACGGTTGCGGAGCAGCGAGGCCACGTAGGCGTAGACCCGCTCGAAGGTGCGCTCGTACAGCGCGCCGAAGGGCTCGTTCTCCGCTGGTGTCACCCCCGGCAGGCGCTCCGCGACGGCCTCGTTCACACCCCTACTACGACGGGGCAGGGCATCCATCACGGAAAGAGTGGCTAGTAGGCGTCGAACAGCCGCGGATCGTTGGTGATCACGCCGTCCACCCCCAGCGCCTCGAGCGCCTCGATGCGCCGCGCGCTGTCCACGGTCCAGACGTAGACCTGCCCGCCGGCGCCGTGCACGTCGCGCACCAGCCGGCCGCTCACCAGGATCTGATGGGCCATCACCGCCTCGCAGCCGCCGGCGCGGATGCGAGCGGCGGCCTGGCCGGGCAGCCGCGCGCGCCAGATCCGGGCCACCGCGTAGGCCGGGAGCGCCAGCGGGGAGCGCATGTAGTCGCGGCGAACGCGGGGGACCGACCAGCCGCGGCGCAGCCCGGGGGCGAGCTCGCCGAGGCGGTCGAGGCTCTCGGGGTACATCGTCGAGACCAGCGAGCGACCGGTGAGGCCCCGGTCTCGCAGGCCCTCGGTCACCTCGCGTTCGTAGCCGGGCAGCTTCATGTCCAGGTCCAGCTCGATGCCGGCGTAGGCCTCGCCCGCGAAGTGGTCGAGTCCCTCCTCGAGCGTCACGCAGGTGCGCGAGCCGGCGTCCTCGTAGTCGTGGGCCAGCACCAGCCGTCGGTCCCGCGTGCGCAGCACGTCGAACTCGATCATGTCCACCCCGTGCTCCAGGGCGGCGTCGAAGCTGGCGATGGTGTTGCCGGGGGCGACGTGGTCGGCGCCCTTGTGGCCGACCCGGATCACGCCTGGCACTGCGGGCACCAGTAGGTCGTCCGGTTGTCGTCGCCCTGGCCGCGGGCCCGGATGAGCGTGCCGCAGCGGCGACAGGGAAGGCCCGTGCGCTCGAACACCCACATGCGGGAGTCACCGCGCTCGTTGGGCCGGTCCGGCCGGAAGCTCACGATCCGCCCACCCCGTTCCACCGAGATGCGCATCAGCGGGCGCACCTCGTGCACGATCGCCAGCGCCTCGGCGTCGCTCACCTCGCGCAGCCGGCGCCAGGGATCGGTGCCGGCCAGAAAGCAGCCCTCGGACTTCCACACGTTCCCGATCCCCGCGAGGTTGCGCTGGTCGAGGACGGCCTCGCCGATCCCCCGGCTCTGATCGTCCTCGCGCAGCCGCCGCAGGAAGCGCTCCTCGTCGAACTCCTCGGCCAGCACGTCCGGCCCCAGTCCCGCCAGCCGCTGGTCGAAGCGCGTGCGGGAATCGGTCATCAGCTCCAGCACCGGTCCGTCGAACTGGACAACCTCGTGCTCGGGGGTGCGGATCACGAGCCAGGCCCGCCGCGCGGCCCGGCGCCAGCGCTCCCCGTGCCGGTAGACCCCCCACTTGCCGGTCATTCGCAGGTGCGAGTGCAGCGTCAGGCCGCCCTCGAAGCGGATGAACAAGTGCTTGCCGTGCGCCTCCACGGCCCGGACCCCCCTGCCCGCGAGCCGCTCGGGCCAGCGGTCGTGGCCGAAGCGGGGGTGGCGCGGCTCCACGGCAGTGATGTCGCTGCCCACCAGGGCCGCCGATATGCGCCGGGCCGCGGAGTGGATCGTGTCGCCCTCGGGCATCCCTCGATCGTACGCGCGGCCTAACCGCTTCGGTCAGGCGCTGAGCGTCAGCCGCCGCGGTCCCTGGCGGAAGCCCAGCTCGATCAGCAGCGCGCCCACCGGGCTTCCCACCACCGGCTCGCCGTCGAAGCGCTCCAGCCCGAGGCGCGGCACGCGGCCGCGGCGCACGGCGTCGGCAAGGGCCTCCAGGGCCTCCCGCAACCATCCGTCCTCGGGCTCTCGCAGCGGCAGGAGTCCCTTGCCCCCGCGCTCGACGTACAGCACCGGCTCGGCGTCCAGCGTGACCACGTAGGCGCCGGGCACTCGCGCCGGCCGGCGGCCAGATTCGTCCCCTTCCCGCTTCGGCCACGGCAGCGTCGCGCCGAACGGGTTGGCGGGATCGGTGGCGCCCACCACCAGCGGGCCGGCGGGCTCGTCGGCGCGCATGGTCCTCAGTCGCTCGATCGCGGCCGGCAGGGCGAACTGCGCTCCCCCGAGTCCCTCCACGAAGTAGCCGCGGCGCGCGGTGCCCAGCGTCTCCAGGTTGGCGAGCTCGCCGTAGAGCGCGGCGAACCCGCCGGGGATACCCTCGGCCAGAACGGTCTCGCGGGTGACGATCCCGTAGCGCTCGAGCAGCACCTCGGCCATTGCCCGCATGCGCGGGCCGTGCGCCGGCGCGCCGGCGAACAGCGGGGCGGTGAGCGACCAGCGCCCCTGGACCTGCGGGGCGCCGGGGCGCCGGCGGCGGGCGAAGCGGCGCCCGGCGTCGCGCTGGCGCTTGGCCACGGTGAGCCGCGGCGCCCGGAGTGGGGCGAAGGCGTCGTTGGTGACCTCGCCTGCCCAGGTCAGGTCCCACAGGGCCTCCTGCAGCTCCAGCGGCTCACCGCCCTCGGTGTCGGCGAGCAGGTCGGCCCAGAAGGCCGCCCCGCGCTCGAGGCGGTCGCGGATCGCCTGATGCAGCGGCCCGTCGGGACGCTCGGCCTTGACCGGAGGCGGCCCCAACCAGCGGGCGTCCTCGCGGAAATAGAGGGCCACCCGGCCCGAGCTGCGCCCCAGGGCGCCGGCGCCCACCCACACCAGCTCCCCGCCGGCGCAGAGCTGGTCGAGCCACGCCGGGGAGTAGGCGCCGGTGCGCCGGGGCAGCACGTCCCGCTCCCAGACCTCCGGGGCGAGCGCCAGCCCCTGCAACGGCACCAAGAGCTCGCGCAGGCGGTCGACGCCAGCGCCGCCGGGCGGCGCGGCGTCCACGCCCTGCCATGCGGGCAGGAAGCGGGCGAGGGCGCGCTGCTCGGCGGGCTCGACCTCCTTGCGCAGCGTGGCCAGCGAGGCGCGTCGCAGCCGCCGCAGCACGTCCGCGTCACACCACTCCCGCTCGTTCCCGCCAGGGCGCAGCTCGCCCAGCACCAGCCGGCCGTCGCGCTCGAGCTCGCGCAGCACGGCGCCCACGTCGACGGCGTAGCGGTCCGAGGCCTCTCTCGTGGTGAACGGCCCGTGGGTGCGGGCGTAGCGGCGAGCCAGCCGCTGGAGCGGCTCCTCGATCTCCTCGAGGAAGGCGGCCGGCAGCCCGCCGGGGGGCACGGCGCCGAGGGCGTCGCGGTACAGGCCGGCGTCCTCAGCGGCGATCCAGCGCTCCTCGCCTCCGATCCGCATCCGCACGGCCCGCCGCTCCCGTTCCAGCTCGGTAAGCATCCGCTTGGCCGACACGGCCTCCAGGCAGCGCACCTGCGCCTCGTCGCCGGTGAGGTCGCCGAGAGCGCGAAGCACGTCGTGCAGACCGTCGGCGTTCGCGGCGCGCGTGCGGTCGCTCACCCGCTGCAGGTCGGCTTCGACCTCCGCCAGGGCGCCCGGGTCGATCAGCTCCCGCAGCTCCTCCTGGCCCAGGAGCTCGCGCAGCAGGTCCCGGTCGAGCGACAACGCCGCCGCGCGCCGCTCGGCGTTCGGCGTGTCGCCCTCGTACATGTAAGTGGCCACGTAGTCGAACAGCAGCGACGAGGCGAAGGGGGAGGCGCGCTGGGTCTCGACCTCGACCAGCGAGAGCTCGCGGCTGTGCAGTCCCCGGAGAAGCTCCTCGAGGCCAGGGACGTCGAGCACGTCGCGCAGGCATTCGCGGTAGGTCTCGAGGACGATCGGAAACTGGCCATAGCGCTTGGCCACCTCGAGCAGCGATTGCGCCTTCAGCCGCTGCTGCCACAGCGGCGTGCGCTTACCCGGCCGGGCGCGCGGCAGCAGCAGGGCACGGGCGGCGTTCTCGCGGAAGCGGGCCCCGAAGAGGGCGGAGCTCGACAGCTCCCGGACCACCAGCTCCTCGACCACGTCGGGCTCCACCAGCACGAGCTCGGCCGAGGGGGCCTCGTCGGCGTCGGGTAGGTGGACGATGATGCCGTCGTCCGACCAGATGGCGTCGGACTCGAGGCCGAACTCGTCGCGGATGCGGGCCGAGAGCGCCAGCGCCCAGGCGGCGTGGACGCGCCCTCCGAAGGGCGAGAGCACGCACAACCGCCAGTCACCGATCTCGTCCCGGAAGCGCTCGATCACCAGCGTGCGATCGCTCGGCACCACGCGGGTGGCGTCGCGCTGCTCGCGCAGGAAGGTGAGGAGGTTGCGCGCCGCCCGCTCGTCGAGGTCGTACTCGCCGACCAGGTCGCTCGGCTCCCGCTCCACCGAGTCGCGCGAGAAGGCTCCGATGGCCGCGCCCAGCTCCTTGGGCCGGCCCACGCCGTCGCCGCGCCAGAACGGCACCGCCCCGGGCGCGCCCGGGGCAGGCACCACGATCACGCGATCCCGCGTGATCTCCTCGATCCGCCAGGTCGACGCCCCCAGCAGAAAGGTCTGGCCGGGGCGGGCCTCATAGACCATCTCCTCGTCCAGCTCCCCGACCCGGCGCCCGTCAGGAAGGTGCACGCCGTAGAGGCCGCGGTCGGGGATCGTCCCGGCGTTCGTGACCGCCAGCTGCAGCGCCCCGCGGCGGGCGCGGATGGTGTCCTCCACGCGATCCCAGACGATTCGGGGCCGCAGCTCGGAGAACTCCTCCGAGGGGTAGCGGCCGTCGAGCATGTCGAGCACGCTGTCGAGCAGCTCGCGCGACAGCTCCGAGTAGGGGTAGGCCCGCCGCACGGTGTCGTGCAGCTCCGGCACCCGCCACTCGTCGCCGCCGGCCACCATCGCCACCACTTGCTGGGCCAGCACATCCAGGGCGTTGCGGGGGACCACGGTGGGCTCGATGTCGCCGTCGCGCATCCGGCGCGCCACCACCGCGCACTCGAGCAGGTCGGCCCTGAACTTCGGGAAGATGCGCCCGATCGAGACCTCGCCCACGCCGTGCCCCGCCCGGCCGATCCGCTGCAGGCCGGCCGTGACCGACTTCGGCGACTCCACCTGGATCACCAGGTCGACGGCGCCCATGTCGATGCCCAGCTCGAGCGAGGAGGTGGCCACGAGGCAGGGCAGCTCGCCGGACTTCAGCAGGTCCTCGACCACCAGCCGCTCCTCGCGGGCCAGCGAGCCGTGGTGGGCCCGGGCGATCGCCGTGGGCTCGTCGCCGTCGTCCTCGGCCGCCAGCTCGTTCAGGCGCACCGCGAGCCGCTCCGCGCCGCGTCGGTTGTTCACGAAGATGATGGTCGAGCGGTGCTCGCGCACCAGGCGGAGCAGCTCGGGATAGATCGCGGGCCAGATCGAGCGGGCGGTGGTGCCGGGTCCCTCCGCGGAGCCCAGCCCGGCCCCCACCAGGTCGCCCCCGCCGGCCGTGGTGCCCGTGCCGCCGGCGGCGGGGTTGGTGGGATCGGGCGCGTCGGGCTCGCGCATGTCCTCGACCGGTACGCAGATCTTCAGGTCCAGGGGCTTGCGCACGCCGGCGTCGACCAGCGTGCACTCCCGCCCCGGTCCGGCCAGGAAGCGGCCCACCTCCTCGAGCGGCCGCTGGGTGGCCGACAGGCCGATGCGCTGCAGCGAGCGGCCGGCCAGGTGCTCGAGCCGTTCGAGGGTCAGCGCGAGGTGGGCGCCCCGCTTGGTGCGGGCCACGGCGTGGATCTCGTCCACGATGACCCACTCGGTGTCCACCAGGAACTCGCGCGCCCGCGAGGTGAGCATGAGGTAGAGCGACTCCGGCGTGGTGATGAGCACGTCGGGGGGAGTGCGCAGCATCGCCTGACGCTCCTTCTGAGGCGTGTCGCCGGTGCGGATGGCCACCGTGACGTCGCCGCCGATGCCCTTGAGCGGGGCGCGCAGGTTCTTCTCCACGTCGTAGGAGAGCGCCTTGAGGGGGGAGACGTAGACCAGCCGGGTCCGGCGCGGCTCGGCGGGCTCCGCTACCAGGCGATCGAGGCCCCAGAGGAACGCGGCCAGCGTCTTGCCCGAGCCCGTGGGCGCCGATACGAGCGTGTTCTCGCCCCGCGCGATCGCCGGCCAGGCCTTCGCCTGCGCCTCGGTGGGGCGCTCGAACGAGCGCTCGAACCAGTCTCGAACCCCGGGGGTGAACGATGCGAGAGGGTCACGCGCCATGCGACCCACGAGCGTACCGCGTGGGTGGGCGCACCTACGCGCAGGTTGGTGTGTTCAGACGCACATGCGCGCACGCATCGTCCTCACCGCCCTGATCGCCGTCCTGGTCGTCGCGCCGGCGGCGCAGGCCAAGCCGAACATCGTCGTGGTGATGACCGACGACCAGACCCTCGAGTCGATGCGCGTTCTCAACAAGGTCAACACCTGGTTCGGCAAGGGCACGACCTTCACGCGCAGCTTCGCCAACTACCCGCTCTGCTGCCCGTCGCGCGCCACGCTGTTCACCGGCCAGTACGCGCACAACCACGGGGTGCTCGGCAACGGGCCGCCGGCCGGCGGCTACGGACGGCTGGACCGCACGAACTGGCTCCCGATCTGGCTCCAGCAGGCGGGCTACCGCACCATGCACGTGGGCAAGTTCCTCAACGGCTACGGGCGCCTCGTGCCCGCCGAGGTCCCGGCCGGCTGGAACGACTGGCACGGCACGGTCGATCCCTCGACCTACCGCTTCTGGGGGTACACCATCAACGAGAACGGGACGCTGCGCAGCTACGGCACCGCCGCGCGTGAGCCCGAGCTCTACTCCACCGATTTCTTCGCCACGCGGGCGAAGCAGCTGATCGCCGGCGCGGCGCCCTCGGAGCAGCCCTTTTTCCTCTCGCTGGCCTTCCTGGCCCCGCACAGCGGTGGGCCGGCGGATCCCGACGATCCTCCCAACCAGGGAACACCGTCCCCGGCGCCGCGCCACGTGAACGCCTTCGCCACCGAGCCGGCGCCAGCAGCGCCCTCCTTCAACGAGGCCGACATGTCCGACAAGCCGCTGGCGATGCAGGGGCGGCGCCCGATCAGCGCCGCCCGGGCCAACGCGATCCAGGAGAACTACCGCCAGCGGCTGGAGTCGCTGCTGGCGGTGGACGAGGCCGTGGACTCCATCCTGGTGGCGCTCAACGCCACCGGAGAGCTCAAGAACACGCTTGTCATGTTCACCAGCGACAACGGCTTCTTCCACGGAGAGCACCGCGTGCCCGCGGGCAAGCTGCTGCCCTACGAGCCCTCCATCAAGCTGCCGCTGCTCATGCGCGGACCGGGGGTGCCTCGCGGCGAGACCCGGAGCCAGCTCGTGACCAACGCCGACCTCGCGCCGACGATCCTCGACGCCGCCGAGGCCCGCGGCGGGCGGGTGCCGGACGGCCGCTCGCTCTTCGGGCTGTTCGAGGATCCGGGCGTGCAGTGGGGGCGGGAGCTGCTGCTCGAGGGTGGCTCAAACACCGCGCTCACCTACGCAGGGCTGCGCAACTACCGCTGGAAGTACGTCGAGCACGCCAGCGGCGAGGTCGAGATGTACGACCTGGTCAACGATCCCGACGAGCTCACGAGCCTCCATGCCGACCCGGCCCTCGCCTCGATTCGCACGGCGATGGCGGCGCGCCTGGCCGCGCTGCGCGGTTGTGTCGGCAGCGGCTGCCGGGCCAAGCCGGCCGTGCGCCTGGACGCGGCTCGCCGCCAATGCCGCTTCACCGCCGCGGTCCGCGGCCTCGACGCCCGCGCGATCGAGCGCGTGGAGTTTCTCATCCGCCGCCGGCCCAAGCCCGGCGACGAGGACGAGCCGGCCAGCTTCCTGCGCGTGGCCCGTGATGCGAGCGCGCCCTTCCGCAAGCGGATCCGCCTGGCCGGGGTCCGCCCGGGCCGCAAATTCCTGCTGCGGGCGCGGACGCGGCTCAGTGACGGCCGCTCGGTGACGATCGACGAGAAGCGCAGGTCCTGCCGAATCTGACGGGCCGCTGGCCTACCCTGGGGTCCATGCACGTAAGGACTCTCCAGCGCTCCGCCGCCGGCGCACTTGCCGCCCTGGCCCTGGCGGGGGCCGGCTGTGGCGACGAGGTCACCAACGAGGCCGAGAACCTCAAGAAGGAGGCCGAGGAAGCGGCCCAGGGTCTGGAGAAGGACGCGCAGGACCTCCGCAAGGAGCTTCGCGAGGGCGCCGATCCCGCGGAGATCCGCAAGAAGGCCCGCGAGCTGGAGAAGAAGGCCAAGGCCGGCGGCGAGGACCTCGAGAAGGAGGCGAAGCAGCTTCGCAAGGAGCTGCGGGAGGAGCTTCCCTAGCGCCGAAAGGCGTCGAGCACCAACTCGCGGAGGTAGGCGCCCAGGCCGAGGGCGGCCAGTGCGAGTGCCGCCAGAAGCCCCGCCTGCGGGCCCGCCAGCAACAGGCTCACCGGAACCGCCGCCGCCAGCGGGAGCAGCGTCCGGCGCCGGCCCAGCACCAGGCCCCCCAGGGTCGCGAGCTGAAGCAGGAGCAATCCGGCCAGGGGCACGCTCAGAGTCCCGCCGGGTGCCGGGCCACATAGCCGCGAGCCGAGCGCATCTGCTCGCTCCAGCGGTTGCCGGTCCGCTTGCGCGCGCTGGTGTCGAAGCGCAGGCCGGCCACGATCAGGTACGCGTGGCCGGGGTTGGAGCGAACGGTCACCCAGTCCCCCCGGCCGCGGCGACCCCAGGTCATCAGGCCGCCCGAGGCCAGCGGGCTGTCCAGCAGATCCGCGGCGTGGAGCACGTAGCTCACCGAGCCCGAGCAGTCGTAGCCGGAGTCGCGCCAGCGGCCGTGGCCGCCGCCGTACTTGTAGGGCTTGGTCGCGATCGCGTTGCCCGCCGCGATGATCGCCTGCACCTCCTCCGGCGCGGAGGCCGGGGCCACCGCCATGCCCTCCTCGTCGAGGTGGGCCTCCTCCGCCGGGGCGTCCTCGACCGCCACCGGGGCTTCCTCCACAGGCTGCTCCTGCGAGGCGGTGGCCCGCGTGCGGACGAGTCGCTGCTCGTAGCGCGAGGCGGCGCCGTTGGCGCGCCGCCCCTCGGCGCTCTCGAAGCCCTTGACGCTGCTCGTCGTGCCCGGTCCGAACTGACCGTCGACCGCGGTCTCGTAGCCGGCCCGGTCCAGGTAGCGCTGGAGCGCCTTCACGTCCGATCCGCTCGTCCCCGACCGCAGCGTGCGGGTGGCGTAGCCGGCGGCCAGGGCGTCCGCCGTGAGGGTGAGGCTCACCACGGCGGCGGCCAGGACAGGCAGGGTGCGTCTCATGGACGTAGGGGCTCCTTTTCTCTTCTTCGGCGCCTACGGGGTTAGCTGTCGGGCTCGCGCCAGAAGAGCGGCGCTACACGCGGGAACGTGACTCGCCCCGGTACTGCTTGGGTCCCCCGCTCTCCGACCGCCGGGCGGCCGGAGACTCGGCTATGGCTCCTTGCGGCGAGGCACTATAGCCGCGTTCCCGGCGGTGGACGCCGCCAGCTCCCGAGCCCGGGCCAGCACGGCGATCATCATCTGCTCGGTCAGCTTCCCGGTGAAGGTGTTCTGCTGGCTGGGGTGGTAGGAGCCGAGCAGGACCGGGCCGTCTTCCACCGCGAACTCGGCCCCGTGGCCGAAGCGGGGCCGCGGGCGCAGGTCGAGCAGGCGGGCGGCGGCGTCCCAGGCGTACGCCCCCAGGCACACGATCACCCGGGGGTCGATCAGCTTCAGCTCCTCGGACGCGAAGGGCAGGCAGGCATCGCGCTCCGCCGGCGTGGGCCGGTTTGCGGGCGGGGCGCAGCGCACGGCGGCGCCGATCCAGGCACCCTCGAGCCGCAGGCCGTCGTCCCGGTGGCGCGAGGTGGCCTGGCTGGCGAAGCCGGTGCGGTGCAGGCAGCCGAACAGCCAGTCGCCCGAGCGGTCGCCGGTGAACACCCTGCCGGTGCGGTTGGCGCCGTGGGCGGCGGGCGCGAGGCCGAGCACGTACACGCGAGCGTCCGGATCGCCGAACCCGGGCACCGGCCGGCCCCAGTACTCCTCGTCGCGAAACGCCGCCCGCTTCTCGCGGGCCACCCGCTCGCGCCACTCCACCAGGCGGGGGCAGCGGCGGCAGCGCGTGATGCGCTCCTCTAATCCTTCAAGCGCCTGCCGGTTGTGAACAGCCACTGGCACCACGCGTACACCGGGACGGCCAGCGCGGCGGTCACCGCGAGCGAGAGCCAGATCGACACGTCGCTCTCCCCCAGGAAGCCGAAGCGGACGCCCTGCACGAGGTAGAAGATCGGGTTGAAGTGAGAGAGCTCCTCCCAGGGGGAGGGCAGCACCTCGACCGAGTAGAAGACGCCGCCGACGAAGGCCAGCGGCAGGATCACGATGTTGTTGATGAAGGTGGTGTGGTCCCAGGTCTCCGCGTAGATGCCCACCACCACCCCGAGCGAGCTGAACAGGACGAGGCCGAGGCCCACCGCCGCTAGCAGCGCGAAGGGCCGCTCGACCGGCACCCCCACCAGCGCCACCGACAGCACGAGCAGCGCGACGCCGATCGCCAGCGCCCGGAACACCCCTCCGACCGTGTAGCCGAGGGTCACCTGCCACGGCCGCAGCGGCGCCGACAGCACGTCGTGGATGTAGCGGTCAAAGCGCGCCTGGAAGATCGAGGACGCGTTGTTGGCGTAGGCGGCCTGCACCATGGCCATCGCGATCAGGCCCGGCACGATGAACACCTCGTACTCCACGTTGCCCTCCTGCCGGATGCGCCCTCCCAGCGAGAGCCCGAACACGACGATGAACAGCATCGAGGCGATCACCGGGGCCAGCACGGTCTGCGTCCAGAGCTTGGACACGCGCAGGGTCTCGCGCCGGCACAGCCAGAAGAGCCCTGTCACGAGCTCATGGCCTTCACGTAGGCATCCTGCAGCCGGCTGACCCCGAAGTCCTCGCGCAGGCCCTCGGCCGAGTCGCGGGCGATCAGATGGCCGCCCCGGATGAGGGCGATCTCCTCACACAGCTCCTCGGCCTCCTCCAGGTAGTGCGTGGTGAGGAGGATGGTCGTGCCCTCGGCGTGCAGCCGTCGGATGTAGCGCCAGAGCTCGGTGCGCAGCTCGAAGTCGACCCCCGCGGTGGGCTCGTCCAGGATCACCAGCCGGGGGCGGTGCATCAGCGCCCGCGCCAGCAACAGCCGCCGGCGCTGCCCGCCGGACAGCCGCGGGGCGCGCGTGTCGCGCTTGGCCTGGAGGCCGAAGATCTCGATCATCTCGTCGGCCCGCTCCTCCAGCTCCTCCATGCCGAAGTAGCCGCCGTGGTAGACGAGCGTCTCGCGCACGGTGAGAAAGCGGTCGAGGTTGATGTCCTGCTCGGCCAGGCCGATCCAGGAGCGCGCCTGCATCGAGGTGTGGGGTTCCCCGAAGACCGCGATCTCGCCCTCGGTGACGCGCAGCAGGTTGCACACCGCGCTGATCAGCGTGGTCTTGCCCGCGCCGTTGGGGCCGAGCAGCCCGAAGAAGGCACCGGCCGGAATCTCGAGGTCGAAGTCCTCCAGCGCGAGGGTGCCGTCGTCGTAGCGTTTGGTCAGCCCGCGCAGCGCGAGCGCGGGTGGGTCGTCCCGGTACACCGGTACGAGGCTATCGACGGTACGGTGGTTGTCACACCGACTGGAGCCCCATGAGTCAACTGGCCTTTGACGAGAAGATGGCGGCGCAGATGGAGGTGTTGTACCGCCGGCGCGACATCCTCCGCCGCCGGGAGATCGTCCGCGAGGCCCTGGGCGCGGCGCCTGGCGAGCGAATCGCCGACGTGGGTTGCGGCCCGGGCTTCTACCTCGTGGAGCTGCTCGAGCAGGTGGGACCGGAGGGCGCGGTGGTGGGCCTCGACGCCAGCCCGCAGATGTTGGCCGCGGCCGCCAAGCGCTGTCAGGGGCACGAGAACGTGTCGTTCGAAGAGGCCGATGCGGGCTCGCTTCCGGTCGACGACGCCTCGTTCGACGCCCTGCTCACCGTGCAGGTCCTGGAGTACGTGCTGGATGTAGACGCCGCGCTGGCCGAGTTCCTCCGCGTCCTGCGGCCGGGAGGGCGGCTCGCAGCCTGGGCGGTCGACTGGGCCACGGTGTCGGTGCACGCGGTCGACGCCGAGCGCACGCGGCGCGTACTGGCCGCATGGGACGCCCATCTCGCCGATCCCTCGCTCCCCCGCACGCTGGCGCCACGGATGCGAGCGGCCGGGTTCGAGGACGTGCGGATGGCCGACCACGCCTTCGCGACCGCCGAGTTCACCCCGGAGGCCTACGGCGGCCTCCTGGTGCCGTTGATCAGCAACTACGTCGCGGGAAAGAGCGGCGTAAGCGAGGAGGAGGCAAAGGCGTGGGCGGCGGAGATGAGCGGGCTGGGCGAGCGGGGGGAGTTCTTCTTCGCCTGCACCCAGTTCTGCTTTACCGGGCGGCGGTCGCCGCCGTGAGGGGTGTGACGAGTTGCCCCCCGTCAGCCGAGGAGAAACCGTCAAACCCCGACCGTTCGGCGGGTCGTGCTCGGCGACTCGGCGCCTCGCGGCACCTGGGCACCGGCGCACCGCCTGCCTGACATCGCGGGAGGACGCCGGCTCTGCGCCAAGGGGGGTCCCTACGAAACGT
>CAWKKJ010000014.1:0-315969 GCA_963850205.1 uncultured Thermoleophilaceae bacterium | reverse complement strand
GAAGGCAAGGTCCTGCACATCGGGCTATCGGAAGCCGGACCCGAAACGATCCGCCGCGCCCATGCCGTGCACCCGATCGCCGCGCTACAGACCGAGTACTCCCTATGGACCCGTGACCCTGAGGCCGACCTGCTCCCGCTGCTGCGCGAGCTCGGCATCGGCTTCGTGCCCTACTCGCCGCTCGGGCACGGCTTCCTCGCCGGGACGATCCGGTCCCGCGAGGAGCTTGCCGACGACGACTTGCGCAAGACCGACCCGCGCTTCGCGGAGGGCAACTTCGAGGAGAACCTCCGCATTGTCGACGAGGTCGAGGCTGTCGCGTCCGAGGTCGACGCCACGCCGGCGCAGGTCGCTCTGGCCTGGCTGCTCGCGCAGGGCGACAACATCGCCCCTATCCCCGGCACCAAGCGCGTCTCCCGCGTCGAGGAGAACACCGCTGCCGACAGCATCGAGCTAAGCGCCGAGCAGATCGAACGGCTGAACGATCTCACCCCGGCCGCCGGCGAGCGCCACGACGAGGCGAACATGGCCGCAGTCGACCGCTGACCATGTCAAGGCAGCTGTTGCTTGGACGAAAACCAGCAGCCAAGCCCGTCGCGGAGCAGAGTGTCGGATCCCCCATGAAAAGAGGCGTCTCCGCGGAGGTCCCGACGACGCTCCCTGTGGACGAGGACCGCTCGTGTCGGCCGTCGCGGCCGGACGCTCGCTTGGCTAGGGCGGAGCGGGAGCGCGTGGGCGCTCCCGCTCTTGCGCCAGGGCTATGGATCAGAGCCGCAGCCCGGCGCTGGCGGAGATCATTGGTGCCCGGCGCATGTGCACGGTGGCGATGACCTCCTCGGGGTCGATCCCTTGGAGGTAGATCGACGTCGTGCCGAGATTGGCGTGCCCGAGTTGGCGCTGGATGATGTTCAGCGGCACGCCCTCGCGGGCGAGCTCGAGCGCGTGGGCGTGGCGCAGCTGGTGTGGGGCGAAGCGCCGCCTGACGCCGGCGTGGGCGGCGAGCCGGCGGAACTCGGTGCGAACGGCGGCACCTGACCACGACCGGCCGCGGGTCGGGCCGTCGATGATGCAGAACAGCGGACCGATCGGCAGCTCGGCGCGGGCGCTCAGCCACGGCCGGAGCTGCTCCAGCCCCACTCGTCCATGCCGACCTCGCGACGGCGCCCGCCCTTGCCGTGGCGGACGATCATCGAGCCGCGTCGTACGTCGAGGTCGTGCTCAGTGAGGGCGAGTGCCTCCTGGACGCGCAACCCGGCGCGCCACAGGACGACGATCACGGCGCGCAGCCGCCGGCCGTGACGGTGATCAGGGGCGTGCCGGATGACTGCGACGATCTCGTCGATGGTCGGCGGGTCGGCCGGGTAGAGCATCCCCTTGTTGCGCGGCGGACGGCCGGCGTGATAGCCGGGCAGTGTCGCCGGTGAGCGACGCGGCCCGCCGCGTCGAGCACTGACAAGTCGGTCATGAAGACCTCCTCGGATCGGACAGTAGATTGGGCTGGCCTACCGCTCGCCCCGCGAAACCGAGCGTCTGGCCGAGCCCACACCTGTGCGTCGAGACGACCCATGCTCGTCCAGCGCAGGCGTGCGGATGACACGTGGCGCGCTCTCGCAATCGCGCGAATGGGGCGGCGACACCCAATCTGGCGACGGGCGACGAACGACGTTCTCCGTTTGCCCGAACGCGGTAGTAGCGCGTCGCAGTTCGCAAGCGTGACTCCGCGAATGCTTGACGGAGAGGGGTGATTGCTGGGTTGTGGACGTAATCGGGGGTCTGGGAGACTGGGCTCGACCCGCCAACCCCACGTGAGGAGGCAGGAATGCCTTTCGTTACGACCTCAGACGGCACAGAGATCTTCTACAAGGACTGGGGCTCGGGCCAACCGATCGTTTTCAGCCATGGCTGGCCGCTTTCGGGCGACGACTGGGACACCCAAATGCTGTTCTTCCTACAGCAGGGCTACCGCGTCATCGCCCATGACCGGCGCGGGCACGGACGCTCCACGCAGACCGGCGACGGTCACGACATGGACCACTACGCCGACGACCTAGCGGCGCTGACTGCCCATCTCGATCTCCAGGACGCCGTCCACGTCGGACACTCCACCGGCGGCGGCGAGGTCGTGCACTACATCGCCCGACACGGTGAGAGCCGCGTGGCGAAAGCGGTGTTGATCAGTGCGGTGCCGCCGCTCATGGTGCAGACCGACGCCAACCCTGGCGGCCTGCCGAAGAGCGTGTTCGACGACCTCCAAGCCCAACTGGCCGCCAACCGCTCCGAGTTCTACCGGGCCCTGCCGTCGGGCCCCTTTTACGGCTTCAACCGGGCCGGCGTGAAACCCTCGGAAGCGATCATCGAGAACTGGTGGCGCCAGGGAATGATGGGCGGAGCCAAGGCCCACTACGACGGCATCGTCGCCTTCTCCCAAACCGATTTCACCGAGGACCTCAAGAAGATCACGGTGCCGGTCCTAGTGATGCACGGCGACGACGACCAGATCGTTCCCTACGCCGACTCCGGACCGCTGTCCGCCGAGCTCGTGCAAAACGGGACGCTTAAGACATACAAAGGATTCCCGCACGGCATGCCGACCACTGAGGCCGACACGATCAACGCCGACCTGCTGGCCTTCCTGCAGTCCTGACCGACTCGACAGCTCGGCGTCAGCTGTGGGTCTGCACTCTGTCTCGGGCAGGACGGGGTCTCATCCGAGCACTCCGGAGTGCTCTTTGCCCGAATGGCGGGAGCTCGCGACACAGCGTGCTTCGAGCGTTTGGTCGATGCTGAGACGCATTTCGGCATGCATGAGCGAGGCCATTGGGACTCGGAGGTTGGCGCTGACATCACCCCGCGAATCGTGCTGGCCAAGGCGCCGGTTCCATTAGGAGTTGGGCCTGGTCAGTTGCTGCTCGAGTTTCTCGGCCACCGTCATGACCGCCGCACCTGCCAGTCCGCCGAGGGCGCCCCGGAGGGCCGCGGTTGGAAAAACCCTGAGGCCACCTACCCGGCCACGTGTCTCGACAACCCGGCGCCGAGGGTGAACTTCACCCCGCCGCGGGGCGCCCACTAGACCGACGCGGCCGCTACCACCGGGTCGCCGATCAGCACCCCGCACCCGAGGGCGCGGGCGAGCGCGGGGTCCGCGCCTCCGCCGGCGAGAGAGAGGCGATGGTCGCCGGCGAGGGCCTTCAGCGCCGGCGCCTCTCGGCGCAGCGCTTCCGCCTCGCCGGCGCTGATCACCACGAGCGTGGGCGCCAGCTGACCGGCGGTCTCCGCCACGGTGCCCGCGGGCGTGTCGGCGCCGAGAAAGACGACCCGCCAGCCGCGGTTGCGTAGCGCCAAGCCGAACATGATCAGCGGCAGGTCGTGTTGTTCGCCCGCCGCGCAGGCCAAGAGCGCCGAGTGGCCGTCGCCGCGCTCCCAGCCGCGAGCGAGCGCGAGCAGGCGCCCCCGGATCAGGTTGCTGGCGAAGTGCTCCTGGCCGATGGAGGCCTCGCCACGCTCCCAGCGCTCGCCTAGGTCGCGGAGGTAAGGGAGGACGATCTCGGCGAGCACCGTGTCGAGCGTGAATGCGCCGAGGGCGCGATCGAGGACTCCGTGAGCGGCATCGGCGTTTAACGCGTCGAGTGACTGCCGGAGCGCCTCGCGCCCTCGCTCCAGAGTGTCGCCAGGACCCGCCGGGGCCGCCGCGGGCGTGTCGTCGGTAAGAGCGAGCCGGGCCGCCTCGGCCGCCGACAGCCCACTCTCCAAGTGCGCCTGCATGACGCGGACGCGACGTTCGTCCTGGGCCGAGTAGAGGCGCCGCCCGCCTTCAGTGCGGGCGGGCTCGAGCAGCCCGTAGCGTCGCTCCCAAGCCCGCAGGAGCTCTGGGCTCACGCCAACCCGACGTCCCAGCTCGCCGATTCGCAGCATGTGGTCGACGTCGGCCGGCATGATTGAACTGTACAGGATCTATACAGCGAGTAGGGCCACCCCCCCAGTGCCGGCGTGCAATCGGTGGACAGGTCCTCGACAATACCTGGACAACTTGTGTACAGTGAGCCTCGTTAATCGAACCCCCCACAGGAGGACTACATGAAGGCACTCAATTCGATCGCGGCGGCGCTGCTGATCGTCGGCGGGCTCAACTGGGGCCTCGTGGCGATCGCCGAGTTCGATCTCGTCGCTTGGATCACGGGCCAGGAGTTCGGCGAGGCCAACGCGGCCAGTCGGGTCGTCTACGGCCTCGTCGGCGTTGCCGCCGTGTACGGCATCACGCAGCTCGCATCCCGCAATGCAAACCCGATCAGCCTGCGCTCGGCGCCGGCTGACGCTTAAGGAGACAACCATGCGCAAACTATTTCTTTCGATCCTCGCCCTCGTGGCCGTTCTGGCGACCGCGGCCGTTGCCCTGGGCGGCAGCGATTCCAGCTCGCAACAGGCCTCGCAGGCACCGAAGAAGAACATCGTGGAGACAGCGGCCGGAGCCGGCAAGTTCGACACTCTGGTCTCTCTCGTCGAGAGCGCCGGCCTTGCGGAGACGCTGTCGGGCAGGGGCCCGTACACCGTGTTCGCGCCGACCGATAGGGCGTTCAAGAAGGTGCCCGCCGAGACGCTCGAGGCACTCGGTAACGACCCGAAGGCGCTGCGTCGCGTCTTGCTCTATCACGTCGCCGACGGCCGGTACCCGGCCGCGCGTGTCGCCAGCAAGCGCTCGATCCCGACGCTCGCGGGCCCGCGCGTTCAGGTCCGGGTGCGCAAGGGCGTCGTGCGCGTCGGCGGCGCTCGCGTGATCATGCCGAACGTGAGGACCTCCAACGGCGTGATCCACGCGATCAACCGTGTCCTGATCCCGCCCATGTAGAGCCACCCGCAAGACGGCCCGAGCAGTCCCCGGTGCGCCGCGGTGCGCCGGGGACGGCGCCGTCACGGCGCCGGCCTGGGTCCGCACGCGTCCAAGGAACGGCTCACCCCAATCACTTCAAATCGAATCGAACCGCCCGCACGTCGGGCAATCACCCAAAGGACGAACAATGGTCAAGACACTTCATCGCCTCGGCGTCAGCAGCGAAATCGCCTATGGGGCGGCACTATTCTCGATCGTGGCGAGCGTTGGCGCCTGGGCCACCTCCCGCAACAAGGAGGACGCACCCGCCGCCAAGGCGGAGCGCTGGGGGATCTTCGTGGGGCTCTGGGCGCCTACGTTCATGGAGATCGGCAATGCCCTGAAGGCGGACGAGCGATGAGGCCGGCAACCACGCTCGAGCGCGGTGCGGGCGGCCTCTGGGCGGCCCACCCCGGCGCCGCGCTGATTGGGCTCGCCGCCTTCCTTTCGTTCCTCCTGTCCGTCGTTCTCTGGTTCACCGACTCGCGCGAAGAGGCGCTGTTCGTCGGCCTGTGGGTGCCGTCGATTCTCTCGCTCGGAGCCTTCTACGCCACGCTCAAGGGTCCAGGCGCATGACTGCGGGCCTGTTGGTAGCCGGCGTGGTGGTCGTGCTCATGGTGGCGGCCGGGATTTGGCTGATGGAGCGTGCCGCCGCGGAGCCCGCGGCTCGGGCGGTCGGACGGGCTCCGGACCCTGCGGAGGAGGAACGGGCCCGCGAGCAGGCCAAATCGAACGTAGAAGGGCGCTCGAGCATCCTGCTCTCAGACCCGCATGGCTGATACGGCATTCGCGGCGCGTAAGCGGGGCAGCGTGCGATTTGCGCGGGGCCGCTTGCTCCTCCGTTTGTCCTGGCAGACTCCGCGATTCGAGTCGTCCGCATACGCGTCCGATGTGTCCACCGACAGTGAAGTCGTCAGCAGAGCCGGTGCGAGGCCGGACGCCGTCGACGCGGGCGGTCGAGGTCGCAAGGTCGGTGCGGCCGCGAAGAAACTCGTCGGCGCGGCGCCCCTAGCCAAGGCCAAGGACGACTCCGCGGCGCTTCAAAGCAGCTGGTCGAGACAGGCGAGATCACGCGCTCTGACGGAAGCCCCGAGGGAGAGCGCGCCGGGCGAAGCTCAAGCAGCGCCCCGCCTAGCCGCTCAACGAGCCCTAGACCGAGAAGGCGAGCTGAGCGTAGGTCAGAGCGCGTTGCCGCTCTCATCGATGCGCCGGAGCGTGTCTTTTAGATCCCGTAGGCGAGCGTCGCCGGCCAGCCGTCGTTCGACGTGAGTCGGGCCTTGGTCGGCTCCACCGGCCACATGGGCAACACCGTGGCCCACGGGCCTTAGTCGACCCCGTCGGGGTGAAATCGCGCTCGCGCTGGGCGCGCATGCGCTCTTCGGTGAACGCGAGCGTCGCCAGCGTTGGCGGTGGCGTCCCAAAGCTGCTGTAACTTCGCCGCGGCTTCGGTTCCCTTTGCGGTCAGTCTAAGCGGCAACCACCTCCTCTCGTTCGGTGTCTGATTCGCCCGGCTGGTGGCGGAGTCGGTAGAGCTTCTGGCGGTCGATCTGGGAGAGCTTGACTCCGTTGCAGGCGTTGTTGATCTGGAGGTCGAGGACGGCCCAGACGAGCGAGTGGCAGCTCTCCTCGCCCGGGAATCTTCCGATCACCTTCGTCCTTCGCTTCACTTCGCCCAGCGTCCGCTCGAGCAGGTTGGTCGAGCGCCAGCGCTTGCGATGGCGCAGCGGGTAGCGCAGGTGGACGACGAGCGCGTCGAGGTCATCGCCGAGGCATCGAGCCGCCGAGGTGAAGCCGGCGCGCTCGAGCTCTGCGACCAGGGCCCCGAGCCGCTCCTTTGCGTCGCGCTCGTCGGTGGCCTCGTCGAGCGCCTGCCAGTACGCCCTGCGCACCCGCTCGCGATCCGCCTCGGGCAGCTTCGCGAACAGGTTGCGCGCCCGGTGAACGGAGCAGTGCTGGCGGTCTGAGACAGGCCAGCACTGCTCGACCGCCTTGATCAGGCCCGGGGCGCCGTCGGCCACGATCAGCATCGGCGCCCCGAGCCCGCGGGCGATCAGGTCCCTGGCCAGCCCCAGCCAGTCCTCGTGCGACTCGCGCATCCCGAGACAGACCCCGACCAGGACCCGCTCGCCTTCCTCGGTGAAGCCCCAGGCGCAAAGGACGCCCTCCTTCGGGCCCTTGGGCCTGACGTTGAGGAAGATCGCATCGAGGAACAGCGCCACCAGCCTCAGCTGGTAGAGATCGCGGCGACCGAAGGCCTCGAAGCGCTCGCGCAGCTCCCGTGCAGATCCTCGAGGCGGTCGACTTCGAGAGCTTCCCCAGCCCCGCCTCCTCGCAAAGCGACTCCACGTCTCGCATCGACAGCCCGCGGACAAACGCGCCGACGACCATCGCCTCCAAAGGCCGGGTGCGAAGCAGCTTCGTCGAGTGCGGGAACAGCGCCGACACGAACGGCTCCGCCGCCTCGCGCACCTGCGGGATCTCCACCTCGAGCTCGCCCTCCGCGGTCTGCAGCCGCCGCGGGCGATAGCCGTTCCTGAGCCCCGAGTCGAAATTGCGCAGCCCGCGCTGGTAGTCGGGCCGGCGCTCATAACGAGCCCGCCCGAGCCAGGCGTCGAACTCGTCCTCGACCGCGCGCTGGATGATCAGCCGCGCGCCGAGCTTCGCCAGCTCAGACAGCGACTCTCTGGGGTTCTCGCCCACCCCGACGGCCAGCAGCCGGTCGATCTGGTCCTCTATCTCCGCCGACGGCGGTACGGTGCGTCTCACGGCGTAGGTCCTCCTTCTTGGTCTTGCAGGACTTTGGGGAACCTACGCCGTGTCCTTGACGGCTCTTCGCCTATTTACAGCGGTTGGGGGACGCCACCGCCCGGCCGCCCGACTCTCCCGCTTTCGCGTGAGGCTGTCGCACAAACCGAGTCGATCCGGCCGGGCCTGGACCATTCGGGATGGCCCAGAACTTCATCGACTGTGGTCGTGAGCAGGCGTTTTTGCTGCCGCCGGACGTGCGCGAGTGGCTGCCGGAGGGTCACCTGGCGTCGTTCGTGCATGGACGGCGGTGGTGGTGATGGACCTCCCGGTGTTCTACGCGCGCCTATCGCGAGCCTCTGGGCATGGCCGCGCGGCCTATGAGCCGTCGATGATGGTCGCGCTGTTGCTCTATGCCTATGCGCGCGGGATGCGCTCATCGCGGGCGATCGAGCGCGCCTGCGAGGAGGACGTCGCCTACCGGGTGCTGGCGGCCAACCAGCGGCCCGATCACGCGACGCTGGCGCGGTTTGTCGAGCGCCACGAGGAGGCGCTGGCGGGATTGTTCAGCGAGGTCCTGGCGCTCTGCGCCGAGGCCGGCCTGGTGAAGGCCCAGCTGATCGCGATCGACGGCACCAAGGTGGCGGCGAATGCGAGTCGCGATGCCGACCGCGACTACGAGCAGATCGCCCGGGCGATCCTCGAGCAGGCCAAGGCGGTCGACCAGGCAGAGGACGAGCGCTTTGGGGAGGCGCGCGGTGATGAGCTGCCGCCCCACCTCTCGACGCACGGTGGCCGGCGCGCCTGGCTGCGCGACGCCAAGCGCGCCACGAGGAGCGGAGCGCCGAGGAGGCGAGGCGGGTGCCGCGCTCGCGGCCCAAGCGGCTGGTCGAGGCCAAGCGCCGTCTGGAAGAGGACCTTGAGGTCGAGCGGCGTGCCAACGACGCCTACGAGGCTTACCGAGCGCGCCGGATCGCCGCGGACGGATCACGCCGGATGGCCCCCGGCGCCGCCAAGCCCTATGCGCCGCCCGCGGCGCCGGCGGGCAAGGTCAACCTCACCGATCCCGACTCGCGGCTGGTCAAGGCGATGCGGGGCTGGATCCAGGGCTACAACGCGCAGGCGGCGGTGAGCGAGGAGCAGATCGTGCTCGCCGCCGAGGTCACGATCGCCTCACCCGACTTCGGTCACCTGGAGCCGATGCTCGAGGCCACCAAGGCCGAGCTCGCCAACGCCGGCGTCGCCGAGCGACCCGAGGTCGCACTCGCCGACGCCGGCTACTGGCACCACAAGCAGATGGAGAGCGTCGTCAGCCGCGGGATGCAGGTGCTGATCCCACCGGACTCAAAGCAACGCGAAGGCGCGCGACCCGGCTGGGAGGGCGGCTACTACGCCTTCATGCGCCGCGTGCTCGCCACCGAGCGCGGCGGCGGGCTCTACCGAAAACGCCAAACGATGATCGAGCCGCTCTTCGGCGACACCAAGTTCAACCGCAGCTTCGACCGCTTCCGACGACGAGGCAGAGCCGCGGCGCGCAGCGAATGGCGCCTGATCACCGCCACCCACAACCTGCTCAAGCTCCACCAGCACCACACCGCCGCCGCCCAGCCTGAACGACCGCCAGCCCGGCGGCCCTCAGCGCCAGACGAGCGTGACCACGGTCGGCTCAGGTGCGCAGGCAATCCTTTACGCGACAGCCTCGCGTGAAAGCAGGAGCGGCAACGGCTCAAGCGCGACCACCTTACGCCCGCCGGTGTGATCGATGCTACAGCGGACAGATTGGCCTCCCCGCGCCGGCGCTCATCCAACGGGGCAGGAGGAAGCGCGAACGCCAGGTCGGACCACTCGGCCTCGCATGTGCGGACTCTCTGCCGTGGTGACGAGCTCATCTAGTCCTGAAGTGGTCCGGCGCTGTTTGAGTCCGGATTCAGTCCGGATTGAGTCCGGAAACTCCCAGCAAATGCCGGCAATTCTCCGTAATCTCAGCGCCCGATCGATTCTCTGCAAACCCGCTCCCAGAGCGCAATAGAGCAGTCTTGCCGGACTGGCACCAGTTTCTTGCCATGCAGAAGGTCGTGGGTTCGAATCCCATCAGCCGCTCTCGAGAAGGCCTGCACTTGCAGGTCTTTTTGTGGAAGCAGTCGCCTGGTGCGTTTGCGTCGCCGGGGACTGAATGGAGACTGACGGGAAGCTCCATCAGGGGTGGCGCTTCGAAAGGCACTGCTTTGCAGGCATTTGTTGCCGACTCGAACCGCTGACCTTCTGCATCCGGGGGCGAGAAAGGTCAAGGTTCGACTCACGGGACGTGGCAACTTACGCCGCCGCTAGGAATGAATGGACGAGCGAGGCGGCCATCGCTCCTTCGCCGACGGCCGAGAGGCTTCCCGGATGCCCGTCGCAAGCATGTAGTCGCCCAGGTCGCGGCGTACCGTGTCGCGCAGGTCGACCGCTCGCGTGGAAGCCGCGCACCTTTCTGACCGCTCCACGCTCGCGCCCATGCACCGGCTACCCCCCAAACTGCGCCGGCGGCCTCGCCCCAATCCCGGTCAGTTCCGGCAAGACCAACCGCCACCGCCTCGACCGCGGCGGCAACCGCCAGCTCAACACCGCCATCCACCGCGTCCCCGTCACGCGCGCCCGCTGCGACCCCGAAACCCGCACCTACATCGACCGCAAACGCGCCGAAGGCAAGACCCACCGCGACGCAATCCGCTGCCTCAAACGCCACCTCGCCCGCCGCATCTGGCACCTACTCCAACCGCCCACGACCGCCACACCAAGTCCAGCGCGATGAATCCTTGGAATAGGAGCATGGAAAGCGCAAGCGCAGGTGCAGCGGGCGCGCGGTGTGCAGCGGACGTCCCGTCGTGCGGCGACTGGGAGAAGTTGTCAAAGTGTGCTCGCGGGACCACGCGGAGGAGCGTGTGTTTCGGTGGCCACCGCGCTTGCCGTTGACATCCCGCTTATCGCTCGTCGTCCTGTTTGGTTGTTACCTGATCCCGGGCGCTGCCTTCTGGCGTTGGCGCTCAGAGCTGATTCGCACCACATGCCAGGCGAGTCCGGCCCGCTCGAGGGCCCTGATGAAGACGCCACCGAGGTCGAGCTCGCGGCGGCGGAGGCCGTGGAACGCGGATGTGGGAAACGCATGGTGGTTGTTGTGCCAGGACTCTCCGAGGGTCGCGACAGACAGCCAGGCCACGTTCGTGGAGCGGTCCTTGGTCGCGAAGGGTCGGCGGCCGAAGAAGTGGCAGATCGAGTTGATGCTGAACGTCGCGTGATGCAGCAAGAAGACACGCAACAGCCCGCCCCACACGAGGGTCACGAGCGCGCCTGTGAAGGTTCCCTTCACGAGGAGGCCCAAGAGAAACGGGATCGCCAGGCTGGCTAGGATCAGCGGTTTCTCGGCCGCATCGATCCGCCGCAAACCGGGGTCCTTGAGGAGGTCGGCCGCGTAGCGGCGTTGGTCGGCCTGTCCGACCGAGTTGAAGAGCCAGCCGATGTGGGCGTGCCAGAGGCCACTCAGGGCTCCAGCCACGCCGGGGCCGGCCTCGTGGGGGCTGTGCGGGTCGCCTTCCTGGTCGGTGAAGACGTGATGCTTGCGGTGGTCCGCCACCCACTTGATCACCGAGCCTTCGACCGCCAACGTGCCGAACACAGCTAGGGCATAGCGGACGGCGGGATAGGTCTGAAACGAGCGGTGGGTCAGCAGGCGGTGAAAGCCCACGGTGATCCCCAGGCAGGTAGCCACGTAGGCCACACCCAATACCGCCAGATCAATCCATTCGACGAACCGGCCCCATAGCATCACGGCCGCGAGCACGAAGGCGGCCAACGGGATCACGATCGCGGCTACATTCGTGAGCTGGTGGGCAATGCCGTGGCCGCCGCCACAGTCCGATACCTGGCCGGGTTGCTGCCCCGGGAGCACGCTGGCGATGCTGGCGGAAGGCGGGTGATCGGCGTGCTCGGCGAGCCGGCGATCGGCTTGCTCGGCGCCGTCCCTGTCGCGCTGGCCGGTCAGCAGCTCGAGGCTCGTCTCCATTGTGTTCTCCTCCAAGGGTGAAGTGGTGGGGCGCGACACCGGCCGCGCCCCACCCGCCTCGCGGCTTCTACTCGCGGCCTGGGGTGTCGCCCTCGGCCTCGATCTGCTCCTTGCGGACCTGCTCGGACACCGTTTGGTCCTCGGTCACGGTGTCCTTGTCGAGGCGCACGCGCTCCTTGGGAACCGCGCGCTTCTCGACCACGACCTCCTCCTCGTGCAACACGACCTCGTGCTCTTCCTCGGAGATCGCCGGGCCGGCCTTCGCCTCGCCGACGTTGGCGTCGGTGATCGGCTCGCGCTCGACGCGGACCTCTTCGCGCTGTACGGGCACCGTCTTCTCGACCTGCTCGGTGACCACGTACTTGCGCAGCCGCGCGCGTCCGCTCTCGCGGCTGATCTTGCCCACGCGCAGCTCTTCCTCGGAGCGGGTCATGGCGTCGTCGGTGGTGGGGCCGCTGGTGTCGTGGCCGACCGTGTCACTGCCGTTGCCGCGGGGCAGCCCGGAGTCCGAGCCGGCTTCCGAGTACGCGAGCCCGTAGTGGCGGTAGAGGGTGGCTTCCTCTTCCTGTGAGAGCTCAACGTCGGGCTCGACGGCCGGGGCGTCCTTGACCTGCTGGTTGTCATAGGGCACCCGCACGCCGCCGCCAGTATCGCTGGCCTCCGCGATCGGGATGAAGCTCAGCTTCTTGTCGAACGGGCCGGTCTTGACCGCAAGCCACTCGGGCTTGCCCGTCTCGGTGTCCATATAGATCTCTTCGACCGTGCCGAGCGTGTCGCCGTTGCTGTCGACGGCGTTGCTGCCGCGCCACTCGGCTACGGCTGAGTCTGTGGGGTTCATCGTTTCTGCTCCTGTTAGTTGACGGGTGAGTCCGTCTCTTGTCTTGGCCGCGCTTGTTGCCTTCTGGAGGCCCGGTCGTGGGGTGGCCGTCTTGGCTCGAACGCTCGTTTCGCCTTTGCTGAGCTCGCGCTCGGTCGCTTGGATCACGCCGGCACGGGCCTTGTGCTTGCGCTCATAGGCGCGCGTACTCTTGATCCGCTGTTCGTCGCCTTCGGAGAGCACAGCACGGACTTCGTCCACCCTCAGCTCGTCGTATCCCGGCCAGGGCTCGTCGCCCTGCAGAGAATCGATTCTGCTCGTGATCGTGGAGCGGTTCTCGTTCTTGCGCTCGTAGGCGAGGACCTTGGCCAGCTCGATCTGGGAAAGCTCGGCGAGCTTGTCCTGAACCTCATCGGCGCTGAGCGCGTCGTAGTTCGAGATCGTTAGGTCCGACTCTGAGGCAACCGCACCCTTGACGGTGCCCTCGGCGCGCGCGACGCCCGGCACCTTGCGGGCCTGACGTGCGGTCTGCTTGGCCTGTCCTGCGCTTTTGCGAGCCGTTCGCTTGGCCGTACCCCCGACCTGGCGCACCGTATCGGCGGCGCCGGTCTCGGTCACGTCATAGGAGCCGTTGCCCTCGAACTCCGCCCGCGCGACGGCGTCGGTGAGGCGTGGGATTTCGCCAAGCACCCGGTCGAGCATGCGCTGCTCGTCCGCCAGCACCGACTCGGCCAGACGCTCCGTCCGTCGGTCACCAGCGACGCGGGCGAGCCGCGCGAGCGACGTATAGGTCGCGATCTCGAGCGCCTCGCTGGCACACGCATCCTTGGCGTTCTTGAGCACCTTCTCCTCGCCGCCAGATCCCCGGACGACATTGAGCGGAGCCTTGGCGAGCGCAAGCGCCTGACCAGCCACCGTTTGAACCACACCCACCCCAAGCTGGAGCGGATTGCTGCCCTGACCAAGCTCTCCCAGCCGCTCCTCGATGCGCCGCGAGTGTTCGCGGGTCTCCCGAAGATGCTGCTCCAGCCCGTCGCGATAGCCGCCGTTTGGCGTCATCGCGATCTGCGCCTGAAGCTCGCGCACCAGCGCCAACTCGGTGGCGTGAGCTTCATTGAGGTACTGCACGATTTTCTGCTGCTGTTGCTTACTCAAAATGTCGCCTTCCCCGTTGAAAATGAGGCACCGCCCTCCCCCACCCCAGCCCGAACGCATCAAACTGCCCGGGCTGCGGGTAGGGGTCGAGGCGGAGCGTTGAACGCCCTGGCGCGCTTGCGCGCGCTGCTAGCTAAGCCTGAAGGCGGTAGCCCGGGCAGCCAGCGTGTGGCCTAACGATCGTTGTCGTCCGTGTACGGCTCGCTGCTGCCGGACTTGGCGAGCCCGCGCGAGATGAAGTAGCCCGCGCCGAGAATCGAGACGTACAACCATGCCTGGCGGGCGATGAACTCGTCCGTCCCGTTGTCGCCGCCATTGATAACCGCGGCGCTGACCAGGATGGCCACGACCAGGCCGACCATCGCCCAGAACTCGCTGGTTTTGAACGCCTGCTTGGTCTCGGTCGCGAGCCGGCGAGCGGCCCTCCCGACCGGCGAACCATTTCCATCCGCGCGGACACTGCCGCGGGTTACGTCTGCTGCTGCCATGAGCGATTCCTTAGGTAGTTTGCCGTGGGCCCCGCACTCGGCGTGGGATCGGCATGGATGAGGAGGCAGAGCGCGGCATTGCCATCAAAGCTCCGCCTTAACCTCGTATACCCAAAGGTGTCCCCAGCAAACCTTTGTGGCACCGATGAAGCTCAGGAAGGTACGCAATGGCCGCCCCCGCGATCTGGATTCCGTCCGGTCGCGTGAGCGGTTCGCGCGACAAGTAGGCGCGCGCCCTACGATCTTCGCTCCCAGCGGTTTGATGCTCTGCCTTGGGCTGGCGCATCGTTTGCCACGTCCTGGCCGCGGTCCCTGATTCGCCCCGAGCGGACGCGTCAAACCTCGTCGTGCATGCCCACGGCCTCCTCGAGCACCTCTGCGCCGTCATCCGGGTCTTCGCGACGCTCGGCGAGCATGGCCTCGGCCAGCCGGTCAAGCTTGCCTTGGATCGCGTGCTCCGCTCGCCTCTCCGCGTTCTTCAGCAGCGCCACGAGCAGCAACGTGAGCGCGGCCATGGCATCGGCTAGCACGTGGTGCACGGTGTCGCTCGCAGCCAGCACGTACGAGGCGGCCCAAGCCGCCACCAACAGTCCACAGACCGTAAAGAAGATCGGGCTGCTCGTAAAGTTCGAGGCCGCCTCTGCGGCCCGGTCGAACAGCGTCCGCCCTTCGCTGCCCCGTTCGGTTGGGTGCTTCACGGTCACCCCCGCCACATACCCCTCCGACACCCCTTCAAGCCAAGCGTCTCGCTCGGTCCGCCATGCCGCGCAACGGCCGAGGTACATGAGCGCCGCTTACACGCGTGGGCTGAGCGGGGCGCCGGCTCGTCCTCAGCGCGGCCGGCGGACGATAAGCACCGCGCGGGCGCTGGCGACGCGGCCGTCCGCCGTGCTGGCCTCGAGTCGCAGCCGGTAGCGACCTGCCCGCCGCGGGGCGCGGATCCGGATGCGGTTGGCGGCGCCCCGGGCGCGTCCACGGGCCCGGGCGACCGTGCGCCGGCCGCGCATGATCCGCACCATCACGCGCGCGCTCTGTCGGTCGCGGCATAGCGGAGCGTGACCATCTGCCGCGCCCGCACACGGAGGCGGGCGTCGGCGAAGGCGATTGCCAGCGGCGCCCGGCCCACCGGCCCGGCAGGCCCCGCCGGTCCCCGCAAAGCCGGACCCTGCCGACCCGCTCCCTGCGGAGCCGGAGCCTGCGGAGCCGGAGGCCGCGGGCGGCATCGAGAGCGCCGCTCGCGACGCAATCGGGGGGCCGGCCCGCTAGCTGCGGCGGACCCTCTCGCAGCGTCGCAGCCGGTCTGCCCCGTCGCGTCGGACGCGGTCGCGGCCCGGGCCGCAGTCGGCGCGATCGCGCGTCCCGCCGGCCAGACGGAGCCGGTCGTTGCCCGGGCCAGTGCTGACCCGGTCGCGGCCGCTGCCCGGATTGACGGTGTCCGCCCCGGCGCCCGTGCTGACCCGGTCAGCACCGGAGCCCGCCGCGACCCGGTCCGCGCCCGCGCCTGTCTTCACAACGTCGTCGCCCCCGCGGGCGCAAACGAGGTCGCGGCCGCCGCCGGAGGAGATCCGGTCCGCTCCCTTTCTCGAGCCGACGATCACGTCGTTGCCCGGCGTGCCGCGCGTCAGCCCGGCGCCCGCCGCGGCGACGATCGTCACCGGCCGGCCAAGACAGGTGGCGTCCGACGGCGGCCGAGGCCCCTGCGGGATCCCAAGGTCGGCGTCGACGAAACGCACCCGGTTGTTGCGCAAGTCGGCGATCAGGAAGCCGCCGTCCGCGGTCGGCGCCACCCCCTGCGGCTCCTGCAATTGCGCGGCGGTGGCCAGCCCGCTGTCGCCCGAGAACCCCTCCGTGCCGTCGCCCGCCACAGTCGTGATCGTGCCCGCCACCGACACACGCCGCACCCGATTGTTTAGAGAGTCGGCGATCAGGAAGCCGCCGTCGGCGGTCGCCACAACCCCGCCCGGGGCGAACAGCTGGGCGGCGATTGCGGGGCCGCCGTCGCCCGAGAACCCCACGGTGCCGGTGCCCGCCACGGTGGTGATCGTGCCCGCCGGCGATACCCGCCGCACGCGATTGTTGTTGCTGTCGGCGATCAGGAAGCCGCCGTCCGCGGTCGTCGCCACCGATTGCGGCAGATTCAGCTGGGCGGCGGTAGCCGGCCCGCCGTCGCCCGAGAACCCGCCGGGGCTGGCCCCTGCGACGGTGGTGATCGTGCCCGCCGGCGACACCCGCCGCACCAGATTGTTGTCCGAGTCGGCGATCAGGAAGCCGCCGTCGGCGGTCACAGCCACCGCGATGGGATTGAAGAGCTCGGCGTCGGTGGCGGGCCCACCGTCGCCCAGTCCCGCGGTGCCGCCACCGGCGACGGTGGTGATCGTGCCCGCAGGCGACACCCGCCGCACCCGGCTGTTGAAGGTGTCGGCGATCAGGACGCCACCGTCCGTGGTCGCCGCCACCCCGAACGGCCGCGCCAGCTCAGCGCCGGCCGCCGGCCCGCCGTCGCCCGCGAATCCCACGGTGCCGTTGCCGGCGACGGTGGTGATCGTGCCCGAAGGCGACACCCGCCGCACCCGGCTGTTGAAAGTGTCGGCGATCAGGAAGCCGCCGTCGGCGGTCGCCGCCACCCCGGCCGGAGCGAACAAGTGGGCGGCGATTGCGGGCCCGTCGTCGCCAAGGAACCCAGACGTGCCGACGCCCGCCACGGTGAAGATGTTGTTGGTCGCCGCCGGCGCCGCCGGCGCCCACAGCAGGAGCGCGGTAAGACACAGACAGGTCGCGAGCCCGGCCACCCCCAGCCGTCGGGGGGTCTCCTCGAAGCTCCCGGGACCATTTTCGGTGTCGGCGAAGATCACAGCTCGGTCTCCTTAGCCGTTCGCAATTTGAACTGGCGTGCTGAAGAACAGCAAGGCCCGCTGACATCCGCTGACATCTCGCTGCCGCCCGCCCGCGGGTGCGTGGCGCGAGACGTCGGCGGAGCGTCAGTGGGTGGTGGCGCGACTATGCGCCGCCAGCATAAGGCTCGCCCGGGTGCGGGGCCGCGTCGCGGTGTCCACTGCCGCCACATCGGGTCGTGCCGGGAACACCCCCATTCACACGCGGGTGTCACAGGTGTATGCTCGCGGCGAGCGGAGGTGGTCTCGAGAGGCCTGCATCTCGTTGGGCACGCGGAAAGTCACGGCGCGTTCGCTGACGCGCTCTCCGAGCTCGACACTGGACGCTCGGCTGCGCTCGCGCTAGTGGGTGAGCCCGGGATCGGCAAGACCCGTCTGCGCTGTGAGCTTGCCGCTCGCGCCGACGCCCGTGGGGTGCCCGTGCTCTACGAGTCGGCATCCGAGCCGGAGCGAGATTTGCCCCTCCGGGTGTCCTTCGGCGCGGTCGACGCGTGCACGCCGGCCGACCCCGCCGGCTCGGTTACCGGGCGCTCGAGTTGCTCCTGGACGAGCTCGGCGTCGCCGTCCGGCCGCCGGGTGCGGGCCACCATGCACAACCGCCTTTCCGGTGACGCCGGATGACCGAAGCGAGGAGAGAGCCATGCTGCGCCGTGCCGTCTGCCTAGCCATCCTCCTGGTCGGCGTGAGCGCCGCCCCGGCGAGCGCCCAGGGCACCTGCGAGAAGCGGGTCGCCTTCGGGCTCGTGGAGGCCACGACCGCCGGCTGCCTCACGCAGTCGCAGCCGGGCCGGTGGGAGTCGACCGACACGGTGACGGTCAACGGCCTGGCGCTGCCGGTCGCGGCCGGGACGCGGCTCGTGCTCTCGGGCCCGAGCGACGACGCGCCCGGAGGCCGCCTGTCGGTGGAGACGGAGATCACGCTGGAAGGCATCACCGTCCACCAGGGCAAGCTCGAGTTCGAGCTGCCGCAGGGCGGGCAGGGCGACGAGGCCGATGCCGAGTCGTTCCGGCCGGCGCAGGACCAGCAGCTGTTCGGGCTGAGCGTCGGCGGCTCGGCGGCGCTGCGCCTCGGCTACGGCGCCGACGGCCAGCACTACTCGCTGTTCCGGATCGTCCTCGACCTGCCCGACCTGTTCCGAAACGGGCCGGGGCAGGACGCGGGCGGGCTGACCGCCACGGTCGGCGTGCGCGTCGACGACCGCGGCGTCCGCGCCGACGCCGTGAAGGCGGAAGTTCGGAACGCCTACATCGGCCAGATCGCGATCAAGGACCTGTGCCTGTCGTACACGGCCGCCGGCAGCACCACGACGGACCCGTGCTCGCCGCCGGCCTTCGGCGCCCAGCCGCTGATTAGCTGCGAAGCCGGGACGGACGTCTCGCGCTGGGATGGCGCGGCGGTGATCACGCTACCCACCGAGTCCTCTACCGAGGTCGGGGTGTTCGCCGGCGTGAGCGGCGACCAGTTCAGCTACGCCGGGGCGCAGGTGACCAACCTCGGCGAGGCTGTGCCGCTGGCCACGGGCGTGTACCTCGACCGGGTCGGCCTGGCGATCTGCATCCAGCCTCCGCCGATGAAGTTCACGGGCGCCGCGGCGATCCGCTTCGGGCCCGACTTCGGGGGCCAGAAGGCCCTGCTGCTCGACGGTCAGGTGGAGTACGTCGACAGCCGCCCGTGGGTTATCTCGGCGAAGGGTGGCGTGTCGGTGTTCGGCTACCAGGTGGCCGACGGCTACTTCACCTACAAGTCCTCCGGCTCGATCGACTTCGGGTTCCACGCCGGGTTCGACTTCGGCATCGCCAGCGTCAACGCGGGCGTCGACGGCTGGCTCGAGACCCAGGAGCCCGTGCGCTTCAACGTCGACGGCTACGGAAGCGTCTGCGTGGCGAGCGTGGCGTGCATCAGTGGGGAGATCACCGTGTCGACGGTCGGGATAGCGGGCTGCCTCACGCTTTTGGAAGGCGATGTCTGGGAACTGGTTAAGGACCCCGACTGGTCGGACTGGGCGTTTTGGCGTGTGCACTGGGAGTCGCGGCACTGGAGGATCAGGGCCGGCTTGGGCTACCGCTGGGGCGGCAGCGTCGACGTGATGGGCGACTCGTGCGACGTCGGCCCCTACCGCGCCGTGCGCTCCGCAGCCGTCGCCGCGCAGCAGGGGCGCAGCCGTATCACGCTGCCCGACGACGAGAAGATGGTCGTCCTCCGGGTCGAGGGCAGGACGGCTCCGCCCAAGCTCGTGATCAGGGGACCGGGCGGCCGGCGCATCGTCTCGCCGTCGGAGGACGGCCGGATCGAGAAAGGCCGCTACGTGATCGCCGAGGAGCCGGCGGAGCGGGTGACCCACGTGGCCATCGCTCGCCCGCGGGGCGGCAGGTGGACACTCGAGACGCAGCGCGGCTCGTCCGCGATCGCCGATGTGGGGCTGGCCGAGACCGACGAGCCTCCCACAGTGCACGCCGCCGTCGGCGGCCGCGGCCGCCAGCGCGTCCTCGCCTACGCGTACCACGCCGAGGGTCACGGGATCACCTTCGTCGAGCGCAGCGCCGACCGCAGTGAGGTCAAGGTGCTCGGGCGGGCGAAGGGCAGGCCCTGCCGCGGAGTGCAGGACGGCCCCGGGGACCGCGATCGGCCGCTGTGCGGTCGCCTCCGCTTCACCCCCGGCCCGGGCCACGCCGGGACGCGCAGGATCTACGCGGTCACGACCAACAAGGGGATCGCGCATAGGGACCGCCCCGTCACGACGTACCGGACGGCGGGCGATCCCCGCCCGCGGCGGCCGCGCGATCTTCGTCTTCGGCGTCGCGGCAACAAGGTGATCGTCAAGTGGCGCAGCCCCGCCGGGCACCGCCATGACGACGTGCGCGCCGTGCTGGGGTCCGGCCATGCGGCCTTGCACATCCACCGGGGAGCACGGAACCGCGTGGTCCTCCGCGCCATCCACGGCCACCACCGTCGGACGCGCGTGCGCGTGACGGTGATCTCCCGCGACGAACGGCTGCGCCCGAGCCGTCCGGCACGGGCGACGCTAGGCCGATTCCAGGAGCGGAGCTCAGGCCGGCGATAAGCCCCGAGACGGTGAGGGTTGGGCCTGTGTCGCAGAGGCGTTAGACGGAGATCAGAGCCGACAGGAACAGTGCAAACGCCGCCCAGGTCACCGCCAGTTGGATCCAGTTGATCGTGAAATAGCGCTGCCGTCCTGACTCCCAGTCTGCGGGTAGGGCCTCGGGATCCCAGGCCAAGATCAGGTTGTAGGTCGGGGTCTTCCACGCGTTGGAGACGATCAGCACGCCGCCTATCACGATGATTAAGCCAATCGCGGTGAGCACGAACGAGGTGGAGCCGGCATCGTCCGAGAGGAGCACAAGCGCGACGACAGGCCCGATGGTCATCCCGAGCGACCAGGCATAGTTGTATAGCCGGCCCCAGGACCTCCCCGCGAACCGAAGGAACGCTCCCATGAAGTTTCGGAAGTCCCGGCCGTCCATCGCGGCGAGCATCGGACGCATGATCGTGCTCAACATCCCCAAGAGACCAGATGCGAGCCCCGACAGAAAAACAGTGGCTGCGAGTGTCCACTCCGCGGCCGTCATGTGAGCCATCCTGTCACGGGACGTAGCCGGGGGTTGGCTCGATGACTACAGACCAGCGTCTTCGCAACGCCTTGCTCAACCCGGCGGGCGCAGCGGGTCGGAACCGTCCCATCCTCTGGCGATGTCGAGCACCATCTTGAAGAACCCCCGGAACGCTTCAGCATCGACGAGGATCTCGATGTCGTGGCCGAGCGCGGCGGAAGCGTCGTGCACGGTGGTGTACTCGCCGTTGAGCCGAGAGCTGAGATAGCCGTCGAGGCCGCGTTCTTCGAATGCGACACGGACCTCGTCGGCCGCGGTCTGCGGCAGGGCGTAGCCGACGTGGTGGATTCGAGGCAGCGGGCCTGACATCCTCGCCTTCACGCGCTCCGGTGCGGCGCGCGCCACTTCCAGAAGTTCGATCGGATATCCGCCGCATGAGCCGAAGGCGGAGTTGTGCTCGAACTGCGCCGGCTCCCCACGCGAGGTCACGTCCTCAAGCGGCACGTTCTCGATGAGGATGAACGGCCCCGCGCCGAACTGGTCGACCAACCGTTGCACCGTGGCCTCGATGCTCTCGACGACATACCCGGAGTGGTGCGGCCTTCCGAGTCCGGGATCGAACAGAACATCTGGCATGCCCTCTCCTCCGGTGCGTGGACGGGATCTGCGGGGACGGTACGGGCGATGGCGGCGAACTCTGCCACGCCCTTGACGGGCTCAGCGGTCCGAGGGCTCGAGCACGCGGCGAAGGTAGTCGTTCATGAAGAGGCCGTCCGGGTCCCACCGGCGGCGCACCTCCTGGAAGCGATCCCACTCGGGATACAGGGGTCGCAGCTGGTCCGCGGTGCGGCTGTGGAGCTTGCCCCAGTGTGGCCGGCCGTCATAGCTCTTGAAGATCTGCTCGCCCGCCAGGAAGTACTCGTGGTAGGGCATTCCGGTGAACTGCTGTAGGTCGATCATCGCGCTGGTGCGGTCGTAGTAAGGGCTCAGGAAGGAGTCCTCGGCCGCCACGTAGCGGTACTCGATCGGGAAGCTGATCGGCACGTGGCTCTTGTCGATCCAGGCCTTGATCTCGCGCAGGCAGTCGGGGCCGGCCTCCGCGGGAACGGAGTACTCGCACTCCATCAGCTTCACCAGCCGGGGGGTGGCGAGCAGGCGGTAGGGCCGGTCGACCCTGGTGCCGACGGGCGTGAGCGCGGCCTGGAGCCTGCTGATCGCGTCTGCGGAGCCCGGCAGCGCCCTGGCAATCGAGTTGACGATCCACAGCCCCGCGTTCTCCACCACCATCCCCTCGAGGAATCGCCCCACGGAGCTCTCGCCGGCCGGTGCGTCGGTCAGCTCCGTCGTCCGGGTCGAGGCGATGCCGGTGTCCGGCCAGTACCAGAACTCGAAGTGGCGGCTGCCAAGCCGCTCCGCCATGTCGTCCAGCACCGTGTCGAGCCGCTCGCGCCGCATCGTCATCGCCAGCATGTAGCGGGGTTGGAGGCGCAGGCGCACGCGGGTGATCACGCCGAGGCACCCCAGACCGACCCGAGCGGCGGTGAACAGCTCGGGCTCGTGCTCTTCCGAGCACTCCACCACCTCGCCGGTCGCGGTCACCAGCGTCAGACCGACCACCTGGGACGAGAGGCTGCGGAGCGCGATTCCGCTGCCGTGGGTCGCTGTGCTGATGGCCCCGGCCAGCGCCTGGACGTCAGCGTCGCCCAGGTTCTCCATGGCGAAGCCCCGCTCCCAGAGCGGGTCGCCGAGCGACCGCAACCGGGTCCCTGCCCACACGGTCGCCTCCGATCGTTCCGCGTGCAGCGACCGGATCCCGCGCATGTGCTCGAGCGAGAGCAGCATCCCGTTCGTGCTCACGATCTCGGTGTAGGAGTGACCGCTCCCGGCGACGCGGACCTTCTGCCCGGCGGCCGCCGCCCGCCGCACCGCGACGGCCACCTCGTCTTCGCTGCGGGGACGCACGATCGCCGCCGGCGTGCAACGCACGTTGCCCGCCCAGTTGCGCCAGGTCCTACCCCCCACGCGCCGGCGGCTCACCGGCCCCAGAGCTCACGCAGGACGCGGAGCGCGTTGCCCGACGTGATGAGCTCGGCATCATCCCCGTAGCGTTCGGCGAGCCTCGCCTCCAGCCGCCGCAGGTCGGCGGGTGACTCCAGCCCGCCCATCGTCGGCTTGATGAAGCCGTCGAAGTCAGTCCCGAGCGCGACGTAGTCGTGACTTCCTGTGATCTCGCGGAACTTGTCGATGTGCCGGCAGATCACGCCGAACGAGGTCTCGAACGTCTCCTCCCGTCGCCGGATCCCGTCGTTGAGCTGGTGCTGGGCCATGATCAGCCCGACGACCCCCCGCCGTTGCGCGATCCGCTCGATCGTCGGGGCGTCAAGCATGTACTCCTGCCTGCCGAAGCGAAACCCGGCGTGCGAGTTGATCACGGGCATGTCGGGCGCAACGGCATCGAGGATCTCGAGTGTCTCCTCAACCGCGTCGGTGCTCATGTGGGCGAGGTCCACGAGGATTCGGTTTCGCACCATCGCCTCAACGGCGATACGGCCGCGCTCGGTGAGGCCCGCGCCCTTGGGCTGCGGAAACACCCGTCGGTAGACCGCATCGGGGAGGAACGGGATCGCGGGCGCGTTCGTCGCAACCTGGCGGTAGAAGAGGTGCGCCAGCGTGATGTAGGCCACGCCGTGCCGCTTCAGCTCGGCGATGTTGCGCTCGATCTGCGCGGTGGAGGACCCGATGGAGAACCCGCCCTCGAGGCAGTGAACGAAAACGACGGCCCCGGAATCCAGGGCGCGCTCCAGCGCATCCGCGTCCCGGACCACGGTGGCCACCGAGTGGTCCCACTGGTCCAGATCGCTCTCCACCTCCTCGATCTGCAGCCTCACCGCCGACATGTAGTCGTCTTCCGGAGGCGCGCCGTACCGCCGCCGGAGGTCCCACTCCTGGAAGGGCAGGTGCAGGACCGAGAACACAAGCCGGGCGTTGCCCCGTTGGAGGTGCTCGAGGCTGACACGTTCGGTCGCCCACAGGTGCTCGTCGTTGAACAGCGCGCTCGCCGCACGTAGCACGACAACCCGAACCTGATCGGGACGCAGACGCCCGCGCGCCCTCAGGAGATGCTGGATCCGGTGACGCGGCTCATGCATCACCACGTGCAACGGGTAGTGGCAGTGAAGGTCCGCGATCAACGTCGCGCGAGTCTAGGCGCCCACTCCCGCGAAGCGTGTACGCGGGCGGCGAACGGGTAGTACGACTACCAACCCGGGAGGTAAATCATGGAGAATCCACTGCAGGAGCGCTACGGGGAGTTGCTGATGGAGCACATTCGCTCCGCCAACTACCCGAGCACGACGCACATGGACATGCTGGAGCAGATCGCCACGCCACGCGTGCTGGCCGAGTACACGATGCATCTGATGGAGCGAATCGAGGCGGACGAGTACCCGAGCATCCCGATGATGCGCCGGGTGCAGAGCCTGGTCGGTCGTTGGGGGTTGGAACAGCCGCAGGGCTAGCGGCCGCTGCATTAGCCCGACCCGTTCTCGGGTACGGTGCGAAGGTACGTTGACCGACGACGGGAGTACATGATGGCCGCAGACGCGTTTTCGGGGCGCGGGCTCAGCCGCGGCCTGCTCCGCCGTCTCTTCTTCTCGCGCCGGTTCCGGCGTTACGCGCTCCGCCGCATCCTCTACTCGCGGGCGTTCTGGCGGTTCATCCTCCGGGTCGGGCTCTGGCGTTTCGTCTACCGGCGCCTCAGTGCCCCCCTTCGGAAGAGGCTCCGCGGCGGTTAGAGGAGGCGACCCAACGGGCCGAGGTCGAGGTTCAGGTCCTCCTTCGTCAACCCGAACTCCTCCCTGAGCTCCTCCATCCGGCGGTCGAGCTCCATGAACGTTTCGCCCAGGCGCTCAACCTGCTCGGCGCTCAGTGTCCCACCGTCGATGCGACGCAGCGCCTGACGCTCCATCACCTCGCGTAGCAGCTCCACGATGGTCAGAACCAGCTGCGCGAGCCCCCTCTCAACCGACTCGGGATCGGCGTTGATCCGCCGACTCAGCGCATCATGCAGCCGGGGCAGCTCGGACGCGAAGGGGTCGAGCTCCAGAGGAGCGGCCAGCACCTTGTCAGCCAGCGTCTTGTCTTTCATGATGTGCCCTCCGCGAACGAGTAGGCCGGCCACGGGCCAGTACACACGACGTCCAGCTCCCCGTGATCCGACTGCAGTTCGGCCACAGCGCGACGAAGCTGTCGACGTCGTCGCGGCTGACCAGATAGGCAGCACGGAGCAATTCGGAACCGGAAAGGACAACGCTCGCCCGAGCATGGTCAGCCAGCCGCTCGTGCAGGCTTCGCGCGACGTCGCTGCGCGCCGCCTTGGCTCGCAGATAGGCGCTGCCGCTGGGCGCCACCTCTGGTCGGCTGGGCGCCTCCCGCTCCCGAGCACGGACGGCGAGCTCCACCGCCCCGCGGACGCGGTCGAGGCTGGCCACCAGCTCCGAGCGCCGTTCTGTCACTGCGCCGACCACCGCGTTCTCGTCCGCGACGAGCGTTCCGAAGCGGACAGGTAGTACGTCTCGGCTCTCCATTAGATCCTCGACTACTTCCTCGTAACGCCATAGCGCCGCCGGCGTGACTTCCTGATCACTTGCGGGGGCACACAGAGCCACGAGGCCGGCGCAGGGCACGGCGAACAATGGAGGGTCCGCCGGCGCCGGGTCGTCAGTGATGGCGTACAGCTGAATCACTGCTCATTCGACCACCGTGGCGTGCCCATTTCTTCGGCGGTCGCCACCGAGGTGACGAGCGCGCGTAAGCCCACGTACACCAGGTCTACGTCGGCGACGGACAGTGTGATGTCACCCGCAATGACGACGCCGCCGCCCAGGAGCCGGTCCACGAGGTCCACGAGGGCGACGTCCTTCTGGGCGATTGGGCCGGTCATTCCGGGGTGACTCTGTGCGCCGAGGCACTCGGCGATACGAAGTTGTACGCCGGCCAGGGCCCGGTCAACTCAAGCCAGATACCCAGCTTGCCGTAACGCTCCTCGAGTTCCTCGATCAGCTCCCGGAAGCGCGCCACCTTCTCGGCCTCCAGAAGATATGCCGCGTTCATGACCATCTCGCCCTCGTGCCCCGAGAGATCGCGGTTTTGGGGAGCACTGAGGACTCCATCCTCTGCCCAGTCGGCCAATCGGCCGTGAATGTCGTTGGCCACCTCCGCGAGCTTTCGTTCCGCCAGCGCCCCGACTTCACGTTCCACGCGCCGGCCCATCATGTACGCCCCACCGCCGCTGCTTGCCTCGACTTCCTTCTCGAGGGCACTGACCTCGGCGCTCACGACACGTACGCCGGCCTCGAGGGCAGGACGATCGACGAGCACCTTCACTCCCCACTCCTGGCACCCGTCAAGGCGATCCAGGGCTTCCTCGAAGCTCTCACGCTCGGTCGTGAGCATCCCGGTGACGCCCTCGTACCCTTCGTAGATGGTGCATAGCCGCAGGGGCACGATGGTGCTCTCCGCCAGCGCCGTTTCGAGTACCGCCGCGTGGGCCCGAGCTACGCGCTCGAGCCAATCGAGGTTGTTCAGGTTCTCGCGGAGCGCGTCCTCGCCGTAATCCGCCAGCGGCACCTTGCTCACGAGGGCCGCCAAGCCACCGTGCTCGACGCGCTCGAGCCGGTGATCCGGCTCGACACCGGGACTGCCGATGGGGAACCCGGCGTCGGCGGCGGCCACGCAGTACGCCCAGAGACCTTCACCCCTGTCCGACTGAGGGGACTGCTCAACCGGCGGCGGGGTGGGTGCCGGCTCCGACCGGACCTCTTTCCGGGGTCCGGATCGCACCGAGGGTCCGGCCTCGGCAAGTGCTGCCTCGATGAGCGTCCGGGCGAGGTGTGCAAGCGCCTCCTCTTCGGCCCGCCGAAGCAGGTCGGGCGCCCGGGCCGCCGCCCAGCGAGCCAGCTCATCATCCACGGCGTTGCTCTTTCGAGGCAGTCCGTCGCGGCCGCTTCTCCTGGTCGTCGCCCGCCTCGAGCCGGTTTTCCAGCCGATCGAGGCGCTCGCGCAGCTCGCGATTCTCTTCCTCCAGCCGCTCGAGGTCGGCACCCGATTCGAGCTCCGGGCGCTCGCGGTTGGACTGGAGCGCGGGATCCGACTCCCACCAGTTGATCCCCATCTCCTGCGCCCGCTCCACGGACGCGATCAGGAGGCGCAGCTTGATGGTGAGAAGCTCGATGTCCAGAAGATTGATCTGGATGTCGCCCGCGATGACGATGCCCTTGTCCAGTACTCGCTCGAGGATGTCGGCGAGGTTGGCCGATTCCGGGCGCCCCGGGAGGTTGCTGCTGGCGCGGCGGGGCATGTACGACTCATCGGCCACGCTGCTCAGTCCTCGACGTGGCCGCGTACGAAGCGACGCGAGCGGCGGTATCCGAGCAGGCCGCCACTCGGATCAAGCTGGACGACATAGGTCGCGATCACGTCGGTGGTCTCAGGAATGCGGCTGAGCTCGAGCATGTCGACCGTCACCAGCCACGATTCTCCATCCCACTCGAGCCCGGTGACCGATTCGGGCTTCAGTCCGGTGAGCTCGGCGATCGTTTCACGACCGGCCTCGGTCAGCTCCTTCGCGGACAGGGGTGAGGTCTCACCGCTTTCCTCGGTCGAGCTCCCGCTCTCACGGTTCTCCCCGTCGCTGTTTGAATCGTCGTCTTTGGCGCGCCGATTCTTGGTTCGCGTCGACTCAGCCATAGGGCCCCTCCTCAGCTCGGGCACGGATCGCCATGAGCCGTTCCACAAGGTCGTCTTCGGCGGCGCGCAGCTCCTCGTCGGTCAGCTCACCCGCCACATGCATCGCCTCGAGCTGCATCAGCTGCCCGTGGATCGCGCCTTCGTCGTAGAGCTCGCTCTCTGCCTGCTCCTGGATCTTTTCGGCCAGCCAGACCGTGCCTCGCACCGGGGCAAGGGGCAGGGTCAGCAGTCCTGTGATCAGCCCCATGCTCCGCTCACGTTATCTGCTCCTCGCCCGCGAAGCTGTAGGGCGGAAGCGGCCCGACATAGCGCAGCGACAGACGGTCACCCATGTCGCTCGCCAGCTGCTGCACGGCCCCGCTGAACTCATCGATTCGACGCCGCTCGACCAGGAAGGCGGCATCCATCGCGCCGTCCTGCGTTGCCGGCGGCTGAACGGTTGCCGCGACGGCGAGCGGCTCCAGATGGTCCAGCACCAGTTCGGCATCCTCCGTGCGCCGGCGGTCGACCTCCGCCGACACCAGCTCCCCAAGCCGAATGCGGTCGTAGTAGCTCGCCGCCTCCGGGACACGCTGTACACGCTCGCGCAGGCGAGCCACCTGCGGAGTCCGGCGGACGATGTCACCAAGCAGCCGCTCCTCGTCGTAGAACCCCTTGAGGCTGAGCTGCACCTTTCCGTCGAGCTCTTGGAGCAGGGCGGTGAGACGTTCACTGTCCGGGAGCAAGACCTCCTCCCGCACCGCGCTGTCGCTCTGCATCACGGTGCCGAAACGCACTGGAAGCACCGTAGCCTCAGCTGCCACCTCCTCCAACACGTTCCAGTGCGCCCGCAGATCACGGGCCGCGGCCAACGGCTCTGCCGGGACGTCGCTCACCAACGCTGCGATGCCCCCGGCTTCTATCCGCCGGACCGGACCCGCCCCGCTGTAGACGCCCTGTGAGCGAAGCTCGAGGTCGGTTCCGGCAGCGACGATCCCGTACACGTAGACCGCGTGCCGGCGCTGAGTCACTTGTCGGCGGCCTTCCGGCTACGGGAGCGCGACGAGGAGCGGCGCTTCGGGCGGCTCTCTTCCTTTTCCTTGTCGTCGTCGTCGTCACCGCCGGTGAGGGTCTCCTTCACGCCCTCGAGCGCTCCTTTGGTCTTGGACTTGGACCCGCCTTCGGTGAGCGAGTCCGCCATCTCAGGCAGCGTCTGGGCGTTGCTCGAGGCCTGCAGGTCAAGCCGGTTCACCGCCTCCGCGAAGCGGAGATAGGTGTCCACACTCGCGATGACGATACGGGCGTCGATGGTGAGGATCTCGATCCCGACCAAGGACACGCGAACGTAGGCATCGATCACGAGCCCCTTGTCGAGGATGATGTCGATGACATCCGCGAGGGTGCCCCCGCCGGGTCGGGCCAAATAGCCGGAACTTGCCGGTGAGACTGTCATGTCGGTTCCTCCTACCGGTACTCCGTAGTCGGTTCGGGTCTTGGGGTTGCTCCAGGTCTGGCCTCGAAGGGGATCTAGTCCCTTCCGGCGGGTGCGCGTGGACGGCGGGGAGCGGCCGGCTTCGACGGGCCCTTCGGCCGCTTCGATCCCGTCGATGCTCGCTTCTGCACCGGCGGCTGTGCCGCCGGCCGGACCTTGGAGCCGCGGGCGCCGGCACGCTCGAATATCGGTGGCCGCGGGTTCGTCGTCGACGGGGCCCTGTCCTGGTCCTCCGCGCTCTCGTCGGCGTCGGCGACGGGCGCTTCGTCCTCGTCAGCGTCAGCCTCGGGCTCCTCGTCCTCGTCGGCCTCGGCTTCAGGCTCCTGGTCTTCCTCGGCCTCGGCCTCGGGCTCCTCATCTTCCTCGGCCTCGGCTTCGGGCTCCTGGTCTTCCTCGGCCTCGGCTTCAGGCTCCTGGTCTTCCTCGGCCTCGGCCTCGGGCTCCTCGTCCTCCTCCACCTCGGCCTCGGCTTCGGGCTCCTCGTCCTCCTCCACCTCGGCCTCGGCTTCGGGCTCCTCGTCCTCCTCCACCTCGGCCTCGGGCTCCTCATCTTCCTCGGCCTCGGGCTCCTCGTCCTCCTCGGCCTCGGCTTCGGGCTCCTCGTCCTCCTCGGCCTCGGCTTCGGGCTCCTCGTCCTCCTCGGCCTCGGCTTCGGGCTCCTCGTCCTCCTCGACCTCGGCCTCGGGCTCCTCGTCCTCCTCCACCTCGGCCTCGGGCTCCTCGTCCTCCTCCACCTCGGCCTCGGGCTCCTCGTCCTCCTCCACCTCGGCCTCGGGCTCCTCGTCCTCCTCGACCTCGGCCTCGGGCTCCTCCTCGTCCTCCTCGGCGACGGGCTCCTCGTCTTCCTCGACCTCGGCCTCGTCGTAGTCCTCGGCTTCCGCGTACTCCTCTTCGTCGTACTCCTCGTCGTCCTCGTCGAAGTCGTGATCGCCGTCCGCCAGGCGCTCGCGCAGCTTGTTCTTGACGTAGCGGCCGCCGGGTTTGGCCGCAACCCGGCCGACAGTCAACAGAGCTGCTCCTACGGCGACGGCCTGGGCAGTGGAGAGGCCCTTCTTCTTCCTCTTCAGCGTCGAGCTGTTGTCGCTGACCGCGGCCTCGAGGGCCGCCATCACCACGCGTTGAATGTCAACTGCCATCGCCGGTCCTCTCTGGGTTCACGTGATTCGCCCTTCTTCCAGGTGATATCGCAGGGCCACTTGTGCTCAATGCCTCAAGAGCTTGAAGGTAACGACCGCCGCCGCAGCTCCGGCGACTGCGGCCGCCATGAGCGCACGGCCGACCGACGGGCGCTCCCCGCCGATCCGCTCAGCGCCGACTCTCTTCAGGAAGCCCGCCATTCAGACCAGTCGTCGAAGCAGCCCGACAACTCCCTGCACCAGCCCCTTCAGGAGGCCGAACACTCCGGCCAGTAGACCGCCCACAGCTTTCAGCAGCCCTCGTAGAACGCCCATGTCAGTCGTTCGCCCCTTCCGGCAGCCGTGCCTCGACCCGCCGGTAGACGCGGACGTCCCGGTAGACCGTACCCGGCTCGATCCTGGGAGGAAGGTTCTCCCGTCGCGGCTCGTCGTGGCGATGTACAGCTTTCCCGATGACGCTCAGCCGGGTTCGTGGCTGCTCCTTCGCTTGCAACTCCTCGGCCTCGACGGACGCCACCACCTGGACGTCGGCGAACCCATGATCCCCGGCGCCCATATCGCTACGCACCCGCCTTCTGCCGACCCGATCTCGCATCGGCGTTGCCGTTGCCCGAGCCGCGCTTGCCCGGCTGCTCCGCACCGGCCGCCGCGTCAGGGAGATCGCCTGCGCTGTCCTCGACCACATCGCCGGCCTGCTCGCCGGCCCCGGTCATGCCCTGCCCGAGCTCTCCGGCCGCCCCGCTCGCCTCACCGACTCCCTCCCCGAGCGTGCCCGCCGCGTCCTGAACGCTGCGAGACAGCTCGGCGAGAAGCTGGGGATTCTTGTCAACCGTGTCGAGCGCTCGCTCGATGATGGCGAGTACCCGGTCGAGGCGGGCGGTCAACGCGACCTGCGCCTCGACGCCCTTGATCTCCAGTGCGACACGCTCGATCCTCACGTCAGCGCCCACGTGGAGCTGAACGAGGTCCGCCAGCCGTGCCTCGAGGGCGATACGCGCGTTGAGGTCGTCCACCTCGAGCATGATCTCCTCGACGGCAAGCCGGGGCACGTCCAGCACCACGTCCGGCTCATCGGCGGCCGCACTCTGCAGGCCCTCGGTGGATTCCAGAAGTCCGGGGGCGGGGTCGTCCGAGTCGCCGCTTTGTCTACGACGCCCGCCACCGGGCCAACCCGACTGGCCGGCTTGTCGCTGGGCCGCCACGCTGGTCAGCTCTTCGCGGCCTTCTTACGCTGACCGCCGCCGCCGCTGCTGCTGCGACGCCCGGAGGACGACCCCCGGCCATTGCCGCTGCCGGAGCTTCGGCTTCGGCTGCGCCCACTCGACGAGGCTGTCTTGCGCTTGGATGCCTGCGAGCCCTCGCTCTTGGACTCGTCCTCCTTGGACTCGTCCTCATCGGCCTCGTCGTCGTCCGCCGCTGCCTCCGGAGCCTCCTCGTCCCCGTCGTCGTCGCTCCGATCGAGCGCGTCGGGGTCGCTGTACTCGCGCTCCTCGTCGTAACTCGGGTCGTGGTCCTCGACGAGCTCACCGTCCTCGATGACCCCACGCCAGGCACCTGTCTCCTGCTCCTGCATCTCGATGTACGCCTTGAACCGGTGCAGGTCCGCCCGCACGGCACGCTTGACGTGGCGCCAGCCACGAGCCGCCTTTTCGATCATGCCGCCAGGCTCGACATCCATGTTGATCTCGATGCGGGTCAGCCTCGGCGCCAGCTCGTGGAAGGTCACGACCCCCTGGTGGGTGATGCCCTGGGTAACCTGCCACTTGATCCGCTCGTCGGGGCGCTGGGTGATGATCTCGGCCTCGAAGTCACGCGTCCTCGTCCAGATCTTGGCCTGGAAGTTGATCGTGCACGGGTCGTCCTGTGAGACCCGCGTGACCCGGTGCATGAACTCGGTCCACTCCGCGAACTGGGTCCACTGGTTGTAGGCGGTCTCGATCGGCACCGCCACGTCCACCGCTTGCTGCACCGGCATTCGCCGGCCCTTTCCAACGCCTTCCACTCCGCCACCACCTCCGTCGCTGCCGCCTCCGCCGAACGGAAGCATGCCACTGGCTGCCTCTTTCGCGAGGCCGCCGGCCCCGCCTGACTCGTCGACCTTCTCCTTGACCTTCTCGCCGACACCCTTGCCGACGCTGTCTCCCAGCTTTGACGTCAGGTCGCTCACCGCGCCCGCCGGCTTCTTCGCCAGGTTCGCCGGCTTCTTGGCGATGCTCTTGGCCGCACCGCCTGCCATGCGGCGGCGTACCGCCTTGCCGGCGCCTTTGGCGGCGAGCGGCGCAAGGGCCGCCAGGCCGGCGCCGGCGGCCACACCCTTCAGCCCCGACAACGGGCCGTTGGAGCTGCGCTTGCCGTTGGAGCTCAGGCTCTCGGTGGCGTCCTGCACCACTCCCTTGAGGGTGTCGAGAACGACGTCACTGACGTCTTTGGCCATTAGGAATCAATCCTCTCCCAGTTTTGTTCAATTGAACTACCCGCCGTTGGCTTTGGGAAACGCCTGACCGGCTTGTTGCACCGCGCGGCATCAGGCGACGGATTGCCGCCGTAGCGATGACAGCACGCACCCCCCACTCTACTTTCCCCTCACTCTTCCGAACAAACGTCCGACTCTGTCCGCCGCCGAGCGGGCCGTTCCCTGGCCTCGCAGCACCCGGCCCTTGTCCTTCAGGCGTTTGTTGTCGGTGAGCGCGCCGACCGACTCCATCAGGCGCCCCCGGCCTCGCTTAACCCTCCCTGCCATTGTCGGTCTCCTTCTGCTGTGTTCGATCAGCTGTAGCGGCCGCGCATGAAGAACATGACGAACGCCAGGATGGCCAGCGCGAATATCACCGGATGCACGATGGCTCCGCCGGCGATCGCAATTACGAGCAGGACGATCCCGAGAATCAGCCAGAGCATTCCGCCACCTTCCCTAAGCGCCGGCCGGTCGCTGACCGGGGGTCGCGGTGGGCCGTGGCGTTTCCGCCGGCTCAGGGGCTGACCGCTCCTGCACCATCCCGTGCCGGGACCGTTCTGCCTCGCCCCGCCGGTAGGCGTCGCCGAGGATGCGCGACGCGACATCTCGCCCACCGAGCCCGAACGCGAGCGCCATTCCGAGAGCCACGGCTCCCATCAGCGCGGCATAGGTGATGGTGACGATGTCGGGCGCGATCCGAAGCTGGTTCAGGATCATGAAGATGGCGATGGCCATCACGAGCACTGGCAGTACGGTGGCCGCGAGCTGGCCCGTGGGGGAATCTCCGAGCAGCCTGGATACCGCGTGCCCGAGCCAGCCGGCCACGGCAGCGGCGATCACGAAGATGAGAATCGCGGCGACAACGTTGGGCAGATAGCCGAAGACATCCGCCAGGAAGTCATTGAGGGCGTTTATGCCAAGCGAAGTGATCGCGATCGACAGAGCGCCAAGGAGCACAAACCAGAAGACCACCCGTCCAATCAGCTCGGACGGCGAGATGTCTGGAATTACTCTCTCGACGTACGTGCCGCTGGTCCCGGAGGCGAGGGCTCGGTCCGTACCGACCTTCTCTAGCGCGAGCGCGACAACCTTCTGGAGGGCCTTCGCTACGAGGTAGCCGACCAACAGAATGAGCAGGAATCCAATGAGCCTTGGCAAGAAGCCCACCAGGTCATCGATCCCCTGTTGGATGCTCTCCGATATCTCGACTGCAGCAAGCATGGTCTGGTCCTCCCTCGGTTCGGCCGCTAGTAGTGCGGTTCAAGCCATCCAGACGGGCCCCGGCCCTCTGGGGTTACAAACCCGATTCAGGCGCTTGGCCGACCGTCTGCGAAGACGTAACTTTTTGAGCCCTCGCCGAGTCCTGGGGTCTGATGGGTGGTGATCGGTGAGGCCCAAGGGGGTAACACTCGCGCCATGGACGTGGACCGCGAGCTGGTCAGTCGCACGTTGGCGGGAGACCTCGCTGCCTTTGAGACGCTCGTGGAGCGTCACCGGGACGTGGTCTTCCGAGTCGCGGCGCGAATCGTGGGGCGCGCCGAGGCCGAGGACGTCAGTCAAGACGCGTTCTTGCGCGCCTTCCACCGCTTGTCCGCCTTTCGCGGCGATGCGAGCTTTCGAGTCTGGCTGCTACGCATCACTCGCAATGCCGCGCTGGACGAACGCGCCCGCCGGCGAGCCGACCCGGTTGACCCGCTGGAGCCGCTCCTCGAATCCTCACCTGTCGAAGAGACGAGGATGCCCGCGCACGAGCTCGAGACGCGGGAGCGCCGCGAGCGGCTTGAGAACAAGGTGCGACTGTTGAGCCCCGCCCATCGCGTTGTGCTTGTGCTTCGCGATATCGAGGGATTCAGCTACGAGGAGATCGCAGTCGTCACCGAGACACCGCTCGGGAGTGTCAAGGGCCGCCTCCATCGCGCGCGAGGTGAGCTGATCGACATCCTCCGGCACAACACCTACGACTGGGAGCTCCCCGCATGAGCGCCGATTCCGAGCACGGGCCTGAGCCGCGCCTGCGCAGCTATCTCGATGACCTGTCCGAGGATCCGCCCGTGCCTGGTACGGCGCTCGTTCCGGCCGTGGTGCGTGCCGCTCGCTGGCAGTACCCGGTGCGCCCCTACCTTCTGTACTTCGGAAGGCTGCTGGGCGCCATCGGAGCCAGCATCTTGGTGGGACGGCGCAAAGGCAAGGCGGAATGAGCCTGTCCGCGAGCATCCTGGAGCGGGCCGGTGACACCCTCGGCGACTTTCTCCCGCAGCTCTTGGGCGCTCTCGTCCTCCTGGTTGTCGGTCTTCTGCTGGCAAGGCTTGTGGGATGGCTCGTCCGCCGGGGTTTGCGGGCCGCCGGGGTAGACGACCTCGCCGACGGCTGGCGCGTGAACGAGACACTCGGACGCGCGGGCCTGCCGGCGTCCCTTGTGACCGTTACGGCCGCGGCGGTGCGAATCACGCTCAGCGTCATTGCGGTCTTCGCGGCGCTTACCCTTCTCGGCCTGGAGCCGTTGAGCCAGTCGTTGAACGAGGCTCTCCTGTTCCTCCCGAGACTGATCGGTGCGCTGGCGATCCTGCTGGCGGGAGTCGTCGTGGCCGGCCTGGTGCGGGACCGGGTGGACCGGCTGGCAGGTCAGATGGACTTCCCCATACCGCTGGGGCAGCTGGCCCAGGTCGGCACTCTGGCGATCTTTGCCATCACCGCGGCGGCGCAGGTTGGAGTCTCCACCCAGCTGTTGATTCTCGTCGTAGGAATCGTGCTCGCCGGCGTGGCCGCGGTCTTTGCCATCGCGTTCGGTCTCGGGGGCCGAGAGATGGCGCGGTCGCTGAACGCGGGGCGATTCGTGCGCAGTGCCTTCGAGGTCGGCGAGACGATACAGCTGGGGGAATGGGGAGGACGGATCCTGGCGATCGAGGCCGAGGCAACCGTGCTCGGCACCGACAAGGGCCGTGTGCGGGTGCCCAACCATCTGCTGGTCGAGTCTGTGGTTGAGATCCAGGAGCCTCAGGCCGGCAGCGGCCCTCCCACCCGCTGACGCCGGCCCGACCGCTAAGGGGCTTTCCGGCGCCTCTCGTCAAGCAGCTTCTTCGCCCGGTCTGCGTACTGTTGCGCCTGGCGCTTGTAGCGCTCCTTCTCCGCCTCGGGAAGCGATTGCCAGCGCTCCCAGGCGATCAGCAGGTAGGGCCACATGCGCCGCGCGTGGGCGACTGCTCTTGATGCTCTGTTGCCGCCCGCGGGCTTGTCCGGCGTTCGCGCCATCTGCGGCCGCAGCGTAGACGACGCCTATGAACGCGGTCGGCGGCACGTCCGTGATCACGCGAGCACAGGGCCGTTCTCGCCGCCGCCGGTGTCTCAACCAGCAGTGACCAGGCCAGACAGCGGCAACGAGAGGAAACCGACATGGGAACGATCGTCCTGAACGCAAACGTCTCGCTCGACGGGGTGGTCGAGGACCCGGCCGGTGTCGAGGGCTTCAGGCTCGGCGGCTGGTTCTTCGAGATCGATCGCGGCGCGGACGGCAACAGGTTCACCCTCGACGAGGCGCTGGGCGCCGAGGCCCTGCTGCTGGGCCGGCGCAGCTACGAGTTCTTCGCCGCGACCTGGCCATCCCGGGGCGGCGAGCTGGCGGACAGGTTGAACAGCCTGCCGAAGTACGTCGTGTCCTCGACCCTCGAGGATCCCGGCTGGAACAACTCGACGCTGCTGCGCGGCGACGTGGTGACCGAGGTCTCGAAGCTGAAGCAGGAGCTCGACGGAGAGATCGTCGTCCTGGCCAGCTTCCAGCTCGCGCGCACGCTGCTCGAGCACGACCTCGTCGACGAGCTGCGCGTGCAGGTCTATCCGGTCGTGCTCGGGGCCGGCGAGCGCCTCTTCGGCGATACCAGCGACAAGAAGCCCATGCGCCTCCTCGACACCCGGACCGTCGGTGACGGCATCGCCATCCTCACCTACCAGCCCGTCCCAGCCGCCGAGAGGGCGTCGGCCGGGGCCGGCATTCAGGACAAGCGCGCGGCCGCGCTCCGGCGAGCGGGCATCCGCGAGAACGGCTAGATCAGGGTCCGCCGGCTGACCTCAGTCTGGATCCACCGAACTGGCGAGTGTTTCCGCGCCGGAGGCCGAGCCAGGGGCCGACGGCGAGCGGAGCGAGGGTAAAGCCCTCGCGAGCGAGCCGGTGGAGCCTGGCGAAAGCACTCCGGTGAGGAAACGCCGTCAGGGCGGTGCGATCCAGGCTCAGTCCCCGACGCGGATCAGTTTCTTGTTGACGAACTCGTCGGCGCCGAAGCGGCCCAGCTCACGCCCGAACCCGGAGCGCTTCACTCCGCCGAAGGGCAGCTCGGCGCTCTCGGCGCCGACCGCGTTCACGAACACCATCCCCGCCTCGATCCGGTCGGCCACGCGCAGCGCCTGTTCGGAGTCGGTGGTGTAGATGTAGGAGCCCAGGCCGAAGGGGGTGTCGTTGGCCAGCTCGATCGCCTCGTCCTCGGAGCCGACCCGGTACACGGCGGCGACCGGGCCGAAGAACTCCTCGTGGTAGGCGTCATTGTTCTCGCTGATGTCCGTGAGCAGCGTGGCCGAGTAGTAGTTGCCGTCGCGGTCACCCCCGGTCACCAGGGTCGCGCCCTGATCGACCGCCCGCTTCACCTGGTCCTCCAGACGGTCGCCGGCGCTCGACGAGGAGAGGGGGCCGATGGTGGTGTCCGGTGAGCTCGGGTCCTCGGGCTTGACCTCGCTGAGGGCGGCCGTGAACTTCTCGACGAAGGGCTCGTACAGCTCATCCATGACGACGAAGCGCTTCGCCGCGTTACAGGCCTGGCCGGTGTTCTCGAGCCGGGCGCCCACGGCGGATTCGACCGCCGCATCCATATCGTCGGTGCTGAGCAGCAGGAAGGGATCGGAGCCGCCGAGCTCCAGCACCACCTTCTTGAGGTTGCGCCCGGCGGTCTCGGCCACGGCCGCGCCCGCTCGCTCGGATCCGGTCAACGACACGCCCGCGACGCGCGGGTCGGCGATCACGTCCGCGATCTGGTCGTTGGTCGCGTAGATGTTGATGTACGCGTCCGCGGGGAAGCCGGCCTGGTGGAAGATCTCCTCCATCGCCGCCGCCGACTCGGGGCACTGCGGCGCGTGCTTGAGCAGGATCGCGTTGCCGATGACCAGGTTCGGGCCAGCGAAGCGCGCCACCTGGTAATACGGGTAGTTCCAGGGCATGATGCCCAGCAGCACGCCGAACGAGGTGCGGCGCACGAAGGCCGAGCCATCGCCCTCGGCGAGCTCGATCGGCTCGTCGGCAAGTAGCGATGGCCCGTTGTCGGCGTAGAAGTTGTAGATGTCGACGCAGAAGTCGACCTCGCCCAGCGACTGCTCGATCGGCTTGCCCATCTCGCGAACGATGATCTCGGCCAGCCGCTGGCGTTCCTCGGTGTAGATCTCGCCGACGCGCCGCAGAAGCTGCGCGCGCTCCTCCACCGTCGACGAGCGGCCCCAGTCGCGGTGGGCCGCGTCGGCGCGGCCGATCGCCTCGGTCAGCTCGTCGTCGCCGATCGTGGGATAGGTCTGGACCGTCTCTCCGGTCGCCGGATTGACCACCGCATACTCACTCATGGAGCCCCCTCTGTTTCAACGTGCATCGCGGGCGAGGCTATCGCAGACGGCGAGGCGCGATGATGCCCGCATGCCCGGCGCGGAATGGTCCACCCAGGAGCACGCCCAGCGCTATCTCGCCCGAGCCGACGGGTTCCCCCACCGCAGCGAGGGCGAGGCCGTGCTGCTCGAGCACATACCACTCGGCGCTCCCCGGATCCTCGACCTGGGCACGGGTGACGGCCGGCTGCTCGCCCTGCTAGGCGCCGACCGTCCCGACACCGTGGGCGTGGGGATCGACGTTTCCGAGCCCATGCTGCAGGCCGCCCGGAGGCGTTTCGGCGGGGACGAGCGCTTCGAGCTGATCGACCACGATCTGGCCGAGCCGCTGCCCGCGCTCGGTCGCTTCGACGCGGTCGTGTCCTCGTTCGCGATCCACCACCTCGAGCACGACCGCAAGCGGTCGCTGTACGGAGAGGCGTTCGCCCTGCTCGAGCCCGGTGGGGTGTTCGTCAACTTCGAGCACGTGGCCTCGGCGTCGGTGCGCCTCCACCGCGCCTTCATGGCCGCGATCTGCGAGGCCCCCGACGAGGAGGACCCTTCCGACCGGCTGCTCGACGTCGAGACGCAGCTGGGCTGGCTGCGGGAGCTCGGCTTCGAGGACGTCGACTGCTACTGGAAGTGGCTGGAGATGGCCCTGCTCGTCGGGGTCAAGCCGGCTTAGCTGTTGGGAGGGTTGCCCTTGCGAGCCGACTCCATCTCCGCGAGGCGGGCCTCGATCTGCTCGAGCTTGGCCAGGATCTGCCCCTCGGAACCGCGCCCTCGCTGCCGCGCCTGGTCGATGAACATCGCCGTGACCGCTGCGGTGACGACCGCTGCCAGCGCGAGGCCCTGAAGCATGAGCACGGCCCCGATCAGACGGCCCGTAGTGCGCTGAGGCACGACGTCCCCGTAGCCCACCGTCGTCACGGTCTGCAGCGCCCACCACAGGCTGTCACCGATGCTGTCGAAGTCCTTCGGGTCGATCAGACGTGCCGCGATGCCACCCGCGACCGTCAGCACCAGCGAGGTGACGGCGATGATCTGCGTGGCGCGCCGCACCTTGAGCGGCTGGCCGAACAGCCAGCGGTCCACCCAGGACGGAAGCACTCGATCGTCGGGTGGGGGTTGGTCGGGGTCCGCCACGCGGGAGCGAGTATCCCCGCCGGTCCGGCCGGATCACGAGCGGGCCAGCCCGCGGTCTATGTTCTGCGCGTGTCGCAGGTAGAGACGCCACGCGCCGCACTCATACGAACGAAGCTGCTCCCCCCGGTGGCCCGTGAGATGGTCCGTCGCGAAGCCCTGCTCGCACGCCTGGGGCGGGGCCCGACTCCGCGCCTCACGCTCGTCCGGGCGCCGGCGGGTTGGGGAAAGTCGAGCCTTCTGGCCGCCTGGGAGGCCGAGGACTCGGAGCAGCGTCCCTTCGCGTGGCTGGGACTCGACCCTGGCGACAACGACCCGGTTCGGTTCTTCCTCTACGCCATCGAAGCGCTTCGCTCGATCGCGCCCGAGGTGGGCGAACGCTCCGCGGAGGTGCTGCGCGCTCCGGCGGTAAGCCTGGTGGACGACGTGCTTCCGCTCCTGATCAATGAGCTGGAGGCGCTGCCGAGCCCGGCCGTGCTGGCTATCGACGACTACCACGTGATCACGAGCTCCGAGATTCACGAGGCCGTCGCGTTTCTGCTCGACCATCTCCCGCCGACGCTGGAACTCGTGATCTCTACCCGTGCGGAACCTCCGCTCCCGCTAGCCCGCCTGCGCGGCCGGGGAGACCTGCGCGAGGTGACCACGACCGAGCTTCGCTTCTCCAGTGCCGAGGCCGCCACTCTGCTCGAGCAGGCCGAACATCGAGATCTCACGGGCGAGGACGTCACCCGGCTCGTGGAGCGCACCGAGGGGTGGCCGGCCGGCCTCTACCTCGCCGCGCTCTCGCTACAGGGACGAGACGACGCGCACGAGTTCATCCGTGACTTCACCGGGGACGACCGCCTGGTGGTGGACTACCTGACCGCCGAGGTGCTGGCTGGGCAGGACGACGATCTCCGAGACTTTCTGCTGGCTACGTCGGTGCTCGACCGCTTCGACGCCCGGCTCTGCGATGCCGTGACTGGCCGCGAAGGCTCCGCCGCGGTGCTGAGGACCATCGAGTCCTCGAACCTCTTTCTCGTGCCGCTCGACACCAGACGGGAGTGGTACCGCTACCACCACCTCTTCGCCGAGCTGCTCCGCCACGAGCTGCGGCTGGCCGATCCGGCGCGCGAGCGCGAGCTCCACCGCCGCGCGGCCGCCTGGCTGCGCGAGCGCGAGATGCCCTCTCAGGCGATCGCGCACACCATCGCGGCGGGCGACACTGCCTCGGCGGCCGAACAGGTGGCCGAGGGGTGGATGCCGTTGGTTACCTCGGGCGAGCACGAGACAGTCAGGCGCTGGCTCGATGCCCTTCCGCGCGAGACGCAGGAACACGATGCCCGCCTGTGCGTCGGCCGGGCCATGACGGCGATCGGCTCGGGCGACCTCGATGACGTGGAGCCATGGCTGGCCCGGGCCGCGGAGGCGCCGGCGGCCGGCCCGTTCTACGACGGGTTCGCTTCCGGGCCGGCTGCAGCGGCCTGCCTGCGCACCGTCCACCGCTGGCTGACGGGGGACCTTGGCGGCTGTCGTGGAATCGGCGAGAGCGCGCTCGCCGGCGAGAGCGAGGCCTCACCGTGGGACGCCGTGACGTCCACTCCCCTGGGCTCCGCCGTCTACTGGCTCGGTGACCCCGGCGAGGGCGTCGAGCGGCTCGAAGCCGGCTTGAGGCTCGGACGCGCGGCCGAGTTCCACGCCCCCGCGATCTCCGCGCTCGGCATGCTGGCTCTCGTCGAGCTGCTCTTCGGCGACGCGCGGGCCGCTCGCGAGCGCGCCGCGGCCGCGTTTGCTCTCTCGGAGGAGGCCGGGCTACTGGAGTCCTGGATCAACGCCCCCGGCCACGCCGCGCGCGGTGGAGTTCTGCTGCTCGACGGCGCCGGGGAGGAGGGATGCGCGGACCTCGAGCGCGCCCTCGAGCTCACGCGGCGCGTGAGCCAGCAGATCGAGGCGGTGGCGACGCTCGTGCTGCTCTCCCGCGCTGCCCACGAGGGAGGCGACCGGGAGAGCGCCCGCCAGTTCCTGGCCGACGCCCGCTGGACCCTCGAGTCCTGTCCCGACCCGGGCCCGGTGGCCACCGCCCTGCTGGAGACCGAGGAGCGCAGGCTGCGGGTGTCACGGACGCGGCCGGGGCCGGTCTCCGCGGAGGAGTTCAGCGACCGGGAAATCGCCGTGCTGCGGCTCCTCAGCGGGGATCTCTCCCAGCGCGAGATCGGCAACGCGCTCTACATCTCCTTCAACACGGTGAAGACCCACTGCAAGAGCATCTATCGCAAGCTCGGCGTGTCGGGACGCGCCGACGCCGTGGCCCGGGCACGCGAGCTCGAGCTCTTCTGAACAAGGCGAGCGCAATCACCCAGGGTGTATGTGCCCCTGGGTGATGACCGCTCACCCAGCGCCGAGACAAGGTGGCCGCACATCGGAAAACACGAACCGAGTGAGGCCTGGTGGACGCAACGAAGTACACGATCGTCGTGCGGGGCAGGATGAGCGAGCGTTTCGCGCTGGCCTTCCCCGGCGCCTCGGTCGAACCTGGCGACGGGCAGACGTGGCTCCTCACCGAGCCCTTCGACCAGGGCCAGCTCCATGGCTTCCTCGACCGTCTGCGGAGCTTCGGACTCGAGCTTGTGTCCGTTCAGGAGCAGGTCGCGCCGTCGCCTCCGCCACGACGGGAGGAGTGATGAGCAGCTCTCGCAACATTGCCGCCCGAGCCGGGCGCTGGAGCGCCCGGCATGCGTTTTTCTACGCGGCGGCCGGGCTGATCGCCCTCCATGTGGCCGACGACTCGTTTATTCAGCCCCAGCCCGGCACCTCGGCCGGCGACCACCTCGTGAGCGGCCTGGTGCCGCTGGCCGTTCTGGGCCTGGCCGCGGCCGCGTACGCCCGGGTACCGGGCGGGGCTCGCGCGGCGATCGCCCTGCTGACCGGCGTGTTCGGGATCGCCACGGGGATTGAGGCGGTGCATTACACGACGAAGGTCGGCCCCTCGGGCGACGACTTCACCGGGCTGGTGGCCCTGGGCGCCGGCATGGCCCTGCTGGGGCTCGGCCTGGTCACGCTGTGGACGACCCGCCGGCGCGAGGGCAGCCTGCCGCGCCGCATCCTGCGCCGGGCCGCGATCGCCGCCGCGAGTCTGGTCGGCGCCCTCTTTGTCGTGTTCCCACTGGGCTACGCCTACGTGGGCACTCACGCGGCCCGGCCGCCGGTGGCCTCAATCGACCTGGGCAGCACTGCCGTCGAGGATGTCGAACTGCACACCAGCGACGGTCTGACCCTCCAGGGGACGTACGTGCCCTCGAAGAACGGCGCGGCGGTGATCGTCGCGTTCGGCCGCAAGGGCAGCCAGCGCCCGGCCCGCATGCTCGCCCGCCACGGCTACGGCGTGCTGATCTTCGACCGGCGCGGCGAGGGTGGGAGCGACGGCGACCCCAACCCGTACGCGTGGGACGAGGGCGAGCTCGACCTCATCGCCGCCGTTGACTTCCTCAAGCGCCGGCCCGACGTCGAGACCGGCCGCATCGGCGGTGTGGGGCTGTCCGTCGGTGGGGAGACCTTCTTGCAGGCGGCAGCGCACAGCAACGACCTCCGGGCCGTGGTGTCGGAGGGCGCCAGCGCCCGCTCGGGCAGCGAGCTGCGGAGCGTGTCCGGTAGCCCGTGGGCACCAGTGGTCATGAACTCGGTGATCAGCGCAGGCACGGCCGTCTTCTCGGACTCCGCGCCGCCGGAGCACCTGATCGACCAGGTGGACCGGATCGCGCCCGCGGCGATGTTCCTCATCTACTCACCCGCGGTAGATGCGGGCGAAGAGCGCCGCTTCAACACCGCCTACTACCGCGCCGCCCGCGAACCCAAGGCCATCTGGGGCGTCCCCGGAGCCGGTCACGTCGGGGCCCTCGAAGCACGGCCCCGTGAATACGAGCAGCGCGTAGTCGGCTTCCTTGACCGCCACCTCCGAACCGAACAACCGTGATCAGCGGGGCTCGAGGTCGGCCTCGAGCGCCGAGTGGTCGCTCAGCCCCTGGTCGCGCCAGCCGTGGTGGTAGAGGCAGGCAACGGGACGCAGCTCGGCCGAGCAGAACAGGTGGTCGAGCCGCCAGCCGCCCCGGTGGCCCGCGATGCGCTGCCAGACCCAGCTCGCCTCCCGGCTCGCGTAACCGTGCAGGGTGCGAAAGGCGTCCGCGTAACCCAGTTCGGCCAGCCCGGGCACCACCCCCAGCTCGGCCTGGTCCCACTCCTGGCCGCGCTCGGCCCGCAGGCGCCCGCGGGAGTCGCGCGCGAACGACAGCACCTCGCCGGCCGCTGATTCGCGCCGGGGCGTGTTGAGATCACCGCAGAGAACGCGCGGGCCCGGCGGCGCTGCCTCCAGCCCGGACCGCACGGCCTGGAGCGTCTGGACCTTGATCAGGCCGTTGGCGGCGTTGGGAACGTGGACGCAATGCACCTCCACCGTCTGCCCAGCGGGCCCGGTGGCGGCGGCGATCGTCGTCTCCGGCCACGGCGGGTCGAGCGCGGCCTGCGACTTGCGCAGAGGCGTGCGGGAGGCCAGCAACACGCCGGTGCGCCGCCGTGACGCCGGCTCCCGCCGGAACTCGGCCCCGTCCAGTGAGACCTCCACGTGGGTCAGCCCGATGACACCGCAGGCCGCGCGCCAGAGCGGCGCGGTGCGGTCGGTGACCTCCTGAAGGGCGAGCACGTCGGGCTCCCGGCCGGCCAGGGCGCCGGCCTGCTCGGAGAGGACCGAGACACGGCGGGCGACGTTCCAGCTGAGAACTCGCATGTCCATCCCCCATTACCCCGGGGGCCCCCCGCACCCCACTGGGGGGGAACCCCCCATACCGCACCGGGCCGCCTCCGGCGATCCTGACTCGCATGATGAGCAGCGGAGCCCACACCCAGACCATCACACGAGACGGGCGCCTCGAGGACCTGTTCGAGGCCACGATCGGCGCCGGCGGGCTCGAGGACGGCCTGAGCTTCCTCACCTCGGACGTCGAGCTCGACATGACCGAGGTGCTCGACGGCTCCGTCTACAAGGGCCGGGCCGCGGTCCGCGCCTACTGCGAGTCGCACGCCGACGCCTGGCAGGCGATGGAGATGCAGCCCGAGTCGATCGAGGAGCGCCGCGGTGTGGTGGTCGCGCTCGTGGAGTGCCGCGCCCAGGGTCGCGAGAGCGGCGTGAACGTCAAGGCCCCCGCCGCCTGGGTGGCCACGCTGCGCGACGGCAAGGTGGCCAGCGCCCGCTTCACCATGGACCGCGGAACCGCGCTCGCGGCGGTGGCCTGAGCGCTCAGGCCGCGGCGCCGGTGTGCACCACGCCGCCGTTGGAGAGCACGACGCCGTCGGCGCAGGAGGCCTCCACCAGGCCGTCCTGGAACTGCTCGTGGTAGAGCTGCGCGTACAGGCCGCCGCGGGCCAGCAGCTCGGCGTGGCTCCCGCGCTCGAGTAGACGCCCGCGGTCCAGGACGAAGATCACGTCGGCGGCGAAGATCGTGGACAGGCGGTGGGCGATCGCCACCGTCGTCCGGCCGTTCATCAACGGCTCGAATGCGGCCTGCACCAGGCGCTCGCTGGTCGTGTCGAGCGCCGAGGTGGCCTCGTCGAGGATCAGGATGCGCGGGTCCTTGAGAAACACCCGGGCGATCGCCACGCGCTGCTTCTCGCCTCCCGACAGGCGGTAGCCGCGCTCTCCCACCATGGTGTCGTAGCCCTCGTCCAGCTCCACGATGCGGTCGTGGATGAGCGCCGAGCGGGCCGCAGCCTCCAGCTCCTCCTGGGTGGCGTCGCGCTTGGCGTAGAGCAGGTTGTCGCGCACGCTCGAGTGGAAGAGGTAGGTCTCCTGGGTGACCACGCCCACGGTCTCCGACAGCGAGGCCAGCCGGATCTTGCGGACGTCGAGCCCGTCGATCTGCACGCGGCCCTCGCTCGCGTCGTAGAGGCGGGGAATCAGGTAGGAGACCGTGGTCTTCCCGGCGCCGCTGGGGCCCACCAGCGCGGCCAGCTGGCCCGGCTCGATGGCGAGCGAGAGGCGGTCGAGCGCCCTTCGCCGGGCCGGCGGGCCGGTGCCGTCCTCGCTCGCGCCGTCGGCGCCCGCGGCCTCCGCCAGGGGAGAGCTGGCCGGGTAGAAGAAGCTCACGTCGTCGAGCGCCACCTCGCCCCGGACCGAGCCCGGCTCGAGGGCCACCGCGTCGGGGGCGTCGACGATCTCGGCCTTCAGGTCGAGGTACTCGAACACCCGCTCGAACAGGGCGAGTGAGGACTGGATCTCCACCGACACCCGCAGCAGCGAGATGATCGGGAAGAACAGGCGGGTCTGCAGCGCGGTGAAGGCGACGATGGTGCCGGCGCTGATCTGCGGGCCGGAGCCGCTGGCCAGCGTGACGCCGGCCACCAGGTACACGATCGCCGGGGTGATGCCGAAGAAGGCCTGCACCAGGCCGAAGAAGCCCTGGCCGGTCATCTGCTGGCGCACCTGCAGGCCGGCCAGCCGCTCGTTGGCGCGCCGGTAGCGCTCGATCTCGTCGGCCCGGCGCTCGAAGACCTTGGCCAGCAGGATCCCCGACACCGACAGCGTCTCCTGGGTGATGGCGCTCATCTCGGCCATCGATTCCTGGGTGCGGGCGGTGACCGCCCGCCGGGCCCGGCCGACCCGCCAGGTGAGGAACACGAAGACCGGCACCAGCACCAGCGAGACGAGCGTCAGCTCCCAGGACAGGATCAGCATCGCCACCAGGCTGCTGGCCACGGTGACCACGTTGGACAGGATCGAGGACGCGGTGCTCGTGACCACGGTCTGCACACCGCCCACGTCGTTGGCCAGCCGCGACTGGATCTCGCCCGTCCGCGTGCCGGTGAAGAAGGCCAGCGGCATCGACTGCAGGTGCGCGTAGAGCCGGTCGCGCAGGTCCTGCATCACCCGGTTCCCGACCCAGTTGGTGAGGTAGGTCTGGGCCACGCCGAGCGCCCCGAGCACCAGCGGGATGGCCACCATGATCCCCACCAGCGCGTAGAGCAGGTCGAGCTTCGGGCCGCCCTCCACGAACAGCGCGTCGTCGAACACCACCTGGATCAGCAGCGGGTTGACGATGCCGAGCGCCGAGGTCACGACGATCGAGACCAGGATCAGCGCGGTCCGGCCGCGGTAGGCACTGAACAGGCCGACGATCCGCCTGACCAGGCGGCGGCGCTCCTCGGGGCGTTCCTCGCTCACGCTTCGACGGTACCGAAGCAGGATCGGCGTACCGTTGAGAGGACGCCATGGAGGCCATCCCGCTCGAGCCCGTCGACTCGTTGACGGTCACCACGCTGGTCGACAACGTGACCGACCTGCTGCTGCAGGACGAGGGGCCCGCACGCCGCCCGGCGCTGGCTGGGTCCCTGGCCGGAGACGCGCTGCGGGCCGAGCACGGCTTCTCCGCGCTGGTGACGATCAGCAAGGGCGGCCGCGAGACGCGGGTGCTCTTCGACACCGGCATCTCCCGCGACGGGATGGTGGAGAACATGCGGCGCCTCGACCTGCCGGCCGGGGACGTCGACCTCATCGTGCTCAGCCACGGTCACTGGGACCACGTGACCGGCATGGAGGGCCTGGTGGCCGAGCTCGGGCGGCCCAACGTCCCGGTGCTGATCCACCCGGAGTTCTGGTCGCGCCGGCGGGTCGCGCTCCCGGGCAGGGATCCGCTGGAGCTGCCCTCCCCCAGCCGCGGCGCCCTCGAGGGCGCCGGCTTTGAGATCGTGGAGGAACGGCAGCCCTCGTTCCTGCTCGACGGCTCGCTGCTGGTGACCGGGGAGGTGGATCGCACCAGCGGGTTCGAGAAGGGCCTTCCTCGCCACGAGGCCCACCGCGACGGCGCCTGGCGGCCCGACCCGCTGATCCTCGACGACCAGGCGCTGGTGGCCAACGTGCGCGGCGCGGGTCTGTTCGTGCTCACCGGCTGCGGCCACTCGGGCATCGTCAACATCCTGGGCTACGTGCGCCGGCTCACCGGCATCGACCGGCTTCACGCCGTGGTGGGCGGCTTCCATCTCAGCGGGCCGGCCTTCGAGCCGATCATCGGACCCACCTGCGACGCGCTGGCCGGCTTCGCCCCGGACCATCTGGTGCCGACGCACTGCACGGGCTGGCGGGCGATCCACGCGCTGGCGGCCCGCCTGCCCGATGCGTTCATACCGAACAGCGTGGGGACGCGGCTGGAGTTCGGTCAGGCCTCGGGGTAGGACGGCAGCCGCCCGCCCGCGCGGCGGCGTACAAGGCGCGCGAGCCGCGCCGCCTGCTCCGGCCGGGTTCCGGCCACGTTCTGTGTCTCACGGGGGTCGCTCGGCCTGTCGTAGAGGTTCAGCCCGCCGCCCGGGTTCGCGCCGAAGAGCGCCCAGCGGTCGTCGCGCACGAAGTAGCTGTCGCCGTACCCGCCCCAGGCGTAGTCGCGGGCCGGCGGCTGCCGCCCGGCGAACAGCGCCGACAGGTCGACGCCCTCCATCGCCTCCGGCGCCCGGACGCCCGCCATCGACAACAGCGTCGGGCCGACGTCGTGGGTGGAGGCGAAGTAGGGGCTGCTCTGGCCGGCCCGGCGCCGCTCGGGATCGACCACGATCAGCGGAACGTGAATCAGCTCGGGGTGGAGGTAGGTGGAGCTCTTTCCCGACAGGCCGTGATCGCCGACGTAGTAGCCGTGATCGGACACCAGCATCACCACGGTGTCGCGCTCGAGCCGCAGGTCGAAGAGACGGTCGAGGAACACCCCCAGCCAGCGATCGGTCATCGTCACCTCGGCCGCGTACAGCGCCCGCATCCGGGCGGGGAGCACCTCGAGGTCCGTGCCCGTGAGGTAGTTGCTCAGGCGGGCGTAGTAGGGCTTGGCCGGCTCGGGCCCGCGGTAGTCCGGGTCGCCGTACATGTCCACGTAGCGCCGGGGCGGCGTCCAGGGCTCGTGCGGCTCGAAGGTGTCGACCACCAGCGCGAAGGGCCGGCGCCGCGACGCCGCCTCGAGCAGCGACGCCCCGTCGCGGAACACCCGGGCCGCGAACGAACGCGTCTCGTCCTGGGCGTAGCGGCCGTTGGCCAGGTAGCGCAGCACGCGGTCGCGCGTGTCGGGGTCGTCGAGCGCCGGCGGCAGCCAGTGGCGCAGCTCGGCTTCGGAGACGCCCGTGGCCCGCCCGCCTATCTGTCCCCCGCGCTTGACGAAGCGGTGGAAGCTCCTGCGGAACTCCTCGTAGGGCGGCGCGAAGGCGAGCGAGGTGTTGTCGGTGGCGTACGCCGTCCAGTAGCCCGCCCTGCGCAGCACGCTCGTGAAGGCGGCCCCCACGTCGTCGAGCGGCGCCCAGCCCGGCTCGGGAAGCAGGCCCCGGTAGCGGTGCCAGCCACGGAACGGGAAGACCCGGCGGCCGCTCAGGATCGACCGGCGCGCCGGCACGGTGGGCATGGCCTCGGGATAGAAGCGGGTGAAGCGCAGCCCTTCGCCCGCGAGCGCATCGATGTTCGGGGTCTTGGCCCGGGGGCCGAAGACGTGATCGGCACGGAGGGTGTCGACGATCACCAGCACCACGTTCGGGCGGTCGGCCCGGCCGGCGCCCGCTCCCCGCCGCGAGCCGGGGTTGAGATCGCAGCCGGCCAGCGCGCCGAGCGACGCGCCCCCCAGCGCCAGGAAGCCGCGGCGGGTGCTCTGGACCGGCCGGCTCAGGGCGCCGGCGCCCGCCCGCCGGCCGCGCCGGCCCTGTCGCCGCCGCCGCGGCGGCCGAGCGCGACCCCCGTGAGGATCTCGCGCACGATCCGGTCGCCCACCAGGGCGGAGTAGTCGGCGGTGCCCACCTGGGTGGGGATCACCTCGACCAGGTCGGCACCCACCAGGTCGATGCGCGAGGCCACCTCGCGCACCGCCCAGAGCAGGTCCGCGGTGGCCAGGCCGCCCGGCTCCGGGGTGCCGGTGCCGGGCACGAAGGCGGGGTCGAGCACGTCGATGTCCACGGTCAGGTAGGCGGGACCCTCCCCCACCGCCTCCACCGCTCGGGCCACGACCTCCTTGATGCCGTGGTCGCGGACGTCGTGCATGAACAGGCTGGTGATCCCGTGCTCAGCCTGCCAGGCGAAGGTGTCCTCCCCCGGCCAGTAGCCGCGCAGGCCGATCTGCGCGTAGCGGCTGCCGTCCACCTGGCCGTCGTCCACCAGGTGCCGCATGAAGGTTCCGTGCGAGAGGGTGGCCCCGAACACCTCCTCCGCCGTGTCGGTGTGCGTGTCGAAGTGGACCATCCCCACCGGCCCGTGGACCGCGGCGCAGGCGCGGGCGCAGGGCTCGGTGATCGAGTGGTCGCCGCCGAGGGTGAACGGGACCGTCCCGGCGGCGAGCACCTCGCCGATGAGGGCTTCGATCGCAGCGTGCGTACGGCGAGCGTCGGTAGGCACCACGGCGGCGTCGCCGAAGTCCACCACCCTCAGCTCCTCGAACGCGTCCACGCCCACCTCGAGATGCGGGCCCGGCGGGCAGCTGGCGGCCCGGATGGCCCGCGGGGCGAAGCAGGTGCCGGGCCGGTCGGACACGAGGTCGTCCATCGGGGCTCCCACGATGGCCACGTCGGCGTTTTGAAGCTCGCTCGCGTCCTCGGTGTAGGGGCTGCCCGCGAAGGTCACCAGGCCCGCGTAGTCGGGCTTCTCCCCGATCTCCGACCAGCGGTTGAGCGGATCGATCATCAGCCCATCTTGAACGCCGGCGCGTCGTGCCTCGGCGGCGGGCCGGCGGCCTCCTCCAGGCTCGCGCCGGCGAACTGCGAGCGGATGCCGTCGATCCAGCTCCGGCAGTGGTCGGTCAGCTCGTTGTCGTCGGTCTGCATGCGGCAGCGGGCGACGAGGATGCCGAGGTCGGCGCCCTTGTAGCGGTAGTCGCCGGGCGCGAGCACGCGCAGGTAGAAGCCCTCGGTCTCGTCGTACAGGCTGTGCCAGTCGTTGCCCCAGCGGCTGAAGGCCAGGCCGGCCTTCGGGTCGAGCTTCCAGATGCCGGTCTTCGGGGCGGCCGTCAGCAGGTCGACCCGGTCCTCCGGCTGCTTGAGCACCAGCTGGCTCCAGGCGTCGCTGGCCTCCTGCCCGGCCCAGCGCCGGTTCACGTCCTCGACGTCGATCTCGTAGTCGACGTCCATGTACTCGAGCAGGTGGAACAGGAACAGCGGCATGTCCGCGTAGGCGCCGGCGCTCACGTTGGTCATCGAGCTGATGCCGCTGACCCGGGGGTTGAGCTCGCCGAGGTACAGCTCGCCGCTGGCGGCATCGACGAGATAGTCGACCTCCAGCAGGCCCCGGTAGCCCTCCTGGGCCAGGCGGTCGCCCAGCTTGCGGGTCAACTCGCGGGCGCGCTCGCGATGCTCGGGGGCCAGCGCTTCGGGGAAGATGTCGTTGCCACACCAGCCGCCCCGGTAGGGCGTGAGCTCCGGGTAGCCGGTCAGGTCGGTCATCAGCGGGCCGACCACGGTGCCGTGGCGGGTGAGGCAGGCCTCGACCGCCACGGCGCGCGGGTCGATCCGGCGCATGACCTTGAGCTCCTGGTCGCGCATGTCGGCCGCGTTCTTGTCCCAGTCGCCCTCCGAGCTCACGAAGAAGGTGGTCTTGCCGGAGTCGCCGTAAGGGGTCTGCACCACCAGGTCGTCGCCCAGCTGGGCCTCCCGGGCGAGCGCGAGCAGCTCCTCGTAGCTCTCCGCCCGGCCGAGCACGTTCGGCACGCTGGGCACGCCCGCGTCGTCGGCCAGCCGGGTGGTCACGATCTTCGAGTCGAGCCGGTGTCGCAGCTCGGCGGAGGGGAGGGCGATCTCCAGGCCGGCCTCGGCCGCCAGCGACTCGGTCTCCTCGTCGAAGAACACGAACACCGCCTTGCCGCCCGGGCCCTTGCCGTTCACCAGCTCGTGCACGTGCGGGTGGGCCAGCAGGTAGTTGCACACGTCCTCGATCGACCCGAAGTCGTCGTGCGGCTCCTCGCGGGGAACGAAGACCCGCGGGTGGCTGCCCTCGAACGAGTCGAAGTAGTTGACGAAGAAGAAGTTCGCCACCCAGCGGTCGATCCCGAGCAGGTTGAAGGCCGTGGGCGAGATGAAGTACACCGGCGTGGGGTTGGTGCGAAAGAAGCCGCGGATCTCCGAGATGCCCCGAAGCGTCGTGCCCGACGAGCCCATGGCGCGCGATTGTAAGTGCTGCCCGCCTCGACATACGATGCGCGCCGTGACCGCTCATCCGCTCGACCCGCTCTCCGAGGGCGAGATCAGGCAGGCCGCCGAGATCCTGGGACGCGAGCAGGGCGTGGACGCCGGCTGGCGCTTCGGCATCATCGAGCTGCGCGAGCCGGACAAGGCGGAGCTCGCGGCGGGCGGTCCGATCGCGCGCGAGGCCGCCGTGACCTGCTGGAACCGCGCCGACGGCCAGACCTACAAGGCGATCGTCTCGCTGGACGAGGACCGGGTGGCGGCGTGGGACCACCGGCCGGGCGAGCAGGCCAACTTCACCGAGGACGAGTTCCACGACATCGACGAGGCGCTGCGCAAGGACCCGCGGGTGATCGAGGCGCTGCGCCGCAACGGGCTCGAGGACATCGACCTCGTGCTGCTGGACACCTGGGCCTACGGCGCCCACCTGATTCCCGAGCGGTACCGGGGGCGGCGGGTCGGCTGGACCGACGTCTGGATCCGCGACTCCGAGGACTCCAACCCCTACGCCCACCCGGTGAGCGGGCTGACCTTCGTCGTGGACGTCAACACGCTCGAGCTGCTGGACATCGAGGAACTCGACGTCGGCGACCGCCCCGAGACGATGGGCGAGTACGTGCCCGCGCTCGTGCCCGGGATGCGGCAGCGCGAGGACCTCAAGCCCCTGGAGGTCCGCCAGCCCGAGGGCGTCTCGTTCAGCCTCGAAGGCAACCTCCTGCGCTGGCAGCGCTGGTCGATGCGCCTCGGCTTCAACCCGCGCGAGGGGGCGATCGTCCACACCCTGGGCTACGAGGACGGCGGCCGGGTGCGAAAGGTCGCGCACCGCATGTCCTTCGCCGAGATGGTGGTGCCCTACCGCGACCCGACGGCCGACCACATGCGGCGGACCGCGTTCGACATCGGCGAGTGGGGCCTGGGCTTCATGACCACCTCGCTGGAGCTGGGCTGCGACTGCCTGGGCGAGATCACCTATCTCGACGCGGTGATCCACAACACCCGCGGCGAGCCACGCACCATCAAGAACGCGATCTGCATCCACGAGGAGGACGACGCCGTGCTGTGGAAGCACGTCGACGCCCACGCCGGCGCCGAGACGCGCCGCTCCCGGCGCCTGGTGGTGTCGTTCCACGCCACCGTGGCCAACTACGAGTACCTCGTCTACTGGCGCTTCTACCAGGACGGGAACATCGAGTGCGAGGTCCGGGCCACCGGGATCATGGTCACCACGCACTTCCCCGAGGGCCAGGCGCCGCCCTACGGGACGCTGGTCGACGAGCGCACCTACGCCCCCTTCCACCAGCACTTCATCGTGGCCCGGCTCGACCTGGACGTCGACGGCGAGCAGAACACCGTGCACATGACCGAGTCCGAGGCGCTTCCGATCGGCCCGGACAACCCGGACGGGCTGGCCATCGTCCAGCGCAGCACGCCGCTGACCACCGAGGAGGAGGGAAAGCAGGACTACCGCTGGGAGACCCAGCGCTCCTGGAAGGTGGTGAACCCCGAGGTGGAGAACGGGCTGGGCACGCCGGTGGGCTACAAGCTCGTCCCGGGCGGCGTCCTGCCGGGGATGATGGACCCGGCGTCGCCGGTGTACCGCCGCGCCCAGGCGATCGGTCACGACCTGTGGGTGACCCCCTATGACCGCGACGAGCGCTACCCCTGCGGCGAGTTCCCGGTGCAGGCGGAGGAGGATGCGGGGCTGCCCGCGTGGACGGCGGCCAACCGCCCGATCGAGAACACCGACGTGGTGCTCTGGTACGTCTTCGGCATCCACCACGTGACCCGCCCCGAGGAATGGCCGGTGATGGCCGTGGACACGGTGTCCTTCTGGCTGAAGCCCTTCGGCTTCTTCGACCGCAACCCGGCCCTGGACGTCCCCCCGCAGTGAGGGAAGAAGTGTTGGCGGCGATCGCCGGCCAGGGGCCCGCGATGGAGGACCTCCTGGTCCGGCTCGTGGAGGCGCCCACGCTGCTCGGGCGACGAGGCGCCGGGGCAGGCGGTCATGCGCGAGGCCTTCGCCGGGCTCGGCCTGGAGCCGGTGGACGTGCCCCTCGACCCTGACGCTCTGCGCGGGCACCCGGGCGCGTCGCCATTTTCCTGGGACGTGGAGGGCAAGGCCAGCGTGGTGGCGGCCTGGGAGCCGGCAGAGCCGGCCGACGGACGCTCGCTGGTGCTCAACGGGCACATCGACGTGGTGAGCCCGGAGCCGGCGGCGATGTGGTCCTCCCCGCCGTTCGGTGCCCGCCGCGACGGTGACTGGCTCTACGGCCGGGGGGCGGGCGACATGAAGGCCGGCCTGGCCGCGATCGTCGGTGCCGTCGGGGGGCTGCGGGCGCTCGGCCTGTCGCCGCACGCCCTGGTGGAGCTGCAGTCGGTGGTCGAGGAGGAGTGCAGCGGCAACGGGGCTCTCTCCTGCGTGCTGGCCGGCCACAGCGCCGACGCCGCGATCGTCACCGAGCCCACCAGCGGCGCGATCCAGTACTCGCAGGTGGGCGTGCTCTGGTTCTCGGTGCGGGTCGCGGGCCGGCCCGCCCACGCCGGCGACGCGCCCCAGGGCCAGAACGCCATCGAGGCCAGCTTCCCGGTCATACGCGCGCTGCGCGAGCTCGAGGACGAGCTGAACGTCGATCCGCCGGCGCCCTACGACGTCTACCCCCACCCCATCAACCTCAACGTGGGCATGATCCGAGGCGGCGACTGGCCCTCGACCGTCGCCGGCGAGAGCGTGACCCATCTTCGCCTGGCCCTGTACCCGGACGGCGACGTGGACGAGCTCAAGCGGCGGGTCGAGGAGACGGTGGCCGCGGCGGCGCAGGACCCGGCGCTGGAGGGATTCGGGGTGGAGGTGCGCTACGACGGCTTCGCCTGTCGCGGTTACACCGTCGCTACCGACGCGCCGCTGGTGGCCGCGCTGGCCGACGCCGCCGAGGCGGCCACCGGCGATCGCCCCGCCCTGTTCGGCTCCACGGCCACCACCGACGCGCGCGCCTTCGCCCTCTACGGCGACTGCCCGGCGCTGTGCCTTGGCCCCCACGCCGAGGGGGTGCATGGGGTCGACGAGCGGGTGTTCCTGCCCTCGATGGTGCAGACCGCGCAGGTGCTCGGGCTGTTCATCGCGGACTGGTGTGGGTTGAGCGCAAGCTGAGCGGGTAGCCCGAGGCGGTGGCTACCGTTCCTCCGATGTCATCGCTGTCCGATCTGCCCGACTGGGTCAAGTCCCTGGGGCTGCCGAAGGTCGCCACCGAGGCGATCGACCGTTACTGGAAGCCCGTCTGGGACGACATCAAGCACGAGCTCGACCTGCTCCCGGCCCACCGCGACCGCCTCCCGGCTCCCGCCGAGGACGAGTCGATCGCGTTCGCGTTCATCGAGGAGCTCGAGCCGGGCGAGCGCTGGCGCGAGTCGTTCACGTCGATGTGGCCCGCCTACCGGGCCTGGTACCTCAAGGAGGGCCAGCGGGCCCGGCCCGACATCGCCACCTGCCGGAAGATGCTGCGCTCGCACATGCCAGAGCTGATGCCGACCTACGAGCGCCTGGTCGACCTCACCGAGGGCGACGAGCTGGCCGCCCGCTTCCTGTCGCTCTACCGGCCCCCCGGCTTCGTGGTGGGCTGCTCGCAGGGCGCCTGGACCGGCGAGGGCGGCCCGGCGCTGGTGCGCAACTACGACTACCCGGCGTCGCGGTCCGAGGGGCTCGTGTACAGCACGGCCTGGACCGGCCGCCGTGTGATCGGGATGAGCGACTGCCTCTGGGGCCTGCTCGACGGCGTGAACGACGCCGGCCTGGCCGCCTCGCTGACCTTCGGCGGCCGCCGCGCCGTCGGGGACGGCTTCGGGATCCCGCTGGTGATCCGCTACCTGCTCGAGGTGTGCACCAGCGTGGCCGAGGCGCGCGAGGCCCTCGCCGGGCTGCCGGTGCACGCCGCCCAGAACGTGACCTTGCTCGACAAGGGCGGCGACTTCGTCACCGTCTGCCTGAGCCCCGATCGGGAGCCCGACTTCCGCGACGTCCCGGCGGCCACCAACCACCAGCGCCGCGACGACTGGCCCGAATACGCCGAGGCGGTCCGGACCTTCGAGCGCGAGGAGGTGGTCCTCGAGCTGCTTGGGTCCCCCGAGATCACGCGGGAGGGCTTCGTGGAGGCCTTCCTCGAGCCGCCGCTCTACAGCACGGCCTTCTCCAAAGGCTTCGGGACGCTCTACACCGCCGCGTACTTCCCCGCCGAGGGGCGCGCCGAGTACCGCTGGCCGGGCTTCACCCAGAGCCAGTCGTTCGCCGACTTCGCGGCGGGCTCACACACGCAGCGGCTGGCCGACGAGCTCCAGGCCGCCTGAGGACCTCCGGCGGCTTGGCGCGCCGCGGCGCCGGCCCGCCCGACTCCCGTCGTCCGGTCGTCACACCCGTGGCTGCGCTGTTGCACTCGCGGCGCCTGCACGAGGGTGTGGCTTCCAGAACTCGCGCATACCGCGACCTTCGGAAGCCACACTCGGGTCGGCGGGCCGAGTCCTCCTTACCCAGCCCGATCCCGCCGGCGCTGCCACCCACTCGGCGAGGGTGTGGCGGCTCAGGCGCCGCTGGGGGCTGGGTAAGGGGAACCGTTGGCGCTGACTCCTGTCGCGCGGCTGTCACACCCGTCGCCGTGCTGTTGCGCTCGCGCCGCCCGCACGAGGGTGTGGCTTCTAGAACTCGCGCATATCGAGAGTTTCGGAAGCCACACTCGGGCCGGCCGGGGTCGCGGGCCGCCCGGGGTCGCGGGCCGCCCGGCGCCTAGTCGCGGCCGCCGCGGCGCTGCGTCAGGCTCTCGAGCACGACCTCGATCGGCGAGCGGCGCCGGCTGCGGTCCTCCCACGCCCCGCGCACCCGCTGGACCTCGTTCAGCACGTCGCCCACCTGACGGCCGGCCGAGCCGACCTGACCGGCCGCCTTGAGCAGATCCTCGCTGACGCTCTTGGCCTGCGAGCTGCGCGGGTTCTTGACCTTGATCGTGGGCCCGTTGATCTTCACGAGCGGCTTGCGGGTGCCCGGGATCGGCACACCGAGCACGCGCTTGGGGCCGGTGCGTGCCGCGAGCGCGATACCACCGGCCAGCCCGGCCAGCGCCGCTCCGCCGGCGATGGCGGGCATCTTGGCCTTCTTGGCAGCCGTGCCGACCGCGCTGCCCGCGCTGCCCAGAGTGTCCTTGGCCGCATCGACGTTGCCGCGCCCGTCGCGAGAGCGGCTGGAGGCCGCGCTGCGGCCGGCGGTCTTCGGCTTGGCCGCGGCGCCCGGGCTGCGAGCGGACGAGCTCGGCTCGCGTGCCGTGGAGGCGCCGGACCTGCCGGCGATCGGCTCGCCCGACTCGGGGGCGGTCACCCCGCCTTGCTCGCTCTCCGTCGACGTGGCGCCCGGGCTGTCCTCCGCCCGGGATCCGGCTTTGCTCTGGGCCATTGCAAGTCCCACCTTTCCCGCAGTTCTTGACGTCTAGACGGCTGCTCCCCTGGTTCGAACGCGCCCAAACATCGCGGGCGGCGCGTGCGCCTGCTCAGCCCGCCGGCTCGACGTCCTTCTCCGCGGGCTCGGCCGGCAGCGCAAGTGGCGTGTCCGGGGCAGGGCCAAGGCGGGCCTCTTCGCTCGAGGCGGGCAGACCCTCCTCCTCGGAGGGCTTGGGCTCGCGCCGGGCTGGGCGCTCGCCGCCGTTGTAGTCGAGCAGCGGACGCAGCACGTCGGTGGGAATGGGCAGAACGATCGTCGAGGACTGGTTGTTCGAGACCTCGAGCAGGGTCTGGAGATAGCGCAGCTGGAGGGCGGCCGGGTTCCCGCTGATGATCTCGGCGGCGTCGAAGAGCCGCTGGGAGGCCTGAAACTCGCCCTCGGCATTGATGATCTTCGCCCGTCGCTCACGCTCGGCCTCGGCTTGGCGGGCCATCGCGCGCTGCATCCCGCTGGGAATGCCGACGTCCTTGATCTCGACGGTGGACACCTTGATCCCCCAGGGATCGGTCTGCTCGTCGATGATCTGCTGCAGATGCTCGTTCAGCCGCTCCCGGTCGCCGAGGAGGTGGTCGAGGTCGGCCTTGCCGAGCACCGAGCGGAGGGTGGTCTGGGCGATCTGCGAGGTGGCTGCGCGGTAGCGCTCCACCTCGACGACCGACTTGATCGGGTCGACCACGCGGAAGTAGGTGACCGCGTTCACCTTGGCCGGAACGTTGTCGCGCGTGATCAGGTCCTGGGGAGGGATGTCGAAGGTGACCGTGCGCAGGTCGGCCCGGACCATGCGGTCGATCAGCGGCACCAGCAGCACAAGGCCCGGGCCCTTCGCGCCGATGAGCCGCCCGAGCCGGAAGACCACGGCGCGCTCGTATTCCCGCAGGATGCGAACCGAGGAGCCGGCGAGCGCCGCCAGCAGTACGACGATGATGACGAGGGCTACCAGGACGGCGGTCATGACTCGAGCTCCCACTCCTCGGCGCGCCGGACCGACAGGGTCAGCCCGTTCACGCGTTCAACGACAACGTGGTCTCCCCGGCGAAGCGCCGGCGCCTCCTCCTCTTCCCAGCAGGGCCGCGCCCGCCAGAGCGCGCCGTCCACCAGGATCTGCCCGAGCGGTGCGGGCTCGGTGCGCACGACGCCCACATGCCCCACGAGGGCCTCAGCGCCGGTGCGGGCTTTGCCGCGGATCACGGGAATCGTGGCCTTGACCGCGTAGAGGAGCAGCGCCCCGGTGCCCAGGCCGACCGCGATCGCCACCGAGAGCGCCAGGGCGAGGCCCCCGCCCGCGGCGTCGAGCGAGACGCCCACGCCGGTGGCCAAGGCAGCCACACCGGCGATTCCCAGGATGCCGAGCGTGGGCAGATGCGCCTCGGCGACGAGGAGCAAGGCTCCAATGACGAGCAGGACGATGCCCAATGTCAGCAGGGGAAATCTCCTTCCTGAGTTGATCGTAGCGGTCGGCGGCGGCGGGCCTGCGGGGGTTGGCGCATCAACGGCCGAGGCCCGCGCCGGTTGACACACCCGACCGCCCACCACTAGGCTGGCAAACGTTTTCCATGGCGGTCGAGGAGAACACCCGGGGGCGGCCTCAGGGCGGGGCCGGCACACGCCGGATCGGCGTGATCATGAACGGCGTGACCGGCCGCATGGGCACCAACCAGCACCTGGTCCGCTCGGTCCTGGCCATCCGGCGCCAGGGCGGCCTCGCCCTGCCGGACGGTGGCCGGCTCATGCCCGAGCCGCTGCTCGTGGGCCGCAACGAGGAGAAGCTGCGGGCGCTGGCCCACGAGCACGAGGTGGAGCGCTACAGCACCGATCTCGACGGCGCCCTGAGCGATCCTGCCCAAACGGTGTACTTCGACGCTCAGGCCACCGCGGTGCGCGCCCGCGACGTGGAGAAGGCAATCGCCGCCGGCAAGCACATCTACTGCGAGAAGCCGTCCGCGCCCGATCTCGAGGCGGCGCTGCGAATCGCCCGCCTTGCCCGCGACGCCGGTGTGGTCCACGGCGTGGTCCAGGACAAGCTGTTCCTGCCCGGCATGCGCAAGCTCCGCGCGCTGGCCGACGGCGGGTTTTTCGGCCGCCTTCTCTCGGTGCGCGGCGAGTTCGGCTATTGGGTGTTCGAAGGCCCCAAGCCCGTTCCCCAGCGGCCGTCCTGGAACTACCGGGCCGAGGATGGCGGGGGCATCCTGGCCGACATGTTCTCGCACTGGCGCTATGTGCTCGACCATCTGATCGCGCCGGTGCGCAGCGTCTACGCCCTGGGGGCGATCCACGTCGGCGAGCGCACCGGCGAGGACGGCCTTCCCTACCGCTGCACGGCCGAGGACGCGGCCTACGCCCTGTTCGAGCTCGAGGGCGGCGTAGTCGCACAGCTCAACTCCTCGTGGTGCGTGCGGGTCGATCGCGACGAGCTGTTCGAGCTGCAGGTGGACGGCACCGCCGGAAGCGCGGTGGCCGGCCTGCGCGACTGCCGTGTGCAGCCCCGGGAGACCACGCCCCGGGCCACGTGGAACCCCGATCTCCCCAACCCCCTGAGCTTCCGCGACGGCTGGGAGCCCTTCGGCGCCGAGGGCGACTACGACAACGCCTTCAAAGCCCAGTGGGAGCTCTACCTGCGCGCCGTCGCCGCCGAGACGGCGTTTCCCTTCGACCTGTTCGAGGGGGCCAAGGGCGTGCAGCTGGCGGAGCTGGCCACACGCTCCTGGCACGAGCGTCGAGCGCTGGCCGTGCCGGAGCTGCCGGCGTGAGCGTCGCGGCGCCCCCCAGCGTCGAGCTTCCCCGCCCCGACGGGACACTGGAGGCCTACACACCCGGTCCGCCCGGCGCCTTCGAGCGTCCGCCCTCCCCCCGCGCTCGCGTGTCTTCTACGCGGCGGCTCACGTCGTGGCCGATCCGCTCTCGGACCCGGCCGGGCCGGCCCGGCTGGACTGGGAGGCGACGCTGGCCTACCGCCGGCACCTCTGGTCCTGGGGGCTGGGCGTGGCCGAGGCGATGGACACCGCGCAGCGCGGCATGGGGCTGGACTGGCTGGCAGCCGCCGAGCTGATCCGCCGCTCGGCGGCCGAGGCCCGGGCCTGTGGGGGCCTGATCGCCTGCGGTGCGGGCACCGATCAGCTCCCGCCGGGGGAGCCCGCGTCGCTCGACCAGATCCGGGGCGCCTACCTCGAGCAGCTCGTGCTGATCGAGGACGCGGGCAGCCCGGCCATCCTGATGGCCAGCCGGGCCCTCGCCGCGGCGGCGCGCGCCCCCGAGGACTACCGCGCCGTGTACGACACCCTGCTCGAACAGGCGGCGCGGCCCGTGATCCTCCACTGGCTGGGCGAGATGTTCGATCCCGCGCTCGCGGGCTACTGGGGAGGCACGGACACCGACGACGCGGCGCGCCTGGTGCTCGAGCTGATCTCAGACCACGCCGAGCGAATCGACGGCATCAAGGTCTCCTTGCTGGACGCCGGCCGCGAGCGCGCGCTGCGACTCGCGCTTCCGGACGGTGTGCGCCTCTACACGGGCGACGACTTCAACTACCCCGAGCTGATCCGAGGCGACGGCGGTCGCCACAGCGACGCCCTGCTGGGCGTGTTCGACGCGATCGCGCCTGCCGCCTCGGCGGCCCTGCAGGCGCTCGACGCCGGCGACCCGGCCCGCTTCGACGCCACGCTGGCCCCCACGCTGCCGCTGGCCCGCGCCCTGTTCTCACCGCCCACCTTCAACTACAAGACCGGCATCGTCTTCCTGGCCTGGCTCGGTGGCCATCAGGACCACTTCAGGATGGTCGGCGGCCTCGAGAGCGCGCGCTCGGTGGTGCACCTGAGCGAGCTCTTCCGGCTGGCCGACCAGGCCGGGCTGCTGCCGCGCCCGGACCTGAGCGTGGAGCGCATGCGCCGGCTGCTGGCGCTGGCCGGGGTCGGCCCGTGAGCGCGGCGGCGCCGCTCGGCGACCTCTCGCGCGTCAGCCTCAACCAGATCACCGCGGATCAGCTCACGCTGGAACAGGCCGTGGAGGGCTGCGCCGCCGCTGGGCTGCCCTGGATCGGTGTCTGGCGCCACAAGCTCGAGGGAGGGGCGCAGCGTGCGGGGCGCCTGGTGGCCGAGGCCGGCCTCCGGGTATCCAGCCTCTGCCGGGGCGGTTTCTTCAGCGCCGCTGACTCGGCCGGGCGGCGCGAGCGGGAGGCCGACAATCGCCAGGCGCTGGAGGAGGCCGCCGCGCTGGGCACGGACGTCCTCGTGCTGGTGTGCGGCCCGGCTGCAGACGGCGACCTGGAGGCCGCGCGGCGGACAGTGCTGGAGGGCATCGAGCGGCTCGTGCCGCACGCGGCCGAGGCCGGGATCCGCCTCGGGATCGAGCCGCTGCACCCGATGATGATCGCGGAGCGTTCCGTGGTCGTCACTCTCGGCCAGGCCAACGACCTGGCCGGGCGGTTCGACCCCGCGCACGTGGGCGTGGTGGTGGACGCCTACCACGTCTGGTGGGACCCGGCGCTCGAGCGCGAGCTGGCCCGTTCGGCCGGGCGCATCGTGGGCTACCACGTGTCGGACTGGCTGTCGCCCACGGAGGACGTGCTGGCCGGGCGGGGCCTGATGGGCGACGGCGAGATCGAGCTGCGGCGCCTACGCGGCCTGGTGGAGAAGGCCGGCTACGGGGGACCGATCGAGGTCGAGGTGATCAACCCGGCGTTGCACCGGCGGCCCGTGGACGAGCTCCTCGCCGAGCTGGGCGCGCGCTGCCTCAGCCACGTCTAGCCGTGGTCGAGCGCGGCACCACGGCGTGCGGCAGCAGCGTCTCCTCCGCGTCCGCTCCGGCCTCGCCCACGATGCGCCTCGCCGCCATGGCGCCGAACTCGTAGATCGGAAGGCTCACGGTGGTCATGTCGGAGAAGCGCGCCAGCCGTGTGTCGGTCATGCCCGCCACCGACACGCGCTCGGGCACGGGCACGTCGTTGGCGCGCAGGGCGCCGAGCGCGCCGATCGCGGTGGCGTCGTTGGCGCCGATCACGGCGTCGGGCAGGCGCTCCTGCTCGACCATCCGCCGCGTGGCCTCGTAGCCGAGGTCGTAGCCGAAGTCGCCCTCGCAGACCAGGTCGGCACCCAGCCCGGCCGCGGCCATGGCAGCCGTGAAGCCCGCGAGCCGGTCGCGGCTCGCGTACAGGCCCTCCGGCCCGCCGATGAAGGCGATGCGCCGATGGCCGAGGGAGATGAGGTGCGCGGTGAGGTCGAGCGCGGCCGCGCGATTGTCGGAGTGCACGCGCGGTCCCTCGAAGTCCCGCAGCGCCACCGAGACCACCTCCATCCCCCGTTCCCGCGCGCGGGCCACCGCGCCGGCCAGCCTGGGACCCAGCGGATCGTCCACGTAGCCGCTGCCGGCGAACACCACGCCCTCGGCCCGGTAGTCGCTCAACAGCCCGAGCTGGGCCAGCTCGGTCTCGGTGCGACGGTCGGCGTTGCAGACGATCGTCATGTAGCCGGCCTCGGCGGCCACGTCCTCGACGCCGCGCGTGATCTCGGCGAAGTAGGGATCCACGATGTCCCCCACCACCACCCCGATGATGCCACTGCGCTTGGTCACCAGGGCCCGCGCCAGCGCACTCGGCGAGTAGCCCAGCTCGCCGGCCGCCTTCAGCACCCGCTCGCGGGTCGGCTCCGCCACCGGGTGCGTGGAGCCGGTGAGCACGCGGGACGCGGTCGCGAGCGACACGCCCGCCCTGCGGCTGACGTCCGCCAGGGACCCGCCCTTGTCCTTGTGGGCCATGGGCAGCGCGAGGATACCGGGCTGCGGCAAGCGTTTTCCGAAAGCCGCTTGACACCTGTCGCGACCGAGCAATACGCTCGCGATGGCAAACGTTTTCTCGAAGCGGCTGGAGGCTGGATGGCGACCGAGGTGGCGGAGCGACCCTGGACGGGCAAGATCTTCGTGGACGGGGAGTTCCGCGACGCCGAGGGAAAGAAGCAGGCGCCGGTGCTCGACAAGGGCAGCGGCGCGGAGCTGGGGGCCGCCGGCCTCGCCTCCGAGGCCGACCTCGCGCGCGCCGTCGATGCCGCCCGCACGGCGCAGCGCGCCTGGGCGGCCGAGCCGTACGACGTCCGGGCCGCCCTGCTGCGACGAGTGGCCGCGCTCTTGGTCGAGCGTACGGGCGAGATCGCCGACCTGATCGTGCGCGAGACGGGGTCCATCGGCGGCAAGGCCGAGTACGAGGTGGGCGGCTCGGCCGGTGAGCTGCACGAGGCCGCCGGGCTCACCTCCCGGGTGGGGGGCGAGGTGGTGCCCTCCCACAACCCGGGCAAGCTGAGCATCGTCCAGCACGTGCCGGTGGGCGTGGTGGCCGCGATCACGCCCTGGAACTTCCCGCTCATCCTGGGCTTCAGGGTGGTGGCGCCGGCGATCGCCCTGGGCAACGCGGTGGTGCTGAAGCCTGCGCCGGAGACGCCGCTCTGCGGCGGCCTGCTGATCGCCGAGCTGTTCGCCGACGCCGGCGCCCCCACCGGCCTGTTCCAGGTCGTGACCGGCGGCGACGAGGTGGGTCGCGCGCTCGTGGCCAACGAGGGCGTGGACATGGTCCACTTCACGGGCTCCTCCGAGGTGGGCCGGGAGATCGCCAAGGTGGCCGGCTCCCAGCTCAAGCGCGCCTCGCTCGAGCTCGGCGGCAACAACGCCTTCGTCGTGCTGGACGACGCCGATGTCGAGGCGGCCAGCATGGTCGGCGCCTGGTCGGCCTTCCACTACCAGGGGCAGACCTGCATCACCGCCGGGCGGCACATCGTCATGCGGCCGGTGTACGACGAGTACGTCAAGCGGCTTGCGGCCCGCGCGGCCGCGATCGAGGTCGGTGACCCCGCGACCGGCGAGGTCGGGCTCGGGCCGATGATCTCCGAGCGCCAGCGCGACCGCGCGCACGACCTGCTGGAGCGCTCGCTTGAGCAGGGTGCGCGCACGGTGGAGGGCGGCACGTTTGAGGGCAACTTCTACCGGCCCACCGTGGTGGTGGACGTGACGCCCGAGATGCCCCTCTGGAGCGAGGAGATCTTCGGGCCCATCGCCCCGGTGCTGAGCGTGGACACCGAGGAGGAGGCGCTCGACCTGGTCAACGACACGCCCTACGGGCTGGTGAACGCGGTCTACACCGGCTCGCTCGAGCGTGGGCTGACGTTCGCCGAAGGCGTGAGCTCGGGCATGGTCCACGTGAACGACTCCACCTGCCTGGACGAGGCCCACGTGCCCTTCGGGGGCATGCGCCAGTCCGGCCTGGGCGGTCGCGCCGGCGGCGACGCGAACATCGAGGAGTTCACCGAGCGGCGCTGGATCGGGCTGCAGCGCGGGCCGGTCGAGTACCCGTACTGATGAGCGCCCCGGACCTGGTCGTGGCCGGCGGCGGGGTGGCCGGCCTGGCCGCGGCGGCCCACGCCGCGGGGCGGGGAGCCCGGGTGACCGTGCTCGAGAAGGACGACCGCCTGGGCGGCTCGGGCGCCCTGTCGGCGGGCATCGTCTGGACCGCCCCCGATCTCGCCACCTTCACCCGCGTGTGTCCCGACGGCGACCCCGACCTGGGACGGGCGCTGGTGGAGGGCTTCGACGCGGCCGTGGAGGGCGTACGCGCGGCCGGGGCGGCGGTGAGCGACCGCTGGAGCGGCCAGATGGGCTTCGGCATCGCCCACCGGGTGGACATCGCCGCGCTGCTGCGGCTCTGGCCCGAAGCGGTGACCGCCAGCGGCGGCTCGGTGCGGCGGGGCGTGGCCGCCGCCGGGCTCCTGACCGATACCGACGGCTCGGTGCGGGGCGTGCGGCTCGCCGGCGGCGCAGGAGCTCGAGGCCGGGGCGGTGCTGCTGGCCACCGGCGGGTTCCAGGGCGACCGCGAGCTGGTGGCCGAGCGGCTCGGACCGGCAGCGCGCGACCTGCTGCCGCGCTTTCACCCGGGCAGCGACGGCGACGGCCTGCGCATGGCCCGCGCCGCGGGCGCGGCCGAGGCTCCGGGCCACGGCTTCTACGGGCACCTGGTGCCGCGACCGATCGACCGCTTCTCCGCCGACGACTTCCTGCCCCTCACCCAGTACCACTCGAGCCACGGCGTCCTGGTCAACGCCGAGGGCCGGCGCTTCACCGAGGAGTGGCGCGGCGACGAGGTGTCCAACCAGGCCACCCTGTGCCAGCCGGAGGCCCGGGCGCTGCTGCTCTTCGACGAGCGGGTCCGCGCCGGCCACGCGGTGGCCGCCCCCTACCCCCACGGGCAGGTGGTGGACCGCCTGGCCCTGGCGCAGGAGTCCGGCGCGCGCGTGGCCCGCGCCCCCACGATCAAGCGGTTGGTGGCCGCCGCCTCGGGCTGGGGCTACGACCCCGCGGGCCTCGCCGAGACGCTGCGCGACCGTGGGGCGGCGCTGCGCGAGCCGCCCTTCAACGCCGTCGAGGTCCAGCCGACCCTGACCTTCACCTTCGGCGGCCTGCGCGCCGACGCCGCCGGCCGCGTGCTGGACACCGCCGGCCGGCCGCTGCCCCGCCTGTTCGCCGCCGGCGCCGACGTGGGCGGCCTGCAGGGGCCGGGCTACGTGGGCGGCCTGATCCTCGGCCTGGTCTTCGGACCGCGGGCCGCCGACACCGCCCTCGAGGGGACCGCCGTCCATGCCTGATCCCGACGTCCTGATCGTCGGCGCCGGCCCCTCCGGCGCCGTGACCGCGAAACGCCTGGCCGAGGAGGGCCTCGCCGTCACCGTGCTCGAGCAGGGTGACTGGCCCGACTACGAGCGCGCCCGCTCGGCCCACCCCGACTTCGAGCTGACCTCCGGGCAGTACTGGGCCTGGGACCCCAACGTGCGCAACGCGCCCGGCGACTACCCGATCGACGATTCCGAGTCGGACATCACAGCGCTGATGTGGAACGGCGTGGGCGGCGGCACGGTGATCTTCGCGGCGCATTGGCAGCGCAACATGCCCTCCGACTTCTGCGTGCGCACCCTGGACGGGGTGGCCGACGACTGGCCGCTCAGCTACGAGGAGCTCGAGCCCTACTACGTACGCGTGGAGCGCGACTGGGGCGTCTCCGGCCTGGCCAACGACACCGCCTTCCCGCCCGGTGAGGGCCCACCGATGCCTCCGGTGCCCCTGGCCCCGATGGGGCGCAGGGTGGCGAAGGCCCACAACGACCTGGGTTGGCACTGGTGGCCCGGGCCCAACGCGATCGCCACCCGCCAGTACGGGGCGTTGAACCCGTGCGTGCAGCGGGCCACCTGCCTGTGGGGCTGCGCCGACGGCGCGAAGGCGACGGTCGACCGCACCTACTGGCCGGTCAACCAGAGAAACGGCGTGGAGCTCGTGACCCACGCCCGCGTACGGCGCCTGCTGACACGCAGCGACGGTCTCGTGGAGGGCGTCGAGTACCTCGACGCCGACGGCGGCGAGCACACCCAGCGGGCCCCGGTGACCATCCTCTGCGCCAACGGGATCGGCACGCCGCGGCTGTTGATGCTCTCGGGAGAGAACGGCGGCCTGGCCAACTCCTCCGGCCTGGTGGGCAAGCGGCTCATGCTGCACCCCTTCGGCACCGTCACGGGCCTGTTCGACGACGAGCTCGGAAGCTGGCAGGGGGTGTGGGGCCAGCACATCCACTCGCTCGAGTTCTACGAGACCGACGACTCGCGCGACTTCGTGCGCGGGGCGAAGTGGGGCCTGCAGCCCACCGGCGGGCCGCTGTCGATGACCCGCTCCTACCCGTGGGGCGCCGAGAACGCGATCTGGGGCGAGGACTTCCACCGCGAGCTGCGCCGCCGCCTCGGCCGCTCGGCGATGTGGGGGATCATCGCCGAGGACCTGCCCGAGGAGGAAAACCGGGTGACGCTCGACCCCGACACCCCGGACGAGTACGGGATCCCCGGCGCGAAGATCGAGTACGCAAACTCGGAGAACTCGCAGCGGATGATGGCCTTCCACCGCGAGCGGGCGCGGGAATCGCTGCTTGCCGCCGGGGCCTACGACGTGATCATCGCCCCCTTCATCGACGCCACCGGCTGGCACATCCTGGGCACGGCCAAGATGGGCGACGACCCGTCCAGCTCGGTGGTCGACCGCTTCGGCAGGTGCCACGACATCCCCAACCTGTTCATCTTCGACGGCTCGACGTGGCCCACGTCATCCGGGATGAACCCCACCGCCACGATCGCCGCCATGGCGCTGCGTAACACCGAGCACCTGATCGCCACGCGGCGCGACCAGAGGGAGGCCCGATGAGCGAGACCCTGGCCGCCCTGGCCGACGCGCTGATCCCCGCCGCCGACGGCATGCCCGCCGCCAGCGAGGCCGGCGCGACGGGCGAGCACCTGGATGAGGTGCTCCGCCTGCGCAGCGACCTGCAACAGCCCCTGCGCGAGCTGGCCGAACGGGGGCGTCCGGCCGACCCCGCCGCGGAGATCCAGCGCCTCCAGGTAGAGGAGCCCGAGACCTTCGAGGCCCTGTCGACGGCGATCGCTGGGGCCTACTTCCTCAACCCCGAAGTCCGTCGCCTGATGGGCTACCCCGGCCAGGAGCGGCGCCCGATCGAGGCCGAAGACCCTCCCGACTACGAGCAGGACGGCCTCCTGGCGTCGGTGGTCGAGCGCGGAACGATCTACCGCCCCACCCCGGAGGACGCCGCCCCTAGGTAGCCTGGCCGGCCGCCCGCCTGGCCTCCGCCTCGTAGCGGTTGCTGCGGTAGGCGCTGCGGTCGTGGCAGAGCTCGTGCACCACCAGCTGCTCGCCGGGGTGGGGGCGCTTCGCCCGCCGCAGCAGGGTCCGGTCGGCTGCCGTCACCCGAGAGCGGCCTCGTCCAGCGCCTCGTTGACCAGCTCGTCGGCGCGGGTGTTCTGCTCACGGCGCACCGAGCGCACCGCCCAGCCGTCGAAGTCGCGCAGGGCGCGCATGGCCTCGTGGTAGAGCGGCTTGAGCCCGGGGTGCTTGACCTTGTACTCGCCCCCGATCTGGCGCGCCACCAGCTCGGAGTCGTTGACCACCTCGACCTCGGTCGCCCCCAGCTCGCGGGCCAGGTCGAGGCCGAGGAGCAGCGCGCGGTACTCGGCCACGTTGTTGGTGGCGTCGCCGATGGCGGCGTTGCGCTCGGCCAGCGGCTCGCCCTCGGGTGTGGCCGCCACCGCCGCCACCGCCGCGGGACCGGGATTGCCGCGGGCGCCCCCGTCGACGTTGACCACCACCTTCATCGCCCAGCGCGCCGTCAGGTGCTCGCGGCGCTGTCGGCGGTCACGCGCCCCTCGGCGTCGATGCCGGCGTTCCAGTTCTGCAGGGCCTCGTCGAGCTGGTCGAGCTCCTCGCCCTTGGCCAGCAGGATCACCGGGTCGCCCTCGTCGCCCAGGTCGATCCGGTAGCGGTACCAGGACAGCTCCCAGGCCACGACCAGCGAGACCTCGCCCTGTTGATCCGCGTCGGGCTGTGCCGCCACCAGCGGCGGTCCCAGCGTGCGGGCCAGCCCGGAGATGGTGCGGTGGTGGTCGGAGCCGTTGAAGAGCTCGAGGGCACGGTCCACCTTGGCCGGAGCGGTGGTGGGCACCGCCCGCACGTGGCGCGGGTCCTTGGGGCGTGTGCGCGGGCGCTCGCGAGGGGCCGGCTCGGGGGCGGGGTCGGCGTCCTCGCCGCCGTCGGGGCCGGGGGCGGCCTCTTGGTCGGCGTGGGCGGCCCGCTCGGCCTCGCGGGGCGGCTGTGGCGCCTCGCCCGCGCCGCGGCGGCGCAGCCGCCCGAACATCCCGCGCCGGGGCTCGGCCCGCGGGGTGCGGGCGGGTTCGCTCTCGGCCACCGACTCGCGGATCCAGCCGTGGTGCTCGGCGCGGCCGTAGCACAGGTCGCACACCTGCTGGCGCTGTCCGCCCGGCGCCAGGTAGGGCTCGGTGCGCTCGCCCTTGAGGATGGTGCGGCCGCACACGTCACAGGTGACGATGTCGTGAACAGGCCTGAGCTCCTTCTTCACGCGCGCACAGCCTCTTCGCGCTGGGCCTCCTGCACCACCTGCTGCGCCACGTGGGCCGGGATCTCCTCGTAGCGGGCGAGCTCGAGCGAGTACTCCCCCTGGCCGCCGGTGATGGCCCGGAGGTCGGGCGCGTAGCTCAGCATCTCGGCCATCGGCACCTCGGCCTTCACCTCGGTCACGGCGCCCTTCGGCTCCATGCCGAGCGGCCGGCCGCGGCGCGAGTTGAGGTCGCCGATCACGTCGCCCACGTACTGCTCGGGCACCGCCACCGTGGCGGTCATGATCGGCTCCATCAGCACCGGCCGCGCGTTCTGCATCGCGTCCTTGAAGGCCATCGAGCCGGCGATCTTGAACGCCATCTCGGACGAGTCGACCGAGTGGTGCTGGCCGTCGTAGAGCCGTACGCGCACGTTCTCCACCGGGAAGCCGGCCACCACGCCCGCGACCATCGCCTCCTGCACGCCCTTCCGCACCGCCGGGATGAACCCGCCGGGGATCACGCCGCCCTTGATGGCGTTGACGAAGTCGAACCCCTCGCCGTGGGGCAGCGGCTCGATCTCGATGTGGCAGTCGGCGAACTGGCCGCGGCCGCCCGTCTGCTTCTTGTAGCGGGCGTGCGCCTTCGCGCTGCTCTTGATCGCCTCGCGGTAGGGCACATGCGGGGGATGGAGCTCCACCTCGGCGCCGAAGCGCTCCTTCATGCGCCCCACGATCACCTCGACGTGAATCTGGGTGATGCCGGCCAGGATCTGCTCGCCCGTCTGATCGTCGCGATGGAAGTCGATCGTCGGATCCTCTTCCTGCAGCCGCCGGAGGGCCTGGCCCATCTTCTCCTCGTCGCCCTTGGCCTTGGCCTCGATCGCGAACGCCATCACCGGCCGCGGCATCTCGGGCAGCCCGAGACCGATCTCGAGGTCCTGATCGGCGAGCACGTCTCCGGCGTGGGTCTCCTTGAGCTTGGCCACCGCCCCGATGTCGCCGGGGCCGAACTCGTCGGCCTGCTCGGTCTCCTTGCCCTGAGGGACGAGCAGCTGCCCGATGCGCTCCTTGACGTGCGCGCGGCAGTTGTAGACCTGCGAGTCGTGCTTGATCACCCCCTGGTAGACCCTGAACAGGTTCACCCGGCCGGCGTAGGGGTCGGCCAGCGTCTTGAACACGAAGGCGACCATCTCCTTGTCCTCGTCGGGCTCGAGGGTGACCCCCTCCAGCTCCAGCGGGCCCTTCTTGGCGGGCGACGGCAGGTCCTCGACGAAGGCCTCGAGCAGCCGGTTGATGCCCAGGTTGCGGGTGGCCGCCCCGCAGGTGACCGGGAAGAGCCGGCCCTCGGTGACGCCGGTCTTGAGCGCGCTCACGGTCTCCTCGTGGGAGATCTCCTCGCCCTCGAGGTAGCGCTCCATCAGCTCGTCGGAGACCTCCGCCACCTCGTCCATCAGCTTCTCGCGGTACTCCTCGGCCTGCTCGCGCAGGTCGTCCGGGATCTCGATCTCCTCGCAGTTGTCGCGCCCGGCGCCGTCGTAGCGGAAGGCCTTCATGTCGATCAGGTCGACCACGCCCTCCAGCTCGTGCTCCGCGCCGATCGGGATCTCGGTGGCCACCACGTGCGGGCCGAACGCCGATTTGAGCGAGTCCAGCGCACGGAAGAAGTCGGCGCGCTCGCGGTCGAGCATGTTCACGAAGACGATGCGGGCCAGGCCCAGGTCGGAGGCGCGCTCCCACAGGCGGCTCGTGCTGACCTCGACGCCCATCACGCCGTTCACCACGAACACGGCGCCCTCGGCCACCCGCAGCGCGGCCAGCGCGTCCGCGACGAAGCTGGGCTCGCCCGGCGTGTCGATCAGGTTGATCTTGCGGTCGTCCCAGCGAAACGAGGAGAGGCTCGCGGAGATCGACATCTCGCGCGCCTTCTCGTCGGATGCGGAGTCCGACACCGTGGATCCGTCCGCCACCGAGCCCAGCCGGTTGATCGCGTCCGCGGTGAACAGCAGTGCCTCGTTCACGGACGTCTTCCCGCTGCCCCGGTGGCCCACCAAGGCCACATTGCGGATCCTCTTCGGCGATTCGTGCGCCATTGGTCTCCTTTGCTCGCCGCCTCGCAGGCTAAGGCTTGCGCTGCGGCGATTTGCTCGAGATGCTCGAGTTTCCCCGAGGTTTCGCAGACTACTGCCCGAGCGCGGCCTCCACGCTCTCGTCCACGGCCGCGACGCTGGCCAGCTCGGTGAGCTCGATGAGCCGCTTGAGAGTGGAGCCCGGGGGGACCACCAGGCGCAGCTCCTGCCGGCGCCGGCCGAGCCGGCGGACGATGTCGAACAGCACCTCGATCGCCGCCGAGTCGAGGTAGCGGCAGCCGCCCAGCTCCAGCACCAGGGCGAGGGCGTCGTTGGGCACCGAGCCCAGGAGCTCGTCGCGGACGTAGGTGGCGTTGGTCATGTCCACCTCGCCGCCCAGATGCGCCACCACCGCGCCGCCGCGCCGCTCGACGGCGATCTCCGCCGCCGCGCTCACCGGCGCTCGTGCGCCGCCAACTGCCTTCGCATCGTGACCACGGTACCGCCGTCGGTGTGGGCCACGTCCACGTGGTCCATCAGACCGTCCATGATCTTCAGCCCACGCCCGCGGTGCTCGCCGCGGCGTGCACGCCAGGCTCCTTCGTCTCGCACGCTCGCGGCCACCTCCCCGTCGTCGGCGGAGACCTCGACGTGGAAGCTCGCGTCGACCGGCCCGTAGGCGTGTTCGATCGCGTTGCCGGCGGCCTCGCAGACGCTCAGCGTGATCTCGAACGCCTCCCCGTTCGACGCTCCGGCGCCGTTCAAAAAGCGCCCGAGGCGCCGTCGCAGCCCCGCCAGCGACTCGGGCTCGGCCGGCAGGGCCAGGATCATCCGTTCGCTGTCGGTCATCTGGAGGCGCACCACGAGCACCGCCACGTCGTCCTCGGGGTCCTCGTCGGCGAGCAGCCCCTCGAGCACGCGGCCGCAGAGCCGCTCGAGGTTGGGCTCGGCCGCCCCGGCCACCTCCGCCAGCTGCTCGAGCCGTCCCTCCAGCGGCAACCCGCGCCGCTCGACCAGGCCGTCGGTGTACAGCACCAGCGTGGAGCCGGGCGGCAGCACGTCGGTCCCCTCGCGGAAGGCGGTGGGATCGGCGGCGCCGATCGGCACCGAGCGGCCGCCCTCCAGAAAGCGCGGGCCGTCGGGGGCGAGCACGAGTGGCGGCGGGTGTCCGGCGCTCGTGAACGTCACCTCGCCGGTGTCGCGGTCGAGCACGAGGTACAGCACGGTGGCCATCACCTCGTCGGTGCCGCTCATGGCCAGGCGGTTGATGCTGGCCATCACCGCCGACGCCGACGACTCGACGAGCCCGTAGGCCCGGAAGGCGTTGCGCAGCTGGCCCATCGTCGCCGCCGCGCGCAGGCCGTGCCCCACCACGTCGCCCACCACCAGCGCCACCCTGCCGTCCGGGCGCTCCAGCGCGTCGTACCAGTCGCCACCGATCGCCGCGCCCCGGACGGCGGGGAGGTAGCGGGCGGCCAGCTCCACCCCCTCCAGGCGCGGCAGCCGCTCGGGCAGCAGGCTGCGCTGGAGCGTCTCGGCGATCCGGTGCTCACGGAGATACGACTCCTCCAGCTGCGCCTCCATCGTCTTGCGCTGGTGGATGTCGATGGCGGTGCCCACGTGGCCCGCGAACTCGCCGGCCTCGTAACGCGGCACCCCGCGGTCGACGATCCAGCGGTACTCGCCCCAGCGGTCCCGCAGGCGGTACTCGGCCTCCCACGGCGCCCTCTCGGCAATGGCGCGGTCCCAGCTGGCGAACATCGTGGGCACGTCGTCGGGGTGCACCCCCAGGGTCCAGGTGTCGCCGAGCTCCTGCTCCAGCCGCGTGCCGGTGAAGCGCAGCCAGCCGGCGTTCACGAAGGTCACGAGCCCCTCGGGATTGGTGGTCCACATCATCACCGGAGCGGTGTCGGCCAGCTGGCGGAAGCCGGCCTCCGACTCGCGCAGCGCCTCCTCCATCGCCCGCCGCTCGTGGATGTCGGTGGTCAGCCCCACGTAGCCCGCGAACTCGCCCTCCACAACGCGGGGCGTGGCGACCTCCAGCACCCAGCGGTGGGTGCCGTCGCTCCGCGCGAGCCGGTACTCGTGGCGGAACTCCTCGCGCCGGGCGAAGCTCTCCCGCCAGCTGGCCACGAGCGCCTCGCGGTCGTCAGGGTGCGCGCTGAGGCCGAAGCTGTCGCCCAGCTCCTCCTCCAGCGAGCGGCCGGTCTGCTCGAGCCAGCTCTTGTTCACGAAGGTCATACGGCCCTCCGCGTCGCTGATCCAGATGAGCGCGGGCAGGGCGTCGGCCAGCGCGCGGAAGCGGTGCTCGCCCTCCGGTCCGGCATTGCTCGCATTCGGCTTGATGCCCACTGGCAGCTCCCATGTCACGCCCTCGGATGTGAGCGCGCGTACACCCTCTTGAGGCGGCTTGACTCGACCCGAGTGTACGTCTGCGTGGTGCTGATCGAGGCGTGTCCGAGCAGCTCCTGGATGGCCCGGAGGTCCGCGCCCCCTTCCAGGAGGTGGGTGGCGAACGAATGACGCAGGGTGTGGGGCGAGATTCCGGCCTGCCGGACCTGCCGGGCCAGGCGCCGGCGGACGTCCGAGGTGGACAGCCGGCGGCCCGACTTGGACAGGAACAGCGGTCCGCCGCCGGGCGCGGTGCCCCCGCCGGCCAGTAGAGGACGTGCGCGGGCGAGGTAGCGCTCGAGCGCCCGCCAGGCGTGCTCGCCGGCCGGCACCACCCGCGTGCGGCCGCCCTTGCCCTCCACCCTGACCTCCTCGGCGTCGGGATCGATGCTGTCGGTGTCCAGCTTCACCAGCTCGTCGGCACGCAGGCCCGCGGCGTAGGCCAGCTCGAGCAGCGCGCGGTCGCGCAGCTCGAGCGGCGACGAGGCGGGGATGCGCTCGAGCAGTGCGGCCACCTCCGCGGGCTTGAGCACCCGGGGCAGGTAGGCGTCCTTCTTGGGGCGGGCCACCAGGTCGGCCGGGTTGGCCTCCAGCTCGCCGCGTTCGGTGAGCTGCCGGTAGAACGTGCGGACCGCTGCCAGCTTCCGGGCCACCGTCGAGCGTGCGGCGCCGCCCTCCGACAGGAAGCCGGCGAACATGCGCAGGTCGCGATGGCCGACGTCCACCGGCGCCAGCTCACGGGCCGTGGCCCAGGCGGCGAGCTGCCCCAGGTCCACACCGTACGCGTGCCGCGTCTTCTCGGCCATGCCCCGCATCCGCTGCCACTCGTCGAAGGTGAGGAGCGCCGCCTCCCAGCGATCGCGGGCCGGAGGGGCACTAGCCTCTGAGCCGGTGGGTGCGTTCTTCGTCAACACGCGGGACGGGCGGGTGGCGACCCGTACTCAGCTGGCCGAGGCCGACCTCGTCGACGAGCGCGACAAGCCGGTGACCCCCTGGCACCCCATCCAGGGACCCAGCGACGCCTCCACCATGTGGTACGCGGTCCTGCGAAAGCGGGAACGGGGCGTGTTCATCGGCACCCTCTGCATTCGACACACCGGCCGCCGGACCCTCCTGGAGGAGCGAGGCTGGGAGGAGATCCCGATCGGGGATATCGGGGTCTAGGACCGCCGGGATCCTGACGAGGCCGAGCGCGTTCTCACCAAGGAAGACGAGCGAAGCCGTGCTAAAGCACGGCGAGCCGAGGATGACGCCGGTGAGGGCGGGCTCGGCCCGTCAGGCGATGTAGATCGGGGCGCCGACCGGGACTTGGTCATACAACTCGACCACGTCCGGGATCGACATCCGGATGCAGCCGTGCGAGGCGGCCGTGCCCAGCGAGGCGGTCTGGTCGGTGCCGTGGATGCCGGCCCCGTCGTAGATCCCGAGCCAGCGCGCCTTGAGCGGGTTCTCGGGCGTCCCGCCGGGGACCACCGTCCCGGCCAGGCTGCCGGCCCAGCCGCTGGTCGGCACGCTCCAGGCGGGGTCCACGGCCTTGTTCTGGATGTGGTACAGCCCGGCGGGCGTGTCGAAGCCCACCGCTCCGACCGCGACGATGTACTCGCGCTGAAGCTTCAGGTCCTTGTACATGCGCAGCGCGAAGCTGCCCCGGTCGGCCACCAGCAGCACCGGATACTTCTCGGCCAGCTCAGCCCGGGTGACCTTCGGCGTGATGATCCGGGCGGGCGCCTTCACGACGCGCTCGACGCTTGGCACGCTCAGGGCCTGCTCCACGCGCCGGCGCAGGTCCGCCCCTTCGATCCGAAGGCCGTTCTGCTCCTTGACCGTCACCACCGAGGGAAACTCGACCGAGGCGTCGCGCGCGGGCCGGTCGACCCTGCGCTTCACGCGCCGCACCAGCCTCGTCACAGCCTGCGGCGAGTAGCTGACGCGGGCGGCCACCTCCGCCTGCTCCTTCTCGCCGGTGAGATCCCGGGCGACCCGGCTGAAGATATTGCCGTCACGACTCTGGCTGATGGCCTCGTCGACCATGGCGGTCACGTCGGCGCGCACCTCGGCCTCCTCCGCGGAGAGCTTGAAGCGCTGGCGCCGGAAGTTCACCCGGACGGGCTGCTCGAGAGCGGGCTTCAGCTGGGCGGAGACGTGCCGTTGCGCCTCCTCGCTGCTCATCCCGCTGACATTGACGCCCGCCACCGTGACCCCCTTGGCGATCTCGTCCTTGCGCGAGGAGTCGTAGGCGTACGCGGCAACCGCTCCCCCTATCAGGAGAAGCACGAGGACCGCCACGAAGATGAACCACTTGTGCCTCATGCTGCGCGACAATTCAGTGTAGGGACCGCTGCGGCAGCCTCCCACTCCTGGGCGATTCGTTGCGTTCTGCCAAAGGGCAAGTTCCGCTTCAGGAGCGGGATGGCGAGCGCGCTACGAGCGCGTCGACAGCCTTCAGCACCGCCTCGCGATTGGCGTGTTTGCGTTCGTGCTCGCGGAGCAGGTCGAGGTCGGCGCGCTCGAGCGAGGGCAGCAGCGCGATCACCTCGTCGGCCTGGAGGTCGTCGTAGTGCTCGGGCGGTGCCCCGGCGGGCCGCGGTGCGCCGGCCGGGGGCTGCGGCTCCGGGCGGGGCTCCTCGGGCGGGGCAGGCCGGGGTTCCGGGGCGGGCTCGGGTGCGGGGCGCTCGGCCGCCGCCTCCGCCCGCTCGGCGGCCTCCCTGGCCCGGCGCTCGGCCTTCTTGGCGCGCTCGACGGCCTTGAGCGCCGACTCGGCGGCCCGGCGCTCGGCCTTCTTGGCCCGCGCCACCGCACGGTCCGCAGCCTCCCCGGCGCGCCGCTCGGCCATCACCTCGGCCGCCTCGGCCCGAGCCATCGCCTCCGCCGCGGCCAGCTCGGCGGCCTCGGCCCTGCGCTCGGCGGCCGCCAGCCGCTCCTCGGCGGTCACGATCTCGCCCTGGGCGCCCTCGAGCCCCTCGAGCTCGGCCACCTGGCTGCGCGTGAGCGCCGGGTTCTCCCGGTCCCGCGCGGTGCGCACGTGCGGGCTCCAGCGCAGGAACTCCTCGACCTCGCGCTCGTAGCGATAGGGCTCCTGCGCGCCGCGGAGCACGGGGTGCAGCCGCAGGTGCTCGCCCAGCCGCAGCACCGTCTCCCTGCTGGTGTGCTGGTAGCGGAAGCCGGCGGCCTTCAAGCGGCGGTTGTCGACCCCGCGCCCGAAGCGCAGCTGAGCCAGCATCTCCGGCGGGATGCCTACTCCCACCCGCCGGAGGACCGACGCGGCCAGCCCGGTGCCCCACGGGGGCAGCACCGGCGCATAGCTCTTGCCCAGGAGCCCCGCCACCTCGCTCAGGGCCAGCACGCCGTCCCCGGCCACGTTGAACACCCCCGGCAGGTCGTGCACCACGGCGTGCTCGAGGGCATGCACCACGTCGTCCTCGTGCACGAACTGGTAGCGCGGGTCGAAGCCCAGGATGAGCGGCACCGCGGGGAGCGAGAGCAGGTCGACGTGCGAGGTGCGGACGTCCGGGCCCAGCACGTTCGCGAAGCGCAGCACCGACACCGAGACCTCCGGCTTGCGCTCGGCGAACTCGGTGAGCGAGGCCTCGGCCTCGACGATGTCGCGCTCGATCGGCGTCGTCGGCCGGTGCGGCCGCCCCATCGTCTCGTCAAAGAAGGCGGGGTCGTCCTGCTCGCAGCCGTAGAAGTGGGTCGAGCTCTTGAACACCACCTTCCGCACCGGGGAGCCCGGCGCGCTGCAGGCCGCGAGGATGTTCATCGTCCCGATGACATTGTTCTCGTGCGCCTTCGAGGGCGAGGTGGTGACGGAGTCCACCACCAGCCGGGTGTCGACCACGGTGTCGATCTCCGCCGCCTCCACCACCCGGCGCAGCAGGGCGTGCTGGGCGCCGACCTTCACGAACTCGGTGCGCTCGAGCTCCACCTGCGGCTCCTCGTCGGCCACGCCGATCACGGCCTCGACCTCGGGGAAGCGCTCCAGAGCCCGGGCAAGGCGGCCGCCCCAGTAGGTGGACAGGCCGGTGACGAGAATGCGCCTCGAATCCACGGGCCTCACCCGAACCAGACCGACTGGCGCCGCGCCAGCATGTCCCAGAGGTTCTCCTGGATCCGGGCCCGCACGTCCTGGGCCACGGTCTGCACCAGGGACTTGTCCTCCTGCATGTCGTCCTCGTCGAAGCGGATGGGCTCGAGGAACCGCAGCTTGAACTTGGCCGGCAGGTAGCCCAGCATCCCCGGCAGCCCGAAGTGCGGGAACGTCGGCGTGATCGGGAAGTAGAGCAGCCCGGTGAGCCGCTTGAGGAGCCCGATCTGGGCGAACACCGGGGCCGCCTCCTCGGCTCCCACCACGCATACCGGGACGATCGGCACCCGCGCCCTCATCGCTGCCTCCACGAAGCCGCCGCGCCCGAAGCGGCGCAGCCGGTAGCGGTCGCGGTAGAGCTTCTCCGTCCCCTTCCGGCCCTCGGGGAAGACGAGCACGAGCTGCTCCTCGTCGAAGAGCAGGCGCTGGACGTTCGCCGGGTGAGCCGCCACGCAGCCGATCTTGGCCACGAGCATCGAGAAGCCGGGATAGCCCTTGAAGAAGTGCTCGACGGTGATGTTCAGCGGACGCGGGTGGGCGTGCTCCTCGCGGATGGCCTTGCCGATCATGACGGCGTCCGGGGGCAGGGCTCCGGAGTGGTTCGAAACCAGCAGCGCGCCGCCCACCGTCGGTACGTTCTCGATTCCCTCCACCTCCGCGCGAAACCAGTAGCGGTAGAAGAACTCCACCAGGGTGCGGTCGAAGGCGCCCTCCACCCGCTCGGAGCGGCCCCAGTCGGTGACCCGGCGATCCGGCTCGAGACCGGGGAGCTGATCCTTGAGCTCGTCACGGGGCACCAGCGCCGCCGCCCGCTCGGGCTCGCGCATGGACAGGGTGGTGCGCCTCGCAGCCGCCATCGGTCGAGTCTTGCAAACGCCGGCCGGGTGCCGCTACGAGCGGGAGTCGTCGATGCGGGCCAGCACCGGGTCGAGCGCTGCCTTCAGCCCCTCCCAGTCGCGCGCGCCGACGACGCCCTCGCGCTCCACGAGCTCCTCGTTCCAGGGATGGGTGATCGTGGCGGGCACGATTCCGGCGTCGCGGGCCTTGACGATGTTCACCGGGCTGTCGTCGACCAGCACGTCCACCCCGAGCTCCACGCAGCGCGAGACCTTGTCGAAGGAGCAATGCAGGTCGTCGCAGGGGAGCCCGATGGCCTGGAGCCAGGCCTCGGTGGCGTCCCTCGTGGAGGGGCGCCGGTGGCTCGTCACATGGATCCAGTGGCCCTCGTCGTGCCACGCCCGGACCGCCTCGACCGCACCCGGGTAGGGCACCGCTCCGGCGATGTTGTCGTCCGAATGGGTCTCCTCCACGCAGTGGATCACGGCGTCGCGCTGGAGCACGGTGATGCCCCAGTCGCGCTGGTCCTCGTAGGGCAGATCCACGCCGTAGCGCTCCCGGGCCACCCGCTGCAGCAGGTCCCAGTAGTGGTGAAGCGTCGAGTCGATGTCCAGCCCGATCCTGGCCATGGGCTTCTACAGTAGGGCTCGATGGCCCGCAGATCGCTCGCCTTCGCCGCCCCGCCGGCCAGCCCCAGGCGCGACCGCGAGGCCGACCACTCCTACGGGGCCGGCGCCCGGCCGACCTGGCGCGAGGTCGACTGGACGCGCCACCTCGCGCAGGTGGAGGTGGACGGAACCCCTGTCAACTACGTCGACCTGGGTTCCGGCGAGGACGAACCCGCGGTGTTCGTACACGGCCTCGGCGGGCAGTGGCAGAACTGGCTGGAGAACCTGCCGCGGATCGCGAAGCAGCGGCGGGTGCTCGCCCTGGACCTCCCTGGCTTCGGCCTCAGCCCTGAGCCGCGGGAGCGCATCACGATTCAGGGCTACGGGCGGACCGTGGAGGGCTTCTGCCGAGAGCTTGACCTGGGGCCGGTGGAGCTCGTTGGCAACTCCATGGGCGGCTTCGTGGCCGCCGAAACGGCCATCCAGGTGCCCGGCCGGGTGTCGCGCCTGGTGCTGGTCTCGGCCGCCGGCATCTCGAGCGCGAGCACCGTCCGCGCCCCGATCCTCACGCTCGGGCGGGTGGCGGCGGCGCTGGCCACCAACTCGGCGTTGGCAGCGCGGCACCGGCAGCTGGCGGCGCGGCCCCTCTCCCGCCACCTGTCGCTGGCCTTCGTGGCCCGGCACCCGCGGCTGATCGCGCCGGACATGGCCTACGAGGGCTTCTTCAAGGGCACGGGCAAGCCCGGCTTCGACGACGCGCTGCGGGCCTGCCTGGAATATGACTTCCGCGAGCGGCTCCCCGAGGTCGGGGCCCCCACGCTGATCCTCTGGGGGGCCAACGACGCCATCATCCCCGTGCGCGACGCGGAGGAGTTCGAGCGCCTGATCGATGACAGCCGCAAGATCGTCATGCGCGACACCGGCCACGTGCCGATGGCCGAGCGTCCGGAAACCTTCAACCAAGTGCTGCTGGACTTCCTGGCCGAGACCGGCCCCGCCGAGGAGCGGGAGGCGGTCGACGGTCGCTCCGAGCCGGCCTGATCAGCCGGTGACGGCGCCCTCCGAAGCCGAGCCCACCTGGCGGGCGTACTTGCCCAGCACGCCGCCGTTGTACTTCGGCTCGGGCGGCTCGTAGCCGGCCAGCCGCTCGCTCAGCTCGTCGTCGGTCAGGTCGACGTTCAGCTCCCGGTTCGCGACGTCGAAGATCACGGTGTCGCCGTCCCTGAGGGCGGCTATCGGCCCGCCGTGCGGCGCCTCGGGGGCGACATGGCCGGCCATGAAACCGTGCGTGGCGCCCGAGAAGCGGCCGTCGGTGATGAGGGCGACCGAGTCGCCGAGGCCCTCCCCCACCAGCGCCGCGGTCACGTGCAGCATCTCGCGCATGCCGGGGCCGCCGCTCGGGCCCTCGTTGCGGATGACCACCACCTCACCGGGCTGGACCTCCTTGGCCATGACACTGGCGAACGCATCCTCCTCGGACTCGAACACCCGGGCCGCGCCGCGGTGCTCGAGGCGATCATGGCCCGACAGCTTCACCACGCAGCCCTCGGGAGCCAGGTTCCCGCGCAGGATCGCGAAGCCGCCGTTGGGCTTCAGCGGGTCGGAGACGGGACGGACCACGTCCTGGCCCTCGGTCTCCTCGGCCGCGTCGGCCACCTCGCCGAGCGTCTGCCCGCCGACGGTCGGCGCATCCTCGTGCAGCAGGCCCGCCTCCTTGAGCCGCCGGACCACCAGGGAGATACCGCCGGCCCGGTAGAGGTCGGTGGCCACGTAGCGGCCGCCGGGCTTGAGGTCACACAGAAGTGGCGTCTGCCAGGCGATGCGGTCGAAGTCGTCGATGTCCAGCTCGACTCCGGCCTCGTGCGCCACCGCCAGCAGGTGCAGGACGAGGTTCGTCGAGCCGCCGGACATCGCTCCGGCGGCGACGGCGTTCTCGAGCGCCTCCCTGGTGATGATCTGGCTGGGCAGCACGTCGCGCTCGAGCACGTCCATCACCAGGCGGCCGCAGGCCTCGGCCACATCGCCCTTCTTGCCGTCCTCGGCCGGCACCATCGAGGTTCCGGCCGGCGAGATCCCGAGCACCTCGAAGGCCATGGCCATGGTGTTGGCGGTGAACTGGCCGCCGCAGGCGCCCGCCCCCGGGCTCGCGTGATCCTCGAGGTCCTTGAGCTCCTCGTCGCTGAGGTCGCCCGCCGCGTGCGCGCCGATCCCCTCGTAGACCTCCTGGAGGGTCACGTCCTCGCCCCGGAACCTGCCGGGCGCGATCGAGCCGCCGTAGAGCATGAGGCTGGGCACGTTGAGCCGCGCCAGGGCCATGACGCAGCCGGGAATCGTCTTGTCGCAGGCGCACAGGGCGACCACGGCGTCGAACATGTGGCCCCGCCCCACCAGCTCGATCGAGTCCGCGATCACCTCGCGGCTGATCAGCGAGGCCCGCATGCCCTCGGTCCCCATCGTGATCCCGTCCGAGATCGCCACCGTGTTGAACTCCATCGGTGTCCCGCCGGCGGCGCGCACCCCGTCCTTGACCCGCTCCGCCAGTCGCCGCAGGTGGAAGTTGCAGGGCATCGTCTCGGTCCAGGTGTTCGCGACGCCGATCATCGGGCGCGACAGGGCTTCGTCGTCGTAGCCGATCCCCTTGAGCTGCGCGCGGGCGCCGGCCCGCGCGGGCCCGTCGAGGAGGACCCGGCTCCGCCGCCGGAGGTCGCCGCTCACCGGCTGCCCTGCGCGACCTCGCCACCGCGGTGGCGGCGTTCCCACTCGGCCAGGCGCCAGAGGTCGCGGCGGACCCGGGCGGGATCAAGCTGGCGGCCCACGAGGTGCATGTTGGCGCGCCGGATGACGCGCTCCTCGTCCGAGGTCAGAGCCATCCACTTGGCCAGCACGTCGTCGGAGGCCGGCAATCGGTGGCGTCCGCCCGAGCCGGAGAGGTCGGGGAACTCGACGCAGTACTCGCTGAGCAGCCGGCCGCTGTCGGGCACGTAGGCCACCACCGGCTTGTGCGGGTAGACGAGGTAGGCGTAGGCCCGGCCGCCGGTGCGCTCCGAGCCGCGGCCACCGTGGCGACCGGCCACGCGGATGAACCCGAGGTCGCGGTACATCCCCCACTCCTCGTCGTTCACGCATGAGCGCAGCAGCTCCCGCGCGCGCTGCTCGGCACGCCGCTCACGACCGGGGTCGTACAGGTCCAGGTCGAAGGGGTCGGAGCCCGCCGCGCCGCGCCGCTCGGCCCGCGCCCGCCGCCAGCCCTGCACGCCGCGCAGCAGCATCGGGGCGGCGAGCACGACCGCGATGAGGGCGAGGACGAGAAGGGCCAGCAGCACGGTCGCCCCGTCAGCCCCCGGAGGCCCGGGGAAAGAAGATGACTCGCTCCGCGCCCGCGGGGATATCGCCGTACTCGCGCACCATCCGCGCCTCGCGGCGACCGTTCTGCGGGTCGGTGGTGGGCACGGCGGCCCACATCCCCTCGTCGAGCTGCTCCCGGAAGGCCTCGACCAGCCGCTCCTCCTCCTCGCGCACGCTCGGATCGCCCTCTGCGAGCAGGATCTCCCCGTGACCGGGCTTCATGCGCAGGAACTTGATCTGAACTCCTCGATGCTTGCTGGACGGTGCCGCACCCACTTCCCGGCGGCCGTTCGATTATGTCACGCGCCGGCTTGTTGCCGTGCGCTTTGGCGTCTGCGCGCGGGCGGGATGACGGCCGCCGGACTCGCTCCCTGCACCCGGCTACGTCCGCTCTGCCCGACGGACCCGATCGAGTCCGATCACGTCCACCGGACCGGCGCCGGCCCCCAGCTCCCGCAGCCCGTCCCGAACCGCCTTCCCCGCAATCCGTTTGGCCCGGCGAGCCGCCTCGAGCGGGTCGGCACCCAGCGCCAGCTGGGCGGCCAGGACCGACGAATGGGTACAGCCCGACCCGTGCGAGGCTCCGCCGGGGTAGCGCTCGCCCTCGATCTCGACGAGGCGGTCGCCGTCGAAGAAGAGGTCGGTGCCCTCCTCGCGGTGGCCGCCGGTTACCACCACCACCTCCGGGCCGAAGCCGTGGATGCGTCGGGCCAGCACTTCCGCACTGCCGTCGCTCTCTCGTCCGGCCAGGACGGTCGCTTCCATCAGGTTCGGTGTGACCACCGTTGCCTTGGGCAGCAGCGCCCCGCGCAGCGTCTCCTGGGCATCGTCGCTGAGCAGCGAGGCGCCGCTCTCGGCGACCATCACCGGATCCACCACCACCGGCGCCCCGGGCACGAGGTCGAGCGCCCTCACGACCGCGACGATGGTCTCCGTAGTGCCCAGCATCCCGATCTTCACGGCGTCCACGCCGATGTCCTCGGCCACCGCCCGCACCTGCTCGACGATCGCCGCCGGCGGAAGCGGGTAGACCGCTCGCACCGCCACCGTGTTCTGGGCGGTGATCGCCGTCAGCGCGGTCATCCCGTGGGTCCCGCAGCGGGCAAAGGCCTTGAGGTCGGCCTGGATGCCGGCCCCGCCACCGGAATCCGAGCCGGCGATCGACAGCACTCGCGGAGTGGGCTTCTCGGACGTCACCGGCCGAGGAGGATAGGCACCGCGCGCCGCTCACCGGGCCGCCCGCTCCCATCCGCCGAGCCCGTCGCGGACGAGGTAGCCCTCCGCCTCGAGCCGGCCGAGCGCCGCCCGCACCGCGGCCGGCTCCCACCCGAGCTCGCGCGTGACGGCGTCGACAGAGCCCAGGCGCTCGGTCGCCCGCAGCGCGGCGCGCAGGCTGTCGTCGCCCGGCTCCGGCCCCTGAGCGCCGAACGCGGGCGGCGGACCCCGCACACCCACGCCGAACAGCTCATCCAGCACGTCCTCGGTGCTCGTGACCGGCACCGCACCGTCGCGCAGCAGGTTGTTGGCGCCCCGCGCAACCGTGGAGGTCACCCGCCCGGGCACCGCCGCCACCGCCCGGCCGAGGTCGCGCGCGAAGTCGGTGGTGATCAGGCTGCCACTCGGCTCCGCGGCCTCCACCACGACCGTCATGCGGGCCAGCGCGGCCATGATCCGGTTGCGGGCGGGAAAGCTCCAGCGAAATGGACGGCTGGCGGGAGGCAGCTCGGCGAGCACCAGACCGGCTTCCCGCACCTGCTCGTGAAGGCGGCGGTGGCGGCGGGGATAGACCACGTCCGGCCCACCGGCCACCACGGCCACCGGACTGCCGCCCCCTTCCAGACATCCCCTGTGGGCGCTGGCGTCGATGCCCATCGCCAAACCGCTGATCACCGGCACCCCGCTGGCCCCCAGTCCGCGCCCGAGCGCGCGGGCCACCTCGAGGCCATAGGGGCTGGGTCGCCGGGTCCCCACCACGGTGACGGCCGGCTCGTGCCGCAGCGTCTCAAGCAACCCGGGCTGCCCCAGACCGAACACGACCGCGGGTGGGTCGGAAAGGTCACCTAGCCCCGCCGGATAGTCCGGCGTGTGCGCGCACAGCGCGATCACGCCCTCGCGCCGCAGCGACTCCCGCTCGGCCGGTCCGTCGAACGCCTTGAGGAAGGCCCGCGCCTCAGCGCCACGCCGCGGCGCCGCCGCAGCGACCAGGTCTTCCTCGGCCAACCCGAGGACCCCGCTGACCCTGCGCCCGGGCCGCTCGAGCATGCCCGCGATCCGAGGCGCCAGGTGGCCGACCAGATAAGCCCGTCGCAGGCAGCTGTCGCACGCCTCGGTCACGCCGCCAGCCGTTCCGTGTCGGCCGGCCGGTAGGTCAGCGCCTCGTGAAGATCGCCTCGCTGGACCCGGTCCCTGCCGTCCAGGTCGGCGATCGTCCTCGCCACGCGGCGAATCCGGTCGTGCGCCCGGCCGCTGAGGCTCACCCGCTGCGCCGCCGCCGACAGCACACCACTCATCGGCCCGTCGAGCGGCACCGTGCGCCGGGTCAGGCGACCGTCCATGTCGCCGTTGCACAGCGCCGCGCTCCCGAGAAGCCGCGTGCGCTGGCGCTCGCGCGCGGCGATCACCCGCTCGCGACAGCGGGCGGAGCCGGTCCGCGAGCTGTTCCCGGCGCCGGCGGGCTGCGGCGGGGGGAGCGCCTCGACCTCGCAGACCAGGTCGATTCGGTCGACCAGCGGGCCGCTCAGCCGGCGCAGGTACCGCCCGAGCTCCAGGCTCGTGCAGGAGCAGCGGTCCGGCGATCGGGCGCAGGGACAGCGGTTGCAGGCGGCCACGACGATCGTGTTCGCCGGAAAGTCGATCGCTCGCTGCCCGCGCATGATCTCCACCCGCCCCTCCTCCAGCGGCTGGCGCAACGCGTCGAGTGCCGGCCGGGCGAACTCGGGCAGCTCGTCGAGGAAGAGCACGCCCCGGTGGGCGAGCGTGATCTCACCCGGCCTGGGCGTCGCGCCACCCCCGACGAGCCCTTGGGCGGAGATCGTGTGGTGTGGCGCCCGAAACGGCCGCTCGCTGGCCAGGCGGCCGCTGCCGATACCCGCGGCCCCGTGCACCTGTGTGATCTCGAGCGCCTCCTCGAAGCTCGGCGGCGGGAGGATGCCGGGCAGCCGCCGCGCGAGCATCGTCTTCCCGGAGCCCGGCGGCCCGATCATCAGGAGGTTGTGACCGCCGGCGGCGGCGATCTCGAGCGCTCGCTTCGCATCGTCCTGGCCGCGGACGTCGGCGAGGTCGAGGCTTGCGTCCGGCCCGCTGTCCGGCGGGGTTGCCGGCTCCGCCGGCGTGGGCTCCCACCGACCGTGGAGCATCTCCGCGAGGCGCTCGAGGCTGGGGATCCCGTAGATCTCGATCTCGCCCGGCAGGGCCGCCTCCCGTGCCAACGCGGCCTCCCCCGCGTTGCCCGAGGGGATGAGCAGGCGGCGGTAGCCCGCCCGCCGCGCTCCGAGCGCGGTGGCGAGCGCGCCGCGGACCGGGCGCAGCTCGCCGCTCAACGAGAGCTCGCCGCACAGCGCGCTGCGGGCGAGCGAGCTCGCAGGGATCTGCTCGCTGGCGACGAGCACCCCCACGGCGATGGCCAGGTCGAAGCCCGGGCCCGCCTTACGTACATGCGCGGGCGCGAGGTTCACCGTGAGGCGCTTCTGCGGGAAGTCGAGGCCGGAGTTCAGCAGCGCTGCGCGGACCCGCTCCCGGGACTCGCGGACAGCCCGGTCCGGAAGGCCCACGAGCGTGAAGGTGGGCAGGCCCCGGCGGACGTCGACCTCGACGGTCACCTCGTGGCTGCGGACGCCCTCGAGAGCAAAGGTGGCGACTGCGGCAAGCATCACGAGCGACGCTAGGCCGAGCCGCGTTGCCTGTGGGTGCGGAGTGCAACACCTGTGTGCGGTTCTCGTGACAATTCGACCCCGGGGATCGAACTGTTACGTCTGTAACCCCACTGTCACGGTGCTCGCCGTAGCGTCGCCCTCATGACGCCGGCCATGCTCAGCTCGAGCCACCCGCCCGATCCGAGGCGTCGCCTGGGCGCGCTGGGGGAGCGCCTGGCGGCCGACCACCTCGAGGCACGCGGCTTCACGATCCTCGAGCGCAACTTCCGCACCCGCCGGGGAGAGCTCGACCTGATCGCCAGCGACCGGCAGCACCTCGTCTTCTGTGAGGTGAAGACCCGCGTCCTGGCCGGCGAGCCCGGTCCCTTCGGTCCGCTCGTGGCCATCGGCGCGGACAAGCGCCGGCGCCTCCGCGCGATGGCCCGCGAGTGGCTCGCCGAGCGCGAGCCGGCCGGGCCGCCGGCGTCCGAGCTGCGCTTCGACGCGATCGGGGTCAGCCTGGACCGCTCGGGACGCCTCCTGGGGCTCGACCACCTCGAGGGGGCGTTTTGAGGGGAGCGGCTTCCTCAGCCCTCGAGCGCGAGCTGGGTATAGGCGATCGACTGGAACGAGAGCCGATGCAGCGGCGACACCCCGTTCGCGGCGATGGCGGCTCGGTGCTCGGGCGTGGAGTAACCCACGTTGGTCTCGAAATCCCACCCGGGATGGCGCTCGGCGGCACGATGCATATAGCGGTCGCGCGTGACCTTCGCGAGCACCGACGCGGCCGCGATCGCCGCGCTGCGGCAGTCGCCGTCGACGACCGCTCGCTGGTCATGGCCGAAGTCCGGCACGCGAAACCCGTCCACCAGGCACACGCTCCCCGGGCGAGCCACCCGCAGCAGGGCGGTGCGCAGAGCCTCGAGGTTGGTGTTGTGCAGCCCGCGGCTGTCGATTCCGCCGACGCAGCGCGAGACGATCACCGAGCGTGCCGCGGCTCGCAGCACCAGCGGGTACAGCTCCAACCGGGCCTCGGCGGTGTGCTGTTTGGAATCGTTGAGGCGGCTGAGCGCGCGCCGGTCGGAGAGCGTCAGGAGCTCGAGGTCGAACAGGACCGCTGCGGCGACGAGAGGGCCCGCCAGTGACCCGCGGCCCGCCTCGTCCGCGCCCGCCACGAAGCGCGACCCGAGCGCCCTGTCGAAGGCGAACAGCCGGCGTCCGCTGCCCACTGCTCCGCGGCCACGGCCCTTGGACGAGCCCCGTCCGCGGCCGGCGGCCTTGCGGGGTACCGCCTTGACGCCCGGCTCCGGCGTAGGCGCGGGTGCTGACCGCCTCAGGCGCTGTGCCGGCGCTATCGGGCGGGCCCGGCCGAGGGGACGGGTCGTGTGGCGGCTGCGGCGGTGCGCTGTCCGTCGTACCCGGTTGCCCCACGATCGCGATCGATCATAGGGCGGGGGACGGCGGAAAGCCGCAAGCCTTCGGCCGGCGGGGCTACAGCAGGCCGATGCGGCCGGGCGGCCAGTAGGTCATGAACGCCCGCCCGATGAGCCAATCCTTGGGCACCGGGCCCCACTCCCGGCTGTCCGCGCTGGCCCCTCGGTTGTCGCCCATCATGAAGTAGTGGCCCTTGGGGATGGTGATCGGCTCGGGCAGGTTGCAGATCTCGCAGCTCGGATCGAGGTTGGCGTACGACTCCCGCTGGCGTCGGCCGTCGATGTACACCGCTCCGTTTCGCACCGACAGCTCGTCCCCGGGCACCCCCACGACGCGCTTGATGAAGTTCGTGTCGGACCGGCGTGCCGTCGGCGCCGGGCAGGCGCTCTCGCTCGAGTGGTCGCGCCCACAGGCGTTGGTGTCGGCGCCGGCGGGCGGCTTGAACACCACGATGTCCCCCCGGTCGGGGTCGCCGAAGCGAAAGCTCACGCGATCCACGAGCACCCGCTGGCCCACCTCGAGCGTGGGGACCATCGACTCGCTCGGGATGCGGAAGGGCTTGACCAGGAAGGCCTGGATGCCGAGGGCCAGCCCGAGCGCGACGACGACGATCATCACCAACTCGACGAGCGAGTTGCGTGCGCTCTTCTCCTTGCTTCGTGCCGCCATGGGCCTCCGGCGCCCTGGTCGCCCTACGACCTGGGTTCGTCGCCGGCTTCGGCGTTCCCGGCAGGCTCCTGCGCGTCGCCGGCAGGCTCATCGCCCTCGGCGCCTTGGGCCGCGTCGGCCGTATCGCCGTCGGCCACCTCGGCCGCGTTGGGCCCCTCGGCCCCCGCGTTTTCGCCCTCCGCAGGCGACTCGGCCGCAGCCGGAGCGTCGCCCCCGTTCTCGCCGGTCGCATCCTCGGAGTCCGCCGCCCTCTCGGCCGCAGCCTCCTCCGCCGCCACCTCCTCGGCCAACGCCTCCTCGCCGGGGCGGGCCGCTTCGTCCGGCGGCATCGCGCCGGGCTCGACCGGCTCCAGCTCGCCGGTCCAGCGGCGTTCGCGCACACGGGCGCTGCGGCCCACGCGGTCGCGCAGGTAGTACAGCTTCGCGCGGCGCACGTCGCCGCGGGCGGCCACCTCGATCCGCTCGATCTTCGGTGAGTGCAGCGGAAACGTCCGCTCGACCCCGACGCCGAACGACTGCTTGCGGACGGTGAAGGTCTCGCGTGCGCCGCTGCCCTGGCGCTTCAGGACGACGCCCTCGAACACCTGCGTCCGGCGCCTGGTGCCCTCCACCACCTGGAAGTGCACACGCACCCGGTCGCCCGCCTGGAAGGCGGGCACACGGCGCAGCTGAGCGCGCTCGAGGCTTTCGATGACTCCGGACATGGTGAGCGGTGGGGTGGGCACTCGACCCGAGGGGAGGCACAAATAAGGCGCGACCTCCCCGGAGCCGTCGCGCGAGGGACGGAATGGTAGCGAAGGACCGGCGACCGGCTCAGGGGTCCCGGTGACCGGGCGAGGTGTCCGCCTGGCCCCGTTCGTGGCTGCGGTCGAGCCGCCAGCGGCGCACCCGGGCGTGGTCGCCGGACAGCAGAATGTCCGGGACCGCATGCCCGCGCCAGTCGAACGGCCGCGTGTAGTGGGGGTACTCGGGCGCCCCCTCCAGGGCCTCGCTGAACGACTCCTCCAGCGCGCTGTCGGTGTGGCCCAGGCTTCCCGGCAGCTTGCGGATGACGGTGTCGCAGAGAACCATGGCCGCGAGCTCGCCCCCGGACAGCACGTAGGGCCCGATCGACACCACGTCGCTGGCCAGGTGCTCGTACACGCGCTCGTCGAAACCCTCGTAGCGGCCGCACAACAGCGTGAGGGCGGGCTCGGCCGCGAGCTCGGAGCTGAGGCTGTCGTCCAGGCGGCGGCCGCCGGCCGACAGTGCCACGACGCGCCGCGCAGCGGGCACCTCGACCGGGTCCACGCCGTAGCGGGATCTCATCGCCGCCTCCACCACGTCGACCCGGATCACCATCCCTGCCCCGCCGCCGTAGGGGGTGTCGTCGACCTGGCCGGCCTTCAGCGGCGTGGTGGCCCGCAGGTCGATCAGCTCGAGCTCGTGGCCCCGCTCGAACGCGTTGCGCACGTGGCGCTGCTCGGAGAACCAGCGAAACCAGTCGGGAAACAGGGTGAAGACGTCGATCCTCATCCGAGGAACTCCCGCCGTACCTCGATGCGGCGGGCGCCGGCGTCCACCAGGGCGATCGCGTCGGTGATGAAGGGCACCAGCGTCCCGTCCTCGGTCTCCAGCACCGAGCACGAGGGAGCGTCGATCACCCGCTGCACTCGGCCCAGCCCCGCGATCTCGCATCCCTCCAGGTCCGCGGCGCGCCATTCGCCCGCCTCCAGCTCCTGATCGACCAGCAGCAGCTCACCCCTCACGCTGCGCGGATCGTCGATGCCGGCGAGCCGCACCAGCGGGCGCCGGTCGGTGCCGGCCCGGCGCTCGACCGGGTGCAGCTCGCCGCCGAGCAGGACCTCGGTCCCCTCGGGCAGGCCATGGGCGGCGCCCTCGACGTAGAAGCTTCCGTCCAGGCCGTGCGGCTTTCCCACCCGGCCGGCGGTCACCAGGGTCAATCCATGACGTCGACGAGCACCCGGTGGCCGTGGCGTACCGAGGCGGCCTTGAGGACCGTGCGCATCGCGGCGACCGTGCGGCCCCCGCGGCCGATCACCTTGCCGGCGTCGTCCTCGGCCACGTGCAGCTCGAGCACCACCGTTCCGTCCTCCTCCTCGAACGACTCGACCCTCACCTCGTCCGGGCGGTCGACGAGCGACCGGGCGAGGTAGGCGAGGAGGTCCTCCACCGCTTGCCGTCCCGACCGCTAGCCGTCGCGCTCGGCGGCAGCGGCCTCGGGATCGGCCTCCAGCGCCTCGGCGCCTGGGGCGGGCTCGCCGTCGGGGGCCGATTCGGGTGCGCCCTCGCCGGCGTTCTCGGGCACCTCGGCCACGACCGGGTCCGCCCCTTCCGCCTCGGGCTGCTCCGGCTCGGGCTGCTCGGGCTCGGGCTGGGCGGGCTCGGGCTCGGCCACGGCGGCAGCCGCGGCGCTCTTGCCCTGCGCCTTGATGAGCTGCTTCACCGTGCCGGTGGGCTGGGCGCCGCGCGCCAGCCAGTGCTGCAGGCGCTCCTCGTCGATCGCGATCGTCGAGGGATCGGTCTGCGGGTTGTAGCGGCCGATGTTCTCGATGAAGCGCCCATCGCGCGGCGAGCGCTGATCGGCCACGACCACGCGCCAGATCGGATTCTTCTTGCTGCCCACCCGTGTGAGCCGGACTCGGACTGACATAGGCTGGAAGAGGTTAGCGACCGCCGACGAGACCCTGCAGCGACGGCATCTTCCCCCGCGCCATCTGCTTCATGAGTTTGCGCATCTGCGCGAACTGCTTGACCAGCTGCGAGACCGCCTGCACGGAGGTCCCCGAGCCGCGCGCGATGCGGCGCCGCCGGGAGCCGTCGATCAGCGACGGGTTGGCCCGCTCCTCGGGGGTCATCGACAGGATGATCGCCTCCAGCCGGTCGAGCTCCCGCTCGTCGACCTGCAGCGATCCGAGCTGCTGGCCTACCCCCGGCATCATCTTCAGCAGGTTCTGCAGCGGCCCCATGTTGCGGACCTGCTTCATCTGCTCGAGGAAGTCGTCGAGGGTGAACTGCTCTTTTCTGATCTTGCGCTCGAGCTCGACGGCCTGGCGCTCGTCCATCTGGCGCTCGGCCTTCTCGACGAGCGTCTTGACGTCGCCCATGCCCAGGATCCGCTGGGCCATGCGGTCGGGGTGGAAACGCTCGAAGTCGCCCAGCTTCTCTCCCGTCGAGGCGAACAGGATCGGCTTGCCCGTCACGGCCTTGACCGACAGGGCGGCGCCGCCGCGGGCGTCGCCGTCGAGCTTGGTCAGGACCACGCCGTCGAAGTTGGCGGTCTCGGCGAACTGCTCGGCGACGTTGACCGCGTCCTGGCCGGTCATCGCGTCGACCACCAGCAGCACATTGTGCGGCTTGGTCCGCTTGCGCACCTCGGCCAGCTCGGTCATCAGGTCCTGGTCGATGTGGAGGCGCCCGCTGGTGTCGACGATCAGCGCGTCACGGCGGTCCTGCTTGGCCTGGTCCAGCGCCCACTCGGCGATGTCCACCGGGTTGCGCTCGGTGCCCTGCTCGTACACATGGGCGCCGGCCTGGGCTCCGACCTTGACGAGCTGGTCGACGGCGGCAGGCCGGTAGACGTCGCACGCCGCCAGCGCCACGTCCATGCTCTGCTCCTCACGCAGCTGGCGAGCCAGCTTGCCGCACGCGGTCGTCTTGCCCGAGCCCTGCAGCCCGGCCATGAGGATCACCGTGGGGCCGGGCCGGGCCAGAGCGAGGTCGCGCCCGGACCCGCCCATCAGGGTCGTGAGCTCCTCGGACACGATCTTGAGCACCTGCTGCCCCGGGTTGAGCGAGTCGAGCACGTCCTGCCCCAGGGCCCGCTCCTTGACGGCGGCCGTGAACTGCTTGACCACCTTGAAGTTGACGTCGGCCTCGAGCAGCGCGAGACGCACCTGGCGCATCGCCTTGTTGATGTCCTCCTCGGTCAGCTTGCCGCGGGAGCGGACGTCGCCCAGGGCTTCCTGGAGGCGGTCGGAGAGGGCGTCGAACATGCCGGGGGGAGGCTAGCGGGGGGGTCTCGGGCCCTCGACCTCGCCGGGCGGCGGCGGAGGGTCGTCGGCCTCCTGCCCGGGCAGGGCCGCGCCCAGCCTGCCCAGCGCCTGGGTGAACTCGCTCGGGATGATCCAGACCTTGTTGGACTCGCCCTGGGCGATCTGCGGCAGGGTCTGGAGGTACTGGTAGGCCAGCAGCTTGGGATCGGCATCACCGCGATGGATGGCCTCGAAGACGTTCTCGATCGCCTTGGACTGCCCCTCGGCGCGCAGGATCTCGGCCTGCTTCTGGCCCTCGGCGCGCAGGATGGCCGACTGCTTCTCCCCCTCCGCGGTGAGGATCTGCGACTGCTTGACGCCCTCGGCGGTGAGGATGGCGGCGCGGCGGTCGCGCTCGGCCCGCATCTGCTTCTCCATGGCCTGCTGGATCGAGGCCGGTGGGTCGACCGCCTTGAGCTCCACCCGGTTCACGCGAATGCCCCACCGCCCGGTGGCCTCGTCGAGCACCACCCGCAGCGCGGAGCTCACCTGGTCGCGCGAGGTGAGGGTGTCCTCGAGCGTCATCCCGCCGATCACGTTGCGCAGCGTGGTGACGGTGAGCTGCTCGATCGCCGCGATGTAGTCCTGGATCTCGTAGGTGGCGGCCTTGGGGTCGGTCACCTGGAAGTAGATGACCGTGTCGATGTTGATCACCAGGTTGTCCTCGGTGATCACCGGCTGGGGTGGGAACGACACCACGGACTCGCGTAGGTCGATGAGCGGCTTGACCCGGTCCACGAAGGGCACGATCAGGGCCAGCCCCGGCTCGAGGGTGCGCTGATAGCGCCCGAGCCGCTCGACGATGCCGGCCCGCGCCTGGGGCACGATCCGGATCCCCGCGGCCAGGGTGACGAGCACCACGACGGCGAGAACGATGAGCACGATCAGTGTGGCCATTGCGTCCTGAGTCTCCTATTCGGCGACGAGCGCGGTGGCGCCGTCGATCTTGAGCACGTCGACCCGGGTACCCGGCTCCATCACCTCGTCATCGTCATAGGCGCGGGCCGACCAGATCTCCCCGGCGATCTTCACCTGCCCGCCGTCCCCGTCGACCCGCTCGAGCACCACCGCACGGGCCCCGACGAGCGCGGCGGTACCGGTGCGCAGCGCAGCGGGGGTGCGCAGGTGCCGGCGGGCGATCGGCCGCAGCACCGCGAGCGAGGCGAGAGCCAGCGCAACGAACACCGCCACCTGCAGGGCGAGGCCGCCGCCGGCGAGAGCGACGATCGCGGCGCCCACCGCCGCCAGGGCCACGGGGCCGAGAAAGAACCCGAGCGTGAGGATCTCCCCCACCGCCAGGGCGCCCGCGGCCGCCATCCACCAGACCCACTCTTCCATTCCACCCCGATCCTACGCAGGCCGAGCGGCCCATTCGTGCACCCCGCGCAGCCGGGTGCGCAGCAGCGCACGGGCGCGGCTCGAGTCGAGGCTGCAGTCCGGGGACCGCACGAGGCCGGAGGCGGCGATGGAACCCGGCTGGATGCGCTGCGGCGGACGGCCGTGGGCCTCCGCGAACAGCCGGGCCAGCCGGTAGCGGCTGACCACGTCCGGGCCGGCCACGTGAAGCAGGCCTGCCACATCCGCCTCCGCCAGCTCGAGCAGCGCGGCGGCGAGGTCGGTCACCACCACCGGCGAGCGCAGCTCGTCCTCGAAGAACACCGCGGCGTCCGCGCCGTCGGCCGCCGCCAGAGCCGCCCGCTCGGCCCGTCCCGGGTGCTCGCCGCCGTAGAGCAGCGAGGTGCGCACCACGAGCGCCCGCGGGCCGGCGCTCAGCGCCGCCTCCTCGGCCTCGGCCTTCGCCCGCCCGTAGTCGCTGATCGGGCTCGGCGGGTCGTCCTCGGTGTAGGGAGCGCCCTTGGTCCCGTCGAACACGAGGTCGCTGGAGAGCGCGACCAGGCGGGCGCCCACGGCCGCGCAGGCCGCGGCCACGGTGGCGGTGCCGCCCGCGGTCACGGCAGCATCGTCCTGGCGATAGGCGGTGTGGATCACGGCCGCGGGCCTCAGGCGCTCGAGTGCGCCGCGGACCGCCTCGCCGTCGCGAACGTCGAGCCGGATCCAATCGGCGTCGGCCGGGCCGGGCTCGGAGCTGAAACAGGTGGCCGCGAGCGGCCCGATCGCCGCCTGGCGCAGGAGCTCCGAGCCGAGATATCCGCTGCCGCCGGTGACCAGCAGCGGCGCGCTCACCCGGCGAGCGCCCGCTCGACGTCGGCCACCAGGTCGGCGGTGTCCTCGCAGCCGGCGGAGAGCCGGATGAAGCCCTCGGGCACATCATCACCGCCCCAGCGCGCCCGCCGCTCGGCCGTGGTGTGGACCCCGCCGAAGCTCGTGGCCTCGGTGACCAGCTCGGCCGCGGCGAGGAAGGCCTCGGCCCGCGGCCGGTCGCCCAGGTCGAAGGAGACGACCGTGCCGAAGCTGCGCATCTGGCGGCGGGCCAGCTCATGCCCCGGGTCGGAGGGCAGCCCGGGGTAGCGAACGGCGTGCACCGCGGGGTGCCGGTGGAGGGCCCCGGCCAGCGCGAGGGCGTTCGCACAGCCGCGCTCGACGCGCAGGGCCAGGGTCGGGAGCGAGCGGTGCGCCAGCCAGGCCTCGAAGGGGCCGGGGATCGCGCCGGCGTTCTCGCGCCAGGCGCGCAAGCGCCCGGCGAGCGTGGGGTCGGCGGTGGCCACATAGCCGAGCTGGAGGTCGGCGTGCCCGCTCATATGCTTCGTCGCGCTGACCACCGACGCGTCCGCCCCCAGCTCGAGCGGGCGCTGCAGCAGCGGCCCGGCCGTGGTGTTGTCGACCACGGCCAGCGCACCCCGTTGGTGGGCGGCCGTCGACAGCCCGGCGATGTCGGACACCACCAGCTTGGGATTGGACGGGCTCTCCAGCCACAGCAGCCCGGCGCCGTCGAGGACGCCGGCGAGCTCGGTGGGCCGGGCGAGTCGGAGCTCCACGCCCCACCGCTCCAGATGATCTGCCGCCAGGCTGCGGACGTGGTAGTAGCAGTCGCGATCGATGGCGGCCGCCGTTCCGGGCCGAAGCGTGGTGAGCAGCACCGCCGTGGCGGCGGCCATGCCCGAGGCGAACAGCACCACCTCTCCGCCCTCGAGCTCGGCCAGCGCGCGCTCGTAGCGCTCCCAGGTGGGATTGTTGTCGCGCGTGTAGACGAAGTCCGAGTCCGCCGGGTCGCCCCGCAGGTGGAACGGGGCCGCGAAGACCGGCCCGGGCAGGAACGGCGTCCCCTGCTCGGCCTCGGGGAGGCCGGCGCGCACCACCCGGGTGCCGTCGCCGTGGCCGCTCACGGCTCCAGGATCGCCCGGGCGAAGTCGTCGGGGTCGAAGGGACGCAGGTCCTCGACGGTCTCGCCTATCCCGATCAGCTTCACCGGCACGCCGAGCTCCTGGGCGATGGCCAGCGCGATGCCGCCCTTGGCGGTGCCGTCGAGCTTGGTCAGGGCGATGCCGGTCACCTCGACCGCCTCGCGGAACAGCAGCGCCTGGCGCAGGCCGTTCTGGCCCGTGGTCGCGTCGATGGTGAGCAGGGTCTCGTGCGGCGCCCCCGGGGCCTGGCTCGCGATCACCTTGCGCACCTTGCGCAGCTCGTCCATCAGGTGCTGCTGGGTGTGAAGGCGCCCGGCGGTGTCCACGATCACCACGTCGCGGCCGCGGGCCTTGGCCGCCTCGAGCGCGTCGAAGACCACCGCGCCCGGGTCAGAGCCCGCTTCGCCCTGCACCACCTCGCACCCGGCACGCTCGGCCCACAGCGCAAGCTGCTCCGACGCCGCCGCGCGGTAGGTGTCGCCGGCGGCGAGCAGCACCGAGCGGCCCAGCTCGCGCTGGAGATGCCAGGCGATCTTGCCGATGGTCGTGGTCTTGCCACTGCCGTTGACGCCCACCACGAAGATCACCGTCGGATGCTCGTCGAGCGAGATCGTGTCGCCGTCCAGGCGAGCGGTGTCGGCCAGGAGCTCCTGCAGCCGGCGGGAGAGGTCCTCCCCACCCTCCAGCCGGCCGCTGTCGGCCTCGGTCTCCAGGCGCTCGACGATCCTGGCCGTGGTGGGAGCGCCCACGTCGGCGTAGATCAGCGCCTCCTCGAGCTGCTCGAAGGCCTCGTCGTCCAGCGACTGGAACACGGTGGCCTGGAGCTCCGCCCCCAGCGCCTCGCGGGTCTTCTTCATGTTGTCGCGCAGACGGCGAAAGAAGCCGCCCCGGCGCGGCTCGTCGCCGGGCGCCGCCGCGCCGGGCGGCGCTTCCTCGCCGGTGTCGAACAGCTCCTGCCAGGTGCGGGCCATGGGCCGCGCAGCTTAGAGCCGCTAGGCCGCTTCGGCGGGCGCCAGCTTGCGCGAGATCACGCGGGAGATGCCGTCGCCGCCCATGCTCACGCCGTAGAGCGTGTCGGCGGCGTCCATGGTGCGCTTCTGGTGGGTGACGACGATGAACTGCGCCCGGTCGGAGTAACGACGCAGCAGCTGGAGGAAGCGGTCGATGTTGAGGTCGTCCAGCGCGGCCTCCACCTCGTCGAGGATGTAGAAGGGACAGGGGCGGGCCAGGAAGACGGCGAACATGAAGGCCAGGGCCACGAGCGACTTCTCCCCGCCGGACAGCAGCGACAGCCGCTTGGTGGCCTTGCCCGGAGGCGTGACCTCGATCTCCACCCCGGCCTCCGGCTCCTCCTCCGGTCCGGCGGGCTCCGCCGGCGCGGCGCCCTCCTCCGGCGCCGGCGCTTCACCGCCCAGCACCGGGCGCGGCCCCGCCTCGGCCTGCACCAGCCTCAGCCGGCCGCGGCCGCCGGGGAAGAGGTGCTGGACCACCTCCTCGAAGTTGCGGGCGGCGGCGGTAAACGTCTCCTCGAAGGCCTCGCGGATCCGCCGGTCGGTCTCCTTGATCAGGCCCTCCAGCTCGGCGAGCGCAGCCTCGAGGTCGCCGCGCTGGTCCTCGAGCTCCTCGACGTGCGCCACCGCCTCGTCGTACTCCTGCTTGGCCAGCGGGTTGACCGGGCCGAGCTGCTCGCGCCGGCGCTCGAGGCGCTCCAGCCGGGTGTCCAGCGCGGCGCGCTCCTCGTCGGACAGCGCCTCGGCGGCGGGCTCGGGTTCGAGCCCGAGCCGCCCCGCCACGGCGACCAGCTCGCGCTCGGTCTCGGCGGCGGCGTCCCGGGCCTGCTGCGCCGTCACCTCCGCGGCGGTCACGGTCTCGCTGGCGCGCTTGAGCACGTCCTGGAGCTGAGCCTCCTCGTGCGCGCAGGCTCGCAGGGCAGCCGCGGTGTCCTCGCCGGCGGCGGCGCCGGCGTCCATCCGGGCCTGCAGCACATCGCGTTGAGCGGCGACCGCCGCCTGCCCCGCACCCAGCGCCGCGGCGGCGCGTTCGGCGGCGCCGCCGAGCAGGCCATCCCGCTCGGCGCCGCTGCGCAACCGTGCGTGCGCGGCCGTCCGCTCGGCCCGCTCACGCTCGGCCCGCTCAGCCAGCCGCTGCTCGGCTCGCAGGTCGCCCAGCAGCTCGGCCCGGCGCACCGCTTCGGGGCCGTCCTTCGGCGCCTCGCGGCGGCGGGCGAGAAGCCACTCGGCCCGGGCCGCATCGTCCGCGGCCTCCGCCGCCTCGCGCTGGGCCCGCCGCAGCTCGGACTCGGCCGCCTCGCGGGCGCTGTCGGCCGTGGCGACGGCACTGGTGGCCTGCTCGATTCCGGCGCGGGCCTGGGCCTCGTCCGTCGCGGCGCTCTCGGCCGCGGCCACGAGCTGCTCCCGCCGGCCGAGCTCCTCGAGGAGCCGCTCCGGTCCGCCGGACGGGGCCTGCACGAGCAGGCCGCTGCCCGGGTCGAACAGGCGTCCCGAGCGGGTGACGGCCACGGCGCGGGTGTCCGCGGGCAACGCGGCGAGCGACTCGACTACCCAGATCCCGGCCAGCAGCCGCTCCGCCAGCTCGCGCACGGCGGGTTCGGGCCGCACGCGGTCGAGCAGGCGCTCCGCTCCGGCCACCGGTTCGGCCGGCGCTGAAGCGGCGGCCGGCCCCGTCCTTTCCACGAGGGCGCTGCCACCGTCGTTGCCGGCCGCGTCGAGCAGCTCCTCGCCGGCCGTGAGGCTGCCGACCACGCTTGCGCTCAGGCGCGGGCCGAGCGTAGCGGCCAGCGCCAGCTCGTACCCGGGCTCGACGTGCAGCCCCTCGGCCAGCACGCGGGCACCGGCCGGCGCAGCCGTGCGCACGAACTGGTGGTTGGCCGCCAGCTCGGAACCGACCGAGGCGGCCCGCGCCCGCGCGCCCTCCACGGCGCTCTCCGCCTGCCGTCGCTGCACGCGCGCGTCGCCGGCCGCGGCGTCGGCCTGATCGAGCGCCGCCCGCGCGGCCCGCACGCCGCCCTCGAGCTCCTCGGCCCGCCTCCGGGCCGCGGCGCCCTCGTCCCGCAGGCCTTCCAGCTCCTGTTCGAGGCGGGCCTGCAGGCCGGCGTCCAGTTCCTCGAGCTCGCGCTCGAGCTCGGTGATCCGGCCGGCCCCCGGCGCCTCGGGCCGGTCTGCGTCCGTCTCTGCCTCCAGCAGCTCGAGCTGACCGAGCCGGCGCTCGCGGCGCTCGGCCGCGGCCGTGCCCTGTTCGAGCACCCGCTCGAGGCGCATGCCGATCCGGTCGGCCGCCGAGCGGGCGGAATACAGCCGGCCCTGGAGCCGCTCGCGCTCGCGGGTGTGGGCCGCGAAAGCCTCCTCCGCCTCTTCGCGGCGACGGGCGACGTCGGCCAGGCTCAGCTCGGCCTCGTCACGCGCGCCACGAGCGGCGGCGGCCCGATCCCCGGCCTCAGCCAGCGCCAACCGGGCCGTGCGGGCCGCATCGGCGGCCAGGCCCAGCCGCGCCTCGAGCGTCTGCCGCTCGAGACGCTCGTGCAGCTCGGCCGCCTCCGCCTGGCGCTTCAGCGGGCGCAGCCGAGAGCGGGCCTCCCGCTCGACGTCCAGCGCCCGGGCGAGGTTCTCCTCGGTTCGGTCCAGCTTGAGCTGGGCCCGGCGGCGGCGCTTGCGGTGCTTGCCGAGGCCGGCCGCCTCCTCTATCAACAGGCGGCGCTCCCGCGGGCGCGAGAGCACGATCTGCTCGACCTTGCCCTGCGACACAACCGAGTGCATCTCCTTGCCGAGCCCGGAGTCGGACAGCACCTCGATCACGTCCACCAGCCGGCAGCGCGCACCGTTCAGGCGATACTCCCCCTCGCCGTCCCGCCCCAGGCGACGGACGATCGAGACCTCCGAGAAGCCCGTCTCCAGGTCGCCCTCGCCGTTGTCGATCACGACCTCCACCTCGGCCGCGCTCGACCCATGGACCCCGTGGGCGCCCGCGAAGATCACGTCCTTCATCGACTGGCCGCGCACCGCGAGCGGAGACTGCTCCCCGAGCGACCACAGGACGGCGTCGGTGATGTTCGACTTCCCGGAGCCGTTCGGACCCACGATCACCGACACCCCCGGGCCGAAGTCCAGCCGGGTTCGCCCCGGGAAGGACTTGAAGCCCTTCATGGTGATCGAGCGAAGATGCATGCCTAGGCGTCCAGCCTCTCGAGCGCCTGAAGAGCGGCCTCCTGCTCCGCGCCCTTCTTGGTCTTTCCCTCTCCCCGCCCGAGCTCCTGCCCCGCGACCTCGGCCGAGACCACGAAGCTCCTGTCGTGGGCGGGGCCCTGCTCGGCCACCAGCAGGTAGGCCACCACCTCGGCCCGCCGGGCCAGCCGCTCCTGCAGCACGGACTTGTAGTCGACCGGATGCTCGAGGGCCTCGTCGATCTCGCCCCTGAAGGACCGGACCACCGCCGACGCCGTCCGCTCGAACCCGAAGGCCTCGTAGGCCGCGCCGATGATCGCCTCGCAGACCGAGGCCAGCACGCGCTCGGATTCCACGAGGAGCTCGGCGCCGCGGCCGGTCGAGCCCGAGGACGCCTGGGCGAGCAGCTCGGCGGGGACCCCGAGGGCGAGCGCCACCCGGGCGCAGGACGCGCCGCTCACCGCCTGGGCCCGTACCTTGGTCAGCCGCCCGGCGCCGTAGCGCTCGAAGCGGGGATAGAGGTGCGTCGACACCGCGAGGCTCAAGACGACATCACCCAGGAAGGCCAGCCGCTCGTAGGACTCGGCGCGGTCGTCGACCCAGGAGGCATGCGTGAAGGCCTGGCGCCGCAGGTCGTCCGGAAGCTCGGCGAGCAGCTCCTCGAGGGACTCGGCGCCGGCCAAGCCCAGCGCCTGGGCCTCAGGACTGGATCTCCGCGGCATGAGCGGCGACGAAGTCCGCAGCCTGGCCGACGGTCAGGATCTGCGCCGCCTGCTCGTCCGGGATGCGGATCCCATAGCTGTCCTCGAGCTCCACCACCAGCTCCACCAGGTCGAGCGAGTCGGCCTCCAGGTCCTCCCGGAAGCGCGTGCCCTCGGCGATGTGCTCAGGCTCCACGCTCAGCTCGGTGGCCAGGTGCTCGCGAATGCGCTCGAGGACCTCCTCGCGGGTCATGACTCGGCGACGCTAGCAGCGGGCACGGACCGCAACACACCGGCCTCCTCCAGCGCCGCGGCGGTGCGCCCGACCATGTCCTCGTCGGCCGCCCGCCGGGCGAGGAGCACGGCGTTCTCGATCCCTGCCGGGCCGAAGCTGCCGTGCGCCACCACCACGGGCTTGCGCAGGCCGAGCAGGATCGCCCCGCCGGCGCGCTCGGGGTCGAGCTCGTCGCGCAGCGAGCCCATGCGCCCTCGCACGAGCAGGCCGCCCACGCTCGACACCGGCCCGGAGCGAATGCGGGCGCGGATGGCCGCGGTCAGCGCCTTGACGGTGCCCTCGAGCACCTTGAGCGCGACGTTGCCGGTGAAGCCGTCGCTCACCACCACGTCCGCGGCGGCCTCCGGAAGGTCGAACCCCTCGACGTTGCCGACGAAGTTGAGCTCTCCCTCGGCCAGGCGGTCGTGCGCCTTGAGGACGTCCGGGGTCCCCTTCCCCGATTCCACCCCGACGCTCAGCAGGCCCACCCGGGGCCGCCGGGTGCCGTGCACCGCCTCCATGAAGCAGGCCCCCATGTAGGCGAACTGGACCAGGTGCTCGGGGCGCACCTCCACGCTGGCTCCGGCGTCGAGCAGGAGCACCGGCCCGCCGGGGATGGGCAGCAGCACGGCCAGTGCGGGCCGGAACACTCCCGGCAGGCGCTTGATCGAGATCGTGGCGGCCGCCAGCGTCGGGCCGGTGCTGCCGGCGGACACCAGCGCGTCGGCGTCGCCCGCCCCGACCGCCTTGGCCGCCTGCACGATGGAGGCATTGGGCTTGGCCCTCACCGCGGCCACCGCCTCGTCCCCGGCCTTCACGGTCTCGGGGGCGTCCACGATGCGGGCCCTCGGGCCCGCCGCGGCGACCTCCGCCGCCGGACCGAACAGCAGCACGTCGAGCCCGGAGCGCAGCACCCCCTCGGCGACAGCGGCCGGCCCCTTGTCGGCGCCGTTCGCGTCGACCGCGATCAAGCCGCTACTCGTCGTCGTCGGTCTGGCCGGCCTGCACCACGACCTCGCGGCCGGCGTACGTGCCGCAGTTCGGGCAGACGCGATGCGGCAGCCGCGGCGCGTTGCAGCGCGGGCAGTGGCGCAGCCTGGGCGCATCCACCGTGTGCTGGGAGCGGCGCTTGTGGGTGCGCGAGTGGGACTGTCTCTGCTTGGGGACGGCCATGAGCGGAGGCAGTCTAGCGGCGCCCCCGGGGCTATTCGAGCTTCAGGCCGCGCAGGGCGGCCCAGCGCGGGTCGGGCTCCGCCTCGTGCCCGTGCTCGGGGCCGGCGTGGTTGAGGTTCTCGCCGCACACCGGACACAGGCCGCGGCAGTCGTCGCTGCAGACGATCTGCGTCGGCAGGGCCAGAGCGAGCGCGTCGCGCGCCCAGGCCGCGAGGTCCAGGTGGTCGTCCACAAGGTAGGGCGAGTTCAGCTCCTCCCCGCCGCCGGGCTGGTCGACCTCGCGCGCGTCGACCGCCACCTCCTGCCCGGCCGGCTCGAGGCAGCGCACGCAGGGTCCGTCGAGCACGGCGCCGAAGCGAAGCCGCAGCGAGTAGCCGTTGGTGGTGTGGGAGACGTCGAGCGTGGCCTCCACGGCCCCGCCCTCGACGGCGTAGCTCTGACCGCCGAACTCGAAGCGCTCCACCGGCACCTCGAGGTCCAGGCGGGCGGCCTCGCCGGAGGAGAGTCCCAGGCGGCCGACGTTGAAGATCTCCGTGCGCGGTCCCACCGCTCGAGGGTAGCGCCGGTGACGGGCCTACCCGCTGCTCTCGATCAGCTCGACGCGGTAGTCGTCCGGGTCCCTCACGAAGGCGATGCGCGGTCCCTCGGTCCGCCCTCCGGGCCGGTAGGGCGGCTTCTCCGGCTCGATGCCCTTTTCGGCCAGCCCGGCCAGCGTCCCGTCGAGGTCCTCGACACCCAGCGCGATGTGGTTGTAGCCGTCGCCGAGGTCGTACGAATCGACACCGTGGTTGTAGGTGAGCTCGAGCACCGGGTCGCCTCCGGGGAGGCCCATGAACACGTTGGTGGCCTCGTCCCCGATGGGCATGCGCCGGTGCTCCTCGAAGCCGAGCGTCTCGTAGAAGGCCACGGAGCGGTCGATATCGCCGATGCGGTAGCAGGTGTGGAGGTAGGTGGGCATGGTGTTGTGCCTACCCGGAGGGCGTGGGGGCGTACCGGGGGGGCGAATCGGGCGCCGCCGTCGCTTTTCAGGGCATGGAGCATCGAAAAGCTCCCAAGCGCTGGGGCCCGGCGGACTCGTGGGAGGTTCTCGCCCTCAGTGAGGGCAAAGCTCCCGAGTTATGGACCGACCTCGTCCTTCGGGAGGTTCTCGCCGCCGGGCTTCGCGGAGACTGGGCGTTGGGACGTTTCGCCGAACGCCAGCCCGGCAACGTGACCCGCCAGCAGGCGCTCGCCGCCGGCATGGGCGCGGGAGCATTCGACGGGCGGGTGAAGCGCGGCTACCTCCATCGCGTGCATCGCGGCGTGTATCGCGTCGGTCACACCGCGCCGCTGGACTTCGATCGGGAGATGGCCGCCGTGCTCGCCTACGGCACACGTTCGCTGGCCGCCCACGAGTCTGCGGGCTATCTATGGGGGCTCGCTCAACGCCCGCCCGGGCCCGCCCACGTCACCGGACCGGAATGCAAGAGCCGGCCGGGGATCTGTGCTCACCGCTCTCCCCTGACGCCGGCCGATGTCACTCGCTGCAGGGGCGTGCCGGTAACCCACCCGGCGCGCACCCTTTTGGACATGGCGCTCCGCGCCGCGCCACTGGGCCTCGAACGTGCCGTCGCCGATGCTCTACGGCGCGGGCTCGTGACCCGCAGCGGCCTGAAAGCCGAGATCGCAAGCGGCAGGCCCGGCGCTCGGCCCCTGCGAGCGGTCCTCGAGCTTGAGAAGGGCCCCGCCCTCACCCGCTCAGAAGCAGAGCGGCGCCTGCTCGCGCTCATCCGAGCCGCAGGACTTCCCGCGCCCGAGCACAACGTCCGTGTCTACGGGAGCGAGGTCGACATGCTCTGGCGCGAGCAGGGCCTTGTCGTCGAGGTCGACGGCTTCGCGTTCCACTCGGCCCGTGAGGCATTCGAACGCGACCGGATGCGAGACGCCCGCCTCACTCGAGCGGGCCTCCGGGTGATGCGCGTGACCTGGCGCCGGCTCACCGGCGCGCCCCAGGCGGTGGTCGCCGACCTGGCCCAGGCGCTGGCCGGGGCTAGCCGACCTCGGCCTCTTCGCGGCCCTGCAGGCGGTCGCGGCCGCGTTGGACGGCCGCGGTGAACTTCGTCAGGTTGACCTCGAGGGTGTTGAGGATGTCGTCGGCGTAGTCCTCGGCGCCGAGCCGGATCTCGCGCTCGCGGGCGCGGGCGTCCTCGATGATCTCGTCGGCCTGGCGCTCGGCCTGCTTGACGACTTCTTCCTCGCCGATCAGGCGCACCTGCTCCTCGCGGGCCTCCTTGATGATCCGCTCGGACTCGCGCTTGGCCTCCGCGAGCATCTCCTGACGCTCCTTCACGATCCAGCGGGCCTGCTTGATCTCCTCGGGGATCGTGGCCCGCATCTGGTCGAGGATGTCGTAGACCTCCTCCTTGTCCACGCGTACCTGGTCCGTGAGCGGGACGGGCTTGGCGTTGTGAATCGTGTCGTCGAGCTTGTCGATTAGGACCAGGACGTCCATGGCGTTCCTCAGTTCTTCACCGCTTGAGTTCTTCCTGCAATCGGGCCGCGACCGGATCCGGCACCAGCCCGCTGACGTCGCCGCCGAACGTCGCGAGCTCCTTCACCCCGCTCGAGCTCAGAAAACTGAACTGCGGCGTGGCCATCATGTACATGCTCTCGATCTCGGGCGCCAGCTTCCGGTTGAGCTGGTTCATCTCGAACTCGTACTCGAAGTCCGAGATAGCCCGCAACCCTTTGACGATCGCCTTGGCCCCATGCTCGCGGGCAAAATCGACGAGCAGGGTATCAAAGGCTTTTACCTGCACATTCTCATATTCCGAGACCTCGGCGGACAGCAGCGCCACACGTTCCTCGGCGCTGAACACGGTCTTCTGCTTGCGCACGGGCAGATCGACCACACCGACGATCACCCGATCGAACACCGCGGCGACCCGGCCGATGATGTCGAGGTGCCCGAAGGTGACCGGGTCGTACGACCCCGGACACACCGCCGTGCCGCCGTTGCGAGCGGGGGTGCTCACGCGTCCGCGACCGCCCCGGGAGCCGCGTGAATCGCGATGCGGGTGTCGCCGTACGACCGCTCGACGATGAGCGGATACGGGAGCACCAGCGGCGCGCGCTTGTCTGATTCGGTCACGATACGTCCGTTCTCGGCGATCACCGCCGGCAGCCGCTCGGCGAGCGCTGTGGCGATGCGAGGGCCGGAATCATATGGCGGGTCGCAGAACACGAGGTCGAACCCCCCCTCGGCCCGGGCCAGGAAACGCATCACGTCCTGGCGCCGAACCTCTGCGTCGACGTCCACCGCGGCGAGGTTCGCGGTGATCGCGACGGCCGCGCGGGGGTCGCGCTCCACGAACACCGCCGACGCTGCGCCCCGCGACAGCGCCTCGATGCCCAGTGCGCCGGAGCCCGCGTAGAGGTCGAGCACCCGTGCGCCGGCCACCTGTCACCGAGCAGCGAGAACAGCGCCTCCCTGACCCGGTCGGCCGTGGGCCGCGTTCGCAGGCCCCTCGGCGCCCGCAGCCGCCGTCCCTTGAAGTCGCCGGCGACGATCCTCAAGCGCGGCCAGTATGGCGCGGCCGCGGCGGCTCAGTCCGCCGGCGGGTCGGACAGCACGCCGTCCGCGCGCCTCGATTCGCTCGCGGACCTCGCGCTCCTCCGCCGGGTCGGGCGCCTCTCCGGTCGCCCGCGCGCTCGGCTCCGCCTCGGCCCGCTCCATCAGCCAGATGCCCAGCGCCACCAGGGCGACGAGCACCACCGCACGATTATCAGTCCCGTGGTCATTCCTACGGTTACGTGCCGGCAGCCCGCCCCGCTCAGGCCGGGATCGGGTCGAGCTCTGACCCGAAACGGGCCTCCACCGCGGCGCGAAGCAGAAAATGCTGAGGCTCGGCGAGCGCGGAGTCGGCGCGTAGAAGCTCGTCGGCGCGGTCGCGGGCGCGAACCAGCAGCTCGGTGTCCTCCGGCAGCTGGGCCACCCTCAGCTCGGGCAGGCCCGACTGGCGCGTGCCCAGCACGTCCCCGGCGCCGCGCAGCTCGAGATCGATCTCGGCCAGCCGGAAGCCGTCGCGCTCGCGGGCGATGGCCTCCAGCCGGGGCAGCCGCGGGTCGCCGAGCAGGACGCAGAGCGACGCATGCTCGCCGCGGCCCACGCGCCCGCGGAGCTGGTGGAGCTGCGAGAGGCCGTAGCGCTCGGCCGCCTCGATCAGCATGAGCGTCGCATTGGGCACGTCGATTCCGACCTCCACGACGCTGGTGGCCACGAGCACGTCGGCGTCCCCGGCGGCAAAGGCCGCCATGGCGGCCTGCTTCTTTGCCGAGGGCATCTGGCCGTGGATCAGCTCCACCCGCTGCTCGCGGAACTCCGTCGTTCGCAGGCGCTCGTACTCCGCGGTCGCCGCCGCGGCCTGGAGCGCCTCGGACTCCTCGACCAGCGGACAGACCACGAAGCACTGGCGCCCCCGCGCGATCTCCTCCCGGATCCGCTGGTAGGCCCGCGCCCGCGCCCGGGCGCCGTCCACCACGAAGGTCTCGACCGGCCGCCGCCCCTTGGGCAGCTCCCGCAGCACGGTCGCGTCGAGGTCGCCGTAGGCGGTGAGCGAGAGGGTGCGGGGAATGGGCGTGGCGGTCATGTGAAGCGTGTGGAGCGCCAGCCCGGGCGGCGCCTTGCCGTCCAGGGCGGCCCGCTGGCGTACGCCGAAGCGGTGCTGCTCGTCGACCACCGTCACGGCGAGCTCGCGGAACCGCACCGGCTCCTCGATCAGTGCGTGGGTGCCGACCACGAGCTGGAGCTGCCCGGTCTCGAGCCGGCCCAGCAGGTCACGGCGGCGCACGGCCGGGGTCGAGCCCGTGAGGAGCTCGACGCCGAGGGTGCTGCCCAGCAGCCTGTCGAGCGTCCTGTGGTGCTGCTCGGCGAGGGTCTCGGTGGGGGCCATCAGGGCGGCCTGGCCGCCGTTCTCCACCGCCCGCAGCATCGCGCACAGAGCCACCACCGTCTTGCCCGCGCCCACCTCGCCCATCAGCAGGCGCTGCATCGGCCGGTCGCGGGCCAGGTCGGCGTCGATCTCGGCCATGGCCCGCACCTGATCGCCGGTCAGCTCGAAGGGAAGCGACCAGCGCCAGCGGTCCACCGCCACCCCCCGGGCGGCCAACGGCCGGGCCCTTCGCTCCTCCCGCCGGGCCCGCCGGCGCCCGGCCACGGCCAGCTGGAGCAGCAGGAGCTCCTCGAAGGCCAGCCGCCGGCGAGCCGGCGCTTCGTCCTCTGGCCGGTCGGGAAAGTGCGTGGCCGCAAGCGCCGCCGCCCGGTCGGGCAGGCCCTCGGCCGCCCGCAGGCCGGCGGGCAGCGGCTCCACGGTGTCGAACATCCGCCGGTAGGCGTCCCAGACCAGGCTCCGCAGCCGGGCGGCGCTGATCCCCTCGGTGGCCGGGTGCACGGGCACGAGGCCGATCGTGTGCACCGGCGCGTCGCCGTTGCCGAACAGCTCGTGCTCGCTCACCCAGAACTCGCCCGAGCGGCGGAGCTTGCCGTGCAGGAGCACCTGCGCCCCCTCCCCTAGCTGGCGGGCGATCCAGGGCTGGTTGAACCAGACAGCCACCAGCGGCCCGCTCTGGTCGAAGACCCGTGCCTCGACCCGCCGCCGCCTGCGGTCGCGCATCGGCCGGACGGACACCCCCCGCACGCTCACCGCCACCGTGGCCTCCTCCCCGATGCCGAGGTCGGCGGCGAGGCGCACGTCGCGCCGGTCGCGGTGCGAGTGGGGCAGGTGCTCGATCAGGTCGCCGGTGGTGGCGATGCCGAGCGCCGCCAGCGCCTTGGCCGCCTGGCCCTTCAGGATCAGCGGCTCGGCCAGCCGGCTGGGCCGCGGGTAGCGCACCGGGGCGGTCAGCGCCGCCTCGGGCGTGAGCTCCTCCCCCGATCCGAACACCGTCAGCATCGTCAGGGGATGATCCTGGCACCCGCGGCGTCTATCGCCGGCTGGGTGCGCCCACGGAGCTCGCTACTCGGCGCAGAGGAGCCACCACCAGGCGGGCTGACCCCCCCGGTGGAGCTCGAGCTCCACGCCGTCCGGCAGCCGGGACCTCAGCTCCTCGCGGCTGAGCGGCGGCTCCTCGCCCTCGATACAGGTCAGAAGCTCCGCACCGGAGGCCACGCGCTCGAGCGTCGCGGCCAGCGTCGCCGCCGGGTCGCCCCAGGCCACCAGCTCCCCGTCGGCGTAGCCCACCGCCTCGCCCACGCTGAAGCGCCCCTGGGCGTCGTCGCGGGCCGCGGGGGCCACGCCGCCCAGCCTCAGGGCCTCGCGCGCCGCCTCGATCGACTGCGCGTTCGCGGCGGCGGCCGTGCCCGGGTCGAAGGCCAGCAACGCCACCAGGCCCTCCTGGGGCGCGGTGGTGGGCACCACGCGGGCGGGCTTGTCCGACAGTCCGGCCGCCCGCTCGGCGGCGAGGATCACGTTGGGGCTGTTGGGCAGCACCACCACCTCGGCCCCCGCCGCGGAGTGGATGCCGGCCAGGAGCTCGTAGGTCGACGGGTTGAGGGTGGGCCCGCCGTCGACCACAAACACCCCGAGCTCCTCGAAGAGGCGCTTGACCCCCTCGCCGCTGGCCACCGCCACCACGGCGCAGGTGGCCTGAGGGTCTGCGGCGGGGCCGTCGCCGGTCAGGCGGGCGCTGCGGTCGGCCACCTGCTCGTGCATGTCCGCCACGTCGAAGCGCGACACCTCCCCCACCGGTTCGAACAGCCCCACGGCGCGCTCGGGCGTGTCGGTATGGACGTGCACGCGCAGGGTGCGGTCGTCCCCCACCACCAGCACCGAGTCGCCGATGAGCTCGAGCAGCGGGGTGAAGCTCCCGGCGTCGAGGTTCTGGCCGGTGACGGCGAAGTTGGTGCAGTAGCGGAAGCTCGAGGACTCGTGCTCGGGCCGGTGCAGCGCCGCGGGCGCGTACTGATGCTCGAGCTCGGGCGCGTGCTGCCCACGCAGGGCGGCCAGGCAGCCGGCGAGGATCACGGTCAGGCCGTAGGCGCCGGCATCCACCACGCCTGACTCGCGCAGGATGGCCAGCTGCTCCGGGCCGCGCCGCACCGCCTCCTTGCCCGCCTCGAGCGCGTGTTCCAGCACCTCGGCCAGCAACTCGTCCTGCTCGGCGGCGGTTGCCTCGGGCCCAAGCCGCTGGGTGTCCATGTGAGCCAGGTCGTGGGCCACCCGGCCGGCCATGGCCCGCACCGCCGAGAGCATCGTGCCCTCGGCCGGGTCCCGCACCGAGGCGTAGGCGGCGTCGGCGGCCCGCGCGAGCGCGGCCGAGACCAGCACGGGATCGACGAGCTCGCCCGGGCGGCTGGCCAGCTCCTCCGCCGCGCCGCGCACGATCTGGGAGAGGATCACGCCGCTGTTGCCCCGCGCCCCCAGGAGGGCGGCGCGGGCCACGCCGGAGACGATCTCGTCGCGGCCGATCTCGTCCACGGTCTCGCCGTTCAGGCGGTCCAGCTCGTCCATCACCGCGCGCATGGTCAGGGCCATGTTGTCGCCCGGTGTCGCCGTCGGCGACCGGGAACACGTTCAGGTCGTTGACCTCCTGCCGGCGGCGCTCCAGCTCCGACAGGGAGGCGGACACCACACGCCGGAACCGGACAAGGCTCTCGTCGGGCACGGTGGCTTTGTACACCAGCGCGCGGCGGCGTTACTGCCCGCCTCAGGAAAAGAGGTCTAAACGGCCTTGAGGACCTTGCCGGCCTTGAGGCAGCGCGTGCAGACGTACTCGCGCCGGGGAGCGCCCCCGACGGAGATGCGGACCTTCTGCAGGTTCGGGTTGAAGCGCCGCTTGGTGGCCACCATGGAGTGGCTGCGGCTATGCCCGAACGCAGGGCCCTTTCCACACGAGTAACAGACCTTTGCCACGGCGCGTCAGGGTAGCAACGAGGCCCTCGCTGCCTCCAGCGCCTGCTCCACCCCGGCCCGGTCCACGTCGAGGTGGGTGACCGCCCGCACGCGGCCGTCCGGGGTGCCCGACAGCTCCACGCCGTGGTGGCTCATCTCCTCGATGAACCCGGCAGGGTCGGGCACGGCGAAGATCACGATGTTGGTCTCGGGCTCCACCACGTCGGCCCCCAGCTCGGCCATACCGCCCGCCAGCGTCCGGGCGAGCTCGTGGTCGTCGGCCAGCCGCTCCACGTGGTGCTCGAGCGCGTAGAGGCAGCCGGCCGCGACGATCCCCGACTGCCGGAAGGAGCCGCCCGCCATCTGCTTCCAGCGCCAGGCCTCGTCGATCAGCTCCCGCGAGCCGCAGAGCACCGCGCCCACCGGCGCGCCGAGCCCCTTGGTGAAGTCGAGCCAGGCGGTGTCGAAACCGCCCGCGTAGTGGGCCGCGGGCACGCCGGAGGCCACCGCGGCGTTCATGAGGCGGGCGCCGTCCATGTGCGTGCGAAGGCCGTGTCCGCGCGCCGCCTCCAGCACCGCCTGGACGGCCTCGAGCGGCCACACCCTTCCGCCGCCCATGTTGGTGGTCTGCTCCACCGACACCAGCCGCGACCGCGGCGTGTAGCGATTGCCCGGCGGCCGCACCGCCTCCTCTAGCTGCGCCGCGCTGAAGATGCCGCCCTCGCCCTCGAGCGGATGGATCATGAGCCCGGCCTGCTGGGCGGGCCCACCGGCCTCGGCGATGATCGGGTGCGCGGTGCGGTCCAGCAGCAGCTCGTCGCCCCCGGGCCGGGCGTGCAGTCGGAAGGCGATCTGGTTGCACATCGTCCCGCTGGGGAGAAACAGGCCCGCCTCGTGACCCAGGAGCTCGGCCACCCGCTCCTGGAGCCGCGTGGTGGTGGGGTCGGCGAAGCGCTGCTCGTCGCCCACGTCGGCGGTGGCGATCGCGCGGCGCATGCCCTCGGTGGGGCGGGTCTGGGTGTCGCTGTAGAGGTTGATCACCTCCGGCGAGAACCTACCCGCCGGCATCGACCCGCTCGCTCACGTCGCGGCGCAGCTCGGCCAGGCGCAGCACCGCCCGGGCGGCGTCCTCGCCCTGGTGGCGGGTGCCGCCGCCGGTCCGGGCGAGCGCCTGCTCCATCGTGTCCACGGTGAGCACGCCGAAGGCGCAGGGCACGCCGGTGTCGAGCGCCACACGGGCGATCCCGCTCGCCGTCTCGGCGCAGACGTAGTCGTAATGGTCAGTCTCGCCCCGTATCACCGCGCCCAGGCAGGCGACCCCGGCGTAGCGCCCGGACTCGGCGCAGTACTTCGCCGCCAGCGGGAGCTCGAAGGCGCCGGGCACGTCGTGAACGTCCAGCTCGGCGTCCGCCTCGCCGAACACTCGCCGCGCCCCGTCCACCAGGCGCTCGGCCAGGTCGGGGTAGAAGCGGCCGACGCAGGCCGCGTAGAGGTCAGGCACCGCCCCGCTCGCGCCGCCCCGGGGCCGGGCCCTGGCCGTACAGGTCGCCCGACTCCGCGCCGGCCCGCTCGCGGTCGGAGATGCGCTCCTCGAGGATCATCTCCTCGTCCAGGGCCAGGCCCTGGTGGTGGAGCAGATGGCCGAGCTTCTGCTTCTTGGCCCGCAGGTAGTCGCGGTTGTGCTCGCCCGGCGCGTGCTCGATCGGCACCTGGTCGGTCACCGTCAGGCCGTAGCCCTCGAGACCCACGATCTTCTTCGGGTTGTTGGTCAGCAGGCGGATCGAACCCAGGCCCAGGTCGACGAGGATCTGGGCCCCGATCCCGTAGTCGCGCAGGTCGGCCGGCAGACCGAGCTCCATGTTGGCGTCGACGGTGTCCAGGCCGTCCTCCTGCAGCCGGTAGGCCCGCAGCTTGTTCAGCAGACCGATGCCCCGGCCCTCCTGGGACAGGTACAGCAGCACGCCCCGCCCCTCCTGATCGATGCGCACCAGCGCGTCCTCCAGCTGCTGGCCGCAGTCACAGCGCAGCGAGTGGAAGACGTCGCCGGTGAGGCACTCCGAGTGCACCCGCACCAGCACGTCGTCTTCGCCGGCCACCTCGCCCTTGACCATCGCGACGTGATGCTTGTCGTCCACCAGCGAGCGGAAGCCCACCACCGAGAACTCGCCGTAACGGGTGGGCAGCCTGGTCTCCACCACGCGCTCGATGAGCTTGTCGTTGCGCCGGCGGTAGGCGATGAGGTCGGCGACGGTGATCATCCGCAGGCCGTGCTGGGCGCAGTAGCGCTCGAGGTCAGGCACCCGCGCCATCGTGCCGTCGTCGTTCATCACCTCGCAGATCACGCCCGAGGGGTTGAGCCCGGCCAGGCGGGCCAGATCGACGGCGGCCTCGGTCTGGCCCGTGCGCTCCAGCACGCCGCCCGCCTTGGCCTTCAGGGGGAAGATGTGCCCGGGCTGGACCAGGTCCTGCGGCCGCGAGCGCGGGTCGATGGCCACCTGGACGGTGTGGGCCCGGTCGTGGGCGGAGATCCCGGTGGTGATGCCCTCACGGGCCTCCACCGACACCGTGAACGCCGTCTGGAAGGGCGACTCGTTCTTGGCCGCCATCAGGTCGAGGCCGAGCTCGTCGCAGCGGGTGGGGGTCAGCGCCAGGCAGATCAGCCCGCGCCCGTGGGTGGCCATGAAGTTGATCGCGTCGGGCGTCGCGAACTGGGCGGCCAGGGTGAGGTCGCCCTCGTTCTCGCGGTCCTCGGCGTCGCAGACCACCACCATCTTGCCCTCGCGCACGTCCTCGATGGCCGCCTCGATCGAGCTGAAGGGGGAGTTGGTCATGTACGCAGCCTCGCCGAAGCGCCCGGCTCGGCCGGGTGCGCACGGATGGCTTTCTCCACGTATTTTGCGAGCACGTCCACCTCGAGGTTGACGGTGCGGCCTGGGGCGGCGCCGCCGAGCGTCGTGCGCTCCAGCGTCTCGGGGATGAGCGACACCTCGAAGGCCTCGTCGTCCACCGCCGCCACGGTGAGCGACACCCCGTCGACGGCTATCGAGCCCTTCTCCACGACGTAGCGCAGCACCTCGGGGGCGGCCGCGATCCGCACCACCCGCGCGAAGCCCTCCTCGCGTGTGGCCTCGACGGCGCCCGTGCCGTCGACATGGCCCTGGACCATGTGCCCTCCCAGCCGGTCGCCCGCCCGGAGGGGCAGCTCGACGTTGACGCCGTCGCCGCGGGCCAGCGGGCCGAGCGAGCTGCGCCGCAGGGTCTCCTCCATCACGTCGGCCGAGAACCCGTGGCCGTCCGGCGCCCGTGCGGTGAGGCAGACGCCGTTGACCGCCACCGAGTCGCCGGCCTGCAGCTCGGCGGCCAGCTCCGTGCGCACCCGCAGCCGCGCGCCGTCGCCGTTTCGCTCGAGCGACTCCACCGTGCCGGTGTCCGCGACCAGGCCGGTGAACATCACCACTCCCTCAGCCGGGCCGTGACCAGCATGTCGTCCTCGATGCGGTCCACCTCGACGGCCTCGGCGCGCGCGGCGTCGGCGATGTCCTGCATGCCCAAGCCCTCGACCGCGGTCTTGGCGTCCAGGCCGCCCACGAGCAGCGGCGCCACGAAGATCCGCACCTCGTCGATCTCGCCCGCCTCCAGGAAGGCGCCGGCCACGTGCGGCCCGCCCTCCAGCAGCAGCGACTGGACGTCGGCCGCTCCCAGCTCGTCGAGCGCCGAGGCCACCCGGGCGCCCTCGTTCTGGCCGGTGGCCACGATCACGTCCACCCCGGCCGACTCCAGCGACTGCACCGCCGTGCGGGAGGCGGCCCGCGAGCAGACCACGGTCAGGGGCACGTCGGCCACGCCGCGGACCAGCCGGCTGGAGATGGGCAGGCGGGCCTCGGAGTCGAACACCACCCGCCGCGGCTGGCGGGCGACGCCCTCGACCCGGGCCGTGAGCTGAGGATCGTCCATCAGCGCGGTGCCGATGCCCACCGCCACGGCGTCCGACTCCGCGCGCCAGCGGTGCGCCCGGGCCCGGCTGGCCTCGCCGGAGATCCACTGCGAGTCGCCGGTGCGGGTGGCCACCTTGCCGTCCAGGGTCATGGCCGACTTGAAGACCACCAGCGGCCGGCCGGTGCGAGCGTGCTTGCGGAAGGGCTGGTTGAGCAGCCGCGCGGCGGCGGCCACGTCGCCGTCGTGCACCTCCACCTTCACCCCCTCGTCGCGCAGGACCCCCAGCCCGCGGCCGGAGGCCTTGTCGGTGGGGTCGTCGGAGGCGATCACCACCCGGCCGATGCCGGCTTCCACGATGGCCTGGGTGCAGGGCGGCGTGCGACCCTGGTGCGCGCAGGGCTCGAGCGAGACGTACAGGGTCGCCCCGGCGGGATCCTCCTTGCAGTCGGCGAGCGCCGTGCGCTCGGCGTGAGGCATGCCGACGGCCTCGTGGAAGCCCTCCCCGATGACCCGGTCGCCCTTGACCAGCACCGCTCCGACGAGCGGGTTGGGGCTGGTGCGCCCGCGCGCCAGCGCGGCCAGCTCGATGGCCCGCCGGAGGTACCGCGCGTCACGCTCTATGGGCGTCGTCTCGGGCATTTGGGCCGCTCCGCGAGCAATATTGACTCGCGAGTCAACGATACCAACGGCCCGCTGAGCCGCGGGCCCGCGGCTATCTGAAAGCCTCGCTCCGGCGCGGGCTAGCCCGCGCCCTCGCGCACTACGCTGCGACCGATGCATCTGGCCGTGCTCGCGCTCATCCTCGTCGCCGGCTTCGCCCTGCGCATCTGGAACATCGACTACGGCCTGCCCTTCGTCTACTCCATCGACGAGGCCGCGCACTTCACGAGCCGCTCCGTGGCCATGTTCTGGCAGGACCTCGACCCCGGCTACTACCAGAACCCCGCCGCCTTCACCTACCTGACCCACCTCCTGCTGCGGGTCATGTACGGGCCGCTGGGCTTTCTGTTCGAGCTCCCCTACGGCAACATCACCGACCAGTTCGACAAGGACCCGACCGAGATCTGGGTGGCGGCGCGGACGCTCGCCGCGGGCCTGTGCGTGGCGGGGGCGGCGGCCACCTACGTCGCGGCGCGCCGGCTGTGGGGCGTGCGGGAGGGCCTGGTGGCCGCCGCCATCCTCAGCTTCGCCTTCCTACCGGTGGCCTACTCGCGCGTGGCTGTGACCGACGTGGGCGCGCTGGCCGGCATGGCGCTCGCGTTGCTGTGGTCGGTCAGGAGCTACGAGGAGGGGCGGCTGCGCGACTACGCGCTCGCGGGCGCCGCCGCCGGCCTGGCGCTGGGCTTCAAGTACACGGCCGGCCTCGCGCTCGTGCCGCTGGCGCTCGCCGCGCTGGCCCGGCTGCGCCACGACGGCCCGCGGGCGCTCGGCGGGGTGGCGCTCGGCGGCGCGCTGGCGCTGGCGGTGTTCGTGGTGCTCAACCCGTACGTGCCGGGCTCCCTGGGCGACTGGTGGACCGATCTGCGCGACCAGGCCGAGGTTGCCGCAGGCGAGCCCAAGCCCGGGCAACAGGAAGGCGGCCTGTCCTACTACCTGGACAGCCTGACCTGGGGGCTCGGCTGGGCGGCCGCTGCGAGCGCGGTGGCCGGAGCGGTGCTGGAGCTGCGGCGCGACCCCTGGCGCGCCCTGCTCCTGGTGTGCGTGCCGGTGCTGCTGCTGATCTACCTCAGCCTGCAGTCGCGCTACTTCGGCCGCTGGCTGCTGCCCGCCTACCCCGCCCTGGCAATGCTCGCCGCCGTGACGCTCACCCGGGCGGCCGAGCTGGCGGCCGCCTGGATCGCCCGCCGGCGGCGAACGTTCGGGCACACCGCACCGCGCTTCGCCGGGGCGCTGCTCGCGCTGTTCACGCTGCTGGTGCTGGCCCAGTCGCTGGCGGCCGACGTGCGCAGCGCGCTGGTGCTCGGCCGGGCCGACACCCGCGAGCAGGCCCGGCGCTTCCTGGTCGAGCGCTTCCCGCCGGAGCTGCGCGTGTCGATCGAGCCGTCGGTGCCGGGCCGCTTCTTTCGCTCCAACCCCCAGGGACGCCTGCCCTCGTGGCTCTCACGCTGCCCGGCCAGGGACGGCTGGAGCGAGCCCGGCTGGTCCTATGCCGGCGTCGGGGATCGCAAGCGCTGCCTGCGCTTCAAGCCCGGGCTGTTCGCCCGGCCCGACGGCGGGGTCCGCGCCTCCGCCTACCACAACGTCCTCTCCGCGGACGTGATCGACGACTACCGCTTCTACGGCTACTGCCTGGTGATGACCACGGGCGTGACGCGGGAGCGGGCGCTCGCGACGGGCGCGCCGGACGCGCGCGCCTACTACCGCCGCCTCGAGCGGGAGGGCCGTCTGGTGCGCGAGTTCAGCCCCTACCGGCGCGGCGAGGGGCCCGTGCCGTTCAGCTTCGACCTCTCCTACAACTACTACCCGAGCGCGTACGAGCGCCCCGGCCCCGTGGTACGCATCTACCGGCTGCGCGACTGCCGCCAGCGCTACGGGCCGCCGGTGATCCCGATCCCCGGGGCTAAGGAGCCGCCCCCGTTCCAGCCGCCCGGCGAGGACGGAGTGGCCGAGGAGGAGGTCTAGCCGGGGAGGCTGGGGTCCCCGCCAGCTAGCGTCCTCGCCGTGCCGACCCGCCTCAGCCGCCGACGCTTTCTCGCTGCCGGGGCCGCCGGAGCCGCGGGCGCAGCGGCCCTTTCGGCGGCCGGCTGCAGCATGGAGGAGAGCGGCGCCGCCGGGCGCCCGAACGTGCTGCTCGTGATCATCGACAGCCTGCGCCCCGACCACGTGGGCGCGTACGGCTCGCCTCAGATCCAGACCCCGCACGTCGATGCGCTGGCCAACCGCGGCCTGCGGCTGAACCGCGCCTTCCCGGAGGCCATGGTCACCATCCCGGCCCGGCGCTCGATCTTCACCAGCCGGCGGATCTTCCCCTTCCGCAACTTCGTGCCCAACCCCGAGCTGGGCCAGAGCCCGGGCTGGCTTCCGATCGAGGACCCGAGCCGTACCTTCACCTCGGTGCTGCGCGACCAGGGCTACTGGACCGCCCAGGTGAGCGACAACCCCCACCTCGGCTTCACCAAGGCCTACGAGCCGTTTCGCCAGAGCTTCGACAAGTGGAACTCGATCCTCGGCCAGTCGGGCTTCTACAAGCCGCCGCAGTCCGTTCCCTGGAGCGAGGTGCGGCGCTGGCTCCCGCCCCAGCTGCGCGACGACCGCTACCTGCCGGGCATGCGCAAGTACCTGGCCAACACCGGCGCCGGCAAGGACGAGGAGGAAACCTGCGCCGCCCGCGTGTTCAAGGACGCCGCCGGCCTGCTCGAGGAGGCGCGGGTCAAGCAGCCCTTCGCCCTCACCGTCGACTGCTTCGACCCGCACGAGCCCTGGAGCCCGCCCAAGAAGTACATCGACCTGTACGGCGACCCCGACTACCGGGGGCCCGAGATCGGCGTGACGAAGTACGGCTTCGCCAAGTACTTCACCGACGAGCAGCTGCGTCGCCTGCACGCGATCTACGCGGCCGAGGTGACCATGACCGACCGCTGGTTCGGCCACTTCATGAAGCGCTTCTACGAGCTCGGCCTGCAGAAGAACACGATGATCGTGCTGCTGAGCGACCACGGCTACCTCCTGGGCGAGCGCGGCTACACCGGCAAGGTCCCCTCTCAGCTCCACCCGGAGCTGGCCCAGGTGCCGTTCATCATCGCCCGCCCGGACAGGCGCGCCGCCGGCGAGGTGAGCAGCTACTTCGCCTCCACCCACGACGTCGGACCGACGCTGCTGTCCATGGCCGGTCTCGACCGGCCATCCTGGATGGAGGGGGTCGACCTGACGCCGCTGCTCGAGGGCAGGGCTCCCGCCCAGAGCCGGGAGTACCACTACGGCGGGATGTACAACCGCTTCTTCATCCGCACCGACGACTGGGTGCTGATCGGCGACAACCGGGGCAAGGAGCGGACCATGTACGACCTCCGCCTCGACCCGGGCGAGATGAACGACGTGGTCCGCCGGAACCCGCGCCTCTCCGAGGAGCTCTACCGGACGGTGCTGGACGAAACGGGCGGGCCGCTGCCCTACTACGTATAGGCCGGGCCTCTCACCCCAGCGCCACCGCGGCCACCCCGCCCGCCACCAGCACGGCGCCCGCGAGCCGGCGCGGGCCCACCTCCTCGCCGAGGAAGGCGGCCGCCAGCAGCGCGGCGATCACCACGCTCGACTCGCGCACGGCGGCCACCGGGGCGGCCTCGGCCAGCCGAAGCGCGCCCAGCACCGCGCCGTAGGCGCTCACGATCAGGGCTCCGGCGAGCAGCGTGCGGGGACGCAGCTCGGCCCGCATCCGCGCTCCCCGCCCCGTCGCGGCGAGGGCCGCCGCGTAGACGAGGCCGGCAGGGGTGAGCATCACCGCCAAATACGCCGCCGCGCGGGAATGCTCGACGCCCTCGGCGTCGGTGAGCGTGTAGGCGGCGATCGTGACGGCGATGCCCAGGCCGAAGAGCAGATCGCGCCGGTTGTACTCGGCCGATCCCCCGGCCACCGCCACGACCCCGGCCGAGACCCCCAGCACCCCCGCCACCTGCACCAACGAAGCTCCCTCGGAGAGCACCACCGCGCCGGCCGCCAGCACCAGCACCGGGGCCACCCCGCGGGACACCGGGTAGACGACGCTCACCTCCCCGCCCCGGTAGGCCCGGGCCAGCAGCGCGATATAGGCCACGTGCAGCGCCGACGAGGCCGCGGCAAAGGGCAGCGCGTCGCTCTGGAAGCCCCAGGTGAGCAGGGCGACCGGCCACAGCAGCGCCACCCCCGCGAGCGTGGCCACCGCCGAGGCCGACTCGCTGTCCCGTGCGCCCGCCAGGAGCACGTTCCAGCTCGCGTGCATCAGCGCGGCGGCCAGCGCGAGCAGCAGTGCGGAAAGGGGCACCGCGGCGCCCGGAGCCTACTCAGCCCGCCAGCGGCTCCTTCATCGACTCCGTCTCCGGAGCCTCGATGTAGGGCTGCTGCTCGTCCTGCTGCTCCTCCTCGTGATAGGCCGACTCGGCGTTCACCGCCCAGATGTCGTGGTCGGTGCCCTTCACGAGGTTGTCCACCGCGCGCATCGCGGTGAGCGAGGAGTGGTCGGAGTTGTTGTAGCGATGGAGGCCGTTGCGGCCGACCTGGATGAAGTTGTCCAGGCCGTCGAGCCACGAGCGGATGTCGTGCACGCGCTCGGAGTAGTCGGGGTCGTACATCGGGTAGGCCTTCGGCACCCGTTCCACGAAGCCGAACTCGAGCTGATCGCGCCGGGCCAGCCCGAGCTGCTCCAGCTCGCGCATCCCGAGCTGGACGAGCTCCTGGTCGTCGGTCTCCCACAGCCGGTCGCCCGCGAAGCAGAAGAACTCGAGGCCGACGCAGGCCTTGGTGGGGTCCGGCACCATCCATGGGCTCCAGGAGCGGAAGTTCTGGATCCGGCCAACGTTCACGCTCGGATCGTGGATGTAGATCCAGTTGTCGGGAAACAGGTCCTCGCCGTCGAGGACCACGGCGACGGTGAGGAAGTCGCGATAGCGCAGCCCCTTGGCGGCGGCCAGCACCTCGGCGCGTGGGCGGGGCTCGGCCATCCCGACGGTGTTGCGCAGCGGCAGCGAGGAGATCACCGCCGAGGGCTCGAAGACCTGGTCGCCGGCGTGCACCCGCACGCAGCGGTCGCCCTCGAACTCCAGCTTGGTGGCCCGCGTGTTCAGGAGCACCTGGCCGCCGAGCCCGCGGATGTCCTCGGTCATCTGCTCCCACATCTGGCCGGGGCCGTAGCGGGGGTAGTTGAACTCGCTGATGAGCGACTTGATCTTGTCGCCGCGGTTGCCGATGAAGGCCGACTTGGCGGCACTGAAGAAGGAGAGCCCCTTGATGCGTTGGGCGGCCCACTCGGCGCGGATCTCCGACGTCGGCACGCCCCACACCTTCTCGGTGTAGGACTTGAAGAACTGGTTGAACAGCCACTTGCCGAAGCGGTTGGAGACCCACTGCTCGAAGGTGTCCTCGGGCCCCTTGGGCTTGGCCGCCGCCCACAGGTAGGAGAGGAAGGCCTTGGTCAGGTCCACCGGCCCGAGCTTCTTCATCACGTCCGGGCCGCGAAGCGGGTAGTCGAGGAACTTCGCCTCGCCGCGGGAGTCGCGCCAGTAGATGCGCGACATGCGCGGGCGGCGCAGGAACTCCTCCTTCATGATCTCGTGCCAGAGGTCGTCGACCTCCTTGGCCTTGGTGAAGAAGCGGTGGCCGCCCAGGTCGAAGCGGTAGCCGTCGCGCACCGCGGTCTTGGCGATGCCGCCCACCTGGTCCTCGGCCTCCAGCACGATCACCGGGAGGCCCTGCTTGGCCAGCAGGTAGCCGGCGGTAAGCCCAGCGGGCCCGCCACCGAGGATCACGGTGGGCTTGTCCCGCATCTCGGGGCGGGCGAGTGGTATGTCAGCGTTGGTCTTGGTCATCCGGTCTTCTCGTAGATGACGCCGCGCACTCCAACTCGGGTGGCGCGACGGTAGAAGGGAGGCACGGCGGAGACGAGCTCGAAGCGCGGGTCGTCCGCCAGGGCCGCGCCCCACTGCGCGCCACGCCGCCTGACGAGCTCGGTCCACGGTGCGTCCCAGTCGTTCGCGGCGGAGGTGACCGGATACACCACGAGAACTCGCCCGCCGCGCGGCAGGCTAGCAAGGAGCGGCTCCAGGTCCTTGGAGGGCGTGGCCGCCTTCATGCGCTCGTAGCCGTCGGTCCAGTCCATCACCCGCTCGTTGTCGGCCTCGCCCAGCTGGCTGCCGAAGCGCAGGTCCGGAGCGCCGCCCAGGTCCTCCAGGTGATAGGCCAGCAACGGCCCCTGCTCGGGTTGCATCGAGAGCACCAGGTCCCCCTGGCGCAGCTCCGGCACCGCCGCCCGGCGCAGGTCGGCCGCGTTGCTCTTGTTCTCCAAGCCGAAGGTGCGCGGCACGGCCCAGATGGCCAGGATGATCACGAGTGCGGCCACGCCGAGGGCGCCCGCCCGGGCCAGGCCGAGCGCGGCGAGCAGCAGCATTGGGCCGAGCAGCACCCCCAGGTAGCGCGTGGTCCAGGCGGGCGAGACCTGGGACACCAGCCAGGCCACCGCCAGCGTGCCCAGCACGATCACCGCGCCCGCCAGCAGGGCGGTGCGCTCCTTGTCCTCCACCTTGCGCTGCAGCAGCGCCGCGATGCCGGAGCCGCCGGCCAGCACCAGGGCCACCGTCGGGGTGCCGCCGCCCAGCAGCGACCTGGAGATCTGCACGGGCGCGCCGAAGTTGGGCGAGTTCAGCCAGGGCGCGCCGGTGTACTGGATCTGGTGGATCAGCGAGGGCACCCAGGGCAGGTACAAGAGAGCCGCGCCGCCGAACCCGATGGCGGCGTCCTTGACGAGGTTCGAGCGCACCTCGGACACCCACCAGCAGGGCACGAGCGCGCACGCCAGCCCCACCCCCAGGAACAGCCCCCAGTTGTGGGTGTAGAGCATGGCCGCGTACAGGACCATGAACAGCGGCAGGTAGCGGCGACGGCCGAAGGCGAACACGTGCAGGAAGGCCGCCGTGGCCAGCAGGGAGAGCACCAGCATGAGCGAGTACATGCGGGTCTCCTGCGCGTAGTTGGTGAGGAACGGGTTGACCGCGCAGAGCGCGGCGCAGAACAGGCCGGCCCGGCGCCCGAAGAGGCTCCAGCCGGCCCACAGCCCGCCCGGAACCGCCAGCAGCGAGATGGCCACCGACAGGCCCTGGGTGTCGGCCGGGCCGTTGCCGAACACGTCCATCCAGACCGACAGCAGCATGTAGTACAGCGGCGGGGAGCCGTCGACCCGGAGCACGCCCGGGATGTCGAACAACGGCTGCGAGGCGATCCCGATCGACAGCCCCTCGTCCATCCAGAGCGACTCGCCCAGCGAGATGGTGCGCAGGAACAGCGAGACGGCCAGGAGCACCAGCACGATGGCCGCCGGCACCAACCAGCCCGTCGACAACGAGCCGACGCTGGGAAGGGCGCGAGCTCGGGACGCGACGCTTGCCACCCGGCGATCCTAGTGGTCGCTTCGACGGGTTACGACGCCGGGGCGGTCGGGACGTTCGGCCCCGCGGCCGGGCAGCCGCGGTCGGCTCCGGTGGGGGGCACCGTGAGCATCCGCCACTTGCCGTCCTGGCGAACCAGCCGGAAGCGATCGTCGGTGGGCTTGGTCACCAGCGGCCCGTCCGGCACCGTTCGCGTGCGGAACACCACGCCGGGCGCCGGGGTCTCCTTCCAGCCCACGTCGATCCCGTGGATGCCGAGCTCGTAGGCGATCATCTGGGTCTGGAACGGCCCGCCGTAGATGCTGCCGCAGGCGCGCAGGCGCTCGGGGCCCCCCTCCTCGTCGATCAGGCTCTTGAGGTCATGCCACAGGTAGGCCTCGTGCTCCAGCCCCCCATTCACGCGCGCGGTGTTGTCGAACTTGGAGACGATCTGGGGCGAGGCGATCGCGAACCCCAGCACGAAGGTGGCCACAGCCGCGGTGGTGCCCACCCGCCGGCTTCCGCTCAGCCGGATGGCGGCCCACTCCACGCCCTGCAGCACGCGCACGGCCCCCATCCCGCCGAGGACGCACATCACCACCGTGGTGACGATCAGGTAGCGCTGGTTGCCGGCAAAGCCCGCCTCGGTCATGGCCGCCACCAGCGCGAACCAGGCGAAGCCGCCGATCGCGAGGGCGAGCGTCTGGCCCTCGCGGCGCCTGGTGAGCCACATCAGGGCGGCGTAGACGGTGGCGATCACCGTCCCGAACTCCACCGGCGCGATCGTCACCCCCAGGTGGCGCTCGAGCAGCTCCACCGCCGGGGAGGCCGCGAAGGCCGCGCTGCCCTGGTTGGGCGCGTTGGCCCGCGACCCCGCCCGGAAGGGGTCGCCCGCCCCCCACCACTCCGGCAGGAACCAGAGCGCCGGGATCAGGGCGGCGAAGGCGAGCATGCGCAGGCGCAGCCGCGGCTCGGCGAACCACAGCCAGAGGCCGTAGAGGGCGAGGAAGGGCCAGACCTCCGGCCGCAGCAGCGCGCAGGCCACGCCTAGGTAGAGGGCGTGGTCGCGGCGGCCGTCGAGGTGGCGCTCGAAGGCCCACAGCACGAGCGCCGCCAGCAGCGGCTCCGAGTTGCCGAGCGCCGCGTCGCGCACGTACTTGTTGCTGGAGAGCAGCGCGGCGGCGGCGGCCACACCGGCCACGGCGCCGTACCAGCGGCCGCCCATGAGCCGGCGGGCCATCCTGAAGGCCATCACACACCCGAGCAGGCCGCCCGCGCGAGCCACCCACACCCAGAGGTAGGGGGCCAGGTCGTCGCCCAGGAGCGCGAAGGGGGTGGTGAACAGGATCGGAAGCGGCTTCCACGAGGGACCGCCGGTCGTCACGAGGTCGAGTTGGGTGATCTCCCGGCCCCACATGACCCAGGCCCAGGGGTCGTAGGTGGGCGTTGAGGGAAAGAGCAGCGTGAGCGCCGAGACGGCCAGGCAGCCCAGCACGATCCACCACATCGACAGCCCGCCCTCGGTCCGCTCGCCGGCCACGAGGCCGCCGCGCCCGCTGCCCATCAGGACGGAGGTCGAGGGCGCGGGCTCCCGCTGGCGCAGGGAGCGGAGCTGTGCGGCGGGGGCCCGCATCGGCGTGCGGGCGCTAGGCGCGGCTCGCCTCGAGCCGCGTGGCGGCCCGCAGGCGCGCCCAGCCGCCGTAGCGGGTGACGAGCACGACGAAGCCGACGATGGTGATGGGGACGTAGAGCACGAACCGGAGCATCAGCAGGTAGGACACGGCGGCCGAGCCGCTCGCGCCGATCGCCTTGGAGCCGAAGATCACCGCGGCGTCGAAGGTGCCGATCGACCCGGGCGCGGCGGGCAGCGCCGCGAAGAAGTTGGTGAGCGCCACCAGGTACAGCGCGCCCATGACGCTGATGTCGAGCTCCACGCTCTTGGCCACCGCCAGGTACACGCCGGCCTCGCACCGCCCACAGCACGAACGTGCCGGCCAGCAGCACCGCCCCCTGGAAGCTCACCAGCGCTCTTGGCGAATCGGCCAGCGGACGCAGCCAGTCGCGGGCGCGCTCGAAGACGTGGTGGCGGCGCATCACGAAGATGCCGAAGCCAACAGCAGCACCAACATGATGATCAGCCCGCCGAACAGGAGCGGGCGGTCCGTGGGCAGCACCGTCGAGCTCAGCACGCCGTAGACGACGATCAGGAAGATCAGGGCCAGGGCGATGACGTCCAGCAGACGCTCCGCCACGACGGAGCCGAGGAGCGTGCGCTTGCTCGCCGAGCAGCGCCCTGACAAAAGCACCACGCGCAACATCTCGCCCGCGCGCGCCGGAAGCACGTTGTTGCCCATGTAGGCCACGGTGGTGAGCGCGTAGCAGTCGCTTCGGTGCGCCTCCACGTCCGTGATCTTCAGCACCCGGTGCCAGCGCTCGCCCCGCATCAGCGTGGCCACGGCATAGAGCGCCAGCGAGGCCAACAGCCACGCGATCGCAGTCCTGCCGCTGGGCAGCTCCGGCGCCTCCTGACGGGAGGCCCACCAGACGACAGCGGCCAGCGCGATCAGCGATACGAGGGCTTGGATGAGCGCGAAACGGCGGTTCATTAGAACGGCCCGGCTGGCCCACGCCTCGCGGGCCCCGGCGGGGACGGCGGAAAACTCCTGCACAAGCGGACCGGTGCGGGCGCCGGCCGCGGTCACGGTAGCAGTCGTACCCGGCCGAACGAAAACGCAACCCCGAGCCCCTTTGGGTGTTTCTCGCGGGAGCCGCCGCTACCCTCCGGGCCGCTTCCTCCTCACGCTTCTCCTTCCGTCCCGTCCTCTCGTGCGCCTTCCTTCCATCTGCCTCGTCAGCCTGGCCCTCCTCGCCGCCGCGCCGGCGGCCGGCCACGCGCAGGGCGGAGCGCAGCCGGCGCCGATGCCGCCGCAGCCGCCGGCACCGCCGGCGCCGGAGCTCCGGGTCGAGCCGCCCGGCGGCAAGCCGCTGATCCGCGAGGGGCAGGCCGGGCGCGAGCTGCTGGGCGGTCAGTGGTACTTCCGCACCGACGACACGCTCGTCGCCGGCGACACCGAGCGCTGGTACGACCAGGAGGACCTCGAGGGCTGGACGGCCGTCTCGGTGCCGCACAGCTGGAACGCCGCCGACACCACGCTAGAACTGGCCCTCGGTCGGCTGGTACCGGCGTGAGTTCACCCTCCCCCGGGCCCCGCGCGAGGCGCGCCGCTTCTGGAAGGTTCGCTTCGAGGGCTCCAACCACCGCACAAAGGTCTGGCTAAACGGCCGCGCCATCGGCGGCTTCACCGGCCTGTTTCCCGTTCGAGGCCGACCTCGACGGGCTGAAGCGAGGGCGCAACACGCTGGTGGTCAAGGTATCGACGCTTCGCAGCCGCACCGACCTGACCCACTGGCGCGCGGCGGCGGTCAACGGCTTCGGGACCGGGGGCTGGTGGAACCACGGCGGGCTGCTCCGCGAGGTGTACGTGCGTCCGATCGACACCATCGACATCGAGGACGTGCAGGTGCTGCCCCGGCTGCCCAGGCTGCGCGGCCCCGCCCGCGTTGAGGTGCGCGCGCTGGTGCGCAACCTCACCGGCAAGGACCGCGACGTGACCCTGGTGCTGAACGCGGCGGGCCAGCGCATCGTGCTGCGCCCGCAGACCGTGGCCAGCGGGGCCGACGCGCGATCTCGGCACGTCCTTCACGATCGCGCGCCCGCGCTTGTGGCAACCCGGCCGTCCCGCGCTCTACCGGCTCAGCGTCGCCGCTGCCACCGAGGGCCAGCGCCGCGCCGCGTACCGCCTCAGCTTCGGGGTGAAGAAGCTTGCAACCCGCGGCGGGGTCGATGTTCCTCAACGGCCGCCGGCTCAACCTTCGCGGCGCGAGCATCCACGAGGACGACCTGGAGGAGGGCGGCGCCCTCAGCCAAGGTACCCGCGGCTGCTCATTCGCAGGCTGCGAGCGATGGGCGGCACCGTCACCCGCTCGCACTATCCGCTGCACCCCGCCTTCATCGAGGCCTTCGACCGCCTGGGGATCCTGTACTGGGTCCAGGCGCCGGTGTACCAGCTCCCGAACAGCTACTTCGACCAGGCCAAGGTGCGCGTCCGCCGCCACGCGGGCCGTGGGGCTGACCGTGCGGAACAACCTGAACCACCCCTCGATCTTCACCTGGTCGCTCGCCAACGAGCCCGCCAGCAGCAAGAGCGAGCGGGGGGCAGATCGGCCCCGGGCTCGTGCGCTATATCGGCGAGGCCGCGGCGGCCGCGCGGGAGCTGGACGACACTCGCTTCGTGGCCATCGACCGTCATTCCCGGATAGGAGAGCCGGTCACGAGCTCCGCCTACCGCGACCTGGACGTGCTCGGAGTCAACGAATACTTCGGCTGGTATCGGTCGATCATCCCGGGCCTTCCCCAGAAGGCGGCGCTTCTGACGGACCTCGGCCCCTACCTCGACGAGCTGCATCGCCGCAACCCGGGCCTGCCGCTGATGATCACCGAGTTCGGCGCGGAGGCCGCCCGGGCAGGCCTGGTCACCCAGAGAGGCAGCTACGAGTTCCAGTCGAAGTACGCCGCCGACCACCTCGCGGTGCACGCCTCCAAGCCCTACCTCAACGGGTCGATCTACTGGGCACTGCGTGACTTCCGCGTGACGCCCAAGTGGCAGGGCGGCGCGCCGGCCGCCTGGTCCACCCCGCCCTGGCACAACAAGAGTCCCGATCGAGGAGTGCGACGCGCGGAAGCCGCTCTACTTCGAGCTGCGCCGGCTCTTCCGCAAGGTCAAGCCGCTGCGCTGATGCGTCTGCTCGCCTGTCTGCTGGTGGGCGCCGCCGCCCTGGCGGCCTGCGGCTCCGATGACGCCGGGTCGTACGAGGACGCCGACAAGCGCGTGCTGGCCCTGGAGTGCATCACCGAGGAGAAGGACCGGCAGGCGGCGCTCGAGGGCGAGGACGAGATCCTGGTGGACGACGGCACCGAAGAGCTGCGGATCCAGTTCTTCCTCACGGCCGACGAGGCCCTCGGCGCCCAGTTCCAGGGCGAGGGCGAAGGGGCGGAGCAGATCGGCAACGCCCTGCTGTTCGTGAGGCCCGAGCTCAGCGAGCAGTCCGAGGAGTTGCTGGCGGACGTCGAGGGCTGCCTCGGAGATCTTTAGGAGACCTCGAAGACCTCCACGGTGTTCTGCCCCTCTCGGAACGCCGTCTCGGGCACCATCACGGAGACCAGCTCGCCCTCGGCGCCCTCCTCCAGCGTGAAGGTGTTCCCCACCGCGGCGATCGTCCCGTTGACGGCCACGGCGATGTTCCGCTTGGTCGTGCCCCCGCCCCGCACGGTGCCGACGACGTGGGTGGGGACGAAGCCCGAGCCCGGTCGCACGTTGCGGTGGTCGCCGGCGTAGGTGAGGTCGACGTCGAGCTTCGTCCCCGCCTCCGACGCCGGCCTTCCGATCAGCTCCCGGTTGGGGCCGATCCGGTAGATGCGCTCCGGGCCGTCGGCCCCGGTGCCGAGCAGGCCGAGATTGCGGTCGATGATCGCCTGGCGGCTGCGCTCGAACTCATCCGCCGGTATGCGCAGCTCCTTGAAGGTGTTGCGGATCAGAAAGCGGAGCTCCTCGCGGTCCTGCACCTCGTCGCTGAACGCCGACCGGCCGTCGAACTTGACGTTCGGGTCGAGGTCGAGCAGGTCGAACATCGTGGGCAGGATGTCGATGGTCTCCACGTAGGCGTCGTCGATCCTGCCCCGCTTCTGGCCCGGCGCCTTGATCAGCAGCGGGATCGGGGCGATCTCGGCCGCGGTGTCCCGCCCGAGCCGCCTGCGCTGGCGCGAGCCGAGCTGGAAGGCCACGCCGTGGTCGGCGGCCACCACGATCAGCGCGTCGTCCCACTGCCCGTCCCGCTTGAGCTCTCGCCACAGGCGCTGGAGCTCGAGGTCCGTGAATCCGGTCTGCAGGTAGTGGCGCTGCAGCAGCACGTCGAGCTGGCCCTGGTCGTTGTAGGCCTGGTTGGAGAGGCCGGGGATGGCGTCGTTGGGCAGCCGCCGGTACACCCGGCCGGAGGGCAGGTACTGCCAGGGCACGTGGGGCAGCAGCGTGTGCTTGAAGTTGAGGCCGGGCCGGCGGCCGGGCTCGATCCTGTCGATCCAGTCCTCGAAGCGCCCCGGCCGGCCGCTGTTGAGGTTGGCCCTGGTGTTGAGCGTCTCGGTGTCCTCGTCGATGGGCCGGTCGGGGGCGGCGCCCGCGCCGCCCCCGAAGTTGCCCCAGTTCTCGGACACGCTCGTGAGCTCGGACTCGATGTCCGGCGGCGAGACCACGTGGAGCCAGACCAGGCCGAGGTCCTCGGCCATGGAGCCCATGCGGTCGGCGTAGGACTCCTCGGCGCGCTGGTCTGAGCACAGATCGCGCGAGCACACCACGGTGGCCTCCTCGGACACGTTCATGCGGTGCGTCTTGCCGAACAGCGCGAAGATGCTGTTGGGGTGATCCGACGAGATCGGCTGCTTGTCCCGCGTGGGCAGGTTGCCGTCCATGATCGCCGGCTGCGCGCGCTCGGTGGAGTCGTAGACCGTGTACGCGTTCGGGAACCAGGTGGCGGAGCGAGCCAGCTCGTCGAAGCCGGGATAGCGGGCCGCGTCGATCCGGCCGCTGTCGTCGAGCAGCGTGTTCACCGGCAGCTCGTCGAGGAGGACGACCACGATCGGCGCCCGCGCCACCCCGCCGATCGTCCGCGCCTTCGCCTCCTCCGGGAATGCCACCTCCGAGATGGAGGCGCTGAACAGGAACAGGGCCAGGAAGACCACCGGCACCGGCGAAAGAACCCTGAGGAACGAGCGCACGGGCTCGACGGCGGCCCAGAGCGTCGCCAGACCGGAGCCGATGGCCAGCGACAGGACGATCAGCACCACGTCGGGGGCGTCGATCAGCTTCTTGAGCGCCTGGGCCGCGATCAGCGCCACGAGGCAGGCGATCAGGACCACGTGGGCGCCGCGGCGGGCCGAGCGGCCGGCCAGCCCGACAAGCAGCTCGATCGCCAACAGCAGGGCCGGCGGCACCGCGATCAACAGGACGGCGAAGCTGATGATGTCGAAGCCCGACGAGCCGCGGGCGGCGAAGAACTCGGCGTTGTCCTTGAGCAGGTCGAACAGCGGCTGCGCGACCGCGAAGGTCCAGAGCACGGCGAGGTTGAGGTAGGCCCACAGCGCCTCTCGCGCGACGCCCCCGCCGGAGCGCTGCCCCGGCGAGGCGGCCGAGGCTTCGGCGGTGCTCATCCGCGCTTGGGCCGCGCGAAATAGAGCACGCGCGTACCCGACTGGAGACGCTCCGAGCGTTCGACCTCGAAGCGGTCACGCAGGCAGCGCTCGAAGAACTCCAGCTCGTAGTCCGGATGCAGGCCGTCCCGTTTGGGCGCGAGCAGCTGCTTGACCATCGGGTCCTCACGCGTGGGGAACTCGATCACCAGCGAGCTGCCCAGCGACGCGAGCCAATCCACGAACTCCTTCACGGGCACGTTGGCGCTGATCGCCACGTGGTGCACCAGGGCGAGAGCCAGCACGAGGTCCGGCTTGCCCCGGTCATCCATTGAGCGGCGCTCGAGCCCGCGCCAGCCCAACCCGGGCGAGGGGTCGGCCAGGTTCATGGCGAGGGTCAGGATGCGCTCGTCGGCCTCCGCCCTCAGGTCGCGGTAGAGCAGCTCCACCGGCCCCTGGTCGGCGTCCACCGCCACCACGGTGCTCGCCCCCTCGGCGGCGATGCGCGAGTAGCGGCCGTTGTTGGCTCCGATGTCCCAGACCAGGTCCCAGTGCCGCGAGCCGGCCACCTCGCGGACGAAATCATCCTTGCGCCGGGCGTCGTCGTCGGTGTAGCTGTTGCGCTCGCCGTAGGCGGTCCACACCCCCTCGGGCGGATCCCACTGCAGCCGCTCGACGAGCTTGCGCATCTTGCGCACGTTGGCGACGAACAGCTCCTTCTTGAAGACGCGGCGGACCTCCTGCTTGACCTGCCCGGGCTTGTCGGCGTAACGCGCCTCGAGCCGCGCGTGCAGGAAGACGTTGGTGTAGACCCCGCGCCGGAAGCGGTCGCGGAAGGAGAGCATCCCGCGCATCTGCTCCGGGGTGATGCCGTCGATCGACCCGCGCAGCCAGGGGTGGAAGAGCACCTTCCTCACCGACTGCAGCAACAGTGGGTAGAGGTAGAGCATGCAGAACTGGCGATAGCCCACCCAGGGCTCGCCCTCGCGAAGCCGCTCGTAGGACCCGATGTCCACGAACACGGGCCGCGCCCCCTTGAACTGCACGTTGTAGGGGGTGGAGTCCTTGAGGACTAGATCGTGCTCCAGGGCGGCCAGCAGCAGGTCGAGCTGCACCAGCGCGGCGTCCTTGAGCATCGAGAAGGTCCACTCGTAGGGGTAGGAGACGAAGGGGATCCGCTCGTGGCGAAGGACGCCGGCGGGCTCGTGCACCAGGAGGTCCTGGGCCGCGCCGAGGCCGTCGGGAGCCCGCTCGGTGGCCACCAGGCGCTCGTCCTCGAGCAGGCCGGCGGCCTCGAGCGCCTCGAAGTCGGCCAGCCCGTCGGCCGAGAGCGCCCGCAGCACCTGGTCGCCCGCGTAGAAGACCCGGCTCTCGGGATCGCGGAAGGAGCCGGGCTCGAGGCCGGCGTCAGAGGAGGCGGAGCTGTGCGTCTCGGGAGTGGACATGCGGTGGGTCGGCGCCGGCCGGCGCCCGAGGCGCGCCCGGCGGCTAGGCGGAGTCGGTGCTGCTCGGGGCGGCGTCGGCCTTGGCGGCCTCCGGCTCGTCCTTGCGGATGCGCAGGAACTTCATGAGCCGGCCCCAGTAGAGCTTCGCCGTCACGGCGACCGCCGCCAGGCCGCCGGCGAGGATCTGCAGGATCATGCTCCCGCTGCCGGGGTCCAGGTAGGCGAGAACGGTGGTCATCGTGAGTGCAACTCCAGGTCGTCCGGGTTCCGAGGCGCGCAGGCTAGCAGAGGTGTTGCCGGCCGGTGAACAATTCGTGCCTACCTGGTTACTACCCGGTCAGGCGACTTTTACCTCCTCGCCCGGCGATTGTGAATTCCCTGCAAACTTGCGGTTAACGGGAAGCTGAGCCGCTCCCGGCGATAGACCCGCCAAGAGCCCACGAACGCGAGGGTGCGGCGGATCTTCGCCCGGCCGGTCAGGAACACCTTCCCGCCCCGCGTCGAGCGGAAGACCGTCCGGTGGGCGGTCACGCTCTCCACGGCGTCGATCGGCGCCTTGAGCTCCCAGGCCAGGCGGCTGTGGAAGGCGCGGTTCGTGGTCGCCGTCCCCATGGCGGTCACCGCCTGCGCTCCCCCGGCCCGGTCGACGGCGGTGGCCAGGTCGGCGTGCATCTCCATCCGCTGTTCCACCTGGCGCGCCTCGTTGCGGATTTCGTCCACGCGGTCGCCCGCGAAGGACGCCCCGAACAGGCAGAGCGCCGTCAGCGCACCGACGGCCAGCGCCGGTCGGGCCTGGAGCAGGTGGGCCACCCCCACGCCGGCCAGCACGCACACCAGGGCGAGGGCCGGCACCACGTAACGGGGGTTGCCGGAGAAGCCCAGCTCGGTCATGGCCACGTAGAGGCCGACCTCGGCCGCGGCCGCCAGGGCGAGGAAGGCGACCGTCCAGTTCCGCACGACGACCGCTACGGAGAACGCGAGCAGGGCGAGCAGCTCCAGCGTCAGTCCCGCGTGCACGTGCACTCTCTCCAGCGCACGCAGCCAGGGCCGCTCGGCCAGAGAGAGGCTCCAGACCGGCTCGCTGCGCGCCTGCCTGCCGCCGTCCAGCGGGTTGCCCGAGCCGATCCACTCGGGCACCACCCAGGCCACCGCGCCGAGCACGAGCAGCCCGACCGTGAGCAGGCGCAGGCGCCGCTCGGCGAACCACAGCCAGGCCGCGTACAGGCCCAGGAACGGGATCAGCTCGGGCCGCAGCAGACAGGCGAGCGTGGCCAGCACCAGCGCGCCGGCGCGATCACCGTCCAGGTGGCGCTCCAGCGCCCACAGCATGAACGCCACCGCCCAGGGCGCCTCGCTGCCGTGGGCGGAGAACTGGAACCAGTCGGGGAGCACGAACAGGGCGGCCGCCGCCACCAGACCACCGAGCGCGCCGGCCACCCCGCCGCCGGCGAGGCGCCAGGCGAGCCTGAAGGCCAGCGCCAGCGCGAGCAGCGCCCCCGTGCGGGCCAGCGCGATCCAGAGCGCCGGCGGTATGGAGTCGTCGAGCGCCGAGAAGGGGGCGAAGGCCACCGTGAAGAGGACCGGGAGCGGCTTCCAGGAGGAGCCACCGCTGGTGTCCAGGCCCCCGTGAGCGATCTCGCGCCCCCAGACGAGCCAGGCGAAGGGGTCGTAGCTGGGCTGGGAGGGCCAAAGCAGCGAGAGGGCCGCGAGTGCGACGCAGGCGGCGATCAGCTTCGGCATCCCTCCCGGCCACGCTAGGGCCGCCCGGGACGGTCAATGTGAAGGGCGGGTGACGGACTCGTAAAGGCCCCGTAATCGGCCTGACGGCGGGTCCGGCCTCTACGCTACGAAGGCCCCGATGAAGCTGATCGTGCAGATCCCCTGCTTCGACGAGGAGCAGACGCTCCCGTCCACTCTCGCCGACCTGCCCCGCGAGCTGCCGGGCTTCGACGCCGTGGAGTGGCTGATCATCGATGACGGCTCGAGCGACCGCACGGTGGAGGTGGCGCGCGCGCACGGGGTCCACCACGTGGTGCGCCTGACCAACAACAAGGGGCTGGCGGCCGCCTTCCAGGCCGGTCTGGACGCCTGCCTGAAGCTGGACGCCGACGTGATCGTCAACACCGACGCCGACAACCAGTACTACGGCGGCGACATCGGCAAGCTCGTCGCTCCGATCCTCGCCGGCCAGGCCGACATGGTGATCGGCGACCGCGAGACCGACCAGATCGAGCACTTCTCCCCGCTCAAGAAGCGCCTCCAGCGTCTGGGCAGCGCGGTGGTCCGGCGGGCATCGAACACCAACGTGCCGGACACCACCTCGGGCTTCCGGGCCTACAACCGCGAGGCGGCGCTCCAGCTGCAGGTGGTCTCGAAGTTCACCTACACGCTGGAGACCATCATTCAGGCCGGGAAGCAGACCGTGGCCATCGACCACGTGCCCATCCGGACCAACGAGCAGACCCGCGCGTCGCGGCTGTTCCCCTCGATGTGGGCCTACGTGCGCCGCAACACGGCCTCGATCTTCCGCGTGTACGCGCTCTACGAGCCGCTCCGCGTGTTCCTGGCCGCGGCGATCCTCACCGCGCTGATCGCGGCCTTCATCTGGGTCCGCTTCGCCTACTTCTTCGTGACCGGCGACAGCGGCGGCCACGTCCAGTCGCTCATCCTGGGCTCGACGCTGTTCATCGTGGCCGTGCAGTTCGCGGCCCTGGGCGTGCTGGGCGACATCCTGGCCGGCAGCCGCGTGCTGCAGCAGCGCATCCTGGAGCGTGTGCGCCGGGTGGAGCTGCAGGTGGGCGTCGAGCCCTCGCACTACGAGCCCGGCGCCACCGAGACGGGCCAGGCGCCCACCACGGGCGCCGACGCCGCACCGGCCACGGGCAAGGCCGAGGAGCGCGAGGCGCTGCGGCTGTGAGCGCCCCGGCCACCGCCTCACAGGTCCCCACCGGCAACACCTTCGACAAGTACGGCTCACAGAACCCGGTGGTGACAAGGCTGATGGCCGGCTTCCACGGCACCCTGGACGAGCTCTGGGCCCGGGCCGCGCCCGGGTCGGTGCTGGACGTGGGCTGTGGCGAGGGGGTGCTCACGGTCGACTGGGCCGAGCGGCTGGGCGAAGGGCGGGTCGTGGGGATCGACCTCGATGACCCCAAGCTCCGCGCTGAGTGGGACAAGCGCTCGCGGCCCAACCTCGAGTTTCGGGCGGAGGAGGCCACGCGGCTCTCGTTCGCCGACTCGGAGTTCGAGCTGGCGGCGGCGATTGAGGTGCTCGAGCACGTGCCCGAGCCGGAGGCCACGGTGGCGGAGATGGCCCGGGTGGCCAGGCGGCACCTGCTGGTGTCCGTGCCGCGCGAGCCGCTGTGGCGCGCCCTGAACCTGGCTCGGGGCGCCTACCTGCGCGACCTGGGCAACACGCCGGGCCATGTGAACCACTGGTCCAAGCGGAGCTTCGTCTCGCTCCTCGCGCGCCACGGGACGGTCGAGGAGGCCCGCTCGCCGTTCCCGTGGACCATGCTGCTTGTCCGGCTCGACCGCTAGCCGGGGCTCGGTCTCCTACGGCCGCGGCGCGGCGGTCCTCTCGGTGGGGATCGGCGCCACCGGGCTCATCACCTTCGCCTACTTCTCGCTGGCCAGCCACTCGCTGCCCGAGGCCGAGTACGGGCGCATCTCGCTGCTGTGGTCGGCCATCTTCCTCACGGTGTCGGTGCTCTACCGGCCGGTCGAGCAGCTGCTCTCGCGCACGATCGCCGATCGCGACGCCCGCGGCCTGGCCGGCACCGAGCACCTGCGGGTGGCGGCCACGATCCAGCTGGCGCTGGGCGTGCTGTTCTGCGTCGCCGCGCTCGCCCTTCGAGCGCCGCTGCAGGACGGCCTGCTGGGCGGCTCGGCCGCGCTCTACTGGATCCTGATCGTGGCGGTGCTGGCCTACGCGGCCAGCTACTTCGCCCGCGGCTTTCTGGCCGGGCATCACCGCTTCGGCCTCTACGGGGGGCTGGTGCTGATGGAGGCCACCTCGCGCTGCCTGTTCGCGCTGGCGGTGGCCGTGGGGATCGCCGAGGGCCAGACCGCCGTCGCGCTGGGCATGGCCGCGGCGCCGATCGTGTCCCTCGCGGTGGTGCCCGCCGCCCTGGCGCGGCGGATCCGGCCGGCCCCTGCCGCAGTCCCGCGGGAGACGGCCGACGCGGACCCCGAGCCCGGCCTCCTCGACGCCGCCGCCCGCGACGAGCCCTCCGGCCGCGAGCCGGAGTTCACCCTGTCCAAGGGCACCGGCTTCGCCGGCGCCGTGCTGCTGATCATGCTCAGCGAGCAGACCTTCCTCAACGCCGGGCCGCTGTTGATCGAGGCCACCCGCGGGGAGCGCGGCGCGGCGCTGGCGGGCTTCGCCTTCAACGTGCTGCTGATCGCCCGCGCTCCGCTGGTGCTGTTCCAGGCGGTGCAGGCCTCGATCCTCCCCCACCTCACCCGGCTGCGGGCCGGCGGGGAGACCGACCCCTTCCGCCGCAGCGTGAACGTCACCGTGGCCGCCAGCATCGCCTTCGGGGCCTGCGTGGCGGCCGTGATGCTGGCCGTCGGACCGTTCGTCATGGACATTCTCTTCGGCGGCGACACCGACTACGAGCGGCTGGGCCTCGTGCTGGTGGCGCTGGGGATGGGGCTCTACCTGGCGGCGGCCACCCTCAACCAGGCGCTGCTGGCCCACGGCCGCGCCGGCACTGCGGCCTGCACCTGGGCGACGGCCGCGGCCGGCTTCGTCCTGTTCCTGGCCGCCGCCGACTTCGACGATGCGGTGCTGGAGGTGGAGGTGGCCTTCCTCGGCGCCGCCGCCGTGCTCAGCGCGGTGCTCTACTCGCTCTACCGGCGCATCTGAGCGCCGTATGCTGCGCGCGGCGTGAGCGAGACCCTGACCCTGCCCAGGCGCTACAACGGGCCGCCGGACTCGGCCAACGGCGGCTATGTCTGCGGGCGCCTGGCGGAGCTCGTCGGCACCGACGTGGTCACGGTGTCGCTGCGCACTCCCCCGGCGCTCGAGCGGCCGCTGGCGGTGCTGCGCGAGGACGAGCGGGTGGAGCTGCGTGACGGCGAGACCCTCGTCGCCGAGGCCGAACCCGCCGAGCTGCTGATGGAGGTGCCCGAGGCGATCTCCTTCGAGCGCGCCGAGGCGGCCTCGCGGGCGGGCGCCGAGCGCTGGACGGCCGAGCATCCCTTCCCCACCTGCCTGGTGTGCGGGCCCGACCGCCCGGCCGGCGACGGCATGCGGCTCTTCCCGGCGCCGCTCGAGGGGGACCGCTGCGCCGCGGCGTGGACGCCCGACCGGCACCTGGGCGACGGCGACGGACACGTCCGGCCCGAGTTCGTGTGGGCGGCGCTGGACTGCCCGACCAGCGCCCCGGTGGCGAACTTCGGCGAGGGACCGCCGATGGTGCTGGCCCGTCTCACCGCCCGCCTGGGCTGCCCGGTGCGTGTGCGAGAGCGGCACGCGATCGTCAGCTGGCCGCTCGAGGTCGACGGCCGCAAACGCCACGCAGCCGCGGCGCTGTACGACGACGAGGGCCGCCTGCTCTGCGCCTCCCGCGCCCTCTGGATCGAGCTGCGGCAGTAAGCGGCTAGATGGCCTGCAGCATCGAGCTGCCGCAGTTGTTGCACGTGACGTTCGCGGTGTCGGACATCCGGGCGATCGTCGAGTGCGAGCCGCAGTTCGGGCAGTCCGAGCGCAGCTCGAAGCGGTGCAGGCAGTTCACGCAGCGGTAGCGGCCCGGGAGGTTTGTGCCCCGCAGCCAGGGCTCGCCGCAGTGCGGGCAGTCAGGTCCCGGGTGGGTCTGCTCGGAGGCCACGCACGAGCGATCCTAGCCGCCGGCCAACAGCGCGCCGTGGCCGCGGAGCCAGGAGGCGGCGTCCATCGACCTCCCGCCCTGGGGGCGGACCTCCTCCAGCTCGAGCGCGCCGGAGGCCGCCCCGAACAGCAGGCGCCCGTCGGTTTCGGCGAGCTTGCCGGGCGGGGCATCGTGGCCCACCACCAGAGCGGCGGCCAGCACGCCCAGCCGCTCGCCCGAGGGCAGCTCCACGTACGTGCCGATGTGCGGAGAGAGCGCCCGCACGCGCCGCTCGAGCTCTGCCGCCGGCCGATCCGGCTCCAGGCGCCGCTCCTCGGGCGCGACCTTCTCGGCGTAGGTGACCCCCTCGGCCGGCTGCTCGCGGAACGCGGGCCGGATGTCGAGCGCCTCGGCCAGCAGCTCACCGCCCAGCGTCTCCAGGCGCTCGGACAGGGAACCGTAGGTGTCGCCCGGGCGAATGACCTCCGCGCGCTGGAGGCAGATGGGCCCGGCGTCGAGCTCCGCCGTGGGCCGCATGATGGTCACGCCCGTGGTCTCGTCGCCTGCCTCGATTGCGCGCTCGATCGGCGCTGCGCCGCGCCAGCGCGGGAGAAGCGACGGATGCACGTTGAGGAGGTGGTGCTCCGAGAGGAGCGGCTCGCGGATGAGCGCTCCGTAGGCGCAGATCGCCAGCGTCTCGGGCCGGGCGCCGGCGATCCGGCTGCGGGCCTCCTCGCTGTTTACGTCCTCGGGCTGAAAGACCTCGATGCCGATCGTGTTTGCGACCTCGGCCACCGGCGGGGGAGTGAGCCGCCTCCCCCTGCCCCGGGGCCGGTCCGGGCGTGTGACCACCAGCACCGGCCGGTGCGGCGAGGCCGCCAGCAACTCGAGCACGTCGGCGGCGAACGCGGAGGTGCCGAGGAAGACGGTGCGCACCCGCCCGAGCCTAAACCTCAGCCCAGCGGCGCTCGCGTCTCGGCGCGGTACTCCACGTCTCGCTCGGCCATCCGCTCGCTCACCGCGCGCTTGATGTCTGGGATCTCCGGTAGCTCGTCGCGAGCGGCGTCCACGGCGTCCTGAGCCTCGCGGCTGCGCTGCTCGCGCACCCCCTGCAGCACGTCGGCCCGGACGTTGGCCAGCGCCGAGATCGCGCCCGCGCCACCGCCCTCGAGCGCCGGCAGCGTGAGCTTCTCGGAGCCGATGAACACCCTCAGCTCGTCGTGGCGGCCGGAGACCTCGAGGTACTCCCGCTGGCGCTCGGGCGACTTGGTGGAGTCCTTCAGCCCGGCGAGGCCCTCCCCGGCCAGACGGTCCAGCAGCTCCGCGGACAGCTCGTTGCCGGTGCGCTCCGGGAAGGTGTAGGCCATGACCGGGAGCCCGTCTCCCGCGCCCAGCAACGCCTGGTAGTGGCGCAGCAGCGGCTCGTCGCCCAGGCCGTAGTACCAGGGCAGGACGGCCATCAGCGCGTCGGGGCCGGCCCCCGCCGCCGCGGACGCCATCCTCAGCGTGGCGGCGGTGCTGGCCCGCCCCACCTGGGCGATCACCTCGATCCGCCCTGCCGCCGCCTCCACGGCGGTGGCGATCACCGTCTCCACCTCGGCCTCCTCGAGCAGTGGGCCCTCGCCCGTGGTGCCGGCGGCCAGCAGCCCGTCCACGCCGTCCTCCACCAGCACGTCGACGTGCGCCCGCAGAGCGTCGGTGGCCACCTCGCCCTCGGCGGTGTAGGGGGTGGCCAGGGCCACGTGCACGCTGAAGTCGCTCATGTCGGGGTCCTACCCGGGTCCGTCGGCCACGATCACCACGTGCAGCGTGCGCGGCCCGTGGACGCCCTCCACCCGGTTCAGCTCGATGTCCGAGGTGGCCGACGGCCCGGACACGAACGTGAGCGGCCGGCCCTCGCGCACGGCCGGCTGGAGCCGCTCCACCGCCTCGGGCACGAGCCCGACCACGGACTCCTCCTCCACCACGCAGAGGTGATAGTCGGGCACCAGCGTGAGGGCCCGCCGGCCCGAGGCCGGGCCGCTGTCGAGCACGATCGTTCCCGTCTCGGCGATCCCGAGCGCGCAGCCGGTGAGGGCGCCGTCGAGCTCGTCGAGCTCGGTCGAGGAGAGCCCGCTGTCGGGAACGAGCTCGATCTCGGCCGGGCGCCAATCATCGGGCAGGCTCTCTGGCACGCCCAGCCGCCGGGCGCCGGCCTCCTCGCACATCGCCTCGAGCGTCGCCGTCAGCTCCTCGCGGGTCGCGCGGCGGACGCTGGCCCGGTACTCGCCCACCCGCTCGGCGAAGCGCGCCACCAGCGTCTCGTGCGGCTCGCCGGTGCTGAGCCGGTAGTCCCGTGCGGGCGCCGACCCGTTCGCGGTCGACCCCGCCAGCGCCCCGCGGACGCGGGCCAGCACGGCGTCACGGGCGTCGCTCACCGCTCCCTCCACCACTCGCGGAAGGTCTGCTTCGGAAGGGGCTTCAGGTCGCGGGTGGCCGTCCAGGCACTCAACGGGCCGGGCGCGTGCTCGATCTTCCCCCGCCGCGCGAACGGCCACTGGCCGGCGCGGGCCAGGCCCTGCAGCCGCTCGTAGCCGCGCTGGTCGGCGAAGGCCCGGGCCAGGGCGCGCATGGCCAGCCGCTCCGAGCGCGGGGCCTCGCCCTCGTCCACCACCCGCGCGCGCAGGTGGGTGAGCACCCGAGGGATGTCGATCCGCACGGGGCAGACCTCGTAGCAGGCCCCGCAGAGGCTGGAGGCGAAGGGCAGCGTGCCGGCCTTCTCGACGCCCTGCAGCTGCGGGGTGAGGATCGCGCCGATGGGACCGGGGTACACCGACTCGTAGGCGTGTCCGCCGGTGCGTGAGTACACCGGGCAGACGTTGAGGCAGGCGCTGCAGCGGATGCAGCGCAGCGCCTGGCGCCCGACCTCGTCGCTGAGGGTGTCGGTGCGCCCGTTGTCCAGCAGCACCAGGTGGAACTCGCGCGGCCCGTCGCCCTCGCGCGCGCCGGCCCAGAACGAGGTGTAGGGGTTCATGCGCTCTCCCGTGGACGAGCGCGGCAGCAGCTGGAGGAAGACCTCCATGTCCTGCCAGGTGGGCAGCAGCTTCTCGATGCCCATCACGGTCACCAGCAGCTCAGGGAGCGTGGTGCACATGCGCCCGTTGCCCTCGGACTCGACCACACACACGGTGCCGGTCTCGGCCACGGCGAAGTTGGCCCCGCTCACGCCCATCTTCGCGCTGAGGAACTTGGCCCGCAGGTGCGCCCGGGCGGCCGCGGTGAGCTCCTCGGGCTCGTCGGAGAGGTCCTCCAGGCCCAGCTCGCGTCGGAACAGGTCGCGGATCTCGGAGCGGTTCTTGTGGATCGCCGGCACGAGGATGTGCGACTGCACGTCGTCGCCCAGCTGGATGATGAGCTCGGCCAGGTCAGTCTCGATCGCCTGGATGCCCTCACGCTCCAGCGCCTCGTTGAGCTTGATCTCGTCGGTGGCGATCGACTTGACCTTCACCAGCTCGGTGTGCCCGTGGTCGCGGGCCAGACCGGCCACGATCCGGTTGGCCTCGTCGCCGTCGCGCGCCCAGTGCACGTGGCCGCCCGCCCGGGTCACCGACTCCTCCAGCTCCTCGAGGTAACCGTCCAGCCCGGCCAGGGCGCGGTCCTTGATGGCCTCGCCGGCGACGCGCAGCTCCTCCCAGTCGGGCAGCTCGCCCACCACCCGGGCCCGCTTGTCGCGAATCGTGCGGGTGGCGTTGCCCAGGTTGCGCCGCAGCTGGCTGTCCTGCAGGGCGAGGCGGGCGGCGGCGGGGAAGCCTGCCTTGGTCATCCGGCAAGGACCTCGGCCAGATGCGCGGTGCGCACGCCCGTGCGCTGCCGCGAGAGGGCGCCGCCGATGTGCATGAGACAGGAGCTGTCGGCCGCGCAGACAACCTCGGCCCTGGTGTCGAGCACGGCGCGCACCTTGTCGGTGAGCATCGCCGCCGACACGTCGGCGTTCTTGATGGCGAAGGTGCCCCCGAAGCCGCAGCACTCGGTGGCCTCGGGCAGCTCCACCAGGTCGATGCCGTGCACCGCGCGCAGCAGGCGCAGCGGCCGGTCGCCCACCTTGAGGGCCCGCAGCGAGTGGCAGGTGGGGTGGTAGGTCACGCGGTGCGGGTAGTAGGCGCCCACGTCCTCGACCTCGAGCACGTCCACGAGCAGCTCCGAGAGCTCGTAGACCGGCGGCCCGTCCTCGAGCTGCTCGCGCACCATCCCGGCGCACGACGCCGACGGGCAGACCACCGCCTCAGCGCCGCCGAACACCCGGCCCAGCCGCTCCACCAGCGCCCGGCCCTCCTTCGCGTAGCCCGAGTTGAGGTGCATCTGCCCGCAGCAGGTCTGGTCCTCGGGGAAGTCGACCTCGTGGCCCAGGCGCTCCAGCAGCCGGACCACGGCACGGCCCGCGTCCGGGAACAGCGTGTCACCGAGGCAGGTGACGAAGAGCGAGACGCGCATGGACGGAAGTTTCCCGGATGCGCGCTTGGGGCAACACGCCAGTCAGCAACCCAGGGGAGGGAACCGCTTGTACACCCAGGTCTTCGATCCGGTCTCGGACTCGCTCGGACTGAGTTCGATCTTCGCCGTGCTGCCCGTGCTCACGCTGTTCATCCTCCTCGGGGGCCTGCGGCTGGCGGCCCAGTGGGCGTCGCTGATCGCGCTCGGCGTGGCCATGCTGGTGGCGCTGATCATCTACGAGATGCCGCTCGGCCAGACGCTGTTGTCGGCCAGCGAGGGGGCCACCTTCGGGCTGTTCCCGATCATGTGGATCGTCGTCGCCGCGATCTGGGTCTACAACATGACCGTCGAGACCGGGCACTTCGCGGTGCTCCGGCGCTCCTTCGGAGCGATCTCCACCGACCAGCGCGTGCAGGCCGTGATCATCGCCTTCTGCTTCGGCGCCCTGCTCGAGGCGCTGGCCGGGTTCGGCACCCCGGTGGCGATCACGGCGGTGATGCTGATCGCGCTCGGCTTCCAGCCGATCAAGGCTGCGGCCGTGGCGCTGGTGGCCAACACCGCGCCCGTGGCCTTCGGCGCGATCGCCATCCCGATCGTCACCCTGGCCGAGATCACCGGGCTGCCCAAGGAGGACCTCGGGGCGATGGTGGGACGCCAGACGCCGTTCCTGGCCCTGATCGTGCCGCTGATCCTGATCGGCATGGTCGACGGCGCCCGCGGCATCCGGCAGGCCTGGCCGGCCGCCGTGGTGGGCGGGTTCGTCTTCGCGCTGGCCCAGTTCCTGTGCTCCAACTACGTCTCCGTCGAGCTCACCGACATCGTGGCCTCGCTGCTCGCCACCGGGGCCCTCGTGCTCCTCCTGCGGGTGTGGGAGCCCTCCGAGCCGCTGGTGGGCGAGACGGGTGGGGGCTTCGACCAGCCTGCGGTGGCCGGCAGCGAGGGGCACGACCCGGCCATGGAGGCCGAGATCGACCGGCGCGACGACAACACGAAGGACCCGCCCGCCGAGGTCTTCCGCGCCTACGCCCCCTACCTGATCATCATCGTCGTGTTCTCGATCGCGCAGATCCCCCTGATCAAGGACGCGCTGGCCGAGTCGCCCTGGACCACCACCTTCCAGTGGCCCGGCCTCGACGTGGTCACCCCCGAGGGCGAGCCGCTCACCTCGCTGACCTTCAACTTCAACTGGCTCCCCGCCGCCGGCACGCTGCTGCTCATCTCCGGGCTCATCACCATGGCCGTGCTCCGGCTGGCGCCGGGACGGGCTCTGAAGGTGGCCGGGGCCTCGGTGGACCAGCTCAAGTGGGCCATCCTGACCGTCGCGACGGTGCTGGCGCTGGCCTACGTGATGAACCAGTCGGGCCAGACGATCACCCTCGGCCTGTGGGCCGCCGGTGCCGGGGACTTCTTCGCCTTCCTGTCCTCCCTGATCGGCTGGCTGGGCGTGGCCGTGACGGGATCGGACACCTCGTCCAACGCGTTGTTCGGCGCGCTGCAGGTGACGGCCGCCGAGGACGCGGGCATCTCCCCCACCCTGCTGGCCGCCGGCAACAGCTCGGGCGGCGTGTTGGGCAAGATGGTCTCGCCCCAGAACCTGGCCATTGGCGCCGCGGCAGTCGGAATGGCGGGCCAGGAGGGCGACCTGTTCCGTAAGGTGCTGGGCTGGAGCCTCGCGCTCGTGCTGATCATGTGCATCCTCGTCTACCTGCAGTCGACCTCGGTGCTCGAGTGGATGGTGGTCAAGTAACCGCCGGCGCAGGCGCCGCCTGGGGCGAGGGCCCGCCTCCGCAGAGCGAGCCCGAGGCCGAGCGCGGGCCCGTCGACCTGGGTCCCCTGGTGGACGAGCTGCGGGCTGCGGTGGGCGCCGAGCACGTGATCACCCACGAGCATCAGCTGCGCACCTACGAGTCGGACGGGCTGCTGCAGTACGCCGTGACCCCGGGCGCCGTGGTACTGCCGGCATCCACCGAGGAGGTCCAGGCGGCGGTCGCTGCCTGCCACCGCGCGGAGGTCCCGTGGGTGGCGCGCGGGGCCGGCTCCGGCCTTTCCGGCGGGGCCACCCCGGTGGAGGACGGCGTGCTGATCTCGCTCAGCCGGCTGCGCCGTGTCCTCGAGGTGGACCTCGACAACCAGCGCGTGCTGGTCGAGCCCGGGGTGACCAACGTCGCGGTCTCCCAGGCGGTCGGTCCCGACCACTTCTACCCGCCCGACCCCTCCTCGCAGATCGTGTGCACGATCGGCGGCAACGTGGCCGAGAACTCCGGCGGGGCCCACTGCTTCAAGTACGGCTTCACCACCAACTACGTGACCGGGTTGGAGCTGGTGCTGAGCGACGGCTCGCTCGTACACGTGGGCGGCAAGGGCCTCGACCCGGCCGGCTACGACCTGATGGGCGCGTTCGTGGGCTCCGAGGGCACGCTCGGGATCGCCACCAAGATCTGGCTGCGGGTGATGCCCAAGCCCGAGTCGGTCCGCACGCTGGTGGCTTTCTTCGGGTCCACCACCCAGGCGGGCGAGGTGGTCTCCGACATCGTCTCCAACGGCATCGTTCCCGGCGCGATCGAGATGATGGACAACCTCTCGATTCGCGCTGCCGAGGGCTACGCGGGCGCCGGTTGGCCCACCGACGCAGGCGCCGCGCTGGTGGTCGAGCTGGACGGCTCCGAGGCGGAGTGCAACACGCGCTTCGACCAGGTGGTGCAGATGTGCGAAGAGGCCGGCGCCGACTCGATCGAGGTGGCGCAGGACGAGGCCGAGCGCGAGGTGATCTGGAAGGCGCGCAAGGCCGCCTTTGCCGCGATGGGCCGGATCGCCCCGAACTACTACGTTCAGGACAGCGTGATCCCGCGCACCCGGCTGGTCGAGGTCCTGGGCCAGATCGATGAGCTGGCCGAGAAGTACGACCTCCAGGTGGCCAACGTCTTCCACGCCGGCGACGGCAACCTGCACCCCCTGGTCTGCTACGACGGCGGCAAGGAGGGCGAGGCCGAGCGGGCGGAGGAGTGCGCGGGCGCGATCGTGAAGGCCTGCGTCGACGCCGGCGGCTCGATCACCGGTGAGCACGGCGTGGGCGTGGACAAGAAGCGCTACATGCCGCAGATGTTCTCGGAGGAAGACCTGGGCGTCTTCCAGCGGCTGCGCTGCGCGTTCGATCCTGAGCAGCGGGCCAATCCGGGCAAGGTCATGCCCACGCCGCGCCTCTGCGGCGAGGTCCCCGGCCCCTACCGCCGGCATCCGATCGAGCAGGCGGGGCTGGCCGAGCGCTTCTGATGGCCGTCGCCCTGAGCGAGACCCTGGTGGAGGAGCTTCGCCACGCCGGGACCGACGGCACCTCGGTGCGCTTCCACGGCGGTGCAACGAAGCTGGGCTGGGCCGCCAACCGCGAGCCGGCCGACCTGGAGCTCTCCACCGCCGGCCTCGACAAGATCGTCGAGCACAACGCCGGCGACCTGACCGCCGTGCTGGAGGCGGGAGTGCCTCTCGAGCGGGCCCAGGCGACCTTCGCCGAGGCCGACCAGATGCTCTCCCTCGATCCTCCCGACGACGGTGCCACCATCGGCGGGATCGTGGCCAGCGGCGACAGCGGCCCGCTGCGCAGCCGCTACGGCGGAGTCCGCGACCTGGTGGTGGGCGTGCGGGTGGCGCTGTCCGACGGCACGGTGGCCAAGAGCGGCGGCAAGGTGATCAAGAACGTCGCCGGCTACGACCTGGCCAAGCTGTTCACCGGCTCCTTCGGCACGCTCGGCGCGATCCTCGAGATCTCGGTGCGCCTCCACCCCGTCCCGCCGGCCACCACCACGGCCGCCGCCGGGACGGCCGATGCCGCGCTGCTCTCACAGGCCGCCATGGCCATCTCGCACTCGCCGCTCGAGTACCGGAGCCTTGATGTGCGCTGGGGCGGCGGCGAGGGGGCGGTGCTGGTCCGCTTCGGCGGCGAGACCGCGACCGACCAGGCGCGGGCGGCCGCGGAGCTCTTCGAGCAGCAGGGAGTGGAGGCCGAGCTGGTGGAGGACGACGACGCGGTCTGGGACCTCCAGCGCGCCGGGCAGCGCTCGAAGGAGTGGGCGGTGGCCCGGGTATCGGCCGTCCAGACGGACCTGCCGGCGCTCTGCGCCGCGGCCGACCGCCTGGGCGCGCGGCTCGTCGGCCGCGCCGGGATGGGCCTCTCCTGGGTGCTGCTGGAGGGCCGCGACGCCGCCGGGGCGGACGAGGCCGTCGAGGAGCTCCGGCGCGACTTCACGCTCTCGGTCCTGGATGCCCCTGCCGGCATGACGGCGCCGCACTGGGGGGCGATCGAACCCGGCGTGCACGATCTCATGGCTCGGGTCCGCAACCACTTCGACCCCGCCGGGGTCTGCAACCCGGGGGCGCTGCCGTGAGCGGCTGGGACGACACCAGGGCTCCGCAGCTCGACCTGATCGACGACTGCGTGCACTGCGGCTTCTGCCTGCCCACCTGCCCCACCTACGTGCTCTGGGGCGAGGAGATGGACTCGCCCCGGGGGCGGATCGTGCTGATGAAGCAGGGCCACGAGGAGATCTCGGCGCCGCTGGTCTCGCACATCGACAACTGCCTGGGCTGCATGGCCTGCGTCACCGCCTGCCCCTCCGGCGTGCAGTACGACAAGCTGATCGAGGACACCCGGGCACAGGTGGAGCGCAACTTCGAGCGCGACGCCGGCGAGAGCGCCTACCGCCGCCTGGTGTTCGAGCTCTTCACCCACCCGGGCCGCCTGCGCGCCGCCGCGCCGCTGGTGGCGTTGTCGCAGCGCACCGGACTGGCCGGCCTGGCCCGCCGCCCCCGCCTGCGCCGGCTGGCCCCGCGCCTCACCACGCTGGCCGGCCTGGCCCCGGACGCCTCGGTGCGCCAGTCGCTGCGGCGGCTTCCAAAACGCTTCGAGGCCCAGGGGGAGCGCCGGGGGAGCGTGGCCCTGCTGCAGGGCTGCGTGCAGCGCGTGTTCTTCGGCCACGTCAACGAGGCGACGGCCAAGGTGCTGGCCGCCGAGGGCTTCGAGGTGCACGCTCCAAGCCTGCCCCGCTGCTGCGGCGCACTGCAGCTGCACTCCGGCGACGACGCTGCCGTCGACCTGGCCAAGGAGACCATCGCCGCGCTGGAGAACTACGACACCGTGGTGGTCAACGCCGCCGGCTGCGGCTCGGCTATGAAGGACTACGGCCACGTGCTGCGCGAGGACCCGGAGTGGTCCGAGCGAGCCGAGCGCTTCGCGTCGAAGGTGCGCGACGTCACCGAGGTGCTGGCCGAGGTCGAGCCCCGCGCCGAGCGCCGCCCGCTGGAGATGAAGGTGGCCTACCACGACGCCTGCCACCTGGCCCACGCCCAGGGCGTCCGCTCGCAGCCGCGAGAGCTCCTGCGCTCGATTCCCGAGCTGGAGCTCGTCGAGCCCGCGGAATGGGAGATCTGCTGCGGCTCGGCCGGCGTCTACAACCTCCTCCAGCCCGAGCCCGCCGCCGAGCTGGGCGAGCGCAAGGCCCGCAACCTCCTCGACAGCGGCGCCGAGGCGGTGGCGGCTGCCAACCCCGGCTGCGCGCTGCAGATCACCACACACTCCGCCCGGCTCGGGCGCGCGCTCCCCGTGTATCACCCGCTCGAGCTGCTGGCCCGCTCGATCGAGAGTCCGTCGTAGCGGCGGAGGCCGCGGCTCGCGTCCTGGCGCGCGTCCGCCTGCCGCACCGAGCTCTCGTCGTAGGCGTCTGGAGCGGCGGCGACCGCATCGACCTGTTCCACCGGGGCGATCTGCCGGCCGGCCCGAAGTCGGTGTTCGAGATCGGCTCTATCACCAAGGTGTTCACCGCCACGCTGCTCGCCGACATGGCGCAGGACGGGCTGCTTCAGATCAACGACCGCGTCTCGCTGCATCTGCCGCCCGGGGTGGAGATGCCCTCCCGGGGCCGGGAGATCACCCTCGCCGACCTCTCCTCGCACCGCTCCGGGCTCCCTGCGCTGCCGCGCGGCCAGCTTCCGAGTGCCCTCACCACGCAGCGCCACGACCCCTACGCGCGCTGGGACGCAGCCCGGCTCGAGGCGGCGATACCGCGCACCCGCCCGCGACGGCCCCCGGAGCGGCGCTGTCGCTACTCGAACTACGGCGTCGGCCTGCTCGGGCACCTGCTCGCGCTGCGGGCGGGCACCAGCTACGACGAGCTCGTCCGCCGCCGCATCCGCGAGCCGCTCGGGCTCGCCAGGACCGGCGTGGACGTCGACGACGGCCGCCTCGCCACCGGACATGACCGCCGCGGTCGCCCAACGTCGCATTGGCACCTCGCCGCCCTGGCCGGGGCGGGCGGACTCCGGTCGACCGCGGCCGACCTGCTCGGCTTCCTCCGCCTGCACGCCGACCGCGCGAGCTCCACACCCCTCGCCCGTGCCGCTCGCGAAACCCACACGGCCCGGGCCCGCCTCGGACGGCTGTACGTCGGCCTCGGCTGGCTGATCGCCCCTCCCAGCCGGCGTATCGCCCACGAGCTGCTCCTGCACGAGGGAGGCACCGGGGGCTTCCGCTCGTTTGCCGCGGTCACAACCCGGGCGGAGCTCGGGGTGGTGGTCCTGGCCAACCAGGCCCGCCCGGTGGGGGCGCTCGGGCTGCGGGTCATGCGCGCCGTAGCCAGCTAGCCTCGGGCGCCCATGTCGGCTCAGTACATCTTCACCATGCACGCCCTGTCGCGCGTCCACCCGCCCGACAAGAAGGTGCTCGAGGACATCTCGCTCAGCTTCCTCCCGGGGGCGAAGATCGGCGTGCTCGGCCTCAACGGGTCGGGCAAGAGCACCCTCCTGCGCATCATGGCCGGCCGCGACACCGAGTTCCGCGGTCACGCCCAGCTGGCGCCGGGGGCGAGCGTCGGCCTGCTCGAGCAGGAGCCCGAGCTCGACCCGGACAAGGATGTGCGCGGCAACGTCGAGGACGGCGTGCGCGGGCTGCGCGACCTGCTCGACCGCTTCAACGAGCTGGCCGCGAACTACTCGGAGGAGACGGCCGGCGAGTTCGCCCGCCTCCAGGAGGAGATCGACGCCGCCGACGCCTGGCAGCTCGACACCACGCTGGAGATCGCCATGGACGCCCTGCGCCTCCCGCCCGGCGACGCCGACGTGAGCACGCTGTCCGGCGGCGAGCGCCGGCGCGTGGCCCTCTGCCGCCTTCTCCTCGCCGCCCCCGACCTGCTGCTGCTCGACGAGCCCACCAACCACCTGGACGCCGAGTCCGTGGCCTGGCTCGAGACCCATCTCGAGCGCTACCGGGGCACGGTGGTGGCGGTCACCCACGACCGCTACTTCCTCGACAACGTGGCCGGCTGGATCCTCGAGCTCGACCGGGGGCGCGGGCTGCCCTTCAAGGGCAACTACTCGTCCTGGCTGGAGCAGAAACAGGCCCGGCTGGCCCACGAGGAGCGCGCCGAGAGCGCACGCCGGCGAACGATCGCCAGCGAGCTGGAATGGGTGCGCGAGAACCCCAAGGGGCGTCGCACCAAGGCCCGCGCCCGCCTGAACCGCTACGAGGCGCTGCTGGCCGAGGAGCGAGCGGTGAAGCTCGACCAGGTGCAGATCCACATCCCCGCCGGCCCGCGGCTGGGCGACGTCGTGCTGGAGGCCGACGGCGTGCGGAAGGGCTACGGCGAACGGCTTCTCATCGACGATCTCTCCTTCACGCTGCCGCCGGCCGGCATCGTCGGGGTTATAGGACCCAATGGCGCGGGCAAGACGACCCTGTTCCGCATGATCGTGGGAGAGGAGCACACCGACGCAGGAGAGCTGCGACTGGGCGAGTCGGTCGAGCTGGCCTACGTCGACCAGTCGCGCGACGCGCTCGACCCCGCGAAGAGCGTCTGGGAGGAGATCTCGGGGGGCTCCGACACGATCAGCGTCGGCGACCGCGAGATGAAGTCGCGCGCCTACGCCGCCGGCTTCAACTTCCGCGGCAGCGACCAGCAGCGCAAGGTGGGCGCCCTCTCAGGGGGCGAGCGCAACCGCGTGCACCTGGCCAAGCTGCTGCGCCGCGGGGGCAACCTGCTGCTGCTGGACGAGCCCACCAACGACCTGGACGTCGACACCCTGAGAGCGCTCGAGGAGGCGCTGCTGGCCTTCGCTGGCTGCGCGGTGATCATCTCGCACGACCGCTGGTTCCTCGACCGTGTGGCCACGCACGTGCTCGCCTTCGAGGGCGACTCCCAGGTGGCCTGGTTCGAGGGCAACTTCGAGGCCTACGAGGAGAACCGGCGCGCCCGCCTGGGCGCCGCCGCCGACCGTCCCCATCGAATCACCTACAAGAGGTTGACCAGAGCATGAGCATCGACATCCAAGCGCCCACCCGCGACCGGTCCGAGGAGGTGCTCAGCGACGACGCCGTGGCGCTCGTCGCCCGCCTCCACGAGGAGCTCGACGACACCCGTCGCGAGCTGCTGGACGCTCGCCAGGAGCGCCAGGCCGAGCTCGACGGAGGCGGCACGCTCGAGTTCGTGCCCGCGCCGGAGGACTTCACCGTGGCGCCGGCGCCGGAGGCGCTGCAGAACCGGCGGGTGGAGATCACGGGGCCCACCCGGCGCAAGATGGTGATCAACGCCCTCAACTCCGGCGCCAGCGGGTTCATGGCCGACTTCGAGGACAGCAACTCGCCTACCTGGGCCAACATGGTGGACGGCCAGGCCAACCTGGCGGACGCCGTGCGCGGCACGATGGAGCACGAGGAGGGCGGCAAGGAGTACCGCCTCGAGGAAGAGCACGCCACGCTGCTGGTCCGCCCGCGCGGCCTGCACCTGCCCGAGCAGCACCTGCAGGTCAACGGCTCGGTGGCCGCGGGCGCGTTCGTCGACTTCGGGCTCTACGTGCACCAGAACGCCGCGGAGCTGCTCGAGCGCGGCGCCGGCCCGTATTTCTACATCCCGAAGCTCGAGTCGCACCTCGAGGCCCGGCTCTGGCGGGACGCGTTCGTGATCGCCGAGGACACCCTCGGCCTCGACCGGGGCACCATCAAGGCCACCGTTCTGATCGAGACCATCCCGGCGGCGTTCGAGATGGACGCGATCCTGTACGAGCTGCGCGACCACTCCTGCTCGCTCAACGCAGGGCGCTGGGACTACATCTTCTCCGTGATCAAGCGCTTTCGCTCGCGCCCCGATTTCGTGACCCCCAACCGCAGCGACGTGACCATGACCGTGCCCTTCATGCGCGCGTACACCGAGCTGCTGGTGAAGACCTGCCACGACCGCGGCGCCCACGCCATGGGCGGCATGGCCGCCGTGATCCCCAGCCGCACCGACGAGGAGGCGAACGAGAAGGCCTTCGAGGCGGTGCGATCGGACAAGCAGCGCGAGGCCGGCGCCGGCTTCGACGGAACCTGGGTCGCGCACCCCGACTCGGTGGGTGTGGCCATGGAGGCCTTCGACGACGTCCTCGGCGACCGGCCCAACCAGGTCGAGCGCCGGCGCGACGACGTCGAGGTGAGCGCCGCCGAGCTGCTGGCGGTGCCCGAGACCGAGGGCGGGGTCAGCGAGGAGGGCCTGCGCTCGAACGTGAACGTGGGCATCCAGTACATCTCCTCCTGGCTGCGCGGCAACGGCGCGGCCGGCATCTACGGCCTGATGGAGGACGCGGCGACGGCCGAGATCGCCCGCGGCCAGGTGTGGCAGTGGCTGCACCACGGCGTCTCGCTGGACGACGGCCGGGCCATCACCCCGGAGCTCGTGCGCGAGCTCGAGACCGCGGAGCTGGAGAAGATCCGCGAGGAGATCGGCGACGACGAGTGGTTCCAGAGGGAGGGTCGGCCCGACCTGTCCCGCGAGCTGTTCGAGCGCGTGGCCCTCAGCGGCGACGAGTTCGTGGAGTTCCTGACGCTGCCGGCCTACGAGGAGCTCTTGCGCCTCGAGCGGTAGTGGACGAGTACCTCCTCGACACCCCGCTGGTCCGCGACTTCATCGCGGAAGTCCGTGAGGAGATCGCCGCCGCCGCCTCGCCCGCGGAGGCCTGCGAGCGCATCCGCCCCGGGTTCGCCGATCTGCTGGCCGACCCGCAGTGGCTGCCCCCGGCCTACGCCGAGCCGGCGCCGGAGAGCGGCATGGGCGGCGGAATCGGGCAGTGGCTGCTGTTCCGCGCCGGCGACGGCTCGCTGTCGCTGTTCAGCCTCGTGGTGCCGCCCGAGGCTCAGACCCCGGTGCACGACCACCTGGCCTGGGGGCTCGTCGGCCTCTACCGCGGCACCCAGGACGAGGAGATCTACGCCGAGGGCGATGGGAGTACGGGCCTCGAGCTGGTCGAGCAGCGCGCGCTGGTTCCGGGCGACTTCTACGCGCTGCTGCCGCCCCGTGACGACATCCACCGCGTGCGCACCACCTCGGCCGAGACCTCCGTCTCCATCCACCTGCTCACCAACGACACCGGCTGCGTCTGGCGCCATGCCTACGACCCCGCGTCGGGCGAGGCCCGCCCGTTCAAGTCGGGCTACGTGAACGTGGACTGCCGGTAGGCGGCGCTACCCGCCAGTCTCTTCGCCGTCGGTCCCGATGGGTGAGCCACGCATGACGAGCCGCCCAATCAGAGCCACGCCCGCGAGAAGGCTGCCGACCCCGAGCAGCCAGAACGCCAGGGGTGTGTCCACCTCGCTGACCATCCAGCCGAAGTTCATTCCGAAGAACCCGGTGATGAAGGTCAGCGGAAGGAAGACGGTCGCCACGACGGTCAGCCAGTGGGAGGTCTCGTTGAGCCGGATGTCGATCAGCCTCGCCAAGGCGTCCGACGCGGCGTCGATCGCCTCCACGAGCCGATTGAGCTGGTGAGCAATGCGCTCGAAGTACCGCTCCTCGTCGGCCTCGAGGCCCTCTATCCGTGTGATCTCCCAACCGATCCGCTCGAACAGGCTCCTCTCGGGAGCGACCTGGCGCCTCATCCCCGACAGCCTGGAGCTCGTGTTGCGGAGGGTCGTCATCCGTATTCGGCCGCCGCGCAGGTCGGTGGACATCAGCCCAAGGTCGTCCAGCGTCTCCTCGGTCTCGTTGAGCGCGTCGAACGCGCTGGCCACCATGGCGTCGAGGACCGCATACACCGCATACTGCTCGCTCCGGCCCACGGGAAGGTAGGGGGACAGCAGGGCGGGCAGCGAGACCCGCTCCCGATGCATCGTCAGCACGTAGTCGCCGCTCACGAGCACCCGCACCTCGACCGGTCGTAGCCGATAGGGACTGCCATCGTGGAGCAGATCCGACTGCAGATAGCAGCCGGTCCCGAACACGACGTGCCGGCCGTCGGCCTCAAACCTTCGCGCCGACGGATGGCCGTCGCCGAAGGTCAGGACCGCCTCGAGCGGCCCTTTGGGAAGGCCCAGCGCGTCGCCCAGTTCGGCGGGGCTGGTCTCGCTGACCGACAGGTCGATCCAGAAGAAGCGCTCGGCCTTGCGCAGGCCTTCGATCCGATCACGATCCGCGCGGTCGAGCCCCTCGACGATCTCGCCCATGGCCGTCGAGACTACGACCGCCCGAAGACGGCTAGCGCGTGCGCAGCCCGTGGCCGAACGGGTACAGCGGGTCGTAGTCGGCGTCGCCCCGGTTGATGGGCTCCTGAGCGAGCGTCCGCGCTGCGCCCCACGCACGGCCCCGAGCTCACGACCCAACAGCTGCTGCAGGCCGCCGGGGACGGCGACTCGGCCGCCCGCCGGGTGCTGGCCGACGCGGGCCGGCACATCGGAACCGCGGTCGCGACGCTCTGCGACCTCCTCAATCCCGAGCTGATCGTGGTCGGCGGCGAGCTCAGAACGGCCGGGGAGGTCCTGCTCGATCCGATGCGCGAGCAGGTCCATCGCCACGCCATTCCGGCGACCGCGAGGGAGCTGCGGATCGTGCCCGGGGTCCTGGGACCGAGAGCGGAGCTGCTCGGGGCACTCGCGCTCGTGCTGGCGGACCGGTCGCCGCGGGTGGACGCGACGGGCCGCGACTGAGAGAGTCCCCGCTTGGGCCTGCGACTCCACGGGAAGGGGACCTCATGCCGGATGCACCAGACAAGCGCAGCCGCGGCGACGGCATCACCCGTCGCGACTTCCTCGACGGCGTCGCGATCAGCTCGGCCGGCCTCGCCGCCGCGGCCGCCGCACCGCACCTGACCGGAGCCGAGGCCGCCGCCGTGGCCGCCGGCGGGGGCGGGCTGCCGCGCGGCTACTACCCCCCGACCGAGACCGGCCTGAAGGGCCAGCCGAACCGTGTGATCCGCAAGATCATGAAGATCGACGGCCCGCCCAATCCCCGCGACGTGCACAGCACGCGCGGCGGCCCCGGCGTGCGGGTGCGGCGGGTGATCGACTGCCACGAGACCTACGACTGCGTGATCGTCGGGGCGGGCGCGAGCGGTCTGGCGGCCGCGAAGTACTACCGCGACCGTTTCGGCGAGGACGCCAAGATCCTCGTGCTCGACCCGCTCGGCGACTACGGGGGCCACTCGACCCGGAACGAGTTCCACGTGCCCAACGCCGCGGCCGGCGACGCCGACCTGATGCTCCTGCGAAACGGCGGGACGGTCAACCTGGACAGCGTCGGCACCTGGAACCAGCCCGCCGGAGCGCTGCTCGACATCCCCGGCTCCTACGGTCAGCCCGCCGTCGACCTGCTCGCCTACCTCGGGGTCGACCCGGACAACTTCCCGGAGCTCACCAACAACTCGATCCCCGCGTCCTACGGGCTGCGCCAGATGCTGCTGTTCGGCGCCGAGGACTGGGGCTCGGACAGGGTCGTCCAGAACCGCACGTCGACCCAGTCGTGGCCCGACTTCCTCGCCCAGACGCCGTTCTCCGCCGAGGCCCAGGCCGGGATCGCCCGCATCCAGACCGACCTCACCAGCGACTGGATCGCGCTCAAGGACGGTCCCAAGACCGATCAGGAGAAGAAGGCGATCCTCTCGCGGATCACGCAGAAGCAGTACTACATGGACTACATCGGCGTGCCGGAGCAGGCGATCGTGTGGTACCAGCGCAACGGCCACAGCCTGCTGGGCGCCGGTGCGCAGGCGGTCTCCGCGGGCGACATGTGGGCGCTGGGCGCGCCCGGCTACGAGGGCCTGGGGCTCAACTTCGACAGCTTCCCGGGCATCGGCCGCACCCCGCAGTTCGGCCTGCTGGAGAACCTCGGCAACTCACCCACCTGGCCCGACGGCAACTCATCGCTGCTGCGGCTGCTCGTCAACCGCCTCATCCCGGGCGCGGTGTCCGACGTCGACGGCGGCGAGCCCAACCAGGAGAACGTGGTCAACGCGGTGACCGACTACCGCAAGCTCGACCACCCGCGCAACGACGTCCGGATCCGGTTGAAGAGCCTGGTCTTCCACGTCGAGCCCGGCCGGCGGCGGGGCGGGAGCCGGGGGCGGCGGGGACTCGCCGAGGTCGACTACCTCCCCGAGGGCTCGAGGACCGGCCGCCGCGTGCGCGCCCGTCACGTGGTGATGGCCTGCTGGAACCGCGTGACCGCCCAGGTCGTCGAGGGGCTGCCGCCCGACCAGGTCGAGGGCCTCTGCTACGCCCGCAAGGTTCCGCTCATCTACGCCCGGGCCGCGCTGAACAACTGGCGGGCGTTCGCCGATGCCCGCATCGCGAGCATCAGCCCGCGCGGGAACAGCCTGTTCTGGGACACGACCAGCATCGCTGCCGGGGCGGAGTTCGGCTCGGCCTACGGGCCCACGCCCGCCGAGCCGCCCCAGGTGCCGGCGATGCTCAACTTCACCGTCGTGCCCTCCGACCCGGAGGCCACCCCGCAGCTGGCCGCCTACGAGCGGGGCAAGCAGATCCTCCTGGGCCTGAGCTTCCGCGAACTCGAGGAGTCGATCTGGGATGTGCTGGACCGCACGGTCAACCGCTCCGGCGGGGACTTCGACCCCGAGCGCGACGTCGACTCGGTGATGATCAACCGCTGGAACTACGGCTACGCCCACGAGCTGACCTCGGTGTGGGACCCGTCGCTCTACGGGGCGGTGGCGGACCAGCCGCAGGTCGCCGGGCGCCGGCCCTACCGCAACGTGGCGATCGCCAACAGCGACTCCGGCGCCTTCGCGTACACCCACAGCGCGATCAACGAGGGCTACCGGGCGGTGCAGGAGCTTCCCTGAGCTGCTCCCGCACGGCCCCGGCATTGGCCCGCGCCAGTGCCGGCGCTGGCGCCGCCGGCAGCGCACCCGCCAGGGGCGAGCTCGCGCGTGCCGAGCAGGCGCGCGACGCAACGGTCGGAGCGCATCGGGTCGATCCCGAAACGCGAGTCATGTTGAGAGACGAGGTGCTCGTTCTCGGGCTATTCCCGCAGCCGCGGGTCCCGCTCCACCAGGCCGTCGACCACCCAGGCGGGCTGGAGCCGCTCGTAGCCGACGTGCGGCACGCAGGTCCGCTCGTCCACCCGCAGGCCCGCGCGCCGGTGGCCGCGCTCCAGCGCGCTGCCATCCCCCCGGGGCCGCCGTGGGCGGCGCTCGACCTCGAGGCCGTCGGGGCGGCGGAAGCACAGCTCTCCTCGAGCGCGGCGCTCGATTGTGTAGCCGCCCTCGTGCACCAGGTGGTGGTGGAAGCCGCAGAGGTGGACCAGGTTGGACAGATCGGTGCGGCCTCCCCGGGCCCAATGCTGGAGGTGGTGCGCGTGCAGAAAGCGCCTCTGCCCGCAGCCGGGAAAGCGGCAGGTGCGGTCGCGACTGCGCAAGGCCCGCCTGAGGCCGGACGGGACGCTGCGGCTACGGCGGCCGACCGACAGCGGTCGACCGTCGCGCTCGAGGATGCGGACCACGCTCGCGTCGCAGGCCAGACGGCGGGCGGTCTCGGGATGGATCGCCGGACCCTCGTGCAGCACGCATGGGCCCGCCGGTGCTTCCTCTCCGCCCGAGCCGGCCAGCGCCGGCGCCTCGACGTGCACCACGACCTCGTAGCGCTCCCCTCCCGAGCGTTCGGCTGCCCCTCCGGCGGCGAGGAAGCTGTCGGCCACCAGCAGCAGCGCATCGGCGTTCGACACCGCCTCACGCTCGCCCGGCTCCCGCTCCGCGTCGCTGTCCCCGATATGGGTTGCTTCAGCGGAAGCGCCTCCGCCGTGGCGCAGCTCGTCGCGGCCGGCCTGCAGGGCGGCGAGCACCAGCGCGCCCTCCTCGGCGGGCAACCGTGCGGAGAGCAGGAGCGAGCCGTCGTCGTCGTGATCGCACCGAACCCATCGGCGCCGGTGGGCCGGATCGGTGGCGCCGAGCTCTCGGTCCAGCACGCCGCGGTAGGCGCGCACGATGGTCTCCAGCTGCCCCGCGGTGGCGTGGCGGGCGATGCTGAGCAGGTCGTCCTCGGTCTCCCGAGTGGCCACCCGCGAGATGGCCCGGACCTGCGAGTAGCAGAGCTCGCCGCGTGCGAATGCCGCCCGGACCTCCGGCAACTCCGCGATCAGCCGCGCCACCCGCGCGTGATCCCGCGCCGCGGCGGGGCTCAGCCCGCAGCGGTGGCCCAGCCACTGGCTGCACGACTTCGCACCCCACACGGCCCAGCCCTCGCGGCGGTCGAACTCGCCCACCAGCTCAAGCCAGCGGCAGGTGGCCGCGTTGACGTGGGCCGCGAGCCGGCAGATCTCGCCCTCGAGCCGCTCGAGCGGAACCGGCTCCGCCTGCGTGCGGTTGATCGTCGGCGAACGTATGTTCCCACTCGACTAGGATGGATACGGTCGTCAGGTAGTCGGGTCGGCGGCGGACCTTCAGGTCGATGGAGGTTCCGCGTTGTCCTGATCTGGCTCACGAGGGTGGTCGGGTGGTGCGGGCGGGCTGGTATGGGAAGCCGCCGCATCGTCGCCAGCGTTGGTTGTGTCGGCCGCCGAACGGTGGCGCGGCACACCGCTTCTGCGAGTTACTGCCGCGGCAGGCGAGAAGCGAGCATTTCTGTGTCGAGTGTTCGACCAGGCTGGAGCGCTGGGAGGGCCAGGCGGGCGCCCGCGAGTATTGGTTCTCGGCCCGCGAGGTCGGCCATGCGCTCGTGCTGGTGGCGGCCGGTGAGAGCTACCGGCAGGCCGCTTGGGCGGCACGGCGAGCGGCGGGCCGCACGCACCAGCGGTTGACCGGCCGGCGTGGCCGCCTGCGCGATCCCAACCTCGATGGCCAGCTGATCGCGAATTGGGTCGACTCGTTCGCCGCCATCGTCTGTGCCGACGAGCTGCCGCAGCGCTGGCCGGAGCGGCTGGCGCTCGACTCGTGCGAGTTCCGCATCGATCGTGGCCCGCGGGCGGGTCAGGGCTTCCACGTGTTCTGTGCCGTCGGCCACGACGAGCCGGGTCGGCCGCGTGTCTGGCGGCTGGCCGCCTTCCCGCGCCGCACAGAGGCCGACTGGCAACGGTTCCTGGCCCTCTGCGACGGGACGCCCAGGCTGGTGGTGAGCGACTTCGACAACGCGTTGCGCAAGGCGCTCGCGAGCGTGTTCCCACGCAGCGGCGACCAGGCGCCGGAGTTGCGTCTGTGCGAGCTGCACCTGCGCCGCAGCCTCGAGAACGCGCTCGCCCCGCTCGACGGCCGACCCGACCACCCGGTCATGCGCGCCTTCCGGCACGCCCTCTTCGACCATCACAACTGGGCCCGCTTCGAGACCCAGGCCAGGCACGCCACCCCGCCGCTGCCCGCGCTGCTGCGCTGGCTCGACCGCTACACCGAGCCGGTCGCTACCCAGCTCAAGACACGCTCGTCGCTGGGACCAAACTCGACAGGCGCCGTCGAGGCCGCGTTACGCCAGGTCGATCGCGCCTTCCAGGGCCGCTCCCAAAGCTTCAGCAACCGCCGCCGGATGAACCTGCTGCTCGACCTGATCACCCTCCACGCCAACGGCGACGCCGACCCCCGTCGCTGGGCGGACCGGCTCCGCGAACGCTTGCACCCACGCGCCGGCATCGCACCCCACCAACGCCCCCACGACGACCCCCGCAACCAGCCCTCGCTAACCGACTAACCCATATCCATCCTGATCGAGTGGGAACGCATGTTCGTATGGTCTCAGCGCGGCCGGACGGAACGAGCCCGGCGGCCAGACACTAGGATCGCCCGGTCGCCATGACGCCGGACTCGCATCCCGAGGTGCTGTGCGCGGGCATCATCGTCGCCGACGCGATCGCCACGCCGGTGGACGAGCCGCCCGAGCCCGGGCTGCTGCGTCTTGTCGATTCGGTGGAGCTGGCCACCGGCGGTTGCGCCTTCTCCACCGCCACCGCGCTCGCGCGGCTCGGTGTCCGCACGGCGCTCTGTGGCTGCGTGGGGCACGACCTCCTGGGTGACGTCATGCTCCGCGAGGCGCGTTCGCGCGGACTGGATACGACCGACGTTCGCACCTGCGAAGCGCTCACCTCCGCCTCGCTCGTGCTGGACCGAAGCGACGGCGAGCGCAGCTTCCTGCACCACCCGGGCGCCAGCGGCGAGCTCGTCGCCGCGGACGTCGAGCGGGCGCTGGAGCGGGCCCGGCCGCGCCGCCTTCACATCGGCGGCGCGCTGGTGATGCCGGCCCTCGACGGCGACCCGCTCGCGCAGGTGCTGAAGACCGCCCGCGCGCGCGGCACGCACACCAGCCTGGACCCGGTCCACGACGCCGGCGGCACATGGCACCGGCTGCACGCGAGCCTCCCCCACCTCGACCTGATCTGCCCGAACCTCAACGAGGCCCAGGGAATCAGCGGCCAGACCGGCGCCGAGGACTGCGCGGCGTGGCTGCGCGACCGCGGCGTAGCCCAAACCGTGGTGAAGATGGGCCGCGAGGGCGCCTACGCCCTGGACGCCGACGGGAAGGGTGAGCAGGTGGCCCCCTACGAGGTCGAGGCCCGCGACGAGACCGGCGCCGGTGACGCCTTCGCCGGCGGACTGCTCTTTGCCCTCTCCCAGGGCTGGCCGCTGGCCCGGGCCACCCGGCTGGCCAACGCCGTGGGCGCGCTCTCCACCACGGCCGTCGGCGCCAGCACCGCCCTGCCCGATCTCCACGACGCCCTCGACTTTGCCGGGCTCGAGGCCACCCGGACATGAGCGTGCTGCCTCGCCTGCGCCGCCTCTTCGCCGCCGACGGCCGCTGTTTCGACGTCGCCGTGGACCACGGCTTCTTCGGCGAGCCCCGCTTCCTCGGGGGGATCGAGGACCTGCCCGCCGCGCTCGACGCGCTGGTGGAGGCCGCTCCGGACGCCATCCAGCTGTCCCCGGGAGCGGCCCGGCTGCTGCAGGACCGTCCCGGCTCCAAGCCCGCGCTGGTGATGCGGACCGACGTGGCCAACGTCTACGGCCCTCGTGTGGACGACGAGGCGACCTACTTCTCCCACCTGGTGGACGCGCCGCTGGAGGCAGCCCTCCGCCTGGACGCCGCCTGCGTGGTGGTCAACCTCCTGTGGCTCCCGGACCGGGAGGACCTGCTTCACGCGTGCGTGGAGAACGTGGCCCGGCTGAAGGCCCTCACCGAGCCCGCCGGCATGCCGCTCATGGTCGAGCCGCTGGCGATGCGGCCCGGGGGCGAGGGCTACGGGGTGGACGGCGACGCCGACCGCATCTGCGCCTTGGTGCGCCAGGCCGTGGAGCTGGGAGCCGACGTGATCAAGGCCGATCCCACCGACGATCTGGCCGACTACGGCCGCGTGATCGAGGTGGCCGGGCCGGTGCCCGTCCTGGTGCGCGGGGGCGGACGCGCGTCCGACGAGGAGGTGCTCAAGCGTACGGAGACGGTGTTGAGCGCGGGCGCCGCCGGAATCGTCTACGGGCGCAACGTCATCCAGCACGACGACCCGCAGGCGATGACCCGGGCGCTGATGGCGGTGGTGCACGACGGGACCGGGGCGGCCGAGGCGCTGGAGCGCCTGCGTGGCTGAGCGGGTCGTCGGGCTGGGCCTCATCGGCGGCGGGCTGATGGGGCGAGAGCTGGCCAGCGCCGCAGGGCGCTGGATGAACCTTCGAGACCTCGGCGTGCGCCCCCGAGTCGTGCACGTGTGCGACGTCGACCCCGGCACGCTCGACTGGTACGGACGCCTTCAGGACACGCCCCGGCTGACCGACGACTACCGCACGCTGCTCGCCGACCCGGAGGTGGAGGCCGTCTACGTGGCCGTGCCGCACCACCTCCACGCCGAGCTGTACACGGCCGTGCTGGAGGCAGGCAGGCACCTGATGGGCGAGAAGCCCTTCGGCATCGACCTGGAGGCCAACGCGGCCATCATGGACGCCGTGGCCGCGCACCCCGGCCTGCTCGTGCGCTGCTCGTCCGAGCTGCCCTTCTTCCCCGGAGGGCAGGAGGTGTGGCGCTGGATCGCCGCCGGCCGCTTCGGGCGCCCCATCGAGGTCCGTTCGCTGTTCCTGCACTCGAGCGACCTGGACCCCGACAAGCCGATCAACTGGAAGCGGCGGGCGGAGACCAACGGCGCCTACGGCTGCCTCGGCGACCTGGGTATGCACCCGCTCCACCTCCCGCTGCGCGCGGGCTGGGCGCCCCTCGACGTGCGCGCCCTGCTGAGCGACATCGTGGCCGACCGCCCCGACGGCCAGGGCGGCCGAGCGCCGTGCGACACCCCTGACAACGCGGTGCTGCTCTGCCGCGCCCGCCACGGCGGCGACGAGTTCCCCCTGCGGATCGAGACCAAGCGCATCGCCCCCGGCCACACCAACACCTGGACGATCGAGGTCGACGGCACCGAGGGCTCCATCGCGTACACCACCAAGCGCCCCAAGACGTTGCGCACCATGCGCTACGAGCCCGGCGCCCGCCAGGAGTTTGCCGAGACGGACCTGGGCTCGCAGTCGGCCTATCCCAGCTTCACCGGGCCGATCTTCGAGTTCGGCTTCTCCGACGCCGTGCAGCAGATGTGGGCGGCGTTCCTCGACGAGCTGGCCCACGGCCGCGAGGGAATGCGCCAGCCGTTTCACTGCGTCACGCCGGAGGAGGTGGCCCTCACCCACGACCTGTTCACGGCGGCCCTGCGGGCGGACGCCGAGGGGACCGTGGAGAGCGTGGAACCGCGGTTTGCCTCCGGCGGGTCGGCAGCCTGAGGCCGCGCTTGCGCATCTCGCCGGCGAGCTCGGTCACAACCCGGCGTAGCAGGGGAATGAAGGCGCCGGCTGCGGGCGGTGCAGCCGCTCCCTTTGGGGTGGCGACGTGGACGGCCCGTGCGGGGGCATCGTCACCGTGCAGCGCCACCAGCGCGACCTCACCCCGGACCGTGCTGACTGCCAGCGCAGGAACCAGGGTGACCCCGAACCCGGCGGCTACGAGGCCCTGCTTCGCGGTCCACTCGCGGGCCACAAACTCGATTCGCCCGCGTTCGGCGAGCTCGGGGGCCAACGTCAGCAGCGGGTCAAAAACCGAGCGGTCTCCGACGATCCAGCTTTCGCCGGTGAGCTCGGCCAGTCGGAGCGCGCGCCGGCTGGCGAGTCGGTGGGATCGAGGCAGGGCGACCAGCATCGGCTCGTCGATCAGGTGGGCGAGCTCGACGCCCTCACCGTCGAGCGGTAGCCGGGCGTCGGAGCTGACCACGGCGAGGTGCAGCTCGCCCGCCCGAAGGCGCTCGAGCTGGCGAGGAGACGTCCCTTCGATCAACGAGGGCGAAACGTTCGGATGCTGAGCGCGAAACGCGGCGAGCGCGCGCGGCACGAGCTCGGCGTTGGCGGTGGGGAACGCGCCCACACGGAGGTGCCCAGCGTCCAGCCGGCCGAGTGCGTCGAGCTCGTGCTGGGCCGCACCCAGGCGCTCGAGCACCGCTTCTGCGTGGGGCAGGAGAGAGCGACCGGCGTCGGTCAGTCGCACACCGCGGCGGGGGAGTCGGTCGAATAGCAGCGCGCCCATTTCACCCTCGAGGCCAGCGATCTGGCGGGAGATCGCCGATTGGGTGAACTGCAGGGCCTCGCCCGCCGCGGTGAACGAACCGCGGCCGGCGACCTCACGGAATGCGACGAGCTGGCCGGTATCCATGCGTATAGCGCATGGTATCGATGATATAACGTCGTTTGAAGCATTAGAAGGCGGAGTTATCGTGTTCGGCCATGGGCAGGATCGCCATGGTCACGGGCGCCAACCAGGGTCTGGGCTTCGCTCTCGCGGAAGGCTTGGGCCAGCGGCTCGAAACGGGCGACGTGGTGTACCTGACCGGCCGCGACCCAGAGCGCGTGCGGAGAGCCGCAGGCCGGGTCGAACATCCGCGGGCCGAGGTGCGAGCACAGGTCCTGGATGTTCGCGACGGCGCGGCTGTCGAGGCGTTCGCACAGGAGATCCGTGGCCGGCACGGTGGAGTGGACATCGTCTTCTCGAACCACTACCAGCGAGTCATGCCGTCCGATCCGCCGGCCGAGGTCATCGACAACTACGTCGAGACCAACAACCTCGGCACCACACGAGTCCTGCGAGCGTTTTCTCCCCTGCTGCGAAGGGGCGGGCGGCTGCTCGTCGTAGCCAGCACGCTCGGCACCCTGCATGAGCTGCCCGCACGTCTCCACGGGCGCTTCGACACCGAGACGATGACCCTCGACGACGTCGACGCAACGATGCGGTCCTGGCGGGACGCGGTCAGGGACGGCCGGGCCGCCGGCGAGGGATGGCCCGAGTTCATCAACATCCCGTCAAAGGTCGGCCAGGTCGCGTCCGTGCGTGTGCTCGCCGACCAGCGCCGCGCAGCCGACGTGGAGCAGGAGAGGCTGGTGGCGGCAGTGTGCCCGGGAATGGTCGACACCGGCGCCTCTCGACCCTGGTTCGACATGACCGGCGCCAAGAGTCCGGCCGAGGCAGCCGTCGCGTTGCTGGACCTCGCGCTGGACCCCGTGATCGACCCGCGGCACCGCGGCGAGCTGATCCGCTTCGGCAAGGTCCTGGCCTGGCGCTAGGCCGCCTCGCGCTCCCGCTCGGCCTCGCGCAGCTCCCGCAGCGCCCGCTTGCGCTCGTCGCGCGACGTGCGGTCCAGGATGAGCACCCCGTCGAGGTGGTCCATCTCGTGCTGGATCACGCGGGCCTCGAGGCCCGATGCCTCCACCCGGCGCTCATCGCCCTCCTCGTCCAGCGCGAGCACGCGCACGTGCACCGGGCGCTCGACGTCCACGCTGATCCCCGGTATCGAGAGGCAGCCCTCCTCAAAGGTCTCCTCCCCGCGGCTGGCCCACTCGATCTGCGGGTTTATGAGCGCGACGAGCGGGGCGTCGGGGCCCACCCGGTAGACCAACAGACGCTGCGAGAGCCCGAGCTGGGGGGCGGCCAGGCCGACGCCGAAGGCGTCGTTCATGAGCCCGGCCATGCGGCTCACCTGGCGGCGCAGGGAGTCATCGAAGCGGTCGACTGGGGTGGCGCTCGACTTCAGCACCGGATCGCCGAGGCGGCGCACGAACGACATCGCCGCCAGCCGGCGGGCCTCGACCTCCGGGTCGATCGACGGAGTCTCCTTCTCCATCGGCTCGAGGTCGGCCTGGTCATCCATGAGGGTCGATTCTAACGCGGGCGCCGCAAGGCGAGCTACTGCGGATCGACGTCCACGGCGAAGCTGGCGCGGGCGTGGGCCCGGTCGCCGGCCACGGCCTCCACGGCGTCGCGGACCGCGGCGATGGCCGGCTCGCGCTCCGGCGTGCGAACCACCAGCTGCGCCCGCTGGCGGGCCTGGCGCCGGAAGAGCGGCGCCGGCCCCAGCACGGGCACGCCCGCCGCCTCGATCCGCTCGCGCACCGCCTCGGCCGCGCTCAGCTCCGGCCCGCTGTCGGTCGAGGCGCACACCACCCGCACCAGGTGGCCGTAGGGCGGATAGGACAGCGCCCGGCGCCGCTCGAGCTCGCCGGCGAGGAAGCCGGAGGCGTCGTGGGCGGCGGCGTGGCGGAGGGCACGGGCGCCGGGATCGAGCGCCTGCACGATCACCCGGCCGCCGCGCTCGCCGCGGCCGCTGCGACCCGCCAGCTGGGCCACCAGGGCGAAGGTGCGTTCCTCGGCGCGGAAGTCGGGAAACCGCAGCGTGGCGTCGGCGTCGAGCACGACGCCGAGCGTGACCTCCGGGAAGTCGTGGCCCTTGGCCACCATCTGCGTGCCCACCAGGACCCCCGAGGGCGCGGAGGCGAAGCGGCGGAGCACCGCGCCCACTCCGGAGGCCGCGGCCACGTCGGAGTCCAGCCGGAAGACCGGAAGCGGGGCCACCAGCGCCTCGAGCTCGCGCTCGAGCTGCTCGGTGCCCAGGCCGTGGCGGGCGACCGCCACCGAGCCGCAGTCGCCGCACGCCCGCGGCACCGGCTCGCGGTGACCGCAGTGGTGGCAGGCCACGTCGCCCTGCGCGCGGTGGAGGACCAGGGTCACGTCGCAGTCCGGGCACTCCCAGACCCGGCCGCACACCCGGCAGGAGAGGAAGTTGGACCAGCCGCGGCGGTTCAGCAGGACTATCGCCTTCTCGCCCGCCCGGCGGACGGCGTCGAGCGCTTGCCGCGTGCGCTCGGCGAGGGCGCCCGCCGCCCCCGGCGTGGCCACCAGTTCGACCGCCGGCAACGGCCGGCCGTCCACGCGCTCCGGCAGCTCGAGGCGCTCGTAGCGCAGGATGCTCTCCGGCCGCGGTGTGGCGCTGCCGGCCAGGAGCAGGGCCCCCTCCTGCGCCGTCCGGCGCTCGGCCACTGTGCGGGCGTCGTAGCGCGGGTCGCCCTCCTGCTTGTAGGAACCGTCGTGCTCCTCGTCGATCACCACCAGCCCCAGGTCGTCGAACGGCGCGAACACGGCCGAGCGCGGGCCGACGCAGACCCGGGCCTCGCCGCGGCGCATGCGCCACCACTCGTCGTAGCGCTCGCGCGGCGACAGGCGCGAGTGCATGACGGCCACCGCGTCGCCGAAGCGCTCGACGAACCTCCCGGCCGTCTGCGGGGTGAGCGCGATCTCGGGCACCAGCACGATCGCCGAGCGCCCCCGCCCCAACGCGGCGGCGACCGCGCACAGGTAGACCTCGGTCTTGCCGCTGCCGGTCACGCCGTGGAGCAGCAGCGGCTCGCCCGGCATCCCCACCCGCGGCTCGATCACGTCGAGCGCCGCGCGCTGGTGGGCGGTCAGGGCGCGGGGCTGTGCGCCGGCGCCCGTCCCGTCCACCCGGGGGCGGCGCGCGGGCTCGGCCGTTCGCTCGAGCCGGATGAGGCCGCGGCGCTCGAGGCTGCGCAGCGTGGAGTGGTCGCAACCGGTGCGCCGCGACAGCGCCGCCGCTCTCAGCGGTCCGGCGCCGAGGGCGTCGAGCGCCCCGCGCTGGCGCGCCCCCAGCCGCGGCGGTGCGGGGCCGGCCGCCCCCGCGGCCAGCAGCGTCTGCCCGGCCGGCGTGAGCGCCGCCCGCAGCGAGCGCTTGGGCCGCAGCGGCCGGGCGGAGCCCGTGCCCGTACCCGGCGGCAGCACGAGCGCCAGGCCGCGAGCCGGGGTGGAGACGTACTCGTAGGCCACCCACAGCCCCAGGCGCACGAGCGGCTCCGGCAGGTCGGCCTCCAGGGCCGCCAGCGGCTCTGCCAGTCGCTCCGCGGGCAGCTCGCTCTCGGTGGCGAGGTCCACCACCACCCCGAGCAGGCGCCGGGGCCCGAAGGGCACCACCAGCATGCTCCCCACCCCCACGTCGGCGAGCGCGCCCGCCAGGCGGTAGTCGAACGGCCCCCGCAGCGAGCGGGCGGGGGTCAGCGGCTCCACCTTGGCGATCACGGGCCTGACGCTACGCGGGCGGGCGGACGGCGCTCGGGGCCCGCCCGACCTGTGACGATGTGCGCCGTGCCGATCGACTTCGAGGCCGAGGGGCTGCTGGAGGGCGCCCAGGACGAGCGATCGGCGCAGGCGCGCCTCGAGCTGCTCCGCACCCTCGAGCAAGAGGGCTTCGGGCTCGAGGAGCTCCAGCGAGCCACCCGCGAGAACCGGCTGGCGCTGCTGCCGCTGGAACGCGTACTGGAGGGCGAGGGCCGCCGCTTCACGCGCGAGGAGGTGGCCGAGGAGGCGGGCCTGGAGCTCGATGTGCTGCTCGAGGCGCGGCGGGCCCTCGGCGTGCCCTCCCCGGCTCAGGGAGAACGCGTCCTCACCGAGGACGACCTGGCCCTCGCCCGGCAGGCCGCGCTCCTGCTGGGCGCCGGCCTGAGCACCGAGGATTTCCTGCAGATCACTCGGACCATGAGCCAGGCCATGTCGGGCGTCGCCGCGAGCCTGGTCTCGACCTTCGGCGAGGCCCTGCTCCAGCCGGGGGACACCGAGCGCGACCTCGGGCTGCGCTACGCCGAGTCGATGCGCGAGCTGGGTCCGCTCGCGGCGCCCGCGCTTGGCCACATGCTCAACCTGCGCATGCGCGAACAGGCACGGCAGGCGGTCATCGGCCAGGCCGAGCTTCAGAGCGGGCGGCTGCCCGGCGCCCAGGCGGCGGTGGTGAGCTTCGTGGACATCGTGGGCTTCACCAGCCTTGGCGAGCAGGTGCTGCCCGAGGAGCTCGGGGCGGTGGTGGGCCGCTTCGAGCGGCGGGTGGAGGACGCGGTGCGGGCGCCGGTCCGGCTGGTGAAGACGATCGGCGACGCCGCGATGCTCGTGGCGCCCACCCCGGACCCGCTGATCCGGACCGTGCTGGCCCTGGTCGACGGGCCGGCGGCGGAGGACGGCGAGCAGCTGCGGGCCGGCCTGGCCTCAGGGGACGCTCTGCCCCGCGCCGGCGACTGGTACGGGCGGCCCGTGAACCTTGCCAGCCGCCTCACCGCGTTCGCGCGCCGCGGCAGCGTGGTGACCACCGAGGAGGTGCACGACGCGGCGGGCGGCGACTACAGCTGGTCGTTCGCCGGCCGGCGCCGCTTCAAGGGCGTGGAGGGCGAGGTGAGCGTCTACCGGGTGCGGACGGGCGGTGAGCGCTAGGCTGACGCCGGCTGGCTCTCGCGCTCGCCGAGCCCGGCGGCGTCACGCAACATCTCGGCCTTGTCGGTCTTCTCCCAGGTGAAGTCGGCGTCCTCGCGGCCGAAATGGCCGTAGGCGGCGGTCTTCTGGTAGATCGGCCGGTGCAGGTTGAGGTACTCGCGGAAGGCGCCGGGACGCAGGTCGAAGTGGGCGTCAACCAGCTCGGCGATCGTCGAGCGGCTCACCCGCTCGGTGCCGAAGGTCTCCACCATCACCGACACCGGGTGGGCCACGCCGATGGCGTAGGCCACCTGTACCTCGCAGCGGTCGGCCAGCCCGGCCGCCACCACGTTCTTGGCGACGTAGCGGGCCGCGTACGCGGCCGAGCGGTCCACCTTCGACGGGTCCTTGCCCGAGAAGGCGCCGCCGCCGTGGCGGGCAGCCCCGCCGTAGGTGTCGACGATGATCTTGCGGCCGGTCAGCCCGGCGTCGCCCACCGGCCCGCCGATCACGAACTTGCCCGTCGGGTTGACCAGGAAGTTGCGTCCCGAGCTGTCCTGGAGCTTCTTCTCGTCGTACAGCTCGCCCGGGAGGATCGGGTGCACCACGTGCTCCCACAGGTCGGGCTTGATCATGGTCTCGGCGTCCACGCCGTCCTTGTGCTGGGTGGAGATGAGCACGCGCTCGATCTCGATCGGCCGGCCGCTCTCGTAGCGCACGGTCACCTGGGTCTTGCCGTCGGGCCCGAGATAGGGAATCACGTCCGCGCGCCGCACCTCCGCGAGCCGGTGCGCCAGCTTGTGGGCCAGGTGGATGGGGAGAGGCATGAGCTCCTTGGTCTCGCGCGTGGCGTAGCCGAACATCATGCCCTGGTCGCCCGCACCGGCCACGTCGAGCTCGTCGTCGTCGGCCGGATCGGTGCGGGCCTCGAAGGCCTTGTCCACGCCCTGGGCGATGTCCGGCGACTGCTCGTCGATGGCCGTGATCACCGCACAGCTCTCGCAGTCGAACCCGTAGCGCCCGCCGCTGTAGCCGATCCGCTCGATCGTCTGGCGGGCGATCTTGGGGATGTCCACGTAGGTGTCGGTCGTGATCTCCCCCGACACCACCACCAGACCCGTGTTCACCAGGGTCTCGCAGGCCACCCGGCCCTCTGGGTCCTCAGCCATCACGGCGTCCAGCACGCCGTCCGAGATCTGGTCGGCCATCTTGTCCGGATGGCCCTCGGTGACCGACTCCGAGGTGAACAGGTACTCGTTGTCTGAAAACGCTTGGGTCGTCATGAGGCGGGGAAGGCTAGCGGCCCGCGGCCCGGCCGCAGCTCACAGCCGGCGGATCGGCCAGCGGGACTCGCTGCTGGTGGCGCATGCCACGCACGTCGTAGCTGATCCAGACCGCCTCGAGCTCCGAGAGCGGCTCCGGGGGTGGGTCGCTGCATAGGCCAGCAAGGAGATGAGCGGCCCGGCCTCTGCGGCGGGGCGAGCCCGGTGTCGGGCTCAGCCGTCAGGACCGGGGTCATGACGACCCCCATTCTCGCGCATCGAGCCGCCGGCAGGGAGACTTCGCGGCATGGACTCCTGGCAGACCATCATCGAGCCGTTTCGCATCCACGCCGTGGAGCCGATCCGGCTCACCACCCAGGCGGAGCGGGAGACCGAGCTCGAGCGCGCGGGCTGGAACCTGTTCCGGCTGCCCGCCGAGCGCGTGCTGATCGACCTGTTGACCGACTCCGGCACCGGGTCGATGTCCTCCGAGCAATGGGCGGGGTTGCAGCGGGGCGACGAGAGCTACGCCGGCTCACCCTCCTGGTTTCGCTTCCGCGACGCCGTGCAGGAGCTGTTTCCCTTCGAGCACGTGATCCCCACCCACCAGGGGCGGGCGGCGGAGAAGATCCTGTTCAGCGCGCTCGCGGGAGCGGACAAGGTCATCCCCAACAACACCCATTTCGACACCACGCGCGCGAACGTCGAGTACAGCGGCGCCGAGGCGCTCGACATCCCCGTGCCCGAGGCGCACGTGCCCTCCTCGCGGCATCCGTTCAAGGGCAACATGGACGTCGACGCGCTGAAGCGGGTGCTGGCCGAGCGCGAAGTGCCCGTGGTGTTCGTCACCGTGACCAACAACTCGGGCGGCGGCCAGCCGGTGTCGATGGCGAACCTGCGCGAGGTACGCGCGGCCTGTGGCGACGTGCCGCTGTTCCTGGACGCCTGCCGCTTCGCCGAGAACGCCTGGTTCGTCAAGAGCCGGGAGGCGGGCTACGGCGACGCTCCGGTGGCCGACATCGTGCGGGAGATGGCGGGGCTGGCCGACGGGATGACCATGTCGGCGAAGAAGGACCCGCTGGGCAACATCGGCGGGTGGCTTGCGATGGACGACCCGGCGCTGGCCGAGGAGTGCCGGAACCTGCTCATCCTCACCGAGGGCTTTCCCACCTACGGCGGCATGGCCGGCCGGGACATGGAGGCGCTCGCGCAGGGCCTCGTCGAGGCGGTGGACGAGGACTACCTGCGCTATCGGGTGCGCTCCACCGAGTATCTGGGCGAGGCGCTCAACGGATCGGGCATCCCGGTGGTCCTCCCGGTGGGCGGTCACGCGGTGTACATCGACGCCCGCGCGCTGCTCGGCCACATCCCGCCGCTCGAGTACCCCGGGCAGGCGCTGGCGGTGGCGCTCTACCGGGCCGGCGGCATCCGCGGCTGCGAGATCGGCACGGTCATGTTCGGCCGCCGGCCCGACGGATCGGAGGAGCCCGCGGCGATGGACCTCGTGCGCCTGGCCATCCCGCGCCGCACGTACACGCAGTCGCACATCGACTACGTGATCGAGGTCTGCCGCAGCGTGGCGGAAGGGGCGGAGGACCTGCGCGGCCTGCGGATCGCCGACGAGCCGCCGCGGCTGCGGCACTTCACCGCCCGTTTCGAGGCGATCTAGCGTCAGCTATGGCGGCGGAGGTCGTGCTGCCGCGGGTGGTCACGTAGCGTTTGCGGGCGGTTTGCTCAGCCGGTGTCACCGTGACGCACCGCAGGCGCGGCCAGCGCGTCCGGGCGAGCGTGAGCACGGGCCGGACGGTGGGCGACCGCGAGCGCGTGACCCTGCAGGTCCTCGCCGTCTGCGCACGCTGATCGGCACGCCCGGCCGGACCTCCGACGGCGCCCCGCTCAGGCGTTCACGGGCGACTGGCCGGCAACGGCCTCGGCGGCAGAGCGCCGGTCGTTCGCTACGACTGCGGCAGCCGGCCGACGATCTCGCGCATCTCGTCGGCGTTCCAGGCGCGCAACGTCGTTGCGCGGAGATTGCCCAACCGCGTCACGGCCAGCATGTAGGCAACCATCGCCTGCTCGTCTGCCGCGTCGATGACGCTCACCATGTCGTGACTCCCCTGGGTCCACCAGGCGTGCTCGAGCTTGCAGCCGAAGTTCTCGGCGAGCGCGCGCCCGTTCTCCAGGCGATCGACGGTCTGCTCGACCGCCTCCACACCCTGCTCAGTCCAGTCAACGAGGACGATGTACCTGGGCATCCCTTTCTCCTCTTTTCAGGTGGTCGCGACCCTACTGCCGGGCAGTGCCCCGCCGCCACCGCCGCGACCATCCGGAGGGGAGGCGAATGCGGGTCTTGCGAGGCACTCCGCGCTGTGATCGGCGCAGAAGGCGCCGGTTTACAGGACAAATGCCCGCAAGCGGTTTCCCGCTACGCGATGATCTGGGCGTTGGATGTGTGATTCGATGTCGAGAAGGCCCGGCCGGCTCCGCTCACGAGGTGAAGGGCCTCGACAGGCGCGGCCCACGACACCAGGAGACCACGATGCCGAAGCATGGGGAAACCGAGCCGACTCTCGCTCGTCCGCCTGTCGTCAGCCAGACCGAGTGGGACGCGGCGCTGACGGCCCTGCTCGAGCGCGAGCAGACCGTCGCCGCCGCGATGCACGAGCTCGCCGCCGCTCGGAAGCGCATGCCGATGGTGCGGGTGGAGCACGACTACACGTTCGAGGGCCCTCACGGGCGGCGGTCGCTGCCCGAGCTGTTCGACGGGCGCAGCCAGCTGATCCTCTACCGGTTCTTCTTCGAGGAGGGTGACGACGCCGGGTGCGTGGGCTGTTCCTCGGTCGCCGACGGCATCCCCGAGCTCGGCCTCCTGCATGCTCGCGACATCACCTTCGCGATGGCGTCGTCGGCACCTCAGGCGAACCTCCGCCGCTACGCCGAGCGCATGAATTGGACGGACGTGCCCTGGTACACGATCGGCAGCGAGCGCTTCTCGGCTGACTTCGGGGTCGACGAGTGGTTCGGCTTCAACGTCTTCCTGCGCGACGGCAGCGACGTCTACCGCACCTACTTCCTGCAGCACGGAGCGATGGTCCAATGGATCGGCAGCCTCTGGAGCTTGTGGTCCTTGACCCCCTACGGCGGGCAGTCCGATGAGGAGGACCTGCCGGAGGGCTGGCCGCGGGCGCCGGGGTCGTTCTGGTTTCGCCGCCACGACGAGTTCGACGATCCGCCGCCGTCGGCCCGCGGGCGCGTCGACGCGGATGATCGGCCCTAGCGGCTGGAGATCTCCGTCAAGGTGCGGGATCCGCCTCCGGCACGCCGCCGGATCGTTGATGGCGGCGGCTCGCGGTGGCGATGCCGCGTCTGCGACTGCTGCGCACGCCAGGCGATCGACCGGCTGCCAGACGTCGAGGCGCGATGATTTCCGAGTGGCGCCAGGCCGGTCCAGACGCCGGGAACGTGCGCCGAATGACGCCTCAGGTCACAGGCGGCCGAAGGCGCGCTCGGGCGTCAGGTCGGCGAGGGAGTCCAGCACGTCGTCGGCCTGGGCAAGCGCCTCGGGCTCCGGCGGGTAGTGCGGGTTCGGCAGCGCGAGCACCCGCATGCCAGCAGCGTGCGCGGCGCGGATGCCGCTCTCCGAGTCCTCGACCGCGACGCTCTGCGCCGGGTCCGCGTCCAGGCGCCGGGCCGCTTCCAGGTACACGTCGGGCGCGGGCTTGCCCCGGGCGACCTCCTCGGACGAGATGCTGTCGGCGAAGTGGCGCTCGAGGTCCGAGAGCTCCAGGAACAGGTCGATGATCTCCCGGTTCGCGGAGGAGGCGAGGCCCAGGGGCACCGCCGCGGCCATTCGCTTCACCGCCTCGGGCGCGCCCTCGATCAGGGGCAGCCGCTCGCGGTAGATGGCCTCCATCCGGCTCACCACCTCCGCGCTGATGGCCTCGCTGTCCATCGGCACTCCCAATTCGTCGCGCAGGTAGTCGGACCACTCGGGCGAGCTCATGCCCATCATGCGCCGGGGCGCCTCGTCTCTCCAGGCGCCGCCGCTCTCGCGCGTGAGCTCCTCCTTGGCCTCGTTCCAGACCTGCTCGGAGTCGAGCAGCACGCCGTCGAGGTCGAAGATGAGGGCGCGGCCGGTCACGACCGGCCGCGGGCGGTCTTGAAGTCGATCACCAGCGGCACCCCCTGGAGGCCGTAGCGATCGCGCAGCCGGTTCTCGAGGAAGAAGGCGTAGTCGCGGGTGACCCGGCCGCGGTGGTTGACCTGGACCGCGAAGCGGGGGGGCGAGGTCTCGAACTGGGCCATGTAGTACAGGCGCAGGCGCCGGCCGCCCACGGCGGGGGGCTCGCGGGTGGCCTGGAGGTCCGAGAGGAAGCGGTTCAGGTCGGCGGTCTGGATCCGCTGGTCGGAACGGTCGGCGAGCGAGAGGGCCTCGGCCACCAGGCGCTTGAGCCCCCGGCTCGTCTTGGCCGAGACCGCCATCACCTGGGGGCGCTGGCGCAGCTTGCGCGTGACCCGGGCCTTGGCGTCCTCCAGGTCGGTATCGGTGACGTCCCACTTGTTGAGGGCGATCACCGTGGCGCACTTCTTCTGCATCGCCATCTCGGCCACCCGGAAGTCGTCGCTGGTCACGCCCTCGGTGGCGTCGCAGACCACGATGGCCACGGCCGCCCGCTCCGCAGCTCGCTCGGAGCGCAGCTGGGCGTAGTAGTCGACGCTGCCGGCCACCTTGGTGCGGCGGCGCAGGCCCGCGGTGTCCACCAGCACCAGCTCCCGGCCGTCGAGCTCCACGCGGGTGTCGATCGAGTCCCGCGTGGTTCCCGCCACCGGGGTGACGATGGTCCGCTCCTCGCCCAAGAGGCGGTTGAGCAGCGACGACTTGCCCACGTTCGGGCGGCCGATGAGCGCCAGACGGGTGGCCTCGTCGGCGGCGGCCGCCGTGTGCGGCAGCCGCTCCACCACCAGGTCGAGCAGGTCGCCGGTGCCCAGGCCCTGGGTGGCCGACACCGCCACCGGGTCCCCCAGCCCGAGACCGTAGAACTCGGCCGCCAGGCCCGACTGGCGGGCGTCGTCCACCTTGTTGGCGGCCACGATCACCGGCACAGTGCCCCCGCGCAGCTCCCCCGCGAGCTCAGCGTCGCCGGGCCGCAGCCCGCTGCGGGCGTCCACCACCAGCAGGGCCAGGTCGGCCTCGGCCACCGCCGCCCGGGCCTGGCGGCGCACGGCCTCGGACAGCTCGCCCTCCTCGGCCAGGTCGACGCCGCCGGTGTCCACCAGCGTGAAGCTCACGCCGTTCCAGTCGGCCTCGATCTCCTTGCGGTCGCGGGTGACCCCGGCCTGTTCGTGCACCACCGCCTCGCGGGTGCCCGACAGCCGGTTCACCAGCGTGGACTTGCCGACGTTGGGGTAGCCGACGACGGCGACGCTGGGGCGGCTCATCGCGCCTCGATGAGCGCCACGATGGCCGCCACCACCTCGTCCACGCTGAGCCCGGTGGTGTCCAGCTCGACCGCGTCCGGCGCGCGCACAAGGGGCGAGTGCTCGCGGCCGCTGTCCTGGGCGTCTCGCAGCGCCTGGTCGCGCAGCACGGTCTCCATGTCGGCCCCCAGCTCGGCGGCCCGCCGCCGGGCGCGCTCCTCGGGGGTGGCGGTGAGGAAGACCTTCAGCGCGGCGTCCGGAACGACGACGGTCCCGATGTCGCGGCCCTCGGCCACCCAGTCCCCGTAGGCCAGCAGCGCGCGCTGCTTGGGCACCAGCGCCTCCCTCACCCGGGGATTGGCCGCCACCCTGGAGGCCGCCTCCGAGACCTCGGGCGCGCGTATGGCCTCCGTCACGTCGCGTCCGTCCAGCAGCACGCGCTCGCCCAGGACGATCTCCGCTCCCGCGGCTGCCTCCGAAGCCGCCCCGCCCCGCTCCAGCGCGGCCAGCGCCGCGGCGCGGTACATCGCCCCCGAGTCGAGGTACGAGAAGCCCAGCGCACGCGCGGCGGCGCGCGCGATGGTGCTCTTGCCCGCGCCGGCGGGACCGTCGATTGCGACCACCATGGCGGCCTGAGGCTACAGCGGACGCCCGGCTACGACGGCTTGGTGGTCATCGCCCAGATCACGACGAGGTAGGCCACCAGCGCGATCCCCATCAGCACCACCACGGCGCGGCTGAGCCCGCGGCCGGGTTCGGCGCCGCGGCCGGCCCGGCGGGCCGCCACCCCGGCGCAGACCGTGGCGGCGATCAGCAGCAGCAGCGTGGACTCGGACGTGATGAAGCCGATGTCCACCCAGCCGGGCGCCTCCTCGTCCAGGTTCTGCTCCGAGGCCAGCCACTGGGCGCTGACCCGCATGACCAGCCAGGCGGGCAGCGCGGCCAGCAGCAGGCTGCGAAACCCGAGGCGGACGGCCGCCGCCGAGCCGTTTCGCGCCGAGCCGGCCAGCGACGCTGCCACCAGCACCACCGCACCCACCAGCACCATGGCGGAGAGGACGTGGAGGAACAGGGGCAGGTTCCACGCGTCGGGCCGGATCGCCGCGAGCGGGGTCATGCGCCCGGCTTCCAGACCATCAGCACCAGCAACCCGATCACGGCCAGGGTGCGCAGCCAGTGCATGAGCGCCGGACTGCCGCCTCTGCGCATCTCGGCCTGGGCCACCGAGCCGGTTCCCGTCGCGACCACCCAGAGCGCGATCGCGCCCAGGATCCAGCCGTCCCAGACCTCGTAGCCGTCCACGTCCAGCGCGAGCCAGATCCCCAGGATCAGCGTGCCCAGCCCGCCGACGTTCCAGCACACGTCGGCCACCCGCAGCGCCGGCCCGCCGGCGGTGGCCCCGAGCGCGGCCGCGCTGTAGGTGACCGCGGTGACGCCCAGCAGGAACGCAGCCAGTACGTGGAGGAAGAGCAGCGCGTCGTACACCGGCCGCCAACGATACGGCCGCGGCCGGACCTTCTACCCCCTCCGCGAGCTGGGTCAGTCCTGGCCGAGCAGGGCTCCCAGGTCGCCCTCGAAGCCCGGGTAGGAGACGGCCGCGGCGTCCATGCCCACCACCTCCACCCCCTCGACCGACGCGAGGCCGGCCACGGCGCCGAGCATGGCCATCCGGTGGTCGCCGCGCGCATCGATCACGCCCCCGCGCAGCGGCGAGCCGTCGCCCCGGACGGCGAACCCGTCGGGGGTGGCTTCGGCGTCCGCTCCCAGGCCGCGCAGGCCGTCGACCACCGCCTCGATGCGGTCCGACTCCTTGACCCGCAACTCGGCGGCGTCGCGCACCACCGTCTCGCCGTCGGCGAACGCGCCCAGCAGCGCCACCAGCGTCAGCTCGTCGATCGCCAGCGGCACCTCGTCCGCCCCCACCTCGGTGGCCTCGAGCGGTCCCGAGGCCACGTCCAGCTCGCCGGTGGGCTCGCTGTCGGCGACGGTCCCCGGCTCCTCGGTGTCGCCGACGATCACCGCCCCCATGCGCTGGGCGATCCGCAGGAAGCCGGTGCGCGTCCAGTTCAGCCCCACGTCCTCGGCCACCACCCGCGAGCCGGGCACCAGCGTCGCCGCGGTCACGACGAAGGCCGCCGACGAGGGATCGCCGGGCACGACGATCTCCTCCAGCTCGAGCTCGTCGACCTGCGAGACCGTGAGCGTCAGCCCGTCGCGCTCGAACGGCACACGGGCCCGGCGCAGCATGCGCTCGGTGTGGTCGCGGCTCGGCGCCGGCTCCCGCAGCGTGGTGGAGCCCGCCGCGAGCATCCCCGCCAGCAGCAGGCAGGACTTCACCTGGGCGCTGGCCACCGGCAGCTCGTAGTCGATTCCGCTCAGCGCGGTCCCGCGGACGGTCAGCGGCGGAAAGCGCCCGTCGCGCGCCTCGAGGTCGGCGCCCATCGCCCGGAGGGGCTCGGCGATCCGATCGACCGGGCGCCTGCGAATCGAGTCGTCGCCGTCGAGCGTCCAGACACCGCCCGGCTGGCCGGCGAGCCAGCCCGGCAGGAGACGCATCAGGGTCCCCGCGTTGCCGACGTCGAGCAGCCCGCCGGTCGCCTCGAGGGGGGCGTGCAGGCCCACGCCGCGGATCACCAGCCCCCCGTCGCCGCGGTCCTCCACCCCGGCCCCCAGCTTGAGCAGCGCCTCGAGCGTCGAGCGGGTGTCGGCAGCGTCCAGGTAGTTCTTCACGCTCACCGGCTCGTCGCACATGGCCCCGAACAGCGCGGCGCGGTGAGAGATCGACTTGTCCGCCGGCGCCACGTAGGTGCCGCGCAGCGGACCGGAGGGACCGAAGCGTGCGCGCTCGGTCACTCGGCGACGACCGGGAAGCCGAGCTCGCCGATCAGGTCGCGGGCGCGGACGGCCTGCTGGTCACCGGCGATCCAGAGGGTCATCGCGCCCGAGCGCATGTCGGCCGCCGGGGCCAGGGCCATGTCCACGATGTTCACCCCCGCGCGGCCCAGGGCGAGCGCCACCTGGGCGACGATGCCGGGGCGGTTGGGCACGGTCAGCCGCAGCTCGTGGACCGGACCACCCGCCACCGCGGCCTCCAGGAGCGCGCGCCGGTCCTCCCGGGCCCGGTCGTTCCAGTCGGCCACGCCGTCGCCCGCCTCGAGCAGCGCCGCCACCTCGACCAGGCGCTCCCCCAGCTCCCGCAGCTCCTCGACGATGGCTCCGCGGTTGGCCCGGTAGATGTCCGCCCACATCGCGGTATTGGCGCCCGCCACGCGGGTGGCGTCGCGGAAGCTCGGTCCCACCTGCCGCAGCGCCTCGCCGTGGCGCAGCAGCCGGCCGGCGGCCTGGGCGACCAGGACGTTGGCCATCACGTGGGGCAGGTGGCTGAAGACCGCGACCAGCCGGTCGTGGGTCTCGGGGTCCACCGCCACCGGGCGGGCGCCGAGGGCGGCGACGAAGCGGTAGAGGCGCTCGTAGAGCAGCCCTCCGGAGTGGTGCTGCGGGGTCAGGTACCAGACCGCGCCGCCGAACAGGTCCGCGCGCGCGTGCTCCACGCCGGCGGTCTCGGCGCCCGCGATCGGATGCCCGCCCACGAAGCGCGGGTCGGCGATAGCGGCCACCAGGTCCTGCTTGGTGGAGCCCACGTCGCTCACCGCGCAGTCTGGGCCGGCCACCGACAGCGCCTCGGCCACCAGGTCCGGCAGCGCGCCGACCGGCGCGCAGGCAAAGCACACCTCCGCCCCCTCGAGCGCCTCGGCGAGGGAGCCGGTCACGCGGTCGACGGCTCCGAGCTCCCGCGCGCGCTCCAGGCGCTCCGGCCGGCGGCCGAAGCCCACCACCTCCGCGCCCTCGACGTGCTCCTTGGCGGCGAGGCCGATCGAGCCGCCGATCAGCCCCACGCCGAGGACGGTTATTCGCATCTATGCGACTTGCAGGGACTTGCCCGCCAGCTCGGCCGCGGCCTCGACCTTGCGCAGGTAGTCGGCGAACTCGTCCGCCAGCAGCGCCTGCGGCCCGTCGCACACGGCCTCCTCCGGGCAGGGATGGACCTCCACGATCAGCCCGTCCGCTCCCGCCGCGGCCGCGGCCAGCGACAGCGGCTCCACCAGCGAGCGCTTGCCCGCGGCATGCGACGGATCGACGATCACCGGAAGATGGGTCAGCTCCCGGAGCACCGGCACGGCCATGAGGTCGAGGGTGAAGCGGTAGCCCGGCTCGAAGGTGCGGATCCCGCGCTCGCACAGCAGCACGTTGGGATTGCCCTCCTTGAGCACGTACTCCGCCGCCATCAGCAGCTCCTCCAGCGTGGCCGACAGCCCGCGCTTGAGCAGCACCGGCTTGCCCGCCCGGCCCACCTCGGTGAGCAGCGTGTAGTTCTGCATGTTGCGGGCGCCGAGCTGGATCACATCGGCCACGCCGACCACTGCGTCGAGGTCGCGGACGTCCATCAGCTCGGTGACGATCGGCAGGCCGGTCTCCTCCTTGGCCTCGGCCAGCAGGCGCAGCCCGGCCTCGCCCAGCCCCTGGAACGAGTACGGGGAGGTGCGCGGCTTGTAGGCGCCACCGCGCAACAGCTGAGCGCCGGCGTCGCGCACGATGCGCGCCGACTCCAGCATCACGTCCTGCGATTCGACCGTGCACGGACCGGCGATGGTCGCGAAGTGGGCGCCGCCGATCTTGCGGCCCTCGACGTCCACCACGGTGCGCTCGCCGCGCTTGTACTGGGCGGAGGCCAGCTTGTAGGGCTTGAGGATCGGTACCAGGTGGTCCACCCCCGGCGCGCCCTCGAGGCCCAGGTTGGCCACGTGCTCGCGGTCGCCGATCGCGCCGATGACGGTCACGAAGTCGCCCTGCGAGATGTGGGCCGACGCGCCCACCGACTCGACGCGTTTGATCACGGCGTCGATCTGCTCGGTCGACGCCCCCTCTTTCATGACGATCATCATTTGTCCCGAAACCCTCTCAAAAGTTCTACGAGTCCTATGGCGGTGCGGATGCTGAGGCGGCGTCCGGCGGGGTGAGGCAGGCGATGGCGGCCAAGATGGGGCGGCCGCGGGCCGAACGCCTAGCTAAATCGCCAATAGGGATAGACACGCCAAGAGGCGCCGGCGGCGCTGGTGAGGCTGGGCGTGTCCGGGCGGGACATCACGAAAGGTTGTAGCAGGTCCGGCGAGGAGCCCGCAAGCCCGCTCTTACGCGGTGGCCGGCTGGGCGCCGCGGACGCGCACCGCGGACTCCAGGTCGGCGTCGGCGAACGCCGTGGGCGCGTGGCCGGTGGTGGCGTAGCGGTAGAGCGCCGCCGCGAACACCTGGCGCAGCGCGGCCGAGATGAGCACGGCGACGGCCGTGATCACCACTCCGAGCGCCAGGATGACCTCGCCGGCGGCCAGCTCTCCCCCGCCGCCACCGCCGCTGAGGATCAGCACGCCGAGCACGGCGATCAGCACGCCGGGGAGCACCCCGAGGAGGAAGACCAGCCCGCCGATCGCCGCCATCCCGGTGACCTGCCCGGCCCAGCGCTCCTTGAATATGGACGCCGAGCGCTTGATCGCCTGCAGCGGGCCGGCGTCCTCGAGGGCGATCGCCGGCACGGCCAGCAGGCTGACCACCGTCCAGGCCCCACCCACCAAGCCGGCGGCGATCTGGCCGCCCGCTCCGCGCGACTCGAGCAGGCCCAGGGCGACCGAGAGAGCGGCGTTGATGAGAGCCCAGCCGGAGATCGCGCCCAGGTGCGACATCGCCACCTTCACCCCGAACCCGAAGCCGGCCTCCCTGCCCCGCATGATCGCGTCGGCGGCCGCCACCAGCCCCACCCCCATGAACGCGGTGATGAACGCGGCCAGGTAGGCCGCCAGCACCAGCAGGGCGGCGCCGGGCACCGTGTCGCCCTCCTCCAGCAGGTAGGCGCCGTACAGGGCCGGCGGGCCCACCAGCACGATGGCCGCGAGGATCGCGGTCAGCGGGAAGGCCAGCAGCGCGGGATGGCCGCGCAGCACACGCCAGCTCTGCCCGGCCAGCTTGAGCCCCAGCCTGAAGCGTCCCATGGCTCAGAGGATCTCATCCAGCGTGGCCAGAAAGCGATCGTTCTCGCGCCTCGTTCCGTAGGTCACCCGCATCCAGCCCTCCTGGCCGAGCGCCTTCCCGGCGCGCACGATCACCCCGCGCTCGGTAAGGCCGCGCATGACCTCGTCCTCGTCGCGGTCGCCCAGGGAGACCCAGGAGAAGTTGGCCTGGCTGTCGCTGCTCTGCAGGCCCCGCTCCTCCAAGCCCGACTCGACGTGCATGCGCTCGACCGCCGTCAGCATCACGCGCCGCTCGACCTCGTCCACATGGCTGAGCGCTTCGGTCGCCGCCGCCTGAGCCAGCGCGTTGACCGAGAAGGGCTGACGCACCCGGTCGACCGCCAGGCGGAACTCCTCCGAGCCCAACGCGTACCCCGCCCGCAGGCCGCACAGCCCGTAGACCTTCGAGAACGTGCGCAGCAGCACCAGGTTGGGGTGGCGCTCCAGGAGGTCGAGCGACTCGTCGGGGTCCTGGAGGGTGGAGAACTCGACGTAGGCCTCGTCGAGGATCAGGGCCACGCGCCGGGGCAGATCGGCGGCGAAGGCGTCGATCGCCGCCGGAGGGAGCGCGGTGGCGCTTGGGTTGTTGGGGTTGCAGACGATCACGATGCGGGTGGCCGCCGTCACCTCGCGGGCGATCGCCTCCAGGTCGTGCTCGCCCGCCTCGTTCAGCGGCACCGCGATCTCGGTGGCCCCCGAGGCCGCGGCCATGTGGGGGTAGATCGAGAACGACGGCCAGGCGTACACCACCTCCGCGCCCGGCTCGAGCATGGCGTCGGCGGCGGCGAGCAGCAGCTCGCAGGAGCCGTTGCCCACAGCCACCCGGCCGGGGGGCACGCCGGTGCGCTCGGAGATCCGGCGGCGCAGCAGCCCCTTCTCCGGGTCGGGGTAGCGGTTGAGCGTCCGCAGCTGCGCCTCCACCGCCTCCAGCACCTGCGGGTGCGGAGGGAAGGGCGTCTCGTTGGAGGCCAGCTTCACCAGGTCGCCCTCGAAGGCGTAGGTGGATGCCGCCGGGTACACGGGGATCTCGGCCAGGCGGGCGTTGAACTCCAGGCCGGGGCTCACTGGGCCCCCTCGAGGTCCTTGCGCAGCGCCACCGCGTCGCGCAGGTAGACGTGGTGAGCCGGATGCCCGGGCTCGGCGTAGCAGTGCAGGAGCAGGCGGATCACACGCGGCAGGGAGCCCGGGACCTCGATCTCGCGAGCGCAGAGCAGCGGCACGCTCGAGAGGCCCATCTGCCGGGCGGCGACCGCCGGAAACTCGGCGTCGAGGTCGTCCGTGCAGGTGAAGATGCAGCTCACGAGGTCGCCGGCCTCCAGCGCGTTGCGGCCCATCACCTCTCGGACCAGCTCATGGGTGGCCTCGAGGATCGCCTCGGACTCGTTCTCCTCCACCGTGATCGCGCCCCGCAGCGCTCGCAGCCTCATGCGGCGGATGATTCTGGCAGCCCTGCGGCGCGCCGCAGGCGCTGCACCTCCGGCCGGGTCAGGCGGCGGCTCTCCCCGAGGGCGAGGCCCCGCAGGCCAAGCGGGCCGAAGGCCACCCGCTCGAGCGCGATCACCCGGTGGCCCACGGCCTCGCACATCAGCCGCACCTGGCGCTTGCGCCCCTCGCGCAGCGTGATCTCGAGCAGGCCGGGCTTCGGCTGCCGGGCCCCGGCCGGCGCGGTGCGCCCGTCCTCGAGGTCGACCCCCTCGCGCAGGGCTTTCAGGGCGCGGGCCGACACGCGGGGCGGCGCCACGCGGGCGCGGTAGACCTTCTCCACCCCGTACCGGGGATGCGTGAGCGCCTCGGCCAGCTCGCCGTCGTTGGTGAGCAGGATCAGGCCGGTGCTGTCGGCGTCCAGGCGGCCCACCGGGTACAGCCGGCGCGCCGAGCGCACGATGTCCACGACCGTTGCCCGTCCGTGGGTGTCGCGTGCGGTCGAGACCACGCCCTTCGGCTTGTTGAGCACGTGCACCTCGCGCGGCTCGGGCCGCAGCAGGATGCCGTCGAGCGCCACCCGGCTCGACTCGTCCACGTCGCGGGCAGGGTCGGTCACCGTCTCCCCGGCCACGCTCACCCGGCCCTCGGCCACCAGGGCCTCGGCCCCCCGGCGGGACGCCGCTCCGGCGTGGGCGAGGTACTTGGCCAGGCGCACAGAGGGAGCCTGGCAGGCCCGGCCGCGTGCGGCACACTGAGGGCATGGACCTGGCGCTCCTCGACGACCGGCTGGTTGCCGCCGGCGAGCCCCGCTTCCGCTCCGGCCAGGTGTGGGAGTGGGCCGCTCGCGGAGCCGGCTCCTACGCCGAGATGACCAACCTGCCGCTGGTCCTGCGCGAGCGGCTGGCCGAGGAGGTGCCGTTCTCCTCGCTGCTCAGCGAGCGCGAGGCGCTCGCCTCCGACGGGACCGAGAAGGCGCTGTTCGCCACCGCCGACGGCCGGCCGGTCGAGACCGTGCTGATGCGCTACCGCGACGGCCGCCGCTCCCTGTGCCTCTCGAGCCAGTCCGGCTGCCCGCTCACCTGCACCTTCTGCGCCACCGGGACGATGCGCTTCGGGCGCAACCTCACCAGCTCGGAGATCCTCGACCAGGCTCTGCACTTCCGGCGCAAGGAGGACGTGGACCACGCGGTGTTCATGGGGATGGGCGAGCCGCTCATGAACCTCGACGCCGTGCTCGCCGCCTGCGAGCGCCTGCCGCAGATCGGCATCGCGTCGTCGAACACGGCCATCTCCACCGTCGGCTGGGCCCCCGGAATCGAGCGCATGGCCGCCGAGGGACCGCCCGTGCGCCTGGCCCTCTCGCTGCACGCCGCCGACGAGACCCTGCGCTCGGAGCTCATGCCCGTCAACGATCGCTACCCGCTCGCCGACGTGCTCGACGCCTGCCGCGCCTGGCACGAGCGCCGCCGCCGCCCGGTGTTCGTGGAGTACCTGATGCTCGACGGGGTCAACGACCGCTACGAGCAGGCGCTGGCCCTGGCCCGCGCCCTGGAGCCGCGCACCGCGTTCAAGGTCAACCTCATCCCCTACAACCCCACCGACGCGCCCTACCGCGGCTCAACCCGCGAGGCGATCGCCGCCTTCAAGGCCGCCTTGGGTGAGCGGGGCGTGCGCACGACGGTGCGCCTGACGCGGGGCCGGGACATCGACGCCGCCTGCGGGCAGCTGGCGGCTGCTGTGCGCGAGCAGCCGGCTCGGCCGGCTGCGCCGCGTTAGGTGAGGGCAGGCGCCTCACGGCGGCGCCGCCAGGGCAAGCGCCCCTCCGCCGCCAGCCACGAGCCCCCGACGATGAGCAGGAGCCCGGCGGCGGTGGCGACGGTAAAGCGCTCGTCCAGCAGCGTGACCCCGTAGACCACCGAGAAGGCCGGGGCGACGTAGGCCACGAGCGAGGTGGTTCGCGGCCCCTCGGCCGCGACCAGGGCATGGAAGAACACGAACGCCAGCCCCGTGCCCAGGACCCCGAGGGCCACCAGCGAGGCGACGGCCTCGAGGCCGGGTGCCTGGCTGGGCGGGTCGAGCAGGGCCAAGGGAAGCGTCATGACCGCCGTGGCCGCGGTGGTCCCGGCCACCGTCCCCACGGGCTGCACGCCGGGCAGGCGGCGCTTGAGAAACCACGCGGCCAGCCCGTAACAGAGGCTGGCCACCACGATCATCAGCCCGCCGGCCAGCGCTGCGGCTCCGCCCGGGGCGTCCACGCCCAGCAGGAGCGCCACCCCGCCGATCCCAAGCGCCACGCCGATCAGGGACAGCGCACTCGCCCGTTCCTCGCCCTCGAGCGCGTAGGCCAGCAGGAAGGTGAAGATCGGCGCGGTGGCCACCAGGATGCCTGTGAGCGACGACGAGAGCTCCTGCTCTCCCACCGTGATCAGCGTGAAGGGAACGGCCACCTGGAGGACGGCCAGCAGCAGAATCCGCCCGAGACGCTCCCGCATTCCGGTGAGGGCGCCGAGATGCGCCGCGACCGGCAGGAGCACCGCCGCCGCCAGGGCGCAGCGCAGGAAGACGATGACCATCGGCCCCATGCCGTCCTCGAGCGCCACCTTGATGAACAGGTAGGAGGCGCCCCAGAAGGCAGCCAGGAGGCCGAACATGATCCAGGAGCGGCGCGACACGGGATCGAGCATTGCAGGTTCGGCGCATCAGTCGACGTGAAGCCTTCTGGCGTCCTCGATAAGATGTGCTAATGCTCGACGTCCGCCGGATGAAGGTGTTGTGCGAGGTCGCTTCGCGGGGGTCGTTCTCGGCCGCGGCGGAGGCGCTGAACTTCACCCAGTCGGCGGTGAGCCAGCACATCGCCGCGCTGGAGCGCGAGAGCGGTGCGCAGCTGGTGGAGCGCGGCGCCCGCGGCGTGCGGCTCACCGGCGCCGGTCAGGTGCTGGTCGACCACACCGAGGTGATCCTCGCCCGGCTGCGCAGCGCCGAGGACGACCTTGACGCCCTAGCCGGACTGCGCGGCGGCAGGCTGCGGCTGGTCTGCTTCCAGAGTGCCGGCGCCACGCTGATCCCGCGGGCGGTCGCGGCGTTCCACGAGCGCCATCCCCACGTGGAGCTCGGGATGCTCGAGGCCGAGCCGGCGGAGGCGGGCGCCAAGCTCAAGTCGGGCGAGGTCGACCTGGCCCTGGTGTACGACCACGACTCGATTCCCGGCATGCTCGCCCCCGACCTGGAGCTCACCGAGCTGACCGAGGACCAGTACGAGCTGCTCCTCCCCAAGGGGCACCCCCTGGCCGGCCGCCGCCGCCCGGCGCTGGCCGACTTGGCCGACGAGCCCTGGGTGGCCTCCAGCAACGCCAGCGACTGCCGCGGGATCCTCGAGACCGTGTGCCGTGAGGCCGGCTACGAGCCGAGGGTGGCCTTCGAGGCCGACGAGACCACCGCGGCGCAGGCGCTGGTGGCGGCCGGGGTGGGCGTGACCATCCTCCCCCGCCTGGCCCTCACCACGGTCCACCCCGGCGTGGTGGTGCGCACCCTCAAGAAGCCCCCGATGCGGCGCGTATGGGCGGCCCGCACGGCCGGCGCCTACCACTCGCCGGCCAGCGAGGCGATGCTGCAGATCCTCCAGGACGTGGCCGAGGAGTTTCGCGAGGCGAGGTTGGAGCTGGCGGCGAGCTAGGTCGCCGTCCGCTGTTCGCCCGCCCGCAGCAGGCGCTCGCGCAGCTCGCCCTCCTCCTCCGGGCTCGGGTCGAAGCGGGCCGGGTCGGGCAGCTCGTCCAGTCCGGTGAGCCCGAACAGCTTCTGGAACAGCTCGGTGGAGCGGTAGAGGATGGCGCCGAAGCGCGAGCGCCCGGACTCCTCGATCAGACCGCGCTCCAGCAGCGTCGCCACCGCGGATTCCGAGGCCACCCCGCGGATCCGGGCCAGCTCCGGCCGTGAGACGGGCTGCAGGTAGGCCACGATGGCCAGGCACTCGGCCTGTGCCTGGGTGAGCGGCGGGGTGCGGGGCCGGGCGAGCAGCCGGCGGGCGGCATCCTCGGCCATCGGGTCGGTGGCGAGCGTGAAGCCGCCGGCCACCTCGCGCAGCACCACGCCGCGGTAGCCCTCGGCGTAGTGCTCGCGCAGGCGCGCCAGCGCCTCGACCACCTCCCCCTCGGAGACCCGGCAGGCGTCGGCCAGACGCTCCACCGCCACCGGCTCGGCCGAGAGGAAGAGCAGCGCCTCGACGGTGCGGGCCAGGTCGTTCAGGTTGCCGCCCTCACCAGGATCGGCCCGAAGGGCACCTCCTGCTCCCAGCTCGCCTCGCCCGCCTTGTAGAGCTCCAGCAGCGCAAACAGGGTGACGGCCTCGGTGAGGCGGTCGGCCCCGCGCACGGCCTCGTCGAACGAGAACGGCGCCTTGCGCGCCAGCAGGCCGCGCAGGTGCAGCAGCCGCTGCTCGACCGACACCGCCGGGCGGCGCAGGTGGCCCAGCTCGAGCGGCGGCGGCACGCGCAGCAGGTCGCCCAGGGCCGCGGCCAGCCGCTCCGGGTCGTAGGCCCGCTCGGCGACCTCGACCGAGACGCGGCGGAGCGCGGGCGGCAGCGGGGCGGAGCGGTAGCGAAAGCCGTGCTCGGCCTCCAGCCGCTCCCGCAGGTGGCCGGCGGCGCCGCGATAGCGGTGGTACTCGAGCATCCGGTGAAGCAGCTCGTCGGCGGCCTCCTGGGGCTCGAGGTCGAGGTCCTCCTCCTCGTCCGAGGGGAGCATCAGCCGCGACTTCAGCTCCAGCAGCGCGGCGATCAGCACCAGGAACTCGGTGGCCGCCTCGAGGTCCAGCTCGCCGGAGCGCTCGAGGTACTCGACGTAGGAGAGCACGATCTCGGCGAGGTCGACCTCCAGCAGGTCGACCTCCTCCTTGAGCACGAGCGTGAGGAGGAGGTCGAACGGCCCCTGAAAGACCTCGAGGTCGAGGTCGAGGTCGGCGATCGCCATCGGCGGGAGCCTAGCCCCCGGCCCCGGCGGAACGGCTCAGCCGCGCACGCCCATGGCCTGCCGCACTTCGGCCATCACGCCGGTCGCGATGCCCCGGGCACGCTCGGCGCCGCTCGCGAGCGTGGCCTCGAGCGCCGCCTCGTCCGGGCGCAGCTCGGCGTAGCGCTCGCCCACCGGGGCCAGCACCTCGACCACGGCGTCGCCCACCGCCTGCTTGAAGGCGCCGTAGCCCTGGTCCGCGAACTCTTCCTCCACCCGCTCGGCGCTCACGCCGCGCGAGACCGCCATCACCTCGATCAGGTTGGCGATTCCCTCCTTGCCGGGCCCGCGCACGATGTCGCTGCCGGAGTCGGTCTGGGCCCGCTTGACCTTGCGGCGAACGGCGTCGGGCTCGTCGTCGATGTAGATGAGGCCGGCCTCGGTGCCGTAGCTCGTCGACATCTTTGCGCCGGGGTCCTGCAGGTCCATGATGCGCGCCCCGATGGACGGGATCACGTGCGCGGGCTCGACCAGGATCTCGCCGTAGGTGGCGTTGAAGCGCCGGGCGATCTCGCGGGCGAGCTCCACGTGCTGGCGCTGATCGTCGCCCACCGGGACCTCGTCGGTGCGGTAGAGCAGGATGTCGGCGGCCTGGAGCACGGGGTACAGGAACAGGCTGGTGCGCACCAGCTGCTGCTCGCGCGCCGACTTGTCCTTGAACTGGTGCATGCGCTGGAGGTCGCCGTAGGGGGTGACCGAGGACAGCAGCCAGCACAGCTCCGAGTGCTCGGCCAGGTCGGATTGGCGGAACAGGATGCAGCGCTCCGGGTCGAGGCCGGCCGCCATCAGCATCGCGGTGGTGTCGAGCACGTAGCCGGGCAGCGCGCCTGGGGTCGTAGGCCACGCTGGTGGCGTGCAGGTCGACGATGCAGTAGATCGCCGGGTCGCCGCGCTCCTGGCCCTCCAGGTAGCCGCGGATGGCTCCGATGTAGTTCCCGAGGTGCTTGCGGCCGGTGGGCTGGATTCCGCTGAAGATGCGCACGCGGCTTAGTGCTGCCCGCCGAAGGTACCGTCGATGATCGGACGAGCCAGGAGCGGGGCTGACCAGCCCGCGAGCGCAGTCGATGCCAAAGCATCGGCGAGCATCGTGGGCGCCGTCAGGCACGTTCCTGGCCGGTCGAGCGCGGCGGTGGTTGAGGCGGGGAGCACTTAAAAGCGGCCCACGACCACGGGCACCCGCTCGACTGCGTTGTTCACGTAGCCCTTGAGGTTCCAGGGCGGGTCCAGGGGCTGCGTGTTGCCGGCGGCGTCGGACGCGCGGGACCAGAGCACGTGCTCGCCGGCCGGCGCGTCCCAGTGGAAGCTCCAGCCCCGCCACGCGGCAGGGCCGAGCGGCTCGGCCAGCTCGGCGGGGGCCCAGGTGGCGCCGTCGTCGGTCGACACCTCGACCCTCTCCACCGGGCCGTGGCCCGACCAGGCCCGGCCCTCGAGCACCACCGCACCGGGATCGAGGAACCGGTCGCGGGTGTCGAAGTCGGGGACCCCGGGCGGGACCATCAGCGAGCGGGGCCGCATCCGGCTGAGCGGCTCGCCGGGGGTGCCGTCCGCGTCGTAGAGCCGGTAGCTGACGCTCTGCTGGTAGCCCTCGAACGGCTCCTCCAGCAGGGTGATCCTCGCCAGCCACTTGACGTTGGTCATGCCGTACCAGCCGGGCACCACCAAGCGCAGCGGGAAGCCGTGCTGGGGCAGCAGTGGCGCGCCGTTCATCTCGTAGGCCAGCAGGGCGTCGCCCTCCAGCACCTGCGGCAGCGCCAGCGAGCGCTCGAAGGCCTGCCGCACACCGCCCTCCAGTCCGTGGTCGAGCCCACTGAACAGCGCCTCCACGGCCTCGGGCCGGACCCCGGCCTCGTCCAGGAGCCCGCGAAGCGGCGTTCCGGCCCACTCGGCGGTTCCGACCGCGCCGGTCAGCCAGGGCTGGCTCACAGGACGGGGCTCGAGCAGCGCCCGCCCGTTGCCGGCGCACTCGAAGGTCACGGGCAGGCTCACCCGCTCGCGCGCGCGGAGGTCGTCCAGCGACAGAGTGAGCGCTCGGTCGACCGCGCCGCCCACCTCCAGCCGGAATGCGTCCGGCTCGACGGCGGGGATGTCGTAGTGGATCAGCAGGTAGTGCAGCCCGACCGGGGTGATCGGGTGCTTGAGCGCCTCCAGCGGCAGCGCGTGGTTTCGCCCGGCGAGGCGCAGCTCGGCCGGGGTGATGTCGGGTGAGGTGGAAGAGCCGGCCGGGACAGTGGCCATCTACATGGCCCCCGTGCCGCTCGCCGCCGCCTTCTCGGCCCGCTCGGGGTCGCCGGGGTTCTCCGCGGCCGGGCGCCAGCGCACCACCGGGCGCTTGGCGGCGCCGGCCTCGTCCAGGCGTCGCACCGGGGTGGTGTGCGGCGCGTTCTTGGCGATCTCCGGGTCCTCGGCCGCCTCCTCCAGGATCGAGCGGACCACAGCGGCGAAGTGGTCGAGGCGCTCCCTGGTCTCGGTCTCGGTGGGCTCGACCATCAGGGCCTCCTCCACCAGCAGCGGGAAGTAGACCGTGGGCGGGTGGACGCGGTGGTCAAGCATCCGTTTCGCCAGGTCGAGCGTCCTGACGCCGAGCTTGTCCTTGGCGCCGCTGCCGCTGAGCACGAACTCATGCATGCAGGTGCGGTCGAAGGCCACCGGCAGGTACTCGCCGATGCCGTCGGCGGCCAGCAGGGCCTTCAGGTAGTTGGCGTTCAGGACGGCGGTCTGGGAGACGTCCTTGAGGCCGTCGCCGCCAAGTGAGCGGATGTAGGCCCAGGTGCGGACGAAGACGCCGAAGTTGCCCTGGAAGCCGCGCAGGCGGCCGATCGACTTGGGCCGGTCGAAGTCCAGGTCGAAGGCCGGCGCGCGCCCGTTCTGGCCGCCGTGGCGGACCACCTGCGGGGTGGGCAGGAAGGGCTCGATCCGGTCGGACACCGCGATCGGGCCGGCGCCCGGGCCGCCGCCCCCGTGGGGCTGGGTGAACGTCTTGTGCAGGTTGAAGTGGACGATGTCGAAGCCCATGTCGCCCGGCCGGGCCACGCCCATCACCGCGTTGAGGTTCGCCCCGTCGTAGTAGAGGGTGGCCCCGGCGTCGTGGACGATGGAGGCGATCTCCTCGATGTTCTTGTCGAACAGACCCAGGGTGTTGGGGTTGGTGAGCATCAGGCAGGCCACGTCGTCGCCCGCCTTGTCGCGCAGGTCGTCGAGGTCCACGCCGCCGTCCTCGGCGGTGCCCACCTTCACCACCTCGTATCCGGCCATGGTCACGGTGGCCGGGTTGGTGCCGTGGGCGGTGTCGGGGGTGAGCACCTTCGGGCGCTCCTCGCCCCGGTCGGCGTGATAGGCCCGCGTGAGCAGCAGCCCGGCCAGCTCCCCGTGGGAGCCGGCGCTCGGCTGCAGCGACACGTGGTTGAGGCCGGCGATCTCGGACAGGGCGCCCTGCAGGCGCCACATCAGCTCGAGCGCCCCCTGGGCGTACTCCGGGTCCTGCAGCGGGTGCAGCCGGGCGTGCCCCGGGAGCGCGGCCACCCGCTCGTGCAGCTTCGGGTTGTGCTTCATCGTGCAGGACCCGAGCGGGTAGAAGCCCTCGTCCAGGTGGAAGTTCTTCGCCGACAGCGTGGTGTAGTGGCGCACGAGCTCCGGCTCGGAGACCTCGGGCAGCTCGGCCGGCTGCTCGCGCAACGCCTCGCGCGGCAGCAGCTCCTCGACCGGTACCTCGGGCACGTCGGTCGCCGGCGGCGTGAAGGCCCGGCGGCCCTCCCGGGAGCGCTCGTAGATCGTCACCGCCTGGTCATCGGCGCGCGGGTCGAGCTGAGGGCTCATGCCGCCACCACCTCGCGCGAGGCGGCGGTCAGCGCCGCCAGGCGGTCGATGTCGTCGCGCGTGCGCCGCTCCGTGATAGCCACCAGGAGGCCGTCCTCGTACTCGGGGTAGTCGCGGCCCAGGCGGTAGCCGGGGTTGATCCCCTCCGCGCGCGCCCGACGGAAGAGGCCGTCGAGGTCACCGACGCGCACGGCGAACTCGCGCACCACCGGCCCGGGGTTGATCGGCTCCAGGCCCAGCGCCCCGCGCGCGTAGTGGGTGCGGCGCAGCATCAGCTCGGCCAGCTCCACCAGGCCCCTGCGCCCGAGCCAGGACAGGTAGACCACCCCGGCCAGCGCGTTGAGCGCCTGGGCGGTGCAGATGTTGTGCGTGGCCTTCTCGCGGCGGATGTGCTGCTCGCGCGTCTGGAGGGTGAGCACGAAGCCGCGCTTGCCGTCCACGTCGCGGGTCTCGCCGGCGATGCGGCCCGGCATCTTGCGCAGGAAGCGCTCGGCGGCGGCGAAGAAGCCGAAGCTGGGCCCGCCGAAGTCCAGCCGGTTGCCCAGCGTCTGGCCCTCGCCCACGCAGATGTCCACCCCGAGCTCGCCGGGCGGCTTGAGCAGGCCCAGGGGCAGCGGGTCGGCGGCGCACACGGCGAGCGCGCCGGTGCGCTTGCCCGCCTCCACCAGGCCTCCGAGCTCCTCCACCGTGCCCAGGAAGTTGGGCTGCTGGAGGAACACCGCGGCGGTGTCGTCGTCCACCGCGTCGGCCAGGGCGGAGGCGTCGGTGGCGCCCTCGGCGTCGAGCGGCACCTCCACCACCTCCATGCCGTAGCCGGCGGCGTGGGTGCGAAGCGCCCCGCGTGAATGGGGATGCAGGCCGCGCGAGGCCACGAGCCTCGAGCGCCGGGTCTCGAGCTTGGCCAGGTAGCCGGCGGCGGCCACTGCGCTCGGCCCTTCGTAGACCGAGGCGTTGGAGACGGGGAGGCCGGTGAGCTCCGAGATCGCGGTCTGGAACTCGAACATCACCTGGAGCCCGCCCTGGGAGACCTCCGGCTGGTAGGGGGTGTAGGGGGTGAGGAACTCCGAGCGCGAGAGCAGGGTGTCGATCAGCGCGGGGACGTAGTGGTCGTACATCCCGGCCCCGAGGAAGCTCACCTCCTCGTCGCAGTGGCGGTTTCTCGCCGCCAGCGCCGACAGCTGCCCGAACACCTCCTGCTCGGAGGCCCCCGGCGGCAGGTCGAGCTCGCGCCCGAGCCGCACGCCCTCCGGGATCTCGCTGAAGAGATCGTCCACCGACCCGGCGCCGATCGCGTCGAGCATCTCCTGCAGGTCCTGCTCGGTGACTCCGGTGTACCGGCTCATAGGTTGGCTACGACGTTAGTTACCCGATCGGAGCAAATCCTTGTACGCCCCCACATCCATCAGCGAATCGACCTCGGAGGCGTCGCTGAGCCTCACCTTGACCAGCCAGCCCTCGCCGTAGGGGTCCTCGTTGATGCGCTCGGGACTGTCGCCCAGCGCCTCGTTGACCTCCACGATCTCGCCCGACAACGGCGCGAACACGTCGGACACCGCCTTCACCGACTCCACCTCGGCGTAGGTCTGGTCCTTGCCCACCTCGGAGCCGATCTCCGGGGGGTCGAAGAAGACCACCTCGCCGAGCGCGTCCTGGGCGTACCAGGTGACGCCGAAGACGGCCTGGTCGCCCTCGATCCGGGCCCAGTCGTGCTCGTGGTGGTACCTCAGGTCCTCGGGATAGGTCTCCTCGGCCACGTCACCTCGTTTCGTAGAGCGGTTTGTCGCGTACCTCCGCGGCGCGGCTCTTGCCCCGCACGTCCACCTCGATCGGCGTGCCTGGAGCGGCCGCCCCGGCCGGCACATAGGCCAGCCCGATGCCGGTGTCGAGACAGGGCGAGAGCGAGCCGCTCGTGACCACCCCGGATCCCTGCTCGGTGGCCACAGGATTGCCCTGGCGCGGGATCCCCGGCCCGGTGAAGGCGAACGGGACCAGGGTCTGCTCGGGCTGGAGGTCCCGCAGCGCCCCGGCGCCGATGAAGTCCGTGTCCAGCTTGCAGCACCACTGCAGGCCGGCCTCGATCGGGTTGCGGTCCTCGCTCAGGTCGTTGCCGTAGAGGTGGAAGCAGACCTCCAGGCGGAGGGTGTCGCGGGCGCCCAGGCCGGCGGGCCGCACCCCCTCGGCCAGCAGGGCGTCCCAGACCGCGCCGGCGCCGTCGGGCGGAATCATCAGCTCGCAGCCGTCCTCGCCGGTGTAGCCGGTGCCGCAGACCAGGCAGTCCACCCCGGCCAGGCGCAGGCCGGCGGTGCGCATCCTCGCGGGAAGCTCACCCCGGGCCAGCCGCTCGAGCGCGCCGCGGGCCTCCGGGCCCTGCACGGCGAGCATCGCCCAGTCGGCGTGGGCATCGCGCACCTCGGCGTCGAAGCCCTCGGCCTGCTCGGCAAACCAGGCCAGGTCGCGCTCGTGGTTGGCGGCGTTGGTGACGGTGAGAAAGCGCCCTCCGTCGAGCCGGTAGGTGAAGAGGTCGTCCAGCACGCCGCCGTCGGTGTTGCACAGCACCGAGTACTGCGCCCCGCGCTCGGCGATCTTGGTCACGTCGTTGGAGAGGACGCGCTGGAGGAACTCCTCGGCCTGGGGCCCGGCGGTCTCGATCTCGCCCATGTGCGAGACGTCGAACACGCCCGCGGTGGTGCGCACCGACACGTGCTCGGGGCGGATGCCCTCGTACTGCACCGGCATCTCCCAGCCGGCGAAGGGCACCAGCCGGGCTCCTGCCGCCTCGTGGCGCTCGTAGAGGGGGGTGCGGCGCAGGGTGTCGGCGGCGGGCGGCAAGCGCGAGCAAGGCTACCGCTCAGCACTCACGCTTCGAGCAGCGCGCCCACCACGGCGAGCGCCACCTCGGCCCGCGTGTGCAGCGATGCCCTGCCGACCCACTCCTCGGGCGTGTGCGCACCGCCGCCGCGCGGCCCCAGCCCGTCGACGGTGAGCGGGATCGCGGCGGCCAGATGGCTGGCGTCGCTGGCCCCGCCGCGTTCGGCCGCGGCGAGCGGGCGACCCAGCCGCTCGGCGGCCCGCTCGAGCAGGCCCGCCACCGCCGGCCGCGAGTCCATGCCCGGCCAGGCCCGCACCAGCTGGGCGTCCAGGCGCACCTCGTCGAGCTCCTCGGGCACGGCTTCGAGCACGGGATCGAAGGCCTCGAGCCGGTCGGCGCGCAGGTCGCACACCAGCTCGCCCGCCGGGGGCACCACGTTGAAGGCCTCGCCGGCCCGCAGGATGGTGGGCACCGCAGTGAGGCGATCGGGGCCGTCGGGGTCGCTGCGCTCCGCGATCCGCCGGGCCACGTCGGCGAGGGCCAGGAGCCCGCTACGCCCTCGCTCGGGCGCCGACCCGGAGTGCGAGGCCCGGCCCCGCGCTTCCACCCGCAGCGTGGCCGCCGCCTTGCGCCGCGCCACCAGCGCGTCGTGCCCATCGGCCGTGCGCTCCCCCGCCTCGAAGCAGAGACAGGCGTCGAAGTCGGCAAACCGGCCCGTGTGGGCGAACGGCCCCGTGCGCCATTCCTCGTCGTTGACGAGCAGCAGCGCCACCTCGGCGTAGAGCTCGGGCCGCTGGGCCAGCTCCCGGGCCACCCCGAGCGCCAGGGCCACGCCGCCCTTCATGTCCACGGCGCCGGAGCCGGTCATGCGGTCGCCGTCCTTCTCCAGCGGCCGGTGGGCGCCGTGGGCCACCACGGTGTCCAGGTGACCGAGCAGGAGCACCCGCCCGGTGCCGGCGCCGTGCAGGCGCCCGCAGAGATCGGGGGCGTGACGGGCGGTCGAGCACTCGAGGCGCTCGATTTCCGCCTCGGGCGGGAGGAAGGCCGCCGCCAGCGCGGCGCATTCCTCGGCGCCCTCCACGTCGCCGGAGGGGGACGAGACGCCCACCAGCGCCTCCAGCTCCCGCTCTGCCGTCAGCGCGACCCGGGGCGCGACGGCCTCGATCCAGGAATCCATCAGAGGCTCCGGGCGAAGTGAAAGCTCGTGATGCGCAGCCCGGCGTTGAAGTAGAGCCGATGGGCATCCTCGCGCTCGGGCCCGAGGCCCGAGTCGAGGTGGAGCTCTGCGCAGCCCAGCCGGCGTGCCTCCGCGGCGCACCAGTCGAGCAGCGCCCGCCCGTAACCCCGGCGCCGGCCCTCGGGCGGGGTGGAAAGGTCGTCGACGTAGAGGAAGTCGCCCCAGGCCAGGGTGTGCACCAGCCGGAAGCCGGCCACGGCCAGGCAGCGCCCGTCCTCGCCGAACACGCCCACCAGGCGGTAGCCCAGTGGCCGCTGCTGTGTGTCGACCCGGCGCACGAACTCGGCCTCGTCGTCCCAGTGCGAGCGCAGGGCGCGCATCGCCTCGAAGGCGAGCGCCGTGTCGGGCGGCTGGATCTCCCGGACGGAATTCAGTCGCGGAGGAAGGACGGCACGTCGATCTCGTCCTCGGAGATCTCGAGCGACTTGCGCTGGCGGTCGTCCATCGACACGTCGCGCCGCCGCGGCTCACGCCGGCGACCGGTCGAGTCCTCGGCGAACAGCGGCGTGCGGCTCGGCCGCTCGAAGCCGGTGGCGATCACCGTCACTCGCACCCCGTCGCCCAGATCGTCGTCGACCACCGCGCCGAAGATGATGTTGGAGTTCTGGTCGGCGGCGGCCTGGATGATCTCGGCCGCCTCGTTGACCTCGAACAGGCCCAGGTCGCTGCCGCCGGTGATGTTGAGCAGGATCCCGGTGGCGCCCTCCACCGACTGCTCCAGCAGCGGGCTCGAGATGGCGTTCTTGCCCGCCTCGGCGGCCCGGTTCTCGCCGGAGGCCTCGCCGATGCCCATGAGCGCGGAGCCGGCCTCGTGCATGATGGTGCGCACGTCGGCGAAGTCCAGGTTGATCAGGCCGGGGGTGGTGATGAGGTCGGTGATGCCCTGCACGCCCTGCCCGAGCACGGCATCGGCCTCGCGGAAGGCGTCCAGGATGCTCGTGCGGCGCTCCACCACCGCGAGCAGCTTCTCGTTGGGGATCACGATCATCGTGTCGACCTGCTCGCGCAGGCGGTCGATGCCGTCCACGGCCTGGCGCATGCGCTGAGTGCCCTCGAAGTCGAACGGCTTGGTCACCACGCCCACGGTCAGGGCGCCGACCTCCTGCTTGGACACCTCGGCGATCACGGGCGCGGCGCCCGTGCCGGTGCCGCCGCCCTCGCCGGCGGTCACGAAGACCATGTCGGCGCCCTTGAGCGCCTCCTTGATCTCGTCGCGGCTCTCGTTGGCCGCGCCGTAGCCGACCTCCGGATCGGCCCCGGCGCCCAGCCCGCGCGTGAGCTGGTCGCCGATCTGGAGCTTGATGTCGGCGTCGCACATCTGGAGCGCCTGCGCGTCGGTGTTCACGGCGATGAACTCGACCCCCTTGAGGCCCGCGTCCACCATCCGGTTGACGGCGTTCGTGCCGCCGCCGCCGATCCCGACGACCTTGATGACGGCCAGATAGCTGCCCGTATCCATTGAGGTGTCCCTCTCCTACCGTCCGAAGCTCAAGCGATCATCGAGGGTTTCGAGATCGCCGTGAAGGCCGGACTGTAGACAGCAATCCGCGGAATTGTCAATTGCCCCTGCAACGAAACCTGCAGGACAACCCTCTACCGCAAGTCGAGACTTGACCCGCAGCTCGACTACGGGTTGAGGGTTGTGTCGGCCGCCGCGGGCGCGGCCGGCGCCGTCGTCGAGGCGCTCGCGCCCGCCGGCGCCACCGGCGCCACCGTCTCGGCCGCCAGGCCCCCCGCCGCCGGCCGGCCCGGCAGGCGGACGTCGATGTAGCCGGCGCCCTCGGCCTTGGGATCGGCCAGCACGCGCGCGGCGGCGATCCATTTCGCCCCCGCGCGCGAGGCGTCGCCGAAAATCAGCTCGGGGCCGTCGCGCAGCTCCACCACGAGGCCCTCGTCGGTGCGGCTCTCGACCCCCTCGAGCTTGCCGTGCAGCGCGGCCGGCGCCGCGCCCGCGACGAGCGCCGCCGACCGGGCCTCGGCGTCGGCCAGCCGCTCGCCCTTCACGCCCTTCTCGGCCAGGATGCCCGGCAGCCTGCCCTCCACCGGCAGGCCGCGGAGCACGGTGCCGTCGGCGGCCACCGGCACGCGGCCGGCGTCGGTCTGGGCGATCGCCGCCGGGCGGTACTCCAGCACCCGGATGCGCAGCTCGTGCGGGAAGCGGGCGTCCAGCTCGACCCCCCGCACCACCGGAAAGGCCTCCACCGCCCGCTCGAGGCGCTCGCTGTCGACGTGCAGGGTGGTCATGCTGCGGGCGCTGGCCTCGAGCGCGCCCCGCACGCGCGTGGCCTCGTCGGTGGTCAGGCCGGTCACGACCACGCGCTCGACCGCCACCAGTTCCGAGTCGCGCAGCCAGAAGCGGAAGGCGGCGGCCAGGACGAGGGCCACCGTCGCCAGCACCAGGAGCACGAGGCGCAGCCGGGGCGAGAGGCGCGGGAGTCGCACAGCGCGGGGCAACCGCAGCCGGCGCAGGGCCACAGCCGCGCCGCCCACCCTCATGAACCCGTCTCCACCGGCTCGACCTCCCCGAGGTACTGCACCTCGGCCTCGAGCTCGACCCCCAGCCGATCGTGCACCCGGCGGCGACCGGCCGCCATGAGCGCCACCACGTCGGCCGTGGTGGCCTCGCCCATGTTCTCCACGAAGTTCGCGTGCTTCTCCGAGAAGCGGGCGCCGCCCACGGTAAGCCCGCGGCACCCGGCCTCGTCCAGCAGGACGCCCGCGCTGCGCCCCTCGGCGATGGGGTCGTCGGGGTTCTTGAAGGTGGAGCCGAAGGTCTTGATGCCGGAGGGCTGGGCGGCCTTGCGCGAGGCCCGCATCTCCGCCAGCGTGGCCTTGACCGATTCCGGCGGCGCCGGGCTGAGCGCGAACGAGGCGCCGGCCACGATCTCCCTGGGGCCGAGGTTGGAGCGCCGGTAGGAGAAGCCGAGCTCGGCGGGCCCGCGGCGGTCGGTGCCCTCGGGCGAGCAGATCTCCACCCACTCGAGCACGCGGGCCAGCTCGCCGCCGTAGGCGTTGGCGTTCATGCGCACGGCGCCACCCACCGTGCCGGGGATGTTCACCCCGAACTCCAGGCCGCTCAGCCCGGCGCGGGCCGCGCGGGCCGCCGCCTGGGGCAGCCGGGCCCCGCCACCGCAGCGCAGGCGCTCGTCCTCCTGCTCGATCGCAGCCAGCGAGCCGTCCAGTTTCACGACGAGTCCTCGGAATCCCGCATCCGCTACCAGCAGGTTCGAGCCCGAGCCCACCACTCCTACCTCGATTCCGCCTTCCTTGGCCCACGCGAGCAGGCCGGCCAGGCGGTCGACGGAATCGGGCCGGGCGAAGAAGTCCGCCGGCCCCCCTGTGCGGATGGTGGTCAGGCGGGCCAGCGGGTAGTCCGCCTGCACGCCCTCGGGGAGGCCGCTCACGCCTCCTCCTCGCTGAGCGCGCGGGCCAGCCCGTCCACGTCGCCGGCCCCGAGGGTCAGGAGCAGGTCGCCGTCGCGCAGCTCGGCCGCCAGCATCCGCTGGGCGTCCTCGGCCTGCGGCAGCCACCAGACGGGGCGGCCGGCGGCGGCGTCGGCGGCGGCGCCGGCCACCATCAGTCCGCTGACGCCCGGGAAGTCCTCGGCTCGCTCGCGGGCGGGATAGACGTCGAGCACCACCACCAGGTCGGCGGTGGCGAGCGCCCGCCCGAACTCGCGAGCCAGCATCCTCGTGCGCGAGAACAGGTGGGGCTGAAAGCAGGCCACCAGCCGGGCCGGGCGCAGCGTGCGGGCGGCCTCCAGCGTGGCCCGCACCTCGGTGGGGTGATGCGCGTAGTCGTCGTAGACCAGGGCCCCCGCGGCGCTCCGGCCGTGCTCCTCGAAGCGGCGGCCGGCCCCGGTGAAGCCGGCCAGGGCGGGCGCGGCGTCGGGCGGCGCCAGGCCGGCGGCCCGGCAGGCCGCGAGGGCGGCAAGGGCGTTCAGCACGTTGTGCCGGCCCGGGACCCTCAGGTCCACGGTGGTGTCCTCGACGACAAAGCGCGAGCCGCCGGGGTGCAGCTCGAGCCGCTCGGCACGGAATGCGCCCTCGTCGATCCCGAAGGTCACCGTGCCCTCGGCGCCGGGCAGGTCCAGGCCCGCACCCACCACCCGCGAGGTCGCCGGCTCGAGGAACTCGCGGAAGGCCTCCCGCAGTTCGGCGAGCCCGCGGTAGGTCGCGTGGTGGTCGAGCTCCATGTTGGTGACCACCGCCACCTCTCGGTCCAGCTTGAGAAAGGAGCGGTCGGACTCGTCGCCCTCGATCACGGCCCACTCCCCCGTGCCCCAGCCCGCGTTGGTCTGTGCCGTCCGCAGCTCCCCGCCGATCAGGAACGCCGGGGCGCGCCCGGCCTCGCGCAGCGCGTGAGCGGCCATGGAGGCGGTGGTGGTCTTGCCGTGGGTGCCGCTCACCGCGATCGTCCGCTTCATCGCCGACAGCTGGCCGAGCAGGTCGCCCCGGTGGAGCACCCGGGCGCCCGCCGCGCGGGCGGCCGCGAGCTCGGGGTTGTCGTCGGGGATGGCCGTGGACACGACCACCTCGGCGCCCGTGGGCAGGTTGGCGGCGTCGTGGCCGATCACCGGGTCGATGCCGGCGGACCGCAGACGGGCGGCGAAGGGCGAGTCGGCCCGGTCGGAGCCCGACACCCGGGCCCCGAGCTCGCGCGCCACCAGGGCCAGGCCGCTCATGCCCGCCCCGCCGATCCCGATGAAGTGCAGGCTGCGTCCCGTGAACGGCGTGTCGGCCATGGCGGGCCGGACCTTAGTGCTGTGCCGCGAGGGCCAGCAGCTCGTCGGCGATCATCCCGGCGGCGCCCGGCCGCCCCGCGGCGCGCGCCGCCTCGGACATGGCCTCCAGGCGCTCCGGCGCCGCCAGCAGGGCCTCGACCTCGCGGGTCAGCCGGGCGGCGTCGAGGTCGCCGTCGGGCACCACCACCGCCGCGCCGGCCCGTTCCATGAAGCGCGCGTTGGCCGTCTGGTGGTCGGCGCTGGCCTGCGGGTAGGGCACCAGGATCGCCGGCAGCCCGGCGGCGGCCACCTCGAGTACCGATCCGCCGGCGCGCGAGACCACCAGGTCGGCGGCCGCGAGGGCGTCGGCGAAGGGCTCGACGTAGGCGAACAGCCGGTAGTGCGCCGGCGAGCCCAGCTCGTCGAGCCGCCCTCGCAGCTCCGCGTGGTCGCGGTGCCCGCAGGCGTGCAGAACGGCGATGGGCGCACCCGGGCCGCCGAAGGCCTCCACCGCCGCCCGGTTGAGGCGGCGGGCGCCGAGCGACCCGCCGAAGATCAGCACGCAGGGGGAATCGGCGGGCAGGCCGAAGCGCTCACGTGCCACCGTGCGGTCGGCGCGCCCCGTGTCCGCGGCCAGCGGCCGGCCTGACACCACGTAGCGCCCGCCGGTGCACCCGGCGATCGGGAAGGCCAGGAACACGCGCCGGGCCAGCGGCGCGAGGAGGCGGTTGGAGATCCCGAGGTGGCTGTCGGCCTCGGTCAGGGCCAGCGGCAGCCCGAGCGAGCGGGCGGCAAGGCCCGCCGGCCCGGCCACGTAGCCGCCGGCCCCGAGCACGGCGCCGGCGCCCATCCCGCGCAGGATCCCGCGTGCCCGGCTCGTGGCCCGGCCGGCGAGCGCCAGAGCCCGCGCCGCCCGTACCGGGTTGCGCCGGTCCAGGCCCGCCACCCGCAGGCGGTGGAGGGGAAAGCCGGCGCCGGCCACCAGCTCCACCTCGGCCCGCTCGCCGCCGATGAACTCCACCCGGGCGCCGCGCCGGCGCAGCTCGTCAGCGACCGCGAGCGCCGGCACGACGTGCCCCGCCGTACCACCGGCCGCTATCGCGATCGTCGGCACTGAAGCCTCCGTCGATGGCGTGCAGCTCCGGCTTGCCCTTGCGCTCGGCCCGGCCGCCGGTGGCGGCCACGTTCAACAGCAGGCCCATGGCCCCGAGCATGACGACGAGGTTGGTGCTGCCGTAGGAGATCAGCGGCAGCGGCACCCCGGTGAGCGGGGCCATCCCCAGAACGGCGAACAGGTTGAGCGTGGCCTGACACAGCACCAGCGAGGTGATCCCGGCGGCCAGCAGCTTCGAGTACAGGTCGCGGGCCAGCTTGGCCACCCGCAGCCCCGCGTAGGCGATCAGCCCGTACAGTCCCACCACGGCCAGGATGCCCAGGAGGCCCAGCTCCTCGCCGATAATGGCCAGGATCATGTCGGTGTGGGCCTCGGGCAGGTAGTAGATCTTCTGCACCGACTCCCCCAGGCCCACCCCGAAGAAGCCGCCCGAGCCCATGGCGGTGAGCGCCTGCACCGCCTGGAAGCCGCTGTCGCCGGCGTCGGAGAAGGGGTCGATGAACGAGGTGAGCCGCTCGCGCCGGTAGGGCTCGACCAGCGCCACCAGCAGCGCAAGCCCGGCCAGCGTACCGCCCACCGTGCCCAGCAGCCGCGTGGGCGTGCCGGCGGCGATCAAGAGCGCGCCGATCGCGAAGCAGATCACCATCGCCGTGCCCATGTCCGGCTGCTTGAGGAGCAGCAGGCAGGCCACCCCGACCACCAGCAGGAGCGGCTTGACCAGCCCGCTGAGTGTCCTGGTCGACTGGGGCCGGGCCGCCAGCATCATGCAGGCATAGAGCACCAGCGAGACCTTGAGCAGCTCCGAGGGCTGGAACTGGAGCGGCCCGGCGCCCAGCCAGCGCGTGGCCCCGTTCGTGGTGACCCCCACCCCCGGCAGCATCACCGCGATCGTGAGGGCAAAGGAGGCCACCAGCAGGATCGGGGTGAGCCCCCGGACGGCGGCCAGGCCGCGGCGCGAGGCGACGTGGAGCAGCACCAGCCCGAGCAGCCCGAAGGCCACGTAGCGCTTGAGGTAGAACGAGGGGTCGCCGCTGCCGAGCAGCGACTCGGCCGAGCTGGCCGAGTAGACCATCACCGCCCCGAAGGCCAGCAGGCAGAGCGTCGCGGTGTAGAGGATCGAGTACTCGACGGGACGCTGGCGGGCGGCGCTGCGGCGGGCCATCCGGAGGCTCTTCGACGCCGGCGGGCAAAGTCATGCTCGCGGCACCAGCGAGCGGAAACGGGCCCCGCGCTCCTCGTAGTCGGCGTACTGGTCGTAGCTGGCGCAGGCCGGGGAGAGCAGCACCACCTCGCCGGGGCGGGCCGCGCGGGTGGCGGCCTCGACGGCGGCCTCGAGCCGGCCGCAGGAGTGCAGGAGAGCGGTGCCGGCGAGGTCCTCTTCGAGCGGGCCGGCGGCCTCGCCGATCAGATAACAGGCCGCGCAGCGCGAGGCCACCGCGTCACGCAGCCCGCGGAAGCCGCCGCCCTTGAGGCTGCCGCCCAGGATGGCGTGGACCCCGCCCTCGAAGGCCTCGATCCCGCGTACGGCCGAGGCCACGTTGGTGGCTTTGGAGTCGTTGACGAAGAGCACGCCGTTCACCGTCCCCACCTCCTCCAGGCGGTGGGGCACGCCCGCGAAGCTCTTCAGGGCGGCCACGACGGGCTCGGGCGCCAGGCCGGCGGCCAGCGCGGCCGCCGCCGCCCCCATGGCGTTCTCGGTGTTGTGCGCGCCGCGCAGCCGGATCTCGCTCGCCGCCATCAGCGGCTCTCCCCTCCACAGCAGCGTGTCCCCGGGCAGGGCCAGGTCGGCGTCCCGGCCCGTGCCGAAGCTCACCCGCCGCCCCTCGCCCGGCAGCAAGCAGCCGGACGGGGCCACGGCCGTCTGCTCGGGGGCCTGGCGAGCGAACACCCGCAGCTTGGCCTCCCGGTAGGCGGCGAAGGTGCCGTGGCGGTCGAGGTGGTCCTCGGCCAGGTTGAGCAGCAGGGCGGTGTCGGGGGCGAAGGCGTCGGCGTCCTCGGCCTGGAAGCTCGAGACCTCGCACACGATCACGGTCTCGGGGCTGACCGCCCCCACCAGCGAGGACAGCGGCGTGCCCACGTTCCCGGCCACGGCCGCCGGCACCCCGGCCTCGCGATGCACGGCCCCAAGCAGCTCGACCGTGGTGGTCTTCCCGTTGGTGCCGGTCACGGCCAGGAAGGGGTTGGGCAGCAGCCGCCAGGCCAGCTCGAGCTCGCCGTAGACCGGCAGGCCGCGCTCGCGCGCGGCCGCGATCGCGGGCGCCTCGTTGGGCACCCCGGGGCTCTTGACCACACAGGCCACCCGGTCGAGCAGCTCGACCCCGTCGCTCTCCAGGTGGGCCTCGATCCCCTCGGGGACCTCGGGCCGGGCCCGGTCGGCGGCCAGGACCGGCCCGTGGGGGGCCAGCATCCGCGCCGCTGCGGCGCCCGAGCGGGCCAGCCCGACGATCAGGTAGGGCCCGGCCGGAAGCGGCGGCCTCACGGGGTGACCGACTGCTGGTAGAGCGTGAAGCCGATCGCCGCGCAGATCGCGGCCACGATCCAGAAGCGCAGGATGATCTTCGTCTCCGACCAGCCCAGCAGCTCGAAGTGGTGGTGGATCGGCGCCATCAGGAAGATCCGGCGGCGAAAGCGCTGGAAGGAGAAGACCTGGATGGCCACCGACAGGGCCTCGATCACGAAGATGCCGCCGATCAGGATCAAGAGCACCTCGCTCTTGGTGAGCACCGCCAGCGCGGCGATCGCGCCCCCCAGGGCGAGCGAGCCGGTGTCGCCCATGAACACGGAGGCGGGGAACGAGTTGAACCACAGAAAGCCGACGCAGGCCCCCACCAGGCAGGCCGACAACAGGGCCAGGTCCTGCTGGCCGGTGGTGATGAAGGTCATGGCCGTGTAGGTGAGGAAGACGATCGTCGCGCAGCCGGCGGCGAGGCCGTCCAGGCCGTCGGTGAGGTTCACGCCGTTGGTGGCGCCGGCGAGCACCAGGAAGATCAGCACCGGGTAGGCCACGCCCAGGTCGATCGACGCGTCCACGACGCGCAGCCGCAGGGTGTCCTCCACACCGACCTCGCGGACCAGCAACCAGAGCCCGATCGCGGTGAGGGCCTGCACGGCCAGCTTGGTCTTGCCCGATATCCCGAGCGAGCGGCGCCGGCGCAGCTTCGTCCAGTCGTCGGCGAAGCCCAGCGCCGCCATGGCCAAGATCGTGAACAGCAGCGCGACGCTCTGGACCCGGTACTCCGACAGGATCAGGAAGGGCACCAGCACCGCCAGCAGCAGGACCAGGCCGCCCATCGTGGGGGTGCCCGCCTTGCCCGCGTGGCCGGCGGGCCCCTCCTCGCGGATCTGCTGGCCGAACTCCTTGACGCGCAGGAACTCGATGAACCGCGGCCCCAGGAACATGCAGATGAGCAGGGAGCCCAGGCCCCCGATCAGGATCTCGCCCAGCATGGATCAGGCCAGGACTCTCTCCAGGCCCACCGAGCGCGAGCCCTTCACCAGCACGCGGTCCCCCGGGAGCGCGAGCTCCTCGAGCAGCGCGCCGGCCTCCTCGGGGGTCTCCACCGGGTAGGTCTCGCCCTCGTACCCGTCGCGGTAGCCGAGCGCCTCCTCGCCCACCGCCACCAGCACGTCGATGCCCAGCGCGGCCGCGTGCGCGCCGATCTCGCGGTGGAAGCCGGGCGACTCGGGGCCCAGCTCGGCCATGGTGCCCAGCACGGCGATCCGCCGCTCGGCCGGACTCTGGGCGAGGTGGTCGAGGGCGGCCCGCATCGACATCGGGTTGGCGTTGTAGCAGTCGTTCACCACGGTCACGCCCCCGGCGAGCTCCACCACCTCCCCGCGCAGCGAGGAGAAGCGGACGTCCACGGGCCCGCCCACGGCGAAGCCGGCCGCCCGCGCCGCGGCCACGGCGGCCAGCGTGTTCAACAGGTTGTGGGGCTGGGCGTAGGGCAACTCGAGCTCCAGCAGCTCGCCGCGCGCCTCGATCTCGGCCCGGCCGTCGGCCATCCCCAGCAGCTGTACGTGCCCGCCGGGGCCGAAGGTCCACGTGTCCAGGTCGTCGCGCAGATGCCCGGCCAGCAGCGGCTCGCTCGCGGGCACCACGCAGGCCGCGCCGGGACGGAGGTCGCGGATCAGCTCGGCCTTGGCCGCCGCCACCCGCTCGACGGTGCCCAGCAGCTCGAGGTGCACCGGGCCGACGTTCACGATCACGCCCACGTCGGGCTCGGCGATGGCGGCCAGCTCCGCGATCTGGCCCTCGCCGCGCATGGCCATCTCCAGCACCAGCGCGTCGGTGCCGCGCGCCGCTTCGAGCACGGTGAGGGGCAACCCGATCTCGGTGTTGTAGTTCTCGCGGCTGGAATGGGTGCGCGCGCGGGGCCGCAGGAGCGCGGCCAGGATGTCCTTGGTCGAGGTCTTGCCCGTCGAGCCGGTGACCCCCGCCACCCGGCAGCCCAGCTCGCGGCGCCATGCGGTGGCCAGCCGCTGCAGCGCGGCCAGAGGATCGGCGGCCACGATCACGCCCGCGTTCGCGCAGGGCGAGCCGCCCACCGCCCCCTCGACCGCGGCCAGCGCGGCCTCGCGGCCGGCCGGGCTCACCAGCACCCCCCAGGCGCCCTGCTCGAGCGCATTGGGGGCGAATCGGCCTCCGTCGGCGCTCGCGCCGGGCAGCCCCACGAACAGGTCGCCGGGCTGGACCGCGCGCGAGTCGATCACCGCCCGCTCGGGGCCGGCTCCCTCGGGCGCGCCGGCGACGAGCTCGCCCCCGGCCGCCGCGGCCAGGCGCCCTGCACCCAGGTCGATCACGCGCGGGCCCCCAGACGGCTGCGCAGGGCGGCGGCGGCCACGCTCTTGTCGTCGAAGGGCTCCTTGCGCCCGTTCTCGAACTCCTGTCCCTGCTCGTGGCCCTTGCCGGCGATCACGACGACGTCCCCGGAAGCCGCGGTCTCCACCGCCAGCGCGATCGCGGCGCGGCGGTCGCTCTCCCGCTCGGCCTGCGGTCCGGCCCCCTCCATGATCTGGTCGATGATCGCCTCGGGCTCCTCGCTGCGGGGGTTGTCCGAGGTCACCAGCACGCGGTCGGCCAGCCGCCGGGCCGCGTCGCCCATCAGCGGCCGCTTGCCCCGGTCGCGGTCGCCCCCGGCCCCGAACACCACGTGCAGCCGTCCCTCGGTGAGCTCGCGCGCGGCCCGCAGCACGTTCTCGAGCGAGTCGGGCGTGTGCGCGTAGTCCACCAGCACCCCGAAGTCCTGGCCCTCGTCCACCGGCTCGAAGCGACCCGGCACCCGGCCGAACTCCGGCAGGGCGGCCACGATCGCGCCCCGTGGCACGCCCAGCGTCCGGGCCGCGGCCACCGCGGCCAGCACGTTCTGCACGTTGAACAGACCCGGCAGCGGCGACTCGAGCTCCAGCGTCCCGTCCGGGGTCTCGCAGACAAAGCGCGAGCCCATCAGGTCGAAGCGGACCTCGCGGGCGCGGTAGTCGGCCGGGCGGTCGATCGCGAAGGTGATGCTCTCCACCTCGCCGGCGAGGCGCCGCCCGTACTCGTCGTCGGCGTTGACGATCGAGGGCCCTTCGCTATCGAACAACCGCCGCTTGGCGGCGAAGTAGGCCTCCATGTTCTCGTGGAAGTCGAGGTGGTCCTGGGTCAGGTTGGTGAACACCCGGCAGGCGAAGCGGATGCCGGCGGCGCGGCCGAGCTCCAGCGCGTGCGAGGAGACCTCCATCGCGCAGGCCTCGTCTCCCCCGTCGAGCATGCGGCGGAAGGTGGCCTGGAGGTCGATGGCCTCGGGGGTGGTGCGTTCCACGTCCTCCTCGGTGCCGCCCACCACGCGCTTGATGGTGCCCAGCAGCCCGCAGCGCACGCCGCCGGCCTCGAGCAGGTGGCGCAGCAGGAAGGCGGTGGTGGTCTTGCCGTTGGTCCCCGTGATCCCGGCCACGCGCAGCTCCGCGGTGGGATCGCCGTAGAAGCGGGCCGCCGCCGGGCCCATTGCGGCCCGCACGTCGGGCACCATCACCTCGGGCACGCCGAGACCCAGGGGTCGCTGGCATACCAGCGCCACGGCGCCGCGGGCCACCGCCTGCGGAGCGAAGTCGTGGCCGTCGGCCCGGTAGCCGGGGACGCAAAAAAAGAGCGTCCCGGGCGTGACGCTCTGACTCGAGTAGGCGAGACCCGAGATCTCGACCTCGGAGGCCCCATTCCCCATCAGCTCGCGAAGGGTCATGGTCCGACCGCAGGATACCCGCCGCCCGGGCGCCCTCTGTGTGAGCGTCACCCCGGCGGGATCTTCAAATAGGGCAGCGCGAACTCGACGATGCGCTCGAAGGCCGGCGCAGCCACCGTTCCGCCGTAGATCGAGCCACGCGGCTCGTCGACCATCACCGCCACGAGCAGCCGCGGATCGCGCGCGGGGGCGTAGCCGATGAAGGAGGCCACGAAGTCGGTCTTGGAGTAGCCGCCGTCCTCGGCCTTCTCGGCCGTTCCGGTCTTGCCGGCCAGGGTGTAGCCGTCCACCGAGGCCTCCTCAGCGGTCCCCCCGGCGGCGAGGACCCCCTCCAGCATCTTCGACACCCGGTCGGCGTTGCGCTGCGACAGCACCCGCCTGGGTGGCCGCCGGCCCCCGGCGAGAACGTAGGGCTCGCGCAGCACGCCCCCGTTCGCGATCGCGGTATAGGCCGCGGCCATCTGGATGGGCGTGACCGCGATGCCCTGCCCGATCGGCATGTTGCCCATGGACGAGCCCGAGTAGTCCTCGGGCCGCAGGACGATGCCCTGCTGCTCGCCGGGCAGGTCCACCCCGGTCTTGGTGCCGAAGCCGAAGCGGCGGACCCAGCGGTCGAAGCGCTGGGCGCCCAGCTTCAGCCCGATCATCACCGAGCCCACGTTCGAGGACTGGGCCAGGATGTCCGCGACGGTGAGGGTGCCGCCGCCTCCCTCGTGCGCCTCGCCGATGGTGCGGTCGGCCACCTGGATCAGCGGCGGAACGGTGAGCTGGGTGTCCGGCTCGATCAGCTTCTCCTCCATCGCCCCGGCGACGGTGAAGGCCTTGAAGGTGGAGCCGGGCTCGTAGCTCGTCAGGATCGCGCGGTTCTGGCGGGCGTAGCCGGGAGCACCGCCCACGTTGTTGGCGTCCACGCGCGGCCAGTTGGCCAGGGCCAGGATCGCCCCGGTGCGCGGGTCCATCACCAGCGCCGTGGCCCCCGCCGGCGTGTAGGTCTGTCCAACCTCGGCCAGCGCCGCCTCGGCGCGCTCCTGGATGGCCGCGTCGATCGTGAGGTGCAGGTTCCGACCGGCCTCGGCGCGCTTGATCTCGACCATGCTCACGGGTTCCCCGAGCGCGTCCTTGACCATCCGGCGCTCGCCGTTCTCCCCGCCCAGCCGGTCCTCGCGGGCGTGCTCCAGCCCCGAGAGCCCGAAGTTATCCGTGCCCACCATGCCGAGCACCTGCGAGGCGAGGTGCCGCTGGGGATAGGTGCGCTTGGGCTCGGTCATCGTCCCGATCCCCTCGATCTCGAGCTTCTCCACCTTCTCGCCGAGGGTGGCGTCCATCTTGCGGCGCAGGTAGACGAAGCCCTGTTTGCGGTCCGAGAGCTTCTCCAGCAGCTCGTCCTCCTCGCCGCCCATCAGCGGGGTGAGCTTCGCCGCCACGCGCACCGGGTCGTCGATCAGAAAGGGGTTGGCGAACACCGTGACAGCGTCCTCCGACACGGCGAGCTCCACCCCGTTGCGGTCGAAGATCGTGCCCCGGCGAGCGTTGACCGTGAGGTCCTCGACCTGCTGGCTCACCGCCCGCTCCGACAGCGAGCCCGCCTTCACCGTCCCGATCCAGACGGCCCGCAGGCCGGCCAGGGCCAGCAGCACCAGGAACAGCGTGAACAGCAGGCCAATGCGTCGCTCGACCAGGCGGACGGGCACGCGCCGGGGCCGGGCCGGGCGGCGTGGCGGGCGCGCCACTACCCCGTGGGGGTGCCGGTCGTGGCAGGGGCGGTCTGAGGTGTGGCGGCGGCGCCCTGCGTGCCGGCCGCGGGGGGCGTGCCGGCGGCCAGGGGAGCGCCGGTGGCCGGGTCGATCGGCGCGCCCGTGGCGGGATCGACTGTGTTGCCCGTCACCGGATCGATGGTCGGCGGCGTCGCGGCTGCGGGATCGATCGGGTCGCCGGTGTACGGGTCGACCTGATTGCCGGTAACCGGGTCGATGACCGGCGCCGCTGTCGTGGTGCCCGGCGTGGTCGAGCCCGCGGTCACCGGCGGCACCGCAGCCGCGGGCGCCGGCACGCTGAAGAGGTCGGTCGGCTCGGTGATGCGGCGTGACGCACGCCGCGCGTCAAGGCCCGGGCGGGCCTTCAGGTAGCGGACCTCGCCGGGCGCGGGCAGCACCAGCCCGAGGCGCGCCGCGGCCTCCTGGATCCGCTCACTCGAGGCGAGCTTGGCCACGTCGAGCCGTAGACGGCCGTTCTCGCGCTTCAGCGCGGCGGCGCGCTCGGTGTCCATGGCGATGTCCCGGTTCATCTGAAGCAGGTCGACGTTGAAGAACACGATCCCGGCGAGCAGCAGGCCGATCAGCACGATCCACCCGCGGCCGGCGAGTAGCGCGTCGAGCACCCCGCCGGTCCGGGCCCGGGCGGCCCGGGCGAAGGGGGCCTCGATCAGGCGCCGGGGAAGCGCCGGCGCGGCGGTGGCCCGCGACGCGTGGGCCCGGCGCCCGTGATCCGCGGGCCGCGACCGCGGGCGCTGCGGGCGCGCGGGGTGGGGCCGCTCGCGCTGCGGACGCGACCGCCGGGGCTGCGGCCGCGTGACGGCGGTGGCCGCCGAGCGGGCCATCAGCCCTCGCCCGCCTCGGCCGGCTGGGCGAGCTTGCGGGCGGCCCGCAGACGTCCCGACTTCGCCCGCGGGTTGTGCCCGATCTCCCCGGGCGTCGGGGCCACCGCCCGGCGCGTGAGCAGCTCGGCCTCGGGCTCGCGCCCGCAGACGCAGATGGGAAAGTCCGGTGGGCAGACACAGCCCTGCGCCCGCTCGGCCAGGAAACGCTTGACGCGCCGGTCCTCCAGGGAGTGGAAGGCGATGCCCGCGAGGCGCCCACCGTCGCGCAGCAGCGCCCAGGCCAGCGGGAGCGCGCGGTCGAGCGACTCGAGCTCCTCGTTGACCGCGATGCGCACGGCCTGGAACACGCGCTTGCCGGGATGGCCGCCGCCGAAGCGGCGCCGGACCGCGGCCGGCAGCGCCGCCTCGATCGCCTCCACCAGCTCGGCGGTGGTCTCGATCGGGGCGCTCTCGCGCCGGCGCGTGACCTCGCGGGCGATGCGGCGGGCGTTCGGCTCCTCGCCCAGGCGGCGGAACAGCTGGGCCAGCCGCCGCTCGTCCCACTCGTTGATCACCGTGCGCGCGTCGAGCTCCTGGCCGGGGTCCATGCGCATGTCGAGCGGGGCGTCGTAGGAGTAGGAGAAGCCGCGCTCGCGCGCGTCCACCTGCATGGAGGAGATCCCCAGGTCCAGGTAGACCAGATCGGCGGCCAGTCCCTCGCCCCCGAGAAGGGCCAGGCCCTCCGCGTAGTCCATGCGCAGGAAGCGGGTCTCGCAGGGCGCCTCGCGCGCGAAGTCGTCGTAGTGCTCCTCGGCGGCCGGATCGCGGTCGATGCAGATCAGCGTTCCGGTAGCTCCAAGGCGCTCGGCCACCAGGCGGGCGTGCCCGCCGGCGCCGAAGGTGCAGTCCACGGCGGTCTCGCCGGGTCCGGGCCGGGTGAGGTCGACCAGCTCGCCGGCCAACACGGGGACGTGGGTGCCCGTCATGTCAAGAAGGATGGCCAAGGCGCTCCGTCACCTCCTCGATCTCGGCGTCGAGCGACTGCTGCTCCTGGGTCCAGCGCTCGGAGCTCCACACCTCGAGGTGGTCGCCCACCCCAACGACGACGACGTCCTTGGCGATCCCTGCATGGCCCAGGAGCGGCGGGGGAAGGATCACCCGGCCCGAGGCGTCGAGGTCGATCTCGAAGGAGTTGCCCTGGTAGAAGCGCGAGAGCTTGCGGTACTCGGAGCCCATCGGGTTGAGCCCGCCCAGGGCTCGCTCGATGATCGTCTCGTGGGTGTCGGGGGTCCAGACCGCCACGCAGGGCTCGGGACTCTTGGAGAGCACGACGCCGCCGGAGAAGGAGGCGCGGAACCGAGCCGGAATGCTTAGCCGGTTCTTCGCGTCCAAGGTGTGCTCGAAGTGGCCCCGAAACGCCAACGGTCATTCCTAGAGAGTCGTGACCGGAGTGGCGGAGTGGGAGGAGCCCCGCCACTCCGGTCGATTGCTGCGGCCACCGTACCCCACTCTCTCCCACTCTGCAACACCTTCACCCACTTTTCCGTCCGGTCGCCGTGCATTGGCGCGTACGCGGGGGCGCGTCGCCGCTCTGAGAGCGGGATCGGCGCCGGTGGGAGGCTCGGGTGCGCCCTGGCCGGCGGGCCGGGCGGGCGCAAGAGTCGTTGCAGCGGGAGGAACCGGAGCGCCGTGCTACCGCGGTAACAGCTCGGTTTCCTGGCCGATCAGCGCCGCGGCCAGCGCGGCCGCGACCAGCAGCAAGACGGAGGGGACCAGCAGCAAAGCCACCACCAGCTGGATCTTCGGCCCGGCCCGCGCCGCGTCCTCGCGGATGCGCCGGGCCAGGGAGAAGCGCGCGTCGCGGGCCTGGGCGGCGAGCGCCTCGGTCGGCGCCGCGCCGTGCCGCCGGGCGCGCTCGAGCGCCGCCACCAGGGCCCGGACCTCGGGCATCGGCAGGCGCTCCGCCATCCCGGCCAGGGCCGTCTCGAGCGGGACGCCGAGCGCCACCTCGCGGCCGGCCGCCCTCCATTCCCGCGCCAGCGGCCCGCCCGCCCGCTCGGCCACCGAGACGAGCGCCTCCGGCAGCGAGCGACCCGCCTCGCAGGTCACGCGCAGAAGATCGAGCAGAGCCGGGAGGTCGCGCCTCACCCTGCGGGCCCGAGCCGCGGCGAGCCGAGCCAGCCAGACGTCGGGCGCGAGAAATCCCGCCAGCGGGGCGGCAACGGCCAGCACGGGCCCGAGCCGCCCGGGCGCCGAGGCGGCCAGCAGCGTTCCCAGCGTCGCGCCCGCCAGCGCCGCCGCGGCCTTGGCCGCCATGAGCTCGCGCACGCCCAGCCCCGCCGGAGCTCCTGCGGCCGCAACGCGGGCGGCCAGCCCGCGCGACGCTCCGCCGCCGCCCGGCCGCAGGCGAGCGCCCGCGGCGGCCAGCAGCCCCACCAGCCGCGGGCCGGCCGGCCCGCGCCCGCGGGGCCGCCGCTCCGCCGGGGCCAGGAGCAGAAGCGCTCCGGCGATCCCGAGCGCGCCGGCGGCGAAGGCCAGCGGAGCGGCGGTCACCAGCGCACCCTTCCCAGCCGCCGCATCAGAACCGCGGCCACCAGCTGCAGGATCACCGCGATCCCGACCAGCCAGGCGGTGAGAAACGAGCTCCACAGCCCGGCGAACCATCCTGGACTGGCCAGCTCGGCCATCAGCGCCCCGCCCAGCGGCAGGAGCGCCACGAGCAGCCCGGTGAAGCGGGCCTGGGCGGTCGCGGCGCGAACCTCACCCTCGAGCCGGGCCTCCTCCTCCATGGTGCGGGCGCAGTCGCGGAGCAGGCGGGCGAGGTCACCGCCGGCGCTGCGCTGGAGCAGGCAGGCGGCGACCACCACGTCCAGCCGGGGCGAGCCCACCCGCGCGCGCATCGCCTCCAGCGCGTTGTCGGTCGAGGCTCCGGCGGCGAGCTCGGACGCGGCCCGGCGCAGCTCATGACCGGCAGCGCCGTCTCCGAGTGAGCGCGCCGCCTCCTCCACCGCGGTGCGCAGCGAATGCCCGCCGGCCATGGCGTCGGCGATGGCCACCGCGATCTGCGGCGCGCCCGCCTCGACCGCGCGGCGGTAGCGATCTCGGCGCGCCCGCAGCACTCGTGCCACCAACCACGGTCCGGCCGCGCCGAGGGCCACCCCCGCGAGCGGGCCGGCCAGGCTGAGCCCGGCCAGGAACGCCGCCACCGCCCCCGCGAGCAGCAGCCGGCGCCGCTCGACGGCGCCCGGGTCACGCCCCTCGCGGCCCACGCGCACCAGCGAGTCCGCGAGGCCGCCCGCGGAGCGGGCGATCGCCGGCGCGCGGGCCGCCGCCCCGCCCGCGATCCGGCCGAGCACCTCGGCGCAGGCCACCGCGGCCGCTGCGGCGGCAACGAAGGCCAGGACGATCGCGGCGCTCATGCGGGCCTCGCCGCCTGCACCCGGGCGCCGCCTCCCCGGAGCGTCTCCAGCCGCGCCGCCAGCGGACCGGCGGCCGGCGCGCGCAGGCCGCCACCCCGGCGGTACAGCTCGCGGGTGCCCGTGCCGCCGGCGGCCCGCACCACCTCGGTGACGCTCTCCACCACCCGCGCCCCTCCGGCCTGCCGGGCTTGGTGGACCACCACGTCGAGCGCGCTCGCCACCTGATCGCGGACCGCGGCGTGCGGGAGCCCCACCCCCGCCATCAGCGCCAGCGTCTCGACGCGGCGCAGGGCGTCCTCCGGCGAGTTGGCGTGCACGGTGGTCAGGGACCCGTCGTGGCCGGTGTTGAGCGCTTGCAGCATGTCGAGAGCCTCCGGCCCGCGCACCTCGCCGACCACGATCCGATCAGGCCGCATGCGCAGGGCGTTGCGCACCAGCGTGCGGATCGTCACCTCGCCGCGGCCGTCCAGGCCGGGTGGCCTCGCCTCCAGCCGGACCACGTGACGCTGCCGCAGACGCAGCTCGGCGGCGTCCTCGATCGTGACGATGCGCTCCTCGCCCGGAATCGCCCCCGAGAGCGCGTTCAGCGTGGTGGTCTTGCCCGACCCGGTGCCGCCGCTGACCAGCACGGCCGCCTTGGCCGTCACGCACAGGGCCAGGAATTCCGCCAGCTCGGGCACGAGCGTGCCGCGGGCCACGAGGTCCCGCAGCCCGAAGCCCTCGCGGCGGAAGCGGCGGATGGTGAGGCAGGGGCCGGTGAGCGACAACGGCGGGATGACCGCATGCACGCGCGAGCCGTCCGGAAGCCGCGCGTCGCACAGCGGGGAGGCCTCGTCCACCCGCCGGCCCAGCGGGGAGAGGATCCGCTCGATCGCGTGCAGCAGCTCCGTCTCTCCGCCGAAGCTCACGGCGGTCCGCTCGAGCTGTCCGCCCCGCTCGACGTACACCGACTCCGGGCCGTTGACCATGACCTCGTCCACCGACGGGTCGGACAGCAGCGGCTCCAGCGGGCCCAGCCCACGGGCCAGCAGCACCACGCGCTCGCACAACGCCTCGCGGTCGGCCTCGGGCAGCGGCCCCGCCTCGGCCTCCACCAGCGCCTGCACCTCGGACTCCAGCGCCCGCCCGCCCTCGCCCGAGCGGGCACGCTCGATCAGGCGCTCGCGCAGCGCCGCGGCCAGGTCGTCCAGCGCCTCCATGCCGGGTTGAGCCCGCGGGAGTTGGGTTTCGCCCCCCGGGAACCGCGGTGGATTGCGCAAGAGCTAGGTCCAGTTGAGCCTGGAGCGAGTCGCCCAATAGGGCTCACTCGCCTCGGCCAGCCCGGCGAGCTCTTCCTCCAGCTCGGACGTCCACTCGATCGCCGCCGCCGCCAGGTTGCTCTTCAGATGCTCGGCCGTGGCCGCCCCGCTGAGGACTACGTCCACCCACCGCCGGTGGAGCAGCCAGGCGAGCGCCACGGCGTCGGAGGTCGAGCCCGCCCTTCGCGCAGCCGCATCCAGCTGCGCCACGCCGCCTCGCGGCGTCAGCCGCCCGTTGGCCAGCGCCTCCTTGACGATCACCCGCATGCCCGCGCCGTGGGCCCGCTCCAATGCCGGCCCGGCGGAGCGCTCCAGCAGGTTGCAGGTGGCCTGCACGGCGTCGAAGGCCCCGAGCTCGACGGCTCGGTCGATGGTGTCCGCCTGCTCCTCCCCGCTGACCGAGAGCCCGACCTCGAGTCCCTCGCGGCGCAGCTCGGCCAGCTTGCCCATGACCGCCTCGTCGTCGAGCACGCCGCTGGACAGGGTCGCGGAGTGGATCTGGTACAGGTCGAGCCAGTCCCCCAGCCGCTCTCGCGTCTCGCCCAGCTGGCGCACGAGCTGGTCCAGCGACAGGTCCTTCACCTCGGGCGGATCGGCATCCACCTCCCAGTCCGCGGTGTAGGTGTAGCCCCACTTCGAGGCCACGAAGACCGACCCCGGCTCGATCGCCCGGTTGCGCAACCAGGAGCCGAGGAACTCTTCGGCCCGCCCGTAGGATCGCGCCGCGTCGTAGTAGCGCACCCCGGCGGCCCAGGCGGCGTCCAGCACCTCGTGGGTCCTCCGCTCCAGCGCCTCGATCGACTTGTCGGCGCCCAGGTCGTCGCCGTGGCCGAGGTTGAGATAGCCCGGCCGCCCGAGGGCGGCCAGGCCGATCCCAATCTCGCTCACGCGACCCTGGGGCTTAGCGGTCGCCCCAGTACAGGCCCTCGGACACCGCCGGGAAGCTCCGCTCGGGATGCGCCCTGAACAGCGGGTCGATCCCGAACAGCGTGATCCGGGCCGTGCCCGTCTCGTTGGGCCCGTGGACGATGATCGGCGAGCCGCCGGCCGTCGGATCCGGGCTCGGCCAGTGGCCGGAGGCCAGGAAGCCGGACGCCGGCAGGCGGCCGTCCACCGTCATGTCGGCGGGGACCTCGGTGAACCACACCGGGTCCTCCACCAGCGCGGTGTCGCGACCCGGATAGACACCGGTGATCGGGCTGCTGTCGCGGCCCTCGTTGTCCCAGTAGACGATCCCGCTCACGTCCTCCTGGAACGCCGGAGTGGCGCGGCCGAACGACTCGAGCAGGTCCTCCGCCCGCTCGGTGGCCTTGCCCAGGGTGGAGCGCCTGCCCTGCGACTGGGCTTCGAGCCCGCTGACCTGCGCGCCACCCTGGTCCACGAGGAACTCCGCACCGCTGATGCGAGCCCCGACGTAGCCGCCGCCGGCCGCGAAGAAGGCCGCGTAGCGGGCGCGCACCGTCGCGTTCGCGGGCGTGTCCTCGGGATAGCCCTCGGTGGTGTTGTAGATCACGTCGTAGCCGGCCAGCGGATCGGCCGCGGCCGAGTTGATCGTGGCGTTGGTCCAGCGGTCGGCCTCGAATCCGAGCCGCGCCTCCAGCGCCCAGTTCTCGTAGGCCGAGCACAGGCAGGCGACCCGCGGGACGCGCTCGATCGGCTCACGGTCGGGCAGGAGACCCTGCACGGGCTCGAACCACAGCCCGGCCTCACGCCCTGCGGCGCGCAGCTGGGCCCTGGCGGTGGATCGGAACAGCACGCTGCCGGCGGGCATGTCGCCCTGCCTGGTCTCGAACTGCTCCGTGGCCAGCCGGGTCACAACGCCCGCGCCGACGAGCTCGTTGATCGTCGTTACCGCGGTCCTGGAGTCGACCTCGAGCGCGTACCAGTCGGAGTTGCCGGGCCGCACACCGCCCTCGACGGGGTCCGTCTCGGTGATCGGCGTGGTCGCCGGCGTGAAGGGCCGGCCCCTGCCGATGGTCACCACGTCGGCGCCCCACAGGAAGCCGTTGCTCCACGAGCCCGGCGGCGCGTACAGCTCGGTGACGCGGTCCGAGATGTCGTCGCCCACGTCGAGCATGGTGTTGGCCAGGGCGCGCAGGGCCTGGCTGGTGCGCACGACGTACGAGCCCTCGCCGAAGACCTGCCCGCCGAGGCGGTAGTCCCGCCGCAGCCGGCTGACCTCGATGTCGTTGTCCAGCAGGAAGTCGACCAGCCGCTTGGCCTCCGCGTCGCTGCGCTGCCCGTTCCCAACCGGGATCACGTGCGCCCGCGGGTAGTCGGTCATGTAGTCGTGGTCCGCGGGGGTGCCGATCACCGCAGGCGGAATCGAGGTCAGCCGTATCCGCGCCGCGTCGTCGACCCCGCGGCGATAGATCTCGAACTGGTCGTACATCAGCTCGCGGCGGTTCTCGATGGCGAACTCGACCGAGGAGAACACGACCAGCTCCTGCGAGCGCAGTGCGCCCGCGCGCCCTATCGCGCGCGGCGGCACGCCGTTGATCCCACAGCGGGCGTCCGACCGGTTGCACATCTCGATCGTCTGGGCATCCAGACCGCGCAGCTGGCCGTACTGGCCGGTGTAGAAGGGGCCCCAGTCATCCCAGCCCTGGGGCAGAGTCTCGTCCTCGGGGATCCACTCGTCGAGGATGTTGTTGATCGGCCGGCTGATACCGAAGCCCTCGCTCGCAAGGCCCGCCTGGTTGGCGTCCAGGCGGGGCTGGTTCCACTTCGTCCAGATGTCGTACTCGATGCCAGGGTTGTGGGGCACGGTCGTACCCTCAACCAGCGTGGGCGTCACGTAGCCGTGCTGGTCGAGCACCTGCGCGAAGGGCAGGCGCCGGATCAGGCTCACCGAGTGCTGGGCCTCGGGCTGCGACTGGGTGATGTAGTCGCGGTTGAGGTCGAAGCCGTTGCCGTTGGTGCGCGTCCCGGCGACCCTGCCATCCGGGTTCTGAATCGGGTTGTAGACGACGACCGCGTGGTCGAGGACGTCGTCGACGAGGGGGTCGGTTCCGTACGGGGTGGTGGCCAGCCGCTCGATGAACCGCATCGACGCGTCCACTCCCTCGTACTCGTTGCCGTGGATCCCGCCCTGGATGAAGAGCGGCACCTTCGCGTCGCGGCGTTCGATCAGCTGCTGCGCGCGCCTAGGATTGCGCCAGGCGAGCCCCGCCAGGCGCTCCAGGCGGGCGTACGAGCGCTGCTGGGCCCGGGTGTCGAGGGCGTTGATCGTGACGGCGTACATGTCCCTGCCGCCGGCCGACTGGTCCTCGACCACCTCGAGCGTCATGCGACCGTCGCTCTCGGCCTCGATCGCCTCCAGCGTGCAGCCGATGGCGTAGTAGGGGATGTGCGGGAAGCTCCCGGCCGGATCGGCCGGATCGGTGCCGTCGGGCAGGTTCTCGGCGGCGTCGGTCTCCGGTGTGCCGCACCAGGGCGGCGCGATCTCCGCCTGCGCCGTAGAGGCGCCCACCAGAGGAATCGCCAGCCCCATCAGCAGGACTGCCATCAACCGCCGCATCCGACTCCGCATCAAACCAGCCTCCCAGTGGTTGCAAGAAAAGCGGCCGCAGTGTACCGCTACTCGGCCTCGAGGTCCGCCGCCCGCCCCGCCTCGATCACGCGCTTGAGAAAACCCGCCGTCCGCTCCTCACGCGGAGTCCGGAAGATCGTGTCCGGCGGGCCCTGCTCCAGGATCACGCCTTCGTACATGAAGCAGACGCGGTCGGCGATCTGGCGGGCGAAGCCCATCTCGTGGGTCGAGATCACCATGGTCATGCCCGACTCGGCCAGCTCGCGGATCACGGTGAGCACCTCGCCCACCAGCTCGGGGTCGAGCGCGCTGGTCACCTCGTCCAGGAGCATGATGCGCGGCTGCATGGCCAGCGCCCGCACGATGGCCGCGCGCTGCTGCTGGCCGCCCGAGAGACGGTCGGGGTACTCGCCGGCCTTGTCGGCCAGGCCGAAGCGGGCCAGCAGCTCGTTGGCCTGCTCCTCCGCCGCGCGCTGGGGCGTCCCCGAGCACCCGCCGCGGGGCCAGCGTCACGTTCGCGAGCACCGTCATGTGCGGGAACAGATTGAAGGCCTGGAAGACGATCCCGATGTGGCGGCGCACCCTGTCATCGTCGGTCGCCTCGGTCGTGATCTCCTCGCCCTCGAAGAGAATCCGCCCCTCGCTGATCGGCTCGATCAGGTTCGCGCACTTCAGCAGGGTCGACTTGCCGCAGCCCGACGCCCCGATCAGGCAGATCACCTTGTGCGGCGGCACGTCAAGGTCGATCCCGCGCAGCACCTCGACGTCGCCGTAGCTCTTGTGCACCGCCTCCAGGCGCAGCATGGAGGGGGGCTGGGCGGAGGTGCTCATCCGCTCGTGGCCCGCATCCGGCGCCGGTCCCGCTCGATCAGCCAGTCGGTCACCCGTGCGAGCGGGATCGTGACCGCGATGAACAGCAGCGCGGCCATCGTGTAGCCGGTGAAGTTGAACGTCTCGGAGGCGTAGTTCTCCGCCGCGCGGGCCACCTCGACCAGCCCGAGCAGACCCACGAGGGCGGTGTCCTTCTGCAGGCCGATGAAGTCGTTGAGCAGCGGCGGGATCACCCGGCGGACGGCCTGGGGCAGCACCACGAAGCGCATCGACTGCCATTGCGTGAGCCCCAGCGAGCGTGCTCCGGCCAGCTGGCTCGCGTGCACGGAGTCGATGCCGGCCCGGTAGACCTCGGTGACGTAGGCGGAGTACACCAGCACCAGCGAGATCACCCCGTAGGTGAACACCGACTGCTCGGAGATGAAGTCGAGCTGCAGCGCCGGGAGGCCCAGGCCCACGATGAAGATCACCAGGATCAGGGGGATCCCGCGGAAGACGTCCGTGTAGACCAGGGCGACGAGCCTCAGCGGCGCCATCACCGGCCCCGGCAGGCTGCGTATCGACCGCGATGCCCAGGGCCAGGACGAGCACGATGGCCTCGGCCACCAGCATCAGCTTGACGTTGAGCCAGAAGCCGCTCGACACCGTCCCGACGCTGTCCTCGGAAGCCGGCGAGAGTAAAGAACGACTCGACGACCTTGTTGATGCCCGGCGAGAATGCGATCAGGACCGCGACGAGCACGAAGAAGACGACGGTGCTCACCGTCGAGATCACCGTGTCGCGCCGCTTCGAGCGGCGCCGGCCGAGCCCGCTCGAGCCGAGGGCCCCGGAGGCGGATCCGGGGCCCTCGGGCTCGACGCGGGTCTCGAAGCCCATTCCCATCGGTCAGGCCTATTGCAACGCGGGCAGGTCCTCCGTGCCCGGGAACCACTTGCCCTGGAGCTCCTTGATCGTGCCGTCGGCCTCCAGCGCCTTGATCGCCTCGTTGACCTTGGCCCGCAGGGGGTTGCCCTTCTCGAACACGGCGCCGTACTGCTCGTTGGTCTCGAACTGCCCGGTCATGGCGACTTCGTCGCCGCGCTCCTTGACGATCTCGGCCCCGATCGGCGCATCCATCACGAAGGCGTCGATCTGGCCGTTGGCCAGCGCCTGGGTGGCCGCCCCGAGCGTGCTGTACTCACGCGGCTGCTTGCTCGGCTTGATCGTGTCGGTGATGTAGTCGCCGCCCGTGGTGGTGGCCTGGAACCCGAACTGCAGGTCCTTCATCCCGGCCACCTCTGTGACCCCCTCCCCCGGTCCGCCCTTCTTGATCAGGAAGCCCTGGTTGGCGTCGAAGTAGGGCGCGCTGAAGTCGACGACCTTGGAGCGCTCGGGCGTGATGGTCACCTCGTTGATGGCCATGTCGAAGTCCTTCGGGGCCGGCGAGAACAGGCCCGGAGAAGGGCGTGTTCTTCCACTGGACCTTGGGCACGCCGAGCTCCTTGGCGATCGCTGCCGCCAGATCGACCTCGAAGCCCTTGGGGTCGTCGATCGGAAGCTCCACGAAGCCCTTGACCGGGAACTCCGCACCCACCGTCAGCTGGCCCTCGGTCTGAAGCTCGAGGCCCGCCGCGGCGTCGCCGCCACCACCGCCGCCCCCGCCTCCGCCTCCGCCTCCGTCGTCATCGTCACCGCAGGCCGCCAGCGCGAGCGCCGCCAGCATCACGGCGAAAAGCCACAACGCGGCCTTCCATGTCCGTCCCAACCTCGCCAAGAGTCTCCCTCCGGTTGACGTGACGGTCAGTTATAAGTGGCAGCTCGGATGAGTGTCAATTCCCACTGGCGCCGCCTGATCCGGCCGCAGCTCCTGGACCTGGGCCCCTACGTGCCGGGACCCAGCCTGGACGAGCTGCGAGCCGAGCTCGGGCTGGGCGAGGTGGCCAAGCTCAACTGGAACGAGGGGCTCTTCGGCCCGCTTCCCGGCGTGGAGGCCGCGGTGGCGGACGGCCTCGACGACATCTGGGAGTACCCCGAGCACGCCTACCTCGAGCTGCGGGAGGCGATCGCCGCGGAGATCGGGGCCGGGGCGGACCAGATTCTCCCCGGGCACGGCATCCAGACGCTCATCCTCGCGCTCACCTCCGCCTTCGTCTCCCCCGGCGACCGCGTGGTGATCCCGCGGCCGACCTATGGCCTGTACGCGCAGGCCTCCCGGGCCGCCGGCGCCGTGGTGGAGCCCGTGCCCTCCCCCGAGATGCGGCTCGACCTCGAGCGCATCGCCGACGCGGCCCGCCGCTCCGCCGCCCGGCTGGTCTGGATCTGCGACCCCAACAACCCCACCGGATCGCTCATCGGCCCGGACGACTGGGCAACGTTTCTCGACGCCCTGCCCCCGGACTGCGTGGTGGCCGCCGACGAGGCCTACATCGACTACGTCGACCCGGCCGAGCGGCTGCGGCGGGAGGACGACGTGGCGGCGGGGCGGCCCGTGATCGTGCTGCGCACCTTCTCGAAGATCTTCGGGCTCGCCGGCCTGCGGCTGGGCTACGCCCTGGCCGGGGCGGAGCTGGTGCCCTACCTGCAGTCGGTGCAGGAGCCCTTCAACCTCAACCGGCCCGCGCTCGTCGCGGGGCTGGCCAGCCTCGGGCGCCCGCTGGAGGTGGCGGAGCGCCGTGAAGCCACCGTCGCCGCTCGCGACCGCCTGGCCGGCTCGCTGGCCGCCGCCGGGATGGAGCCGTTGCCCTCGGTGGGGAACTTCCTGCTCGTACACCACGGCGCCGACGACGAGGCGCTGATCGGCGGCCTGCTGCGGCACGGCATCCTGGTCCGCTCCGGCGTGGAGCTCGGGCTGCCCGGCTGGGTGCGCATCACCGCGGGCCCGCAGCCGCTGATGGACCAGGTGGCCGCGGCGCTGCCGGAGGTGCGGGCCGAGGTCCTGGCGTGAAGAGCGGCGGCCAGGCCCTGGCCGACGCCCTCGCCGCCCACGGCGTGGAGGTCGCCTGGGGCATCCCCGGGACCCACAACCTCGAGCTCTACGCGCACCTCCCGGCCGCCGGTATCCGGCACCTCAGCCCGCGCCACGAGCAGGGAGCCGGCTTCGCAGCCGACGGCTACGCGCGGGTCACCGGGCGCCCGGGCGTGTGCATCACCACCTCGGGGCCCGCCGCGCTGAACGCGGCCACCGCGCTTGGGCAGGCCTACTCGGACTCGGTGCCCGTCCTGTGCGTCTCGGCCGGGATGCCCGTGCGCCACCCAGGCGGCGGCAACGGCGAGCTGCACGAGACCAAGGACCAGCGAGCCGCGCTGGACGCCGTAGTCGCCTACTGCCGGCGGGTCACCAGCGTGCCCGAGATACCGCTCGCGGTGGCCGAGGCGTTCGCCGACATGACCGGCGGCCGCCCGCGCCCGGTGGCGCTGGAGATCCCCGTCGACGTGCTCACCGAGCGGGCCGAGACGGCGGACGTGCCGCCGATCGCGCGCGCTGTGACGGCCCCCGACCCGGGCGCGCTCTCAGACGGCGCCGACCGGCTGGCGCAGGCCCAGCGCCCCATGATCATCGCCGGCGGTGGTGCGCGCGGGGCGGCGGCCGAGGTCCGCGCCCTGGCCGAGCTGCTCGGCGCGCCGGTCGTGTGCACGATCAACGGCAAGGGCGTGCTGGCCGAGGACCATCCGCTGAGCGCCGGGGCCGGGCTGGCCCGTGCGGTGACCCGCGAGCTGGCCGAGGACAGCGACGTGGTGCTGGTCGCGGGCAGCGGGCTCTCGCCGGCCGAGGCCTGGCTGGGCCCGCTGCCGCTGGACGGCAAGGTGGTGCGGGTCGACATCGACCCCGCGCAGGCGCTGGCCAACGCCGTGCCCGCCACGGCGCTGGTGGGCAACGCCGCGCGGGTGCTCGCCGACCTGCACAGCCGGCTGGGCGACGGTGACGGCCCGGCCGGCCGCGAGCGGGCCGAGCGCTGGCGGGCCCGCCACCTCGAGGAGGCCGCGGAGCTTGGGGCGCGCTGGTCGTGGATCTTCGAGGAGATCGCGGAGGTGCTGGGGCGGGACGGGATCGTCGCCGGCGACAGCGCGATGGTCTGCTACCACGGGGCCGTCGCGGCGCTGCCGGCCTATCACCCGGGCGCGTTTCTGTATCCCACCGGGTACGGCACGCTCGGCTACGGCCTGCCGGCGGCCATCGGCGCGAAGGTGGGCCGGCCCGACGCGCGGGTGCTCGCGCTGATGGGCGACGGCGGCATCATGTTCACCGTGGGCGAACTGGCCGCGGCGGCGCAGCTGCGCCTCCCGCTGCCGGTGGTGGTCGTGGACAACGCCGGCTACGGCGAGATCCGCAACCAGATGGCCGAGCGGGACGACCCCGTCCACGCGGTCGACCTCGACCGGATCGATTTCGCTGCCTTGGGTCGTTCCCTGGGCTGCGAGGGGGTGTTCGCCGAGGACCGCGCCTCGCTGGCGAGCGCGCTCGAGGGCGCGTTCGCGGCCGACCGCCCCACCGTGGTCCACGTGGAGGGCGCTTAGTCCTCGGAGCAGCTCGCGAGCGATGATCAGCCGCTGGATGTCCGAGGTGCCCTCCTCGATCTCCTCCAGCTTCGCGTCGCGCATCCACTTCTCCACCGGGTACTCGCGCGAGTAGCCCCAGCCGCCGAGGGTCTGCACCGCGGCCCAGGTGCACCACATCGCGGTCTCGGAAGCGTGCAGCTTGGCCATGGCGGCCTCCGCGGTGGCCCGCTCCCCCGCGTCCAGCGCGCGGGCCGCGCGCCACACCAGCAGGCGCGACGCGTCCACCCGGAGCGCCATGTCGGCCAGGCGGAAGGCCACCGCCTGGTGCTCGGCGATCGGCTTGCCGAACTGCTCGCGCTCCTTCGCGTAGGCGGTGGCGTACTCCAGCGCGGCGCGGGCCAGGCCGGTGGCGGAGGCGCCGAGGGTCACCCGCGAGCGGTCGAAGGTGGCCATCAGCCCACGGAATCCCTGGCCCTCGTCGCCGAGCCGGCGGTCCTCGGCCACGGACACGTCCTCCAGGAACAGCTCGGTGTTGACGATCGCCCGCTGCCCCATCTTCCTCATCGGCTCCCCGCACACGAGACCCTCGTCGCCGCGCTCGAGCACGAAGGCGGTGACGCCGCGGTGGCCGCTGCCCGGCTCGACCGTGGCGAACACCACGTAGTAGTCCGCCACCCCGCCGTTGGAGATCCAGCTCTTCTGGCCGCTGATGACGTAGCCCCCGTCGGCCCGGCGGGCGGTCGTCTGGATCGAGGCGGCGTCCGAGCCCGCCGCCGGCTCGGTGGTGGCCAGCGCCGTGAGGGGAGGGCGCTCGCCGCCCAGCGGCTCCAGCCAGCGCCGCTGCTGGGCGTCGGTGCCGAGCGCCAGCAGCGGCTCCGCGAAGAAGCCGTTGGAGGTGATCAGGTTGCCGATGCCGGCGCAGCCGTGGGAGAGCTCCTCCTGGACGATGCAGCCGGTCAGGCAGTCGGTCATGCCCGCGCCCCCCAGCTCCTCGGGCAGCATGAACGACGTCAGGCCGATCGCGGCCGCCTTCTTCCACACGTCCCGCGGGAGCTCGGTGTCGGCCTCGTCCACGGCCAGCGAGATGGGGCGGATCTCACGGGCGGCGAAGTCCCGGCACACCCGCTGGATCTCCCGCTGCTCGGGCGTGATCTCGAGTGGCGGCCGCGGAGCGGACATCAGTCCGGGAAGCTCTCCGGGTGCTCGACGGCCCGGCGGTGGAGCTCGTCGTCGATGTTGTGGCCGGTCACGATCAGCACCACGGGATCGCCGCGATCCTCCAGCTGGTCGAGCGCGGCGTAGCCCGCGACCGCCGAGCCCTCCACTCGCAGGCCTGCCGCGGCGAACGCCCCCAGCGCCTCGGCCAGCGCCCGCTCGGAGACCTCCAGCATCGCGATTCCCAGCCCCACCATCTCCTCCACCGCCAGCGGCACCGCCACCCGGACGGCCATGCCGTCGGCGAACGTGGCCGATCGGTCCGAGGTGACCGGACGCCCGGCGGCGACGCTGAGCGCCATCACCGGCGCCTCCTTGGCCGCCACCCCCACCGTCGTCCCGCGGGGCAGCCCGCGCGCCACGCCGATGATGAGGGCCCCGTTGCCCACCGGCACGACCACGGTCGCCGGCGGCTCGCCCAGCTGCTCGACGAGCTCGTCGGCGATCGCCCGGTAGCCGTCGAACTGGGCGGGCTCGGCGCCGTCCTCGAAGAAGGGCTGGTCCCGCTCGGCGGCCAGGGCGCGCGCGGCGTCCTTGGCCTCGTCCACGTCGGCGCCCACCAGGTGCAGCTCGGCGCCCAGATCCTCCATGAACCGCAGCTTGGCCCGGCTCGAGCCCTCGGGGCAGAACACCACCGCCTTGATCTGTGTCCGCCGAGCCGCCCAGGCGGTGGCCGCGCCGTGGTTGCCGGTCGAGGCGGTGATCACCGCGTCGGCCCCGCGGGCCTTGAAGGCCTCGAGGGTGGGCAGCGCCCCGCGCCACTTGAACGCGCCGAGCTCGTGTTGATCCTCACGCTTGAGCAGCAGCCGGCGCCCGCCGGCGAGCGCGGCCGGAGCCTCCTCCAGCGGGGTCGGTGTCTGAGCGGTCACGCCCTCTATCGTGACGAAAATGGACGCCACACTGGAAGCCGTAGCCTGGGACCTTCAGCCGCTCGTGGGCGGCCACGGCGCCGAGGGCGTCGACGACCTGCTCGCCCAGGCCCGCGAGCGCGCCGAGGCCTTCGCCGCCGAGCACCGTGGCCGGGTGACCGAGCTGGGGGCCGAGGGGATGGCCGAGGCCATGCGCGAGCTGGCCGCGATCTACGACCTCGTGGGCCGCGCCGGGTCCTACGCGATGCTCGACTTCTCGCTCGACACCGCCGATCCCAAGCGTGGAGCGCTCATGCAGCGGGCCCAGGAGAAGGGCGCGGCGATCGAGACCGAGCTGCTGTTCTTCGAGCTCGAGTGGAACCTGGTCGACGAGCGGCAGGCCGAGGAGATCCTGGCCTCCGGCGAGCTCGACTTCTGCCGCCACCACCTGCGGACCGTTCGCCGCTACCGCCCCCACCAGCTCTCGGAGCCGGAGGAGCGGATCCTCACCGAGACCAGCGTCACCGGCCCCTCGGCCTTCCAGCGACTGTTCACCGAGCAGACCTCGGCCATCGAGGTCACGCTGCCGGACGGCTCCGAGACCATCTCGCTCGAGGAGGCGCTGAGCCGGCTCCAGGATCCCGCGCGCGAGCGCCGGGCCGAGGCGGCGGCGGGCCTCACCACGTCGCTGCGCGAGGGGCTGCGCACCCGCGCGTTCGTGTTCAACACCCTGCTGGCGGACAAGGCCACCAAGGATCGTCTGCGCTCCTATCCGCACTGGCTGGCCTCGCGGAATCTGGCCAACGAGGCCAGCGACGAGTCGGTGGCCGCTCTGATCGAGGCCGTCCGGTCGCGCTACGACCTGGCCCGGCGCTGGTATGGCCTCAAGGCCGGGCTGCTGGGGCTCGACCGGCTGTCCCATTACGACCGCATGGCGCCGGTGAGCGACAGCCAGGACGAGATCACCTACGCGGAGGCGCGCGAGATCGTCATGGACTGCTACGCCGGCTTCTCGCCCGACCTGGGCGGGGCCGCGGAGCCGTTCTTCGCCAACGGGTACATCGACGGCCCGCCGCGGCCGGGCAAGCGCGGGGGCGCGTTCTGCTCCTACACCGTGCCCTCGGCCCACCCCTACCTGATGCTCAACTACACCTCGCGCCCGCACGACGTGCTGGTGCTGGCCCACGAGCTGGGCCACGGGGTGCACGCCTCGCTGGCCCGCGACCAGGGCATCTTCCACTTCAGCACGCCGCTCACGCTGGCCGAGACCGCGTCGATCTTCGGCGAGACCATCGTGCTGGAGCGGCTGCTCGAGCGGGCGCCCGGCCCGGCTGAGCGGCTCGACCTCCTGGCGGGCTCGCTCGACGGCGCGGTGGCGGCGGTGTTCCGCCAGGTGGCGATGAACCGCTTCGAGCACGCGGTGCACACCGAACGGCGCGAGGCGGGCGAGCTGTCGGTCGATCGCTTCGGCGAACTGTGGCTGTCCACCCAGACCGACCTGCTGGGCGACAGCGTCGAGCTGGACGACGACTACGGCGTCTGGTGGTCGTACGTCTGGCACTTCGTGGACGTGCCGGGCTACGTGTACGCCTACGCCTACGGCCACCTGCTGGCCCTTTCGGTCTACCGCCGCTACGAGGAGGAGGGCGAGGCGTTCGTGCCCGCCTACCTCGAGCTGCTGCGCGCGGGCGGCTCGCGCCCGCCCCAGGAGCTGGGCGCGATCGTGGGCGTGGACCTGGCCGACCCGGGCTTCTGGAGCGCGGGGCTGGATCTGATCGGGCGCCAGCTCGAGGCCGCCGAGGCGGCCGCGCGGGAGGCCGGACGGCTGGCATGACGGATGCTGTCGAGGAGCGCATCCCGCTGCCCGGCGGCGAGGTGGAGCTGTCCCGCCCGCGGGACGCGGAGGCGCTCCTCACCGAGGAGTCGTTCGAGCGTGAGGAGTTCCTGCCCTACTGGGCCGAGCTCTGGACCAGCGCGGTGGGCCTCGCCCACGACGTCTCCCTGCGCTCCCTGCGCGGGCGCCCGACCCTGGAGCTGGGCTGCGGCCTCGGCCTGCCCAGCATCGCCGCTGCCCGCGCCGGAGGGCGGGTGCTGGCCAGCGACTGGTCGCCCGACGCCCTGCTGGCCACGGCGGCCAACGCGGCCCGCAACGACGTGGAGGTCGAGACGATGGTCTGCTCCTGGGCCGCGCCCGAGCCGCTACTCGAGCGCGCTCCCTGGCCGCTCGTTCTGGCCTCCGACGTGCTCTACGAGCGCCGCAACGTCGACCTGCTGCTCGACCTGCTGCCCCGCCTGACCGACGGCCGCAGCGAGGTGCTGATCGCCGACCCGGGGCGCCCGCTGGCCGCCGACTTCCTGGAGCACGCCGCTCTCGAGTGGCGGGTTCGGACCACGGTGAGCCCGCGCTCGGCCCGCGTGTCGATCCACCGCCTACGCCGGCGCGTCGCGTAGCCCGGCGAGACCCCGGTACAGCTCCGCCGCGGCCAGCTCGCCCAGGCGCAGGCTCTCGAGCCGGTAGCTCTCGTTGGGAGCGTGAATGGCGTCGGCGTCGAGCACGAAGCCGCTGACGATGGTGGGGATGCCGCGGTCGGCCAGCACCGAGAGCAGCGGCAGGGTGCCGCCCAGGCGCATCAGCACCGGGGCCACGCCGCAGGCCCGCTCCAGCGCCTCGGCGCCCAGCACGAGCGCGGGGTCCCGCGGGTCGAACAGCGACGGGTCGGCCAGCTCCCACTCGATCTCCACTTGCGCCTGCGCCGGCGCCGCGGCCCGCAGCAGCCCCTCCATCACGCCGGCCATCTCCTCGGCGCGCTGGCCGGGCGCCAGCCGCAGGCTCACGAAACCGCGCGCCTCGGAGGGGACGATGGTGCGCGGCTCGCCCCCGGCGAGCAGGTTCACGTCCATCGCCGGGAGGGCCCCGACCCGCTCGTAGAGCTCCTGCGCCGCGCCGGGTGCGACCTCGGCCGCCCCCACCGCCGCCAGCGCCTCGGCGCCCGGCGGCAGCCGGTGCCAGGACTCGCGCTCGGCCTCGGTGGGCGCGATCACGCCGGCTGCCAGCTCGGGACGAACGCGGCCCTCGGCGTCGGGCGCCAGCTCGGCCAGCATCGCCAGCAGCACGTGCGCCGCGTTCATCACCGCCCCGCCGTACAGGCCGGAGTGCAGGTCGCGCTCGGCGGTGCGCACCGTCACGTCGGCCTTGACCATCCCGCGGGTGGCCACCGCGATGGCCGGGGTGCGCTCGTCGGCCATGAGCGAGTCGAACACGATCGCGCAGTCGGCCCCCGGGTCGTCCTCGGCGAGCCGGCGCAGCACCGAGGGGCTGCCGATCTCCTCCTCGCCCTCCACCAGGAAGCGCACGTTCACCGGCAGCTCGCCCGCGCGGGCCATGTGGCAGGCCACGTGCAGCAGGGGGAGGAAGTTGCCCTTGTCGTCGGCGGCGCCACGCGCGTACAGGCGCCCGTCCCGCTCGTCGGGCTCGAACGGCGGGCTCTCCCACGCCTCGAGCGGCCCCGGGTCCTGGACGTCGTAGTGCCCGTAGGCCAGCACGGTCGGGGCTCCGGCGGCGGCCGCGCGCAACTCGCCGACCGCCATCGGGTGGCCGCCGTCGAGGGTCACGGCCTCCGCCTCGCCCCCGGCGGCCTCGATGCGGTCGCACACCCACCCGCAGGCCGCCGACAGCGCCTCGGCGTCGCCCCCGCCTGTGGACACCGATGGGATGCGCAGGAAGTCGATGAGCTCCTCCAGCAGCGCGGGCACGCCCGGATCCTGCCACCTCGTAGCATCGAGACATGCGCCGCCTGTTCTGGCTTGTCGCGGCGGTGGTGCTCGTCGACACGATGTTCTTCGCCGCAGTCGCTCCGCTGCTGCCGCAGTACGCGGACGACTTCGGCCTGTCGAAGACCGGCGCCGGGGTGCTGGCGGCCGCCTATCCGGCGGGCACCTTCGCCGCCGCGGTGCCGGCCGGCTGGATCGCCGCTCGCTGGGGCGTCAAGCCGGCCCTGCTGCTCGGGCTGGCGCTGCTGGGCGCCTCCAGCCTGGCCTTCGCGTTCGCCCACACCATCGTCCTCCTCGACGCCGCCCGCTTCGTGCAGGGGGTGGGCGGGGCGTGCATGTGGGCGGCCGGGATGGCCTGGCTGGTGTCGGCCTCCCCGCCGGAGCGTCGCGGGGAGATGATCGGGGCGGCGCTCTCGGCCGCCATCGTCGGCGTGCTCCTGGGCCCGGTGCTGGGCGGGGCGGCCAGCGTGCTCAGCCCCGAGGCCGTGTTCAGCGGGGTGGCGGTCCTGGCCGCCGGTCTGGCGGCCTGGGCCTGGACGCTGCCCGGCATCGCCCCCGCCGAGGGCGGCGGGCTGCGCGGGCTGGGCACCGCCCTGCGGCAGCGAGCTGTCCTCGCCGGCTTCTGGCTGTTCACCCTCCCGGCGCTGTACGCCGGCGTGGTCGAGGTCCTGGCCCCGCTCCGGCTCGACGACCTGGGTGCAACCGGGGCGACGATCGCCGCGATCTTCCTGGTCACCGCGGGCGTCGAGGCGGTGGTGAGCCCGCTGGCCGGCCGGCTCTCCGACCGTCGCGGCCGGCTGGTTCCCATTCGCGCCGGCCTGACCGGGGCGGTGATGATGGCGGTGCTGCTTCCCCTGCCGGGCACGGTGCTGCTGGTGGGAGCGTCCGTGCTGGTGGCGATCGCCTTCCTCGGCGCATTCTGGGCCCCCGCCATGGCGCTGCTCTCCGACGCCTCCGAGGAGGCCGGGCTCGACCAGGGGCTCGCCTTTGCCCTGGCCAACCTGGCCTGGGCGGTCGGCCACCTCGTGGGCTCGGGCGGCGGCGGGGCCCTCGCTGAGGCGACGGCCGACGCCGTCCCCTACGGCGTGCTGGGATTCGTCTGCGCGGCCACCCTGGCCGGGGTGGCCACCTTCGCCAGGCGGATGGCGACGCGGTCAGCGGCGTAGGGTCCGAGATCGCCATCCGCGCGCAGCCGGCCGAGCCGGCTGCTTGCGGCTAGGGGCAGTTCGGCCAGGGCGCGTTCCCGGACTGCCGATACAGCTTGAGCGCCATCCGGTCCTGCAGCCACTCCGGGGCGTCGGCTGGATCGCCCTTCGCGCCCAGCCCGGCCCAGGTCTCGCGGCTGAACTGGTACTTCCCCCGGTATAGCCCGCCCGGCGACACGGCGCGCGGGTTCCCGCCTGACTCGCACTGGGCGATCTGATCGAGAATGCGCGGCCTGCCCCCACCGCCGCGGCTGCGCCCGCGGCGCACCGACGAGCGGCTGAAGGAGGGGATGCCGAGCGCCTGACGGGTCTGCGGACCAACCACGCCGTCGACCAGCAGGCCGCGGCGGCGCTGGAAACGGCGCACCGCCCGCTCGGTCTGCGGGCCGAAGATGCCGTCGGCGGAGACGCCCAGAGCGCGCTGAATGCTGCGCACGGCGTTCCCGCGGTCGCCTCGCTCCACCACCATCTCGCTGGCCGAGCTCGCACCGGCAATGCGATCGGCCGACGCCACTCCGGCGCCGCACAGCAGCACGACCCCCACCAGCACGCCCGCGCACAGCGGACGACGCACGGCATCCAGGATTGATCCCACCTTGTGTCGCTCCCCTTTCCGATGCCTACGAGGTGAGCTGACGGGCTCGCGCTGGAAAGTGCGCTACGCGGCAGGCGCCACGATTCGCCCCCGGCGACCCTCACGGGCCGCCAATTGGGTCCCCCGTTCTCCGCCGTCGGGACAGCGGAGACTCGGCACATTCGACGTTGAAGGACGGTATGCAAGCAGATCGGGAGGCCCGGCGACGCATTCGAGGGGCCCGACCCGGGTAGGTTCCGGCCATGGATCTGGGTCTGGAGGGACGGGTGGCGCTCGTGACCGGCGCGTCACAGGGCATCGGCCGGGCGATCGCGGCGCAGCTCGTCGCCGAGGGTGCGCAGGTGGCGATCAGCTCGCGCTCGGAGGAGCGCATCCGCGCCACCGCCGAGGAGATCGGCGCCCGTGGCTACGAACACAACTCGACCGACCTCGACTTCGCCCGGGAGCTGGTGGAGCGCGTGGAGTCCGACCTTGGGCCGCTCGACGTGCTGGTGACCAACACCGGCGGCCCTCCCGGCAACCCCGACCCGCTCGGCTTCGATCGCGACCAGTGGGAGGCCGCCTACCGAACGCTCGTGCTCTCCCCCATGGCGCTGATCGAGTCCGCGCTGCCGGGCATGCGCGAGCGCGGGTTCGGGCGCATCCTCAACGTCGTGTCGAGCGCGGTGCGCGAGCCGATCCCCAACCTGATGCTGTCGAACGCCCACCGCGCCTCGATGCTGGCCGCCTTCAAGACGCTGGCCCGCGAGGTGGCCGGGGACGGGGTGACGCTGAACAGCGCGCTGCCCGGCCGTATCGCCACCGCGAGGCTGGGCGAGCTGATGGGCTCGCTCGAGCAGGCCGAGGAGCTGGCCAGGGAGCAGGTGCCCGCCGGCCGCCTGGGCACGGTCGAGGAGTTCGCCGCCGGCGCGGTCTTCCTGTGCTCGGCGCCCGCGAGCTACATCACCGGCGTGTCGCTGCTGATCGACGGCGGGCTCACGAAGAGCATCTAGCCGCAAGCACCCGGCTCGGCCGGGTGCGCGCGGATGGCTTACCCTCGCGGCGGCGGGCCCAGCAACGCCCGGTTCCGGCGCCAGCGCTCGATCTCGCAGGAGTCGCTGAGCGAGAAGCGGGCGTCGATGCGCCTGCCGGCGATGGTGCCGCGCACGGTCGCGACCGCCGGCCCGCCGAAGATCTCGGCGCAGGCAGTGGTGCGCGGGACGGGCGCGAGGTCGGAGGCGGTGAGCCCGCCGAGCCGCTCGCACTCGGGACTGCCGGCGGAGCCGGGCCCGAGGCGGGCGCACTCGATCGTCGAGCGCCGGGCAGGCGTCCCGGGGCCCTTCTCACGCACGGTCACCTCGAGGCGCGCCGCCGCGGGCCCGGTCCGGCCGGTGGCCTCCTTGTCCCCGCCACAACCCGCGGCCGCGAGCGCGCTGAGCGCCGCGGCCGCGAAGAGGATCTTCATCCTCCTGGTTGTAGCTGGTTGCTCCACCACTGGCGGTGTGATCCGATGTCGTCCTTGGCCATTCGGATCGTGCTCGCGGATGACGACTACCTGGTACGCGAAGGCGTCCGGCGGCTCCTGGAGACGCGCCCGGAGCTGGAGGTGATCGCCAGCTGTGGCGATCTCGACGCGCTCTTGGAGGCGGTCGACGCGCACGCTCCCGACGTGGTGCTCACCGACATCCGCATGCCCCCCGGCGGCGCGGACGAAGGCATCCGGGCAGCGGCCCAGCTGCGCGAGACCCATCCCGAGATCGGAGTGATCGTCCTCAGCCAGTTCGCCGACCCGGAGTACGCGCTGGTCCTGCTGGAGCAGGGGTCCGAGCGTCGCGGCTACCTTCTGAAGGAGCGCATAAACGACCTCGAGCAACTCGCCGGCGCCATCCATGACGTCGCCGAAGGCGGCTCTGCGATAGACGCCAAGATCGTCGAGTCGCTCGTCGCCGCGGGGTCTCAGCAAGAGGAGTCGCCCCTGGAGGCGCTCACCCCACGCGAGCGGGACGTGCTGGAGCAGATGGCGCGGGGCAAGAACAACGCCGCGACGGCCAAGGTGCTGGTCATCACGGAGCAATCGGTGGAGAAGTACATCCACTCGATCTTCCAGAAGCTGGGTCTCACCTGGCAGGAGGACGTCCACCGGCGCGTCAAGGCGGTGCTGCTGTATCTGTCCGAGCGGCGCCGTGAGGGCTGACCGAGCGCCACGCCCGCTCCAGAGCCTCCGGCCCGAAATGCTCCTTGTGCAGATAGGCCGCCGCCCCGCACATGCGGGCGCTGGACGGCAGATCGGCCTCGCCGTACGTCGAAGCCAGCACCACCGCCGCCCGTGAGGGGCCCGCGGTGATTCGCCGGGTCGCCTCGATGCCGCCGATGCCCGGCATCTTGATGTCCATGAGGACGAGGTCCGGATCGAGCGACCGGGCGAGGCGCACGGCCTCCTCCCCCGACCGGGCCTCGCCGACCAGCCGGAAGCCGCCCGTCGCCCCCACGACGGCCCGGGCGGCCCGCCGGAACGGAGCCTGGTCGTCGACGACGATGACACCGACCACGCTCAGCGCTCCAGGGGAATCGTGCCCGCTACCCGCACCCCGCGGCCCGGTGTCGACTCGATCCGGAGCCGTCCGCCAATCGCGCCCAGGCGGTCTGCCATGTTCGTCAGGCCGGCGCCGCGCGTCGCGATGGCGGGATCGAAGCCGACACCGTTGTCCGCCACCTCGAACACGAGGCCCCCCTCGTCGCTCACCTACCCGCATCGTCGCCGAGGCCCCGGGACCGGCGTGCTTGCCGGCGTTCTGAAGCGCCTCGACGCAGCAGAAGTACACCGTCGCCTCGACCGGGGCGGGGTAGCGCTCTGTGCCGCCGGCCTCGAGCCGGGCAGAAAGCGGCGCGCGGGCCGCGACGACCGACAGTGCCTCGGCAAGCCCACGCTCAGCCAGGAACGGCGGATAGATGCCATGCGCGAGCTCGCGCAGCTCCTCGAGCGCCACCTCGACGTCACCGGCGAGCTGCACCATCAGCGCAGCCGCCTCGGCCGGGTCCGAGACCGTCAGCTCCCGCGCGAGACGCAGGTTCACGCTGAGCGCGACCAGCTGCTGCTGGGCGCCGTCGTGGAGGTCGCGCTCGATCCGCCGCCGCTCCGCGTCCCCGGCCGAGACGACGCGGGCCCGCGAGGCCCGGAGCTGCTCGGTCTGCCGCCTGATCTCGTCGAGCGAGGCCTGCAGCTGCGAGTCGAGGCGGACATTGCGGAGAGCCAGGCCGACCTGCCGCGCGAGCTCGGCGAGAATGCGGTCCTCGCGCGCGCCGAACGACTCGTCGCCGGGCGCACGCTCCACCACGATGAGACCCGAGAGCTCGCCCGCCTGCGCCATGGATGCGACCCTGAGCGGCCGGTCTCCCCGGCCGCTCGATAAGCGCCGGCAGCCAGACCTCGAGCCATGCCGGCCCGGACACGCCCGCGGCGGCGATCACCGCCTCCTCCGCGGCCTCGAGGGAGAGGCTCGCCCACCCGCGGTCGGGGGCGGAGGCCGTTCGCTCGAACAGCCCGCCGGATCCGGTCCAGACCTCGGCCGCCTCCAGAGCGAGCCCCCCGCGCAGGCCTCGACGAGCTCCAGCAGAAGCTCGTCCAGCGGGACCGCACGGCTCAGCCGCGACCCGAACGCCGCCAGCACATCCGGCGCCCCGTCCGCTCGACGGGCCGGCCGCGCTCGGCGACCCGCTCGAGGCGGCGGCGCGCCGGCTGGTACAGGAGCGCCGCAACGGCTGCGGCGCCCATCGACGCCGCGAACACGGTCGTTCCTCACCGGTCGGGCAAGCGGCCGAGGACCAGGAGCACGAGGAGCGAGACCCCAGCGATCACTCCCACGAGCCCACGCAGCAGAATCCCGTACGACCAGCCACACGGTCGAGCCTGCGCCGCGACCGCCCACCCTCACCCCCGCGACGGCCATCTCACTCCGCCCTCAGCACGGCCGCGGGCTGGGTGCGCGGCGGCGGCCCGGCCCGGCAGGAGCGCCACGAGGTTCGCGAGCAGGAGCGTGGCCGGGATGACGAGCAGTCCCGGCCACAGAGGTGCCACCGGCCTCGGGGACGACGCCCAGACCGGTGGCGAGGAGGTTCCACGCGAATCGGCCCAGCCGCACCCCCAGCGGCAGCCCGGCCAGCAGTCCGACGGCGGCCACGGTCGTCGCCTGCCATGCGACCGTCGCCCGCAGGTCGCGGCGCTCGAAGCCCAGCGTCTTGAAGATCGCCAGGTCGCGTCGCCGGCGGCGGATGGAAGTGACGAGGGCGTGGGCGAGCATGGCGGCCGCCGCCCACGGCGATGAGCGCGGCCAGCAGATGGGGCAGGCCGCTCACCCGCCCCCAGTTGCCGACGTCGGCGGGCCGCTCGCGGCGGCTCGGCGGAGGCATCACGCTCCATCCGGGCCAGCGTGGCTTCCCGGTCCGCGCCGGGGGCCAGCGCCAGGAGCAGCAGTTGCGCTGTTCCGCTGCGGGTCGAGCCGCCTCATGCCCCTGGAGGTCATGGCCACGCCGCGCCGCAGGCCAGCGGGCGAGCCCGGCGGTCCCGAGCTCCGGCAATACGCCGCGGCCCGACCACGTGGAAGCTGTCGCCCGCTCGCCGATGCGCCCCTCCACCGGTCTCCCACCTCGGCCGCCGATCGCATCCGCTGTCTTCGTGCCCGACCAGTATCTCGCTCGACCGCGGCCGGCGCCCGGCCCTCGAGCAGCGTGGGCGAGAGCGAGCCCCGGATCGGATCTCATCGCCACCACCCCCGTGGGCTCGCCGGCCACCCGGGTCTCCTCGACCGTCCCGCCGCTAGCTCGCGCGATCGACGATCCGCCCGCAGGCGGCCTGACGACGCGTGGGGATTGCTCGACTCGGTGTCCTTCCGATCGACCGCGTCCCAGTTCTGCCCGTAGAGCCGAGGCGTGGAGAGGAGGTGATCCATGCTCGCGGTGATCATGAATGCGGCGGCCACCGCGGCGACCCCGGCCGCGGCGGCGACCAGCGTCGACCCCACGGGCACTGCGGTCCGGCCCCGCCCCGGCTCGAGCGCCATGCGAACGCCAGCCACGCCCTGGCGGGGAAGCCGGCGCGCGCCAGGAACCCGACGGCGGGCGAGGACCGCGGCCGAGCGTCATGCGGCCGTGTCCGCGCCGCCCGCCAAGCCGGGACACGGGCCGCCAGCACCACGAATCGCGGCCGTCGCTGCTGCGCCCCGCGACCAGCGGTGCATCGAGGGCGAAGCCCGGATCGGGCTCCGCCCCCCGGGCAACGCCGAGCGGGGCGAGCGGCGAGAGGGCGACGGCGATGCCGAAGGCGATCACCCCGGCCACGAGGCTTACCGGGACGACCCGCCTCATACCCAGACGAAGAGTTGCGCGCGCGTCATCCCGAGCGACAGCAGGAGCGGATGATCGCTCGGACTCCAGAGCGGCCTGACGGGCGAGCGCCTGAGCGACGAGGACCAGCGACGGCGAGCCCACCCAGTGCGGCGAGGACCCAGGAGAGCCTGGGCCTGGAGATTGATCGAGCTCTGGAGCTTCGTGGTGTAGCCCCAGTACGGATAGATCTGACCGGCTTTCCCCCGGCGATCCGCTCGACCCCGGCCCGGAACGCGTCCAGGTCCCCGTCCCCGCGCCTGAGCCGGATGCCGGTGAACTCAAACCAGTGCCCCACCCTTGGCCTCGGTGCTCGTAGAAGCCGGCGACATCGCGATCAGAGGAACGCGTCCGTCGGATGGACCTCCGCGCTACTCCGACCACGCGCAAGGTCATGAGCGGTCCAGTGCCCGTCGTCTCGGGGTCCGCTCGCGGGATCGGCCCGCTCGTCTCGGCGATCTTCCCCGCCTCCCGCTTCGTCGCGATCCGAACCCGCAGCGTGCTGCCCACCTGCAGGTCGTTCTCCTCGGCAGTTCGCGCGCTCACGTAGATCTCGTCGGCCCTGGCCGGGTCCGGCGGCCTGCCGGCGAGGTACCTTCGTTCGCTCATGGCCGGCAGTCCGAGCCGTCGATGGGGGCGTTCATCTCCGTCTCGTTGACCGTCACCGGCGCGGCCCTCGTCGGTGCGGCCCCAGTAAGCGAGGTCCACCGACCGCGAGCGCCCGCGCCACCTGCGGCAGCCGCTCGACCCGGTCGAAGTCCGCCCCACCCCGAGATGCCGCCCCTCCCGACCCAGACGTCCATGGCCTCCGCGCCGGCCCGCCAGCGGGCCACCGTGCATCCGTTCGCCGCGCCGCCGCAGCGATGGCGATCACAAGCCCTCCCGCGACGCCGGCCAGAACGGCCAGCACCAGCCAGGCGCGCCATCGCGAGCGCAACTCGGCGCGCAGCCGGAGCCGACGGCAGCCACGTCACGTCCCCTGCCGCTGAGCTGATTGGCCGGGTGGCCGCGTCTTGATCCGCCCGTCCCGCATGGACACGATCCGCTCGGCCGCCTCGGCCACGCGCGGTCATGGGTGACCAGCAGAATCGTCTGGCCGCCGCGTGCAGGCGCCGGAACAGCTCGAGCACCTCCGCGGCGCCGCCGAGTCGAGCGCACCGGTGGGCTCGTCCGCCAGCAGCAGTGTCGGCTCGTTCACCAGGGCGCGGGCGATCGCCAGCCGCTGGCGCTGGCCGCCGGAGAGGACGCCCGGGAGGTCGTCCGCCTTTCGCCCAGGCCCGAGCAGGTCGAGCAGGCCGCGCGCTCTCGCCTCGCCCGAGCTGGCGCGGCGCACCCGCGATGACCGCCGCCAGCACGACGTTCTCGAGGACACTCATCCCCTCCAGCAGGTTGAAGAACTGGAAGACGAAACCGATGTGAATCCGTCGAAGCGCGAGCCAGTTCGTCCTCATCCTTGCCCGCGAGCGGGTCCCCGGCCAGCACGATCTCGCCTCCGGTCGGCGTCTCAACGCCTGCCGCCAGGTTCAGGAGCGTGGACTTTCCGCAGCCCGACGGACCCGTGACCGCGACGAACTCGCCTCGCCTCAGCGCGAGCTCCACGCCACGGAGGGCCCACACCGGCTCACCGCCGGAGTCGAACCGCTTGCGGAGTCCGCGGACAAGGAAAACCTCGGCCATACGAAGAGTGGACTCCTCTCCGGAAGCCGCTGTCAACGATGCCAGCGGGTGGCCGTCGTGCCCTGCTCACCACCCCATTCGATATGCCCGGCCGCCGGATTGGCCGGCGCGCCGGCCGGGACTAGCTTCGTGGTGCACCCCGAAAGGAAGCAATCATGGGCTCAACCAATCGACGCGACGCAGCGCCATTTCCTCGGCTCTCGCCCTCACGCTTACGCTAGCCGTCTCTCTCGCCGCGGTTGCCCCGGCACGGCGAAGGGGCCGGTCTTCTACCCGCATGCGGTGCCCCGAGCGTGTGCCGAGCTGGCGACCGAGGCTCAGTCCTCAGCCCTGGGCGGGGTGCGGAAATCGGGACAGCCGGCTCGCCCCGACCGGCGGCGGTCTCAAGCGATGACCGAGCAGCGATTCTCGACGGCGGCGTGGCCGCTTCTGGTCCTGACCATCGCCAGCCGGGATGCTGGTGTCAATCCACCGCCGGAAGGCCCACGGAGGGCGGCCCCGCCGCCGCGGCGCGGCAGGAGGAGAACGATGATGAGAGGCAAGGCCGCAGCCGGCCTCATGGCTGCCGGCATCGCTGCCGATCGGTGCCGCCCCCGGGCAGGCGCAAGAAATCGCCGGTGGCAGGTTCCTCGGCGAGACTAGCGCACCGACAGGCGGCGGCACCGTCGACTTCAAGGTGTCGCCCGAGCGGCACTCGGCTGACGGAATTCCAGGTGATCAACCGGTAGGGTGAGATCTGTGCGGGCCGGGCCCGTCGGCCCAACCTTCGGAACTCCAACCGCCGCCGGCGCTTCCCATTGTCAACCACGCGTTCGCTGGAGCGCTGTCGCCATTCTTCTCGGTAGCGGCTCCTTCACGCGCTCCCGGTGACGAGCCGCTCGTTCGATCTGAGTCCCGTCGCCGGCGCAGGGGGGCCCCGCAGCCCCGTCTACCTGCCGGCGACCCGGTGTCCTGGAGCGCAGTGGGCGACGCAACCGCACCGGCACTGGTGATGAACACCCGGGCGACCCGGCCACGCGGGCAGAAGACCGTCCAGGTCAAGCTCTCGTGCCCCGACGAGGCATGCAGCGTCCTCGCCCGTGGCGTCGTCCCCTGACCGCACAGGGCGTCTCAAGGCGTCTCTAGCTCCGGAGCGCGCGCACCTCCGGTCTCCGCGAGAGACCACGCTCCGGCTCGCGATTCCCCACGGGCACGTCGCGCTATCAGGGCGCTCGGCTCGGACGGGACCGTCACCGTCAAGGTCCGGATCACCGCCAGCGTACCGTTTCGCCAACGCCACCTCGACGCGCCAATCGATCCGGCTGAAGCCCTAAGGATCGTCACCGGCGACCGACTCGCCTGGAAGCCCGCCCTCCGGGGCGGGCTTCCCGCGGGTCAGGCCACCTCGCGTGTCAAGCCGACTGCGGTGCGGGGGACACCCCTGCTAGCCCCCCAACGGAGATGCCCGCTCGCGGGATTGGGCGGAGCCCGAGCCGGGTCTAGCGTCGCCACATGCCCCCGAAAGGAAGGAAGCCATGACTCTCACGGGCCGAAAATTCGTCGGGTCTTGGATGATCGCACCCCTGGCAGCCGGGCTTGCGTTGGTGACCGCGGCTCCCGCGGCGGCGCAGCCGTTGCCGGGCGCAACCTACGTCGGCGCCTACGAAACCGGCCGGCTCGAGTTCGATATCTCCGGTGACGGTGAGCGCGTAACGCGTTTGCGGCAAACGACACTCGGAGGGGAGCTGTGCTCGTCGAGTTCCTACGCCCGCGGCGAGGGGGTTCCGATCGCGGACGACACGTTCCTAGGGCCGTTCCCACCGTTGTTCGTGAACGGGACCTTCAGCGGGCGGTCGGCGCGCGGCACCCTCTCGGTCAGCGCGCCATCTGGCGCTTGTCCGCAGGGTCGCTTCTCCTGGACGGCGGTTGCGGACACGAAGGCGCCCGCGTTCTCCTTGATCTCCGGGCCCAGGAAGCGGACCAGCGTTGTGATCGGCGTCTTCTGCCCCGAGGAGGTCTGCGCGGTGCAGGCCAAGGGCGTGCTCTCGTTGAAAGCCCGCGGCGTGGCGCGACGCTTCAGGCTCGAGCATGCCGACGCAGTTGGAAGGTTCGAGTCGACCCTTCGGCTCACGATTCCGCGGAGAGCTAGCCGGGCCCTTGAGGCTCTCGGCCAGCGCGGAAGGCTCATCGCCAAGGTCAGAGTTGTCGTCAGCGATCGCTTCGGCAACTCCGCTTCCAAGACGAGGACGATCCGGCTGCCGCGCTGACTTGCTCGCGGCACTGGCAACAGGGGCGCGGCCGCCGTCAGGCGGCCGCGCCTCTTCGCGCTCGGTCGGCCCTACGCCGCTATGGCCCCTGCAGGCGTGGGCTCGAGCGCCAGGTCGAGCACCTCGTCGACCGTCATCACGGGGTGGAAGGTCATCGCCTCCCGGACCTCCTCGGGCACGTCGTCGAGGTCGGCCCGGTTTCGCTCGGGCAGGATCACGTCGGTGAGTCCCGCCGCGTGGGCGGCCAGCACCTTCTGCTTGAGCCCGCCGATGGGCAGCACGCGGCCCTGCAACGTGACCTCGCCGGTCATGCCGACCGTGTGCCTCACCGGCCGCCCGCTGAGCAGCGAGGCCAGCGCGGTGGTCATGGTGATGCCCGCGCTGGGGCCATCCTTGGGGATCGCGCCCGCCGGGACGTGCACGTGGTACTCCCGGCCGTCGAACACGTCCTCGTCGATGCCCAGTCGCTCGGCGTGGCCGCGCACATAGGAGAGGGCGATTCGCGCCGACTCCTTCATCACGTCGCCCAGCTGGCCGGTGAGTACCAGGCCGTCCTTGCCCTTCATCGAGGTGGCCTCGATGAAGAGGACGTCGCCGCCGGCGCCGGTCACGCTGAGGCCGGTGGAAACGCCCGGCACCGCCGTGCGCTCCGCCGACTCCTGGTAGAAGCGCTGGCGCCCAAGGGCGTCGCGCAGTCCCTCGACGCCGAGCTCGACCGGGGCCTCGACGGCTCCCGATGCGAGCTTCGTCGCGGTCTTGCGCAACAGCGTGCCCAGCTCCCGCTCGAGGTTGCGGACGCCCGCCTCGCGGGTGTACTCGGTCACGACGGCACGCAGCGCGTCGTCGCCGATCGAGACCTCGTCCTCGCGCAGCCCGTTGCGCTCACGCTGGCGCGGCCACAGGTACCCGCGGGCGATCGCGACCTTCTCCTCGGTGGTGTACCCGTCGAAGCGCACGACCTCCATGCGGTCGAGCAGCGGCGCGGGAATCGTCTCCGCCATGTTGGCGGTGGCGATGAACACGACCTCGGACAGGTCGAGCTCCACGTCGAGGTAGTGGTCGCGGAACGAATGGTTCTGCGCCGGGTCGAGCACCTCGAGCAGGGCCGCGCTGGGGTCGCCGCGCCAGTCGGCGCCGACCTTGTCGACCTCGTCCAGCATGATCACCGGGTTCATCGTCCCTGCGTCGCGCAGGGCGCGGACCAGCCGGCCGGGCAGCGCTCCGATGTAGGTGCGCCGGTGGCCTCGGATCTCGGCCTCGTCGCGCACGCCGCCCAGCGACATGCGCACGAACTCACGGCCCGTGGCCCGGGCGATCGACTCGCCGATCGAGGTCTTGCCCGTGCCCGGCGGGCCGATCAGCGTCAGGATCGCGCCCGAACGCTTGTCGGCCGCGATGCCCCGCTCTTGGCGGAGCTTGCGCACGGCGATGTACTCGACGATACGGTCCTTCACGTCCTCCAGGCCGGCGTGGTCGGTGTCGAGCACCTCGCGCGCGTTGACCGGATCGAGCCGCTCCTCCGAGCGCTCGCTCCAGGGCACGGCGATCAGCCAATCGAGGTAGCTGCGGATCATCGAGGCCTCGCCGGACTGCTCGCCCATGCGCTCCAGCCGGCCGAGCTCGCGCTCGGCCTGCTCGCGCACCTCTTCGGGCATGCCCGCGTTCTCGATCTTGGCCCGGTACTCCTCCACGATCGAGGCGTCGTCCTCGTCGAGCTCCTTGCGGATGGACTCCATCTGCTTGCGCAGGAAGTACTCGCGCTGCTGCTTCTCGGCGCCGGACTGCACGTCGTCGCGGATCCGAGCCCGGACCTGCAGCTCGGTCAGTCGCTCGCGCTGCATCCCGAGCGCCTTCTCGAGCCGCTCGGTCACGTCGAGGCTCTCGAGGATCTCGACCTTCTGCTCGTAGCTGAGGTCGGGCGAGTAGCCGGAGGTGTCGGCCAGGGCGCCGGGCTCGGTGATCGAACGCACGAACGCGGCCACACGGCCGTCGTCGCCACGCAGGTCGAGGATCTCTTCGACCACCGCGCGGTACTCGCGCTCGAGGTTGCGGGTGCGACCGTCCACCGGCACGTCGTCCGGGTGCGCGGTCACCTCCACGCGCAGCGAGCCGCTGGCGTCGGTGTGCGCCGCCCCGATCAGGGCGCGGTGCTGTCCGTCCAGCGCGACAGCTCGACCGCCGCCGGGCAGGCGCACCTGCTCGAGCACGGCAGCCACCGTGCCGACGCTGCCGAACTCGTCGCCCTTGCGGGGCACCAACACCACGCGCTCTTCGGTGCCCGCGTCGACCGCGAGCGTCACTTGCATGTTCGGGTAGACGACCGAGTCGTCCACCGGTATCAGCAGGAGTGTCTCCATGGTCTCTCGTTCTCCAGGGGAAGAAGCTTACGTTCCGTAAGTCTAGCGGATGGTCAGGCGGCCTGACGGAGTGCAAGCCGCAAGCAGCCGGCTCGGCCGGCTGCGCGCGGATGATCGCCAGGCGCAACAGCCCGGGTCGAGGCCGGCGTGAGATGCTGCCCGGCGTGGGCGACCCGCAGGCGATCGCACGGGACTCGGCGGCGGCGGCGGCCGTCGACCTGGTGGAGCCGGGCATGACGATCGGCCTGGGCTCGGGCCGGGCGGTCTGGCGGGTGGTCGAGCACCTGGCGGCGCTCAAGCTCGACGTGCGCGCCGCGGTGGCCTCCAACAAGACGGCTGAGCTGGCCGGCCGGGCGGGGATCGAGATCGTGGAGCTCGACGGCTCACTGGAGCTCGACCTCGCCCTCGACGGCGCCGACGAGGTCGACCCCGAGCTTCGCCTGATCAAGGGCGGCGGCGGCGCGTTGCTGCGCGAGAAGATCGTGATCTCGGCCGCCCGCCGGTTCGTGGTGGTGGCGGAGACACCGAAGCGGGTCCAGCGCCTGGGCGAGCACTTCCGGCTCCCGGTCGAGGTCGTGCGCTTCGCGTGGGAGGACACGCGGCGGCGCCTGGGCGCCGTCCTGCCCGGGGGCGAGCTGCGCGCCGGCGCGGACGGCCGGCCCTATCTCACCGACGAGGGCCACCACATCCTCGACTGCCCGCTCGGCCCGGAGCTGGCCCTCGACACCCTGGGACCTCAGGTGAAGCTCGTCCCCGGGGTGGTCGAGCACGGGCTGTTCATCGGGCTGGCCGAGCGGGCGCTGCTCGGGGCGCCGGACGGGAGCGTGGAGGTGCTGGAGCGCCTCCGTGCGCCGGGCGCCGGCGCCTCATAGCTCCGCCTCCGTCGTCGAGGCGCCCGCCGTGCGGCCGCGGTCCCCGGGCGGGCGGACCAGCAGGCGCACCTCACGGCCGAAGTTCTCCGCCGCGGTGAGGTACACGGCCTGGCGCGGCGTGACCCGGAGCACGGCCAGCGCCTCGGCCGCCGCGGCCGCTCCCCCGACGGCTTCCTCTGCTGGAAGGGCGGCCGCGCCGGTGGCGGCGCGCAGGCCCAGGAGCTCCACGTTCTCGAGGGCCACGAACGTCCGGCCGGCACTGTCGCGGGTCTCGGTGGTCACCACGACGTCCACCCGGCTGCCGGCCGCCGCCTGGGCCAGCGCGCTGCCGCCGCTGACCGCGACTTCGAGCGCCCGCTCGCCGTCCTCGAGGGCACCGGCGCCGCCGGCCCCGTCGGCGCCCGGTTTGCGCAGGTGCCCGGCGGTCACATAGCCGCCGGCGGCCAGGCCGGCCGCGGTGCGGGCGCCCAGGACGCCGCCGGGGGCGGCCAAGGCGTCCGGGGGCACGAACCGGGCCGGCACCTGTCGTTCGGCCACCGCCCCAGGACCGAGCCGGGCGCCCGCCGGCAGGTCGCGGGCCGCCACCAGCACCGGCACGAGCGGACCGACCCGAGCCTCCACGCGCTGCTCGCGCTGGTGGACCTGCGACGCCGCGAGACCGCCGCTCGCCAGCGCCAGCGACAGCAGCACCAGGCCGCGGCGGCGCCGTGCCTTCACGCCGCGCGGTCCCGAGAGCGGGCGGCGGCCTCGTCCGGAAGCTCGAGCACCGCCAGCGTGGCCCGCTCGCCGCTCTCCACCCGCAGGCGACCCCCCAGGTCGCGGGCGGCGCCCGCCGCGATGCGGAGGCCTCGCCCCCGCCCGCGCGCCGGCCGGCCCGCCGACCCGGCGTCGGGCCGGTGGGCGTTGCTCACCTCCAGGCGGAGCCCGCTCGCGCCGCGGCGCCCCTCGATCCGTACCTCTCCGGCGCCGTGCTCGGCCGCGTTCGCAATCAGGTTGCCCAGCGCCTGCGCCAGGCGGCCGCGGTCGACGGCTACGCGTTCGGGCCCAGTCCACCAGTCGACCGACGCCTGGACCGAGCCCTCCCACGCCGCGAGCGTCGAGCGCGTGTACTCGCGCAGGTCGACGACGTCGCGGTGCCCGGCCGGGCGACGGCCCGTCCGCGCCGCCTCGAGGTCGTCCAGCCCAGCCAGCAGGCGGTCGAGCTGGGCGACGAGAACAGCCGAGGAGCGCGCCCCGGCGGGCTCGCGGGCCAGCCGCTCGGTGGCCAGCAGGAGGGCGGTGGCCGGCCCGCGGAGCTCGTGCTCGGCCCAGGCCACGGCCTCCAGCCGGCGCCGTAGCCGGCGACTGGCCACGAGGGCTCCGGCGAGCCCTAGGACCCCGACCAAGAGACCGGCGACGAGGCTCACACCGCCTCCGTGAGCTTGTAGCCCACGCCGCGCACGTTGACCACCCACGGGCGGGCGGACGGCCTGAGCTTCTTGCGCAGCCGGCAGGCATGGGCGTCCAGCGTTCGCGTGTTCCCCGGCGTGGCGTAGCCCCACACGTCGCGCAGCAGCTGGTGCTTGTCGTACACGCGCGTGGGCTCCTCGGCGAGCGCGTGCAGCAGGGCGAACTCCTTGGCCGACAGCTCGACGGCGCGCCCGGCGAGCCGGACCACCCGGGTGTGGGGATCGACCGAGAGCTCCCCGACAGAGAGCAGCCCGCGGCGGCGGCGCCCCTCGCTGCGGTGCAGGAGCGCGCGGATGCGGGCCAACAGCTCGGCGTACAGAAACGGCTTGCACAGGTGATCATCGGCACCGCGCGCGAAGCTGCGCACCCTGTCCGCCTCGCCGGAGCGCCCACTGAGCACCAGGACCGGAAGGTCGGGGTCCACGCGGGTGGAAAGGCCGTCGGCCGACCGGATGCGGTCGAGCAGCTCGAGCCCGCTGCCGTCGCGGAGCGTCAGGTCGAGGACCAGCAGCGCCGGCTGCCGGACCTCGAGCGCCCGCAGCCCCTCGGCGGCGCCCGCGGCGCCGGCGGCGTGAAAGCCGTCGGCCACGAGGTTCTCCACCAGGAAGGCCCTGGTGGCCTCGTCGTCCTCCACCACCAGCAGCGGGCGGATGCGGTCCATGGCCCGGAGAAGGGCCGGGCGGAGAGAATCCGCCCCCCTTAAAGCGTTTCGACTACAACGATCTCGCCAGGGCCCGCAGCGCGTCGCGCAGCTCCTCGAACTCGCGATCGCGTCCGAGCTGCGCGCGGGCGACACGGAGCGCGACCTTGGCCGCGACCCTCTGCCCGCGGTCGTTCAGCCGCTCGGCGTGATCGACGAACCGGTTCACCCGCCGGAGCGTCCGGGCGTCGATCTCATCCGACCGCTCCAGCTGGTCGATGTACGACCGCACCACCGCGAAGCTCGGATCCCACTTGATCCGGTCCTGGCGCTGCACGTTCAGCCGCTTGAACTCCACCTCACGTGCCGCGTCGATCTCGTTCTGCGACAGCTGCTCGGTCGGCGTCAGCCCCCAGACGTCGAACCCGCGGGCGATCTCTGATCCGTAGGTCTCGCCGTTGTACCAGTAGGTGGACCACAGACCGCCGAGAACCAGCGATGTCGCGCTGATCGGCCCGCGATCGTAGTAGCCGATCTCGACCGGGTTCCTCGAGTCGCTGAAGTCCACCAGCGACGCGCCGCCCTGGTACCAGGCCTGGACGAAGACGTCGCGGCCGGGGACCGGGACGAGCGACGGGATATGGCTGACGCAGTTCTCCTGGTCGGTCTGGACCATCGGCACCTTGTAGCGACTGCGGAACCTGAGCTTGCCGCGGACGATGTCGTAGATCGAGTTGCCGCCCCAGCTGAGCTGGTCGGCGGCGCGGCAGCGGGGATTGGTGCCGCCGCCCCACTCGTCGGTGAACATCACGGTCTTGCCGTCGTTGGTGAAGGTCGCCCCGTGCCAGTAGGCGAAGAGCGGGTCGGCGACGGCGTCGATCCGCCGCGGGTTCGCCGGGTCGCTGATGTCGATCAGCAGGCCGTTGCCCTCACACGCGCCGGCCGCCAGGTCGAGCTTCGGATACACGGTGATGTCATGGCAGGAGTCGGTGGTCGGCATCGGCTGCCACGGGATCCCTGACGGGTGGAGCGGGGTCGGCGGGTCGTTCTGGAGGCCGTTGATCGCTCCGGTGGCCGGATCGGTGAACAGGCGCGGCTCGTTGACGATGGCGGCGTCCTCCGGTGCCGCCAGCGGGACCTTGATGACCTCGATGCGCCAGCGCGCCGGATTGGCTGTGCCGGTCGGGGGTCCGGTGGCGGGGCCCTCGCAGCCCGCCAGCTCCGTCTCCGGTCGGACCCCGGCGGTGCCCTGGACGTAGATGTAGACGTTCCTCCGGTCGCCCTTGTCGGTGACCAGGGTGTGGGTGTGCGACCCGCGGCAGGTCTGGACGCCGCCCACCTGCACCGGGTTGTTCAGGTTGCTGATGTCGAAGATGCGCACGCCGCGGAACCGGGTCTCGGGGGTTGCCGCCGGCACCAGGGTGCAGTCGGTCTTGGCCCGGTTCTCCTCCACCGACATGAACAGCAGGTTGCGATACACCGAGACGTCGCCCTGCCCGCCGGGGCAGACCACCGAGGTCCGCAGGGTCGGCACCCCGGGGTTGGCGATGTTGTAGATGTTGAAGCCGTTGAAGTTCCCCACGAACGCGTGGTCACCCTGGAAGGCCAGGTCACTGTTCGCGAACGCGATCGACCCCGGGTTGGCCGGGTCGAAGAATCCGGCGGGCTTGTTCAGGTGGGCCGACAGGTCCATCCCCTGGCTGGCGACCCCGGGGTTCTCCAGTCCAGGAGCCAGCCCGACGCGTGGATCGTCGGTGGTCGGAAGCTGCGCGGCCGCCGCCGGCGCCAAGAGCCCCATGAGCACGAGCACCCCGCCAAGAGCGATGCGCATCCGCCTCCCGTGTGAGACGTGTGCCGGCACCGCTCGAGACTTCCTCATTCCAGCCTCCTCGCACATGGACCGTGTGCGACCCTACACAAACTCGATGGGGGACGGCAGCCTCAGCAAGCGATCGTGGTGGGCGGCGCCGGCTGTGGTGGCTGCCGTCCTGCTGGGCGGCTGCGGCGGCGACTCCGACGACGGCCGGCAGAGCGCCGAGGCGGGCGCCAACGTCGTGCAGCCGGGCGCCCCCGGAGAACCGTCGAGCAAGCTCTCGGCCGAGGAGCTCGCAAACACCAAGCCCACGCCGAACACGGCCGCGGACGTCGACTTCATGCAGGGGATGATCCATCACCATGCACAGGCGCTGGTGATGACGAGCATGGTGCCCAAACGCAGTGCCGGCGCCGATGTCCCGCTGCTTGCGCGGCGCACGGAGATATCCCAGGAGAGCGAGATCGAGGTGATGGAGCGCTGGCTCAGAGATCGAGCCGAGAAGCCTCCGAACGCCCAGGACCATCGCGACGACCACGGCCCGGGGAGCGAGCTGATGCCCGGCATGGTCAGCGCGGAGGAGCTCGCGCGGCTCGCGGCGGTCAGCGGAGGCACGTTCGACCGTCGCTTTCTCGCCTACATGATCCGCCACCATCGCGGCGCGCTCACGATGACCAGGCGGCTGGCCGAAGCCAACGGCGGAGCCGAGGCGGAGATCGGCGCCTTCGTCCGGCACGTCGAGTCCGATCAGGAGATCGAGATCGGCCGCATGCAGGAGGTACTGGCCGAACTGGAGCAGCAGCCTGCGGCCTCCGCCCCCCGGCGAGCGCGGCCCTCGCGAGCGGCGGCGGAGCGCATCGCGCGTGACGCCGACGGCCGGCCGCTGATCTGCATCATCCGCTAGCGGTGCAACCCCGCTTGCAGCCCTGCGACGGGGCAGGAATCCGCCGTAGGATGCCGACGCCGGCCCTCCCGCCGGCCCTCTGCCGATGGACACCACCCGCCGCGGAAACTACGAGTCCGGCTCCGACTACGTTCTGGAGTACGGCGAGCTGCGCTTCACCTTCAACGAGCGTGACTTCTGTGAGCGGGTCGAGCAGGCCGCGGCCAAGCTCGGGTTCGTCGAGGGCGAGCTGGGAGACGAGGAGCGCGAGGATCTGGTCAACCTGGCCGTCAACGGCGAGGTGACCGAGCCGCACTCGGCCCTGGGCGAGCACATCAACGACTGCTGGGGGGACCTCAACGGTCCCTCGGAGCGGTCACTGGTCCACTGGATCCGCCGCCTGGTGTTCCGCGGCGCCTGGCTTGACCAGCGGGTGATGGAGGGCGAGCTGGAGGTGGTCTTCGACGAGAGCGACCACTCGTTCGGCTACGCCCAGCCCGACCGCAACCACGAGCTGATCGAGCTGTCGCCCGAGCCCTCGTGGGAAAGCGTCGCCTACCGGCGCTGCGGCTGGTAATCTCGCAGCCGCTCTGCAAGATCTCGGGGAGGCTGGAGTGAGGAAGAAGCTGGCGATCGGCGCCGCAACGGTGCTCGCAATGCTCGTGGTGCTCGCGCCGGCGGCGGGGGCGAAGGAACGGGTGCTCACGCTCCATTCGCCGAAGATCGAGACGCTGCCCTACGTCCACGACACGCACAACGTGACCCTGAAGGCCGACGGCCGCCAGGCGCCGGCCAAGCCGGGCTACGTGCTGGGCTTCGAGGAGATGGTGCTGGTCGACAGCAAGCGGCCCGACGCCAAGCCGTTGCCGGCGTCCAAGATGATGGTGCACCACTTCCTCTACTTCGCCCCCGGGCGCGTGGACCAGGCCGCCGGAAGCTGCTGGCAGACCTCCGGCTTCATCTCCGGCCGCGGCGAGGAGCACCCGGTGGGCGGCGTGCCGCGGACGGGGAACCCCGCGTTCTGGGACCGCTACGGGATCAACAACCGGCGAGCGGACGGGTCGGCGCCCGACTGGCGTCTCACCGCGATGGTGATGAACCACTACAAGCGGCCGAAGAGCTTCTACGTCCGGGCCAAGGTGCGCTACACGACCGAGAAGCGCAAGTCGATCGCGCCGGTGGTGATCGGCAACTGCGCGCAGCTGCTGAAGCTCATGGCCTACGACGTGCCCGGCGGCGGCAAGAAGGGCTCCAACTTCGTCGACTCGAGCGACTGGAGGGCACCCTTCTCCGGCCGGCTGCTGATGGCCTCGAACCACCAGCACGGCGGCGGGAAGTACCAGACGCTGAGCAGCCTCACCTGCCGGCGCCGGCTGTTCAAGGCGCCGGTCTACCACGGCACGGCCGGCCACATCTACAACACCATCCGCCCGATCCTGCACGAGCCCGGGCCGATCGGCACGGGCGCCTACGGGACGATGAAGGGCATCCCGATCGTCGAGGGTGAGGTGCTGCGCCGGACGGCGGTGCACGACAACCAGAACCTGCACGTCGACGCCATGGGCTTCTGGTCCACGTACTTCGTGGAGGACGACTCGGTCGAGCGCTGCGGCCCGATGCCGAACGACATCACCGAGCTCAACCGGCCCAAGCGATTCGACCGGACCCCGGACTACGGGCTCGTGGTGCCGCAGCTGTCCAAGCCGCGCGGGAGCTTCTCCCCCTTCGACGGCTCGGCGCTGGAGATCGGCGACGACTTCTTCCGCCAGGGGAAGGTCACCGCGAAGGCGGGCCAGACGGTCAGCTGGAGCTTCGGCGGCACCCGGCCGCACAGCGTGACGGTCGCCAACGGCCCGCGCGGGTTCTCATCCGGCTACGCCGGGAAGACGAGAGGCAGCTACAGCGTCACGCCCACGGTGAAGGGCACCTACCGGCTGGTGTGCCAGGTGCATCCGACCACCATGGCCCAGACGCTCAGGGTGGAGTAGCCGCAACCGGTCCGCGCGCAGCCGGCCGAGCCGGCCGCTTGCGGCTTAAGACAGGCGGTCGGCCTGGAGCGTGCCGCTCCACGCGGCCGCCAGGGTGCCGTCCGGGTCGAGCACGATCCGGGTGGTGGCCCAACGCAGAGCCTCGGAGTCGTCGCCCGCGGCGGCGATCACCGTGACGCTGCCGCCCTCCTCGGTCGCTCGGGCGGCCCCGAACAGTCGTCGCCGCACGCCCGCGGGCAGCGACTCCAGCGAGTCGACCAGCACGGCCGCGTGCCCGCCGCGCTCGGCCCGCCGCTTGGCCCTCTCGACGGCCAGCTCGGCCGCCTGAGCCTGGGCGTCGGGCGAGCGGTCGAAGCCGCCACCGCTCACCGGTAGGCCCTCGGCGGCCCGCCACTCGGTGACCTCCTCGGGACGGACGCCCACCAGGACGACCTGCACCTCGACGTCGTCGAGGCCGTTGAGCTCGCCGGCAAGCTGGCGCAGCAGCGTGGTGGCCCCCGCGCCGGGCGGGCCGGCGATGGCCACGCGCGAACCGCGTCCGAAGGGCACCGGGTCGAGCACCGGCGGCGCCGGAAGGCGAGCGGAGGCGAAGACAGCGGGAAGATCGTCGAACCAGGGGCGCTGCTCGGGAGGCTCGGCCGGGCCGCCGTTGACGGTCTCGACCCGGACCAGCGACGGGTGGCGCTCGCTGCGCCGGGGCGGGCGCACCGGCCCGCTCACCTCATCGCCGGCACGCAGCTCGCAGCGGCGGATCTGGGCGGGCGAGATGTACACGTCGTCGCGCGACTGCCCGGAGGCGTCGGGGCGGACGAAGCCGCTGCCGTTGGCCAGGATGTCGAGCACCCCGCTCACGGTCTGCTCCGGCTCCTCGTCGCGCGCCTGCGCCTCCTCGGGCTCCTCGGCCGGCTCGGGCTCCTCGGCCGGCTCGGGCTCCTCAGCCTCCTCGGGCTCCTCGGCCGGCTCCGCCTGAGCGCCCGAGGGGCCTTCGAGCGCCTCGTCCGAGGGCACCTCGTCGGGCTCGACGTCCTCGTCGGGCTCGACGTCCTCGTCGGGCTGGTCGGGCTCGTCGGGCGCCTCCTCCTCGACCCCCTGCGCGCCCAGGATGGCGCCGATGAGATCGGCCTTGCGCTTGGCGCGGTAGCCCTCGAGACCAAGCTCCGAGGCGATCGCGTGGAGGTCGGCCAGCGGGCTTTCCTCGAGGTCCTTGCGTTGCAGAACGGCCATGGCGGCGCACCCTAGTGCATGCGTCAGGTGGCCTCCTCCACCGCATCCAGCACCAGCTCCATCAGCCGGCCGAGCGCCTCGTCCACGTTCGCGTTGTCGATCACCGGCACCCCGTAGGCGAGCGCGTTCTCCAGCAGGTGGGCCTGGAGCACCCGGATGTCCTCGAACGCCGCCAGGTAGCGCTGCGCGGGCCGGTCGCCGGGCCGGTGCGAGAAGTGCCCGCGGTGCAGCTCGGGATCCTCCACCGCCACCAGGGCCTCCACCGCCACGCATCGCTCCCTGAGCCCCGGATCGAGTGCACCGGGCAGCACGTGCACGCCCTCCACGATCACCGGCTGGCGTTCGTTGGCCGCGCGCTCGGTGATCGCCGCGATGCCCGTGGCCACGCGCTCGGCCTGGTCTGCGTAGCCCTCCAGGCCCCCGGCGGCGAAGGCGGAGTGGTGGACCGTGGGCATGGCCTCCGCGGTGAAGAAGGCGCGCAGCACCTGCCGGATCACGTCACTGGCGATCACGCGGGTGATGCCGAGCCGCGCGGCCAGCATCGTGGCCAGCGTGGACTTGCCCACTCCCGTGGTGCCCCCGATCAGGACGACGAGCGGGCGGTCGAGCCGGTCAAGGCGGCGCCAGCTCTGGTAGCGGCGCACCGCGCTCTCCCCCTCCTCCGCACGCAGCACCTCGAGACAGAGGCCGTCGAGTCCCTCCACTCCCACCTCGGCGTCGCCGCGCAGCGCCAGCCGGCGTTCGATCTCGCGGGCCAGCTCGAAGGAGCGCTCGGGTGAGAGCCCGCTGGCCTGGAGCGACTGGGCCATCAGCCCCTTCGAGAAGGGCAGCCCGTGGCCCTTGTGGACGACGATCGTCTCAGGCGACATCGGCGTACAGCTTGACGAGGGCCTCGTCGGCGCCGACGGGCCGGTTGCGCAGGAAGATCACCCGCGCCCCCTCCGCCCGGGCGCGGACGGCCACGGTGTCGACGGCCGCCGCCTTCAGCTCGGTCAGGTAGACGTCGCAGCGGTCGGCGGCCGCGCGGTCGAGATCGGCGGCCAGAGCGCGTCGGCGGGCCAGGTTGGTCGAGATCACGACCGGCTCCAGCCCCGGCGGCGCGGGCCCCCCGGTGGTGAAGATCGCAACGCGGGCGCCGGCCGGCACCGGTTCCGCCGGCTCCGGCTCCAGCGAGATCGGGATCGCCCCGGGCGGCGGCGCCTGCGCTCCCGCAGCGGCCAGCACCAGGTCCGCTCGCAGCAGCCGGTAGTCGGCGAACGGCTCGGTGGCCCCGGCGCCCAGCAGGCACACGGTGCGGTCCACCTCCACGGGCGGGATGCAGGCCCCCGAGCCCTCGAAGATGATCGCGCCGGGCGCCAGGGAGGCGGCCAGGGCCGCGCCGGCGGGCACGTTCGACTCGGCCGGAGCCCCGGCCAGGCCGCCTCCCACGCGCCGGCAGCCGACCGTGCGCACCCCGGCCAGGACGGCGTCCTCGAGATAGTCGGAGGCGGCGTGGCCACCCCGGCCGGCGATCGCGAGCAGGTCGTCGAGGCCCGTGCCCGGCCTCGGCCACCAGCGGTTCGGCGGGGCCGCCGCGGCCCATGCAGACGATCACGGGCTCGGCCCCGCGGTCGCGCAGGAGCGCCGCCCAGTGACCGGCCACGGCGGTCTTGCCGGTGCGCTTGCCGGTGCCGATCACCGCCAGCGTGGGCCCGTCGAACGGCACCGGCTCGTAGACGGGCGGCTCCATCCGCGCCCCCGGGGCCTCGTAGGCGAGGCCCAGGTGGAGCGCCAGGGCCGCGAGACCCAGCCGCGCGCTCGCGGGCAGCACCGGTTCGTCGGCCAGATCGACCACGGCGACGGCGCGCGGCGCCAGCTCGCGCAGCCCGTCGCCGCCCTCCCGCACCGGCCGGCCGTACTGCACGTCGAGGGGCTCGGGTCCGAGCTTCTCCTCGCCGCCGAGGAAGACGACGCCGGCGACGCCGCGCTCGGCGTCGAGCCGGTCGAGCACGGCGCGCACGGCGGAGGGATGGTGCTCTCCGTCCACCAGCGCGATGACCGGGCCCTCCGCCACGCGCGCATTGTCGCCCGCGCGGCTATGTCAGTGCGTGGTCAGGCGTCCCGCGGAACCTCGCCGCGCCACTCCCCGGTGGCCGAGCCGCGCGACTCGATGAACTCCTTGAAGCGCTCGAGGTCGCCCCTGACCCGGCTGTCGTCGGCGCCGAGCGCCGAGCCGATCTTCTCCCTGATGCTCTCCGGAGCCCAGTCCATCTGGACCGCGACCCGCGTGGTGTCGTCGTCGATCCTGTGGAAGGTGACCACGCCGGCGTTGTCCTTGCCGCTGACGTTGCGCCAGGCCACGCGCTCCTCGGGGCTCTGCTCGGTGATCTCCGCGTCCCACTCGTGACGCTCACCGCCGAACTCGGCCACCCAATGCACCTTGCGGTCGTCTATCTGGCGGATCTCCTCGATCCCCTCCATGAAGCGGGGGAACTCCTCGAACTGCGTCCACTGGTCGTAGACCTGCCGGATGGGCACATCGACCTGAATCGTCTGCTCCACAGTGGCTGACACCGTGTCCTCCTGTTCGTCGATTTCGCTCGCTGTTCGGCTACCCCGCGGGTGAACGGGAAAACGACGGGGACGCGCCAGCTGGTGACCTACCCGTGCGCGGTCTCCCCCAGCAGCGACTTGTCCTTCTCGTACTCATAGGTACGAGGGTCGAACGAGATGATTGCGTCCTGCTCGTGGAACGGGTACTTGCGGAACACCGTCACCCGCTCGGGAGACGCCTCGATCAGGTTGTAACAGGGCTTGGTCTTCCCCCGCAGGCGGGTCGTCGAGACCGTGCCCGCGTTGACGACGAACAGGTTCTCGAGCTCCCAGGCGTAGGGCACATGCTTGTGACCGGACAGGACGAGGTGGACGTCAGCTCGCTGCAGGGTCTCCAGCGTGTCGCCCGCGTCGTGTACCACGTTGCGCTCGCGGCCGGTGCCCGGGACCGGCAGCAGGTGGTGGTGCAGCACGAAGATGCGCAGGAAGGCCTCGCTTTCCGCGAAGCGATCGATGATCCACTGGTAGCGGCCGCGGCCGATCACGCCATGGTCGAGGTCGGGCTCGGTGGAGTCGACGGCGACGATCGAGACGCCCTCGTGGTGGAGGACCGAGCGGCGCTCGCCCACCAGCTCCTCGAAGTGGACGTAACCGACGTTGCGGGAGTCGTGGTTGCCGGGAATGACGATCACGTACTCGCAGGCGATGCGCGCCAGGTAGTCCGCGGCCAGCTGGTACTCGCCCCGCAGCCCGAAGTCGGTGAGATCGCCGGAGACGATGACCACGTCGGGCTCCAGCTCATTGACCTCGACGAGCGCGCGATCCAGCAGGCTGGGCACGAAGTGGGCTGAACCGCAGTGCAGGTCGGAGAGCTGGGCGATCGTGATCGTGCTCACACGGCCTCCCGGCGCAGCTCGAGGTCCAGCCGGAGCTCGGTGTCCACCGGCACGCCGCCGTTGAGCGCGGCGCGGACGGCCAGGAAGTCGCGGGCTTCGGCCACGTCGTGCACACGCAGGATCTCGGCGCCGCCGTCCGCGGCCGCCCACAGGGCAGCCAGCGTGCCCGCCAGCCGCCCGGCGGGCGAGCGCCCGGTCAGCGCGCCGAGGAAGTCCTTGCGCGAGACGGCCACCAGCAGCGGCCGGCCCAGCACGGTCAGCTCCTCCAGCCGGCGCAGCAGCTCCACCGACTGGGCCGGCGTCTTGGCCAGGTCGATCCCGGGGTCGAGCACCAGCTGCTCGGCCGACACGCCGGCCGCCCGCGCCGCCTCGGAGCGCTGGTCGAGGAAGGCGATCACGTCGGCGACGAGGTCGGCGTAGTCGGGAAAGCCCTTGGTCTTCGGGGGGATGCGGGTGTGGGTGATCACGAGCCCGGCGCCCGTCTCGGCGCAGGCCTCGGCCACGCCGGGGTCCGAGAGGCCGCTCACGTCGTTGACCATGGCCGCCCCCGCCGCCAGCGCCGCCCGCGCCACCGGCGCGCGCCAGGTGTCGACCGACACAGCCACCCCCTCGTCCGCCAGCCGCTCGATCGCCGGCACCACGCGGGCGATCTCCTCGTCGGTGCTCACCGCCGCGGTGTCGGTGCGGCCGGATTCGCCGCCGATGTCGACCAGCGCGGCGCCGGCCGCCACCTGGGCCAGCGCCCTCTCTGTGATCTCGGCCGCCGGCTTGGGGCCGGGGGGATCGGAGAACGAGTCGGGGGTGGCGTTGACGATGCCCATGACCAGCGGCCCGGCCGGCTCGACGACGCGATCTCGCAGCCGCAGCCTCATGCCGCCTCGACCGGCGCGGGCGCCGGGCCGGCGTCGGGCAGAAGGCCCTCGGCCTGGGCGTCGGCCCGCCAGCCGGCGAGCTGCTGCTGGATCGTCTGTTCGTCCCAGCCGAGCTCGCCCGCCATGGCCTCCGCGGCCCGCCTGGGGCCCTCGGCGCCATCGGCGCAGAGCCCGCGGGCGTCCAGCAGCCCCAGCCGCGTTCGCCGCAGGAGCACGTCACCCAGCTCGGTGGCCTGCTCTCTGGCCGCCGCCTGGGCGGCCTCCGCCGCGATGTCCGGCAGCGCGGAGCTGAGGCGGCGGCCGAGCTCGGGAGCCGCCGCCACGCGCCCCACCACCTCCTGGGCGGCGTGGCCGTAGCGACGGGCCAGATGCTCTTGTGTGGCGGCCTCGATTCCCGGCGCCGGCGTGAGATCGGCGGCGTCGAGCGGCGCCCCCAGCGGGATCTCGTGCGTGCGGCAGGGGGCGTCGCGCCCCTCCCGCTCGGCCACCCGGTCGACGGCCTGCTTGGCCATCCGGCGCCAGGTGGTGAGCTTGCCGCCGGTGATGGTCACCAGGCCGGAGCTGGTCTCGAACAGCTCCGCCCGGCGTGAGATGTCGACCGACTTCTTGGGGTCGCCGCTCGCGATCAGCGGCCGCACGCCGGCGTAGGCCCCGGTCAGGTCGGCGCGGGAGAGCTCGCTGCCGAAGAAGTCGTTGAGGGCCTCCAGCAGATAGGACACGTCGTCCTGCGAGGGGGGAACGTGATCGAGCGGGCCGTCGTAGTCGTTGTCGGTCGTCCCCACGAGCGTGCGCCCCAGCCAGGGGAGCGCGAAGATCATCCGCCCGGCCCCGGCCGGGACGATCACACCGGCGTCGAGGGGCAGCGACTCGCGGGCCAGCACGATATGGGTCCCTCGGCTCGGGCGGATGCGGGGCACCTCCTCGTCCCGGTACAGCTCGTCCGGACGCAGCCTGTCGGCCCAGACGCCGGTGGCGTTGATCACGTTCGCCGCCTCGAGCTCGAACTCGCCCCCGCCGGCGGCGTCGCGGACCAGCACGCCGGCAGCGCGCCCGGATCGCTCCACCAGCCCCGTGGCCTCGCAGCGGTTGACGCACACCGCGCCGAAGCGCTCGGCCTCACCCAGGATGCTGAGCACCAGTCGCGCGTCGTCGGTCTGACAGTCATAGAACAGATAGGCGGCGGTGGGCGCGGGCCCGGCCAGCGCGGGGGCCATCTCGATCGCCTCGGCGCCGGAGACCGTGCGGTGACGATCCGGGCTCCATTCCTCGCCCTCCTCGCGGCCGCGTCGCCACGACATCGCGTCGTACATGCCCAGACCCACCCCCATCATCCGGTCGGGCCGCTTGCCCTCGAAGGCCGGTACCAGCATCGGCAGCGGCTTCACGAGGTGGGGCGCCAGCGTGACCATCAGCGAGCGCTCGCGCAGCGCCTCCCGGACCAGCCCCAGGTCGAAGCTCTGCAGGTAGCGCAACCCGCCGTGCACCAGCTTCGAGGAGCGGCTGGAGGTGCCGGCCGCGTAGTCGGCCCGTTCCACCAGCGCGACGCTGTAGCCGCGCGAGGCGGCGTCGAGCGCCACACCGGCGCCGGTGATGCCGCCGCCCACCACGGCGATGTCGAAGGCGTCGCGCTCGAGGGCCGCGAGTGCGTCCGCGCGTGCGATCACGGCAGGAACGTTACGAAGTCGCCGGGCGGGAGCCGCTCCGGCGGCTCCTTTTCCTGCCGGGGCGGCCCGAGGTGGATCAGTCCCAGCACGCGCTCCCGCTCCTCCACACCCACCGCGGCCCGCCCCTCGTCGGTGCGCAATACGGCGGGCGTGCGCCAATAGCCCGCCAGCCCGCGGGCGTGCGCACCCAGCAGCACGATGTAGCTGGCCACGGCCGCGGCGCAGAGGTCCTCCTCGTCCTGAACCGGATCGCCGCCCGTGACCACGCCGGCCACCACCAGCGTAGGGGCGCGGTCGAGCTTGGCCGCGGCGTCGGCGCCGGCGACGTCCTTCAGCCGGGCCAGTGACCGCGGCCCGAGGACGCGGAAGCGCCAGGGGTTGGTGAGGTGGTGGTTGGGGGCCCAGCGGGCGAGCTCGAAGAGCTCGTCGAGGGTCTCGCGCGGCACGGGCTCGTCGCCGTAGGCCTTGTGCGTCCGGCGGGTGCGGATCGCGTGCTCGGTGTCCACCCCGGCGACGCTAGCGGACGCCCTAAGGGCCGTCGCGACGGTGCCGGAGCCGACGCCGGCCCCAGAACAGCAGGCCGGCGCTGCCCAGCGCCGCGGCGGCCAGCAGCCCGGCCGGGGGGTCCTCTTCGGGCTGGGCGCGGGCGCGGCTCGGTGTCACCGAGGGCGTCTGTTCCGCAGGCGTCAGCTCGGGCCGGCGCGGCAGCGCGCGAGCCCGCGCCTCCTCGGCGGGTTCGGATCCGGCGGCGGGCGCCGCAGGGGGTTTCTTGGCCTCCGGCTTCGGCGCGGCGGCGGCCTCGGCCGGAGCGGCGGGCGACGCGGGCACCGGCGCCGGAGCGGAGCCGGCGGCGGGGCGGCGGCGGCGCGGCACCGTGGCGGGCGGCAACGGCGCCCGCCGCAGGGCCATCAGCGCCTGGGCGGTCACCCACACGGGCGTTTGGGCGCTCCCCTGCGCGTACGCGATCGAGCCGTTGCTGCGCTGGAGGCCCGCGAGGTACGCGAGCGCGCGGCGCACCGCGCCCCGGGCCGAGCCGACCGCCACCAGCCCTTGGACGGCGTAGGCCGTGGACTGCGCGTTCGAGCTGCGCCCCGGCATCTGGCCGAAGCCGCCGTCGCCGTTCTGGCTGCCCCGCAAGTGGGCCACCGCCTCGCTCGCGGCGGCGCTCCGCTTGCGCCCGGTCACGGCCAGCACCTGGAGCGCGGCGCCGGTCATGTCGCTGTCGCTCGGCGACGAGCGCGCGACCCCGAAGCCACCGTCGGCGTTCTGTGAGCGGACCAGCCAGCTCAGCATCGGCCGGCCCACCCGCTCCCCGCCGGCCCGCAGCGCGAGCGCCCCGAAGGCGGTGTAGCTGACGTACCCGCCGATCGACCCGTCGGCGCGCCGCGCTCGCTCCACCCTGGCCATCAGGTCGCGGCCGCCAAAGTCGCGCGCCGACAGCCCGGCGGCCTTGAGCAGCAGGATCGTCCGCTCCACCTCGCCGATGTCCCTGAGCGAGCGGCCCCTGCGCTGCAGATAGGAGGTGAGTGACCGCCCGCCACGCCGGCGGACGTCCTGCGGGTTCAGGCCGCCGGCGGCCAGCCCCAGCCCCGCCCAGCCGCTGTACAGGTCGCTCGACCGCTGTCCCGGAGCGGCGCCGAACCCGCCGTCGGTGTTCTGGGACCGCTGGAGGTAGCGGGCGGCGCGATCCGCGGCGCCCTGCGCCGCCTCGGCCGGGCCGGCCGGGCCCCCGCCCACCAGCGCCAGCGCCAGCAGCGCGCAGGCCACGCTCGCCGGCGCGGGTGACCAGCGGAACTCCAGCCGGCTGCGGTACCGGCGCAGCGCGCGCACGAAGGCCGGGCCGATCAGCAGGCAGAAGAGGAAGTTGCCCACGGCGTGCGCGAGGTTGTAGGGCAGCGAGGTGGCCGAGACGGCCAGGTAGCTGTCGACGTCCTGGCGCGCGGCCAGGGTCCACTGGTAGACGTCCATCCAGGCGCCGAAGGCGAGCCCGGCCAGCGCGCACACGCACGCCAGCACGAACCGGTTCGGCTCCCGCCCGCGGGCCAGGCGGGCCACCAGCGCGCCGACCACGCCCACCGCGCCCCAGCCGGCCATCTGCCAGGCCGTCCACGGTCCCTGCGACAGGAAGATGTTGGACACCAGGGCGGTGACCGCTCCCACGCAGAAGCCGGGCGCCGCGCCGAGGGCGTAGCCGGCGAACAGCACGATGTCGGTGGTGGGCTTGACGTTCGGGATCGCCGCGAAGGCCAGCCGGCCGACCACTGCAAGCGCGGCGAGCGCGGCCACCAGGGCCACGACCCGTGCGGGCGGGCGCTCGCGCTCGAACCAGGCGAAGCCGACGGCCAGCGCCAGCGCGAGCAGGGCGACCGACGCCGCCTGCCAGCTCATCGCCGGGCCTCCGCCGGCTCGCGGGCGAACACCAGCGCCGCGGCGGCCTCCTCCGGCCTGAGCGCGGCGCCGCCGGTCACGCGGGCCACCTCGGTCGAGAAGTGCCTGCCACCCCCCAGCACCTCGGCGGGCGGGCTGTCGGCCAGCACCACGCCCTGGCCCATCAGCACCACCCGGCTCGCGAACGAGGCGGCGAACTCGGTGTCGTGCGTGGCCACAATCACGGCCGCACCGGCGGCCGCCAGCTGCTCGACGCGATCCGCCAGGGCGTCCTTGTGCTCGCGGTCCATGCCGCGGGTGGGTTCGTCGAGCAGCACGACGGCGGGGTCCTCGGCGCCGAGCACGACCTCGAGCGCCAGCCGCTGGCGCTCTCCACCGGAGAGGTCGCGCGGGTTCACCGCCTCGCGGCCCGCCAGCCCGGCGCGGACCACCCCGGCCGGCCCGGCGTCGTCCACCGCATGGTCGCCCACGAGGAAGTCACCCGGGTTCTGGAGCAGCAGGGCCACCGGGCCGGCCCGCTCGACCCTCCCCCGGGTCGGCTCGCCGAGGCCCTTGGCCAGCCGCAGCAGCGTGCTCTTGCCCGCCCCGTTTCGGCCCATCAGCGCAACCCGCTCCCCGGCATGGAGCTCCAGGTCGACGGCGCGCAGCACCACCGGGCCGTCCTCGATCTCAAGCCACACTTCGCGGCAGCGCAGCGCGGGCCGCCGGCGGGGAGCGCGCCGCGGCCAGGAGCGGCGCGGGGCCGGTGCTGGGGCCGTGCTCACCTCCGGGCGCAGGCCCGCCCGGCGGAGGCCGTCGCGGGCCTCCTTGACCGTCGCGGGCAGCGGGCGCAGACCGGCCAGCGAGAACAGCCGAGCGGAAGGGGTGGCCAGTGCCGGGGCCTCGTCGGCGGCCCAGGCGAGGAACTCCCTTGGGCCGGCGTCGCAGGCGATCCCGCCGCCGGCCATCGCCACCACGCGGTCGGCGGCGGCGAGGCAGCGCTCGAGCCGGTGCTCGGCGAGCACCACCGCCGTGCCCCAGTCCTCATTGAGCCGGCGCAACAGCCACACCAGCTCGTCGCCCGCCACCGGGTCGAGCTGGGACGTGGGCTCGTCCAGCAGGAGCAGGCGAGGCCCGTGCACCATGGCGGCGGCGATCGCCACCCGCTGGAGCTCGCCGCCGGAGAGGGTCTCCGTCCGCCGCTCCAGCAGGTGGGCCACGCCGAGCGCCAGCGCCGTCTCCTCGACTGCCCGGGCCGTGGCGCCCTCGGGCTCGCCGCGGTTGTCGAGCGGGAGCTCGAGCTCGGCCTTGACGCCCCCCATCACCACCTGGGTCTCGGGCTCCTGGAACACCGTGCCGCACACGGCCGCCAGCTCGCCCGGGCCGTGCGCCCGGACGTCCATCCCGCCGACCTCCAGGCGTCCGGACGCGTCACCTCCGTGAAAGTGGGGCACGAGGCCGCAGAGCGCACGCAGCAGCGTGGACTTGCCCGAGCCCGAGACGCCGGCCAGGACCGTGAAGGTGCCGGGCTCGACGGTCAGGGAGATCTCCCGGAGCGCGGGCTGCGGCGCCTCGGCGTAGCGGTAGGAGAAACGCTCGGCTCGGGCCAGCGGGTCAGCCACGGGCCACCCCCAGGCGCGCCGACCGGCCCGCGAAGGGCGCCGCGGCCAGCAGCGGTAGTGCGGCGCAGAGCGCCAGCTCCGCAGGCCCGGTGGCCAGCGTGAGCGTGGGATAGGGCTCGACGGCGGCGAGCCCCGCCGCGGCCCCGGCCAGCGCCACCGCTGCGATGCCGGCGGCCGCTGCCGCGAAGCGCAGGTCGTGGCGCGACCAGGGCCGCCGCCGGCGCGGCGGCCGCCCGGCCAGCGCGAACCCGCGCACCTCCAGGGCGGCGGCCACGTCCACGGCGCGGTCGAGCGCGCCGGCCAGGGCCGCCCGCACGAGGGCGAGCCGCCCCGGAGGGCTCGGCCGGCAGCGGGCGGCGTCGCTCATGCGGGAGGCGTCGCGGGCCAGCACCGGCACCAGGCGGGTGGCCAGGCCGGCCGCGAGCGCCGACCGGTAGGAGATCCGCCGGAACAGGCGCAGCAGCTCGTCGGGATCGACGGCCGCGGAAAGCAGGCCGAGCGCGGCGATCACCAGCACCACCCGGAAGCCGGCGAGCGCGCCGGCGGCGGCGGCCTCGAGCGTGATGTCGAAGCGGCGGCCGAGCAGCTCGCCGCCGCGCACCAGCAGCGTGTCCCCCTCGGCGTAGACCAGCGGGTTGACCACGGCCACGAGCAGCGCCAGCGGCAGGGCCAGCTTGAGCGAGCCGCGCACCTCGCGGCCCACCTGCGCGCCGGCGGCCGCCACCAGCACCGCGGTCAGCGCGGCCGCGAGCACCAGGGGATGGCTGTAGAGCGCGCCGATGAGGGCGAGCGCGCAGCAGAAGGCCGCCCCCACCCCCGCGCGCGCAGCGTGGAGCGGGCTTAGCCGGCTGCGGTAGGTGGGCACCATGCTCATGGTCGATGGAGGGGAAGCTTCTCCACCCCTTCACCCCCCGCAGCGACGGCGTAGGCGTCCTCGAGGGTCCGCTCGTCCAGGGCCCGCACGCCGGCCTCGAGACCTTCGGTGTCGAGCGCGGTGACCAGCCACAGCAGCTCCTCGTCCCGGGGCTGCAGGGCCACCACCAGCCCCACGCCGTCTCCCGGCTCGACGCGGCGCTGCGCGTCGCCTGAGGCGTCGAGCAGCTCGAGCGCACCGTCTGTGAAGCGGGCGAACACCCCGCTCGTCTGCGGCCCCTCCTCGAGCAGCGGCGCGCCACGCACGATGCGGGCGGCCGGCCAGCGGGCCACCACGAGACGGGTCACGGTCTCGGTGCCGGGCGCCCCGAGCGACGACCCCGAGGTGGACACCCCCACCCGATTGAGGCGCTCCTTGGCCGCGTCGCAGGCCGCGGCCTCGTCCTCCTCGCACTCCACCCGGACCGGCCGCCGCTTGCCCTGCAGCCCGTTGAGGAACGGCTCCGGGAACGCGCCCACGATGGCGGGGACGCGCATGGCCGCATCCCAGCGGCGGTAGTCCCACTGCACGCGATCGCCGGGCGACAGCTCGTACTCGGCGGCGCCCACATCGGCCTCCACGCCATTGACGAAGTAGAACCAGTCGACCGTTCCACCCGACCCGCGCCCCTCCAGCCCGTCGATGGTCTGGACGAAACGGCCGCCGTAGCGGGTCTCGACGTCGAAGCGGGAGCGCAGCAGCCGCATCACGGTCTCGTCCTCGCGAATGGTGGGCTCGCGCGCCGCCCCGACCAGGGTGCGCCCGAAGTCCCGGGTGACCCGCACCTGCGCGCCGCCCGACTGCTCGGCGCCCTCGCCGAAGCCACAGCCGGCGGCCAGGGAGACGAGGACGAGCAGAACCAGAGCACGGCTCACGGCACCTCGACCCGCTCGGTGAAGGAGCGCACGAGCCCGGGCTTGGTCGCCAGCGCGCGGTAGGAGCCGGAGGGGAGCGCCAGGCGGGCCCGGCCGTCGGCTCCGGTCAGCGCGACCACGCCCCCGGCTCTCACTTCCGCCCCCTCGACCGCCACGCCCTTCCCCTCGTCGTTGTAACCGCGCACGCCGGCCACCAGCCCCCCGGCCTCCGCCCGCACGCGCAGCTCGAGCGACCGCTGGCAGCCGTCGCTCGACAGCCGGCAGTAGAACCAGGTGACCCGCTGCCCGGAACGCAGGCGGCCGTTCCCGAACGCCCCGGCCGGGTCGGCGGCGCCGGCCGTCGCGCCCCGGCGGCCGACCTTGTAGGCCCAGCCCTTCCGACCCCGGTTGCGGTCCGCCCCGATCCCCGACACGAACAGCCCCGCCCCGTCGCGCGGACGGCGCGAGCAGGAGCCGAAGTCGCGCAGCCGCAGGCGCCCGACCCGACTCCGGGCCAGGGCGGCCAGCGCCGTGCCCGACCCGGCGGCGCAGCGGCGGCCGCGAACCCGCACCAGCGTCTTGGCCGCCCTCACCTGCGTGGTCTGTGCGCTCCCGTCACGGAACACGACCATCTGGGTGATGCTCGGCGCGGCGGCGTGAGCAACGACCGGCGTCCCTGCACTCAGCAGGGCCGCGGTGATCAGCGCGAGCACCCGCCTCACGGCAGCGGCGCCACCGCGTCGAGCTCGACCGGCCCGCCCCCGAGCGAGCGGATCCGCAGCGAATGGGAGCCGGCCTCTAGCGTGCGGCTCGTCCACAGCACGCTGCGCGGGGCGCTCCTGCCCCGCAGCCGCAGCACCCGGTCGCGGCCGTCGAGGACCACCCGCAGGCGCCCGCCCCTGGGCAGCCTGCGGCCCACCAGGGCGACCTGCGTTCCCCGGAAGCGGAGCCGGGCGCGAGCGCCCTCCTCGGGGGCCCGGATCACCGACCGTCCCCAGGCGGTGCCGGTGCGCTCACGCTTCCAGCCCTTCGAGAAGCGCCACAGCCGGCGGCTGCGGTCGTCCACCGGGACGGTCACGGGATCGGTCTCCACCGACGCCCGGTTGCCGGCCCGGTCGGCCGCGTTGACCCGGAAGCGGTAGGTGTCCCCTGCCTCGCCCCGGAAGTACAGGCGGTTGGAGTTGGCCCTGCCCAGAAGGGTCCGCCAGCCCCCCGTGGGCTCGGCCGCGCCGGCGCCGTCGCCGGTCTTCTGTACCTCGGCTCCGTACCAGGACACTCCGCTGCCGGCCCCGTCATCGCCCGCCCAGGAAAGCAGGAGGGTCCGCGAGCGCCCACGCTCGCTGGCCAGGCGCCCGGGCAGCGCCCACTGCAGGCGCGGGGCGAGGGCGTCGCCCGAGCTGCAGGGGGCGGCTTCCGGCCGGTCGACGCACAGCGACAGCGCGTTGGAGCGGATGGAGCCCGCGCGCTCGGCCTTCAGGCGGTAGACCCCGGGGGCGGTGAAGCGCAGGGTGGCGACGCCACCGGCACCGCTGACGGCGCCGCCCACCGTCGCGCCGGTCTCGGCGGAGCCGTCGGCGGCGTCGCTCACGGTGAAGTTGACCGGCTGGCCCACGGTCGCGGCGCCGGGCCCCCGGAGACGCAGCGGGACCTTGCCGAAGCCGTTGTAGGCCCACAGGACCTCGTCACCGGCCTGGACCCTGGCCTGGCAGCCGCCGGTGGTCGACTCCCTTGCGTTCACCGCGAGCCACCAGAACTGTGTGGTGGTCTGGGTGTCGGGGCCGATGCGACTGACGAAGAATTCCTCGAACGCCGGGTCGTTGTAGAACGTTGCGTCCCAGCTAAAGGCGCCGACCCGGGCGGCATCGTCGAGCGCCGACGTGGCCGTCGGCCCCGCCGGGCCCGGCCGGCCGCCGTTGGTCCCGTCGCATTTGAACGTGCCGCCCGCCGGGGTCGTCACCTGGTGTCCGTCGGTGGTCACCGGGCCTTCGAACGTCGTGCTGCGGGCGCCCTCCACCCGCACGGTCACCGTCGCCGGCGCCGCCAACGCGGGCGCCGCACACGCGGTGAGCAGGAGCAGAGCGACGGGCGTCGCGCGCTTGATCGAATCGGTCATGGAGCCGTCCCTTCCTCGAGGGTCTCGATGGCACGGCCGGGGGCAGGTCTCCTGGCTCTGGGCTCCACGTCGCGCCTTCCCGGGAAGCCGTCGGCTTCCCAGTGGCCTTGATGCGACGCCTCGGCGCCCGATCACAGTGGCGGGACCGCGCCGGATTCTCACCGGACTTCCCTTCACCACCGGCCGATATGAACGCGCTCAGGATACTCCGACGCCCGGGCGCGTGCGAAGCCACTCGCTACAATCGCCCGCCGACGGGCCGCCATCGTCTAGGGGACTAGGACGCCGCCCTCTCACGGCGGAAACCGGGGTTCGAATCCCCGTGGCGGTACCTCCCAGCCCCGCTCAGCAGCGGGGTTTCGTCGTTCTCGGGTCGCGAGCCGCGACCCCTAGCCGCACGACCCGGGCGCGTGGACGGAGAAGGACGGGGTCACGCTCGTTGCGTCGATGCTCACGTTCGGGTTGGTCACGTGATAGTCGTTGTTGCACAGGAAATCGAGCTGTGTGTTGATGTTCCCGTTCCCGTCCGCGCGAACGTCGATGTTCTCCCCCTGGCCGGTGTTGCCTGGGACCTGGGGTGCGAAGCCCGTCACGTCGGTGCCTGGCGGCAGGCCGGACGCCGTCAGGGTGCCCCAGCAGGTGCCCGAGTCGCAGGAGTAGGTGGTCTGCTGGACATCAACCGAAGGCGGCGGGGCGCCCTGGATCGTCAGTGAGGCGGAACCGAACCGGCGTGCGGCCCCGGCGGCGCGGGCGGCGCGTCTGGGCAGGCGCCCCTTGTTCAGCCGCTTGACCCTGTAGCTCACAGTCCCGCGCGAGACGTTGGAGCGCGGCCGGCTCAGCCGGAGCACCAGCTCCTCGCCGCCGCGGTGGCCCGCCACGTGAAGCGTGCCGACGGGAGCCGGTGTCCCGGATGAGAACAGCCGGCGATGCAGCCGCCTGACACCGATCACGCCGAAGCGGCCGGGATGGGCCGCCCAGGTGACGCGGCGGCCGACTCCGCGCAGGGTCAGCCTGCCGCCGCCGAGCTCACCGCTCTCGGCGGAATGCACGTACACCCGAGCGTCACGGAGCTCGGCCGAGGCGGTCGCGGGCGCGAGGGCTAGAAGCGCGACGGCGGCAACGAGCCCGGCAGCCGTCAACGTTCCGCCGACCCGCCCGCTGCGCCGACGCGATCGACGGCACCCGTTCTCCAGGCTGCCTGAATCGCCGGCGGCATCGATAAGCGTCACAGCTCCCTCTCCTTTGGCCCTTGACGGTGGGATCCGGGTGGCAGGCAGCATACGACCCGCTCGGTAACCGGAGCTTCACGCCGCCTTCACCAAGCCGTCACCGGGGCCGTGGCGGCCGGCCGGACCCTGTGGTGCATGGGTACCGCCGGGAGCCTGGCCCTCGCGACCACCGGCAAGCTGCTCTTCATCGCGGCCGTCACCTGCTACCTGCTGGGCCGGATCTTCGCCGGAGCCGCCGGGCCCGCGGAGGTGGTCGTCTACGGTGCGACCGCAGCGTTCGGGCTGGAGTTCCTGATGGCCTCCTGGCGCGACCTCTGGAGGTGTGGCTAACCGCCTTTCACAGCCCCGTTACGTGCGCTACATTCGAGCCGTGGACGCGCGACGCACCGACATCCTGAGGGCCTCACCGCGGATGTTCGACTCGGATTTCCTCGACCGCCTCTCGCGGGTGCATCACCTCGTTCCGGTGGTCGTCTTCGGGCCTGCCATCGCGCTGCTGTTCGCCTTCGGCGCGCGCGAGACCACCACGGCCGAGGCGATCGGGCTCGTAGCGGGCGGCTGGCTGTTCTGGACGCTCACCGAGTACTGGATGCATCGCCTCGTGTTCCACTTCGAGCCGGAGGAGGGCTGGGGGGCACGGCTGCACTGGATCATCCACGGCGTGCACCACGACCATCCCAACGATCCACTGCGGCTGGTCATGCCACCGTCGGTGAGCGTCCCGCTGGCGCTGCTCTTCTACGGGCTGTTCGTCCTGGTGCTCGACACGCCCTTCGCCAACGTGTTCGCCGCCGGCTTTCTGGCGGGCTACCTGGTCTACGACATGGTCCACTACCACGTGCACCACCACCGGCCGACCACGGCCGTGTTCAAGCGGCTGCGCGAGCTCCACATGCGCCATCACTTCCAGGACGACACCCGCGGGTTCGGGATCAGCGCGCCCTTCTGGGATCACGTGTTCGGCACGGCGACGAGCGCGCAGAAGCGCTGACGGGCGCCGCCGGCCGCGCACGGCCGGGCTCGATCGCGGGCAGCGCGGGAAGCGCGGCCAGGTCGAGGACGCCGCGGTCAGGAAGCTGCGCCACCGTCCGCTTGCGGCCGCTCGGCAGGTCCAGCGACCGCAGCCGGTAGCGGTCGGTGCCGTAGAGGGTGTCGCCCACCTGTGCCTGGCCGCGCGCCCGGAAGAGCGGTAGCGGCGGACCAGCCGCAGCTCGCGGTCTTACACCCGGCCCTCGCTGGCCTTGCGAAACAGAAGCCGGTGCGGGGCCAGCCAGGTGATCGGATCCCGTAGCCGATCCGGCGCCGGCGGTCGGCTCCCCCTCCCGTCAGGTCGACGAGCCGAAGCCCGCTCCTGTCGTAGAACGCCAGCCGAGCCCCGTCGGGGCTCACGGCCAGTGACTGCGGGGCGCGACCGCCGGACACGAGCTCGGTCCCGCCGTCCTCCAGGCTCACCGCGACGACCCCGAAGCCGAACCTGCCGACGAACGCCGAGTCCGCGCCGAAGTCCATTGTGCTGCCGCGCGTGGTGGCCGTGAGGCGCAGCCCCCCTGCGTCCAGCCGGAAGATCCGGATACGGTCGAAGCGGGTCCGCTGGACGTAGTCGGAGATACCCACATGAACCGAGGCGGCCTGCGGGTCGGCGCAGCTCACGGTGCTGCTCGACTCGGGTGAGAGACGCGTCCCGTCTACCGGCAGGCGCGCCGAGCGCACGACAAGCAGAGTCGTCAGGTCGCGGACCGCGACCCCCACCGTCCGGCCGTCGACGAACAGCTCCGCCGCGAGCCGCGAGCCGGGACAGACGGACAGCCGGCGGGCCTCGCCCCGCCCATCGCCGTACCCGATCACCCGGCCGCGGGCGTCCAGCGCCATCACCCGGGCGGTCCCGAAACGCCCGCCGGCGAGAAGCGCCGCCCGGCCGCTTCCCCGCGGGCGCGAGTAGGCCTGTGTGGCACGCAGCAGCTCCGTGGGGTCGACGATGCTGCACCCGTCGGTTCGCCAGCCCGTCCAGCCCGCCGGACGAACATCGCCTGGCGTTCGCCGACCTGCGGCGTCCCGCAGTCCGGGAACGCCACCGTAACCTCCACCTCGCGCCGAAGACGCACGCCAATGCCACGCTCGACCCGCACGCGATAGGCGACGCGATCGCGCGGGCCGCCGGGAATCCGCCGCTCGGCCACGACGCGCCCGACCAGCGCCTTCTCACCGGCCTCGAGGCGGTCGCGCTCGTCGCGGTCGGCACAGCTGCAGCCCGCGGCGACGTCCCCCCAGACGGCCGTCGCGAAGAGCAGGACGGTCAGCACGGCCGTGACGCGCGCGCCGGTCGGCACGCGCGTCATTATGGCGCCGGATCCAGGCTCAGGCGACGGCGCTGTAGCCCTCGGCCACCTTCGCCCAGTTCACGGTGTTCCACCAGGCGTCCAGGTAGTCCGGGCGCTTGTTCTGGTACTTGAGGTAGTAGGCGTGCTCCCAGACGTCCACGCCGAGCAGCGGCGTCTTGCCGTCGGTGAGCGGGTTGTCCTGGTTGGCGGTCGAGACCACGGCCAGGCCGGAGCCGTCGTGGACGAGCCAGGCCCAGCCCGAGCCGAACTGGTTGACGCCGGCGTCCTTCATCTTCGACTTGAAGTCGTCGAACGTCCCGAAGGCCTCGTCGATCGCGGAGGCCAGATCGCCGTCGGGGGCGCCGCCGCCGTCGGGTGACATCCACTCCCAAAAGAGCGAGTGGTTGTAGTGACCGCCGCCGTTGTTGCGCACGGGCGTGCGCTTGTCGTCGGGCAGCTCGGAGAGACCGGCGATCACGTCGGCGATCGGCTTGTCCGCCCACTCGGTGCCCTCGAGGGCGGCGTTGACCTTGTCCACGTACGCCTGATGGTGCTTGTCGTGATGCACCCGCATGGTGGCCTCGTCGATGTGAGGCTCGAGAGCGGCGTAGTCGTAGGGAAGCGGCGGTACTTCGTAGGGCATGTCTCTCCTTTGGGATGAAGAGCTTGGACTCTACGCACCGCCGGCGGGGACCGTTACGAGAGGCGGGGAAATGCGGCTGAGAGGACTCGAACCTCCACGGGGTTTCCCCCACCAGCTCCTGAAGCTGGCGTGTATACCAATTTCACCACAGCCGCCTGCGCGCCAGAGACTAGCGCGTGAAACGCACCCCTTGGGGCCGATGGCTCGCAGGAGACCGCCGGCTTCGAGCTCGGTAGGCCTTGGCGCTCCGCTCACGGCGACCAACGTCCGTTACGCCGCCGGATTGCGGGGTGAAGGCGTGCTACCCGGTACATCGTCGAGTTTGCCTCCGATACGGGGGCAAAGTCGACAATGCTCCGCCAAACCGGCCGGGTCCGATGAACTCCAGGACGGGCGCGGCGATGCGCTCGCCGCGACCCGCGCCCGAGCGCTAGTCGCGAACGCGAACCACGCGTGCCGACGGTCAGCGTGTCGATCGCCTGAGCGACGACTCTGAGGCGCTTTCCCCCGGTGGCGGAGGCGCCGAGCCGTAGCCGCAGCCGCACGGTCCTGGACGGACCTGCCGTCCGACGTCTCACCGTACTGCCGCTGGCGCCGAGTCCGGCCGTCTGACGGTCACCGAGGCTGCCTTGAGCTCACCGCCAGTCCGCGGCCAGGTCCGACGTCGAACGGAAGCCCGGCGCTGCAGCGTTGCTGTTGGTGACGTAGACCGACCTGCCGTCCGGGCTCACCGCGATGGCGTTTGGCGCCGTGCCTCCCGTCTCGACGACCAGGCGGGCTCTTGGCCGAGACTGTCCTCCGAGGTCACGTCGAACTGAAGCACCGCGCCGCTGAGCTCCGCCACGAGATAGAGGGACTTCCCGTCCGGGCTCGCCGCCCCGGCGCCGGGCCGGCGAACGACGAGACACGGCTGGGTTCTACTGAGCAGAGAGCGGCCTCCGACGCCGAGGACTCGCCGGTACGCGGCGTGCAAAGCGCACCCTTACTCATCCGTCCGTCGACTCGCGCAAGCCTACGGCCGCTGTCCGATGAACTCCAGGATCGCCGCGGCGATTAGCTCGCCGCGGTCCTCCTGGAGGAAGTGCGCGGCGCCTTCGATGCGCAGCTGTTCGCCCGCGCCCGGGATCAGGTCGCAAAAGACCTGGCCTGCGCGCGGGTAAGGGAACACCGGGTCCTCGTCGGAGAAGGCCACCATGACCGGCTTGTCCCAGCGCGAGAGCTCGTCGGACACCTCCCGCATGGCGGCAGCGCCGGGCTGGCCGTCGGCGATCGGGACCAGAAGCGGGAACTGGGCGGCGCCGGCCTTGGACTCCGCGGTCGGGAAGGGCGCCTCGTAGGCGGCGACCACCTCATCGGGCAGGTCGGTGGCGGTTGCGCCCTGCAAGACTCGGCCCACCGGCAGGTCGGGGTTGCGCTCGGCGAAGTCGCGCCAGGCCATGAACCCCTTGGACACGCGACCGGTGAACAGGCCGGTGTTGAGGATCACCAGGCGGGCCACGCGGTCGGCGTTCTCCACCGCCCAGCGCAGCCCGATCGGCCCGCCCCAGTCCTGCACCACCACCGTGGCATCGCTGAGATCGAGCGGGGCGAGCAGGCCGGACACCGACTCGACGTGGCGGTCGTAGCTGTACCAGCCGCGGTCGGTGGGCTTGTCGGAGCGGCCGAAGCCCGGATAGTCGGGGCAGATCACCCGTTGCCCCGCCGCCGTGAGGGGGTCGATCAGCTTGCGGTAGAGGTAGGCCCAGGTGGGCTCGCCGTGGAAGCAGACCACCGGGTCGCCCTGCCCCTCGTCGACGTAGTGGAGCCGCAGCCCGTCGGCCTCGTGCCAGTGCGGTTCGTAGCCGTAACCGGGAAGGCGGTCGAAGCGCTCGTCCGGTGTTCGGAAGACGTCGGGCACCGGCGCGCAGCCTATCCTTGGAGGCGATGGGCGACTGGATCGGACACGCGCGGGCGACCCTCGAGCGGGACGGCTACCGGCTGAGCGGGCCCCGCTCCGCTGTGGTCGAGACCCTCGACGATCTCGGCTGCAGCGTCACGGCCAAGGAGATCGCCGATCACCTCCACGGCCAGGGCCAGGACGTGGGCGTGGCCAGCATCTACCGGACCCTCGAGCTCCTCGACCGGCTGCGCCTCACCCGCCGCGTCGACGCCGCCGAGGGCGTGGCTCGCTACGAGCCGCTCGATCCGAGCGGCGAGCACCACCATCATCTGGTGTGCGACAACTGCGGCGAGGTGTCGGCCTTCGCCGACCCCCAGCTCGAGCGGGCCATCGAGCGGCTGGCCGACCGCGTGGACTACGCGATCGACGCGCACGACGTGACGCTGCGCGGCGAGTGCCCCAGCTGCCGCGCCATCTCCTCCGTCTAGCAAACGGCCCGCCGGGTTGCACGCCGCCGTGAGGCCGCATACGGTGGGCCTGGCGGAATGACTGGCCTGCTCTACAAACTCGGCCACGCGTGTGCGCGCTGGCGCTTCGTGGTGCTGGGCCTCTGGGTCGTTCTGGTGGTCGCGCTGGTGATCGTCGCCGGTCAGGCCGGCTCACAGACCACCAACAACGTGACCCTGCCGGGCACCGGCAGCCAGAGCGCCACCGACCTCCTGAGCGGTCGCTTCCCGAGCCAGGCCTACGGAACCAACCCGCTCGTGGTGGCCACCGACAGCGGCAAGCTGACCGACTCGAAGTACTCGAAGGCCATCAAGTCGTCGGTGAGCGCCCTGAAGAAGACGCCGCACGTGACCGCGGCCGTCAGCCCCCTGAGCAAGGCCGGGGCGAACGCGCTCAGCAAGAACAAGCAGATCGGCTACATCTCCGTGGCGCTCGACGTCGGCCAGGGCAGCATCACCGTGGACGAGGGCAACGCGGTGCTCGACGCCGCCGATCCGGCGAAGAAGGCCGGATTGCAAACGGCCATCGGCGGCTACGTCGGCCAGGAGCTCTCCAAGCCGGACACCGGCGCCAGCGACAAGATCGGGATCGCGGCGGCGATGGTGATCCTGCTGCTCGTCTTCGGCTCCGCCGTGGCGATGGGGCTGCCGATCCTCACCGCCGTGCTCGGCCTCTTGTGCGGCCTGAGCGTCGTGACGCTTCTCAGCCACGTCGCCGACATCCCCACGACCGCTCCCACGCTGGCGACCATGATCGGGCTCGCGGTCGGGATCGACTACTCGCTGTTCATCGTGACCAAGCACCGCGCGCAGGTCGCTCAGGGCATGGAGGTCCACGAGTCGATAGGGCGCGCGCTCGCGACGGCGGGCGGCGCGGTCCTGTTCGCGGGCGGCACCGTCGCCATCTCCCTGCTGGCGCTCGCGGTCGCCGGGATCCCCCTGGTCACGACCCTGGGCTACACGTCGGCGATCGCTGTGGCCTTCGCCATCCTTGGAGCGCTCACCCTGCTGCCGGCCCTGTTCGGGCTGCTCGGATCGCACGTCTCGGCGCTCACGCTGCCGTTCCGCAAGGTCCGTGCAGCCGAAACGCAGTCCCCGCTCTGGACGCGGTTGGCCACGGGAATCGCCAATCACCGCTGGCCGGTGGTCGTCGCTGTGCTGGCGATCCTGCTCGCGCTCTCGATACCCACGCTGTCGATGCACCTAGGCCAGGAGGACGTGGGGGCAGAGCCGACCGACACGACGGCTCGCCAGGCCTACGACCTGATCGGGAAGGGCTTCGGGGAGGGCACCAACGGGCCGTTCCTGATCTCCACCCAGCTCAGCAAGCCCGCGAAGCCGAACCAGAAGAACCTCAACACGATCAGTCAGAACGAGAAGCAGCTGCAGCAACAGCAGCAGCAGATCGAGCAGCAGGCTGAGCTCGAGGGCGCGACCCCGCAGCAGGCGCAGCAGGAGGCGAAGCAGCAGACCCAGAAGCAGTCCAACCAGCTCGCCCAGAAGAAGAAGCAGGCCGAACAGCCGGCGACCGACCCGCGCCTCCAGACCCTGCGCAAGGACCTCCAGAAGACCAAGGGCGTCGATTCCGTGACGCAGCCGCTGGTCAACAAGAAGGGAACCGCGGCCGTCTACACGCTCATTGCCACAACGGCGCCGTCCGACATCGCCACCGAGGACCTGGTCTCCCGCCTGAGAGACACGACCATCCCGAAGGCGACCAAGGGCCAGGACATGACGGCCTTCGTGGGTGGCACCACAGCCGCGTATGTGGACCTCGCCGAAAAGATCACCAGCAAGCTCCCGCTGGTCATCCTGGTGGTCGCGGCGCTCAGCTTCCTGGTGCTGCTGGTGGGATTCCGCTCACTCCTGATCCCCGCTCAGGCGGCCGTGATGAACCTCGTCTCGGTCGGAGCGGCCTACGGCGTGCTCACGCTCGTCTTCCAGGAGGGCTTTGCCTCGAGCCTGATCGGACTCGACGGCGCGATACCGGTCGTGAGCTTCGTGCCGTTGATCATGTTCGCGATCCTGTTCGGCCTCTCGACCGACTACCAGGTCTTCCTTCTGACCCAGATCCAGGAGCACTTCAAGGAGGGCAAGGGCGCCCGCGCGACCGTGATCGAGGGACTCGGCTACTCGGGGCGGATCATCGGGGCCGCGGCGCTCGTCATGTTCAGCGTGTTCGGCAGCTTTGTCCTGAACGGCGACCCGACGATCAAGCAGTTCGGCCTCGGCCTGGCGACGGCGGTGACGATCGACGCGCTCGTGGTCTGTCTCTTCGTGCCCGCGTTGATCACGATCGCCGGCAGGAGGACGATCTGGCTGCCCCACTGGCTCGACCGGATCCTGCCGAACTTCAGCATCGAGGGCGCGGGGTACTTCGACGCACACCCGCCTGCCGGCGGCCCTCCGGTGCCGAAGCCGGAGCCGGCCGTCAAGGCCTGAGCAGGCAGGCGACCCGCCCCCCGCTCATCCCCTCGATCAGCGCGTCGGCATTGGCCGCGGTCGCGCCCAGGTAGGTGCCGGCCTCGCTGCCCTCGGGGCCGAGCGAATCCGCGTAGAGCGCGTCCCCGATCTCCGCACCCGACTCGCGCGCGATGGCCTCTTCCAGCTTCGCGCTCACCGCGCTCTCGGGAAAGATCGCCTCCACCCCCTCGGCCCGGATCTGCTCCACCAGGCGCTGGACGTCCCCCGCCGAAGCCTGGGCCTGGGTCGAGAGCGACGGGATCACCGCACCCACGACCTCGATGCCGTAGCGGTCCGCGAAGTAGCCCAGGGCATCGTGGGTGGTCACGATCTTGCGCTTGGCGGCGGGAACCCGGTCCACGCAGCGGGCGATCCCGGCATCCAGCGCGCGCAACCGGGCGGCGTAGCGGTCGGCGTTCTTGCGGTAGCGCTCGCGCTCCTCGGGATCGGCCTCCTCCAGCTGCCGCTCGATCGTCCGCACCGCCCGAGCGGCGTTGCGGGGGTCCTGCCACCAGTGGGGGTCGGCCTCCCCCTCGCCGTCGATGGTCTCCACGGAGTCGATCAGGGAGGCCGTCTGCGCGTCGCCTCCGGCGTTGTCTGTCAGTTCGCCCAGCCACTCGTCCAGGTCGCCGCCTGAACGGAGGACCACGCCGGCGTCGGCGATCGCCGCGACGTCGCTGGGGCGCGGCTCGTAGTCGTGCGGGTCGGCGCCCGCCGGCACGATCGTCCGCACGTCCACCCGATCGCCGCCCACGTTCCTGGCCAGGTCGGCCACCTGCGGCGTGGTGGCCGCCACCGTCAGCTTCCCGCCTCCGTCCGGCGAGCCGCCGTCGCCGCAGCCCAGGGCGGCCGCCGCGAGCAGGAGCAGGAGGATGGTCATCAGCCGGCCGGACATGGCGGCGGGAGCTTAGTGAGAATGATTCTCGCTCGCGGATTGCGGCAGACTCTCCCGGCCCGTGGACCCGCTCGAGCTCGCCGCCCTCCTCCTGTGGTGCTTCGCCGTCGCGCTGGCCGGCGGCCTGGTGGGCCTCGTCCTCGGCAACATCAGGCTCCCGGCCGTCCTGCTGGTGGCCAGCTCGCCCGCGGCGGGCGCCGGGGCGAACATCGGGATCTCGGGCGTCGCGGCGCTCGCGGCGTCGCTGGTTCACATCCGGGCGGGGCGGATCAACTGGCGCCTGTTCGCCTGGATGGCTCCGCCCTCGATGGCCGGCGCCGTGGTGGGCGGCTTTGTCTCCGGCCGGCTGCCCGGCGATACCCTGCTGGTGGCCATCGGCGTTGTGCTCGTCTACTTCGGCGTCGACCTCCTGCGCCCGCGGACCGAACGTCCCCCTCGCGCGGCCGAGCCCGAGGACCTGGACATCCGGGCGGCGGTGGTGACGGGAGCGGTCATCGGCCTGCTCGGCGGTTTCGTCGGGCTGATCCTGGGCGCGCTGAGGATGCCGGCGCTGCTGCGCTACGTGGGCGAGGCGCCCGCCCGGGCGGTGGGCACCAACCTGGCGGTGGGCGTTTGCGTGGGGCTGGCGGGCGTGATCGGGCACACCCCGGCCGGGGTCGACTGGGACCTCCTCCTCCTGGGCTCGGCGGCCTCGGTGCCCGGGGCGCTGATCGGCGCCCGCCTCACCGGGCGGCTCAGCGAGCGCACGCTGCTGCAGGCGATCGGCGCGATGCTGACGGTCGCCGGCGCCGTCATGGTCGTCCAGGGGGTCACGTGAGCGGGCCGCGAGCGCCCTGGCATGATCGGTCCCGGTGATCTTCCGCCAGATCACACACGACGACCTGGGCTGCGCCTCCTATTTCATCGGCGACCTCGACGCCGGGGAGGCGGCCGTGGTCGATCCCCGCTTCGAGATCGGCGAGTACCTGGAGCTCGCGCGCTATCTCGGCGCCAACATCGACCACGTGCTGGAGACGCACAACCACGCCGATCACGTGTCCGGCCACGGTCGCCTGGCGGCGGCCACCGGCGCGACCATCCACATCCACCAGCTCGCGAAGCCCGCCTATGACCACGAGCCCTTCGACGACGGCTTCGAGCTCGAGCTCGGCGCGCTGCGGGTACGCGCGCTGCACACACCCGGCCACCGGCCCGAGCACACGGCCTTCGCCCTGGTGGACACGGCCCGGGGCGACGAGCCGTGGGCCGTGCTCACCGGCGACAGCCTGTTCGTGGGCGACGTGGCCCGGCCCGACCTGGCCGTCGAGCGCGAGCAGGGCGCCCGCGAGGTGTTCCGCAGTCTGCACGAGCGCCTGCTGTCCCTGGCGCCCGAGACCGAGGTCTGGCCGGGCCACCTGGGCGGCTCGCTCTGCGGCGGGCCGGGCATGGACCTGAAGATCTCCTCCACGGTCGGGTACGAGCTCCGCCACAACCCGCTGCTCGGCGAGACCAGCGAGGACGCGTTCGTCGACCGGGCCCTGGCCGGCCTCGGACCGCAGCCGCCCAACTTCCAGGCGGTCGTGGACCTCAACCGCGGCCCGCTGCTCACCGCGGGCGTGGAGCTGCTGCCGCTGACCCCCCGCCAGGTCGACCTGCGGCGAGAGGCGGGCGCGCTGCTGGTTGACGTGCGCACCGACCTTCAGTTCGACGAGGCCCATATCCCCGGTGCGGTCTCCATCACGATGCTGCGGCAGGGCTTCGGCACCAAGCTGTCGTGGGTGGCCGACCGAGGGCAGGAGATCGTGCTGATCGGCCGCGACGACGAGGACGCCCGGCTGGCGGGAAGGCTCTCGACGGCGGTCGGCATCCGCCAGGTGGGCGGCTACCTCGCCGGCGGCATGACCAGCTGGCGCGCCGAGCGGCGCGAGGTCGACCGGATCGAGCGCATGGCCGTCGAGCGGCTGGCCGAGGACGACCGTGGTGTTCAGATCGTGGACGTCCGCGAGGAGTCGGAGTGGGCCGAGGGGCACATCCCCGGCTCGCTGCACGTCCCCTACCACGACATCCACGCGCTGCCGGAGGAGCTCGACGCCGGCCGGCCCGTGGCGGCCGTGTGCGCCTCCGGCCAGCGCAGCGCCACGGCCGCCAGCCTGCTGGCCCGCTACGGCGCCCGTGAGGTCATCCACGTGGTGGACGGAGGCGTGCCGCTGTGGGGGCGCCTGGGGCACCCCATCGAACGCGGTACGTAGAGCTCAGCTGTCGGCGGCCTCGTAGGCCCGCCGGGCCACCAGCTCGCTCACCTGATCGTCGCTGAGCTCCATCTCCGGATGGTGCTTGTCGACGTGCTCGCGCACGGCCTTGGCCAGGTCGTCGTCGTTGGCCGCCTGGAGCGTTCGCCCGCAATCGCAGTCGATGACCCTCATGGCCTGCGTATACCCGCTTCACAGGCGCTTCACCCCGTCTTCATCGGGCGGTGACAACAGGCCTGCCGGGCGCCCGTAGCGTTCCCATAGAGGAGTAGGTCCCGCGCGGGACGACCTCCCTGGACGAAGCCGAGACGACGACTGCGCCCGAGGAGCCGCCGTGCTGCGACTGTCCGACCGACGCCACCTGCTGCCCGGCGCCGCCGCCTTCAGCGCCGCTCTGCTCGCGGCGCTGCTGGGGCTCAACGCCCTCGCCGGCGAGCCCGCCGCACCCCCGCGGCCGGGCGCCGTCGAGCTCCAGCTGCTGGGGGTGAACGACTTCCACGGCCACCTGGAGCCGCCGGCGCCGGGCATCGGGGGAGCGGCCTGGCTGTCGGCCCATCTGGCCCGGGCCGCGCGCTCGCATCCGGGCCGGACCATCACCGTGCACGCCGGGGACATGGTGGGCGCCTCCCCCCTCGTCTCCAGCTGGTTCCACGACGAGCCCGCCATCGAGGCCACGAACCGCATGGGCTTCGACGTGGGCACCGTCGGCAACCACGAGTTCGACGAGGGCGGCGCCGAGCTGCTGCGGCTGCTGCGCGGCGGCCGGCGCACGGACGGACCCCGGGCCTTCACCTCCGACCTCGGCTGGCAGGGAGCAAGCTATCCCTACATCGCGGCCAACACCGTGGACCGGGCCGGCGGGCGGCCGCTGCTGCCGCCCTACCAGGTGGTGGAGCGGGCGGGCGTGCGCGTGGGGTTCATCGGCGTGACCACCAAGGACACGGCTCAGTGGCTGCTGCCCGAGCACCGCCGTCCCCATCGCTTCACCGACATCTCCGAGGCCGTGAACCGCTGGACGCCGGAGCTGCGACGCCGGGGCGTAGAGGCGATCGTGGTCCTGGCCCACTCGGGCGCGTTCCAGACGGAGACAGGCGCGGCCGGCGAGATCATCGACGAGACCGCCGAGATGGACGACGCCGTGGACGTGGTGGTGGCCGGCCACACCCACTCTGAGCTCAACCTGACGGTGGACGGAAAGCTGGTGGTCGAGTCGGAGTCCTACGGGGCGGGCTACGACCGCGTGACGATCAGCGTCGACCGGACAAGCGGCGAGGTGGTGGCCAAATCGGCCCTGCTGGCCCCCACCCGTCACGGCGGGATCAGCCCCGACCCGGCCCTGGCCCGCTTCGTCGCGTCCTACGCGGCGCGCGTGGCGCCCTTCGGCGAGCGGGTGGTGGGGCGCCTGTCCCGCGACCTCGACGCCGACGGGCTGGGCGACCTGGCGGCGGACGCCCAGCGCGCGTACACCGGAGCCGACGTGGCCTTCGTCAACCCCGGCAACACCCGCCGGCCGGGCCTGGAGGCGGGGCCGCTCGCCTACGCCGAGCTGTTCGGCGTCCACGCCTACGAGCACCCGCTGCTTCGGCTGCGGATGCTCGGTCGCGACGTGCTCGAGGTGATGGAGCGGCGCGAGGGCGTGAGGCTCCACGTGAGCGGCCTGCGGAGATTCGAGCCCGACCGGATCTACACGGTCGCGGCCAACGGCGTGCTGGCGGCGGGTGAGCGCTTCGGCGCGTTCGGCCGCGCGCTGGAACGGCGGGTCGCCGGCACCGACCTCGACGCGCTCGTGGCGTACGTGGGCCGGGCCTGAGCGCCGGGTGGGCGGCTACGATCGGCCCTGGTGGAGCAGTTCTTCGACGACCTGGCCGACGCCTACCGCACCCACATCGCGGAGACCGACAAGGAGTACCACTTCCTCATCCTGGCCTCCTTCCTGGTGTCCTGGGGCTTCATCCGCCTCAGCGCGCACATGATCCGCGCCCAGGTGAGCTGGTGGCCCGGCAACGTGGAGACCAAGGGCGGCACGCATATCCATCACATGTTCTGGGGGATCCTGCTGCTGCTGACGATGGGCTACGTGGGCCTTACCTTCGACATCCCCTCGCCCTGGTACGAGCTGGTGGCGGTCGCCTTCGGCGTCGGCATGGGTCTCACCCTGGACGAGTTCGCCCTGTGGCTGAACCTCGAGGACGTCTACTGGGCGCCGAAGGGGCGCCAGTCGATCGACGCCGTGATCGTCACGACCGTGCTGCTGCTGATCACGGTCATCGGCGCGGAGTTCTGGATCGGCCTCTTCAAGGCCTCGCTGGTACTGCTGGGCGTCGGTGGCGACGAGCTGGCGGGGGGCGAGACCGCCGTGTGGCTGATCTGCTGGCAGCTCCTGGGCATCTGCTTCGCGCTCGTCTGTTTTCTCAAGCGCAAGATCTTCATGGGGATCCTGGGGCTGTTCTTCCCGATCGTCGCCCTCATCGGGGCGCTGCGGCCGGCGAAGCCAGGCTCGCGCTGGGAGCGGATGCGACGGGAGCGTTCCACCGCCTGATCACCCGCGTCTCGCGCTCGAAGCCCAGAATCGACAGCGTGCCGGTGCCCAGCGAGAACAGCGCGCCGGCCTCCGGCTCGAGACGCAGCCAGCGGGCGGTGAGCACCCTCAGCAGGTGGCCGTGGGAGAACAGGGCCACATCGCCCTCCATCCCCGCCAGGCGCTCGACCAGCGGGTCCACCCGCACGCCCACCTGGGCGGCGGTCTCACCGCCGGGGACCCCGTCGCGCCACAGAAACCAGCCCGGGCGCGACTGGCGGATCTCCTTGGTCGTGATGCCCTCGTACTCGCCGTAGTCCCATTCCAGGAGGGCGTCGGTGACCTCCGTCCGCTCGCCCAGCCCGGCCAGCCGGCAGGTCTCGGCGGCTCGCTCCAGGGGACTGGTGATCACCAGCTCGAACTTTCGCCCCCCGAGCTCGTCGCGAAGCTGCTTCGCCTCGGCCCGGCCCCGGTCGGTGAGCGGGATGTCGGTGAGCCCGGTGTGGCGCATGTCCCGGCTCCATTCCGTCTCTCCGTGGCGGACGAGCACGATCTCCATCGCGCGTCATGCTCGCAGGTCGGCCACCCACAGCGCCCGCCGGCGGCCCAGGCGCATCCAGCGACCGTCGCGGTGGTCGCGGAAGCGGACCTCGATCCCTCCGGACCGCCGGGTGAGGTAGGCGGAGCGCAGTGGGTCGGCCGGATCGCGTCGCCTTCCCACGCCGACCAGGGCCGAGAAGTTGACCGCCATGATGCTGTGACCACGTCCCAGGCGCACGCGGGTGACAAGCCCTGGAGCCGACAGCGGGGAGTGGGTGTGCCCCGACAGCCAGGCCCGGGCGTTCGGCTGCCCGGCCAGGAGCGCGCGCAGCTCGGCGTCCGGCTTGACGTGGAAGCTCCTCATGCGCGAGGTGAAGTTCCGGCGGGGGTCGCCGCCCACGGTGTCGCGCAGGGGCCAGTGGCAGGCGATCCAGCAGGCCCGGGGACTCCTGGCCAGCTGGCGGGTGAGCCAGCTCAGGGTGGCGGGCGAGAGCAGCCCGGATCGCCGCCCCTCGCCGTCGCCGTCCGGCCCCACGGCGATGAGGCGGACGAAGGGCAGGTCGACGACGTAGTTCTGCGAATCGAGCCCGTAGGCCCGGGCCCAGGCCGCGACGCTGCGCCCACCGCGCAGGATGTCGTGGTTGCCCAGTACCGGCAGGTAGCGCCCGGGAAGCTGCGAGAGCCAGTCACGGGCGATCTCGTCCTGCGCGCGCGTGCCGTGCTCGGTGGCGTCGCCGATCTGCAGGTGCAGCGCCGGAGTGGGCAGCGCCCTCACGTCGTCGAGCACGGCCTCCAGCCGCTCTCGAGAGATCGCCCCGGCGTGCAGGTCCCCCACTCCGTGAACGGTGCGGCGCCAGTCGATCGCCGTCAGGCCGCCTGCTTCGGCTCGGGTTCGGGCAGCGTGATCAGGAGCTCCTCGGTGGACAGGTCGCCCGGCGGCGGTCCTCCCGGAGCCAGGGCGTCCGAGGCGCGGACCAGGTCGATCGCGGTCGAGCGCACCTGCCCGACGATCTCGCTCAGGGCCAGAGCGGCCCCGGGACGGTGGGTGGAGAGCGCGAGCGCGGCCGCCTCGGAGGCGTGCCGCCGCAACCCGCTCGGCCGGGCGGAGTCCTCGAACTCGGCGGCCAGCGCCCAGACGGCCAGCGCCAGCTGCCGCACGGCCTCCGCCAGCTCGGGCGGCGCGGCCTCGCCCGCGCGGAGGAAGCGCAGGGCCTGCCGCGCGAGGACGCGCGTGTTGCGCACCGCGAAGTCGATGTGACGGGCTCCCCGCGCCGAGCGGTCGAGCTCGATCAGCCGCGAACGGCGCAGCGGTGAAGAGCGCGCCGTCTCCCGCGCCGCGAGCAGCGCCTCCTCCAGCTCGCGGACGTCCGGGTCGAGCCCCCGGGCGGCCACCAGCGCGGCCTCCGCTCGCTTGCGGTCGCCCGTGCCGAGCGCCGCCGAGACCTCCTCCAGCACACGGCCCAGCTCTCCGAAGACCACTTGCGCGGCGCGGCCGGCATGGAGCTGCGGGTTCAGGGGAAAGACCAGCGAGCTGACGGCAAACGCGACGAACCCGCCGGTGAGCGCCTCGATCAGGCGGTCGGCCGACAGGCCGGTGGGAGCCGGCTCGAGCGAGGCCAGGATGATCGCCGACACCGCGGCCTCGGTCACCAGCAGCGGGCCGCCGCCCACAAGCACGGCGGCGGCCATGGCCAGGATCACCAGCACGCCGATCTGCACCGGGCCGGTTCCGATCGCGCGCACCAGGAGGTCGGCCACCGCGATGCCGACCACCACGCCGCCGATGAGCTCCACCGAGCGCTCGTCCCGGCGCCCGATGGTGGCGCCGAGGCAGATCACGGCAGCGATCGAGGCGAACACGGGCCGGTCCTCACCGGTGAGCAGCCCGGCCAGGTACCAGGCGGCCACCGCGGCGCCGGCCGTCTGAAGGATGGGCCACATGCGCACCCGCAGCCGGGTCAGGCGGGTGCGGGGAGCCACGTGCCTATGGGGGATGTTCGTGAGTCTGTTCTTCACTGATGCCACGATCTCGTCCGGCCCACGGGCCGCACGTGTCGAATCCGAGAACGCCCTCCCCCTTCTGAACTTACAAACCCCGAGCCACTCCGTTACCTCCTACTGTGTGAGCATGACCACACAGGCGGATTTCAGCGATGAAGAGTGGGCCCGGCTGCGGCGGGCGCCGATCGTCGCCGGCATGGCCATCACCCTGGCCGACCCCGGCGGGCCCATCGAGGCGATGAAGGAGTCCATGGCCACCGTGAAGACCGTGCTGGACGTGGCCAAGACCGGCGGTCAGGGGGAACTGGTGGACGCGCTGGCCAAGGACGTGGCTGAACAGGCGCGACAGCGCAAGAACCCGGTGGGCGACTTCAAGCCGAAGGGCGCGGCCGCCGGGCAGGAGATCCTGGCCGAGCTCTCCGAGGCCAACCGGCTCGTGACCGAGAAGGCGACTCCCGAGGAGGCAGCGGCCTTCCGGGAGTGGCTGCTCAGGGCGGCCCAGGGCGCGGCCGACGCCGCCAAGGAGGGCGGGTTCATGGGCTTTCACGCCGAGCGCGTGAGCGAAGGGGAGCAGAAGATGCTGGAACGGATCAACGAGGTTCTCGGCGAGCGCTGAGTCAGCGGGGGATGCCGCACGCGCGCGGCGGGTAGCGCCTCGTGTGCCCGCGGCGGGTACCGGCCGGGGGCCGCTCCCAGTCGGTCGCCAGACGGGCGTAGCTGAGCGCCCGGGGCAGGAACCAGCCGATGCGCCGTCCGTGGCAGGACTGGGCGTACCCGGGCCGGTTGATCCACAGGTGGGCGTCCACCCTCGGATGGGATGTGTCGGTCGTGGGCGGTGGTCCGAGGCCACGCAGCCCGGGATTGCACCAGACGGTGATCCGCCGGCCGTTGGCGCGGTAGTAGTGAACCGGCCCGCGCCCGTTCTCGGCGGTGTTGATCACGAAGTGGTTGCCGCCGACAAGGCGCGAGATCCTGAGGCCGTGCCTGATGTTGGCCGCGGTCCAGTCCTGGTGCGTGGCGTTGAGCATGAAGCCACCCACCCGGCCGATGCCGATGGCTCGCAGCTTGCGCGCCGTGCGCCGGGCGGGCTCCCAGTCGGAGGCGCCCGCTTCGAGGTACACGGTGGTCCGGGGCAGCCGGGAGAGGGCCTTCACCCCGTAGCGCAGCAGACGCAGACGGTCGTCGCGTCGGCTGCCCGCCAGGCAGTTGATGGTGGCGAGGGAGTCGGGCTCGAAGGCGATCACCACCCGGGTCGCCGCCTATGGCCCGGGCCAGCCGGTCGTACCAGGCGCGGGTGGCACGGTCCTTCGCGGCGGCCGCCGGCGACGTAGGTGGGGCCGCACTCGGTCGACTCGGCGCGCAGGACGGTGAGCACCGGCACCGCGCCCTCGGCCACGGCGGCGTCGATGATGCGCCGCAGGCCCTCTGGTTGGGGCGCTTCACCCGGCCGCGCCTAGCGAATCTCGTCTTCGGTTTTCATCTCACCCGGTCGGGGTGATACCGCCCGGGTGCCGAGCCGCGTAGGCTCGTGGCGCTCGAACGCGAACGAAGGGAGCCTGGATGGAAGCCCACGAGGAAGAGCTTGGCCCGATCGACATCGTGGTGATCGGCTACCCGGCCGACGCACCCATGACCGGCGAGGCCGTTCCGCTGCTCCTCGACCTGGTCGAGCGCGGCATCATCCGTGTGCTGGACGTCCTGTTCGTGATCCAAGACGAGGACGGCACCTGGTCGGGCTTCGAGGCCATCGATCTCGACGAGCGCGGCGTGGGCGACCTGCGCCTGTTCGAGGGCGCCTCGTCGGGCATTCTCGGCGACGACGACGTCGCCACCGCTTCCGAGACCCTCGAGCCGGGGACCGCGGCCGTGATGATCGTGTACGAGAACAGCTGGGCGGCCCCGTTCGCCGCAGCGGTGCGCCGCAACGGCGGTGTGCTGCTCGACAACCAGCGGATCCCGGCCCAGGACCTGATGGACGTCCTCGACGCCACCGAAGTGGCCCAGTAAAGGAAGGTTCCGATGCCAGGCTTGCTACGAGGAATGGCCCGCACGGCCGTGATCGCCGGGACGGCGACCAACGTCTCGAACCGCGTCAGTCGCCGCCAGGCCCAGAAATGGTCCGCGCAGGACGCTCCGCAGCAGGGCTACGCGGAGCCCCCGCCGCCCGCTGCCCCCGCCGCCGGACCCGACCGCATGGAGCAGCTCAAGCAGCTGGGCGAGCTCAAGGCCCAGGGTGTGCTGACCGAGCAGGAATTCGAGGCCGAGAAGGCCAAGATCCTCGGGTCCTGAGCCCGGGCCGGCGTCAGCGCCGGTGCTCGGTCGTCTGCTGGGCGTCGGCGAGGTACAGCAGAGCAGCCTTGACCCGCTTGCTCACCTCGACCTCGCCCGCAAGGCCGAGCTTCATGAAGATCGAGTGGATGTGCTTCTCCACGGCGCGTTTGCTGAGAAAGAGCGAGGACGCGATGGCGAGGTTGCTCTTGCCCTGGGCGATCTCCGAGAGCACCTCGCGCTCGCGCTCGGTCAGCTCCTGAAGCTCTGAGCTCGCGGCGCGCGCCCGGGCGGCGACCAGCACCTCGACGATCTTGGGATCGATCACCGATCCGCCGGCCGCCACGGCCTCGATCGCACTCGCCAGCTGAAGCCCGTCGTGCACGCGCTCCTTGAGCAGGTAGGCACGGCCGTCGGAGCCGGACTCGAGCAGGGCGAGCACGTAGCTGGGGTCGGAGAACTGGCTCAGCACCACCACGCCGACCCCGGGGTGCGATTCCCGTAGCGCCGCCGCCGCTCGTATGCCCTCGTCCCTGTTGGTGGGCGGCATCCTGATGTCGGTGACCACCACATCGGGCGGGTCGGCATCCACGGCCGCCAGCAGGGCCTCCAGGTCACTGTGGGCGCCCACCACCTCGATGCCGGTGCGGGTGGCCAGGATCTCGCTCAGCCCCTCGCGGACGATGAAGCTGTCCTCGGCCAGGACGACGCGAATCACGAGGCGACCATACCGCCGAGCGCGCGCGGTTGGCGCTGGACAGTGCTCGGGCTCGGGGCGTAGGTTCAGCGGTGACGTGGGAGAGATGACGGCCCGCTGGCCCGGGCAGAGCGCCTCGCAGCCGCGCACCCTGGGTGCGTCGTGGGCGGTTGCCCTGGCAGCCGGCGGGGTGCTGCTGGCCGCCGGGGCCGCCCTGATCGCCCTCGATGGCGGGATGCCCAACCGGATCGCGCTGGCCGAGCGGCACGCCCTGTCGGTGGCAGCGCCGATCGCCGTGGGCATCTACGCATGGCGGGAGGGGACGCACGCCCGTTTCGGGCGCCTGCTGGTCCTGGCCGGGATCGCCTGGTTCGTCGCCTCGTTCTCGGCCTCCGACGTCGAGCTGCTCCACAGCACGGGGCGGGTGGTGGGCTGGGGCGTCGAGGCGGGCCTGATCTACCTGATCCTCGCCTTTCCCTCCGGCCGGCTCACCACCCGCGTCGACCGCATCATCGCCGGCTCTGCGGCAGGGCTCATAGCCGTCCTGTACCTCCCCACCGCACTGCTCGTGGACGCCTTCCCGGCACTGTCACCCCTCGCCACCTGCGAATCCAGCTGCCCCGGCAACGCCTTCACGGTCCTCGGCTCGGAGCCGGCCTGGGTGGGGTCGCTCGTGCTCCCGGCCCGTGAGGCCCTGACCGTCCTCCTCACGCTGGCGGTGGTCACGCGGGTCGCGTTCCGTATCCGCGGGGCCACGCGGCTGATGCGGATCACGCTCGTCCCCGTCTTCGTCTTCGCGATGTTGCGAACGTTTGCGCTGGGCCTGGCCATCATCCTGCGTCGCGGCGGCGCGGACGACGCGGCTGCGGTGGGCGCGGCCGCGGTCGGCCTGGGGCTGCCGGCGATCTGCCTCGGCTTCCTGATCGGGCTCTTGCGCTGGCGGATCTATACCGCCGACTCGCTGCTGCGGCTCACCCACGGGCTCCGGGAGCAGACCGAGGGGACCGATCGCCGCGACCTCATCGCCGACGCCCTCTCCGACCCGTCGGTCGAGCTGGCCTACTGGCGCACCGGGGACGGCGGTGGCTGGCGCGACGCCGATGACCTCCCCACCGCCCTCCCTCCTCCCCCGGAGAGCCGGCACGCCACCGTGATCTCCGGCGACGAGGGGCCCGTGGCCGCCGTGATCCACGACGCCGCGCTCAGCGACCAGAGCCCCTTCGTCGAGGCGGTGGGGACCTACGCCTTCGTCAGGGACGACAACCGCAGGCTCGCGGCGCAGGTCGAGGAGTCGCTGTCGGAGCTGCGGGCTTCCCGGGCGCGCATCCTGGTGGCCGCCGACGACGAGCGCCGCCGCATCGAGCGGGACCTCCACGACGGCGGCCAGCAGCGGCTGGTGGCCCTTCGGATCAGGCTCGGGCTGGCGGACCAGATGCTGGCCACCAGCCACTCCGGCGCCCGGGAGATGCTCCAGCGTCTGGGGAGCGACGTGGACGCAACCCTCGAGGAGCTGCGTGCGCTCGCCGCCGGCGTCTATCCCCCGATGCTCGAGGACCGGGGGCTGTCGGCGGCGATCCAGGTCGCCGCCCTCCAGTCGCCGGTTCCGACCCAGGTCGACGTCGATGGCAGCGACCGCTACCCCGAGGACGTGGAGACGGCGGCCTACTTCTGCTGCGTAGAAGCACTGCAGAACGTGGCCAAGCACGCGCCCGAGGCGACCTCGGTCCAGATCGAGCTGCACCGCAACGGCGACCTTCGCTTCGAGGTGCGAGACGACGGCCCCGGCTTCGACCGGGAGAGCGGGCCCCTGGGGCACGGCTTGGTGAACATGCGCGACCGCCTGGAGGCGGTGGGCGGGAAGCTCGAGATCCGGTCGCACCCGGGAAGCGGAACGCGTGTGGTCGGGCGGGTCCCCGTGCCGTAGACCGTGACCGGCGGCCGGCGGCTTACGGGCTGCCCCAGGCCTCCCACAGCCCGCGCAGGACACTGGGCCTCAGGTCCTGCTTTCTCACCAGCGTGGCCGCACCCGAGGCCTCGACGGTGGGCGCGAAGGCCCGGCTGTCCTCGACGGAGATGAGCACCACCACAACCTCGGGATGGCGCTCGCGGATGCGCTGGGCGGTCTCGAAGCCATCCATGCCCGGCATGCGCACGTCGAGCAGGACGAGCGCCGGGTGCAGCTGCTCGATGGCGGCGATGGCCTCCTCGCCAGAGCCCGCGCCACCGACCCAGTCGAAGCCCGGGGTGGCGAGCACGACGTCGTGGGCGGCGTCCAGGAAGACAGGTTGGTCGTCCACGGCGAGCACCGGGACGTCCCGGCCGTTCATGGCCGCAACCTAGGCGTCACACCAGGCGCCGGCGTCATCCGATCGGGATGAGGCGCTGGCCGCCCCCTCCGGTGGGGTGTCAGCCGTACCGCCCAAGACAGGCGGGCTGGGTTGCCCGGCCCGGCTTCCGGTGAGACGCTCCGCCTCGTGGCCCAAGCCCTGACCGCTGTCTGGGAGGACGAGCGAGCGCCCGGGACCGAGAGCACCGTCGCCCTCCTCCGGCCGGTGCCCGACATCCAGCCGCCCCCGCCGCAGGCCGGACTGGTCGGTCGCGAGCGGCTGGTACGCCGGCTGATTCAGTCGCAGGGGCGACCCGTGGCGCTCGTGATCGCGCCGGCGGGGTACGGCAAGACGACGCTCCTGGCCGAATGGGCGGCCCGCGACGCCCGTCCGTTCGCCCGGGTCACGCTCACCCGCGCCCACCGCGACCGGCTCGAGCTGCTGTCGGCCATCGCCGCCGCCCTCGAAAGCATCGAGCCCCTCGGCTGGGAGGTCTTCGAGGCTCTGACCTCGGGCCGCCACGACGCCGCGGACGTGGCGCTCCAGCGCCTGGTCAGGGCGCTGGACAAGAGAGCGCGCCCGGTCGTGCTGGCGATCGACGACCTGCACGTGCTGCCGGCGCCGGCGGTGTGGCCGGTTCTGGAGACGGTCAGTCAGGCGCTAGGCCCCGGCTCGCAGATCGCGGTGGCGGCTCGCGGCGACGCCGGCCTTCCCGTAGGGCGCCTGCGAACCCACCGGAGCTCGATCGAGCTCCGCTCATCCGACCTGGCGATGACCAGGTCGGAGGCGGCCGCCCTGCTGCGAGCGGCCGGCGTCGCGCCCGAACCGGACGAGGTGCTGGCGCTCGTCCAGCGCACCGGAGGCTGGCCCGCGGGGCTCTACCTGGCGGCGCTGTCGCTCTCCGATCAGGGACCGGGCGCGCGCGCCGAGACCTTCTCCGGCGACGACCGCTACGTGGCCGACTACATCAACGAGGAGCTGCTCGCCGGGCTGCCGCCGAGGCGCAGGGAGTTCCTGATGCGGACCTCGATCCTCGAGCGGCTGTCGGCGCAGTTGTGCGATGCCGTGCTCGAGCGCTCCGGCTCGGCCGACGAGCTCGAGGCCCTCACGCACACGGGCCTGCCCCTCGAGGTCCTCGACCGCAACCGGGCCGGCTATCGCTACAACCCGCTCTTCGCCGACGTTCTGCGCTCGCAGCTGTCCCGCGCCGACCCGGACCGAGCCGCCTGCCTGCACCGGCGAGCGAGCAGCAGGCTCGGTGTCGAGGGCGACACCGACGGCGCGCTGGCGCACGCGATCCAGGCGGCCGACCTGCCGCGAGCGGGACGCCTGCTGTGGGGTTGCGCGATCGAGCGCCTCGCGCAGGGACGCGAGGAGAGCATCCGGTCAGCGCTCGCCTGTTTCAGCGACGAGCAGCTGTCGGACACCCCGCTCCTGGCCCTGACCGCCGCGGCCGGCTCACTCGCCCGCGGAGCTCTCGACGAGGCGGAGCGCTGGACGTCGGTCGCCGCCGCCGGCCGAGGCGCTCAGCGCCCCGCAGGGCGGCGCAACCCCGTCGACGCCGGAGTGGCCCTGATGCGAGCCTGGACCGGGCGCGACGGGGTGGGCCAGATGGGCGCCGACGCGGCGCGCGCCGATGCTCTCCTCGAGCCCAAGAGCCCCTGGCGGGCTCTCTGCGGCCTTCTGCGTGGGATCTCCCTCCAGCTCGGTGGCGAGCCCGAGGAGGCCCGGCTCGAACTGGAGACCGCGGGCCATCGCGCGGCTTCGCGCGCGCCGATGGTCCAGGCGCTCTGTCTCGCCCAGCTCGCCCTCGCGAGCGCGGAGGCGGGAGACACCGAGAGGGCCTCCGTGCTCGTCGCGCGCGCCCGGGCCCAGGTCGAGCGCTCGGAGCTGAGCGACTCCCCCACCGTTGCGCTGGTGTTCTCCGTGTCCGCAGCGCTGCGCGCGCAGACGGGCACGAGCGTGGAGGCGGCCGCCGATCTTCGGCATGCACGGGAGCTGCTCGCTCGCTTCACCGACCCGACTCCCTGGTACGACGCCGAGTGCCGGATCCTGCTGGCGGACGCGGCGGCCCGCACGGGCGTGCCGGCCGCCGCGGCGCAGCTCCTGACCGAGGCCCAGGTGGCCCTGCGCCGCTGTCCCGACGCCGGGGTGCTCGAGGCCATGCTGGTGAACGCCCAAGCCCTGATCGAGCGCTCGGCCTGCGAGGACGCCGCGGCGGAGTGGTCCCTCACCGCGGCGGAGCTGCGTGTGCTGGGCTACCTCCCCAGCCACCTCTGCTTCCGTGAGATCGCCGACCGCCTGTACGTGTCCTCCAACACGGTGAAGACGCACGCCCGGGCGATCTACCGCAAGCTGGGCGTGTCCTCGCGCGGCGAGGCCGTGGAACTCGCCCGCGGCGCCGCGCTCGTCGAGCCGGAGGCGGCGGGATGAGCGCGGGCCGGCGCGGGGCCGCGATCGCGCTGGTCGTCGTCGCGTCCCTGTTTGCCTTCCTGGCCATCTTCGCCCTGTGGGCCAACCGGCAGCTGCTCGACACCGACAACTGGGCCGAGACCAGCAGCGAGCTGCTCGAGGACGACGCGATCCGGACCCAGGTCTCGGGCTTCCTGGTCGACGAGCTGTACGCCAACGTGGACGTGCAGCAGAACCTCGAGCAGGTCTTCGCTCAGATCCTCCGGCCCCAGGGCGCCCAGGCGCTGGCCGGGCCCGCCGCCGGCGGGCTGCGCACCCTTGCCGAGAACGGCGTGAACCGCCTGCTGCAGCGGCCGGTGCCGCAGCGGCTCTGGGAGGAGGCCAACCGGCGCGCTCAGAGCAGGTTGCTCCAGGTGGTGGAGGGCGGCGGCGACGTCCTTTCGACCAGCGGCGGAGAGGTGACCCTCGACCTCAAGTCGCTGCTGGGCCAGACGCAGAGCAACCTGGGGGTCGGCGGGCGCGTGGAGCAGAAGCTCCCTTCGGACGCCAGCCAGATCGTCCTGCTGAAGTCCGATCAGCTCAAGCTGGCCCAGGACGCCGTCTGGCTCCTGAAGACGCTGGCGATCGTCTTCGTGGTGCTGGCGCTGGCCCTGTACGCGCTCGCGGTCTTCCTCGCGACCGGTCGGCGGCGACAGGCCCTGCGGTCCTGCGGGATCGGCCTGCTGTTCGCCGGGGCGGCCGTGCTCGTGGCGCGCAAGGTTGCCGGCGGTGCGGTGGTGGATGCGCTCGCCACGACCGCGTCCGTCCAGCCGGCCGCGCAGGCGGCCTGGGACATCGGCACCTCGCTCCTGGTCGAGGCGGCCACCGCGACCATCATCTACGGCGCCGTGATCATGATCGCGGCCTGGCTGGCCGGACCTACCGGCTGGGCGGTCGCGGTACGCCGCGCGCTGGCTCCCTACCTGCGCGAGCCGCGCTGGGCCTGGGGCGGGTTCGGTGTGATCGTGCTGCTGCTCATCGCCTGGGCTCCCACTCCGGCGTTCCGCCAGGTAATTCCCGCTCTCGTGCTGATCGGCCTGCTCGCGCTCGGTGTCGAGGCCCTGCGCCGCCAGACCGCCCGCGAGTTCCCCGACGCCCCGCGAGGCCACGCCTGGAAGAGCCTGCGCGCCTGGTGGGCGCGCCGCGCGGCGCGCCGTCGCGGCCCCGACCCGACGCTGGAGGAGCTCGAGCGGCTGGGACGGCTGCGCGAGACGGGGCTCCTGAACCCCGCCGAGTACGACCAACAGAAGGCCAGGGTGCTGGCGGGCGCCGGGCCGGGCTGAGAGGAGCGGGCGTGTGCCGCTGGAACGCCTACGTCGGACAGCCGCTGGTGATCGGCGAGCTGCTGTACCGCACCCAGCACGGGCTGATCGACGAGAGCCTGCACTCCCGGATGGGGGCCGAGACCACCAACGGCGACGGCTTCGGCGTGGGCTGGTACGGCGCCGGCGACCGGACGCTTCCGGCCCGCTACCGCAGCGTCAACCCGGCCTGGAACGACATGAACCTGCGCGAGCTCTCCGACCACGTCGAGTCGCCGCTGTTTTTGGCCCACATACGGGCCGCGGTGGGCAGCCCCGTGCAGCAGACCAACTGCCACCCCTTCCGATACGGGCGCTGGCTGTTCGTGCACAACGGGCTGATCGACGGCTTTCGCCGGCTGCGGCGCGAGTTGCTGCTGGAGGTGGACCCCGAGCTCTTTGACGGCATCGCCGGCTCCACCGACTCGGAGCTGCTCTTCCATCTGGCGCTCACGCTCGGGCTCGAGAACGACCCGGTAGCGGCCATGGAGGCCGCGGTGGGCCACGTGGAGGCCCGGGCGCGGGCCCACGAGGTCGATAACCCGGTGCAGATGACGGTCGGGGTCAGCGACGGCGAACGGCTCTGGGCGTTCCGCTACTCGTCACAGCACGAGTCGCGCACCCTCTTCGTATCCGAGGACGTGGAGGCGGTCCAGGCCCTCCATCCCGAGAACGAGCGCCTGCAGCGCCTGGGCGCCGGCGCCCGCGTGGTGGTCTCCGAGCCGCTGGCCGACCTCGCCGGCGCCTGGCGGGAGGTCCCCGAGTCCACGGCGCTGGTGATCGACGACGGCGCCGTCGAGCAGCGCCCCTTCCAGCCCGCTTAGGTTTCCTGGGCTCGGGCCAGGTCGGCCGAGATCTTGGTCGCCGCCGCGGTGAGCGGGGCGGCCAGGATCAGGCCGACGGCGCCGAACAGGGCCCCGCCGGCGATCGTGACCACGAGGACCGCGAGCGGATGGATGCCGAGCGCGGCGCCGTAGGCGAAGGGCTGGACCAGCTGCTGGAGCACGCCGTTGGCCAGAAGCTGCACCACCACCATCCCGATCGCCGCGTCGGTGCCCGCACCTCCCAGCGCGAGCAGAACCGTGAAGGCGCCGGCGCTCCAGGCGCCCACGTAGGGGATGTAGGCGGCGAGAAAGGTGACGATGGCGATCGTGCCGACCAGCGGCACCCCCAGGATCAGCGCCCCGAGGACGACCACCGCGGCGTTGAAGCCGGCCACGATCGTTACCCCGAAGAAGTAGCCGCGCAGCGACTGCAGCACACGCTCGGCGACGGTGTGAGCCACGTCCCTCGGCACCCCGGCATGGCGCTCGGCCCAGGAGCGGATCACCGGTCCGTCCTTGAGCAGGAAGAAGAGGCTCAGCGCGGTGAGAGCGAGGAAGAACACGATCCCCGAGAGATCCCTGATGCCGGCGCCCAGGCCCTGGAGCAGGGCCTTCACCGAGGTGCTGGCCGAGGCGCTGGCGCTGTCCTGGGCGTTCTTCGCCGTCGCCGGGTCGACGCCCAGGTCACGCAACCAGCCCTCGATCGAGCTCTTGGCGCCGCTGAGCTGGGAGCCGATGTCGCCGCTCTCGCTGGCGATGCCCGCCACGATCAGCACGACGAGGGCGACCGCCAGGACGACGATCGAGAGCATCAGCAGACCCGCTGCGGCCGCACGGGGAATGTGCCGGCCGAGGCTCGAGACCACGGGCGTCGCCACCGCGGCCACCACCCCCGCCGTGATCACCGGGAGCACGATCGTCTCGGTCAGGGCCAGCAGCCAGACCATCCCGGCCAGCAGCACCGTGACCCCCACCAGCAGCCACGCGGTGAGTCCCAGGTCGCGGAGCCAGCCGGGGGTCGCGAACAGACCCGTGAGCTCGCGCGGGATCGAGCTCGACGACCTCGTCCGTGGCCTCGCTGCCGCCCTCGCTTCGCCCGGCTAGCTCGCGATCAGGATGATGAAGATCACGCAGACGATGATGTTCACCGCCCAGCTGGTGCTGTTCATCCAGTCGCGGACCTTCGGCATGGCCTTCACGGCGCGCCGGTGGAAGAGCAGGTAGCCGAGCAGCGGGAGCGCGGCGATGAGAATGGTGGCCCCGATGAACGGCAGCGCATCGGTGAAGGCCGAATTCGAGTGGTTCAGGTTGGTACCCACGGTGAGCAGGATGATGAGGTCGGAGGGCATCAGCAGGATCACCAGCAGCCCGGTCCTGAAGGCCTGCTGGGGACCCGCGTGCTGCAGCTTGCCCAGCCATTTGGGCGGCTCGATCGTCGCGCGGCGGAGGTAGTTCCTCAGTGCCGCCAGCGCCAGCAGGGCTATCAGGACGTACTGAATGATCGCCCCCTTCGAGCCCGGATCGGACGGGTCGCCGAGGTCGAGGTCGAGTGCCTCCCCGAGCAGGAACACGGCCAGTACGCCCAGGGTGGTCGCAATGGCCACCCCGATCACAAACGCCAGCGACAACGGCACCGCCTTCTCGGCGGTGACGAAGATGATCGCCGACATGATCTGTGGTCCCGCCATCATCGTGATGGCCAGAGGCAGGATCTGCAGGTTCACGCCGGGGTGATCATATGCTCGTCACGGGCGGGGCTTCGCCTTCCGGGCCCCGGCCCGGCCCCCCAGCCACCGCTGGACCAGAAGCGTGATGATGCCGCCCGTCAGGATCATCGCCACGTTCACCGCCAGCACCGCGAGCGCGCCCGTGGCCTCGCTCGCCTCGCCCACGCCGACCGCCACACCGAGGTAGGCGGCGGCGGGGATGGTGGTCACGGAGATGGCCACGCCCACGGCGGCGCTCGCGCGGGTCTCGACCGCCAGCATCGCCGCGATCCCGGCGGCGAGGGCCACGCCGACAATGGTGACGTTCACGGTCGTGAGGCTCTCCAGAGAGGATTCCCCTACGTCGAACGCGGCGGGCAGCTCGCCGGCCAGGTCGAGGCCCACTGTGAGCGCCGCCGCCGCGGCGGACGCTGCCCCGAGCCCGACGACCAGGGTCACGAGCGCCCGCCTGACCAGGCGCCCGCGGCGGCCGACGATTCCGACGCACGCGGCGGTGATCGGCAGGGTGTCCGGGCTCACCGCCATGGCCCCGACGATCAGAATCGCGTTGACGTCGATCACACCGAACCCGGCGATCACGCCCGCGACGATCATGAAGACCAGGAACCGCCCGACGGCCTCCGCGTTGGCGGAGGCGTGCGCGAACACGTCGGCCCAGATGAGGGCGCCCTCGGTGTCCCCGCGGGGCCGCTGCCCGATCTCCTCCACCCGGGTGAGCGTGATGTCCTGCCGTGCGAAGCCGCGGCCCAGCAGATACTTGAGCACGGTGTCGGCCGACGCGGGCGTGAGCTCGGCATCCAGGAGCGAGTGCTCGGGCCGCAGAGAGCCGACCAGCACGACGTGACGCACGTCGCCGCGATCCTCCAGCTCGGCCCCGATCGGTGCCAGCGTCGCGGAGCGGCCGTAGACACTCAGACGCAGCATCGCTCAGCCGACGGTCGCTCGGGGCCGGCCGCCTCTCACGGCCGGCTTCGGGGCCGGGTCGGCGGAGTCCTCGTCGTGATACTGCGCGAGCAGCTGCCGTTCGACGTCCCGCTTGGGGAACAGGAAGAAGATCAGGGCCGCGCCGAGAAGGATGGCCACGATCCCGGCGGTGTAGGCCCAGTCGTCGCCCTGGAGGAACGACTTCTTCGCGGCCGCGATGATCTGGTCGGCGTACTGTGGATTGCGCTCGGCGGTGTCGGCCGCGCTGGAGAACGACTTCTGGAGCTCCGCCTCGACCTTGTTGGTGATGGCCTTCTGGTCGGGCGCGTCGGCCGCCGCGGCAGCGATGGCCGCCGCGTAGCCCGCGGTGAGCACGGCGCCCAGAATCGACTGCATGATCGCCCCGCCCAGGTCGCGCTGGAGATCGGCGGTCCCGGAGGCCATCCCCGCGCGCCGGACGGGCACCGAGCCGGTCAGCGAATGCGAGGCCGGTGTGCCGGCGAAGCCGACGCCCGCCCCGATCAGGGCATAGGCAAGCCCGACCTTCCAGTACGAGATGCCCTCGTTCCAGAGCGCGAGCATCACGATGAAGCCGAGCAGGCAGAGGAAGTAGCCGATCAGCAGCGTCATCCGTGCCCCCCGCGCCTCCACGAGCCTGGCCGAGCGCGGCGCGACCACCACCATCAGCGCGGCGGCCGGCAGGATGGCGAGTCCCGCGTCGAGCGTCGAGTAGCTGAGGACGTTCTGAAGGAACTGCTGGCCCACGAACATCGCGCCCATCAGCGTTCCGAACACGACCATTCCGGCGCAGGCAGCGACCCAGAAGATGCGGCGCCGCGCCACGTCGAGGTCGTAGAGCGGTGAGCGAGCACGGCGCTGGCGGATCACGAACGCCAGCCCCGCCGCGAGGGCGATCGCCCCGAGGCCGAGAGCCAGGGCGCCCTCGTTCGGAACCGGGGCGAAGTTGATCGACAGCACGACCGCCGCGACGAGAAGCACCGAAAGGATGCCTCCGAGGTTGTCCACCGGGTCGCTGGCCTCGTTGACGTGGGCGGGAACGAAGCGCAGCGCCATCAACAGGGCGAGGAGCGCCAGCGGCAGCGTGACCACGAACACCGAGCCCCAATCGAACCCGGTGAGCAGTGCACCCGAGAGCATGGGCCCGAGGGAGGAGATCGCGCCGCCGAGGGCGGACCACAGCGCGATCGACCGCGTGCGCGCGGGGCCCGCCCACAGCGCGGTGATCAGCGCCAGCGTCGTGGGGAAGGCCATGCCCGCCGCGAACCCGCCGAACAGGCGCGCGGCGAACAGGACCTCGATCGAGGGCGCGAACGCCGCGGCCAGGCAGGCTGGGATCGAGAGCGCCGTTCCCAGGACGAGCAACCGCTTGCGGCCGTAGCGGTCGCCGAGCGCCCCGAGGTAGAGCACGGACGCCGCGAGACCCAGCGAGTAGCCCACGGCGACGAGGTTGAGCGCGGTCTGCCCGGCGTCGAATGCCTTGCCGATGTCCGGCAGCGCGACGTTGGCCACGGCCAGGTTCAGGTTCGCGACGGCCGCGACCAGGATCAGCGCCGCGAGGACCAGGCCCGCCCGGGCAGGCGCGCCCGAGCGCTCGGCGTCGCTGCCGGGGGCCGCCTGGGGCGTCACGCCGAGAGTGGATCAGCGCCCGCCCGGCCGGACATCACCCCGATCGGGTGAGCCAGGAGCGCCTCAGATAGAGCGCGCCCTCAAAGGCCACGTGGCTGAACGCGTCGATGTGGCTGTGGCCGTCGTTGTGGTAGTCCACGCCCACGTAGTCCTTGGCGAAGCGCACCGACCCGGATCCGATGTCGACCTCGGTCATCATGGTCATGTAGTGGACGGCCGGCTCGGGCACATCGATCCGCACCCTCGCCTTCAGCGGCTCGCTGAGCGAGACGGTGACCCCGCTCGAAACGAGCCCGGCCGCAGCCACCATCCGGTCGGGCGTGAGGTGATTGAGCGCCCCTCGACGCCCGTCAGCGCCCCACCGGCCCCAGTTGGAGACCGCGTCGAACAGCTCCTGAAATTCCCGTGCGGTCATGTCCACGTCCGTATCATCCCAACAGGGTGATGTACCTCGGCAGGCCGGAGGCCGACAATCGCAGCCTTCCCCGACGAACGGGCCGCCCATGAGCACCGCGGTACGACCTGGCCGGCAAACCGGCGCAAGCGAAGGCGATTCCCCGGCTGATGTCTTCGTGGTATTCGGCATCACCGGCGACCTGGCGAAGGTCATGACCTTCCACTCGCTGTACCGCCTCGAGCGCCGGGGGCTGCTCGACTGCCCGATCCTCGGCGTAGCCGGCGACGACTGGACGCTCGAGCAGCTGCGCGACCACGCCCGCCAGTGCATCGAGGACTGCGGTGAGACGATCGACGACGAGGTCTTCGATCGGTTTGCCGCTCGGCTTTCCTATCTCGCCGGCGACTTCGGCGACAGCGCAACCTACGCCCAGGTCGCCTCCGCGCTCGGCGACGCCCGGACGCCGGTGTTCTATCTCGAGATCCCTCCCGCGCTGTTCGGCATGGTCATCAAGGGCCTGCACGAAGCCCGGCTGACGAGCTCCGCCCGTGTGGTGGTGGAGAAGCCCTTCGGCCACGACGTGGCTTCGGCGGCGGCGCTCGACGAGGAGGTCCATCAGTATCTCGACGAGTCACAGCTGTACCGGATCGATCACTTCCTGGGCAAGATGGGACTGGTCGAGATCCTCTTCCTGCGGTTCGCGAACACCATGTTCGAGCCGGTCTGGAACCGCAACTACGTCTCGTCGGTGCAGATCACGATGGCCGAGAGCTTCGGGGTCGAGGACCGGGGGCACTTCTACGACCCCGTCGGCGCCCTGCGCGACGTGGTGGTCAATCACCTGATGCAGGTCCTGGCCGCGGCGGCGATGGAGCCGCCGGGGGCCCGGGACGCGACGTCGCTCAAGAACTCCATCGTGTCGGTGTTCCAGGCGATGCCCGCCGCCGACCCCGCCCACTACGTGCGGGGCCAGTACGACGGCTACAGGGACACCGACGGGGTCGCCGACGACTCGCAGACCGAGACCTACGCGGCGCTGCGCCTGGAGATCGACAACTGGCGCTGGTCTGGCGTGCCGTTCTTCATCCGCACCGGCAAGCACCTCGCCATCACGCAAACCGAGCTGCGGGTCGTGTTCGACGAGCCGCCCCGGCTCGGCTTTCAGGATCCGCAGGCAAAGCGCCCGAAGCCCAACCAGCTGGTGGTCAGGCTGGATCCCTCGACCGGGATCCGGCTGCTGGTGGACGCCAAGAGGGCCGACGGGGCGCACGCCGAGCAGATCGACCTCGACATGGAGTTCGCCGCGGAGGGCGGCGAGGGGCCGACCCCCTACGAGGTGCTCCTGCACGCCGCGCTGGTCGGGGACAGCACGCGCTTCAAGCGGCAGGACAGTGTGGCGGAAAGCTGGCGAGTGATGCAGCCGCTGCTCGATTCGCCACCTGCGGTGCACGACTATGCGAAGGGATCTTGGGGCCCGAAGGCGGCGAGCGATCTGGTGGCCGACGCCGGCGGTTGGTACGGCCCCTGGGTGACGTCGTGAGCGAGCCGGCTCCACAGAGCGCGGCGGCGCCCTCGCCCTTCCCACCGATCGCCGACTACGCCTTCCTGTCCAACTGCCACACGAGCGCGCTGGTGGCGCCGGACGGCTCGGTGGACTGGCTCTGCGTGCCGCGGTTCGACTCGCCCAGCGTGTTCGGGAACCTGCTCGACCGCCAGGCCGGCACCTTCCGCCTCGGCCCCTTCGGAATCAACCATCCCACGGCCCGCATCTACGAGCCGGGCACGAACACCGTTGCCACCACCTGGCGCACGCCGACCGGCTGGGCCCTCGTGCGCGACGCGCTCACCATGGGACCGACCCGCGGGGAGGACGAGGTGACCCCGCACACGCGGCCGCCGCCCGACACCGACGGCGACCACATGCTGGTCCGCACGATCCTCTGCCTGGGCGGCAACGTGGACATGGAGCTCGTCTGCTCGCCGGCCTTCGACTACGGGCGAACCCCCGCGGAGTGGTCACTCGTGGACGGCGACCGCCACACCGCAGATGCCAGCGGTGCCGGGCTGACCGTGCGCCTGCACAGCGATATGGCGATGGGCATCGAAGGCGATTCGGTGCGAGCCCGGCACAACCTCGAACAGGGTGAGCAGGCGTTCTGCGCGCTGTCGTGGGCCGAGGACCTGCTGGTGCCCCAGGACACCGACCAGGCGAACGCGCGGCTGGCTGCCACCACACATTTCTGGCGGCGCTGGCTCAGCCGGGCGCGCCTGCCCGACCACCGCTGGCGCGAACCGATCCAACGCTCCGCGCTCACGATCAAGGGCCTGACGTACATGCCCACCGGCGCGACTGTGGCCGCGGCCACGACCTCGCTGCCGGAGACACCCGGCGGCGAGCGCAACTGGGACTACCGCTTCACCTGGATCCGGGATTCGACCTTCACCCTGCAGGCGCTGCACTTCCTCGACCTCGACTGGGAGGCGGAGGAGTTCATGCAGTTCGTCGCCGACCTCGAGCCGAACGAGGATGGCGCCCTGCAGATCATGTATGGGATCGACGGCCGGCGCGACCTGACCGAGGCGACGCGCGACGAGCTCTCCGGGTACGCGGGAGCCCGCCCTGTCCGCACCGGCAACGGCGCCTTCGACCAGCGCCAGAACGACGTCTTCGGCGCGGCGCTCGACTCGCTGCACCTGCACACCAGGCGCAGCAAGCGCCTGCCCCGCCGGCTGTGGCCGATCATCCAGGCCCAGGCCAAGTGCGCCACAGCGGTGTGGCGCGAGCCAGACCAGGGCATCTGGGAGGCGCGCGGCGCCCCCCAGCACTACGTCTCCTCCAAGCTCATGTGCTGGGTGGCCCTCGACCGCGCGGCCAAGCTGGCCGGCATCGCAGGCGATATGGAGTTGGACGACACGTGGCGCGCCACCGCCGAGGAGATCAAGGCCGACATCCTCGAGCACGGTGTCCGGGACGGCGTGCTGCGCCAGCATTATGCGACCGACTCGCTCGACGCCTCCACGCTGCTGGCCGCGATCTTCGGCTTCCTGCCCGGAGACGACGAGCGGCTGAAGAAGAGCGTCGAGGCGATCGCGGACGACCTCACCGAGGAAGGCTTCGTCCTTCGCTACCGCACCGAGGAGACCGACGACGGCCTGTCGGGCAAGGAGGGGAGCTTTCTCATCTGCTCGTTCTGGCTCGTGTCGGCGCTGGCCATCGTCGGCGACGGACAGCGCGCGCGGGACCTCATGGAGCGGCTGCTGCGCGTAGGCTCGCCGCTCGGCCTGTACGCGGAGGAGTTCGACACCACCACCGCGCAGCACCTGGGCAACTTCCCCCAGGCCTTCTCGCACCTCGCGCTGATCGAGGCGGCCGGCCGGATCATCCTGGCCGAACGACTTGAGGAGATCACCGGATGAGCGACATGAGCTTCTTCCCCACATCGGCGCGGTCAACCCGGCGCTCACCGCGATGGCCAACGCCCTGCGCGTGGGCGACCGCCTGCTGGACCGTCTCGGCACACGGGTCAAGGAGCCCGTGAGTGCCGGCTGAGGGCCGCGCCGGCGGCCGGCGGCGCGTGGTCATCGTCGGGGCCGGCTTCGGCGGCCTGGCGGCCGCCCAACAGCTCGGGCACAGCGACGTCGATGTGACGGTCGTGGACCGCACCAACCATCATCTGTTCCAGCCCCTGCTGTACCAGGCGGCGACCGGCGCGCTCGCCGAGAGCGACTGCGCCTCCCCCACTCGCGCGAATCTCGGGCGCGGGAGCAACGCTCGCTTCGTCGTGGCCGAGGTCACCGACGTCGACCCCGAGCGCCGCCAGGTCCTGCTCGATCGCGGCGAGCGCCTCAACTACGACAGCCTGATCGTCGCCTGCGGGGCCCAGACGTCCTATTTCGGCCACGAGGAGTGGCAGGAGGTGTCGTATGGCCTCAAGACCCTGAACGACGTCCTGGACCTGCGCAGCCGCTACTTCGGGGCCTTCGAGGAGGCCGAGCGGGCCGCGGACGACGCCACGCGGGACGAGTGGCTGACCTTCGTGGTCGTCGGGGGAGGGCCCACCGGCGTCGAGGTGGCCGGTCAGCTGGCTGAGACCGCCCGCACCATGAAGCACGGCTTCGGGAGGATCGACCCGTCCACGGCGCGGGTCGTGCTGCTCGACGCCGGCGACCGCCTGGTGAGCGCCTTCAGCAAGAAGCTGTCCCGCAGGGTCGCAACAAACCTGGCCGACATCGGCGTGACGGTCCGCGAGGGCGCCCGCGCCACGGCCATCGACGCCCGCGGCGTGACGGTGCAGGTGGGTGAGTCGACCGAGCGGATCGACGCCCGCACGGTCGTGTGGGCCGCGGGCGTGCGCGCCGTGCCGCTGGTGGCCGCGCTCGCCCGCGCCACCGGAGCCGAAACCGATCGGGCCGGCCGCATTCACGTGACGCCTGAGCTCACGCTGGAGGGCCATCCCGAGATCTCGGTGATAGGCGACATCGCGAGCCTGGCGGGGCCTGGCGGAAAGCCACTTCCCGGCCTGGCCACGGTGGCCATCCAGCAGGCCCATCACGTGGCCAGGGCGATCCACCACGGTGCCACGGGAGCATCGAAGCCCTTCAAGTATCTGGACAAGGGCGCGCTCGCGGTTGTGGGCCGCCGGCGCGCGGTGTGCGAGGTCCGGGGGCTCAAGCTGTGGGGGCCACCGGCGTTCTTCATCTACCTGGCGGTGCACCTCTACTACCTGGGCGGTCCGCGGGGACGACGCATCGAGGTGCTGCTCAGGTGGATCGGCACGGGCTTCGGAGAGCGTCAGAGCGCCTTGGTCCAGGGGGACCTGGCCGAGATCGAGCGGGGGCCGTCCTCCCCGCAGAACGTCTCGTGACCGAAGCGCCCTCGGGTGAGCAGATCGAGCTCGTTCACGGCGACCAGCGGGCCGTGGTGGTGGAAGTCGGCGGTGGGCTGCGCACCTATTCCGCGGCGGAGCGGGACGCCCTCTATGGCTACGAGGCCGGTGAGATGTGCCGCTCCGGGCGGGGGCAGGTTCTGCTGCCGTGGCCGAACCGGCTCGACGCCGGAAGCTACGAGTTCGACGGCCGGCGCCACCAACTGCCGCTGAACGACCCCCAGGAAAATGCCGCGATCCACGGGCTGGTGCGCTGGGCGGCGTGGCGCCCGGCCGAGCGCACGCCCGACAGCGTGGTGATGGAGCACGTGATCCACCCCAGCCCCGGCTACCCCTTCCGGCTCGAGCTGCGGATCGAGTACCGGCTGTCGGGCGACGGGCTCGGCGTCCGCACCACTGCCACCAACACCGGGAGCGAGGCCTGCCCCTACGGGTGCGGCGCGCATCCCTATCTGAGGGTGGGCACACCCACCATCGACACGGTGATCCTGCGCGCGCCCGGGCGGACTCTGCTCCGGTCGGATGAGCGCGGACTACCCACCGGCCGCGAACCCGTGGAGGGCACCGACCACGACTTTCGCCGGCCCACACCAATCGGCGCCGCCCGGCTTGACAATGCCCTCACCGACCTCGAGCGCGACGGCGACGGGCTCACCCGGGTGTCGCTGGCCCACCCGGCCGGCGAGGCGGGCTTGACGCTCTGGGCCGACGAGAGTTATCCCTATCTCATGCTGTTCACCGGCGACGCGCTGCCCGACATCGACCGGCGGGCGCTCGCGGTCGAGCCGATGACCTGCCCGCCGAACGCGTTTCGCACCGGCAGCGACCTGATCCGCTTGGAGCCGGGCGAGTCGTTTACCAGCGTGTGGGGGCTCACACCCTCGTGACGCGGGCCTGGCAGCCGGTGAAGCCCCGCCTGCGCCCCGTGCGGCTGCTGGTGGCCTGGACGGTCAACGCCGCCGCCGTCTGGGTGGCGTCGGTGATCGTGCCCGGCTACAGCCTCGAAGAGCCGGGCGCCGCCTTCGTCGTGGCCGCCGCCATCGCGGTGTTCGGTGCCGTGCTGCCGCCGCTGGTGGCCGCGCTGCGGCTGCCGGGCACCCTGGCCCTGGGCTTTCTCCTCGTGCTGGCGGTGGACGCGCTGGCGCTCGTGCTGGCGGACGCGGTCTTCCCCAGCTTCGGGGAGGTGGACGGCTTCGGCCCGGCGCTGCTGGCGGCGCTGGTGATCGCCGCCGTGTCGATGATCCTCCAGGTCATCCTCGGCACCAACGACCAGGACGACTACGCCCTGCGGGTGGTGAGCCGCGTGGCCCGCCGCCAGGGGGCGGCCGAACCCACCGAAGTGCCCGGCATCGTCTTCCTGGAGATCGACGGGCTGGCCCTGCCCGTGCTCCGGCGGGCGATGCAGAGCGGCAGCGCGCCGGTCATGGCCCGCTGGATGGAGGACCGGGGCTATCGGCTCACCGAGTGGGAGCCCGACCTGTCCTCTCAGACCGGGGCCAGCCAGGCCGGCATCCTGCTGGGCAGCAACGAGGACATACCCGCATTTCGCTGGGTGGAAAAGGCCGACCGGACGCTGGTGGCGTGCTCGTCCCCCGCCGACTGCGCCGCGATCGAAGCGCGCCTCTCCACCGGTCGCGGCCTGCTGGCCGAGGGCGGCGCCAGCCGGGGCAACCTGCTCTCCGGGGACGCCGGCGAGACGATCCTCACGGTGAGCCGCATGGACGCCGAGAAGGGCGCCAACCCCGGCTATCGCGCCTTCTTCGCCGACGGCGTGAACGTCACCCGGGCGCTGGTCCTGTTCTTCTGGGAGGTCGTCATCGAGTGGACCGCGGCCGCGCAAGCCAGGCGGCGGGACGTGCGTCCCCGCGGCCACCGGGGCGGGACCTATCCCTTCCTGCGCGCCGCCCTATGCGTGATCGTCCGCAACGCGATCGTGTTCGGTGTCCTCACCGACATGATGCGCGGGCGCCCAGCGGTGTACGCCACCTTCTCGAGCTACGACGAGGTCGCTCACCACTCCGGTCTCGAGCGCGCCGACACCCTCGAGGCGCTGCGCAAGCTCGACCAGCAGTTCGCGGCGATCGAACGGGGGGCCCGCTACGCGCCGCGCCCCTACGAGATCGTGGTGCTCTCCGACCACGGCCAGACGCAGGGCGCCACCTTCAAACAAAGAAACGGCTACGGCCTGGACGAGCTGGTGGAGCGCTCGCTCGGGGGCGGGGAGGTGCTCGCCCTGGCCGGCGGCGACGAGCAGACGGCGATGGTGGGCCATGCCGTCGACGAGGCCACCGGGGCCAAGCCGAAGAAGAAGCCGAAGAACGACGTGTCGGGGAAGCCCGTCGTGGTGCTCGGCTCGGGCAATCTCGGGCTGGTCTACCTGATGGAGGAGCCGCGGCGCCTCTCGCTGGAGGAGATCGACCAGCGCCACCCCCAGCTCATCGGCGCCCTGCGCGAGCACCCGCACATCGCCTGGCTGCTGGTGCGCTCCGATCGCCGCGGGCCGCTGGTGCTCGGGGGCGCGGGCACACGCGAGCTGGAGAGCGGCGCGATCGAGGGCGAGGATCCGCTGGCCGCGTTCTCTCCCACCGCGGCACAGCACCTCCTGCGCAGCGACGGCTTCGGCAACGTGGCCGACATCATGATCGGCAGCTTCTACGACCCGATGCGCGAGGAGGGCTGCGCCTTCGAGGAGCTGATCTCCTTCCACGGCGGGCTCGGCGGCCCCCAGACGCGCCCCTTCGTCCTCCACCCCGCGACGCTGCCGCTGCCCGGCGCGCCGATCGTGGGCGCCGCGGCCGTCCACGAGCTGCTGCTGGGCTGGCGGCGGATGCTGGAGGGCGACGCCGGGGCGGCGGCGGCTGCGATCGAGCCGGCGGAGGAGGAGAACCGCGAGCGAGTATCTCGCTAGCGAGCATCGTCGACTTTGCCCCCGTACGGGTGGCAAAGTCGACGTTGTGCCGGGTAGCACGCCCTCCTACCCCGCAATCCGGCGGCGTCAGGGGCGATGATCCGCCTGGGCGGAGCGCCACCCTGCCTCAGTAGCCCACGCCGGTCTTCACCTTCGCGCGGTCGCGCGGGTGGAGCGCGCCCTTCTCCTTCAACGTCGAGCAGGCCTCCCCGATGTCATCGGCCAGCGTCGTCACCATCGAGTGCCCCAGCGTCAGCTTGACCGACCAGACTCACGAAGCCCGGGAACGGCCCGATCAGAAAGCAGGCCGAGCCGATCGCGAAGCCGACTGCGATCGGGCGATCCCAGCCGGCACGGGCGGTCACCCGCTTCAGGGCGTGTCCGATCACGCCGGCATCCCGGTCACGAAGCGACCGTACCTGGGCGGGCGAGCACCGCCATCGCCCGAAAGGGATGAGGCCCTCAGCCGCCGGTGCGGCCCGCGCGATAGCGCCGGATGAGCGCGTTGGTAGAGCTGTCGTGGTCGAGGCCGGAGTCGTCCTCGGCCTCCAGCTCGGCCCCGATCCGCTTGGCGAGCACCTTGCCCAGCTCGACGCCCCACTGGTCGAAGGAGTCGATTCCCCACACCACCCCCTGGGTGAAGACGCTGTGCTCGTACAGCGCCACGAGGCTGCCGAGCGTCCGCGGCGTGAGCCGCTGGGCGAGGATCGTGTTCGTGGGCCGGTTGCCCTCGAAGACCCGGTGCGGCACGAGCTCCTCCGGCGTACCCTCGGCCCGGACCTCGTCCGCCGTCTTGCCGAAGGCCAGGGCCTCGGCCTGGGCGAACACGTTGGCCATCAGCAGGTCGTGGTGGTCGCCGAGCGGGTTGAGCGGCTCGGCGAAGCCGATCAGGTCGCAGGGGATCAGCTTCGTGCCCTGGTGGATGAGCTGGTAGAAGGAGTGCTGGCCGTTGGTCCCCGGCTCGCCCCAGTACACCGCGCCGGTCTCGTAGTCCACCAGCTGTCCGTCGAGGGTCACGTGCTTGCCGTTGCTCTCCATGGTCAGCTGCTGGAGGTAGGCCGGAAAGCGCTTGAGGTACTGCTCGTAGGGCAGCACGGCGACGGTCTGGGCGCCGAAGAAGTCGCCGTACCAGACACCGAACATCCCCATGAGCGCCGGCAGGTTGAGCTCGGTGGGCTCCTCGCGGAAGTGCTCGTCCATCACGTGGAAGCCCGCGAGCATTTCGCCGAACTGGTCGGGCCCGATGGCCAGCATCGTCGACAGGCCGATCGCCGAGTCCATCGAGTATCGCCCGCCGACCCAATCCCAGAAGCCGAACATGTTGTCGGTGTCGATCCCGAACGTCGCCACCTCCTCGGCGTTGGTCGACACGGCGGCGAAGTGCTTCGCGATGGCTGCCTCGTCCCCGCCCAGGCCGGCGAGGGCCCACTCGCGCGCGGTGCGAGCGTTGGTCATCGTCTCGAGCGTGGTGAAGGTCTTCGAGGAAACGATGAACAGGGTCTGGGCCGGGTCGAGGTCGCGGGTGGCCTCGGCGAAATCGGTCCCGTCGATGTTGGAGACGAAGCGAAAGTCGATCTCCCGGCTCGAGTAGTGCCGCAGGGCCTCGTAGGCCATCACCGGGCCCAGGTCCGAGCCCCCGATGCCGATGTTGACCACCGCGCGGATCGGCTCGCCCGTGTGGCCGCGCCAGTCCCCGCTGCGCACGCGCTCGCAGAAGGCCGACATCCGGTCGAGCACCTCGTGGACATCCCTCACCACGTCGGTGCCCTCGACGATCAGCGAGCGATCACGCGGCATCCGCAGGGCCACGTGGAGGACCGAGCGGTCCTCGGAGACGTTGATGCGCTCCCCCTTGAACATCGCCTCCCGGCGCTCGACCAAACCGCTCTCCTCGGCCAGCGCGGCGAGCAGGCCCACGGTTGGCTCGGTGATCCGGTTCTTGGAGAAGTCGAGATAGAGCCCGGCGGCCTCGGCCACCAGCCGCTCACCCCGCTCCGGATCCTGCGCGAACAGGTCGCGCAGATGCAGCCCGGAGACCTCCTGGTAGTGCGTTTCGAGGGCCCTCCAGGCGGGGCGGGTGCGAAGCGGGGCGGCCTGTGCGGTGGCGTCGGCGTGGCTCATGGCGGGGAGCGTACGCCGCGGCGGCGGCGACCGCCATCCGGCCGCTTGCCGCCAGACCGGGGTTGTGGAAGGGTCGGCCCGGCGATGTGGGACGAGTTCTGGACCGACCGCGGCGCGCCCTGGGACCACGACCCCGGCCCGACCCGGACGGGCGAGTGGGCGCGGCTGTTCGCAAACACGCCCGACTACCGCGCCCTCGGCGTCGAGGCGCTGGACGAGGAGACGTTCCGCTGGCACTTCGGCCCGATGTTCTACCGCGGGCGGCTCGGGCGGGGGCAGGCGCGCGTGCTGGTGGTGGGCCAGGAGGGCGCGCAGGACGAGTCGCTCGCGCACCGCTCCTTCATCGGTGGCACCGGCGCACGGCTGCAGCACCTGTTGCGCTGGATCGGCATCACGCGCTCCTACCTGTTCCTCAACACCTTCGTCTATCCGATCTTCGGGCAGTACGACGACGAGCTTCGTCCGCTGGCGCAGGACCGTGACTCGGAGATCGTCCAGCACCGCCACGAGATCTTCGAGCTTGCCGCGCGCACGCACCCGCTCGACCTGGTGATCTCCGTGGGAACGGCAGCCCGCGAGAGCATCGAGACCTGGAGGCGAATGCGCGGCGGCTCTCTCCCCTCGGGCACCCGCTCGGTCCACGTCGTTCACCCCGGGGCGCTGTCTCCGGCGGTGCGCCAGAGCTTCACCCGTGCGGTCGAGCAGATCGCAGGGTGGGCCGCCGCCGACGATTCCTGGCTTTCTCCCGATCCCGACGGCCGCCGTCGCTTCGACGAGGGCTTTGTCTTCGGCGCGGCTCCCGTGCCGTTCGCCGACCTGCCCTTCGGCACGCCCTGGCGGCTGGGACGCGGCGGCACCTCCTCGAACCGCAAGGACAACCAGAGGTCGATCCAGCTCTTCTCGGCCGGCGGCGAGTACGACAACCGCGGCGTCAGCCTCTCCTACCCGGGGAGCGCCGCGGGCTCGGCCGAGGGCTACGACGAGGAGGCGGGGGACCTTCCCTACGAGCCGCCCCGCCGGCGCTTCGGCGACTTCGACCGCGGGCCGGGGGCGGAGTGGGCGCAGCTCTCGATGGGCGGCGAGCCGGGGCTCGACTGGCCGGACTTCAGGGCGCTCGGGCTCCCGGCCCATCCCTCGCTCGGTTTCGGCCCGGTCCTCCGCGGCCGGCCGCGCGACGCCGTGCTGGCGGTGCTGGCCGACCAGGACGGCCACGACGACCTGTTCAGCGGGCGGGCGGCCAGCGGCGAGGCCGGTCAGCGGCTGCAGCTCCTGCTCGCCGCCGCCGGCCTGCGGACCGACTACCTGATCCTGCGCGTGCTGCCGGTGAACGGCGTGGGAGCGGCCGAGGACCGGCTGCGGGACGCGGTCGAGAACCCGCAGGTGGAGCGCCTCTACGCCGCGATGCTCGACCGTGCCGAGCGGGTGCGCGCGGTGCTCACGATCGGCCCGCTGTCGCGTGCCCTGGGGCGCGAGGTCGCCGGCGAGCGGCCGCTGGTCCAGGCCAAGGCCCTGTCCGAGCCGGGCTGGCTCGCCTCTTGGCGGGCGGTCCTCTCCGACCTGGAGCAGCTCGACCTCCAGCGCGACAGCCCGGCGAGCTTCACTTACGACGGCGAGCGCGGCCAGATCGCCCGCCTCGACCTGCCCTACGGCACGCTGCGCTGGCAGGGGAGCTCGGGCGACCGCGCGCGCCAGGCCCGCCGCAGCGGCCGCCCCTCACGCGACTACTTCAAGCTCTCGATGCCCGGCTGGGCCGAGACGCTTCCGCCCTAGACATCCACCCAGGGTCCACGCCAGCCGCCCGCGGCGGCGACCAGCTGGTCGGCCGCCGGCGGGCCCCAGGACCCCTGCTGGTAGGGGTGGACCTGCGGAGGGTGGTCGAGGAGGGGCTGCAACACGCGCCAGCACTCCTCCACGCTGTCCTGACGCGTAAAGCGCGTGTCGTCCCCGATCAGGGCCGCGTGCAGGAGCACCTCGTAGGGGGTGGCTCCCTCTCCGCCCTGGGCGGCGAACTCCATGTCGAGGTTGATCTGCTCGGCACGCGCCCCGTCGACCCGCTTGGCGTCCAGCCCAGCCGATCGCCAACGCGGCTGCCGCACCGAGCAGCAACGCCACGGCGAGCGGAGGCCCGTGCGACAACAGGCGGGCGTCGCTGCGCGATAAGGTCGACGACCTCAAGCAGGAGATCGAGTCGCTCACAGAGGACATCGAGGACCTGCGCGAACCGGTTCGAACTGTTCGACCAGTGCGCGCACACGATCGGCGTGACCCAAAACGGCAAGTGGGGCGGAGACACCGGGTTCCTCTTCGGACCCGGCGGTACCAGGCGCCGGCCGGCGCTCGCGATGGACATGCGCGGGTTCGGCACCCCGCAGTACGACTTCCTCGCCTTCCCCGGCGAGGAGCCACCGAGCATCGAATGCAACGAGGATGCCGGCGAGGATTTCATCGACAACTGACCGCGCGCTCGTCCGGCTTGTCCCGGCGGTCGGCGCGATCGCCCTGTGTGCCGCGGCGCTCGCGGCCGCCCCGGGCGAGACCGCGCAGATCACAGCCCAATCCGCGCACCTCCCGGACCTCGACCAGGAGGTTCCATGGGACCTGCAGGTCACATCCTCGGGACCGGGGACGCGGCGCGGATACCGGCTTGGCTTCGCCTCCGCGGTCCGCAACATCGGCGACGGGCCGCTGATCGTGTCGGGGCAGCGCGAGCGGGCCGGGAGCTCGACGATGACTGCCGACCAACTCGTCGAACGTGTCGACGGCCCGACGGCCGTTGTGAATGGGGTCGGCCGGCTGCGCTACGTCCAATCCCGCGATCACGAGCACTGGCACCTGCTGAACTTCGAGCGCTACGAGCTGCGTCCCGCCGGCGGAGGCACCAGGCGCGTGCTCGACCGCAAGACCGGCTTCTGCCTGGGTGACCGCTACCGCACCCGGGGCCGCGCGCTCCCGGCGCAGCCACCAGTGCCCCGCTACACCAGTCGCTGCGGCCTCGGCGACACCGGCCGGCTGCGTCTTGTAGAGGGCATCTCCGTGGGTTACGGCGACGACTATCCCGCGAACCTCGAGGGGCAGTTCCTTCCGCTGACCGGACTGCCCGCGGGCCGCTACGTACTCATCCACAGCGTGAACGTCCGACGGCGGCTGCGAGAGACCGACTACGGCAACAACGACGCCTCGCTGCTGCTGCGGCTGCGGTGGCGAGCCGGCGCGCCGCGCCTCCGTGTGCTTCGCCGGTGCCCCGCCTCCGAGCACTGCCTTCTGAGATGAGCTCGCATCGGCCAGGACGCCAGCCCGAGCGGCTAGTCGCTAGACGGTGTTGAGCTGGCTGGCTGGAACGCGGCTGAGCTGGTTGCGCGAGGTGATGTCGAGCTTCAGGAAGACCTTGTGCAGGTGGTACTGCACCGTGCGGGGGCTGATAAACAGTTGTGCGCCGATCTCGGGGTTGGAGAGACCATCCTTGGCGAGCCGAGCGATGTGTGCCTCCTGGGGTGTGAGCACGCCGTGCGCATCGTCGGTGCGCCTCCGCGCGGTCTCACCCGTCGCCGCGAGCTCATGACGGGCGCGCTCGGCGAACCCCTCGGCCCCGATTTCGCTGAACGTCTCGTGGGCGGCTCGGAGTTGCTCGCGCGCGTCGACACGCCGGTTCTCGCGACGCAGCCATTCGCCGTAGAGGAGCCGGGCGCGGGCCAGGTGGACCACGGCACGGGTACGCGCGAGCCGCTCGAGCGACTCGCGGTAGAGGGGCTCCGCATCTCTTGCCTCGCTCAGCAGCGCACGTGAGCAGGCCTCGGTGCCGAGCGCCCAATCGGTGCCGCTCGCCTGCGTGCGTTCGCTCAGGCGGTCGAGCGCGGCGGCGGCCTCGTCGGGCCGGCCGACGCGGACGCCGGCCTCGATCAGCTCGACGAGGGCCCAGCCGTACGCGATGACGTCCTCGTGCTCGCATGCCTGCTGCGCGGCCGCGAGCGCCTCGTCGTAGTGGCCGTGGCCGTTGTGCAGCAACGCGCTAAGCCACCAGAACAGGCCGAACGCCGAGCCCTCGCCACGCGCCATCGCATGCCGCATCGAGCCGTCGGAGATCGCCTGTACCTGCACGTGATCGCCGCGCGCCGCGGCCAGCATGCAGTCCGCGTACTTGAGCGGCGCGAGTCCGGTCGCCTGCGTGATCGCAGCGACCTCGTCGATCTGCGCGGCGGCGGTGGCGAAGTCCCCGGAATGGACATTGAGGGCGGCGAGGTAGTTGAGGGCGCTCGGGAGCAGGTTGAGGGCGCCGCTGTCGCGCGCGACGCGCACGCCGCGGGTCGCGAGCACGTGCCAGAGCTCGTCGTCCCAGAGATCCTGCGCGAGGCGGCACGCCAGCCACAGCCAGCGTCGGTCCTCTCCGCCGCCGTCGGGTTCGCCGAACGCGCGCACCGCCCGCGAGAGCGGCGCGACGGACGCCGCATAGCCCTCGGTAAAGCGCGTCACGAGGGCGTCCAGGAGCAGGTCGATCGCGCGTGGCGGCTGCGGCGCCGCCGGCCCAGCCTGAGCGGCCTCGGCAGTCTCACGGACGCCCGGACAGGCGCCGAGGCGACCGGCGAACATCGCCGCCGCGATCGCCTCGAGATGGGTCTCGCGAGCCATCGCCGCGTCGAGCGGTTCGAGTCGCTGGGCGGCATCGAGCAAGAGAGCCGGAGCGTCGCCGCCGCGTGTGCGGGCGAAGGTGATCTCCGCGCGCAGCCGCTCCAGCCTCGCGCGCTGAAGCTCGTCGAGCGGAGCGAGCTCCGCGGTCGCGAGCAACTCGAGCGCCGCGTCGGCGGCCGCCGCATCGAACTTCGCCTGCGCGGCAGCCAGGGCGCGCCGGCCCCTCTCCGCCGGAGCGGGGGTCAGCTCGGCCGCGCGCGCCAGGAACGCCGCAGCCGCCGCCGCGCCCCCACGTGCCTGCGCCCGGTCAGCGGATCGCTCCAACTCGCCGGCCACCGCCTCATCGACGCCCACCGCCGCGTGAGCACGATGCCACGCCCGTCGATCGGGGTCGGTATCCGGGTCGGTCGCCTCCGCCAACGCCCGGTGCGCAGCCCGCCGCTCGGAAGGGGCTGCCGCCCGATACACCGCGGATCGCACCAGTGGATGCCGGAAGCGGACACGGGCGCCGATCTCGACCAGCTGCGCGTCTTCTGCCGGGGCAAGCGCGCTCCTTTCGATGCCGAGAGCCTGAGCCGCGCGCCAGATGAGCGTCGCGTCACCGATCGGCTCGGCCGCGGCCAGCAGCAGCAGTCGCTGTGTTGCCTCAGGTAGCTCACCGGCGCGCTTGTGGTACTGCTCCTCGAGCTGACGCGGGAGGTCTGTGGCAGCGAGAAGCTCGAAGCCGCCGGCCAGGCCCGCTGCGCTCAGGCTGCGCGGCAGGTCGAGCAGAGCGAGGGGGTTGCCGCGGGTTTCCGCGAGGATGCGGTCGCGGACGCGGTCGTCGAGTCGACCCGGGACGGCGCTCGTGAGCAGCGTGCGCGCATCCTGCTCCGCCAGCCCCCGTAGCCGCAGCTCGGGCAGGCCGTCGAAGTCGTGCCTGGTAGTCGGCTCGCGGACGGCGACCACGAGCGCCACCGATTCCGCCAGAAGGCGTCGCGAGACAAAGCCGAGGACCAGTCCTGAAGCGGCGTCCAGCCATTGAGCGTCCTCCACGAGACTGAGCAGCGGCCGCTCCTCGGCCGCGGCAGACAGCAGGCCGAGCACGGCGAGTCCGACCAGGAACCGGTCCGGAACATCACCGGATGCGAGGCCCAGGGCGACGGTCAGCGCGTCCTGCTGCGGCTGCGGTAGCGCGTCCAGCTGGTCGAGCAGCGGGGCGCAGAGCTGATGGATCCCGGCGAACGGCAGCTCCATCTCCGCCTCGACACCCGTGACCTGCGCCACACGGAATCCCGAGGCCCGACGAACGGCGTACCGCAGCAGCGCCGTCTTTCCGATGCCCGCCTCGCCTCGTAGGGCCAGGACGGCGCTCTGGCCCCCGCGCACGTTTTCCAGGAGCCGGTCGAGCATTTCGCGCTCACTGGTCCGGTCAAGCAGCCCGGAGGCAAGGCTGGCAGCCATCTCACAGGCAACGCTAACCGAACCGCGTCGCCCGGCGGAACGCGACACAATCCGTCAAGAGCGAGGCTATGAGACTGCTGATCACCGGGGGAACCGGGGTGCTCGGCCGCGCATTGCGGCCCCTCGGGGATGCCGCCGGCCATGAGCTCGCGATGCCCGGGCGCGAGGAGCTCGACCTCTTCGACCGCTCCCCGGTCGCCGACGCCGTGCGCGACGTCGATGGCGTCCTGCACCTGGCGACCCGGATCCGCGCGTTCGAGCAGATCTCGGATCCGGACGCGTGGCGCGAGAACGATCGGCTTCGCGCGGACGCTTCGAGGATCCTCGTCGACGCGGCGATCGCGGCCGGCGCGGCGGTCTACGTTCAGCCCACCGTTACGTTCGTCTACCCGCCTGACGGCCGGGTGTCCGAGGACACGCCGGTCGGCGAGGTCCTCCCGATCCTGCGCTCCGCCCTCGCCGCCGAGCGGCAGACCGAGCGCTTCGCCCGCGCCGGCGGACGCGGAGTCGTCCTGCGATTCGGACTGCTCGACGGCCCGGGCACCGGCAACGAGCGGCCGATCCGCGACTTCGGCGCCACCCTCCACATCAGCGATGCCGGGCGCGCGCTCCTCTCGGCGTTGTCGCTGCCCAGCGGCGTCTACAACGTCTGCCGTGACGGGGAGCGTGTCTCGGCCGAGCGCTTCACCCAGGCCACCGAATGGCATCCGCAGCATTGAACCGCCGCTGCGACCTGCTGCGGTCCTTGCACCGCCCCGGCGCGCCCCTCCTGCTTCCGAACGCCTGGGACGTGGCCACGGCGAAAGCCGTGGTCGCGGCTGGGTTCCCCGTGGTCGCGACCACCAGCGGCGGCGTGGCCGCCACGCTCGGCTATGAGGACCACGAGGGTGCGCCGGGCGACGAGATGCTCGCCGCGGCCGCGCGGATCGCAGCGGGCGTGGAGGTGCCCGTGACGGTCGACGCCGAGGCCGGCTACGGCTTGGACCCGGCCGGCCTGGTGGCTGCGCTGCGAAACGCGGGGGCCGCCGGCTGCAACCTCGAGGACACCGACCACTCCGCCGCAAGCCTCCGCGATCCCGACCGCCATGCGGAGTGGCTCAGAACGGTTCGCGAGGCCGCGTCGGACGACGGCTACCCGCTCGTGATCAACGCCCGGGTCGACGTCTTCATCGGTCCGTTCTTCGCCGGAGCCGGCCCCGAAGCCTTGGAGGAGCTCATTCCCGAAGCGCTGCGGCGCGCGAATGCCTACCTCGAAGCCGGCGCCGAATGCGTATACCCGATCGGCCTGTGGGAGACGGATGCCTTGCGCCGCTTCATTTCGGAGGTCCGCGGCCCGGTGAACGTCATTCGCCTGCCGCAGACGCCGTCGCTCGTCGAGCTGGCTGCGCTGGGGGTGGCCCGGGTGAGCTGGGCAACCCTGCTGCACCGCGAGGCAATGGCTCGTTTCGAGGACCAGCTCGCCTCGCTTCAGGAGTGAGAACGGGGCGGCGACTAGCCAGTCAGGCTGGCGACCTGGCCGATGCGACGGCGCCCCGCCTGCGGGACGCTCGCTGCATGTCAGACGCACTGCCGTCGCTCTCGCCCCGCATAGAGGACGGTGACCTCGCCCCTGGCCCAAGCCCTCGCGGAGGCCAACCGCCTCCTCGCCCTCTACTGAACACACAAGCGAAAGGCCTGAGATGAAAGTCGTTGTCATCGGCGGGACCGGCCTCATTGGCTCGAAGCTCGTCGAGAAGTTGCGGAAGGACGGTCACGAGCCGCTGGCGGCGTCCCCTGACACGGGCGTCAACACGCTTACGGGCGAGGGGCTCGCCGAAGCGCTCGAGGGCGCCCAGGTGGTCGTCGACGTGGCGAACGCGCCTGCCTGGGAGGACGCCGCCGTGCTCGACTTCTTCGAGACCTCGTCCCGCAACCTCCTCGCCGCGGAGACGGCCGCCGGGGTCGGGCACCACGTGACGCTGTCCGTCGTCGGCGCCGAACGGCTCCTCGAGAGCGGCTACATGCGCGCGAAGGTCGCGCAGGAGGACCTGGTGAAGGCCGGGCCGATCCCCTACACGATCGTCCGCGCGACGCAGTTCTTCGAGTTCATCGGCCGCATCGCGGACTCAGGCGCGGACGGCGACACGATCCGGTTGTCGCCAGCGCTCGTTCAGCCCGAGGCAGCCGATGACGTCGCCAGCACCTTGGCCGATGTCGCCGTCGGCGCACCACTGAACGACACGGTCGAGCTGGCGGGTCCGGAGGCGTTCCGCCTCGATGAGCTCGCCCAGCGCGTCCTAAACGCAAACGGCGACCCGCGACAGGTGACGGCCGACGTTCACGCCCGGTACTTCGGCGCCGAGCTGAACGACAAGTCGCTCACCCCCGGCGACGACGCACGCATCGCCGCGACCCGCTTCGAGGACTGGCTCAGCCAGTCCGCCAACTAGACCCAACCCGAAAGGCGCTTCTCATGAAGCCGACCATTGTTCTCGTCCACGGCGCGTTCGCCGAGTCCTCGAGCTGGGACGCCGTCATCGAGCCGCTGCTCGTCGCGGGCCATCCGGTCATCGCCGCCGCCAACCCGCTGCGCAGCCTCGCCGCGGACGCCGAAGCCGTCGCCAACGCCGTCCGTGCAGTCGACGGGCCCGTCGTGCTCGCTGCCCACTCCTACGGCGGCGCAGTGATCTCCAATGTCCCCGCCGTCGCTGGCGAAATCGTCGGGCTCGTCTACGCCAACGGATTCGCCCCGGAGCCCGGTGAGCACTGCTTCCAGCTGGCTGGCATGTTCCCGGGCAGCATGCTCGGCGAGGAGACCGCGCGGCCAGTGCCGCGTAGCGACGGAACGACCGACCTTTACGTCGCTCCGGACAGCTTCCACGACATCTTCTGCCAGGACGTCCCCTCGCGGCAGGCCGCACTGATGGCCATCACGCAGCGCCCGGCGACGCAGGAGGCGCTGACGGAGCCGTCCGGCGAGCGGCCGCTGTGGCGCGAGGTGCCGTCGCGGTTCGTGATCGGCGAGGAGGACCACATCATCCCCGCCGCCCTCCAGCGCTACATGGCCGAGCGCGCCGGTGCGCGTCGCACGCTCGAGATTCCCGGCGCCTCCCACGCGATCACGGTGTCGCACCCCGAGACCGTCGCCCACCAGATCATGGAGGCCGCGGTGGTGCACGCGGCCGCCTGAACCGCACCCTTGCCACCACAACGACTGAGAGAGGAGCAACTGCACATGTCCATCGCCAGCCATGCGCCGGTCGTGCTGGAACCGGCCTCACAGGAGTTCGTCGAGGCGACCTCGACGCCGCCCTTCCTGTACGAGCTCACCCCGGCCGAGGCCCGCAAGGTGCTCGACGACGTCCAGGCCGCGCCGATCGACAAGCTGCCTGTCGAGGACCGCTGGATCACCGTCCCGGCCCAGGTCGGCGATGTGCGCGTGCGGATCGTCCGACCGCCGGACGCCCAGGGAACGCTGCCAGTGATCCTCTACATGCACGGCGGCGGCTGGGTGCTCGGCAACGCCGACACGCACGACCGGCTCGTCCGCGAACTGGCCGTCGGCACCGGCGCGGCGGTCGCCTTCGTCGAGTACGACCGCTCGCCGGAGGCGCACTATCCCGTCGCGATCGAGCAGGGATACGCGACGGCCCAGTGGATCGTCCGCGAAGGGGCCGCCAACAAGCTCGACCCCGAGCGCATCGCGGTCGCCGGCGACTCGGTCGGCGGCGGCATGACCGCGGCGCTGGCGCTCATGGCGAAGGAGCGCGGCGACCTGCACTTCGTCCAGCAGTCGATGTACTACCCGGTCACCGACGCCGCCATGGACACCGGTTCCTACGAACAGTTCGCAGAGGGCTACTTCCTGACCGCGAAGGCGATGGCGTGGTTCTGGGACGCCTACCTGCCCGACCTCGAGCGGCGCTCAGAGCCATTCGCCTCCCCTCTGCGCGCGTCCGACGAGCAGCTCCAGGGACTACCGCCGGCGTTCGTGATCGTCGACGAGGCCGACGTGCTGCGCGACGAGGGCGAGGCCTACGCGGCACAGCTCCGGGCCGGTGGGGTCCCCGTCACGGCGGTCCGCTACGACGGCATCACGCACGACTTCATGATGCTCAATCCCCTTAGCGGCACGCATGCGACGCGTGCCGCCGTCGCGCAGGCCATCGCCGTCCTGCGCGAGGCCCTCCACAGCGCCTAGGGGCCGGCCCGATACCGCGCCGACGTGGCTCCAAGATTTGACGGCAACGAACGGAAAGCTGAGATGATCACCCCCTTGACTGTTACCGATCCGCTGGTGGAAGCGCTCGCCACCCGGCTACGTCTGGTCGACCTGATCGGCTGGCAACGGATAGCGACTTGGGCGGAGCAGTCCGAACTCTCGTTCGAGGATCTGCGCATGTTGCTCGCCCTCGCAATGAAGATGGACGACGGCCCGGCCGCTGTAAGCGAGCTGGCCGACCTTGCCGGCTTTTCGCTCGACGTCGCCTACCCCGCCACCCACAGGCTCCGGGGTCGCGGCTACCTCCGTGAAGAACGGCGTCAATACTCGCTCACCCAGCAGGGCGAAGAACTCGTCGCCAGGCTGGACGCGGCGCACCGCGAGGGCATCCAGGAATACGTCAACCAGCTCGATCGCGACGAACGTCAGCGGCTCTCTACGGCCTTCGCGATCATTCGATAAATCCAGGACACGCAGGCAGCTGCTACCCGGCCCGGACGAACGTGCGGCTGCGGCTCTCGCCCGTACGCGGCGCTTCGAGCAGCCCGTCGAGCACGGCGACGCTCCGCGTCGCGTTTGCTGAGCGTCGTCTGCCTGGCCATCGGCCCGAGACCGACCGACTA
>CAWKKJ010000013.1:0-126666 GCA_963850205.1 uncultured Thermoleophilaceae bacterium | reverse complement strand
TGATGCCCCCAATACCGCCGGCAACGGCGACTCCGAGCCGGTGGACGTGAGGACCGCGCCGGCAGGAACGTAGCCCCACTGGACAGCCCGCCTGGCCCTCAGTGGATGGCCAGCTTGAGACCGACGATGACCCCGCCCAGCGCCGCGCTGAGCGCCGTGGCGAGGATCGTTCCCGGAGGGCTCAGGATTTGGCGGCGCGCGATGAACAACCCGCAGCCGGCCAGACCCGCGACCCCCGCGGCTACTCAGTGCACCAGCAGCTTGAGCCCCACCATCACCAGACCCAGCGCGCCGCTGAACGCCGTGACCAGGATCGTCAAGAGCGGCGAGAGCCGCCCCCGGCGCGCCATGACCAGCCCGCAGCCCGCGAGCGCGGCGACGCCCAGGCCGATGGCGAGATCGACAGCCGTATCCTTGGATATGAGCCCCGTCCAGCCCAGAGCCAGCGCGGCCAGCGCCGGGATTCCGCCCACCATTATCGGCGCCTGGCGGCGCAGGATCAGCCGCCGTTCGCCGGCGCCCAGCCGCTCCCCTTCGACGATGCGCGCGGCGGTGAGGTGCGCGTACACGTGGGCCAGCCAGAAGACCAGCGCCGTCACCGCGACTGTGACGAACACGTATCCCACCTCGATGTTCTCGCCCTCCGAGACGGCGGCGACCACCGCAGTGCTCAGGATCAGGCCGTAGATCGCCTCGGCGATGCCGGCAACGGAGTCCGACCTGGTCGCGTTCACCCCCCGGGACGCTACCGGCGCGGATCCGGCACGAGAAGCTCGACGTTGCCGGACGGGTACGGGCTCGCGGCGGCGGCCGTGGCGGTCACCGCTCGCTCGCGCACGTTGGCGGAGAGCATCCGCGACAGCGATCCGAGCTGGCTCTCGGTCAGGCCGGCGGCCGGGGTGCCCGCCGCCGGCGGCTGAATCGGCGCGGCGGTGTCGAGCACGGTGTTGACGATCGACAGCGTGCCGTTGCCGTAGTCCATCAGCTCGACGAGCCGGGTCTGCTGCGGGTACGACATGTGCGACGCGGTGGTCACCTGCCAGAAGCCGCTCCGCCCGCCGGCGCGGAACCAGGGCACCACGCGGTTGCTGTGCATGTGACCGGTCACGTACAGGATCACGTTGGGGTGGCGCAGCAGCAGCGCACGAAGGCTTGCGCGCCCGCGCAGGCCGAGGTGGAGCGGAGCCGAGCGCCGCGGGTCGCCGTCGCAGGAGACGGCCCCCCGCCCACAGCGCCCGGCGCGCTCGTCGCGCCGCCGGTTGGCCATCGTCTCGAGCGAGTGGTGCCCATAGACCACGACCAGCTCGCTGCGGCGGCTGAGCGGCGCGCAGGTCCCGGCCGAGCCAGCGGTACTGCGGGTGGTCCAGGTTGCCGTCCGAGCCGCCACCGTCGGCGACGGTGTCGATGGAGATGAACCTCAGGCCGGGGCCAGGGGACCAGGAGTAGTAGCTCGCCGTTCCCCGTGAACGGCGGCTTTGAGTTCGCGGCGTGAGCGCGAAGCCGTGCCGGCGGTCGGCGCCGCCGTGAAGCCGCTTGAAGCCGCGAGCCGATACGAATCGCCGTGCCGGATCCGGCGGCACCCAGGCGAAGCGGCGCCTGACCTGTAGGCGCGCCCGCATCTCGTTCCAGGACGAGCCGGGCCGGCCCGAGCCGAGCGGGCGGCGGAACCCCGTTGCCTTGCGGCAACCGATGGCCACCCCGGCCCCGGGGAGCGCGCCGAAGAAGCCCTGGGCCAGCCCGTCGTGGTTGCCGCGTGCCGCGTACCAGGGCATCGCCAGCCCCTCGGCGACAAACGGCCGCTGGGCTCGGTCCATCAGGCCCGGGTGGGAGGGCAGCCGCCCCGGGACACCGACCGGTGTGGCCACATCCGGATCCCAGAAGGACCGGCTGGGGCGTCCGCGAAAATCGCCCCGGTCCTGGACGCCGGTGTAGCGGCGGGCCGCCACGGCCTGGTTGAGCCGGCGCCGGACGCTCCGCGGCGCTCCGGGGCAGCGGTTACGCGGCCCGATCCTCCGGCCCGAGAAGGGATCGACCGTCCCGCCCTCGAGGATCCTCACTCCCCAGCGGACCTCGTTGCGCTGGTGGTTGTCGCTCAGGTCCCCGGTCACGAGGGCGAAGCCGAGCGTCGCCCGCTGCCCGCCGGCATCCGTCGTCCGGCTCACCGCGTTGAGGTTCACGTTGCGCACCGCCTGATCGAAGGTCTGCGGCCCCAGCGCCTCGTGCGGCCGCCACACGCTGTAGGAGCCGCTCACGCCACGGCGGTACTCGAGCCTCGCCGGAGACATCTCGTCGGCCAGCTGCGCGTCGGTGAGGTGAGCGAAGAAGGCCAGCGAGCGCTGCGCGCCGGCCGGGGCCGGAAGCTCAAGGCCGGGAACGGGCGTCCGGATCACATGCTTCCGTCCGGGGGCCTCGATCGGATGGCGAAGGCCGCTGCCGCCGTCGAGCCTGATCCTCTCCTCAGCGGTGGTGCGCCCAGCGGGATCGGCCGCTGCGGGCAGTGGGGAGGCGAGAGCCAGCGCGACGACCAGCAGCGGCGCGAGCCGCAGATGGGCCAAGGGCGAGTCAGCTCCAGGGATACGGGCTGTTGGACACGGGATGAAGGTCACCCGTGGCGAAGCGCTCGTAGCGGAAGGGGTGAAGCAGCGTGGAGTGCTCTCCACCGAGGATGCGGGCGATCTCCTTGCCCACGGCGATCATCTTGTAGCCGTGGTTGGAGTCGGCGGCCACGAAGACGTTGGCCCGCATGTAGTCGAAGACGGGGAAGTTGTCCGCCGTGAAGGCTCCCACGCCGCCGGAGCGCGTGGCCCGGTACTTCGGGCGCGCGCCCTCGAAACGCTCCATGCAGTGCGACAGCGCGGCGCACCACATGTCGGGAAAGCCGGGCTCGACGGTGCCGGTCGGGTACGGGTCGAGGTCGAACTCGTGGCCCTTGGGCAGCGGCTCGGCCCCGCCCTGCACGGAGTGCTTGTCCTGCTTGAAGTAGATACCCCACTGGTCGCCGGTGACCAGGCCGCCGGAGTCGTCGTGCAGCGGCGCGCTGCTGTCCACGTGCAACACCGGCGGCAGCGAGCCGTCCGAGGTCACGAACATCGAGGGATCGACGTCGATCTCCCCCTCCTGGAGATACCAGTAGGTCCACATCTCGCGCTCGCTGCCGGCCACCTCGGTGCGGCGCGGCAACCCGAGCTGCTCCCACAGGCCGGCCACCCACGGGCCGACGGCCACCACCACCTGCTCGACTCCGATCGGCCCGGCGCTGGTGTTCACCTGTGTGACCGCCCCTGAGACTCGTCGAGCTCGAAACCGGTGACCTCCACGCCCTCCTCGATGGTCGCGCCTGCCGCCCGGGCCTTTGCCGCCAGCCCGTGCATCGAGTCCTTGTTGAAGGCAAAGCCGCCGCGATGCTCGTGGAGGCAGACGCTCAGGCCCGGCGCGCGCCAGTCAGTGAACAGCTCGCGCATGTGCGCCGCCACCTCGGCCTCGCCGGTGATCAGCTCGGAGCCGTACCCGATCCGCTCCTGACGCTCGTAGACGGCGCCGAGGTCGGCCTCCTGGTCGCCGTCGCCGAGCGCGATGTAGCCCGAGCCGTGGTAGGCCAGGGTCTCGGGATCGGATTCCCAGATCTCGACGCAGGAGGCCATCAGGTCCTGCATGGCCGGCTGGAAGTAGTTGTTGCGCACCACCCCGCAGGCGATCCCGGACGCGCCGGCGGCCACCCCCGTCCTGTCGACCACCAGCACCTCCTCGCCGGCCTCGGCCAGGTGCCAGGCGGTGGAGAGCCCGTGGACCCCGGCGCCGATCACCAAGTGCTGGACGCTGCGCATGGCGCTAGTGGGCGGGCGGTTCCCAGCCCTCGAGCACCGGCGGCCGCCAGTCGGCGCCCACGGTCTTCGAGCCCTCGGCCCAGGGTCCCAGCTCGGGCTGGGGGAACTTGCAGTGGGTCTCCTTCAGGCGAATGCCGTAGGAGTTGCCCGACTGCAGGTGGGCCATCAGCACCTTGCGGGCGATCTCGTCCCCGCGCCCCTCCGGGATGGGGAAGTAGATCTTGAGGAACGAGTTCGAGTAGCGATCGAACACCGCGGGCGAGCCCTCCTCTTCGAGCAGCTGGATGTCCTCCAGCCAGTTGAGGTCCTGGCCTGGGGTCGAGGCCTCGAGGTCGATCTCCTCGACCAGGGAGATGTCCTCCTGGTAGGGGAAGCGGCGCCCCGAGAGGTACTCGGCGTCGATCGACTGGATCTTCTGCGGCTCCGCCTGGCGGGAGGGCGCGGGCTCGGCCCGCGCCGGACCGGTGCTTTCCATCATCCTTCGATCTTTTCCGCGGCGGGCAGCGCGTCGATCGGGTTCTCCAGGTAGCGGTCGAGCATCGTCTTGATCTCCTCGAGCGCCTTCGACTCGCTCTGCCCGGGCACGTAGTCGGTGCCCGCCAGCGGCACCCGGGCCATGGCGGCGGCCTCGGTGGTGAGGGCGGCCAGGTCCTCGGGCTCGAGCGAGTGGATGTTGGTCTTACCGCACGCCCGCGCCAGCATCTGGACCTCGAGCGTCATCGTGTGCAGGAAGTTGTAGACCCGCCCGGCCGCCTCCTCGACGTTCAGCCGCTTGCGCAGCTCGGGGTCCTGGGTGGTGATCCCCACCGGGCAGCGGCCGGTGTGGCAGTGGTAGCACTGACCGGCGGGCACGCCGATGGTGCCCTCGTAGTCGGTGACGCCGGGGATCTCCTTGTTGCAGTTGAGCGCCATCAGCGCCGCGTGCCCGATGGCCACGGCGTCGGCCCCCAGCGCGATGCACTTGGCCACGTCGCCGCCGTTCCTGATCCCGCCGGCCACCACCAGGTTGATCTCGTCGGCCAGGCCCACGTCCTCCAGGGCGCGGCGGGCCTCGGGGATGGCGGCCATCAGGGGGATGCCGGTTTCCTCGGTGGCGGTGTGCGGCCCGGCGCCCGTGCCGCCCTCGGCGCCGTCGAGGTAGATGATGTCGGGGCCGCACTTGGCGGCCATGCGCACGTCGTCGTACACGCGCGCGGCGCCCAGCTTGAGCTGGATCGGCACCTCGTAGTTGGTGGCCTCGCGGGTCTCCTGGACCTTGAGCGACAGATCGTCGGGCCCCAGCCAGTCCGGGTGGCGGGCCGGCGAGCGCTGGTCGATACCCGGGGGCAGCGAGCGCATCTCGGCCACCTGCTCGGTCACCTTCTGGCCCATCAGGTGCCCGCCCAGGCCCACCTTGCAGCCTTGGCCGATGAAGAACTCCACCGCGTCGGCCAGCATCAGGTGGTGCGGGTTGAACCCGTACCGGCTCTGGATGACCTGGTAGTACCACTTGGTGGAGAGGTCGCGCTCCGGCGGGATCATCCCGCCCTCTCCCGAGCAGGTCGCGCTGCCCGCCATCGAGGCGCCCTTGGCCAGCGCCATCTTGGCCTCGAGGGAGAGCGCTCCGAAGCTCATGCCCGTGATGTACACGGGGATGTCCAGCTCGATCGGCTTCTTGGCGAAGCGCGCGCCCAGCACGGTCTTGGTCTCGCACTTCTCCCGGTAGCCCTCGATCACGAAGCGGGTGAGGGTCCCGGGCAGGAAGATCAGCTCGTCCCAGTGCGGGATCTTCTTGAACATCGAGAAGCCCCGCATGCGGTAGCGGCCGAGCTCGGCCTTCATGTGGATGTCGTTGATGACCTCCGGCGTGAAGATCTTGGAGCGACCGAGGACGGTGCGCTCGGCGGGGGCGTTCTCGTCGGGTGTCACAGGACGAGCTTCCTTTCGCTGGGCTCCAGGCTGTCGTAGTTGTAGAGCTTCTTCCCGCACACGAACTTGGTGAACTCGGGCGGCGCGCCCAGCTCGTAGTTCGAGAACTTGCGCTCGATCAGCTCGGTGTCGGCGTCGGTCCATTCGCCCTCGACGCAGTCGATCCCGAGCGCGGCGACCTTGCCGGCCACGTAGATCGTGCCGTCGTACATCGAGTCGCCGAGGCCCGGGCCCACGTCGCCGCAGATGATCTGACGGCCGCGCTGCATCATGAAGCCGGTCATGGACCCGGCCGTGCCCAGCACCAGGATGGTGCCGCCCTTCTGGTCGATCCCGGTGCGCGCGCCCACCTGGCCCTTGACCACGAGGTCGCCGCCGCGCAGCGCCGCGCCGGCCAGCGAGCCGGCGTTCGACTCGATCACCACCACGCCGGACATCATGTTCTCCGCCACCGACCAGCCCACCCGGCCGTTGATCTGCACTTCGGCGCCGTCGATCAGGCCGCAGCCGAAGTAGCCCAGGCTGCCCTCGAAGGTGATGCGGCAGCGGGCGAGGATGCCCACCCCCAGCGAGTGGCGGGCGCTCGGGTTCAGGACGGTCACGTCGGTGACGCCCTGCTCGTAGATCAGCCACTTGAGCTCGGCGTTGATCTTGCGGGTGGAGAGCTCGCGGGCGTCGAGCACCGCCCGTTGCCCGTCGATCTCGGAGGTCTTGGGGATGGTGCCGTCGAGCTCGACGAGCCCGCGGGGGTCGTAGGTGATGGTCATCTCGTCCACACCATCACCGCCCCCTCGTACGGGTCGTAGGTCTCGATCTCGCGATCGACCACCTTGCGGATCGCGATCTCCTCGGAGGCCAGGGCCACGATGTCGTCGGACTCGTAGAGCACCAGCGGCTTGGCTCCCAGCTCGTCCTTGGCCACCCCCAGGGCGTCCTCGGTCACGCAGATGTAGGTGAAGACGCCGTCGAGCTCGCTCAGGCTGCGCTGCATCGAGTCCTCGAGCGAGTCGCCCTGGGCCATGCGCTCGGCCAGGTAGACGGCGATGATCTCGGAGTCGCAGTCGGACTGGAAGCGATGCCCCGCCCGCTCCAGCCGCCGCCTCCACTGGTGGTAGTTGGTGAGCTGCCCGTTGTGGACCACGGCCACGTCCGGGAACGGATAGGCCCAGTAGGGGTGCGCGTTGGCGATGTCGACGTCGGATTCGGTGGCCATCCGGGCGTGCCCGATCGCGTGGGTGCCGATGTAGCCGTCGAGCTTGTAGTCGGCCGCCACCGTCTGGGCGTCGCCCAGGTCCTTGACGATCTCCAGCGAGCGGCCCAGCGAGAGCACCTCGGCGTCCTTCACGTCCTCGATGTAGTCGGCCAGGCGCTTGAGGTCGCCGTCGTAGCCGAACGACACGGTCATGGCATGGCCGTTCGCGGCGTCGATGGAGTCGATCGTGGCCCCCGAGGCCTTCAGGCGGTTCTCGATGTCGGCGCGCTGGCGGCGGAGGCGCTCGGCGAAGTCGAAGTCCTTGCCGTTGCTGTCTCCCTCCGCGAGCTTGACGTGCATCACGTAGCCGTCGGTCTCGGGCCGGTAGAGGGCATAGCCCGTGGAGTCCGGCCCGCGGTGCTTCATGGCTTGGAGCATGGCCGTCATGTCGCGGCCGACGTGGCGCTCGCCGCCCCCGTCGCGGTAGATGATCCCGGCGATCCCGCACATATCTAGGGGTTCCTCCGCGAAGCAGCCGACCGCTCTGGCGAGCGAAAGTCGAGCGTGGCCAGGACGCAGGGAGCCCCGATAGCAGCGCTATCGGGGCGACTGAGGACGCCGCCAGGCGAAGACTTGCAGCCGCCAGACGGGCGGGTGATGAGCGGAGGGGCCCCCATCAGGGCAACACCTCGAGGTACTCGTCGCGCTCCCAGTCGGTGACGGTGGCCAGGTAGCGCTCCCACTCGTCGCGCTTGTAGTGGTGGAAGACCCTCCACAGGCGGCCCGGCATCGCGCCGTCGCGCAGCACCTGGTCGGCATCCAGCTCGCGGAGCGCGTCGCCCAGGCTGTCCGGCACCCGCTCGATCGAGGCGGAGCCATTGCCCTGGAGCAGGTCGTAGGTGTTCTCGCTCTGCGGCGGGCCGGGATCGCTCTCGTTGCGGATCCCGTCGAGGCCCGCCACCAGCAGTGCCGCCACCGTCAGGTAGGGATTGCAGGAGGAGTCGACGCCGCGGTACTCGAAGCGCCCGCCGGAGGCCACCCGCACGGTGCAGGTGCGGTTCTGCCAGCCCCAGTTCTTGTAGACCGGCGCCCAGAACCCCTGGTCCCACATCCGGCAGTAGGAGTTCACCGTGGGGTTGCCCACGCACATGAGCGCCCCGAAGTGGTCGAGCATCCCGCCCAGGAAGTGGCGGGCGACGTCGGACAGCTGCGCCGGGCCGTCCGGGTCGTGGAAGACGTTCCTCGCGTCCTCGTCCACGAGCGTGAAGTGATGGTGGTGCCCGTTGGCCGACACGCCCACGAACGGCTTCGGCATGAAGCAGGGCAGCAGGCCGTGCTTGCGCCCCACCGCCGCGCAGATCTGACGGTAGGTGGTGATGTTGTCGGCGGTCTTCACCGGCCGGTCGAAGCGGAAGTTCAGTTCGAGCTGGCCGGGGGCGTCCTCATGGTCGCCGTAGCTCATGTCCAGGCCCAGCGCCTGGCCGTACTCCACGACGTCGAGCAGCACCGGACGCAGTTCCTCGAACTGGTGGATGTGGTAGCAGTAGGGCTTGGTCACGCCCTCCGGCTCGGCGCCGTCCTCGGGGCGCTTGAGCCACATCATCTCCGGCTCGATCCCGATCAGGAAGCTGTGGCCCAGCTCCTCCTCGAACTCGGCCACCACGCGCTTGAGATTCTGGCGAGGGTCGGCGTCGAGCAGCTCGCCGGTCTCGGTGTCGTAGCAGTCGCAGTACACCCGGGCCACGCGCGGATCCCAGGGCAGCGGGGCGAAGGTGTCGAGGTCGGCGACGGCGGCCAGCTCGGACTCCTCGGGGCCGAAGCCGATGTAGTCGCCGACCCGGTCGACGAACAGGTTGGCGGTGGCGCCGTAGACCAGCTGGTAGCCCTTCTCGGCCACCTGGGGAAAGAACGACGACACCACGCCCTTGCCCATCACGCGGCCGGTAACCGACACCTGCTGAAAGAAGACGTACTTGATCCCTTCGGCCTCGATCTGCCGGGTGATCTCCTCGATGCGCTCGCGCCGGCCGGGCTGGTTGCGCGCCTCCTCGAGGGTGGCGGGCGCGGGAGCGGACCGGGCGGTTTCGATCACCGTGCGGACGTCGCCACCCAGGGTCGTGGACGCCTGCGCGTCGGCGGCAACGCTTCCCTCGTAGGGGTTGGTCATTCCCTCTCCTCCGGGTGTCGTTTTGGGGGACAGGTCCGCGCTGCGGAGCGCGGGCCGACTATAGCAAGAGCTTTGAGCAAATTGGTATATTCGTCCGCCGCCGGCATCACCGCGCCGACCGGAGGGGAGACCCCTTGCCGATCGCCGGCACCGGCGGCTGGTCCTCCAGATAGCGCATCACGTGGAGGTCCAGGCTGCGGGGGAGGAAAACGTCTGTCGAGTGTTCCACCGGCGTCCCGTCGGCGGTGCAGGTCACGTGCTCGATCTCGAGTGCGGCCGTGGTCTCGCCCACTCCCAGCGCCGTGCCCACCCGGTCGCGCTTGGTGAGCACGCGGGCGAGGATGTGGGCACGGGTGTAGGCCACCGCCACGCCCTGCTTGATCAGAAGGTCGAGCACCATCTGGCCGCGCTCGAGCGCCTGGCGAAGGCGACCCGTGCCGGGCAGCTCGACATCGGGGTGCACCACATCGCGCATCCAGGAGCCGGGCCGGCCATCGAGCAGCAGCACTCGGGTTATGGTGGTGGCGGGCGTGTCGGGCTCCAGCCCGAACACCTCGGCCACCTCGGGGCCCAGGCGGTGTTCCTCCACCGTCAGGTCCCCGAGCTCGAGGGTGACCCCGCGGCGCCGGGCCAGCTCGCTGTAGGACACCAGCCGCTCGAGGCCCTCGTCGAGCGCGGTCGAGGGCGCCTTGCCCACGAAGGTGCCGCTGCCCTGGCGGCGCACGATCTCACCGCTCTCCTCGAGCCGGCCGAGGGCTGTCCGCAGCGTGCCGCGCGAGATGCCGAGGTTCGCCGACAGCTCCTGCTCCGGCGGCAGGCGCTCGCCCGGCCGATGCCGCCCGCTTGCGAGCCAGCGGCGCAGGGCCTCCTCCGCGATGTCGACCAGGGAGGGCTTGCCCTCGCGGGCCACGGTGGTCATACGCGCTCCGATACTAACTCCGCGTGCCCGCGCATCAGCGCGGCCACGGCCTGGGGATCATCCTCCATCACGAAGTGGCCCGCGCCGGCCACGAGCTCCAGGGTTGCCTCGGGGATCGCATCGGCCAGACGGCGTCCCAGCGCCGGGTCGAGCCAGGCGTCATGCTCGCCCCACACCACCTGAACGGGCGCCTCCACCTCGCCGAGGAGCGGCTCCAGCTCGCCGGTCTGGCTCTCGTCGATCTGCTCGAGCTTGCGAAGGTAGGCGTCCTGGCCGGCGGGGCCGAGCCAGGGCCGCAGATAGGCCGCGAGCACCTCGGGCCCCGGATCGCCCGCCATGGCGGTGCGCAGGTGGGCGCGCACCACCTCCTCGTAGATATGCGCGGGCATCGTCCGGTAGGCGTCGAGGTGCCGCCTGATGTGCATCGTGGTGGGCGTGCTCCAGGGGTTGAAGACCACCGCGTCCACCAGGTTGATCGCGGCGAACCGGCGCCCTTCGCACAGGTGTGCGCGCAGCACGATCGCGCCGCCGATGTCATGGCCCGCGACCATCGGGCCGGCGAGGTCCCACAGGTCGAGCAGCTCCACCAGGTAGCGGGCCTGCGCGGCGATGGACACGTCCTGGCCGGCGGCCTGCTCGGAGTCGCCGTACCCGAGCAGGTCCCAGCGGTAGACCGTGAAGCTCGGCTCCAGCTCCGCCGCTATCGCGCGCCAGGCGTACGACCAGGTCGGCGTGCCGTGCACGAGCACGATCGGCGGCCCCCGGCCGGTGCGCTGCCACGCAACGGTGCCTCCGGACAGCCGCGCCCGCTCAGAAGAGCCCAACCGTGCGGCCCTCGTCGTCGATGTCGACGTTCAGGGCGGCCGGCGCCTTGCCCAGGCCGGGCATCTGCTGGATGTCCCCGCACAGCGGCACGAGCCAGCCGGCGCCGGTGTAGGCGCGGATGTCACGCACCGGCAGCTCGAAGTCCTCAGGGGCGTTCAGCAGAGCCGGGTCGGCGGAGAGCGACAGGTGTGTCTTGGCCATGCAGATCGGCAGCCGGTCGAGCCCGTCCTCGTGGTACTGGCGCATCTTGCGCCTGGCATCGAGGTAGAAGATCACGTCCTTGGCGCCGTAGACCTTACGGGCCACCTTGCAGATCTTCTGCTCGATCGAGTCGTCGTCGTCGTAGGTGAAGGCGAACTCGTTGGGCTGCTCCGCCGCCTCGGCCACCGCCTCGGCCAAAGCCGCCGCCCCCTCGCCTCCACGGGCGAAGCCCTCGTTGACCTCGGCGCCGAACGCGCCTGCCTCGAGCGCGAGCTTGCGCACCAGCTGCACCTCGTCGTCGGTGTCGCCCGGGCGGCGGTTGACAGCCACCACGCAGGGCAGGCCGAAGGTCTTGACGATGCCCAGATGCCGGCGCAGGTTGGCGAAGCCCTCCTCGAGGGCCGTCGCGGCCTTGGCCGCGTCCACGCGCGGGTCGTCCTCGATCCCGCCGTGGTGCTTGAGCGCGCGCACCGTGGCCACCAGCACCACGGCGCTCGGCGCGATTCCCCCCTTGCGGCAGACGATGTCGAAGAACTTCTCCATTCCCATGTCCGAGCCGAAGCCGGACTCGGTGACCACGTACTCGCCGAGCTTCTGCCCGATCAGGTCCGCGACCAGTGACGAGTTGCCGTGCGCGATGTTCGCGAAGGGGCCCGCGTGCATCAGGCACGGCTGGCCCTCCAGCGTCTGGATGAGATTGGGCTTCAGCGCGTCCTTGAGCAACACGGTCATCGCGCCGGCCGCACCGAGGTCCTCGGCGGTCACCGGCTTGCCGCCGTCGAACGAGTGGGCCACGGTGATGGCACCCAGCCGGGCCCGCAGGTCATGCAGGTCGCGCGCCACGGCCAGGATGGCCATGACCTCGGAGGCAGCGGTGATATCGAAGCCCGACTCGCGCGGATAACCGTTCGCCCGGCCGCCGAGGCCAAGCGCCACCTCCCGCAGCGCCCGGTCGTTCATGTCGAGCGCCCGGCGCCAGCCGATCCGCAGGGCGTCGATCTTGTGCGGGTTGCCGTGGAGGATCGATGCGTCGAGTAGCGCCGCCAGCAGGTTGTTGGCCGCGCCGATGGCATGGATATCACCGGTGAAGTGGAGGTTCAGGTCCTCCATGGGCACCACCTGGGTCAGGCCGCCGCCGGCGGCGCCGCCCTTTATGCCGAACACCGGACCGAGCGAGGGCTCGCGCAGGCACAGAACCGGATTCTTGCCGATGTGACCGAGACCCTGGGTGAGCCCCACCGCGGTGGTGGTCTTGCCCTCGCCCGCCTTGGTCGGGGTGACCCCGGCCACGCAGATGATCTTGCCGTCCGGCTCGTCGGCCATCCGCTCGATCACGTCAAGCGACACCTTCGCCTTGTGGCGGCCGTAGGGCTCGAACTCGTCCGGGGTCAGCCCGGTGCGCTCGGCGATCGACTCGATCGGCTGAAGCTCGGCCTCCTGCGCGATCTCCAGACTGCTCTTCATCTGCTCTCCTCCCGCTTCTTGGGCCGCCTCCAGCCGCGCAGCCAGACACGCTCCGGCGGCTCCTCTCCGGCGCGCCGGCGCCGGTACTCGTCCAGGGTCATCCCCTCGGGCACGTCGCACTCCTCGTACTCGACCTGCTCGTCCCTGGGGGTGTCATCGCGCTTTGGGTCCATCATCAGATGCCTGCTTCCGGACCCGCGTGCCCCTGGGGGCGCGCCAGACCGAGCTGGGCGGCGACCGCGGACGAAGCCGATAGTGAATGAACTATCGGCGAGGACGTGGGTGGCGATCCAGCGACGGTATGGCGTGTCATCCAGGGGTGCGGGGGTTTGGGAGCAGGCATCTCTAGTGGCTCACCGCGGCAGCGGCCAGCTCGGAGACCAGCTTGTCCTCGTAGAAGCGCTCGAGCGCGAAGGGGGCGATCAGGTCGGGTGTGCGCCCGGTGGCGGCCAGCTCGGCGAGGGTCTTGCCCACGATCGGCGCGGCCTTGAAACCGTACGTGCCCCAGCCGGAGCTCACGTGGAAGCCGTCCACCGAGGTGGCCCCGAGGATGGGGCTGTAGTCGGGGCTCAGGTCGCACAGGCCGGCCCAGCTGCGCAGGATGCGCGCGCGCTCCAGCTGCGGGAACAGCTCGAGCGAGTGCCGCGACACCTCCTGGAGGAAGTTGAGCGTGCCCTGCATGCGGTAGGTGGTCCAGGGCTCGATCTCGGCGCCCATGAGGAACTCGCCGCGATCGGTCTGGGAGATGTAGACGTGCATCTGGGAGGAGACGATCACCACGTCCAGCAGGGGCTTGAGCGGCTCGGTCACGCAGGCCTGGAGGATGTGGGTGGTGATGGGGAGCTCCACGCCGGCCATGTCGCAGATCTGGCTGCTCCAGCCCGCCGTGCAGTTGAGGACCGTGTCGGCCTTGATCCGCCCCCGGTTGGTCTCCACGCCGCTCACCCGACCGTTGCTGCGCTCGATGCCGGTGACCTCGGTGTAGGGGTGGATCTCGGCGCCGCCCCGGTCGGCGCCGCGGGCGAGGCCCCAGACCACCGCATCGTGGCGGATGATCCCGCCGGGCGGGTGATACAGCGCACCCTGGATGGGATAGACCGCATCCGGGTTGTCCACCTGCATGGCGGGCGCCAGCTCCTTGATCTCGTCCGGGTAGATCAGGCGGGAGTCGATCCCGTTCAGCCGGTTGACCTCGGCCCGGTTGGCCATCACGAACATCGCGCGGTCGGAGTGGGCCAGGGTGAGGTGGCCGTTCTGGGAGAAGAGCAGGTTGAAGTCGAGCTCGCCCCCGAGGCCCTCGTAGAGCTTGAGCGAGGCGTCGTAGAAGCGGGCGCCCTCGACCGTCTTGTAGTTCGCGCGCAGGATCGTGGTGTTGCGCCCGGCCGCTCCGGAGCCGATGTAGCTCTTCTCCAGCACCGCGACGTTGTCGATGCCGTGGTCCTTGGCCAGGTAATAGGCGGCGGCGAGCCCGTGGGAGCCGCCGCCGATGATCACCACGTCGTAGCTGTCGCGTAGCTCGCCGCGGCGGCGCCACATGCGGCGGGTGCGGAACAGGTCACGCACTGGGCGTCGCCTCCGTCGTGCGCGAGGGCGCGGGCTGGCCCGCGCCGGAGCGATCGTCTCTGCCCGGCTTTTCCACCGGGTCGAGCGCTTCGGTGCCCACCGGCCCGCCGCCGAGGTGGCCGGCGGCATCGGCGACCACCGTCCACACGTAGCGGCCGAGCGCCGCCCCGAACAGCATCAGCCAGCGCTCCTCGTCCTCGCGGAGGATCGCCCCCGGCACACGCGCGACCGAGCCCGGGCGAAAGCCCCGCACCGGGGTGACCGCGTCGCGCAGGTCGAGGGCGGTAAAGCGGGCGAAGAGCTCGCGGGACGAGCGGCCCCACCAGTGTGAGGGCCGCGTAGACGGCGGTCACGTCGATCACGCTCGCCGGCGGGGCGGCATCGCTCAAGCGCTCGAGAAGGTCGGCGGCGGCCTCGGTTTCGCACAGCACGAGGGCGCGCTCGGGGGTGTAGGGGCACCACCAGGCCCCGTCGGCCCGCACGGCGCGGCCCAGCTCGAGCGTCGCGCCGTGGGTGAGCTCGGCCAGCTCGGCGGCCCCGGCCTGCAGCTCGATCTTGCCCAGGTGCGAGTGGTCGGCGAAGCCCACCGAGGAGCGGCAGCGCTCGCGCTCCGGGGCGCCGCCGCCGAACCCCACGGCCACGTTCCAGCCACCCTGGCGCTCGATCCGGGCGCCGGCGGCCAGCGCCTCGCGCTCCATGGGGCTGCGGGCCAGGGCCTCCGGGCCGGGTGAGAGAAACCCGAGGCTCACGAGCGGAGCACCTCGCCCTCGGGGTCGTAGAAGGGCTTGGTGACCACCCGGGCCTGCAGCCGGCGGCCCTCGTCGGAGATCGTGATGTCGGTCCCCTCCTCGGCCAGCCCGGACGGCACCCAGGCCATCCCGATCACGCCGCCGAGCTGGGGCGAGTGGCGGGCGCTGGTCACCTGGCCCACCTGCCCGTCGCCGCCCGTGGTGAGCACCACCGCGCCCTCGGTGGGCACCTGGCCATCGGGCAGCGTGAAGCCCACCAGCGCGGTCTCGGGCGGCTCCTCGGCGGCGCGCTCGAGGGCCCAGCGGCCGATGAAGTCCTGGTCCTTGTCGAGCTTGACGATCCAGGGCATCGCCGCGCTGAAGGGGGTGGACTCCGAATCGGTGTCCTGTCCGATCAGCACGTGCATCTTCTGCAGGCGCAGCAGACGCTGGGGCTCGAGGCCGAAGGGGCGCAGGCCGTGCTGGGCGCCGGCCTCCAGCAGCGCGTCCCAGACGTGCTCGCCGTGAGCGGCGGCGAAGTGGATCTCGTAGCCCACCTCGCCCACGAAGCCGATGCGCAGCATCAGCGCGGGCACTCCCGCGACCGCCCCCTGCTTGCCGTCGAGGTAGGTGAAGGCCTCGCTCGAGCAGTCGAGATCGGTGACCGCCGACATGATCTCCCGCGCCTTGGGCCCGGCCAGGTTGACGGCGGCCAGGCCCTGGGTCACGTCGGTCAGGTGCACGCCCAGGCGCCAGTCGGCCAGCCACCAGGAGAACCAGTCGTACACGGCGCCGGCGCCGCTGGAGGTGGTGGTCACGTAGTAGGAGTCGTCGTCGAGCCGGCAGATCGTGCCGTCGTCCATGATGCGGCCGGCATCGCTGGCGATCACCCCGTACCGGATGCGCCCGGGCTTCAGGTTGGAGAAGCGGTTGGGGTAGAGCCGGTCGAGGAACTCGCCCGCGTCGGGCCCCCGGACGATCAGCTTGCCCAGGGTGGAGACGTCGATCAGACCCGCCGACTCGTGGACCGCCAGCGCCTCGCCGCGGGCGTCGCCGTAGTCGTAGGCCCGGCGCCAGTCGCCCGCCCACAGCACATTCGCGCCCAGCTCGCGGTGGCGGCCGTGGATCGAGGAGCGCTTGGCCGGCTCGAAGGGCCGCCCGGCCAGCGCGCCCATCGGCACGGCCTGCCAGGGCGGCCGAGCGGTGGTGGTGCCCACCTCTTCCAGGCTCTGGCCGGTCTCCTCCGCCATCAGGCGGATCGCCGGCAGCTGGCACATGCGCCCCTGGCAGGGGCCCATGGTGGTGGTGGTGTAGCGCTTGGAGAGCTCGATCGAGTCGTAGCCCTCCTCCACGCTCAGGTGGATGTCCTTCGCGGTCACGTCCTCGCACAGGCAGGCGAAGCACTTGCCCTTGCGCTCGCCCGTGCGGGCCGGCGGCACCGCCGACTCGTCCGGGCCGGGGCGCCGGCCCTCCAGGCGGTCGATCCCCTCGGCGGCCCGCTCGCGCGAGGCGGCGTCGCCCAGCCCGAGCGAGTGCGCGGCCTCCGCCCCGGCCACGGCCCCGGACAGCTCGGCCGTGTCCAGCTCGCCCTGCCCGGTCACCTCGCCGGCCGCCAGCAGGTCCTCCGGCAGCTCGGTGAGCGCGAACAGGCCGCGCTCGGTGTCGTAGCCCGTGCGGGCTCCGGCCTGGGTGAGCAGCGAGGTGGCGGGGGCGCTGCCGCCGGAGACCACCAGGAGGTCGCAGGCCACCGCACGGTCGCCGTTGGAGCCCTCGGCGGCGCCCGGGGCGCCGATCACCACGCCCTGGAGGTGGCTGCGGCCGCGCGCCTCCAGCACGGTGGCGCCGTGCTGGATCTCCACCCCCCGCCGCGCCAGCTCCAGCGCCGGTGGCGTCGCCGCGCCGCTGCGCAGGTCGGCCACGCAGGCCAGCTCCACGCCGGCGTCCTGCAGGGCCAGAGCGGCCTCCAGCCCGCGATCGCTCACGGTGGCCACGGCCGCCCGCGCACCGGGCTGCACCGAGTACAGCGACAGCAGCCGGCGGGCGCCACCCGAGAGCATCACCCCGGGAAGGTCGTTGCCGCTGAAGAGCAGCGGCTGCTCGATGGCGCCGGTGGCGTACACCTGGCGCCTCGCCCGCACCTGGTGCAGCGTGTCGCCCTGCCACACGGGCACGAGGCCGTCGAAGGCGCCCAGGGCCGGGGCGCTGGTGAGGAGCTCCACGCCGGCGGAGCTGGCCCTCTCGGTCAGCTCGCGCGCGTACTCGTGACCGCCCTCCGCCAGCAGCCGGCCGCCCGGCTCCGGGCCCTCGTCGGCGAGCACCACGTCCGCGCCCAGCTCCGCAGCGGCCGTGGCGGCGGCCAGCCCGGCGGCTCCGCCGCCCACCACCAGCACGTCGGCGTGGCGGCGGCGGTACTCGGTGCGCCACTCGCGCTCGCGCCGCGAGCGGGGCAGCTTGCCCAGGCCGGCGGCCGACCGCAGCACCTTCTCGTAGAGCGGCCACAGGCGCCGCGGGCGGATGAAGGTCTTGTAGTAGAAGCCGGGCGGGGTGAACGGCGTGCCCATCAGGTCGGTGGCCCGCATCACGTCGAAGTCGAGCGAGGGCGTGGCGTTCATGTGCACCACGCTCATGCCCTCGCGCACGGGCTCGGTGCAGGCCCGGACGCCGGGCGCGTCCTCGACCTGGACCATGCAGTTGGGGCACTGGCCGGCGCAGCACATCAGGCCGCGGCGGCGGTGGTACTTGAAGCTGCGTGAGAAGGTGCGCTGGCCGGCTGCGTAGAGCGCGGAGCCGATCGTGTCACCCTCCAGCGCCTCCACCAGCTTGCCGTCGAAGGAGAAGCGCACCGTCCGAGAGCGGTCGATCCGCTCGCCGGCCCGCTCGGGAAGCCGGGTCACGCGGCCCCCCCGGGAACGCCGCCCGCTCCGCCTGGTTGTCCCGCGCCGGGGGCGGCCGGGCCCGCGCCGTCCGCGCTGGCCGCAGCGTCGGGAAGCTCCGTCCACAGCACCTCGTTCGTGCGCGTATCGCGCTCGGCCAGAAACCAGGCCGAGCAGCCGGAGCGATGGTTCCACCACTCACGCTGGACGCCGGCCACGTTCCTGCGGAAGTAGTTGTAGGACCCGAGCTCGCGCTCGGTGGGGCGAGCCTTTGGCCGCGGGTTCACCTCACCGCCGAAGCTGAAGTCCGTGACCTCGCGGGGACCGCAGTTCGGACAGGTGAGGACGTAGGACATGGGCGACAGGCCTCCGCTGGTGCATGCTAGACAAATAGGTACAAAGCCGCAAGGAAGCGGGCCGGGCGTTCGACGCCGAACGGCGACGGCGGCAAACCCGAACGTCCACAGCGGCGGGGCACGGGGGTTGCGTCATCGAAAACCTCCCAGAGGATCGGGCCCTTGCGGCCTGCGGGAGGTTCTCATCGCTCACGGCGCAAAAGCTCCCACGATCCCCCGGCCCGGCGCTCCGAGGGAAGTTTCCACCCTCGGCCGGCCCCATACCCAGCTGGTCCCGGCCAACGGCACCTGGGCCATCGCCGGCCGCTCTGGGCGAAGTTGCCTTGGCGGCGGCGTCCGGACGGCAACGGCTGCGGGGTAAGGGGCCGCGGGTGCAGAAAGCTCATGCGGAACCGCATCCCGCCACTGCGCATGAGGTTTGGCGAATCCAGCGCGCACAACCTCATGAAGTTTCGGCAGCGGCCGGCGCTCACCCGTCTCGTCCCGGGATCCAGCTCGTCCCGGCCAACGGCACCCGGGCCATCGCCGCCGCCTCCACGCTGAGCGCCACCAGGTCCTCCGGCTCCAGGTTGTGCACGTGCGACTTGCCGCACGCGCGCGCGAGTGTCTGGGTCTCCAGCACCATCGCCCGCAGGTAGTTGGCCAGGCGCCGGCCGCCCAGCTCGGGGTCGAAACGGGCTGCCAGCTCGTCGTCCTGGGTTGAGATGCCGGCGGGGTCGCGTCCCTCGTGCCAGTCGTCGTAGTAGCCGGCCGAGGTGTCGATCTCGCGGTAGCCCTCCTCGTGCTCGGGCGAGTTGTCGCCCAGCGCGACGATCGCCGCCACGCCGATGGACACGGCGTCCGCGCCGAGGGCCAGCGCCTTGGCGGTGTCGGCTCCCGAGCGGATGCCGCCGGAGACCACCAGCTGCACCTTGCGGTGCATGTCCAGCTCCTGGAGGGCCTCCACGGCGGGCGGGATGGCGGCCAGCGTGGGGATCCCCACGTGCTCGATGAACACCTCCTGGGTGGCGGCCGTGCCGCCCTGCATGCCGTCGAGCACCACCACGTCGGCCCCTGACTTGACCGCCAGCGCGACGTCGAAGTTCGGACGGCTGGCTCCCACCTTCACGAAGATCGGCTTCTGCCAATCGGTGATCTCGCGCAGCTCGCCGATCTTGATCTCCAGGTCGTCGGGACCGGTCCAGTCGGGATGGCGGCAGGCGCTGCGCTGGTCGATCCCCTTGGGCAGGTCGCGCATCTCGGCCACCCGGTCGGAGATCTTCTGGCCCAGGAGCATCCCCCCGCCGCCGGGCTTGGCCCCCTGGCCGATCACGATCTCGATGGCGTCCGCACGACGCAGGTCGTCCGGGTTCATCCCGTAGCGCGAGGGCAGCAGCTGGTAGACGAGCAGGCTGGAGTGCTCGCGCTCCTCAGGTGTCATGCCGCCGTCGCCGGTGGTGGTGCTCGTGCCCACCGCGCTCGCGCCCCGCCCGAGCGCCTCCTTGGCCGGCGCGGACAGCGCCCCGAAGCTCATGCCGGCGATCGTGATCGGCACGTCGAGGTGGAGCGGCTGCTTGGCGAAGCGGTCGCCCAGCACCACGTCGGTGTCGCAGCGCTCCCGGTAGCCCTCGAGCGGGTAGCGCGACACGCTGGCCCCGAGAAACAGCAGATCGTCGAAGTGGGGCACGGCCCGCTTTGCCCCGAAGCCGCGGATGTCGTAGATGCCCTCGCGGGCGGCGCGCTGGATCTCGGCGATCACGCCCCGGTCGAAGAGCGCCGATTCGCGAAGGACGGCCATCTAGTACTCGCCCGCGTGGTCGATGTCGAAGTTGTAGAGCCGCCGCGCCGACCCGTAGCGCCGGAACTCCGCCGGATCGCAGTCGTCCGCCCCCGCCTGCTGCAAGAGGCCGGCGAGCTCGTCGCGATGGTGAGGCTCGAGCTCCTTCTCCACGCAGTCCGCACCCAGCCCGGCCACCTGTCCGCGCACATAGAGGTGGGCTTCGTAGATCGAGTCGCCCAGGGCGTCGCCGGCGTCACCGCACACCACCAGGCAGCCCTTCTGGGCCATGAAGCCGCTCATGTGGCCCACCGAGCCCCGCACCACGATGTCCACGCCCTTCATGGAGATCCCGCAGCGGGCCGAGGCGTCGCCCTTGATCACCAGCAGCCCACCGCGTCCGGTGGCGCCGGCGGATTGGCTGGCGTTGCCGTCCACCACCACCACGCCGGACATCATGTTCTCGGCGGCGCCGGTGCCGGCGTTGCCGTGAACGCGGACCGTGGCCCGCTTGTTCATGCCCGCGCAGTAGTAGCCCACGTGACCCTCGACGTCGACCTCGATCGGGGCGTCCAGGCCCACGGCCACGGCGTGGGCGCCACGCGGGTTGAGCACGCGCCAGTGCCGCGGGCCGTCCTCTGTCACCGCGTGCAGCGCGGCGTTGAGCTCCCGAAGGGGGGTCTCCGCCAGGTCGACGGTCTGGGCGGCGACGTCGCTGCGTGTGGCCGCCATCAGACCGGCTGGCGCTCCCAGACGTACACCCGACCCGGCTCGGGCTCCCACACCGCCGCCTCGTCGGCGCCGGGCAGCGTGGCGATGGCCCGGTATTCGGAGGCCATGGCCACCCAGTCGCCGGTCTCGGCCATCACCGCGGGCTTGCAGGCGATCGGATCGCGCAACACGGCGAAGCCGTCCGCCGTCCCCACCGCGAAGGTGTAGAAGCCGTCGAGGTCCTCCAGGCAGCCCTCGAGCGCCTGCTCGAGGGTCGCGCCCTCGCGCAGGCGCCAGGTGAGGTAGCCGGCCGCCACCTCGGTGTCGTTGTCGGTCTGGAAGTCGATTCCCTCGCGCCGGAGCCGCCGGCGCAGGCGGTTGTGGTTGGAGAGCGACCCGTTGTGGACGAGGCACAGGTCGAGGCCCGTGGAGAAGGGGTGGGAGTGCTCGGTGGTCACCCTGCTCTCGGTGGCCATGCGCGTGTGGCCGAGCGCGTGGCTGCCCTGAACACCGGCCAGGTCGAAGCGCTCGACAAAGCGGCGAGGCGGACCGGCCTCCTTGTAGATCTCGATCGAGCGGCCGGCGCTCATGATGCGCAGCTCCGGATGGTGCTCGCGCAGCCAGGCCACCGCGTCGACGGCCTCGGCGTCGACCACGATCACGGCGTGGCTCGCCCTCACCTCGGGCTCGCCGGCGCCGAACGCCGCCGCCAGCTCCTCGTGCACGCCGGTCCAGTCGTAACCCGGCTCGGGTTCGAGCAGCGAGACCTTGCTCTCCCCTGCCGGCGCCGGGTTGCGGTAGAGCGCCACCCCGGCGCTGTCGGGGCCGCGGTCGCTCAGCTGCAGCAGCATGTCGCCCAGGTGACGTCCCAGGGCGTCGCCCAGCTCGTCCGACTTGCCGAAAAGTCCTGCGATTCCACACATTGCGCTCTCCGGCGAGTGTAGTTTCAGGCCCCCGCGGCCCCCTATGGCGGGCCGCCAACAATTCCCGCAGCCACTGTGTGGGGTGTCCACATCGCGGTCAGCGCGATCGGGTCAATTTCATCCAATACGGCGCCGCGGACGCGGAATATCGTCGGCGACATGAGATTCCAAAGCGTGTATCCGTCGCTCGCCTACGAAGACGCTGACGCCGCTGTCGAGTGGCTCGTCCAGACATTCGAGTTCACGGTGCGGATGGTCGTGCCGGGTGATGGTGGAGGGATCCTCCACGGCGAGCTTGTGACACCGGACGGCGACACGATCATGGTTCTGTCGACCGAGCATTCGACGCGGCGCGACCGAAGTCCGCGCGCGCTCGGCGGCACGGCGCAGAGCGTGTATATCGCCACCGACGATCCGGACACGCTGCACGCCCGTGCGCTCGAGGCCGGCGCGGAGGTGTTCAACCCTCTCCACGACGCGGGACACGGGCGAGAGTTCTGCTGCTATGACCCCGAAGGCCACATCTGGACCTTCGGCACCTACGCGCCGGACCGGCAGCCGGCGGGAGCCGCCAGGGCATAGCGTCGAAGGCCCCAGGTCCAACGGCTGCGGCAGGGCCCGTTTGTCGCGGTTTCGGCCGGGACGCGGCGGGGGATCGCTCGCGGGGACCCCCCGCCGGGGTCGGTCGGGCTAGCTGGCCAGCCTCATGCGGATGCGCAGCGTGCCGAGCTGGGTGCCCTCTTGGAAGACGTTGGTCGCGAACGCCTGGTTGAGCGCGTCCGCCGCCTCCAGGGTCAGAAATGCGTTGATCCCGCGGATGGTGAGGCGGCGTCCGCGGAAGGTACGGGTCCCGCGCCCGAGGGCCAGGAACGACATGCGCTGACCACCGACCGACGCGCTCAGCTGGGAACTACGACAACAGAGGCGCACCCTGAGCCGCGTCACCCTGACGGACGCGGCGTCACCGACGATATCGAGCCCGCCGACATGGTTGATCCTCGCCCGCCGGCCGTCAGGGGTGACCCTGCCGCCAGCGATCGGGAACGACTCGCCGCCAAGGCTTGCCTCCGCGGGCGCGATCGGCAGGATGCCGATGCCCAGGGGGTCCAGAACAGAAAAGATGTTCTGGTCGAAGGTCAGCGTTGTCTGCCCCTGTGTGATCGGGACCGCCTGCGCCGACGAAGCACTCGCAGCGAAGAGCGCGATTGTGGCCAGGACTGCGATCGCCGCGAACGCCCGCGACCGACCTGCTCTTACTAGGACCTTCATGTCGTTCCCTCCGGATCACGATGTCCGGCACCCGGGCCGCGCGGCCATAATCGCAGATCAGCGCAAGCCCGGGGTTGCGGCGCGTTCCGCGCGCGCTTCGAGCGCGGCGAAGGGCACCGCCATCGTGCAGGCGCCGAATCGGGCGGGGCCCCTACGCCGCGAGCGCCGTGACCGCGCCGGTCGCGAAGACGACTGCGAGCGTGATCTTCCGGAACTGGATCTCCGGCAGGCGGGGGCCGATGATCGTGCCCACCCAGTTGCCGGCGATCGACCCCGGCAGCCAGAGCAGGAAGGCCGGGTACAGGGCGTCGGTCTCCAGGCCTCCGACGGCGGTCAGGATGGCCAGCCCGATCGCGTTCGAGACGACGAAGTACACGGCGAGGTCAGCGATCTGGCTGCGCGGCGCGGCCTTGTCGCGCGCCAGCAGGAGCACCGGAGCCGCTCCCAGGAGCGACGCCGACGTGCCCAGAAACCCGCCAGCGAAGCCCGCGACCACCGGGGCGCCGGGGATCGGCTTGGGCGCCGGCGCCGAGAGGGCACGCCAGAGCAGGATGGCGCAGAGCATCACCACCAGCCCCGCGGCCACCTTGATCGCCGCCTCCGACACCGTCGTCAGCACCAGGGCCCCGAGCCAGAGCCCGGGGACGCTTCCGGCGATCAGCCCGGTGGCGCGACGGGTGTTCAGATCGGCCCGGAACCGGTAGGCCACCGGCATCCGCGTGATGCAGGCCAGGGCCAGGTTGACCGTCACCACGAACGGCAGGTCGAACCCCAGAAGCAGGAGCAGGGGCGTGGCCACGAGCGAGTAGCCGAAGCCGGTGACGCCGCCCAGGAACGAGGCGGCGAACACGCACAGTCCCCCCGCGACGAGGGTCATTGCTTGGATTTGCGCTTCGGCCGATGGGGCAAGGTGCCATCAATAGACCATCAGGAGGATTTCGTGGCCGGCGAACTGCTGCCGCCAGTACATGAGCGGGGCGACGAGCCCGCGGTCCGCATCGACGGGCGCGAGCTGAGCTACCGCGAGCTGCGCGAGGCCGCCGGCGCGCTCGCCGGCTCGCTCGAGGGAATGGCGCGCGTGGCGGTCTGGGCGGAGTCCACCCTGGAGACCTGCGTGGCCGTGGTCGCGGCGACCGCTGCAGGCGTTCCGCTGGTACCGGTCAATCCGAAGCTCGGGACGGCCGAGCTGCGTCACGTCCTGGAGGACAGCGCCCCGGACGTCCTGCTCGCCGCTCCCGGCGACGCGCTCGGCGATCTGCAGCAGGCCCCGCCGGCGCGCCCCGTCGACACCGCCGCCCGCGGAGGCGAGCTGCCGTCCGGCCGCGGGAACGAGGCGGCACCCGCCCTGATCGTCTACACGTCCGGCACCACCGGGCCGCCGAAGGGGGCCGTCCTCTCGCGCCGCGCCGTCGCCGGCAACCTGGATGCCCTCGCCGAAGCCTGGGACTGGACCTCGGAGGACCGCCTCACCCACGCGCTGCCGCTGTTCCACATCCACGGGCTGGTGCTCGGGCTGCTCGGGCCGCTGCGCCTCGGCGGCCGGCTCGACCACGTCGGGCGCTTCGATCCCGGCCGGGTGGCGTCCGCGCTGGAGGGCGGCGCGACGATGCTGTTCGGCGTGCCGACGATGTACAACCGGCTGGTGGCCGAGGCGGAGGCCGACCGGGCGCTGGCGGAGGCGCTGGGCGGCGCCCGCCTGCTGGTGTCCGGCTCCGCGCCGCTGCCGGCCCCGGTCTTCGAGCGCTTCGCCGAGGCCACCGGACAGCGCGTCGCCGAGCGATACGGGCTCACCGAGACGCTGATCAACACCGCCGTCCGCGCCGACGGCGAGCGGCGCCCGGGCTACGTGGGGACCGCGCTCTCAGGGATCGAGATCCGCCTGGTCGGCGACGACGGGAGCGACATCGAGAACTCCGACGACGAGACCATCGGCGAGCTGGCCGTGCGGGGCCCCAACCTCTTCGACGGCTACCTCAACCGGCCCGACGCCGACGCGGAGGCCCTGCGCGACGGATGGTTCTTCACCGGCGACCTGGCCACCCGGGCCCCTGACGGCTACTGGCGGATCGTCGGCCGCCGCTCCACCGACCTGATCAAGACCGGCGGCTACAAGGTCGGCGCCGGGGAGGTCGAGGTTGCCCTGCTCGAGCACCCGGCCGTCGCCGAGGCGGCGGTCACCGCGGCCCCCGACGACGACCTCGGCGAGCGCATCGTGGCCTGGGTGGCGGTGGAGGACGGGCGAGACCGGCCTGGTGCCGACGAGCTGACAGACCACGTGGCGGGCCTGCTCGCCCCGCACAAGCGCCCGCGCGAGGTGCGCTTCGTCGACGAGCTGCCCCGCAACGCGATGGGCAAGGTGCTCAAGCAGGAGCTGAGCGACTAGCTTCGCTTGGCCAGGAAAGCCTGCACGGTGCGGCGGAACTCCTCGCTGCCGTAGGCCTCGCGGACGAGGTCATCGCCCTCCGGCAGACCGCGCCGCGCGCAGGCGGCGCAGGGCCTCCTTGGTCACACGCAGCGTGACATCCGCGTGGCCGGCCATGAGCTCGCAGAGCTCCTCCACGCGCGGCTCCGCCTCCCCGGCGTCCACCACCTCGGTGGCCAGCCCGATGGCGAGCGCTTCCTGCGCGTCGATGGAGCGCGCGTGAAGATCAGCTCCTTCAGGCGCGCCGCGCCCAACAGAGCAGCCAGCCGAGCGTAGTTCTCCATCGAGAGGCAGTTGCCGACCGTGCGGGCGATCGGCAGGCCGAACTTGGCCTCCGGCGTGCAGACCCTCAGATCGCAGGCGGCCGAGAGCGCGAGGCCGCTGCCCATTGCGTAGCCGTCCACCAGGGCGACGCTGGGTTTGGCCACGGCCTCCAGGCGCCCGACGATGCGGTCGATCGTCGCCTCGTACTCGACCCCGTCGTCAGCGGACTCAAACGCGGCGAACTGGCTGATGTCGGTGCCCGCGACGAACGCCTTTTCCTCCGCGCCGCGCAGCACCAGCGCTCGCACGTCGTCGTCGGCGTCGGCGCGCTCACAGAGCTTGAACTTCAAGCGGCTCATGCAGTGGGGCATGACCATGGTCGCGGTCGCGCCGCCGATCGCGTGGCTGATATTCGTGGTGCCGGGCTGGCTGTAGTGCGAACCTGCATTGCGAGCCCGTAGCCTCGCGGCTGTGGATGGGCTCGAGATCGTCGCGATCGCAGCGGCCGGGCTGGCCGCGGGCGCGATAAACGCCCTCGCCGGCAGCGGGACGCTGGTCACGTTCCCGGTCCTGCTCGCCTTCGGGTACAGCCCGGTCGTGGCCAACGTCTCGAACACGGTCGGCCTGGTCCCGGGCTCGCTGTCGGGCGCGGTCGGCTACCGGGCCGAGCTGGCCGGACAGCGAGGGCGAATCCTTCGCTACGGCACGGCGTCCGTCCTCGGCGGGATCACCGGGGCGGTGGGGCTGCTTCTGTTGCCGGCCGAGTCCTTCCGCGTGATCGTCCCGGTGTTCATCGCGGCGGCGGTGGCGCTGATCCTGCTCCAACCCCGGCTCACGCGGAGGCTGGAGGCTTCCCGAAGACGGGCGGCGGCGGGCGAGGCGGGGCTCGGCGCCCGCGCCGCCGTGTACGTCGCCGGCACCTACGGGGGCTACTTCGGCGCCGCCCAGGGCATCCTGCTGATCGCGGTGCTGAGCGTCGCGATCCCGGATGACCTCCAGCGCCTCAACGCTCTGAAGAACGTCCTGGCGCTGCTGGTCAACGGAGTCGCCGCGCTGGTGTTCGTCGTGGTCGCCGACGTGGCCTGGGGCCCGGCGGCGGTGATCGCGGCTGGAGCGATCGCCGGCGGCCAGCTCGGGTCACGCTACGGCCGCCGTCTTCCGGACTGGGCGCTGCGCGGGATCATCGTGGTGGTGGGGCTGGTGGCGATCGTGCAGCTCGTCCGGGGGTGAGGCGGTGAGGTCGAACGCGCCGGGGTGGGCCCGCTATAGAGTCGCGCGACACGCCGATGCGGCCAACAATGTCGCCCTCCGACATTGGCCTTCACCGGCGCACGGGATAGAAAGCCCTTGACCCCGAACGCGAGGACCGCGGTGGAGACGCTTGTCGCAACCAACCCACCCTTCGAGCAGCCCACCTCCCGGGAGGGGGTCGAGCGCTACATCGCCGACAACGACGTGGAGTTCCTCTTCGCGCAGTTCGTCGACATGCACGGCAAGCCGAACGCCAAGCTGGTGCCGGCCCGCCTGCTGGACGGCCTGCTGAGCGACGGGGCCGGTTTCGCGGGCTTCGCCGCCGGGGCTATCGGGCAGCGGCCCAACGACCCGGACATGGCCGCGATGCCGGACATCACGACGCTCACCCCGCTGCCCTGGCGCCCGGGCGTGGCCCGGCTGGCCTGCGACGTGCATGTGGAGGGCGAGGAGTGGCCCTACTGCCCGCGCACCATCCTGCGCCGCCAGCTCGAGCGCGCCCGCTCCATGGGCTACGAGTTCAAGATCGGCATCGAGCTCGAGTACTTCCTCATTCGCCGCAACGAGGACGGCTCGATCGAGCTGGCCGACCCGCTCGACAACCTCGAGCAGCCCTGTTACGACATGCGCGGGCTCACCCGCAGCCTCGACTTCGTCTCCGACGTGGCCCGCAACCTCACCTGGCTCGGCTGGAACAACTACGCCACCGACCACGAGGACGCCAACGGCCAGTTCGAGCAGAACTTCGACTACGCCGACGCGCTCGTCACCTGTGACCGGGCGATCTTCTTCCGCTACATGGTCGAGTCGCTGGCCCAGGAGCGCGGCCTGATGGCCACCTTCATGCCGAAGCCGTTCGCCCATCTGACCGGAAACGGCTGCCACTTCCACATGAGCCTGTGGCGCGGGGAGGAGAACGTCTTCGAGGCCGACCCCGCCGACGACCCGCGCGGGATGGGGCTCTCAGAGGACGCGTACCACTTCATCGGAGGGCTGAAGGCCCACGCCAAGGCCTACATCGCCGTGACCGCACCCACGGTGAGCTCGTACAAGCGCCTGGTGGTGGGCACCCGCAGCGGCTCCAGCTGGGCTCCGGTGTACGTGAGCTACGGCTACAACAACCGCACGCAGATGCTGCGCGTGCCCGCGGCCGGCCGCGTGGAGGACCGCACCGTCGACGGCAGCTGCAACCCCTACCTGGGGGCGGCAGTGGTGCTGGCCTCAGGCCTCGACGGGATCGAGCGCGGCCTCGACCCCGGCGACCCCACGACCGAGCTGAACCTGCACGAGCTCAGCGACGAGCGGCGGGAGGAGCTGGGGATCGAGCTACTGCCGGCCAACCTGCTGGACGCCACCCGCGAGCTGGAGAAGGACGACGTGCTGCGCGCCGCGCTGGGCCACACCGGCCGTGAGGACTACGTGGACTACTTCGTCAAGACGAAGCAGCAGGAGTTCGAGGAGTGGCACGGCCAGGTCACGCAGTGGGAGGTCGACCGCTACCTCCAGCTGTTCTGAGGTGAGCCGGGCGGCGGCCGGCGCCGCCCGGCCACGGCCGCCGCGGGGCTACGCGGCAGCCGGCTTGATGTTCTGGTTCACGCGGAAGACGTTCTCCGGGTCCCGGGCCTCCTTGACCCGCGCCAGCCGGTCGTAGTTGTCCCGGTAGCTGGCCCGGACACGTTCCTCGCCCTCGTTCATCATCATGTTCACGTAGGCGCCGCCGGCAGAGTAGGGATGCAGGGCCTCCTGGTAGTCGATGCTCCAGCGCCGGATCGCCCTCACGTTGGCCGGGTCGGGATCGACGCCGGCGAACACGGTGGCCCAGTTCGCGTCGCGGTAGCTCCACGCGGTGTCGGATGACGACAGGTCGTGCGCGGCGCCGTCGATCGGGTACAGGTGCATCGTTGACTTGATGGTCGGCATGTCGGCCCCGAAGCGGGCGTGGATCTCGACCGCCTCGTCGGGGATCTCCTTGACGAAGTCGGCGCGCCAGTACCACTGATCACCGGGCGGGTAAAGGTCGTCGAACGCGGTCTGGAGCGCCGGGTGGGGCATGCCCTGCACCCCGTGCATGAGCGGCTCGGAAACCGCGTCGAGCAGCGGGGCCATCGCAGCCGCGGCCGCCTCCTCATCGTTGCCGGCATAGCACCAGACCACACCGCACACCTTGCGCAGGTGAATCTCCTCCGGGAACGGCGGGGCGGGGGGCACAGTGGCGAACGCGAAGAACCCGTTCAGGTCTCTCGGAGCGCCTGAGAGGAAGTCACGGTAGGCCGTGAGGACCTCCGCGCCCTGCTCGACGGGCCAGAAGGTCGGGCCGCCGATGATCGTGCCGACCTCGTGCAGCCGGAACAGGAACGACGTGACCACGCCGAAGTTGCCGCCACCGCCCCTGATGGCCCAGTAGAGATCGGGGTTCTCGTCGGCGCTCACACGGACCTTCTCGCCGCTCGCCAGCACCATGTCCGCCTCGAGCAGGTTGTCGATGGCCAGGCCGTACTTGCGGGTCAGGTGCCCCAGGCCGCCGCCCAGGGTCAGGCCGCCGACCCCGGTGGTGCCGATGATCCCGCTGGGCGTGGCCAGGCCGTGCTCGTTCGTGGCCCGGTCCACCTCGCGCCACACACAGCCGCCGCCGACCCGAACCGTGCGGGCTTCGGGGTCGACCTGGATGTCCTTGAGCGGCGAGAGGTCGCAGACCACGCCGTCGTCGCAGATGCCCAGGCCGGCGCCGTTGTGGCCGCCGCCGCGCACGGCGAGGAGCAGGTCACGGTCGCGGGCGAAGCCGACGACGGTGGCCACATCATCGGCGCTGGCGCAGCGGGCGATCAGCGCCGGCCGCCGGTCGATCATCGCGTTGTACACCGTGCGCGCCTGGTCGTAGCCGCCGTCCCCGGGGCCGATCAGCTCTCCGGTGAAACCGCTTCCCAGATCCCGGCGGGCCGCCTCGGCGGCGCTGGTCAGGGTGCTCATGCTGCCTCCTGTGTCGATTCGTGTGTCGTCTCGAGGGCGTGAACCCGCACGGAACGGTTGTTCCGTGCCGGTGAGAAGTCGACGTACTCCGAGTCCTCGAGCGCCTCGGGGGCGTGGCCGGCCGCCCAGTAGAACGACTCCCCGGCCCCGAAATCCTGGGGTCCGCTCGAGGTGTGCTTGCGGATCCTTCCCTTGAGCATGTAGCCCCAATGCGGGAACGGGTAGGGGTCGACGTCCAGGCCCGCGCCGCGCGCCAGCCGGACGTAGCCGACCGTCAGCTCCCCCGGGTGGGGCGGCCGCAGCCGGTGAGCGCCGCCGTCGATGGCGACGGGCAGGTCTCCCAGCGGAATCCGTTGCATCGCTGCTTGCCTCCGAGTCGGGCGCGTCTACCAGGCAGGCGTGAAGCGGCACGGAACGCTTGTTCCTAGACCACCCACGCAGGCGGTGCCTCGCCCGGCGGCGCGTACGAGCAGAAGCGCCCGGTGGAGATCGAGGCGCTGAGGTGCTCGCCCAGCGCGGGCGAGTTGTCGCCGATCTGCCGAATCGCCGTGCGAATTGCCTTGGTGACGCTGACCCGGGCCCGCTCTGCCGGCGATGCCGCCTCGCGTTCGCGCCCTCCGAGGCCCACCGCCCGGGCCAGCTCGGTGACGAGCGCGTCGATCTCCTCCTCGAGCTTGGCGGCACGCTCGGGGTCGCCGAAGCTGCGCGCCTCCTCGAGGTCGGCGCGCAGGTCCTCCAGCCGCTCCCGGTATTGCTCCCGCGCCTGGGCGTCGATCACGGGTCCGGCGCCAGCCGGGCGGGAGGCGTGGAGGCCGTTGCCGCCGATCTCGGCGCGGTGGGCGGCCTCCGAGGGCGGCTCGAGCGCGGTTGCGAGCTCGAGCACGTGGATCTCGCTGCGGGGCGCGGACAGCAGCGAGGCGATGTAGCCGAGGCCCTTGCGGTCGCGCAGGCGAAGCGTCCGGCCCTCGTATTCGATCGTCCAGATGTTCCCCTCGCGCCGAAAGCACGCGTTGGCGCGCCCCGCCTCCGTCGACCGCTCGGTGGCGGACGGCAGCGACTCGATGCGCTGCAGCAGCCCGCTCAGCTCGAGCTCCTCCGCTATTCGGCGGGCCTCCTCGAGCAGCGCCGCGGTCCGTCCGGGGTCCCCCTCGCGGGGGCTGGCCAGCAGAGCCGCCGCCTGCTCGATGAGCACGCGGCTGCGGATGGCCCGGGCTCCCAGCAGCTCGCAGCGGGCGAGCGCGGTCTCGAAGTGCTTGTCGGCCTCGTCCCAGCGCTCGAGCATCGCGGCGAGCATTCCCAGCCGCATCGCCACGGGGCCGTGAGGCTGCTGGGTCAGCGACACGGCGTTCCGGTCCGCGAAGGGGAGCAGGAGCTCGTAGATGGTGCGTGCACGGGGCCGGTCCCCCACGAGCACGCAGGCCTGGGCGAGCGAGGACAGGCCGATGAGCCACAGGCCGTCCCGGCGGAGGTCGGCGAAGTCACGGCCGGCGTGGCGGGCGATCTCGGTGGCCGCTGCACCGCCATCGCCCCGCTCGGCCGCCGCAAGCGCGTCCCTCCAGCGCGGCACCCACAGGTACCGCTCGCCGTGGTCGGCGACCTGCGGCCAGTACACGTCGAGACGGCCCTGGGCCCAGCGAATCGCCACCAGCTCCGCGTACTCGTACACGTAGGCCGCGTACTCGCTGTGCCGCAGGCGCGCGATCTGAAGCGCCTCCAGCGCCAGGCGCTCGGCGTCCTCCATGCGCCCGTCCAGCGTGGCCCGGATCACCTGCAGGCAGACCGCGTGCCAGCGGTAGAACGGCTGCTGGATGCGCTCCGCGAGGTCGGTCATGGCCGTCGTCTCGGCATCGACGCCCGCCCCGTCGCAGAGCTCGAGGAAGCAGTGGAAACGGCAGTTGCGGGCGAGGAAGGCGAGCTCCTGGTCCCCGAGCTCGGCGGCCAGGGCGAGCATCTCCTCGGTGTTCTCCAGCCGGACGTCCAGCATCTCCGGGGCTCCGAGCGCCCAGTGGCGCGCGTGGAGCGCCGTCACGAGGCCTTTGGAGTCGCCCAGCCGGCGTGACATGTCCACCGCCTCGGCGCTCACCGCCAGACGGCGCTCGACGTCGTTGGAGGAGTACATCTCCACCGCCAGCCGGGCGTGCACCTGCGCCCGCAGGGGGCTGTCGACATCGGGCAGTGCGGCGAGCGCCTCCTCCAGCAGCCCGGCCCCGGTCGCGCCCGCCTCGAAGCGGGCGAACAGCAGAAAGCCGCCGAGCCCGACGACGTAGCCGAGGGCGGCGCGCGCGAGCAGCTCGCCGTCACCCAGGCGGCGCGCCAGCTCAGCGGCCTCCTCGAAGGCGGCCCGGGCGGCGCGCGTGTCGCCGGCTCGCCAGCGAGCATCGCCCAGCCGCAGGAGAAGGTCGCAGCGCCGCTCGCGCACGGCCTCCTCCGCGGAGCCGAGCAGGCCGAGGGCGCGCTCGTAGTGGGTGCCGGCCTCCTCGTAGGCGAGAAGGGTCCCGGCCCGGTCGCCCGCCCTGACCAGATAGGAGACGGCTTCGGAGACGTCCCCCACCGGCGCCGCCAGCGCGAGATGGTGGGCGATCTCCGACAGGTGCGGCTCGGGGTCGTGCCGGTAGAGCTCCTCGAGCACCCCGCCGATCGTGCGGTGCAGCTCCAGGCGCGCGGCGGGCGCGAGCTCGTCGTAGAGGGTCTCGCGGACGAGCTCGTGGACGAACGCATAGCGACGTGGGAACGCGGGGTCCTCGGCGAGCACGCCGGCGCTCTCGGCCGCGTCCAGCACCTCCGAGGAGCCGCCCGACATCGAGCGGGCTCGTCCGCTCGAGCACGCGAAAGTCGAACTCCCGGCCGACGACCGCCGCCAGCCGCAACGCCTGCACCGCGTCGGCCGGGAGGTCCGCCCGGCGGCGGCGCAGCAGCGTCCGCACCTCGTCCGGGACGGGTTCGATGCGATCGAAGGTCAGGCCGTCGTGGCCCGCCAGCCGCACCACCTCGCCGAGAAAGAACGGGTTCCCGCTGGTGAGTGCCTGGAGGCGGGCGGACACGGACGGGTCCGGATCGGCGTTGGTGGCGCTCGCGACGTAGGCGGCCACGTCCTCGACGCTGAGGCCTCGGAGCGAGAGGCGGGTCGCGGAGCGGCCGAGCTCGTCGAACGCGTCACGGTGCTCGCCCTCGCGGGCCTCGCGCTCGCGATAGGAGCCGACCACGAGGACCGGCGCGTCGCCGATCGCCTCGCTGAGAAATCGCAGCAGCACGAGTGAGGGCGCGTCGGCCGCGTGGAGGTCGTCGAGGACGATGAGCAGCGGACGAGGCTCGGCGGCGCCGATCAAGAAGCGGGCCGCACCGTCGAACAGCCGGAAACGCTCGCTGCCGGGCTCCACCGATCCACCCGCATCCGCGGCGAGGCGCTCGAGGTCGCCGCCGAGACCGCGCACGGTCTGAATCCAGGGCCAGTAGGCGGGCGCGCCGCCCTCCTCCCAGCAGCGCCCGGTGGTCACCCGGCCGCCGCGGTGCTCGGCCTCCCGCGCGAGCTCCTGCATGAGGCGCGTCTTGCCGATGCCCGGCTCGCCGCCGAGCAGGAAGACCCGTCCGTGCCCGTCAGCCGCCTCGTCCAGCCCAGCGCGAAGCTCGTCGAGCTCCCGGTTCCGCCCGACGAAGGGCCGGCGGGATGCCGGGGCGGCCGACGACCCGTGCCTCGAGACTGTCGGTGGTGGCATCGATCTCTACCGAATCAGATGCCCGGCCAGGGCGAGTGATTCCCGCCCATTATGCAACGAGCCCCGCGGTTGTGCGGGGCTCGCGCCGATTTTCAGGTGTGGACCGGGGGCGTCAGTCGCCCTGCTTGTCCTCGCCCTCGGGAGCCGGCGGGGCGTCCGGGATCTCGGGCAGCACCTCCGGCTCGTCCGGCAGGTCGCCGGAGTCCGCGGGCTCCTCGGGAGCGGGATCGCCGCCGCCGCTCTCGCCGCCCTTGGCCCCGACGCCGACGGTCTCGCGGGCGCGCGGCTTGACGATCGAGATCGTCACCTCGCGCTCCTCGTCGTCCTCCGGCGCCTTGTCCACCTCGATCGTGGAGCCGGGGGGCATGGACTGGGACAGCACCTCGTCGGCCAGCGGGTCCTCGATGTAGCGCTGGATCGCACGGCGCAGCGGGCGGGCTCCCATGGCGGGGTCCCAGCCCTTCTCGACCAGCAGGTCGGCCGCCTCGTCGGAGAGGTTGAGCGACAGCTCGCGTTCGGCCAGCGACTCCCGGATCCGCTTGAGCAGGAGCTCGACGATCTGGCCGATCTCCTCCTTGGTGAGCTTGTGGAAGACGATCACCTCGTCGATCCGGTTGAGGAACTCGGGCCGGAACACCTTCTTCAGCTCGCCCATGATCCGGTTCTTCATGTCCTCGTAGGTGATGCCGGTCTCGTCGCCCACCGTGAACCCGATCCCGGTGTTCTTGGCGATCTCCGAGGCCCCCACGTTGGAGGTCATGATCACGATGGAGTTGCGGAAGTCGACCGTGCGCCCCTGGGCGTCGGTCAGGCGGCCGTCCTCCAGGATCTGGAGCAGGATGTTGAACACGTCGGGGTGCGCCTTCTCGATCTCGTCGAGCAGGAGCACGCTGTAGGGCTTGCGGCGCACCGCCTCGGTGAGTTGCCCGCCCTCGTCGTAGCCGATGTAGCCCGGAGGCGAGCCGACCAGCCGGGACACGGAGTGCTTCTCCATGTACTCCGACATGTCGATGCGGACCATCGCCTCCTCGTCGCCGAACAGGAACTCCGCCAGCGTGCGGCCGAGCTCGGTCTTCCCGACGCCCGAGGGGCCGAGGAAGATGAACGAGCCGGTGGGCCGCTTGGGGTCCTTCAGCCCGGCGCGCGAGCGACGGATGGCCTTGGACACCGCCTCGATGGCGGCGTTCTGGCCGATCACGCGCTTGTGCAGCTCCTCCTCCATGCGCATGAGCTTCTGCGTCTCGGCCTCGGTGAGCTTGAACACCGGGATGCCGGTCCACATGGAGACGATGTCGGCGATCTCCTCTTCGGCGATCTCCGGCCGCTCGCCGGACTCGCCCGAGCGCCACTGCTCCTCCAGCTCGCGCTTCTTGTTGGTGAGCTGGCGCTCCTTGTCGCGCAGGTTCGCCGCCTTCTCGAACTCCTGCGCCTCGATCGCGGCCTCCTTGTCGCGGCGCGTGGACTCGATGTCGTCCTCGAGCTCGCGGTACACCGGCGGGGCGGTCATCGACTTGATACGGGCACGCGAGGCGGCCTCGTCGATCAGGTCGATCGCCTTGTCCGGCAGGAAGCGGTCGGAGATGTAGCGGTCGGCCAGCTCGGCGGCCGCCTCCAGCGCCTCGTCGGTGATTCCGACGCGGTGGTGCTGCTCGTAGCGGTCGCGCAGGCCCTTGAGGATCTGCACGGTCTCCTCGGTGGAGGGCTGCTCCACCCGGATCTGCTGGAAGCGACGCTCGAGCGCCGAGTCGCGCTCGAGGTACTTGCGGTACTCGTCGAGCGTGGTGGCGCCGATCGTCTGCAGCTCGCCACGGGCCAGCGCCGGCTTGAGGATCGAGGCGGCGTCGATCGCGCCCTCGGCGGCGCCCGCTCCGACGAGGTTGTGCAGCTCGTCGATGAACAGGATGATGTCGCCGCGCTGGGTGATCTCCTTCATCACCTTCTTCAGGCGCTCCTCGAACTCGCCCCTGTACTTCGAGCCGGCCACCAGCGCGGCCAGGTCGAGGGTGTAGATCTGCTTGTTCTTGAGCGTCTCCGGCACCTCGCCCGCGGTGATGCGCTGGGCCAGGCCCTCGACGACGGCGGTCTTGCCCACCCCGGGCTCGCCGATCAGGACGGGGTTGTTCTTCTGGCGGCGGGAGAGGATCTGCATGATCCGCTCCACCTCGGTCTCGCGCCCCACCACCGGGTCGAGCTTGCCCTCGGCGGCCAGCTTGGTCAGGTTGCGGCCGAACTGGTCGAGCAGCTTCGACGACTTCTTGCCCTCGCCCTGGCCGGGCGCGCCCTGGCCGGAGCGGCCCTGGCGCCCGCCGGGGCCGGAGAGCATGCGGATGACCTCGTTGCGGATCTTCTCCGAATCGGCGTCGAAGTCGAGCAGGATCCGGGCGGCGACGCCCTCGTTCTCGCGCACCAGCCCCAGCAGGATGTGCTCGGTGCCGATGTAGTTGTGGCCCAGGGAAAGCGCCTCGCGCAGCGCCAGCTCGAGGACCTTCTTCGCGCGCGGGGTGAACGGGATCTGGCCGGAGGTGACCTCCTCGCCCGAGCCGACGATGCGGACGACCTGAGCGCGTACGCGCTCCACCGTGATGTCGAGGGACTCGAGGACGCGGGCAGCGAGGCCCTCCTCCTCCCTCAGCAGCCCGAGCAGGATGTGCTCGGTGCCGATGTAGTTGTGCTTCAGGATTCGAGCCTCTTCCTGGGCAAGCACGACGACCTGCCGGGCCCGTTCGGTGAAGCGCTCAAACACGAGTCTTGCCTATCTGTCGGGAACCTCGGGACCGGGTGCCGTCCCTCCTCTTTCCCCCCTTCTGACCAAGTACGCCGACAGCGGGAAAAGCGATCAGAAAAACACCTGCCACCGTAACCGAGTCTACCAACGCCCCCCACGGCACTTTTCGGCTTAACCGAGCCGTAAATGCCGCGTTCTGCGAGGGATTTTCGGATAGCCTGGCCCGGGTCTTGGGCGCACGCGCGGCTTTCTTCCTGCTCCTTCTGGTTTTCGGCGGCGGCACCGTCGCGGCCTGCGGGGGCGACGACAACGCCTTCAAGCAGGACTACAACGAGGCGGTGCGGCCGCTCAGCGCGCTGGGCGACGACGTGGGCGCCTCCCTGACCCGAGCGGCGGGCGAGAGCAACGAGGAGCTGGCCGCCCGCTACGAGCGGCTCGCCGAGCGGCTCGACGAGGTTCGCGACAACCTTGCGGGACTGGAGCCGCCCGACGACGTCAGCCCGCAGTTCGACGAGCTCGTGGCCGCGCTGGCAGAGGGGTCCAAGCGGCTCCGCGCCCTCGCCGACGCCGCCGAGGAGGGCAAGCCGGCCGAGGCCCAGGGGGCCGCCGGCGCGCTCGTGGAGAGCGGCCGGCGGCTGCGGGAGGCGGAGACCGAGTTCCGCGAGGCGGTCGAGGGCTGACTACTTGGTGAAGGAGACCTTGAGCAGCACCTGAGCGTCCTGGCCGGTGCTCGAGGCGATCCCGATCACGTTCTGTCCACCGGTGCACTCGAGGCGAGTGATCCGGAACGTAGTCTCCGGCGGTGCGTTGAACGGGGTGGCGAACGGCACGGCGCACCCGATGCTGTCACTGCCGCGATCGAACGTGATCGTGTAGTCGCCGGGACCGTTGTGGGCGATTGCGGCCGGCTTCAACGACTCGGTATGCCACCCGACCGCGACCGTTCGCTGGGCGGCGTTCGGAATCAGATTGGCCGCGTATTGACGGGTCGCGACCGCGCTCGGGGCCAGGTCCGCGCGACGTAGGGATCCATTGTCGACGGTCCGGGACACGATGGCGTTCTTGGCCATGGCGCTCCGCTTGACGGCCTTCCTCCCCATCTCCGCCGCCTTGACGGCACCCGAGGCTATGTGATGGCTGTCGACGGCGGCGCGGGCCAGGTGCTGGCTGTCGACCGCGTCGTTGGCCAGATGCCGGCCCTTGATTGCGTCGCGGAGGAGGTGGTGGCTGTCAACGCTCCCCCTGGGCAGGTTGATCGCCGCGTAGCCCACGCCTCCTAGGGAGATGAAGAGGGCGAGCGACGCAATGACCAGAGCTGGTGAGGGGCTGGCGATGCGAATCCGTTTCATCGAACGGTCTCCTTGCGGTCGAGGACAACCGTAGTTTCCACCCATTTGGTCCCAGGCGCTCGCGCGCCTGCGCTGCAGGCCGCTAGGTGATGCTCACCTGCCGCCGCAGCGCTAGTAGTTCCCGCTGATCCGGTCCCAGGCGCCCTTCAGCTTGCGCTGCAGGTCGCTCTCCTCGACCTCGGCCGGGTTGGTCCCCATCGCCGCCGGGTTCTCCGACGGTTCCGGCAGCCCCTCGGCCTCGTCGGCGGTAAGGGTGAGCACCACCCCGCGCTCGTGGATCCGGTCGACCTGCGGCGCGTCGATGAAGCGGTGGCCGCCGGGCAGGACGCTGCGGTCGACGACGATGCCGTCGAACACGTCGCTGGCCTCGTCGGCGAGCACGTGCTCGACGTCCCCGAGCCGCTTCTCGTCGCTGGAGAACACGGGCACGCCGGCCTCCAGCAGCAGGTAGGAGGAGGGCTCGCCGAGGTCCATGGCGGCAGGCTACCTCGTCAGCTGCGCATCGCCGGGAACAGCACCACCTCGCGGACCGACTCGCGGCCGCTGAGGATCATCACCAGCCGATCGATCCCGATCCCGATCCCTCCCGTGGGCGGCATGCCCTGCTCCAGCGCCCGCACGTAGTCCTCGTCGTAGGGCTGTGTCTCCTCGTCGCCGGCAGCCTGGTCGGTGCGCTGCTGCTCGAAGCGGGCCCGCTGCTCGTCGGGGTCGTTCAGCTCGGTGAACGCGTTGGCGAACTCCATGCCGCCGGCAAAGCACTCGAAGCGCTCGACCAGGCCGGGCTCGGAGCGGTGGTCCTTGGCGAAGGGCGACAGCTCCTTCGGGTAGTCGAGGATGAAGGTGGGGTTCCTGAGCTCGGGCTCGACGTGCTTGGAGAGCAGGTCGTCCACCCGCTTGGCCCAGGTCCCCTCGCCCGGCAGCTCCGATCCACCGGCGATGTCGAGACCCGTTCGGTCGCGGATCGCCTCCCGCAGGGTCAGCCGCCTCCAGGGAGCGGAGAAGTCGATCGGGCCGTCGTAGCCCACCTCCCCGGCGACGTAGGCGATGAGCTCCTCGAGGCGGGCGGCGATGTCGGTGTAGTCGGCGTAGGCCTCGTACCACTCCAGCATCGTGAACTCGGGGTTGTGCTTGAAGGAGACCCCCTCGTTGCGGAAGTCCTTGCCGATCTCGTACACCCGCTCGAGGCCGCCCACGATCAGCCGCTTGAGGTACAGCTCGTCGGCGATGCGGAGATACAGGTCGCGGTCGAGGGCGTTGTGGTGGGTGACGAAGGGCCGGGCCAGCGCGCCTCCGTAGAGCGGCTGCAGCACGGGCGTCTCCACCTCGAGAAAGCCGCGCTCGTCCAGCCACCGCCTGAGCGCCCGGACCACGCGGCTGCGCAGGATGAACAGCTCGCGCACCTCCTCGTTGGCGATCAGGTCGAGCTCACGGTGGCGGTAGCGGGTCTCGACGTCCTCGAGGCCGTGGAACTTCTCGGGCGGGGCCCGCAGCGACTTGGCCAGCAGGGTCCAGCCCGTCGCCCGCAGGCTGAGCTCGCCGCGGCGTGACTTGAAGGCGGTGCCGTCCACGCCGATCAGGTCGCCCAGGTCGAGCGAGGTGAGCGTCTCGAAGGACTCCTCGCCGAGCACGTCGCGCTTGGCGTGGACCTGGAGCTTGCCGCTGCGGTCGACCAGGTCGAGGAATGCAGCACCGCCGTGGCCCCTGCGGGCGGTCAGGCGCCCGGCGATCCGGTAGGACGCGTCCGTCTCCTCCCCGGCCTCCAGCCCGTCGTGGGCCTCGTGCACGGTCGGCGATGGGCCTGACCCCGGCGAACTCGTGCGGGAAGGGGTCGATGCCCTGCTCGCGCAGGCGCTCGAGCTTGGCGCGGCGGTCGTCCACTGCGGGCGGAACGCTACCCGCCGCAGCGCAAGCTTTGCTTGCGTGCGGCGTTCTGCGGAGCGCCGCTAGCGCTCGATCTTGGTGATCTTGAGCTTGCGGGCCGGCCCGCGGGGGACGGGCACGGTCACGGTCTCGCCGCGCTTGTGGCCGATCAGCGCCTTGCCCACGGGCGACTCGTTGGAGAGCTTGTTCTCCGACGGGTCGGCCTCGGCCGAGCCGACGAGCCTGAACTTGGTCGACTTCTCGGTCTTCTGGTCCTTGACGTGGACGGTCACGCCCACGCCCACCTTTTCGGTGTCGACCGCGGACTCGTCGATTACGCGCGCGCTACGCAGCTTCTCCTCGAGATCGGAGATCTGCTTCTCGAGCATCGCCTGCTCGTTCTTGGCGTCGTCGTACTCCGAGTTCTCGGCGATGTCGCCGAACTCGCGGGCCTCCTTGATGCGCGCCGCCACCTCACGGCGGCGCTCGCCGCGCAGGTAATCGATCTTCGACTTGAGCTCTTCGAGCCCCTGCGGTGTGAAAACTGTCTCTCGGTTCATAAAGAAACCCCCCCGCTGATTGCCCGGGAGGGATCGAGCAGTCTAGCACCGGCCAGAGCGGTTTCTCAGGCGGCGCGGGCGGCTTGTTGCGGCGCGATTTCGCGCAGGACGCGGCGGGCGTCGTCGGTCGTGGGCGCTGTCACCAGCGGCTCGCGCTCGCGCCGGGTGAGGCCCATCAGGTCGGCCGACCAGGGGTAGAACTTGCGCAGGTAGCGGCCCGCCCGCTCGGTGCCGAGATGCTCCTCCGCCCGGTCGATCACCCACAGGAGCTCGTCGGCCACCTCGGCGGGCGACGGGTCGCCCCGGTAGGCGCCCAGCAGGCGCGCGAAGCGCCAGGGGTTTCCGAGCGAGCCACGGGCGAGCATCACGGCGTCGGCGCCGCTCTGCTCCAGGGCGGCCAGCGAGCGCTCGTCCGAGGACAGCCCGCCGGACACGATCACGGGCACCGGAAGGGATTGCACGAGCTCACGAGCCAGGCCGTAGTCCGGCGTGCCCGAGTGCTGCTGCGAGGCGTGACGCGGATGGAAGGCGATGCCGGCCACCCCCGCCTCGTCCACCAGGCGGTGGGCCAGGTGGACGCCGGCGCGATCGCCCGGCTCGTGGCCCGGACGCAGCTTGACCGTCACCGGCAGGCCGCCGCCCTCCCGGGCGGCGCGGGCGATGGCCACGGCCCGGTCCGGCTCGGCCAGCAGCGCTGCCCCGGCGCCCGTCTTGCACACCTTGCGCACCGGGCAGCCCATGTTGAGGTCGATCAGGTCCGCGCCCGCGGCGGCCGTGATGGCCGCCGCCCGGCGCATGACCTCGGCGTCGTGGCCGAAGAGCTGCACGGACACCGGGTGCTCGTCGGGATGGATGCGCAGGAACTCGCGGACCGTGCGCTCGTTGCCGTGGGCCAGCCCGAAGCTCGACACCATCTCGGAGACCACCAGCCCCGCCCCGAAGCGCTTGGCCTGCAGCCGGACGAACCAGTTGCCGATGCCCGCCAGCGGGGCGAGCACGAGCCGGTTGGCGATCTCCAGGCCGCCGAGGGTCCAGGGTTCGCGCACCGAGCGGTTCACGCGGCAAACGGTAGCGCCGGAGGCGCACCCAGCAGCCTGTGGAGATCCGCGGCGAGCGCCCGGCGACCTTGGTCCAGGTGCCGGGAGGTGACCCGTATCGTCCGCCACCCGACGGCGTTCAGCGCCCGGTCGCGCTCGCGGTCGGTCTCGAAGGCGGCGACGGTCTGGTGGAACGTGCGGCTGTCCAGCTCGGCCACGAGCCGGGCTTTCCTCCACAGGCAGTCCACCTCGGGGCACAGCTCGGGCAGCACCAGGGTCACGTTGATCTCCGGGCGGGGAAGCCCCTCGGCGTCGAGTAGCTCCAGGAACCGCTCCTCGAGCTCGCTCTTGGTGAGCGTGGCCCCGGCCCGCCGGCCTGCCAGCGCGGCCCGGACGTTGCGGTTTCCCTGGCGGCCGGGATAGCGAGCGAGCAGGTCGTCGAGGGTCAGGCGGTCCCCGAGCCGGAGCACCTCGGCCTCGTTGATGGCACGCTCCACCCGGCGCGCGGTGTCGACGGCGGCGAGATCGAAGATCGTGCGCGGGACGCTCGTCACGGGAATGCCCTCCACCTCGCTGATCTCGTCCCGCGGTAGGCGGCTCTCGTGAAAGCGGATGCCGGGCCGCGGACGGCGCCTTCCCGGCACGGTCACGTGCACCGGACCGGCTCCGGCGGGGGCGATGCCCCAGAGCGCTGCGGCCGACAGGTGGCTGAGCACCGCGCCTGGACCGCCCGCGAGCACCGCGGCCATCCACTGGCCGAGTCGGCTCAGGAGCTCGGGATGCATCGGCGAATAGACGCCACGATGGACCGGATGCAGGCGCTTGCGCCGCAGCCGGTGCTTGACGGCCTCGCTTCCCACGCCCCCCGCCAGCAGCTGCTCGCGGCTCATGACGCCATGCTGTCGGCGGGAGAGCCCCGCGATGACCCCATCATCGTCACGCGCCGCACGTTTGGGTCCTATTGCGCCCCTAACGTGCGGAGCGCGATCCTGGCTGCCGCCGTTCATCGCCCAAGCGTCGCCGAAGTCGCGTTACGCGTGGGGACCCAAGCGTTACAACTCGCGCGCCTACGCGGCCTCCAGCACCTCGGCCACATCCGCCCGGGCCCGGTGGAGACGGCTCATGACGGTGCCGATCGGCACCTCGAGGGCCTGGGCCGCCTCGGCGTAGCTCATCCCGGCCACGTCGACCGCGGCCACCACCTCGCGCTTGCCGTCGGCCAGGCTGCCGATCGCCGCGTAGACCTCCCCGGCGATCGCGGCTGCCTCGGGGTCGCCCGTGCCGCGCGGGTCGGCGAGGTCGAGCTCATCCAGGTCGGGACCCGGGCGGGCCCGGCGGCCCTCGGTCCGGAAGTGGTTGATCGTCACGTTGCGCAGCGCGCGGGCCAAATAGAAGAAGGCGTTGTCGTTGCGCAGCACGCGCGGCCGCGACAGGACCCCGACGTAGGTCTCCTGCACCAGGTCCTCGGCCAGGTGGGGCGAGCCGCACATCGCCCAGGCCATCCGGTGGAGGCGGGCGCGGTGGCCGGCGGCGTCCTCCGGGTCGAGCGTGCGGCCGGCGACGGCGAGCGCGCTCATGAGGCGTCTCCGGTCGCGTCCAGCCGGGCCACGCGGGCCACACCGGCCAGCGCCGCGAACAGCGGTCGCTGGAGGGGACGCGGCAGCCGGCTCACCTCCAGCTCGTCTTCGAACTCGCGCGCGAAGACGGCCAGGTCGACCAGCCGAGGCTGGCCATTGCGGTCGGTCTTGCCCCGGCGTGCGAGCCGGCAGAGCGTCTCGGTCATGAGCTCCACGCGCAGCGGCGGGGCGAGCTCAGCCAGGAAGTGCAGCTCGGTGTCGCCCTCGGCCCGCCAGCGATGGGGCATGCCCGGGGGCACCGTCGCGCCGTCGCCGGCGGCGAGCGTGCGGCGCCGTCCGCCCAGCTCCAGCCCCATCCACCCGGCGAGCAGCTCGAAGCGAGCCTCGCTGCGCCGGTGGGTGTGCTCGATGAGCGCGCCGCCGCCGGGCCGGATCCACATCTCGACACGCGCCAGGCGGGCGCCGGTCTCTGTCGTCGTCAGGTGCCATTTGCACCGATTTCCATGGTCTGAGTCCATGGATTCCACGTTCGCTCCGCCTGCTCCGCCGGGAAACCCGGGGAATCCCTGGACGACCCCCGGGATCGGACCCCGGGGTCCCTGCCACCGCCCCCGGGATCTGCCTCCAGCCGCTCTAGACTGCGGATGTGCAGTTGGTTGGGCGCGAGAGCGAGCTCGCCACCACGGCGCACGCCGTGAACGACGTCAAGAACGGCTCGAGTTGCGCGCTGGGGATCTTCGGTGAGGCGGGCATCGGCAAGAGCGCTCTCCTCATCGCGACGCGCGAGCGGGCGGACGCGGCCGAGATGGTGGTGCTGCAGGGCCGGAGCGCCGAGCACGAGCGTGACGTGCCCTTCGGCCTGGCCGTCGACGCCCTGGACGACCACGTGGCCGGCCTGCACCCGCGCCGGGTGGAGTCGCTCGGCCCCGACCTGGGGTCGGTGCTGCCGGCGGCCGCGGCACACGGTCCGGCCGAGCCGGCCATCGGGGCGAGCGCCGCGGAGCGCTTTCGCTACCACCGCGCCCTGCGCGCGCTGATCGAGCTGCTCGCGCGGGAGCGCCCGGTGGCGCTGCTGCTGGACGACCTCCACTGGGCCGACGACGCCTCGGTCGAGCTCGTGCTCCACCTGCTCCGGCGCCCGCCGCGGGCGCCGCACCTGCTCGCCTTCGCTCTCCGGCCCATCGACCCGGCGCCCAGGCTGCTGGACGCGGCGCGCGCCGCGCCGGCCTGGACGCACCTGCCGCTCGCCCCGCTGGACCGCGAGGCGAGCCTGTCGCTGGTCGACGAGCTGCCCGACCCGGACCTGCGGGAGCGCGTGGCGACCGAGGCGGCCGGCAACCCCCTGTTTCTCCAAGAGCTCGCCCGCGCCGTGCGCCACCCCGCCGGCCGGCTGCCGCCGACGCTCCTGGCCGCCGTCCAGCTCGAGGTGGGAGCGCTCCCGCCGGCCTCGCGGACGCTAATCGAGGGCGCCGCCGTGGCCGGCGACCCGTTCGATCCCGAGCTCGCCGCTGCGGCCGCCGGGCTCGATGCGTCCGATGCCCTCGTGCCGCTCGACCGCCTGGTGGCCGCCGATCTCGTTCGCTCCACGGGCGACGGCCGCGCGTTTCGCTTCCGCCATCCGCTCGTGCGCCGCGCGGTCTACGACGCCGCGCCGCCGGCCTGGCGGCTGGCCGCCCACGAACGGGCGGCGGCGGCCCTCGACCGGCGCGGAGCGGGCCCGTCGGTGCGCGCCTACCACGTCGAGCAGTCGGCGAAGCCGGGCGACGAGGCCGCGATCGCCCTCCTCTCCGAGGCGGCCGCGGCAGCCACCAACACCGCGCCGGCCACGGCCGCACGCTGGTACGCCGCCGCCGAGCGCCTACTGCCGGCCGGGGAGCCTCTGCGCCGGGCCATGCTCGTGGCGCCGATGGCGCTGGCGCTGGCCAGCGCCGGCCGGCTGCAGGAGAGCCGCGAGGCGCTCGTGCGGGTGCTGGACCTGCTTCCCCCCGAGCCCACGCCCGCGCGCCTCGCCCTGGTCGCGGCCTGCGCCGCGGTGGAGGGCGTCCTGGGACGTCACGGCGACGCCCGGCGGCGGCTGCTGGAGGCGCTGAAGGACGCCCCGGACGACGGCCGAGCCGGCCTCGCGCTCGAGATGGCCGTGGGCGCCTTCTGGCGCGGGCACGCACCGGACATGCGCGAGTGGTCGGGGCGAGCGGAGGACGCCGCCGGCGATGACCGCGTGCTCGCGGCCAGCGCCGCGGCGCTCGGGGCGCTCGGCGTGCTGTGGGAGGGAGACGGAAAAACCGCCTTCGCCACCCTGGACCGCTCGGCGGCGTTGCTGCGGGAGGCCGACGACAATGCCCTGGCCGCGCGTCTCGACTGCGCCCGGCACGTGGGGATCATGGAGCTGCACGCCGAGCGCTTCGCCGACGCCGCCGCCACCGCCACCCGCGGAGCGGAGATCGCGCGGCGCACCGGCCAGGGGCACGCGCTCGTGCCCTTCCTGATCGTGCACGCCATGGCCGGCGTGAACCTGCTTGAGCTCGACACGGCGCTCCGAGAGGGAGAGGAGGCCGAGGACGGCGCCCGGCTCCAGGGCGTGCCCCACCTGCTCCAGTATGCGCTCTGGGAGCGGGCGCTCGTCCACCACTTCCGGGGCGAGCTCTTCGAGGCCCGCCGGGCCGCGACCGAGTTCACCGAGCTGCTTCCCCAGCTCGAGCCGAGCAACCTCACCCGCACCGGCGACTGCAGCATCGCGGCGATCCGGGCCGCCGACGACCCGGAACGCTGCATCGCCGAGATGCAGGCGGCGGCGGGCGGCCGGATCGAGGACGCCAACCCCACCTGGGCCACCTGGCTCCTGCTCGTGATGACCCGGGCGAGTATCGCGACGGGTCGCCTCGACGAGGCCGAGCGCTGGGCCGAGCGGGCGGCGCGTCACGCCGCTGCCCTGGGCCTACCGGCGGGAGCGGTGCGCGGAGCCTGTGCTCGTGCCGAGGTGCGGCTCGCTCGTGACGAGCCCGAGGAGGCGGCCACACTCGCCCTCGCGGCGGCCGCGGACGCCGACCGGGTGGGCGCGCCGCGGGACGCGGCGGATGCGCGACTGCTGGCCGGCCGCGCGCTGGCCGCACAGAACCGGCGCGCTCCGGCCCTCGACGTGCTTCAGCGGGTGGCGGCCGACGCCGCCCGGGGCTGTGCCTTCAGCATCCGCGACGCCGCCGCGGCCGAGCTGCGCTCGCTGGGCGCGCGCCTGCCCCGGCGGGACGGCGCAGGCGCGGATGGCGGCGCCGGCGCGCTGACCTCGCGCGAGCGCGAGGTGGCCGGACTGGTGGCCGAGGGGCGCTCCAACAAGCAGGTGGCCGCCGCCCTCTTCCTCAGCGACCGGACCGTCGAGTACCACCTGTCCGCCGTGTTCCGAAAGCTCGGGGTGCGCTCGCGCACCGAGCTGGCCGCGACCCTCAGCTCCGGTTCCGCTCCCAGATCAGCCTGAGCCCGGTGAGGGTGAGCAGGTCGTCGATCTCGTCGATCTGCTCACAGAAGGGCACGATTGGCCCGGCCAGGCCGCCCGTGGCGAAGGCCGTTGCCTCCTCGCCCAGCTCCTCGCGCAGCCGGCCGACGATGGCGTCGACCTGGCCGGCGAAGCCGTAGATCACCCCCGACTGAAGCGCGGCAGCCGTGTTCTTCCCGATCACCTGCGCCGGTGGCTCCAGCTCCACCGGGAAGAGCCGCGCGGCCCGCGCCGCCAGGGCCTCGATCGAGATCTCGACCCCCGGCGCGAGCACGCCGCCCAGATAGTCCCCCTGCGGGGAGACGACGTCGAAGTTCGTCGAGGTGCCGAAGTCGGCCACGATGCAGGCTCCACCGCAGCGGTCGTAGGCGGCCACGGAGTTGACGATCCGGTCGGCGCCCACCTCGCGCGGGTTGTCCGTGCGAATGGGCATGCCGATCTTGAGCTGCGGCCCGACCGTGAGCAGCGCACCGTCGAGATAGCGCTCCGACAGCCGCTGGTACTCCCGCCCCAGCACCGGCACCACCGAGGACACGATGGCGCCGTCCACCTGGCGCAGCGAGAGCTCCCGCAGGCCGAGCAGGTTCGCGATCACGGTGGCCAGCGTGTCGGCGGTGGCCTGGCGGTCGGTGGCCAGGCGCCAGTGCTCGACGAGCTCCTCCTCGCGGAACAGGCCGAGGTGAGTCTGCGTGTTGCCGACGTCGATGGTGAGCAGCACGCGGCGATTATCGCCCGGGCGGCATGGGCGGCGCGCCCATGGCGTGGAAGCCGCCGTCCACGTGCACGATCTCGCCCGTGATGCCGCGGGAGAGATCGGAGAGCAGGAACAGCACGGTGTCGGCCACGGCGGCCGGATCGCCGGTGTCCCAGCCCAGCGGCGCCTGCTCTCCCCACATGCCGGCGAGGCCGTCGAAGCCCGGGATGCCCTCGGCGGCCGGGGTCTCGATGGGGCCGGCCGAGACCAGGTTGACCCGCACCCCGCTGCCGCCCAGATCACGGGCCAGGTAGCGCGACACCGACTCGAGGGCCGCCTTGGCCACCCCCATCCAGTCGTAGACCGGCCAGGCGACGGTGGCGTCGAAGTCCATGCCCACCAGGCTGCCGCCGTCGTTCATGAGCGGCGCGAGGGCCTCGCCCATCGCCTTGAAGGAGTAGGCGCTGGTCCGGAAGGCGAGCTCGGCCGATTCCGGGGGCGCGCTCATGAAGTTGCCCCCGAGCGCGTCACCGGGAGCGAAGGCGATGGCGTGCAGGGCCCCGTCGAGCCCGCCCCAGCGCGCCTCGAGCTCGGATACGAGCGCGGCGAAGTCGTCCGGGCTGTTCACGTCCAGCTCGAGCACGTCGGGGGGCTCGGGCAGGCGGGCCGCCGCGCGCTCGGTCATACGGCGGGTCCGGCCGAAGCCGGTCAGCACGATCTCGGCGCCGGCCTCCTGGGCGCGCTCGGCCACCGAGTAGGCGATGCTGCCCTTGGTCAAGACGCCCGTGATGAGCAGGCGCTTGCCGGACAGCATCAGATCAGAACGGGGCGGGAGTCGGCCTTTGGTTCCTGCACGGGCGGCATCGTATCCCGCCGCCAGACCACCTCGACGGTGGTGCGCAGCACGAGCTTGCCGCGCTGGTTGAGCACCCTCCAGCGCAACTCGACCAGGCCGTGCCCGGCGTCCAGCTCACGCGTGCGGGCGACCTCGCCCTCGACGTGGATGGTGTCGCCGATCTTCACCGGCTGCTTGAAGACCGCGTCGCCGACGCGACGCAGCGCGACCACCCGCTCGGGGTCGAAGTCGACGAGGCCGGCGGCGTAGGAGAGCACCAGCAGCCCGTGCGCGATCCGCTCCCCGAAGCGGCTGCCCGCCGCCCACTCGGCGTCGGTGTGCTGTGGATGGGTGTCGCCGGTGAGCGTGGCGAAGCCGGTGATGTCGGCCTCGCCGATGGTGCGCCCGCGCGTGACGAAACGCTCGCCCTCGCTCAGGGCGTCGAAGTCCTTCGCGGCCCAGGTCATGCCACCGCGGTTCCGCGCCGGCGCAGCCGCCGGCGGAGCACGTCCACCATCTCGGCGGCCGCGCGCCGATGGCCCTCCTGCGAGGGGTGGAAGCCGTCGGAGGCGAACGTGGCCCGCTCCTCGGCCGCCGGATGATCGAAGCCCTCCAACAGCGGCACCCCGTGGCGGCCGGCCACCATGCGGCAAGCCGCGTTGTAGCGCTGCATCCCCTTCTCCACCCGCTCGCGTGAGCGGGGCCGGAGGTCGAGGAAGCGGCTGATGTCGGGATAGGTGGCGGTGAGGATCTCCGCGTCGGGAACGTCCCTGTGGAGGCGGGCGAACATGCGCGAGAGGCGGATGGCGTACTCGCCGGGGTCGGGACGCGTGCTCTCGAGCACGTCGTTGGCCCCGCAGATCAGCGTGATCAGCCGTGGGCGCAGCTCCACCGCCCGCGGGATCTGCTCCTGCTCCACCTTCTCGCTGGTGGCGCCCACCTCGGCCAGGTTCTCGTAGCGCACGTTGCGCCCCAGCGCCCGGGCCAGGGCGTCGGGCCAGCGCTCCTCGCCCGGCTCCAGGCCGGCCGTGAAGCTGTCGCCCAGGGCGACGTAGCTGTCGATCGACCGGCTCACAGAGGAATGTTCCCCGGACCGTTCCCGAAGCGCCCGCCGTGGGACAGCGCGGCCAGGGCGCCGCCCAGGCGACCGCGGGTCTCATGGGGCTCGACCAACTCGTCGATGAAGCCCTCGCGGGCGGCAACCTCGGCCGACAGCTGCTCGCCGGCGTATTCCTCGGCCAGCCGCTTGTGCTCGGCCTCCGGGTCGTCAGCCGCGGCGATGTCCTTGCGGTTGACGATGCCCACCGCCTGCTTGGGGCCCATGACCCCGATCTCCGCGTCCGGCCAGGCCAGGGCGAGGTCGGCGCCGAGGTCGCGCGAGTTCATGGTGATGTACCCGCCGCCGAAGGCCTTGCGCAGCACCACGGTCACCTTCGGGACCACGGCCTCGGCGAACGCGTGCAGCAGCTTCGCGCCGTGGCGGATGACGCCCTGTCCCTCCTGCTTTGTCCCGGGCAGGAAGCCCGGCGTGTCCACCAGCACCACCAGCGGCAGCCCGAAGGCGTTGCAGGTGCGCACGAACTTGGCCGCCTTCTGAGCCGCCGCCGCGTCGATCACGCCGCCCAGGTACCAGGGCTGGTTGGCGATGACGCCCACAGGCCGCCCGTCGATGCGAGCGAGCGTGGTCACCATATTGCGCGCCCAGCGCTCGGAGACCTCGAGGTGACTGCCGCCGTCCACCAGGGTCTCGATCACGCCGCGCACGTCGTAGACCTTGCGCGCGGCCGCCGGCACGACGGCTGCGGGGTTGGACTTCTTCGGGTCGGCCGGCGCCGCGTGCGGCAGATCGTCGCCCGCCTTCTGGGGCAGGTGGGCGAGGAGGTCGCGCACCAGGCGGGTGGCCTCGACGTCGTTCTCGGTGACGAACTGGCAGACGCCGTTCTTCTCGTGCACCTTCGGGCCTCCGAGGCCGGCCGCGTCCACCGACTCGCCGGTCACCTCGTTGACGATGCCGGGGCCGGTGAGGAACATGGCCGACTCGCCCGTCATCACCACGAAGTCGGTGAGGGCAGGCGAATACGCGCCGCCGCCCGCCGAGAGTCCAGTGATCACGGAGATCTGAGGGACCCGGCCGGAGAGCGCCACGGTCTCGCGGAAGATGCGCCCGTAGCCGCCCAGCGCGGCCAGGCCGTCGTCCATCCGCGCGCCGCCCGAGGCCACGAAGCCCACCAGCGGGGCGCCGGCGCGGCCGGCGAGGCGCATGACGCGGATGATCGTCTCGGCGTGAGCCTCACCCAGCGAGCCGCCCACGAAGCTCTGATCCTGGGCGTAGCAGTACACGGGCCGGCCCCCGACGGTGCCGGACGCGCCCACCACGCCGTCGCCGGCGCGCATGCGCTTCGACTCGCGGCGCGGAAGCACGGCGGAGCGGATCACGTGCAGCGATCCCGGGTCGCAGAGCGCCTCCAGGCGCTCCTGCGCGTTGAGAGTTTGCGACTCCTCCTCTACGAGACGGAGGGCGGCGGATCGTTCGGCAAGTGCGCTCATGAAGCCTCCAGGCAGAGCACGGCGTTGTGTCCCCCGAACCCGAATGCGTTCGAGAGACCGATCGCGCGGCGGTCGCCGTTCTCCAGCGGCCGCGCCTCGTTGGGGACGTAGTCCAGGTCGAGCCCCTCGTCGGGCTCCTCGTAGTTCAGGGTCGGCGGAGCGATCCGGTCCCGCAGCGCCAGCAGCGTCGCGATGGCCTCCACCGCACCGGCGGCTCCGAGCAGGTGGCCGATGGCCGACTTGGTCGAGCTGACCGGCAGCTCGGCCGCGCGCTGCTCTCCGAGCGCGGCCTTGATGGCGTTGGTCTCGGCCCGGTCGTTGAGCGGGGTCGAGGTACCGTGCGCGTTGATGTAGATCACGTCATCGACGGTGAGGTCGGCGTCCTTGAGCGCCAGCTCGATGGCCTTGGCGGCTCCCCGGCCGCTCGGCTCGGGCGCGGTCAGGTGATGCGCATCGGAGGTCGAGGCATAGCCGCGCACGTAGCCCAGGATCCGGGCGCCGCGCTCCTCGGCGGCCTCCTCGGACTCCAGCACCAGCACGCCGGCGCCCTCGCCCATCACGAAGCCGTCGCGCCGCTTGTCGAAGGGACGCGACACACCGCTGTCCGAAAGCGCGTCCATGCGCTCGAAGGCGGTGGTGGCCAGCGGCGTGATGGTGGACTCGCTACCGCCGGTGACGACTCTGTCGGCGTCGCCGTAGGCGATCAGGCGCGAGGCCATGCCGATCGCGTGGGCTCCGGCCGCGCAGGCGGACACGGTGCCGAACGACTGCCCGCGCAGGCCGTACTTCATGGCCACCACGCCGCACGCGGCGTTGGCCATCAGCAGCGGGATGGACAGCGGCGATACTCGCTCCGGGCCCTCATCGCGCATGACGATGTGCTGGCCCTCCAGCGTTCCGATGCCTCCGATGCCCGTGCCGATCACGCACGCGGTGCGGTCGGGATCGCCGGGCGGACCGTCCTCCCAGCCCGCGTCCTCCAGCGCCTCCTTGGCGGCGGCCAGCGCGAACTGGGTGAAGCGGTCCGAGCGGCGGACCTCCTTGACCGAGAGGTGCTCCTTGGGCTCGAACTCGTTGGCACGGCCATAGCCGTCCTCGATGCCCGACCGCCCGGCGCTCCAGCGCTCGTGCAGGGTGCGGGCGCCGACGCCCAGCGGCGTTACCGCGCCCACGCCCGTGATGACGACGTCCCGGCTCATGAAAGCTTCGAAACCACCAGGTCCACGGCCTGCCGGACGGTCTTCACGCCCTCCATGTCCTCGCCCTTGAGCTGCACGCCGTAGTCGTCCTCGACGATCTGGGCCAGCTCGACGAGGTCGAGGGAGTCCACGTCCAGGGCCTCGAACTCGGCGTCGGGGGTGATCTGATCGGGCTCGGCGCCGAACTCCTCGAGCGCCTTGGTCATACGCTGCTCGATCTCTTCTCTCGTTGCTGTGGCTGCCATTCGGTTCTCCTTCGTGATCGTTATGCGGTCAGTCCGCCGTCGACGGTCAGGCACACGCCGGTGACGTACGCGGCGCCGTCCGACGCCAGGAAGCGCACGCACTCGGCCACCTCGTCGGGGGTGCCGGGCCGGCGGGCGGGTACGTGTTCGAGGAGGTTCTCGCCGATTCCCTCGGTCATGTCGGTCTCGATGAGCCCGGGGGCGACGGCGTTCACGGTCACTCCGCGGCGCGCCACTTCGGCGGCGACAGTCTTGGTCATGGCGACGAGCCCGGCCTTGGATGCGGCGTAGTTGGCCTGGCCGGGGTTGGCTCGCTGCCCGACGATCGAGGCGATGTTGACCACGCGCCCGTAGCGGGCCTTGAGCATCGGCCGCAGGGCACGGCGCGTGAGCCGGAAGGCGGCCGACAGGTTCGTGTCGATCACCTTGTGCCAGTCGTCGTCGTCGATCTGGGGCGAGAGCCCGTCGGCGCGGACGCCGGCGTTGTTGACCAGGATCAGCACCGGGCCGAACTCGTCCTCCAGCGCCTTGAAGAGCTTGTCCGCGGTCTCGGGCTCGGCAATGTCGCCCTGCAGGGCGACCGCGCGCCCGCCGGCGCTGGTGATCTCCTCGACCACGGCCTCGGCGGCATCGGAGTCGGAGCGGTAGTTGATGCCCACCGGCCAGCCCTCGTTGGCGAGCGAGCGGGCGATGGCCGCGCCGATGCCGCGCGAGCCGCCGGTCACCAGTGCGCTCCCCTCGGGCCTGCCGTTCATCGAGGCCACTCGACCACCCCCGCGCCCCAGGTGAAGCCCGCGCCGAAGGCGCCCAGCAGCACCGTCGCGCCCGGCTCGAGCATGCCCCGCTCCTGGGCCTCGGCGAGCGCGATCGGCAGCGTGGCCGACGAGGTGTTGCCGTAGCGGTCGATGCAGTCGATCACGCGCTCGGTGTCCAGGCCGAGCCGCTCCGCCACCGCGGCGAGGATGCGCGCGTTGGCCTGGTGGTAGACGAACAGGTCGATGTCCTCGAGGGCCAGGCCCTCGCGGTCGGTGGCCTCCAGGGTCGACTCGGACAGGCGGTGGACGGCGGCCTTGAAGGTGTCATGGCCCTGCATGGCGATCGGGCCCCCGATGGGCGCACGAATCGCCGGCGCCCCGGCGCCGTCGGAGCGCAGCACGATGTGGCCGATGCGCCCCCCGCGCCCGTCGGCGGGAGCCACGACGGTGGCGCCGGCCCCGTCGGCGAAGAGCGCCGCGGTGCCCCGGTCACGAGGGTCGACGAAGCGGCTGAGCACGTCCGCGCCGATCAGCAGGACGTTGTCGGCCCGTCCGCCCTCGACCTGCGCGGTGGCCAGGGAGAGGCCGGAGAGGTATCCGGTGCAGGCGGCCGCGACGTCCATCGCCCCGGCGCCGTGGGCGCCCAGCTCGTGGGCCACCAGCGGCGCGGCGTTGGGGGTCAGCTCGTCCGCGGCCATCGTGGCCACGATCACGAGGTCGAGATCGGTCGGCTGCAGGCTCGCTCCGTCGAGGGCGTCGCGGCCGGCGGCCAGCGCCAGGTCGGCCAGGCGCTCGCCCTCGCGCACATGGCGGCGCTCGCGGACGCCCGTGCGGTGCACGATCCACTGCTCGGTCACCCCCGCGCCCTCGGCGATCACGTCGTTGCCGATCACCTGCTCGGGCACGGCCATGGCCACCGAGGCCAGCGCTGCGGTGCGCGTGCGGGCCTCGGGTACCGGCGGCCGGCGGGCGAAGCGCGTGAGCTCCGGGCTAGACACGGGCGGCCTCCATGGCGAGCGGAGCCTCGGCGTCCACGTCGCCCAGCGACTTGCGCACCAGGCCGGTGAGCACCTTGCCCGGGCCGGTCTCCACGAAGTGCGTGGTCCCGCGCCGCTCGAGCTCCTGGGTGACCTCGAGCCACCGCACCGGGCGGGTGATCGCCTCGACCAGGCGCTCGCGCACGTCGTCGAACGGCTCGGCGGTCACGCACGAGAGCACCGGGACCCGCGGCGGCTGGACCTCGGTGGCCTGGACGAGCTCGCGGAACGGCTCGACGGCCGGCTCCATCAGCGGCGAGTGGAAAGCGCCCGCGACCGGCAGGCGCTTGGCCCGGATGCCCTGCTCGCCGAGGCGCGTCTCGGCCTCGGCGAGGCCCTCGTCGGCGCCGGAGAGCACCAGCTGATCCGGGGCGTTGTCGTTGGCGACCGTGAGGCCACAGGCGTCGGCGACCTGCTCGACGGGCGCGCGCTCCCGCGCGCGAACGGCGAGCATCCCGCCTTCGCCGGCCTCGGCCGCCTGCTGCATGAGGCGGCCGCGGGCGGCCACCAGACGGAGACCGTCCTCCGCGGTGAGCGCGTCCGCGGCCGCCAGCGCCGCGATCTCCCCGAGGGAGTGGCCGGCCATAAGGTCCGGCTCCACCCGATCACGGAGCAAGTCGAAGCCTGCGAGTGCGGCGCAGAAGATGGCCGGCTGGGCCCAGGCGGTGCCGTCGCCGGCGCGCTCGAAGAGGTCGTCGGAGACCTCCGCTCGCGCCAGCTCGAGCAGGTCGGGCCGCTGGCTCTCGACCTGCTCGCGCATATCGTCCGTCTGGCTTCCCTGGCCGGGAAATAGCAAGGCTGTACGTCCGTTTCGGCCCATTGCTTCAACTATTCCGAAGGGCGGCCACCGGTACCACGCCTCAGGGCCGTACCCCCCGGTCGGGGGGGTCAGGGGCGAACAAGGGGGGGTCGTGGCACAGTCCTTGCAGTGATTCGCCTCTATCGCGCCCCCTTTTCCACCAACGTCGAGCGGGTGGCGCTGGCGCTGGCGCACAAGGGCCTCGAGGTGGAATCGGTGGAGATCGACTACGCGGACCGGTCACCCGTGGTCGAGGTGAGCGGTCAGGGCCTCGTGCCGGTAATCGTCGACGACGGCGAGGTGGTGGCGGACTCCACGGCCATCCTGCGCCACCTCGAGCGCCGCTACCCGGATCCACCCCTGTTCTTTGCCGACCCGGCGCGGCGGGCCGAGCTGGACGTGTTCCTGGAGTGGTTCAACGAGGTCTGGAAGACCGCCCCGAACGCGATCGAGGAGGAGCTCGAGAAGCCCGAGGCCGAGCAGGACCGGCGGCGGATCGACGACCACGCGTCGCGCATGCGGGCCTGGCTCGAGGTGTTCGAGTCGCTGCTGGCTGGGCGCGACCACCTGTTCGGCGAGTTCTCGGCGGCCGACTGCGCCGCCTTTCCCTTCCTCAAGTTCGCCCGGCTGCGCGATCCGGCCGACGACGAGCGCTTCCACCTCATCCTGGAGGAGCACCTGCAGCTGGGCGGCCGCCACCCGCGCCTGGACGGCTGGATCGAGCGCGTGAACGAGCGGCCGAGGGTGTAGATCCGGGGGCTCGACGAGTTTTCCTCGCCTGGCGGGGGCAAACTCGTCAAGCCCGGCTGGCCGGGCGCCCGGCGGGCGGGGCGCCGCCACCCGCGCAAGCCCGCGACCAAAACGTCATGCAGAACGTGATCACGTCACATCTGCATGAGGTTCCGCGAGCCGTGCAGCACGAACCTCATGCGGAACGCCGAGCGCTCCGCTGGCATGAGGTTCTTGTCGGCGCGCGGGCCCAAACCGAGCGCGGCCCGAACTGGCAGCCGGGCTCCGAGCTGAGCTCCTACGCCGTCAGCCCCAGCCGCTCCGCCCGCTGCACCGCCTCCGCCCGGTTGCGCACCCCCAGCTTCCGGTACAGCGCGCTGGTGTGCTCCTTGACCGTGTGGGGCGAGAGGAAGAGGCGGTCGGCGATCTCCTTGTTGGTGGCCCCCGACGCCATCAGCGAGAGCACCTCGCGCTCGCGCTCCGACAGCGGCGCCGAGGGCTGCTCGGCCCGGGGCGCGAAGACCGTCATCCCCCGGCCCACCATGCGCACCGCCATGGCCACGTCGTGGGCGGGCCAGTCCTTCGACACGAAGCCGGCCGCGCCGGCCGCCTTGGCCGCCTGGGGCGAGATCCAGCCCGCGCCGGAGATCAGCAGCACGCGGGTGCGGGGGGACTGGCGGCGCAGGGCCTCGCACAGCTCCGCTCCGGACTCCTCACCGAGGAACAGGTCGACCAGCGCCACGTGCGGCTCGTAGCGCTTGGCCATCGCCAGCGCCTCCTTCACGCTCGTGGCCGTCAGGCAGCGCTCCACCCAGGGCTGCTCGGTGAGGAGCAGCCGGAAGCCCCAGTGCACGACGTCGTGGTCGTCGACCACCATCACGCGCAGGTTGCGCTCGGGGCTCACCGGTCGGACCCGTCCCCCGCCGGCAGGACGAGCTTCACCCGCCAGTCGCCGCCCTCCTCCGGACCGAACTCGACCACCCCGCCCCGCTGCAGCGCCTCGACCGCGGCCAGGCGCAGGCCCATGCCGGTGCCGCGCGTCCTCGTGCCGCCGGTGGCGCCGTCGTTTCGAACCTCGAGCACGAAGGTGCCGTCCACCTGACCCACGTGCACCCGCACGCTCGAGGGTCGCGCGTGCTTGTGCGCGTTGCGCAGGGCCTCCGCCAGCACCGACTGGGCCAGCGGCTCGAGCTCCTGGGGCAGCTCGGCGCCCTCGTCCCAGTCGAGCTCGAGGGGAAGGTCGTGGTAATGCCGTCCCAGCCGGGCCAGCTCCTCGCGCAGGGTCGCGCCGGTGTCCACGCTCGGCGGCGCAAGCGGGCGCGCGAGCGCGTCCCGCAGGTCGCCCAGCGCCGCGTGCATCTCGTCGCTGCAGCGCCGGCGGGCCTCGTCGTCCAGGGCGGCCTCGGAACCGAGCACGAGCGACACGCCGAACAGGCGCTGCACCACGCGCTCGTGGATGTCCCGCGCCAGGTCGATGCGCGACTGGAGCAGCCGCGCGCGGGCCTGCTGGCTCGTGGCGATCCGGACGCTGGCCGCCAGGGCGGCGGTCTTGCCGAGCGTCCACATCGCGTGACGCTCCTCGTCGGTGAGCTCGAAGCGGGCGCCGCCGCGGTCGGCGAAGATCACGCCCAGCCAGCGGCCGCCGGCCGAGATCGGCGTGCAGGTGAGCGTCTCCACACCGCCCAGCAGGGCGTAGCGGTGCGGCACCCAGCGCTCCAGCTCGCCGGTCACCTCGACCACGCGGTCCTCGGCCAGGGCCACCTGGGCGATGGGCGTCTCCTCGAGCGTGCCGTAGACCTCGGTGAACAGATCGGGCTCCACCCCGTGTGTGCCCACCGGCACCACCAGTTGGCGCGCATCGTCGTAGAGCAACAGGCCGGCCCGCTCGAGCGACGCGAGGCGGCAGATCGCGGCGCAGAGGCGGTCGTAGATGCCCCCGTCGGAAGGTCCGGGCGGCGGCGAGGTGTCCAGCTCCGCCAGCAGCTCGACGATCACGTCGAGGGCGTCGGTGCGCAGCGACAGGCCTTGGCTCTCAGCCATCAGGTAGCGCTACACGCTACCCGGCGCGGGCGTCAGGAATTCTGGAGCGACAACCGCAGCGTCTGCTCGGAGGTGAGCGACACCACGCGCGCATAACCACAGTCGCGGCAGCGGCATTCGACCTGGCCGTCGAAGTCGTCCACCTGCAGCGACCACTCGACGTCGCCCGAGAGGCAGGCGCGGCAGGCAAGGGCAGCAGCCACGAGCGACGGATCGTCGTTCCCCCGGAAGCTGGCCAGCTCGAGCGTGTCCTGCATGCCACAAAGCGTGCCCCCCTGAGCGCCCGGCGTGAACGCCGCGGGGCCGCGTTCCCCCCAAGCGGGGGGTGCGGCCGGCTGCGCGCGGTTTTCTCAGAGCGTGCCCCAGCGCCGAACCCGCTGGCCGGCCACGCTCGCGAGCGCCTCCGCCAGCCGCGTTCCGTCCGGGAGCCGCAGCGCCGGGTCGAGCTCGAGCAGCGGCTCGAGCACGAAGCGGCGGCCGGTGACCTCGGGATGGGGCAGCGTGAGCCGGGGCGAGCTCAGCTCGAGGTCGCCGAGCAGCAGCAGGTCCACGTCGATGGGGCGTGGGCCGTGCCGGGGTCCGCCGGGCTCGCGGCCCAGCTCGCGCTCGACCTCCTTGCACGCGTCCAGCAGCTCCTCCGCGCCCAGCCCGGTCTCGACCCGCAGGCAGGCGTTGAGGAAGTCGGCCTGGTCGGTGACCTCGCCCTGGGGCGCGGTCTCGTACACCGAGGAGCTCGCGGTCACCCGCACCCCGTGACCCGCGAGCGCGTCGCGCGCGGCCCGCAGGCCGCCCAGCCGGTCGCCCTCGTTCGAGCCGAGGCCGAGGTAGCCGGTCAAGCCTCCTTCCAGACCTCCACGGAGACCTCTTCGACGGGCAGCGGGATGGGCGGCTCTGGCTTGGTGGCCTTCACCCGCACGGACTCGGCCCCCATCCGCTCCATGAGCCGGTCGGCCACGGCGCTGCACAGCCGCTCGAGCGTCTTGTAGGAGCGCTCCTGCGCCGCCAGCGCGATCTGCTCGCAGGCCTGCGCGTAGTCGACCGTGTCGTCCACCCGGTCGGTGATCGTGGCGTCGCAGTCGTCCAGCTCGAAGGCGACGTCGAACAGGAGACGCTGGCCCAGCTCGCGCTCCGCCTCGCTGACCCCGTGGCGCGTGTAGAGCGACAACCCGGTGATCTCGATGGTCACCGCCGGGGACGCCGCGGCCCGGTCGTCGTCGAGCTCCTCGTCGTTCAGCTCGTCGTCGAAATCGTCCTCGTGCTCACGCTCCCAGCTCACGAGCTGACCGTAGCAGCGGCCACCGCCAGGGCATCGGCCACCGGCGCGACGTCGTGGACACGGAACACGCGCGCCCCGCGCTCGTAGGCCAGGACGCTGGTGGCGATCGTTCCGGGCAGGCGCTCGTGCTCCGGCCGGCCGCCCGTCAGCGTGCCCAGGAACGACTTGCGCGAGGTGCCGATCGTCACCGGCCGCCCGATGGCCACGATCTCGTCGAGCCGCCGGAGCAGCTCGAGGTTGTGAGCCACGGTCTTCCCGAAGCCGATGCCCGGGTCGAGCCAGACCCGCTCCTCGGGGATCCCCTCGGCCACCGCGAACGCCAGCCGTTCCTCCAGGAAGGCGCGCACGTCCGAGACCACATCGTCGTAGCGCGGGTCGGCCTGCATGGTGCGCGGGTCGCCCAGCATGTGGATCAGGCAGCAGCCGGCCCCTCGGTCGGCCACCAGGCCGGCGAGCTCGGGAGCTGATGCGGAACGCCGACACGTCGTTGACAAGGGTGGCGCCGGCGTCCAGCGCGGCCCGGGCCACGCCCAGCTTGGTGGTGTCGATCGACACCCGCAGGCCCGCCGCCGCCAGCCGCTCGCATACGCCCAGCACCCGCCGCAGCTCCTCCTCCTCGGTCACCGGGTCGGCTCCCGGACGGGTGGACTCGCCGCCCACGTCGAGGATGCCGGCGCCCTCGGCGGCGAGTTCGAGACCGTGCTCGGTCGCGGCGTCGGTGTCGTAGAAGCGGCCGCCGTCCGAGAAGGAATCGGGGGTCACGTTCACGATGCCCATCACGACGGCGGCGTTCATGCAGGGAAGTATCGCCGCGAGTCGATCTACGATCTAGCCGTGAGCGCCACCGCCGCCCCCGTCGAGATCGCGCGAGCGATCGCTCCCCTGGTAGCCCGGGAGGCCGACCGGGCCGAGACCGAGCGCGGGCTCACCCCGGCTGTGGTCTCGGCGCTCCGCGACGCCGACCTGTTTCGCCTCTGCGTACCCGGCGCCATGGGGGGCGCCGAGGCGCCGCCGCGCGAGCTGGTCGAGGCGGTCGAGGCCCTGGCTCAGGCCGACGCCAGCGCGGCCTGGGTCCTGGCGGTGACCGCCACCAGCGGGCTGGTGGCCGCCTACATGGAGGCGGATGCCGCGGCCGAGATCTTCGGCACTCCGGGTGTGGTCGTGGGCGGCGCCTTCGCGCCCCGTGGCCGGCTGCGGGCCTCGCCCGACGACGCGCTGGTGATCAGCGGCCGCTGGGCCTGGGCGAGCGGCTGCATGTTCTGCGACTGGCTGTTGGCCGGCTGCCGCCTGGAGACCGGGGAGGCGCGGCTGGCGCTGCTGCCGCGCGAGGAGGTGGAGATCCTCGACACCTGGACGGTCTCGGGCCTGCGGGCCACCGGCAGCCACGACATCGAGGTGCAGGATGCGGCGGTGCCGGTCGACCGCGTCGCGGCGGTGATCGGAGCCCGCCCCCGGGCGGAGGGCCCGCTGTACGCCTTTCCCCTCTTCGGCCTGCTGGCACTCGCGATCGCCGGGGTGGCGCTGGGCATCGGCCGCGCGGCCCTCGCCGACCTGCACGAGCTGGCCGGGGTCAAGCAGCCCCAGGGCAGCACCCGCCTCCTGGCCGAGCGCCCCGCTACCCAGGCCGGCGTGGCCGCCGCGGAGGCCGGGCTGCGCGCCGCCCGCGCGCTCTTGTTCGACGAGCTCGACCGGGCCTGGGAGGTCGCTCGCGGGAGCGGCGAGATGGACGTGGGCACCCGGACGTCGCTGCGGCTGGCGGCCACACATGCCACGCACACGGCCCGCCAGGTGGTCGACACCGCGTACGACCTCGGCGGTGGCTCGTCGGTGTACGACACCAGCCCCCTGCAACGCCGCTTTCGCGACGTGCACGCCGCCACCCAGCACATGCTGGTGAACCCCGCGAGCTGGGAGCTGAGCGGGCGCATGCTGCTGGGGCTGCCCACAGACACCTCGCAGCTCTGAGCCGACCCTGATGCCGTCCCGCTTTGACGCCGTGGTCTTCGACAACGACGGCCTGCTCCTCGACACCGAGGAGGCCTGGACGCGGGCGGAGCAGACGCTGTTCGAGCGCCGCGGGCGCGTGTTCGGTCCCGACCACAAGCGCATCCTGCTGGGCTCGTCCCGCAGCGTCGCGGCAGGGCTGCTGGAGGACATGCTCGAGCTGCCCGGCGCGGGCGAGGAGCTGATGGACGAGCTGCACGAACTGGTGATGGTGGAGGCGCTGGCGGCGGTGCCGCCGCGTCCCGGTGCGCTCGAGCTGCTCGCCGCCCTGCGCGCGGCGGGGACGCCGCTGGCCGTGGCCTCGAACTCGACGCGGGAGTTCGTCGAGCGGGTGCTGGGCGGGGCCGGGCTGCTCGACGGGCAGTTCGAGGCCGTGGTCACCGCGGACGACGTGAACAGCCCCAAGCCGGCGCCGGACCTCTACCTCGCCGCCTGCGCCGCGCTCGGCGCCGCGCCCCCGCGCTGCGCCGCCCTCGAGGACTCGGTGCCCGGAGTGACCTCGGCGGTCGCCGCCGGGCTGTTCGTGATCGGCGTTCCCTACCTGGCCGGCACGGCGCTCCCGGGGGCGTCGCTGGCCGCCGCCTCCCTGGCCGACCCCCAGGTGGCCGAGGCGCTGGGCATCGCCGCCCGAGCTCAGCCGCCGTTGGAGGTGGGCGAGTAGCGCCGGCTGGGCTGCCCGCGCAGGGAGGTCGGCCCCGGCAGCGGCGTGCCCTTGGCGGTGGCACCCGCAACGACGGGCAGCACGAGGCTGGAGGCCCGTCCGCCGCCGAGCGCGACAGTCGTCCGGCTCCGGCCCCGGTCGATGGTGTCGAAGTCCCAGCGCGGGCGGTCGCCGCCGGGAGCCTCGATCGTCATCCGGATGCGCGACCCGGCGCGGAACGCGTGGGCCACCGGGAAGACCGGTACCCGGACCAGGGCGAAGCGGCCCCGGGGCAGCGGGGCGGCGTCCCGCTCGAGGTGGGTGGGATACGGGTTCAGGACCGTCGAGCGGCGGGGGTTCAGCTTGCGCTGGGAGGCGCGCAGCCAGCCGTTCTGGACGTAGGTCTCGTTGCCGTCGGGGCGCACCTCGCTGATCGTGACCTGGATGTCGGTGTTGCGGGCCGACGACTTCAGGTACAGGTCGAGGCTCGACGGCCCGGCGATGACCACGTCGCGCGTGAGCGGCGCGGAGACGAAGCCCAGGCCCTTTCCGGCCGCGATCGGGGCCCAGTCGTAGGGCGGCTGCGCCTTCCAGGCGTCCTCCTCGCCCTCACCCGGCAGGGTCTGCTCGGGCCGCGCGCGTGGGTCGGGCCGGTAGCGGGCCGCGGTCGCCAGTGCCGGCTTCTTGCCCAGCGCGCCCCCGGGACCGAGGAAGTAGCGGGTGGCCCTGACCCGCTTGGGCGGCCAGGCCCGATAATTCAGCTCCCAGGTCGCCCCGATCGACCCCGGCCCCTGGGGACCGGCGCCGTTGTCCATCAGAAGGCGCACCTGCGAGTCCCGCTCGAACACCGCCCGGGCGGCGGCCGGGCTCGGCAGCCCGGCCAGCCGCGACTGCTGCACCGGCGCCGCGCCGGCATCGGCCAAGAAGCGGTACAGCTCGCCGCTGAGCGCCAGGATCGCCGGTGGGATGCTGGGCACCTCGTTGGCCACGTAGAGCTCGAGGAACTCCACCCAGCGGGTGATCGTGCTCGGCCCGAGGGAGTCCACGTGCACGCCGTTCTGCATCGAGAGCCACACCCGCGGCCTGCCGTTAAGCACTGACAGCGCGTCCGGGAAATGGCCGCCGGTCTGCTCGTCCTGGAACTGGCCCACCAGGAAGATCGGGACCCGGGCCGCCCGGCTCAGCCAGCGGCCTGGCGAGCGCTCAGCGAAGAAGGAGGGGCTGCGGTAGGGCGTGCGCTCCTGTATCTCGATCAGGTTCGGCGTCTGCAGGCGCAGCCGCTGGTTGGCGGCGCAGTTCTTGTCGCCCCGCCGGACGAGCGCCCGGGCATAGGGCTGGCCGCCCTGTGGCGCGGGCCGCGCGTCCTCCAGCCGGTCCTTGCCCCAGGTCTGGGCGAAGCCGCTGTTGAAGATGCCGCCCGGGTAGGCGGTGCCGTTGTAGACGTCGTCGGTCACAGACAACGGAGCTACGGCCGCGAGGTGTGGGGGCCGGGTCCCTGCGGTGAACAGCTGGGTGATGCCCGAGAAGGAGATCCCGGCCATGCCCACCTTGCCGCCGCGCACCCAATTCTGCGCGGCCACGGTCTCCACGGCGTCGTAGCCGTCGTAGGTGGTGGGATAGCCGAAGAGGTCGAACGCCCCGCCCGAGCAGCCGGAGCCGCGCATCTGGACGCTCACGACGGCGAAGCCGAGCAGCGGCCCGATCACCGAGCCCACCGCGGTGGCGGTGGCCGGGAGCAGCGGGTTGGACGGCCCGCCACCGCCGCTGATGATCGAGTCGAGCAGGTTGCCGGGCGCGGCGATCTGGTAGCCCGAGTACTCGATGAAGGTCGGGAACGGGCCGTCGGCGAGCGTCTTGCCCGCGGGCAGGCGCACGGTCATCGCCAACTCGATGCCGTCGCGCACGGTTACGTAGTTGAGGCCCTGTTTCAGCTTCTTCCGCCGGTAGAACGAGCGGCGTGGGTTCCCGCCCGGGCGCAGCACCCGGAAGCGCCGGCTGCGCACCATCCGCCCCCCTGTGCGGCGGCGAACGCTGTAGCCCGGGCCGGGAGCGAGGCGGCGAAAGACCTTGCTCCCGAAGCGGTCAGCCCGGCCGGCACGGAGCAGGCGGCCTTTCGCGTTCTCCAACACCAGCCGCTGGCCCGCCTTGGCCCCCACGACGTAGGCCTCCTTCACGCTGCCCCGGGCCTCGAAGCCCGGGCCCTGCGCGGGCGCGGCCGCCGGGAAGGCGGCGCAGAGGAGGGCCGCTGCGGCCAGGGGCAGCGGACGAAGGGCCCGCAAGGATCGAATCAGGGAGGTCAGCGGCGGGCACCGTACCGGACACGGGCCGCGCCGTGCGCAGGCTCAGGGCTCGTCGAAGAAGGCGTGCAGGTCGCCGCCGGGCGCCAGCCAGCGACCGGCCAGCTCCCGGGCCCGCTCGGGCTCGCGGTGAAAGAGCCCCACCCGGACCGCGAAGATCGTGTCGAAGCGGCGCTCGCCCAGCTCGAGCTCCTCCAGCTTCATCACGAGGAACTCGGCCCGGCCCGCGTCGGTGTGGGCCGCGTTGCGCCGGGCGGCGGCGTCGATCATCTTGGCCGAGCGGTCGACCGCGGTCAGCCGGCCGTCGCCGAGCCGCTCGCAGACCAGGGTGGCGGCCACGCCGTGGCCGCAGCCGATCTCGAGGATCCGGTCACCGGGCCGGATATCCAGCCCGTCGACCACCGCCCGCAGCCGCTCGCTCACGGCCGTGAGCCGAGCCTCGGGCTCAGGGCCGAACGAACGTATCCGGGTCGGGGCCGATGCGCTCCCCGGTGTCGAGCTCCTCGATCGCGCTCATCTCGTCGGCGTCCAGCTCGAAGTCGAACACGGCGAAGTTCTCCTCGATCCGCTCGGGCGTGACCGACTTGGGGATCACGACGTTGCCCAGCTGGATGTGCCAGCGGATCACGACCTGTCCCGGTGTCCGGTCGTGGGCCTCCGCGATCCCCACGATCGCCGGGTCGTCCAGCACCTCCCCCTGGGCAAGCGGGCTCCAGGCCTCGGTGACGATCCCGAGCTCCTCGTGGTCGCGACGCAGGCCGTGCTGCTGGAAGCCGGGGTGCAGCTCGACCTGGTTGACGACGGGGGTCACCTCCGTCTCGTCGATGAGCCGCCGCAGGTGGGCGGGCTGGAAGTTGGAGACGCCGATCGCGCGCGCCACGCCCTCCTCCTGCAGGTCGATGAAGGCCCGCCAGGTTTCGACGTACTTGTCGTTGGACGGGACCGGCCAATGGATCAGGTAGAGATCGACGTAGTCGAGCTCCAGCCGGTCGAGGCTGTCCTTGAAGGCGTGCTTGGCCTCCTCGTAGCCGTGGTCGTCGTTGAAGCACTTCGTGGTGATGAAGACGTCGTCACGGTCGAGGCCCGAGGCCTTGAACGCCTGTCCCACCTCGGCCTCGTTCTGATAGGCGGCGGCGGTGTCGATGTGGCGATAGCCGGCCGCCAGGGCACGCGTGACGGTCTCGGTGGTCTCGGGCGGCGGCACCTGGAACACGCCGAAGCCGAGCTGCGGAATCTCGCCGCCGCCGGCCAGGGCCAGCTGCGGGACGCTCTCGGTGGAATAGCTCATCCCTCAGGCTTGCCCGCACCGCCGCCGGCGAAACGCGCTTCGGGCGGACCTGGCGTGGGAGCGGGGTGACCTTCGGCGTCTCGCAGCCGCTGGTGCAGCCGGTCCCGCAGCTCGTCGGGGTCGTAGTCGGTCTGGGCCCGCCGCCGCCGCGCCACCACCACGCCGGTGGCCGCCACCCCCGCCAGCCCGGCCGCCCCGATCAGCTTCCACGGCACGCGCACGCCTCGTAGGTTACGGCCCGTGGCCCTGTCCCTCCCCGACGCGCTCGCCACGGCCGCGACCGGCGACATCTGGCTGTTTCGCGGGCGGTCGCTGGCGGATCTCGCAATTCGAACGGCGACCAACAGCCCGGTGAACCACGTGGGGATGGCGGTCGCGCTCGACGACCTGCCCCCGCTGCTCTGGCACGCCGAGTTGGGCCACTCGCTGCCCGACGTCTGGACCGGCGAGCGGCAACGGGGCGTGCAGCTGCATCTCCTCCGCGATGCGGTGAGAACGTGGACCGAGCGCTACCGCCAGCAGGCCTGGGTGCGCCAGCTCGAGGGCACGATCGAGCGCCGGCACGAGGACCGGCTGATGGAGGCGATCGAGCGCTACGACGGACGACCCTTCCCCACCACGCCGGGCCTCGCCCGCCAGTGGCTGACCGCCAAGGTGCGGCGCCGGTCCTCCTCGCTCGAGAGCGTCTACTGCGCCGAGCTGGTGGCCGTCACCTATCAGCACATGGGCCTGCTCCCGAGCCGCCGCCCGGCGAGCTGGTACGACCCGGGGCGCTTCTGGAGCGGCGACCGGATCGAGCTGGCGCCACCGTTCGCGCTGGGGGGCGAGATCGAGGTGGGCTGAGCGGGCGCGCCCGCCCGCACCCACCCCTACGCGTCGAAGGCCGTCCGGCGCCCCAGGTCCTCCCAGCGCGAGAGCTCGTCCTCCAGCCGGCCGAGGCGCGCGCGCACCCCGCCGACCGCGTCCTCGCCCAGGACCAGCCGGAGCGGAGGCTCATCGGCCTCGAGGGCCGTGGCGATGGCCGCGGCGGCCTTGCGCGGGTCGCCCGGCTGCTCGCCGTCGCCGCTGCCGACGTAGTAGCGCGTGGGGCCCACGCTCTCCGCGTACTCGGTCATGGGCTCCGACTCCACCGGCGCCCCCGCCCCGAACAGCCCGGTGCGAAACGCACCCGGCTCGACGATCAGCACGCGGATGCCGAACGGCGCGACCTCGTCGGCCAGGGTCTCGGAGAGCCCCTCGAGCGCGAACTTCGTGGCGCAGTACGCGCCGAAGCCGGGCGCGGTGACCTGGCCTCCGACGCTCGACATCTGGACGATCGCTCCGCCGCCCTGGGCCCGCATGATCGGCAGGACCGCGGCGGTGAGCTCCGCCGGGCCGAAGAAGTGAAGCTCGAAGAGCGCGCGCAGCTCGTCTTCGGTGGTCTCCTCCACCGCCCCGACCTGCGTCCGGCCGGCGTTGTTGACCAGGACGTCGATGCGCCCGAATCGCTGCACGGCGGCGTCCAGCGCCTCGCGGCGCCGGCCGGCATCGGTCACGTCGAGCGACAGCGGAAGGACCCGGTCGCCGGCACCCTCCGACAGGTCCTCGAGAGCCTCGGGGCGGCGCGCGGTGGCCACCACCCGATCGCCTCTACCGAGCGCCTCCTCGGCGATCGCGCGCCCGAAGCCGCTCGAGCAACCGGTGATGAACCAGACCCGCGCTGCGCTCTGGTCGTTCAGGCCGGCTCGGGCTTCTCTGAGCCCGGCTCGTCGCCGCGCATCTCGGCCGCCAGCCCCGGCCGCGGCAGCGGCTTCGGGGCCCGCTCGGGCTTGCGCTCGGGCGCCTCGGGCGCCGGCGGCGGCGCCGGCAAAGCGGGCTGGTCGGTGCCGAACACCTCGTCCTCGGTCTTGCCCGCGAGCAGATCGATGAACTGCTCGCGCTCGATGGTCTCGCGCTTGAGCAGTATCTCCGAGGTCATGTCCAGGTCCTCGCGGTGGTCCTCGAGCACCTGCCGGGCGACCTGGTGGGCGTCCTCGACCATGCGCCTGATCTCGTCGTCGATCTCGCGGGCGATCTCGTCGGAGTAGTCCGGCTCGGAGGAGAACTCGCGGCCCAGGAAGGGCTGGCCCTGGTCGTGCCCGAACACGCGCGGGCCCAGCTTCTCGGACATGCCGAAGCGCATGACCATCTGCTTGGCCGTGGCGGTGACCTTCTCCAGGTCGTTGGACGCCCCGGTGGTCACCTCGCCGAAGCAGATCTCCTCCGCGGCCCGGCCGCCGAGGGTCATGGCCATCGTGTCCGAGAGCTCCGCCCGGGTGGTGAGGAACTTGTCCTCGGTGGGCAGCGAGATCGTGTAGCCCAGCGCCTGTCCGCGGGAGATCACCGAGATCTTGTGGACCGGATCGGTGTTCTTGAGGAAGTGCGCCACGAGAGCGTGGCCCATCTCGTGGAAGGCGGTGATGCGGCGCTCCTTCTCACTCATCACGCGGGTCTTCTTCTCCGGGCCCGCGATCACGCGCATGATCCCCTCCTCCAGCTGGAGGTGGTCGATCTCGCGCTTGCCCTGGCGCGCGGCCAGCAGCGCCGCCTCGTTGACCAGGTTCTGCAGGTCGGCGCCGGTGAAGCCCGGGGTCTGCCCGGCCAGGACGTCGAGCTCGATCTTCTTGGCCAGCGGCTTGCCCCTGGTGTGGACCTCGAGGATCTTGGTCCGGCCCTTGCGGTCGGGGCGGTCGACCACGATCTGGCGGTCGAAGCGGCCCGGGCGCAGCAGCGCCGGGTCGAGGATGTCGGGCCGGTTGGTGGCGGCGATGAGGATGATGTTGTCCTTCATCTCGAAGCCGTCCATCTCCACCAGCAACTGGTTGAGCGTCTGCTCGCGCTCGTCGTGGCCACCGCCCAGGCCTGCGCCGCGGTGGCGCCCGACGGCGTCGATCTCGTCCATGAAGATGATGCAGGGCGAGTTCTGCTTGGCCTGCTCGAACAGGTCGCGCACGCGCGAGGCGCCCACCCCGACGAACATCTCCACGAAGTCGGAGCCCGAGATCGAGAAGAAGGGCACGCCCGCCTCACCGGCCACGGCGCGGGCCAGCAGGGTCTTGCCCGTGCCCGGCGGGCCGTAGAGCAGCACGCCCTTGGGGATGCGAGCGCCGAGGGCCTGGAACTTCTTCGGGTTCTCGAGGAACTCCTTGATCTCGTGGAGCTCCTCCACCGCCTCGTCGACCCCGGCGACATCGCGGAAGGTGATCTTGGGCGAGTCCACCGACATCCGCTTGGCCCGCGACTTGCCGAAGGACATGACCTTCGAGCCGCCCCCCTGCATCTGGTTGATGATGAACAGCCAGAACAGCAGGAAGATCACGAACGGCAGGATGTAGGTGAGGGCGGTGATCCAGCCGGAGCCACCCTTCGGCTTGACCGTGATCGGGACGTTCTCGGCCTGGAGCTGATTCGTGAGGTTCTGCTCGGTGTTGTCCGGATAGGCCGTCTGGTACTTGGTGTCGTTCGTCAGCTCGACGTCGATGCGGTTGTTCTTCGTGTTGAGCGTGACGGCCTGGACCCGGCCCTCGTCGACCTGGGTCAGGAACTGCGAGTAGTTCGGATCTTTTTGACGATCCGACGGGCTGATCAGCCTCTGGGCGAAGAACGCCAGAACGACCACGATCAGAATCGGGAATGCGGCGCTCTTGAAGAATCTGCTCACTGCGAGCCTCTCTGTCCCCTCTACGCACCCGGGCCGGGTTCTTCTCAGCGAGGAGAGCAGCCCCCTGGGTGAAACGCAAGACTAGCAAGGGGGTATGTGTCTCTCTTGGCCTCTCGCGCCCGCGTGAGAGCGGGGTTGAGCCGCCCGCGCTGCGGCTAGGGGGCCGGGACAGCCACGCGGTTGGCCGGCACCGTCTGCGGCTGGAACGAGAAGACCTCTCTGCTGTTCGGATCGACGAGCACCTTGGTCCAGTGCACGTCGTTGTTGCCGTTGGCAGCGTTGTCCCCGGGCGTCTCCAGCCGGGTGAAGGTCTCCAGCCGCCTGCCCTGCGCATCCAGCAGCGGCTTGTCGATTCGGAAGTAGTGCGAGTCGCCGTGGACCAACACCACCGGGCGGGCGAAAGCGACGGTCTCCTCCCGGAGCGCCTCGAGGACGGCGGTGAACCCGTCCGGCTGCCCGCTGCTGTCGACCAGGGTCCGGGGGTCGCGGACCGGGCCGCGGATGTCACGAGGCCGTGAAGCCCGAGTCAGCCGTCTTGGTCGAGCACCGCCACGTAGGGCAGGTTGCGGTAGCGCTCGGCGTGGTCCAGCCCGTAGCCGATCGCGAAGCGGTTGGGGATCTCGAAGCCCACGTAGCGGATGGGCAGGTCCACCTCCCGCCGCTCGGGCTTGGTGAGCAGGGCACAGACCTCGAGCGTCGCGGGCTCGCGCGCGCTCAGCATCCGGAACAGGTACGAGAGGGTGAGGCCGGAGTCCACGATGTCCTCGACGATCAGCACATCGCGACCCCCGATGGGCGCGTCGAGGTCCTTGAGGATGCGCACCACGCCCGAGGAGTCCGTGGACGAGCCGTAGGACGAGACGGCCATGAAGTCGAGCTCGCAGCTCACGTCCAGGTGACGCATGAGGTCGGACAGGAAGAACACGGCGCCCTTGAGGACGCACACGAGCAGCAGCTCCCGCCCGGCGTAGTCGCGGGAGACCTCGTCGGCCAGCTCCCGGACCCGATGGGCGAGCTCGTCGCGCTGCACCAGGATCTCGCCCACGCCCGGCTCTGCCATCGGCGCGAGTCTACGGATCAGGGGCGGTCAGAACGCCGTCCTTCACCATCGCGTCGCGTACGAGCTCGGCGACGATCCCGGCGCCCACCCCGCTGAGGTGCACTCCGTCAACGTTGCGAGCCTTGACCTGGACGCCCTTCCACAGCACGTGGCTGCTGAACTGTCCGCCCGGTGTGAGGACGGGCCAGGTGTCCACGACGTGGGCGTGTGGCCCCGAGCGGGCCACGGCGCGCCCGATGGCGCGGTTGATCTTCGGGAAGAGCTGGCGGCGGCGGCCGAACTCGGCCGCGGGTAGCGTCAGCCAGTACACGTCTCCCCGACCGCCGCGCGAGTAGGCCTTGATGATCCCTGCGACGCGGTCCACGTACTTGGCGAACCAGGCCTTGCCGCAGCAGCGGGCCCCCTTCATGTCGTAGCCGTCGTTGGCCCCCATGAACGCGACCGTGGCCCTGGGGCGGTGCTCCTTCGCCTTCTGGCGCGAGATCCGGACCCAGGGCTCGTTGGTGATCCCCTCGCCGATGTGGACGACGCTTCGCAGCGACACCGGCTGGACCCGGCCCAGCTCTCGGGCGAGGCTGCGGTCGACACCCCGCATCATCGAGTCGCCCGTCGCGAGGACGCGGGGGCCCGCTGCCTGCGCCGAGACCGGCGCGCACAGCAGCGCCACGAGCGTCAGGGCCAGACGCCACATGTAAACGACCCTAGGACGACCCTGCGGCTACGTCAAGCGGGCATCAGGCCGCGATCGGACCTACTATCAGGACGGGTGGCTGAGCCTTACTTCCCGACCAGCCCGGAGCCGCCGGTCCCCCCCACGCCGAAGGGGCGCCGGTTGCGCGCCCGTGACGGGATCCTTGTGGTCTTCGTCGCGGCGCTTCTGCTGTCGCTGTTCGAGGGTTCCTCGATCCGCGAGGCGGGACAGGAGATGCAGCCCGGGGTCAAGCGCGAGCTGGTCCTGGCCGTGGGCGAGCCGGCGGGGTGGCTCTCGGACCGGGTGCCCTTCGACGAGTGGACCGACGACGCGCTCGCCTTCTTGGAGGACGACGGCGTGGGCAGCGCGGGCGGCTTCGGGGCTGCGGGGTCGGCCTCCGGGGGCCGTACCGTGCCGCCCGTGTCGCCGGAGTCGTTCGATCCCGCCGAGCTGGGTCAGAAGCCACCGGCCCGGCCAAAGCTGAAGACGGTGCTGGTGACCGGCGACTCGCTGGCCATGCCGCTCGACGCCGAGCTTGCGCGCGTGCTGGCCGAATCCGACGAAGGGGTCGACGTCCAGCGTGACCCCCACGTGGGCACCGGTATCTCCAAGACCGGGTTGCTCGACTGGGGCAAGCTCTCCACCGAGCAGGCCCGCGAGCGCCGCCCCGACGCGGTGGTGGTGTTCATCGGCGCCAACGAGGGCTTCTCGCTGCCCGGCCCCGAGGGGGAGATCGACTGCTGCGGGGCCGACTGGGCCGCCGCCTACGCCTACCGCGCCCGCCGGATGATGAACACCTACCGGCGCGACGGCAGAGCGCGCGTGTACTGGCTCACCCTGCCCGCCCCTCGCGACGGCACCCGCCAGGAGATCGCCCGCAGCGTCAACGCCGCCATCGAGGTGGCCGCTCAGCCCTACCGCGCCCACGTGCGCGTGCTTCAGATGGACGACCTGTTCACGCCCGGCGGCCGCTACCGCGACGCCATGGACGTCGCCGGCACCGAGGAGATCGTCCGCGAGGGCGACGGCATCCACCTCAACCGCACCGGGGCGGAGATCGCCGCGGACGCGGTCGAGGAGGCCGTCCGGCGGGACTTCGGCGGGAGCTAGATGTTCTGCGTGTAGGTGTGCCGGACGGTCTTGCCGCCCCTGGTGCACTTCACGCGCGAGTCGTAGGAGATCGAGCTCTTGTTGAAGCGATTCTCCGAGCACCGATAGCGGCGAACCCGCGGGCACTTGCCCTTTCTGCCGGGACGGCAGCGGTGGTAGGCGCGAACGAGCTCGCGGGCCGACCGGCAGCTCGTGCCGCTGGCCGTGATCTTGTAGACGTACGTGGTGGGGTAGGACTGCTGGCCCTTGACAGCGCACGTTTTCGCGGCGGCGCCCGGGGCCAGGGCGAGCAGCGCGGTGACAGCGGCCAATCCTGCGAGCGACCCAACGGTGCGAGTCATCACCCAAATCCTCCTAACGGTTGCGCTTTTGGGCCATCCTATGCCCGCTTCAGGGATCTTGTAAAGCGTTCTCCGCATCGATCCACTTGGCCCGCGCGACCCCCGGATCGAAGTCCTCCAGTCGCTGGAGCAGCACCCGCGGGTCCGATTCCGTGATGAGCAGCGAGCGGTGCTCGGCGCGGACGAAGCGCTCCTGCACGGCGTGGTCGAGGAAGCCGGCCACCCCGTCGTAGTAGGCGGCCACGTTCAGCAGGGCGCAGGGCTTTCGGTGCAGGCCGAGCTGGGCCCAGGTGTAGACCTCGAACAGCTCCTCGAGCGTGCCGAGGCCGCCGGGCAGCGCCACGAACGCGTCGGACAGCTCGGCCATGAGGGCCTTGCGCTCGTGCATCGATCCCACCACCTGCAGGTCGGACACCCGCGGGTGGGCGATCTCCCGATCCACCAGCGCGCGCGGGATCACCCCGGTCACCTCACCACCCCGGTCGAGGGCGGCGTCGGCCAGCCAGCCCATCAGGCCCACGCTCGCCCCGCCGAACACCAGGCCGAGGCCCCGGTCGACCAAGGCTGCGGCCAGGTCGTCGGCGGCCTCGGCGTAGTCGTGGCGCGCGCCGGGGCTCGAGCCGCAGAACACGCAGACCCTCTCCATGGGCCGAGCGTAGTGCCGTCATACTCAGGGCGTGATCCGCCGCCTGCCCAACGTCGACCGCGTGGGGATCGAGGAGCGCGCCGCGGTGCTGGGCAAGCGCTCCATCAAGACGAGCGCCAAGGAGCAGGGAATTCGGCTAGCGGTGTCGATGCTCGACCTCACCACGCTGGAGGGCGCCGACACCCCGGGCAAGGTCCGCCACCTGTGCGCGAAGGCCGTCTGCCCGGCGCCCGAGATGCCGGAGATCCCCTCGTGCGCGGCGGTGTGCGTGTACCCGTCTCTCATCGGCGTGGTGCGTGAGGCGCTGGAGGGCACCGGCGTGAAGGCCGCGTCGGTGGCCACCGCCTTCCCCTCGGGCCAGGCCGCGCTGGAGGTCAAGCTGCACGACGCCGAGCAGGCGGTCGCCGCCGGCGCCGAGGAGATCGACATGGTCATCTCCCGCGACGCCTTCCTGTCGGGCGACGACACGCGCGTGATGGAGGAGATCGTGCGCGTGAGGGAGGCCTGCGGCGAGGCCCACCTGAAGGTGATCCTCGAGACCGCCGAGCTGGGCTCCTACGAGCACGTGCGCCACGCGTCGCTGCTGGCGATGGAGGCGGGGGCCGACTTCATCAAGACCTCCACCGGCAAGGCGGCCAGCGGCGCTACGCCGGGCGTGACCCTGGTCATGCTCGAGGCGATCCGCGACTACGCCGAACGCAGCGGGCGGGCCGTGGGCATGAAGGCGGCCGGCGGCGTTTCCACCAGCAAGGCCGCGCTGCACCGGCTGGTGCTGGTCAAGGAGACGCTGGGCGACGACTGGCTCACGGCCGACCGCTTCCGCATCGGAGCGTCGTCGCTGCTCAACGACCTGCTGATGCAGTACGCCAAGACGCAGAGCGGGCGCTACGGCCGGGCGGAGGACTTCTCGATCGAATGAGCGTCCGGACCAAGGTCGCCTGGGAGTACGCGCCCGCGCCCGAGTCCACCGACCACGTGCGCTTGCGCTCGGCGTACGGGCTCTTCATCGGGGGTGAGTTTCGCGATCCGGCCGACGGCGCCCGGGTGGCCTCGATCAACCCCGCCACCGAGGAGCCGGTGGCCGAGGTGGCCTTCGCCGGCGAGCGGGATCTCGCCGCGGCCGTCGAGGCGGCCCGCGAGGCCCAGCCGCGCTGGGCCGCGCTCAGCGGCCTCGAGCGGGGCAAGTACCTGTTCCGGATCGCCCGGCTGATCCAGGAGCGGGCCCGCGAGCTGGCGGTGGTCGAGTCACTCGACGGGGGAAAGCCGCTGCGGGAGTCGCGCGACATCGACGTGCCCCTCGCCGCCGCGCACTTCTTCCACTACGCCGGCTGGGCCGACAAGCTCTCCTTCGGCGTCGGCGGGCGCCGGGTGGACCCGCTCGGGGTGGCGGCCCAGATCGTGCCCTGGAACTTCCCGCTGCTGATGGCGGCCTGGAAGGTGGCGCCGGCGCTCGCCTGCGGCAACACCTCGGTGCTCAAGCCGGCCGAGACCACCCCGCTCACCGCGCTCCTGCTGGCCGAGATCTGCCAGGAGGCCGAGCTGCCCGCGGGGGTGCTCTCCGTGGTGCCGGGCGAGGGCGCCGCCGGCGCCGCCCTGGTGCGCACGCCCGGAATCGACAAGGTGGCCTTCACCGGCTCGACCGCTGTGGGCAAGGAGATCCAGGCGGCGCTGGCAGGCCGCGGCGTGCCCCTGACCCTCGAGCTGGGCGGCAAGTCGGCGAACATCGTGTTCGAGGACGCCGCGCTCGACCAGGCCGTCGAGGGGATCGTGAACGGCATCTTCTTCAACCAGGGCCACGTGTGCTGCGCCGGGTCGCGCCTGCTGGTGCAGGAGAGCGTGGCCGACACCGTGATCGGGAGGCTGTGGGAGCGGATGGGCCGCCTGCGGCTCGGAGACCCGCTCGACAAGAACACCGACGTCGGCGCCATCAACTCCGCCGAGCAGCTGGCCCGCATCCGCTCGCTGGTGGCCGCCGGCGAGGAGGAGGGCGCGGTGCGGCGCACGGTGGCCTGCGAGCTGCCCGAGCGCGGGTTCTGGTTCGAGCCCACGATGTTCACCGGCGTGGCGCCCGCCCACCGCATCGCCGTGGAGGAGATCTTCGGGCCGGTGGTGTCGGTGCTCACCTTCCGCACCCAGGCCGAGGCCATCGCCAAGGCCAACAACTCCACCTACGGCCTGGCGGCAGGGATCTGGACCGACAAGGGAGCGAAGGCCTTCGAGGTGGCCGCCGCGCTCCAGGCCGGCGTCGTGTGGCAGAACACCTTCAACCACTTCGACCCCTCCGCCGCCTTCGGCGGCTACAAGGAGAGCGGCTTCGGCCGTGAGGGCGGCCCCGCCGGGCTGCGCCCCTACCTGCGGATCGCATGAGCCGACTCCCGGTCAAGAAGACCTACAAGCTCTATGTGGGCGGGGCGTTCGTGCGCTCGGAGTCGGGCCGCTACGACCGCCACGGCGAGCACAACGTGCCGCGCGCGTCGCGCAAGGACGTGCGCGACGCGGTGAAGGCGGCCCGCGCCGCCGCCGCGCCGTGGGCGGCACGCACCGCCTACAACCGCGGCCAGATCCTCTACCGCGCCGCCGAGGCGCTCGAGTCCCGGGCCGCCGACTTCGCGCTGGAGCGAGCCGAGCTCGACGCCGCCACCGACGTCCTCGTCCACTACGCCGGCTGGACCGACAAGCTGCACGCCGTGCTCGGCGGCATCAACCCGGTGGCCGCGCCGTTCCTGTCCTTCTCCCTGCCCGAGCCCACCGGCGTGGTGGGGCTGGTGGCGCCCGCCGAGCCGGCCCTCCTGGGGCTCGTGGCCGAGCTGGCCCCGGCGCTGGCGGCGGGGAACACCGTGGTCGCGGTCCTGTCCGAGCCGGCCCCGCTCCCCGGGCTCGACCTGGGCGAGGTCCTGGGCGTCTCCGACCTGCCCGGCGGCGTGGTCAACCTGCTGAGCGGGCGCCGGGACGAGCTGGCCGCGGCCCTGGCGGCCCACCCCGGCGTGAACGCGGTGGTCGACGCTGCCGGTGACGCCGGGCTCGGGGCCGAGATCGACCGCCTGGCCGCGGAGAGCGTCACGCGCGTGCGCCATGCCGAGGCGGCGACGAGCTACGAGGACGCGGTGGCCGATCCTCTCTCGCGCCTGGAGGCCGTGACCGAGCTGAAGACGGCCTGGCACCCGATCGGGGCATGACCCGGTTTCGCGCCGCCGCGGGAAGCCTGGTCTTCCTGCTGTTGGCGCCGGGCGTGGCCGCGGGCCTGGTGCCCTGGCTTCTGACCGGTTGGGAATCCACCTCTCCCGCGTGGCCGTGGCGCGTGGCCGGCGCGCTGTTGATCGCGGGCGGTCTCGCCGTGGTCCTGCATGCGTTCGCGCGCTTCGTGCTCGAGGGCCTCGGCACCCCGGCGCCGGTGGCGCCGCCCGAGCACCTGGTGGTGGGCGGTCTCTACCGCCACCTGCGCAACCCGATGTACGTGGCGGTGGCGGCGACGATCGCCGGCCAGTCACTGCTGCTGGGTCGCCCCGTGCTGCTGGCCTACGCCGCCCTGTTCCTGGCGGTCACGGCCGCCTTCGTGCGCTTCTACGAGGAGCCGGTGCTGCGCCGGCAGTTCGGCGACGAGTACGAGCGCTACCGCCGGGCGGTGCCGGGCTGGTGGCCGCGCCTGCGGGCCTGGGAGCCCTGATTTTCGCTCAGTTGTAACTCAGGTCACCCGCATGTCACACCGCCGGGGCCAGACTGGGGACGTGGGCGCATTTGATGCCGCATACGAGCACCAAAAGGGGCCACACCCCGATGTGCTGCTGGCCGAGCTTGCGGCCGGGCAGCACTGCGTGGTGTCGCACCAGCAGCTGGCCACCATCGGGATCCGGGGCAGCGCCGTCACCCGCCGGGTAACGAACGGCCGGCTGCATCGCCGCTATCGAGGCGTCTACGTCGTCGGCCAGCCGCGAGTCACCGCTGAAGGCCGCCTCATGGCGGCCGTGCTGGCCTCCGGTCCCGGCGCCGTGGTCAGCCAGCGCGCCGAGGCAACGCTCCTCGGCCTCTGGGACATGCGCGACCCACTGATCGACATCACGACCGACCGGCGCTCAGGCAAGGCTCGCCCCGGCATTCGGCTCCACTGCGTGCGGTGCCTTCCCGAGGCCGACCGGGGCGTAGTTCGTGGCATCCCCGTGACGAGCGTGGCCCGGATGTTGCTGGACCTGAGCGAGATCGTCGGCCGTGGACGGCTGGCTCGGCTCGTGCGGGAGGCGGACTACCAGGGGCTGCTCGATCTCGATGCCCTGGACGACGTCATCGCCCGATCCCATGGGCACCGGCGCGTCGCGCTGCTGACCGAGGTACTTGCAGCTCACCGCCCGGGCACCGTGGTTCGTAGTGAGCTCGAGCAACGCTTTCTCGAGCTCTGCCGCAACCACGGGCTTCCGGAGCCGCACACGAACGTCCGGATCTCTGTGGCCGGCAGGCGCTACGAGCTCGACTGTCTCTGGCCGGACAGCGGCGTGGTGGTCGAGCTCGACGGCGCGCGCGCCCACGACACGGCCCGCGCCTTCGAGGCCGACAGGGCACGCGACACCGCACTCGTTGCCGGCGGGTTCACTCCGCTGCGATACACGTGGCGGCGGCTGACGACCGAGGAGCCCCGCGTGGCGGCCGAGCTTCAGGCGGTGCTGCGCCCGGGGTGGGAGCCTACGGCGGCAGTAACGAGTGGCCGCGGCTCCCCGGGCGGCCGTCACGGTCGAACCAGTTGACCCTCGCGCCCTCGAGGTCCGGTGGGACCGCAACGAGGTAGAAGTCGCCGCGGGTTCCCGCCGGCCCCTCGAACCGATCGGCTTCGATCGGCGCTTCGCCTCTGGCCGTCACCCGGACCGCGCTCGCCCGCTCGGGCGCCCGGCCGTAGACCAGGATCTCTCGCGCCGGCCCCGGCGATCCCATAGAGCCAGCTGGCGGGGGTCCCGCGTTCCGGCCGGAAGCGGCCGCGTGCGGCCAGGGCGGCCGCGAAGGTCTCGGCGGTCAGGTCGGCGGCCACCTCGGCGTCGCCGGTAGCCCGGACCAGGTACCCGGCTAGCCGCCGCGCGTGGCGGCGGTAGAACTCAGCGAAGGCATCGCCGTCGCGCCGGGCCAGGAGCGCCGCATCCGACAGCTGGGCCGGCGCCTGGGCGGCGCCGTTCTCGAGCGTGGTCACTGCCTCTTTCTTCGCACGTCCGCGCGGATTGTGACCGGGACGAGACCGGGCGCAACGTCCGAGTATCATTGGTCACATGGAGGTACTGGTCATCATCTTCGGCGGCGCCCTCCTCCTCACCCTCTTCGCGCCCTGGATCGGCGCCGAGGACCGGCCGGCCTTCCGGCGGCCCGATCGCAAGCCGCTGCGCCGCACCGTCGGCTCCATGCGCCCGGCCGACTGGGAGCGCGGCTCGGGCTGGCCCTTCTGAGCCCAGCGCCCAGCCGCTCTACTCCAGCGCCCCCTCCAGCCGCAGCACCCGCCGCATGATGGCCAGCGACGAAGCGTAGGTCGAGTCCATGCCGTAATAGCTGAGACCGCGGGCCCCGAGCGTGCGGGCCTGGGTGTACGGCGTATCGGAGGCGTAGTGGATGATCCCGAAGTCCACTGGCAGCTTGGAGAAGTTGACCGCCTCGCCGACCGGGTGGCGGTCGGCGTCGGCGAACTCGTAGAGCGCGTTGCAGTAGGGGCCGGCCTCCATCTCCACCACGGTGAAGGCCTCGCGGTAGTAGAAGTCGAGGTAGGCGCGGTTCTGGAGGAAGGTGCTCTTCACGCTCACCGCGCGCTGGTTGTCGAGGCCGCTGCCGAAGCGCAGGTCGCCCGCCAGGTCGTCGATCCCGAAGGCGTTGTCGAGCCAGTAGGTGGAGCCCGAGTGCTCGTCGTGCACGACGCTCGAGAGCATCACGTCGCCCACGTCAGCGTTCAGCGTGGCCGCCTTGCCCAGCACGTACACGCCCTTCAGCGCAGGGCTGTCGATCGCCACCTCGCGCAGGATGTTGTAGGCGGCCACGCCCAGCGGGTAGTCGATGTTCACGACCACCGCGTCGCTGGCGGCGAGCACGTCGGCGTCCACCTGGCCGAGCCGCGAGTCGAGCCGGCCCGGTTGGAGCGCCGAGAGGGGCACGATCTGGGCCGGCACCCGCAACGCCGTCGAGCTGGGCAGGTGCGCCACCCCGCACTCCTGCTCGAGGCGCCGGCGCTCGGCCCGGCCCTGGTCACCGTGGGCGTCGAAGTAGAGCCGGGCCACGAAGTAGAGGAAGTTCTCCCAGGAGCCCTCGGCCTCGCCCGCGCGGAACTTGACCAGCTCCTCGTGGAGGATGCCCTCCTCGGGCAGGGACTCCACGAAGGCCACCAGGTCGGGCTCCTTGGCCCGCGCCACCCCGGTGACGATGTTGACCAGGCTGTGGGTGTTCGAGCTGACGAAGTAGATCGGCCGGTCGCGCAGGCCGTCGGTGGCGAGCCGGTCGTGCACAGGAGCCCACCAGCGGCGGGTCATGCGGGCGTAGCCCACCTGGGTGCCGCCCAGCATCCGCACCCGCAGGGCCAGCGGTCGCTCGGCGATCAGCCGCAGCCGCTCGCCGAAGCGCTCGCCCCACCCGGTTCGCAGGCGGCTCCAGTCGTCCACCGACCCGCCCAGCGCCTCCGCGCACTCCTCGGCCGAGGGGTCGTGGTCCGGGGGCCAGCCGGCCGCCAGCTCGCGCTGGTGGAGCTTGTTCCACTCGATCTGGAAGGCCACCAGGGTCGGGATCAGATCGTCGACATCGGAGGCGCTCGCCAGCAGCACGGCGTGGGTGCCGTCGCCGTCGTCGTGCCAGCGCCGCCGGCGGGCCGGCGCGTCGGCCTCCTCCCAGCTCTCGACGGAGATCCCGTTGGCCCGGAAGACCTCGACCTCCTGCCCCATGATCACCAGGCGCGCGCCCGCGAGGCCCTCGGGCAGGCGGCGGATGGCGTAGATGAACGCGCCCAGGTCGGGCTCGTCGCTGTCGGCCAGCGGATGGAGGCTGGAGCCCGTCGCGCGGTGGGAGCTCTCCAGCACCCGCAGCCGGGTCTCGCCGCTGGAGCGCAGCAGCGTGTTGTAGGTCCGCTGGTAGAGCTCGACCTCGTCGCTCAGCCGGCCGCCCTCGTCGGAGGGTCCGGCAAGTAGGAGCCTGGCCACCGCCACGCCGCTCAGCCCTTCACGTAGGGCACGCCGATGGCGGCCGGGGGCCGGGTGCGGCCGATCACGCCGGCCACCACGATCAGGGTCAGGACGTACGGCAGCGCCTGGAACAGCACCGCCGTGGACTCGGAGAACGCCGGCAGCCGCTGGGCCACGGCGCTGGAGAAGCCGAACAGGAGCGCGGCCGCAAGCGCACCGCCGGGCCGCCAGTTGCCGAAGATCACCGCGGCCAGGGCGATGTAGCCGCGGCCCGCCGTGAGGTTCTCGCTGAAGGAGCCCAGGAAGGCGATCGAAAGGTAGACCCCGCCGATCGCAGCCAGCACCCCCGAGGCCACCACCGCCACGTAGCGCGTGCGGATCACCCCGACGCCCACGCTCTCGGCCGCCCGCGGCTTCTCGCCCACCGAGCGCAGCCGCAGGCCCCGCGGGGTGCGGAACAGAAAGAGCGCAAGCACGGGGACCAACAGCAGCGCCAGCCAGGTGAGGATGTTGGCCTTGCCGATGGCATCGCCCACGAAGGGAATCGACTCCACGAGGGGGAGTGTGATCTCAGGGGCTCGCGGGATCCCGTCGGGGGTCCCCTGGTCGCCGTAATGGGCGATGTACACATAGCCGGTGATGCCGAGAGCCAGCAGGTTGAGCGCGAAGCCGCTCACCACCTGGTCGGCCCGGAACGAGATCGAGAACACCGCGTGCACCAGCGCCAGGGCGCCGCCGGCCGCCATTCCCACCAGCGCGCCCAGCAGCCAGGAGCCGGTGAGGTCGGCGCCGAAGATGCCGAAGAACGCCCCCATCAGCATCATGCCCTCGAGCCCGATGTTGATCACGCCGCTGCGCTCGCTGACGATGCCGCCCAGCGCGCCGAAGATCAGCGGCGTGGCGAAGCGCAGCATCGCCGCCACCAGCGCCGACCAGACGAAGACGTCCTCGAGGTTGCCCTCCCCCGAGCGCGTGGCCACCACGGCCCCGACCCCGCCGAGGAAGCCGGCCGCGGCGGCCCAGCCTCCGAGCCTGCGCTCGCCGCCCTGCCAGGCCACCGCCCCGCCGGCCACGGCAGCGGCCGCGAGCAGCAGCGACGGCACCGGCGTCCGCAGCAGGAGCGGCGGCAGGGCGATGAACCAGGCCACCGCGCCGAGCGCCACCCCGGCCCAGCCGGCGTAGCGGGGCGCCAGGAGGTCGCGCGGCGGAGCCGCCGCGTGCGCGCTCACGCCGAACCTCGCCCGGGTAGCAGCCGTCGCCCGCGCCGCAAAAGCGACAGCACGAGCACGTCCGCGCTCACCAGCAGGACCACCAGCCCCTGGATGACCAGGGTGAGGTTGGAGGCCAGCGAGGGCTCGAAGATCGCGGGGTCGAGGTTGCGCTGCGAGGTCCCGCTGAACAGGGCGCCGAACAGCAGTGCGGCCGCCACCGTGCCGCCGGCGGTGCTGCGGCCCAGCAGCGCCACCGCGATGCCGGTGAACCCGATGAACGACACCTGGATGTCGTTGGTGGCCAGGCGGAACTGCCAGCCCAGAATGTCGAGCGACCCCGCCAGGCCCGCGAAGGCGCCGCAGACCGCCATCACGAGCACGTAGGTCCGGCCCACGCTCATTCCCCCGTACCGGGCCGCCTCGGGGTTGAGGCCCACAGCCCGCACCTCGTAGCCCACGGTCGAGCGGTTGAGCAGCAGCCAGAAAAGGCCGGCGGCGACCAGCGCGATGAAGATCCCGATGTGCAGGCCCTGGAGCACCGGGTCGCCCCAGAACACCGGCAGCTTGGCCCCCTCGACGATGTCGTTCGACACCGGCAGCGAGGCGTCGCGGTCGTTCTGAAGCGGCCCCCCGATGCTGAACAGCCAGAAGCCGACGTAGAGGGCGGTGTAGTTGAGCATGATCGTGGAGATCACCTCGTTGGCCCCGACGGTGGCCTTGAGCAGGCCGGCGAGGCCGGCCCACGCCGCGCCCGCCACGCACGCGGCCACGATCGCGAGCACCACGTGGAGCAGCGCCGGCATCCCGGCGAGCTCGGAGCCCACCCACACCGCTGCGATCGAACCCACGATGTATTGCCCCTGGCCGCCGATGTTGAACAGGCCGGCGCGGAACGCGAACGCCACCGCCAGTCCGGTGAGGATCAGCGGCGTGGTGATGATCAGCGTCTGCTGGAGGTTCAGCGCCGCGGTGGTGCGGTCGTCGCCGGTGACCCAGGGGAACAGCCACTGCAGGCCGGTGCCCTCGAAGATCGCCTCGTAGGTGGCCACGGGATCGTTGCCCGTCAGAAGCATCACCAGGCCGGCGATGAGGAAGGCCAGCGCCGCCGTCAGCAGCGGCACCACGATGCCGCCGCCGCGGATGTAGGCCGCCAGCCGTGCCGCGGAGGTCGGGGCGACGTCCTCGGCCGGGCTCACGCCGCGGCCTGGCCCGAGCCGCCGGTCATCGCCACGCCCAGCTCCTCCTCGGTGACCTCGGGCCCGTACTCGCCCACGATGCGTCCCTCGTAGATCACCAGGATGCGGTCGGCCAGTGAGCGCACCTCATCCAGCTCGAGCGACACCAGCAGGATGCCCCGGCCCTCGTCGCGCTCGGCCACCAGGCGGCGGTGCACGAACTCGATCGCGCCCACGTCGAGGCCGCGGGTGGGCTGGTGGGCCATCAGCAGTCTGGGGTTGGCGGCGATCTCGCGGGCGATGCACACCTTCTGCTGGTTGCCACCCGACAGCGAGGAGGCCAGGGTCCCGGCGTCGCCCCCGCGGACGTCGAACTCCTTCAAGAGCCCGCCGGCCCGCGCGGTCATCTGCCCGGTCGACAGCCAGCCGCGGGTGCTGATCGGCGGCGAGCGGTACTCGCGCAGCGCCAGGTTCTCCGCCAGGGTGAAGCCCAGCACCAGGCCGCGCAGCTGCCGGTCCTCGGCGATGTGGGCCACGCCGGCGTCGCAGGTGACCCTCACGCCGCGGCCGCCCACCTCGGTGCCCTCGACTGCAACGGTGCCCGACGCCGGCGCACGCAGGCCGGTGATCGCCTCCACCAGCTCCTGCTGGCCGTTGCCGTCGACGCCGGCCAGGGCCACGATCTCGCCGCCTCTGACCGTCAGCGACACGTCGCGTACCGCCTCGAGGCCGCGATCGTCGGCCACCTGCAGGTCCTTGACCTCCAGCACGGGCGCGTCGGGCGCGCCGGCCTCCTTTTCGACCCGCAGCAGCACGTCGCGGCCGACCATCAGGCGGGCGAGGCTCTGCTCGGTCGCTCCCTCGGTGGGCACGGTGTCGATCTTGCGCCCTCGCCGCAGCACCGTCACCCGGTCGGCGATCTCGAGCACCTCGCCGAGCTTGTGGCTGATGAACACGATGGACACGCCGTTCTCGCGCAGCTCCCGCAGCACCTTGAACAGGTCGTGCGCCTCCTGGGCTGTGAGCACCGCCGTGGGCTCGTCGAGGATCAGGATCCGCGCTTCCCGGTAGAGGGCACGCAGGATCTCGACCCGCTGCTGGCTGCCCACCGTCATTTGCTCGATCACGGCGTCCGGGTCGACGGCCAGGCCGTACTGGTCGGAGAGCTCACGCACCCGGCGCGCCCCCTCGCGGGTGTCCAGCAGGGCGCCGCGGCGCGGTTCGTCGCCCAGCACGATGTTCTCGGTGACGGTCATCACCGGCACGAGCATGAAGTGCTGGTGGACCATGCCGATCCCCAGCCCGATCGCCTGCGCCGGCGACCCGATCCTCACCTGCTCGCCGTCCAGCCGGATCTCGCCCGCGTCGGGGTGGTAGAGGCCGTAGAGGATCGACATCAGGGTCGACTTGCCGGCTCCGTTCTCCCCCAGGAGCGCGTGGACCTCGCCGCGTCTGAGGTCGAAGTCGACGCGGTCGTTCGCGACCACCGGGCCGAACCTCTTCGTGATTCCGCGGAGCTCGAGGGCGGGCGCTTCCAGGGGCACCGCGCCGGAACCTACTCCACCGTGTCGGGGATGTTCTTGATCTCGCCGGAGGCGATCTGGTCCTGAATCTTCTTGATCTGGGCCTCGTACTGTCGGCCCTCGGCGCTGATCTTGCCGATACCCACGCCGCCGTTCTTCACGGTGGCGATCACGTCGGTCCCGCCCTTGAAGGTGCCGTCCTGCTGCCGCTGGAACGCCCCGAACACGGCGTCGTCGACCTTCTTGAGAGCGCTGGTGAGGATGTGGTCGCCGAGGTAGGCCTGGTCGGCGTCAACGCCGATGCCCTGCACGCCCTCCTGCTTTGCCGCGTCGAGCGCGCCGAGGCCGCACTGTCCGGCCACCTGGAAGACGACCTTGGAGCCCTTGGCGATCTGGTCGAGCGCGATCTCCTTGCACTTCCCCTGGTCCACGAAATCCTGGGAGTACCCGCTCAGGGTCTCGATTCCCGGATACGCCTTCTTGGCCCCGGCCTCGAAGCCCGCGATGTAGTGGTCGACGGGCGGAATCTTCTGGCCCCCGACGGTGGACACGACCTTGCCGCCGTTGTCCTTGGCCCAAAGCCCGGCCAGATAGCCCACCAGGTAGCCGCCCTCCTGCTCCTTGAACAGCAGCCCTTCTACGTTCTTGGGCTTGCCCTTCAGGGCGGCGGCCGAGTAGTCGATGATGGCGAAATTGGCGTCCGGTAGCTTGCCCGCCACCGTGCCGGTGGCGTCCGCCATCAGGAACCCATTTGAGACGATGACGTCGTACTGCTGCTGGGCCAGCGTGGTCAGGTTGGGGATGTAGTCCCCGTTCGCCTTGCTGATCAGCACCCGGGTCTCCGCGCCCAGCTCCTTCTGCGCCCGCAGGCGGCCCTTGTTGGCCAGTGAGTTGAAGCCGCGGTCGTTGAGGCCGCCGATGTCGGTGACCACCCCGGCCTTGATCGCCTCGCCCTCCTCGGCCGAGCCGCCACCACCACCGCCTCCGCCGTCGTCGTCGGAGCCGCAGGCGGTCAGGCCGAGCGCCAGGGCGGCGAGCAGGGCCAGGAGTGCGGTCAGGAACGTCCTCTTCACGGTGCTGATCTCCCTCGTCGCGTGGCGCGGCACCCTACACCCTTCGCGTTAAGCCCTTCTTCAGCGATTCCTCGCAAAATGCGGCTTCCAGAGCGGTTCGGGTGATCCCGTTCAGGTCGTCCTCGCCGAACCCGAAGTGCTCGTGGCAAACCGCGTACTCGCCCCCGATCGAGGCGCCGAAGTAGGGCGGGTCGTCCGAGCCCAGCGTCACCCGGACGCCCGCGGCCGCCAGCGCCGGCAGCGGGTGGGAGGCGTAGTCGGGGTAGACCCCAAGGACCACGTTGCTGGTGGGAGCGCACTCGAGCACGGTTCCCCGCTCGGCCAGCTCCTCGACCAGCGCCGGATCCTCGATGGCCCGCACCCCGTGGGCGATCCGGGTGACGGGCAGCTCGAGCGCCGCGCGGACGCTCTCCGGTCCCGCCCACTCGCCCGCGTGCACCGTGCAGCCCAGCCCCGCGCCGGCGGCGATCGAGAAGGCCTCGGCGTAGTCGCCGGCGGGATAGTTCTCCTCGTCGCCGGCCATGGAGAAGCCCACCACGTATTCGTGGGGCCGCTCGGCCGCGTGGCGGGCCACCCGCAGGGCCCGCTCCACGCCCAGGTTACGCACGCAGGAGATGAGGATGCGGCCCTCGATGCCGTGCTCGGCCCGGGCGTCGTCGATCCCCCGGGCGATGCCGTCCAGGTGCTCCTCGTCGCTGAGCCCGACCAGGGCGGCGTGATCCGGCGAGGCGGTGAGCTCCACGTACAGCGCCCCCTCGCGGGCGCAGCGGGCGAGGTACTCGTAGGTGATGTCGCGGTAGTCCTCGCCGGTGCGGATGACGCTCGCCGCCAGGTCGTAGGCCTCGAGGAAGTCGAGAAAGCCGCTGTAGGTGAAGCGGCCGGCGGCGTCGAACAGCCCCTCCGGGATCGGGAGGCCGTTGCGCTCGGCCAGCCGCCGCACAAGCTCCGGCTCGGCCGTGCCCTCCAGGTGCGCGTGCAGCTCGGCCTTCGCGATCAGGGCGCCTCGCCCCCCACCCGCTCCACGAAGCGGACCACGAGCGGGGCCAGCCGCTCGGCGGCGCGCCCCGCGGCGGCGAGTGTCTGCTCGTGGCCGAGCAACTCGTCGCCGAGGCCCTCGGCGAGGTTGGTGATCGCCGACACTGCGGCCACCCGCAGGCCGCAGTGGCGGGCCGTGATCGTCTCGTGCACCGTGGACATGCCCACGGCGTCGGCGCCCAGCGTCCGGAAGGCGCGGATCTCGGCCGGGGTCTCGAAGCTCGGCCCGCTCACCGCCAGGTAGACCCCCTCGGGCAGGTCGGTGCCGAGGTCCGCCGCGGCGGCGCGCAGCTCTGCGCGCAGTGCCGGTTCGTAGGCGTCGCGCATGCTCGGGAAGCGGGGCCCGATGCTCTCGTCGTTCGGCCCGGCCAGCACGTTGAGCCCGGTGAGGTTGATGTGGTCGGCGATCGCCATGAGGCTGCCCGGCCCCACGTCCGGGCGCAGCGAGCCGGCGGCGTTCGTGAGCAGGAGGACCTCGACCCCGGCCGCAGCGAGGGTGCGCACCGGTGTGCGCAGCGCCTCGGTGTCCGCGCCCTCGTACTGGTGAGCGCGGCCCTGGAGGACCACCACCGGCACGCCGCCGATCCGTCCCGCCACCGCTCGGCCGGCGTGGCCCTCGACGCCGGGCCGGGGAAAGCCGGGCAGCTCCTCGTAGCCAAGCTCGGTGGGGTCCTCCACCGCGTCGGCCACGCCGCCCAGGCCGGAGCCCAGCACGATGCCCACGCGCGGCCGCAGGCCGGAGCGTTCAGCGATCAGGCGGGCCGCTTCGGCGGCGCTCACGAGCCGAGCTCGAACGACAGCGGGAGGAGCTCGGCCACGGTGAAGGTCTGGCGCGGCCCGCCCGGGCGCCCGAGGTGCACCGGCGTGTCGGGCCCGGCCAGCTCGGCCAGGCGCTGCCGGCAGCCGCCGCAGGGCGGGCAGATGTCCAGCCGCTCGGCCACCACGGCGGCCGCGGCGATCTCCCGCTCACCGGCCGCCACCAGCGCCCCCAGGGCGGACGCCTCGGCGCACTGGCCCTGCGGGTAGGCGGCGTTCTCCACGTTCGCCCCGGCGTAGATCGCCCCGCCCGGCGCTCGCAGGGCCGCCCCGACCCGAAAGCCCGAGTAGGGAGCGTGGGCGTTGCGCATGGCTTCCTGGGCGGCGGCGAGCAGCACCTCCGGCGGGTCGAGCAGCAGGTCGGAGTAGCTGCTCGCCACCAGCGCGGCGTCCTCGATACCGAGCTCGGAGCGCAGCCGCTCGACGCGCCGGCGCTCGGGCTCGAGGTCCGACCCTGGCGGCGCGACGGCCTCCAGCTCGAGAAAGGCCCCGAGGCCCTCGACCCGGTCCAGATGGATGCGCACGTCCTCCCAGATCAGCAGCCGGCGGCGCTTGGTCACCACGACCAACGTGCCCAGGGCGGCGTCGAGCGCCTGGCCCAGGGCAGCGGGCTCCGCCACGCCCACGCGGCGGTAGTGGCTCTCCCGGGCCCCGGGCTCGTCGTCGCGGCGGTAGGCGATCAGCTCGGCCCCGCCGGGCTGCTGCTCGCGCAGCTTCAATCGTCCTCGCGCGCGCGAGAAGTACGTGTCGCGCTGGTCGATCTCGCCCTCGTCGGCGGCGCCGAGCGCCAGCGCACGCTCGAGCGAGGCCGGCGGGTCGGGGTCACGGGCCTTCAGCTCGAGGTTGCGCATGGAGGCAGGCATGCGGGGGACGAGGCTAAAGGCTCCGGCCGCCTGCGGTTAGGGTCAGGCCATGCCGCAGCGCCTCGTCGTCGTCGACCATCCCGTCCTGGCCGACCGCCTGACCGTGCTGCGCGACAAGACCACCGACCACGGGACCTTCCGGCAGGCGCTGTTCGAGGCCTCGGCGATCCTCGCGGTGGAGGCGGCCCGCGACCTGCCCACCACGGCGGTGGAGCTGGAGACCCCGCTCGAGCCCACCAGCGGCCGGCGCCTGCCCCCGGAGATCGCGATCGTGCCGGTGCTCCGAGCCGGGCTGGGCATGGTCGACGGCTTCCTGCGCCTGCTGCCCGGCGCCCGGGTGGGCCACGTGGGCGTGTACCGCGACGAGGCCGAGCACCGCCCGGTCGACTACTACGAGCGGCTGCCGCCCGGCCTGCCCGAGGCCTGGGTCTTCGTGGTCGACCCGATGCTCGCCACCGGCGGCAGCGCGGTGCACGCCCTGAACCGGCTGAAGGCGGCGGGAGCGAGCCGGCTGGCGCTGGTCTGCCTGGTGGTGGCGCCCGAGGGCCTCGAGGAGGTGGAGCGCCACCACCCCGACGTCGCCGTCTGGACCGCCGCCGTGGATCGCGAGCTGGACGAGAACGCCTACATCCGCCCGGGGCTGGGCGACGCGGGCGATCGGGTGTTCGGCACGGCGTAGGGGGTCCCCCGACCGCGTGGATTGCGGGGTAGGGCCAGCCCCAACGGCGCCAGAGGTCGGCCACCACCACCAACAGTCCCCGCCGACCTCTGTCACGCAGCTGTTGCACGCGTCGCTCCGTTGTTGCACCCGAGCCGCGGGCGCGAGGGTGTGGCTTCCAGAAGTCGCGCATATGACGCCTTTCGGAAGCCACACTCGGGCCGGGACCGGGCCCGCGCTGCGGAGCGCACCCCGGGGGGCTCGACGAGTTCTCGTCGCCTGACGGCGGATAAGTCGTCGAACCCCCTTACCCAGCCCCAACGGCGCCCGAGCCCCACGGGGCCCGGCGAGTTCCAGCGAAGCCCTCAGCGCACCGACCGCGCCGCCAGCCCCACCGCGCCCGCCGCCCCCGGCTCGGCCGCGAAGCGCTCGTCCACAGCCACCCCGGCCACCCAGACGATCTCGCCCTCGGCCTCCACCACCGGCAACGTGCGCCGCAGCGCCCGCGGGACCTTGCGGTCGGTGAACAGGTCCTGGAGCGACTTGCTGCCGCCGAGGCCCAGCGGGCGCATGCGGTCGCCGTCTCGCCAGGGACGCACCACTAGCAGCGAGCCCACGCCGGTCACCGTCACCTCGCCGCCGGGCCCGGGCAGGGCCTCGATCTCCCAGTCGCCGAACCGCGCCCGCCCCGGGACCGGCAGCTCGACCGCGGCCACCGCCTCGGGCTCGGGCCCGCGGACGAAGCGCACGACGCCGTACTCGGCCACCGCCCGCAGCCCGCTGCCGAGGTCGAGCGAGCGGGTGCCCCGGTCGCCCAGCGCCATGATCTCCTCGGCTTCGGCGCGAGACAGCGAGCGAGCCTCCCTGCCCCCGGCGGCCCGCTCGGCCAGCCGGCGCAGGAGCAACCGCCGCACCGCCGCCGGTTGCTCACGCAGGGCGGCGAGGGTCACGGCGGGACCGCCCCCCGCGCCCTCCAGCGCGTCGTCCACCGCCCGCTCCAGCACCTCGGCCTCCTCGCGCAGCTGGCGAGCGGTCTCGGCGATTGTGCGCTCGGCCACGGGCGACAGCTCACGCAGCGAGGGCAGGACGTCATGGCGCACCCGTGGACGGGCAAAGCGCCGGTCGGCGTTGGTGGGATCCTCGCGCCACTCCAGCTCGCGCGCGCGCAGGTAGGCCCGGACCTCGTCGCGGGTGGCGGTCAGCAGGGGGCGCACGAGGCGGCCCCGGCGCGCCGGCATTCCCTGCAGCGCGCGCGAGCCCGGCGACACGGCAAGGCGGTAGAGCACGGTCTCGGCCTGGTCGCTGGCGGTGTGGGCGGCGGCGTAATCGGCCTCCGCGTGGCGCTCGGCCAGCGCGTAGCGCGCCTCCCGAGCCCAGTCCTGGAGGTTCCCCGCCGGGGGCGGCTCGAGTGTCTCGACCACGAGCGGCACCCCGAGGCGCTCGCACATCCGGCGCACGAAAGCCTCGTCGCCAGCCGCCCCGTCCCGAAGGCCGTGGTTGACGTGCAGGGCCGATACCCGGGCCCCTAGCCGCAGCGAGACATCGAGGAGGCAGACCGAGTCGCCGCCCCCGGACAACATCACCATCAGCGGTACCCCGGGCTGCACCAGCCCGCTCCGGCGGGCGGCCTCCAGCGCGTCCATCATCCGCGCGAGGCCGCCCGGTAGAGCCGGCGCGGCTCGTCGAAGCCCTTGAGCTTCACCTGCCCGATCGGCTCGAAGGACAGGTGCGCGGCGCCCTCCACCGCGCCGGTCACGGCGTCGCTGACCAGCACCTCGCCGCCCCGCGCCCGAGCCACCACGCGGGAGGCCAGGTTGATCTCGCGCCCGTAGTAGTCGCCGTCGCGGTAGATGCTGGTCCCCCAGTGCACGCCGATCCGCGGCTCGGGACGCTCAGCGAACAGGCCGACGAAGCCGACCGCCCAGTCCACCAGGGCCCGGATGTCGCTGCCCACGACCATCACCTCGTCGCCGATCGTCTTGATCACGCGGGCGTCGTCGGGCAGCGTGTCGGTTACCCCCTCCATGAAGCGCTCCACCAGCGACAGCGCCTGCTCGTCGCCCTCCTCCTCGGTGAAGCGCGCGTAGCCGGCCAGGTCGGCGAAGGCCACCGCCACGCGCACCCGGCCCAGGGCGATCTCCTCGTCCTCCAGCCCGCTCTCCATGTGCCCGACCACATCCTGTTCGGTGAACTGCCGCAGAAAGCGTTGATGGAGGTACGCCATCAGCGGCGAGGTCAGGGGCAGCAGGTCGCCGGCCAGCCCCTCCATCTCATCGGCGATGTCGAGGCCGGGCACCCCCTTCCGCATCAGCGGCTCGTGGACGTAGAGGTGGAACAGGCGAACCTCGGCGTCGGCGATCTCCGCCAGTGCCTGACCGTAGACCCGGGTGAGCTGCAGAAAGGCGACGAGGGGAAAGCCCGCGTCCAGGATGGAGGCGACGTAGCGGAGCGCCTGGGTGTCCTCGTCGGTGAGCTGATCGAGGCCCGCGGTCGGCAGGCCCACGCCGCCCCAGAAGCGCTCGATCAACGCCGGCTCGAGCCCGGTGTCGTCGGCCACCTCGTCGAGCGAACGGTGGGGCTCCTCGGTGCTGAACAGCTCCTCGATGTAGCCGTAGGCCAGCCGGCCCTGCTCGCCGGCCGCCCGGATCTGGTCGAGCGGGTGGCCTCGCTCGCGCAGCCGGGCGACGATGCGGGCGTGGGCGACCGCGGCCGAGTTCCAGCCGCCGTTTGCCTCCACCCCCGGCACCACACCGGTGCGGGCCCAGCGGCGAAGGGTCGCGGGGGACACGCCCACCCGCTCGGCGGCGTCACTGAGGGTCAGGGCCTCGTCCATGGCACCGGATTGTCGCGCGCAGGCGGTTAGACTCGCCGCCGGACCACGGGCCGAGGGAGTGGAGGGAACATGAATTACTTCGTCACCGGAGCTACGGGCTTCATCGGCCGGCGCCTCGTTGCGGAGTTGCTGAAGCGCGAGGGAACGGTCTACGCGCTCGTGCGGGAGGGCTCGCGGGGCAAGCTCGACGCGCTGGGGGTGAGCCTGGGCGCTGCGGAAGGGCGCCTCGTGGGTGTCGCGGGCGACCTGTCCCGCCCGGGCCTCGGGGTGGAGGACCTCGCGCAGCCCCTCGACCATGTGTTCCATCTCGCCGCCGTCTACGACGTCGAGGCCGACGAGGAGTCCTCGGAGCGGGCCAACGTCGACGGCACCCGCCACGTGATCGAGTTCGTTAACACCCACGACGTGGGCCGCTTCCACCACGTCAGCTCGATCGCGGTGGCCGGCGACTACCAGGGCGTGTTCCAGGAGGACATGTTCGACGAGGGCCAGGGGCTGCCCCACCACTACCACCGCACCAAGTACGAGTCCGAGCGCCTCGTGCGGGAGGGGGTTACCGCACCGACGATCGTGTTCCGCCCGGGCATCGTGGTGGGCGACTCCGAGACCGGCGAGATGGACAAGGTCGACGGGCCCTATTACTTCTTCAAGCTGATCCAGAAGCTCCGGCACGCGCTGCCGGAGTGGGTGCCGCTGGCGGGCCCGCAGGGCGGGCAGACGAACATCGTCCCGGTGGACTTCGTGGCCCGGGCGATGGACCACATCGCCCACCTACCGGACGAGGATCTGCCCAGCCGGACCTTCCACCTGGTGAACCCCGAGCCGATGTACGTCGGCGAGGCGCTCAACGAGTTCGCGCGCGCCGCCCACGCGCCGCAGCTGGCCATGCGGGTCGACCAGAACATGACCAACGTGGTGCCCGCGGCCGTGCGCGCCGGAGTCTCGGCCCTGCCCACGGTCAAGCGGATCCGCAACCAGGTCTACCACGACCTGGGCATCCCGCCGGCGGCGATGGAGAACCGCGACTTCCACTGCCGCTTCGACGCGCGGGACGCCCAGCGCGTCCTGTCGGGCACCGGCATCGCGGTCCCACCGCTCTCCACCTATGCCCCCCGGCTGTGGGACTACTGGGAGCGCAACCTCGACCCCGACCTGTTCCGCGACCGCTCGCTGTCGGGCGCTATCGCGGGCAAGCGCATCCTGATCACCGGCGCCTCGAGCGGGATCGGGCTCGAGGCTGCGCTCAAGGTGGGCGAGGCGGGCGGCGAGGTGCTCCTGGTCTCGCGCACGCGCGAGAAGCTGGAGGAGGTCGCGACCCAGGTGGAGGAGCGCGGGGGCACCGCGCACGTGCACCCCTGCGACCTGTCCGACCTCGACGACATCGACCGGCTGGCGGCCGAGGTGCTGGAGCAGCACGGCGGCATCGACGTGCTGGTGAACAACGCCGGCCGCTCGATCCGCCGCTCGGTGAAGGCCTCGTACGACCGCTTCCACGATTACGAGCGCACGATGCGGCTCAACTACTACGGCGCGCTCAAGCTGATCCTGGCCTTCCTGCCCGGGATGCGCGAGCGGCGCTCCGGGCAGATCATCAACGTCTCGTCGATCGGCGTGCAGACCAACACGCCGCGCTTCTCGGCCTACGTCGCCTCGAAGGCGGCCCTGGACGCCTTCTCACGCTGCGTGGCGCCCGAGGTGATCGGCGACAACGTGAAGTTCACCACCATCTACATGCCGCTGGTGCGCACGCCCATGATCGCGCCCACCGACATCTACAAGGCCTTCCCCACGCTCACGCCCGACGAGGCCGGCCAGATGCTGTGCGACGCCATGATCGACAAGCCCAAGCGGATGGCCTCGGCGCTCGGGACCTTCGGCGAGGTCCTCTACGCGGTGTCGCCGAAGACGGTCGACATCGTGCTCAACACGGCCTACAACCTGTTCCCCGACTCCAAGGCCGCCGCCAAGGCCGACGGCGCCGGACAGCCCGTTCCCGCCGGGGAGAAGAAGTCGGAGGAGATGTCCACGGAGGCGGTGGCCATGGCCTACCTCCTCCGGGGCGTTCACTTCTAAGGGGCCCGCTTACTCCACGAGGTGCGGGTAGTCGGCCTCGATCATCGACCGGTACTGCTCGAACACCGGCTTGGTCACCGGGATCAGCGCCAGCGCCTTCTTGGTGTTCCCCGTGGACTTGATCCGGCGGCGGGCCATCGCGATCGCGATGTTCTCCTTGCCCTGGAAGTAGCGGTTCGCCACCTCCGAGTCCATCGTCATCCCCACGTCCGGCTCCCAGGGCACGTCGTCGGACCATTCCCAGCGGAGGTTCTCGTCGGCGTCGCCGGCGGTGACGTTGACCACCAGGTCGAGGTCGGGGAACTCGAAGCGCTGGGGCGTGTCGGCGTCGCGGAGCTTCGGCCCCATGTCCGGGTCGCTGCTCATCAGGCCGAAGGTCCGGTCCATGACCTCGCGGAACTCCTCGGCGGAGGCAAAGGACGCCACGGCGGCGACCCTAATACATCAGCGGGCGGGTGGGACAACCCGGAGCGGGATGCGGTCCGGCCGCGAGGGGTTCCCCACCCGGTCCTCGGCCGTGGCGCTCGCCCGGTAGCGGCCGGCCGGCAGGCGGCGCCCCCGCAGCTTCCCCCTGAAGCGCAGCACGTTCGGACCAGCCTCCCCGAGCTGGCGCAGCGTGAGCCGGCGCTTCCATCGGGTGCAGGCCGCCCGGCGGGGGCGGCGTCCGCCCCGCAGCGGCCGGCAGCGCCCCGCCACCCGCCGTCCGGGCCGGGCCTGAGCGATCGCCACCGCCACCCGAGCCGGCTCCGACAGCCGGTAGCGGAACGAGACGGTCCGCGGCGGGTCCGCCGCGGTGCTCGCGCGCGCCCGCCCTCCGCCGCCGCGCCGGCCCAGGAGCCTCCGTGAGCTGACCCGGAAGCGGCGGAGGGCGGGGGCGGTCGCGTCGACGCTGAGCGCCGCGGCCGCCTGCGCGGCGGCGCCGTGCTGGTCCTCGACCCGGACCCTGACCGTGAGGGCCGCGCTGGTGTCGTAGCGGCGGGCCACGCTCGGCGAGTCGGAGCGGGCCTCGAAGCTTCCGTCACCGTCCAGATCCCACTCGTAGCTCATCCTCCGGCCCTCCGGGTCGGACGAGCCGGACGCGTCGAATCCGACCAGGTCCCCGCCGGCGACCACCTCGGGAGCCACCCTCAACGTGGCCCGGGGGGGCCGATTGACGACCACGGCTATCCCCACCGGGTTGTCGAACGGCCGGCCCTGCCAGAGCACCCGCTGGGCCCCTCCGGGAGCCACGCGGACGATCCCCCCGTTGCCGTCGGTGAGCTGGAAGTCGGTGACGAGGAAGCTGCCGTCCGGCGCCCGGGCGAGGCGCTGCGGAAAGCGCAGGGCGTCGCCGGCGAGGTTCGCGGTCAGCGCCGCCTGGTAGCCGGTGCCGGGGTCGACCGCAACCAGCCCGGCCGCCACGGCCTTCTCGTTGGCCACCACGATTCGGCCGCCTGGCTCCACCGCCACCCCGAAGGGGCTCCCGAACAGCGTCTCCCGCGACAGCAGCGCCGGAGCGCGGCCGTCGGTCGGCACGCGCAGCAGGGAGCCGAGCGAGAGCTCACAGTCGAGGAGCGTGGTCCCGCCCGGGCCTAGCAGGTCGCCGTAGTCGGTCACCACCAGGCTGCCCCCCGGCTCGGCCGCCACGCCGAAGGGGTTGCACAGGTCGCCGCCGTGGGCCACGGGGGTCTGCGCGCCGGTGGCCGGGTGGATCCTGAACACACCGGGGTTTCCGTTGACGCCCACGTTCTCGACCACGTACAGGAAGCCCCCGGGACCGACCGCCACGGCGGCCGGGTCGACGAGGGCCCCGCCGCGCGACACCAGGGTCTGCCGGCCGCTGGCCGGGTCCACGCGGATGATCGTGCCGTCGGGCACGCGCGTCCGGCGATCGGTCGTAAAGGCGCCCATGTCCACCACCACGATGGTGCCGCCGGCCTCCACGGCCAGGTCGTAGGGGTGCACGAACAGGTTGCCCTGGCGCCCGTTGCGGGACACCTCCTTGACCGTGCCCGTGGCGGGGTCGGCCCGCAGCACCACCGGCCCGGCGGCGCTGCGGTTGGCGCTGTAGACGACGAAGGGGTCGCCAGGCGCCGCCTGCGCGGGCGCTCCCTGCATCGCCAGGACGGCGACGACAACCGCGGAGATGCGCGTCTTGCGCATCAAGTTCACGGTAGGAGAACCTCAGGGCAGGCGCAAGCTCCGGCCGCGCTCCTGCAGGTCAGAAAAGGTTGGAACCGCGCTTGAGAAGGCCGTCGTGCAGCGCCTCCTGGATGGTCCCACGGACCCGTTCCGACAACTCCAGCACCAGGGCGCGATCGCCGGCCGCCTCCGGGCCCAGCCCACTGGTGTCGATGGGCTCGAGGAAGGCGATCCGCCAGCGCGACGGAAGCGGGACCAGGCCGAGCGGCCCCAGCCAGGGAAAGGTGGGGGTGACCGGGAAGAAGGGCGCCCCGATCAGGCGGGCGAGCGCGGGCACGTCCCCGAGCTTGGGATAGATCTCCTCGCTTCCCACCACCGCCACCGGCACGATCGGCGCCCCGCTGCGCAGGGCGATCTCGACGAAGCCGCCACGGCCGAAGCGCTGCAACCGGTAGCGCTCGGCGTAGGGCTTGCCGGTGCCCTTGACCCCCTCGGGAAAGACGGCGACGAGCCGCTCCTGCTCGAGCAGCCGGTGCGCGTTCTGGGGCACCGCCACCACGCCCCCGACCTTCCTCAGGGCGCTCGAGACCCAGGGCAGATCGAAGGCCCAGTCGAGGACCAGGAAGCGAGGATGGCGCGGCAGCGGGTGCTCGCGCAGCAGCGCCATCGAGATCATGGTCGCGTCCCAGGGCAGGATGCCCGCGTGGTTGGCCACCAGCAGCGCGCGGCCATGGGAGGGAACGTGCTCCACCCCCTCGGTCTCGACGCGCCACCAGCGCTCGTAGAGGAAGCCGAAGAACGGCTCGACCAGGTCGGCGAAGTCCTCGTCGAAGCCCCACTCGTCCTCCGGGTAGTCGCCCTCCAGCCGGCGCAGCGCCCGGTTCACCGTCTCCCGGCCCTCGCGAGGAAGCGCGCCGGCTGCCCGGGCCAGGGCCTCGGGGAGCTCGAGCCCGGCGTCCAGCCCTTCCCGCATCCGGCGCAGGAAGGTGATCGCGCCGGGATCGGTCATGCGGCCGCGGCCCCCACCCAGCCCCGCACGGCGGCGACCGTGGAGTGGCGCGGGCGAAAACCGATCTCCTCGACCAGCCGCCGCGTATCCACCCCCCGCCCGTAGCGCAGCAGGCGACGGAAGTCGTCGGACAGGCCGGCGACCCCAACGCGCTCGGCCGCGCCGGCCGCCGGCCCGAAGAGCGGGGCGGCCAGCGGCAGGTGCGGCCGGCCGGCCAGCCGCAGCATCCGCGCGAGCCCGATGGTGCCCGCCCCGGCCACGTTCACCGCCCCGCGCACCGGGCGCTTGACCGCAGCCACCAGCGCGTCGAGGGCGTCCTCGGAGTGGACGAGCTGGATGCGCGGGTCGAATCCCAGATAGGTCGGGCAGGCGGGCAGCGACAGGTAGCGGGTCACCTGGCTGTCCAGCGAGGGCCCGATCGCAGGCTGGTAGCGCAGCATCGTGCAGGTCAGGTGCGGATGCCGCCGCGCGTGGGCCTCGAAGTAGTGCTCGATCTCGGCCACGTCGCGCTGGAAGCGGGTGCGCAGGGGAAACAGCCGCACCATGTCCTCGGTGAAGAACTGGGGCGCGTTGGGCTCGGCCCCGTACACGCCCGCCGACCCGCGAATCACGATCGCCCGCAGGCTGTCGGACTGCTCGCAGGCGGCCAGCAGGCCGAGCGAGCCGATCACGTTGATGTCGTGCATCGCCTGGGACGACATTCCGGGGCCCGTGCGTCTGACGATCTGGTTGTGCACCAGCGTGTCGACCTCGAGCTCCGCGATGTGACGCCCGATCTCCGCCGAGCGGATGTCCAGCTCGATCAGCCGGGTCCGCTTCAGCGGCTGGGGAGGCGGGCGGGTGTCGAGCCCCGCCACGAGCTCGAGCTCGGGGTCGCGCTCGAGGCGCGCGGCCAGCGAGGCGCCCAAGAGGCTGCCGACCCCGGTGATCAGCACCCGGCGGCCGGTCACGAAGACCGCGCGGCGGGCTTCTTCCGAGGCGTCGACTTCTTGGTTGCGGCCGTCTTCTTCGCCGTGCCGGCCTTCTTGCGGGCGGCGGCCTTCTTCCGGGCCGCGGGCTTCTCGCCCAGGCGCTTCTCGATGGCGTCGAGCCGGCGCCCGATGGCCCGCAGCTCGGCGCTGAGCTCCCTGAGGTCGTCCTGGGTGGCGATGCGCCGGCCCTCGATCGCCTCTGCCACGGAGCGGCGACTCTGGGCGATGCGCTCCCCGGCGCCCCGCCTCAGATCCTCGACCGAGCCGGCGAAGTCGTCCAGCGCGCCCTGCGCGGCGTCCCGGCCCCGGCCCGCGGAGCCGAGCGTGGCGTCGACCGTGCGCTCCACGGCCTCGCGCAGGGCGTCGGGGAGCTCGCCCGGCTTGCTCGAAGGCTTCGCCATCCCGCAGGGGAGATTACCCGGGCGACGGGCTCTATCGTGCCCGATCCGTGACGCTCCGGCACCGCGTCGAGCCCCTGCACCTCCGGCCCGCCGCCGAGCTGGCCGAGCGGGTGCTGCTGCCCGGCGACCCGCGCCGGGCGCTGCTGGTGGCTCAGGAGCTGCTCGAGGCACCGAAGATGTTCAACCACGCGCGTGGCCTGTGGGGCTACAGCGGAATGGCGGACGACGGCCGGCTGCTCACCATCCAGTCGACAGGGATGGGCGGACCGAGCGCAGCGATCGTCTGCGAGGAGCTGATCGCCCTCGGCGCACGCCGCCTGGTGCGCATCGGGACCTGCGGAGCCCTGACCTCCGCGACCGAGGCGGGGGAGCTCCTGGCCGCCACGGCGGTGCTGCCCGGCGACGGCGCGAGCGCGGCGCTGGGCGCGAGCGGTCCGCTGAGCCCCGACCCCGAGCTGCTCGAGCGGCTGGTGCAAGCGGGAGCGCGTCCGGCCACCATCGTGAGCAGCGACCTCTTCTACGACCCCCGGGACAGCGCGGCTGGCTGGATCGACCGCGGGGCGCTCGCCGTCGAGATGGAGGCGGCGACCGTGCTCAGCGTGGCGGCCAGCCGGGAGGTCGCCGCCGCCTGCGTGGTGGGCGTCACCGACGTGCCGGACAGCAGCGGAGTCGCGCAGGCACCGAGGCCTTCCCGCAGGCTGCCGGCCGACGAGCGGGAGGCCCTCGGCCTGCGTCTGGGTGCCGTGGGCTACGCGGCGGTCCGGGAAGCCCGCTTGTGACTCGTGCGCCTTACAGGCGGGCATGGTGCTGTGCGGGAGCCCGCCCGCGACCAAAACCTCATGCCGGCGCAGCGCTCGGCGTTCCGCATGAGGTTCTTGCTCCACAGCGCGCCGAACCTCATGCACTGTGGCGCGATCGCGAACCTTCGCCTGAACAACGGGAAGTTTGCCTCCCCTACCGGGGCAAACCTCCCGCGGGAGCCCGGGGGGTCTGGCGAGTTCTCCTCGGCTGCCGGGGGCAACGTCGTCGAACCCCGGCCGATGCCGGTGCCGGCTCCCTTATCCCGCAATCAACGGCACCCCGCGCGCGCTGAAAGCGCCGTAGGCTACGCCGCCGTCAGGACTCGGTGACCGTGAGCCGTTCCTGGGCCCGCGGCATCGGCTCGTCCGCACCCGACAGTGACGTCCGCAGAGCAGCCAGGTCGCGGGAGATCTCATCCAGGTGCTCGGGCACCGCTGCCAGTCGGGCGCCCTCGGTCGAGGCCGCGGCCACGGCCACGCGCTCCTCGAGCCGGTCGATCGCGTCCTCGATGCCCTCCAGCCGCTGGGACACCGAGCGCAGCCGGCGGGTGACGCGCTCCACGTCCGCCGCGGAGGGGATGTTGAGCGCGCCCAGTGCCGCCTCCTGGGCCTGCACCGCCTTCTCGCGGGCGTCGAAGGCCCGGGCGATGGCGCCGTTGACCATCGGGTTGGCGATCAGCTCCTCGGCGATCTTGCCGAGCGCCTCCTCGCCCTGGCGGGAGAGACGGTCGACGAAGCTGGGCTCGGGGGCGTCGCTCGGCATCGAGGGCCAGAGTAGCCGATGGCCGGGAGCGGCCCTGCCCCGGCTCCAAGCTCAGCCTCAAGTGAAGCTTGAGATCGTTGATTCCTGGTCGATCGGGTGAGCCGAACGGCCACCCCGATCGCTACAAAGAGGGGTGAGCAGCATCCCCACCCGCATCGCTTCGCATAGAAGCGCGTCCCGAGGCATCCTCATGAGAGGACCCGCCCCGACCAAGGTGTTCCCGTTGCAAGGCCCACACCGAGCAAGTAGCGTTCCCTCTTGGCAGGCGGCAACCGCCTGCTCGCGTGGGCGGGTACGCGCGCGCGATGTGAGCGGCTGGAGGGAGTTGAGGGAGTCGCGGGGAAACCGGGTACGAGGGCCACGATGAGGCGGCGGCTTCTCACCGTCCTTCTCGCCGCGGCGCTGTTCGCCGTGGCCGGACTGACCGCGCTCACCACCCCCGCCGCAGCCATCCCGGTCGAGGTCTGGGTGAAGCTGCCCAGCGGCGAGGTCCAGCAGCTGCAGATCGAGGTGCCGGAGGGCAAGACCCTCGAGGAGGTGCTGGCCGTCACCGAGCTGCCCGGCGAGCTGAGCCCGCCGCCCGCGCCGCCGGAGAACCCGCCCAACACCACGCCCACCACCCCCACCACCCCGACGACGCCCACAACGCCGACCACGCCGACCACGCCAACAACGCCGGCCCTTCCGCCGCGCACCGACACCAACACCACGCCCAGCGCGCCCGCCCCGAAGCCCCAGCGGCCGCGCAAGCGTCGCGGTCAGCTCCAGGACGACGACCGCCCCGGCGAGCGGCCCCGGACGAGGCAGGGGACCCTCGGGCCCCGCCCGGACCGGGACAACACTGAAGGCAAGGATGAGACTTCACCGCAGGAGCGGGCCAAGCGGGTGCGCGAGCGGGCCGAGCGGATGCGGGAGCGGGCCAAGCGGATGCGCAATCGCGACGGCACGCCCAAGGCCGACAACCCGGGCTTCATGGACGCGCTGCCCGGCCCCTCGTCGGTCGGCGGCGTTCCCAACTTCGTCATCCGCAAGTTCCGGGTTCCGCCCTTCCTGCTCCCGATCTACCAGGCGGCGGGCATCGAGTACGGAATCCGCTGGGAGCTGCTGGCTGCGATCAACGAGATCGAGACCGACTACGGGCGCAACCTCAACGTGTCCTCCGCCGGGGCACTCGGATGGATGCAGTTCATGCCGGCCACGTGGCGCGCCTATGGCACCGACGCCAACCGCGACGGGCGCAAGGACCCCTACAACCCGGTCGACGCGATCTTCGCGGCCGCGCGCTACCTGTCGGCGGCGGGCTACGCCGACGACGTACGCGGGGCGATCTTCGCCTACAACCACGCCGACTGGTACGTGGACTCGGTGCTGCTCCGCGCGCGCCTGATCGCCGGCGTCCCGTCCGACCTCATCAGCTCGCTCACCGGGCTGACCGAGGGGCGCTTCCCGGTCTACGCGCGGGCCCGCTACGCCGACGACCTGGCGGAGCAGGGCGTGCTCAAGAAGGTGGCCGCGGGTCAGAACGCCGCGAACGTCGTCGAATCGGACGACGGCCGGCGCAGCGTCGACATCTTCGCCCGCTCCGGCGCGCCGGTGGTGGCGGTCAACGACGGCGTGATCGACAAGGTGGGCGAGACCAAGAAGCTCGGTCGCTTCGTCACCCTCCAGGACGTCTACGGCAACCGCTACACCTACTCGCAGCTGGGGAAGGTCGTGGAGTCCTATCCGGTGCCCAAGACCGACGCCGAGGGGCGCGGTCCCCAGGCGGTCGCGCTCAGGGCCAACGGCGACGACGACCCCGAGCCCAGCAGCGCCGCCTCAGCCGGCCGCCAGCCCGAGGACACAGACCGTGAGCCCCGGCCCGACCGCACGAAGGGCAACGCCGCCGACGACGCCCGTCCTTCCGCGCCCGTCAAGCAGCGGCTGTTCGCCAATCCCGAGATGCCTGGCGCGCGCGAAGCTGGGGGCCTCGAGCAGATGCTCGACGCCAAGGCCCGGAAGCAGGGCGGCTTCGAGACCTACAAGAACTACTTCGCCCGCCCCTTCGGCCTCGACCCCTCCGAGGTCGAGCTGCGGCCCCTGCGGGAGGGCTCGCGGGTGATCGGCGGCACGATCATCGGCCGGGTGGGTCAGACGGTGGAGGGCCGGGCGGCCCATGTGGACTTCTCGATCCGGCCGGCCGGCCGGGGCGCGCCGCTCATCGATCCCAAGCCGATCCTCGACGGCTGGAAGCTGCTCGAGGCCACCGCCATCTACCGCGCCTCGGGGCGCAACGTGCTCTACGGCGAGGACAAGGCCGGGGGAATGTCGATCGGCCAGATCCTGCTGCTGCCCAAGCCGCTGCTTGAGCGGCGGGTGCTCTCGGACGAGCGCATCGAGCTCTACGACTGCGGCCGTGACGACGTGCGCTCGGGTCAGGTCGACCGCCGCGTGCTCGCGAGCCTGGCCTACCTCGCCGAGTCGGGCCTCGAGCCCACGGTCACCTCGCTGAAGTGCGGCCACAGCTACCTGACGAGCTCCGGCAACGTGTCTCATCACAGCTCCGGCAACGCGGTGGACATCTCCGCGATCAACGGCGTGTCCATCCTGGGACACCAGGAGCCCGGCGGCATCACCGAGCAGACCGTCCGCCGGCTGATGCGCCTGCAGGGCACGATGGCCCCGGCGCAGATCATCTCGCTGCTCGACCTGGGCGGCGCCACCATGGCGCTGTCCGACCACGGCGACCACATCCACCTGGGCTTCGAGCCCCGCTTCGGCGACAACCGCAAGCTGGGGCGCCAGGCGCTGGCGGTGCTGGAGCCCGGCCAGTGGTCCGACCTCATCGCGCGCCTGCGCGAGATCGACAACCCCGAGGTGCCCACGGCACCGTCCAAGTACGCCCTCCCCGTGCGACCGGGCCACCGGGGCAGCCAGGCCCACGCGGGCGACTGAGCTCGCCGGACCAAACGGCGCAGTTCGGCTTCGTCCAGCTCGAGTTCGGCTTCCTCCTGGGCCCGGCCGACGGCCGCTATCCGGTCAGAAACCGGTCCGACGGCCCCACCGACGCGGTGCTGGTGCTGCGTACCCTGGGAGCACCGGAGCGGCGCAGGATGAGAAGCAGGCGCCCGCGGCCGGTGGACGGGCCGGAGGCCGGCCCCGAGCCGGTGCCCACCGTCCGGGCCACCGTGGTGCGCGCCGAGCCCTTCGGCTCCCGCTCGGAGGCCGACGAGTGGCTGGCAGGGCTGCGCGGCGAGCCGGACGCTGCCGAGGCCGAGCTGGCCTGGGGGCTGCGGGTGCTCAACCGGGCCCGCCACGCCTGGCGCACCGCCGCCGCCGACCCTTACACGGGCGACCTGGCCGCCACCCGGGCGCTGGTGGCCCGGGCCGGATACGGCCCTGGCGAGGCCGTGGCGGACGGACGCTTCGCGGCGGCCCTCGAGCTCCCGCCCGCCGGCGGGCGCAGGGGCCGGCGCTCGATGGACACGCCTGACGAGCGCTTCGCCGGCATCCTGGGCGGGCACCGGCGGCCGCTCGTGGGCGAGGAGCTGGTGCTGCGGGCCCGGTCCGACCTGGACGCCGGCCGTGAGCGCGAGGCGGCGCTCGAGGCGCGGACCGCGCTCGAGGCGCTCCTGGCCGAGCATGAACCCGCTCCGGAGGACGACCTCCGGGCCCATGCCGAGCCCCTGACCCGGGCGGCCGAGGCCGCGCTGGCCGACCGGCTCGACGCGGCTGGAACCGAGGCGGTGGCCGAGGCCGTGGCGCTCATGGAGAGGGCGCTGCGCCGCCGCCGGCTGGCCCGCTGAGCGCCGCTCCGCTCCGCGCCGTTCCAGCGAGTGTGGCTTCCAAAACGCGTCATATGCGCGACTTCCGAAGCCACACTCCCGTCGGCCCGGCGCGGCTACCCGAGCGCGGCCAGCACGGCCTCGAGCTCGGCCACCACGTCGCCGTCCAGCTTGACCTCGGCGTCGCGGTCGTACGGGGTGGGCCCCATGGTCACGAGCGCGAGCCGCCCTCCCTCGCCGAGCGTGATGGCCGGCAGGCCGGCCACCGGGTAGACCTCCAGCGACGAGCCCACGCACAGCATCAGGTCCGCCTCTGCCGCCAGCTCGTGGGCGTCGGCCAGCGCACGTTCGGGCAGCAGCTCCCCGAACAGGGTCACGTCCGGCTTCAGGGGCGCGACGCACGTGGGGCACTCCGGGGCGCCCTCGGCTTCTGCGAGCAGCTCGACCACGTCCTCGAGCGCCTGCCGGCCGCGGCACTCCAGGCAGATGCTCCATTCGATCGAGCCGTGCACCTCGATCAGGCGCCGGGTGCCGGCCCCCCGGTGCAGGCGGTCGATGTTCTGGGTGATCACCCCGCGGATCAGGCCACGGCGCTCCAGCTCGGCGAGCACCTCGTGCGCGCGGTTGGGCCGCTTGTCGGTGAGCGAGGCGAAGCGCTGCCCGTAGAAGCTCCAGAAGCGGTCGGGGTCGCGCCGCCAGGCGTCGATGTGGGCCACCTCCATCGGGTCCACGTCCCGCCACAGCCCGGTCCCGGGGCTGCGGAAGTCCGGGATGCCCGAGGGCACCGACACGCCGGCACCGGTCAGGACCACCGCCCGCCGGGCCCCCCGGAGCAGCTCCGCCAGGCGCCGGGCCGGCGCGACGTCCGTGACGGGAGTGCTCACCTGCCCTGGAACTTCGGCCTGCGCCTGCCCAGGAAGGCGCCGATGCCCTCCTTGGCGTCCTCCGAGCCGAAGGCGCGGGCAAAGCCCTCGGCCTCGCCGGCCAGGCCCTCGTCGAGGTCGGGGCGGGCCGAGCGCCTCTTGATCTCCTCGATCGCAATCGGCGCCTTTTCCGCCAGCCTCCGAGCCCACGCCAGCGCGGCGTCGAACAGCTCGTGGTCGGGCACCACCTGGTTGGCGAGCCCCACCCGGTGGGCCTCGTAGGCGTCGACCGGGTCCCCGCCCAGGTTCATCTCCAGCGCCTTGGCCTCGCCCACCAGCCGGGGCAGGCGCTGGGTGCCGCCGAAGCCCGGGATGATCCCCAGGTTGATCTCGGGCTGGCCGAAGCTGGCCGACTCCGCGGCGATCCTGAAGTCGCAGGCCATCGCCAGCTCGCAGCCGCCGCCGAAGGCGATCGAGTTGACGGCGGCGATCGTCACCGTGGGCGACTGCTCCATCCCGCGCATGAAGCGGTGAACGGACTCCACCAGGTCGGCGCCCTCGGCGTCAGGGGTCATCTTGGTGAACTCCTTGAGGTCCGCGCCGGCGCTGAAGGTGAAGATGTTCGAGGAGGCGATCACGAGCGCCCGCACCCTGCCCTCGACCTGCTCCCAGACGGCGATCAGGTCGCGCACCGCCTGGGGGGAGAGCGGGTTCGCGGGGGGGCGGTTCAGCCAGGCGATGGCGGTGTCGCCGCGGGTCTCGAGCAGCACCGTCTCGCGCTGGTCGCCCGCGTCGGGCTGCGGGTACGCGAAGAAGCCCTGGCCGCTCTTCTTGCCCAGCCGGCCCTGCGCCACCAGGCGGCGCAGGATCGCGGGCGGCGCGAAGAACTCGCCCCACTCGGCCTGGGCCGCCTCGAGCCGCTCGAGCGTGGTGTCGAGCCCGGCGTCGTCGGCCCGGGAGAACGGCCCGGGCAGGACGCCTGCGCCCATCATCATCCCCATCTCGATGTCCTTGGCGGAGGCGACGCCCTCCTCGAGCACCAGGCAGGACTCGACCAGGGTTCTCAGACCCATCCGCTCGACGATCGTGTCCAGCCCGGATGCGCTAGCCGTGCTCATAGAACCCCTTCCCGGTCTTTTGGCCGAGGTTCCCGGCCTCCACCAGCTCCTTCATCCGCCCCGAGACGTAGAAGCGCTCGCCGTAGGACTCGCGCAGGTGCTCGGCCACGTGGAGCACCGTGTCCAACCCGAGCAGGTCGGTGAGGAAGAACGGGCCCATGGGCACCGAGCCCGACTCCTTGATGTGGTTGTCCACCTCTTGCGGGTCGAGCCCCTCCTCCTCGACCACCCGCCAGACCTCGGACACCGACGCGTTGAGAATCCGGTTGACCACGAAGCCCGGGACTTCGGAGCAGCGAACAGCGGTCTTCCTGATCCCCTGCGCGAAGGTCGACGCCGCCTGAAGCGTCTCGTCCGAGGTGTCGTCCCCCTGGATCACCTCGATGAGGCGCATCATCGAGGCGGGGTAGAAGAAGTGAAAGCCGCAGACCTTGTCCGGCCGCAGCGTGGCCTCGCCCATCTCGGTGATCGACAGCGACGAGGTGTTGGAGGCCAGGATCGCGTGTCCGGGCGTGACCTCGTCGAGCTCGGCGAACACCGCCTGCTTGATCTCCATGCGCTCGGGCACGGCCTCGATCACGAAGTCGACGTCGCCGAAGTCCTCGTAGTCGATCGCCCCGGTGATGCGAAGGAGGATCTCCTCCAGCTGGCGGTCGGCGTCCTCTTGGCTGATCTTGTCCTTGGCCACCAGGCCGGCGAGCTGGGCCTGACTGACCTCCTTGGCCTTGGCCAGGCCGGTGTCGACGAACTCCTGCTTGACGTCCTTGAGCACGACGGGCAGGCCGGCCGAGGCGATCACCTGGGCGATCTCGCCGCCCATGGTCCCCGCCCCGACAACGGCGGCTTTGAACACGAACATTGGGGAGAAGCTAGTGCATCCGGCCGAAAGGTCTGGTGGGAATCGGCGAGCGACTGGGCGTGGCTGGCAAGTCCGGTCAACGGAGTCGATGCAGCGCATCGGCGAGTCCGCCGGACGCAGCCAGGCGCGGCCAGGCGCCGCCGACGCCGCCAGAACTTGAGGACGGGTGCACTAGCGGAGACCGGGCTCGCGCAGGCCCGCCTCGTCCTCGGCCTCCACGGCGAAGCGGGCGAGGGTCCGGACCAGCGCGTCGCGCAGTGCCCTGCGGATGAAGAGGGCGTCCGCGATCAGCCCGAACGGCCCGTAGCGGGTGAGCGTGTACTCGAGCGACAGCTCGACCTCCGAGCCGCCTCCGGCCGCGACGGCGCGCAGGCTCTGACGCCCCACGAGCGCGTCCTCGAACACCATCGTCGCGAACCCTCCCGGAGCGCCGGAGACCACCTTCTCGGTCACCCTGCCCCGGCCCCCGGGCGTGGATTCCCACACCACCCGGGCCTCGTGGGCCGGCCAGTCCGCGGACCGTTCCAGCACTCGCGCGAAGCCCTCGATGAACGTCGCCCAGCGCGCCGTGTCCGTCCAGAGCTTCAATGCCTCGTCGGGAGGCAGGACCACCGCGCGGCGGGCGACCGCCGTTCTCACGGCCCGTACACCTCGCGAACGATCTCCTCGATCGAGGACTTGACCGAGTCGAGGAAGGGGCGCACCTCCTCCACGAGGCGCTCGTAGTCCTCTCGCCCGGCATCGGTGAGCGAGTAGTAGCGGCGGGTGCGGCGCTCGGGATGCTCCCAGCGGCCCTCGATCATTCCCCGGCTCTCCAGCTGGCGCAGCAGCGGGTACATGGTGTTCGGGTTCACGTTCAGCACGCCCGCGGTCATGTCGCCGATCCGCTCCATCAGCTGGTTGCCGTAGCTCGGCCCGGCGGCGATCAGGTGAAGCACGAGCAGCGGCAGGACCTCGCGCCGGCGCAGCTCGCCGGTGAAGGGGTCCTGGGCGCGGCCCCGGGGGGCCGCGGGCACCTCGAGCCCGCCGGTCTGAGCCACGGCTTCGCTGGCCGCGCGCCGGCTGCGCTCGCGCTTCGAGCTGCTCACGCGACCCAATGCTGCCACAGGCCTACCCGCGCCCGACTCGGGCATACCTGATCCCAGCCTGCCTCGGTCGCCGTGGTGGCGGCCGCGTTCATCAAGGGCAGGGTCGAGAAGCGCCGGGCGGTAGCGCCGGTGGTGCAGGTGCATCCTGCCGCGCGCCGGGCAACCCCTTAGCATGGGCTGCGCGTGCCGAGCCGACCCGGTTCCAATCGATGTCCGGCATGGATCGCCGTCGTCCTGTGCGCGGCGCTCGTCCTCGCCGACCCCGATGGCGCGCCGGCGTCCTCAGGCTCGACGGCGGCCGGCGACCGGTCGAAGCCGGCCGAGCGCAGGGTGTTCCTGCTCGGCCTCCGGCAGCGAGGCCAGCCGCGCCGGTTCGCGAGCGCGGTCTCGAACCCCTCCTCCGCTCGATACCGCCGCTTTCTCTCGCCACGCCAGTACCGGAAACGGTTCTCGGCCAGCAAGGCCGACCGCCGGCGGGTACGGCGCTACCTCGCGTCCCGGGCCGGCGTCAAGAAGGTGGAGCTGAGCTCGGACAAATCGGTGGTCCTGGCGGTGCTCACCCCGGGGGCCGGGCGGCGGATCTTCTGCGTCAAGGGCGCGCAGGCGCCGACGCGTGGCCTCTGCACACCACGACCCCTGCGCGGGACGGTGCGCCAGATCTCGGCCGGAGAGGTCTACCAGCCGGGCGGCAGCTCGCCCGGCGCCCGGGCGTCCGGCGCTCGGGGATGCCAGGGCGCCCTCAAGACCGGCGCCTTTGCCCCCAACCAGCTGTCCACGGCCTACGGCGTCGACGCGCTGCGCACACGGGGCCTCGACGGCTCGGGCGTGCGGGTGGCGACGCTGAGCTCGCAGCAGGTCGACGCCGGCGGCTTTCGTACCTGGGCGCGATGCTTTGGGCTTCGGACTCCGGTGGTGAGGCAGTTCGCGATGCCGGGGGCGACCCGCGATACCGGCACGGCCCCCGAGGAGACGGTGCTCGACGTCGAGGCCCTCGCCTCGCTGGCCCCCGGCCTGCAGCGAATCAGCCCGATCTACGTGCCGCTCGACCAGAGCTTCAGCCACTCCTTCGCGCTGTTCATGTTCGGCGCGCTCGACCCGTCGCGACAGGGCGGTCGGCTGCCGCACATCCTCTCGGTGAGCGATGGCGTGTGCGAGGCGCGGTTCACCCGCGATCAGCTGCTGCTCGGGCGGCGGCTGCTGGTCCAGGCGGCCGCGCTGGGGATCACCACGCTGGCGGCGTCCGGGGACCTCGGCTTCCAGGGCTGCTTCACCAACGACGCGGGCGCGCTCTTTCCGAGCAGCTCCCCATTTACGACCAGCGTCGGCGGCACGGACCTGACCCTCACCGCCGGTAACCAGATCGCCGACCAGGTGGTCTGGTCCACGTTCGCCACCCAGCCCTCTCAAGGCGTCGGTTCGGGGGGCGGCCCCAGCAAGGCCTGGCGCCGTCCGGGCTTCCAGGTGGCCCCGGGCATCGGCCCGCAGCTCCAGCAGGGCGCCCGCACCCGGCTCAGCCCCGACGTCGCCGCCATGGCCTCGTTCACACCCGGCATCGCCACCTTCGACAAGGACGGCGGCGGCTGGGGAATCGGCGGCGGCACCAGCGCGGCCACGCCGCTCACAGCCGCGATGGTCGCGCTGGTTCTTCAGCAGGAACGGCAGGCCGGTCGGCCGCGCCTCGGCTCCTTGCCGCCGCTTCTCTACCAGCTCGCGCGCGGGCCCGGCTACAGCATGATCTTCTCCGACATCACCAGCGGAACGAGCTCGCGCCGCCCCAAGACGCCGGTTGGGCAGAGCCCGGCCGGCGGTGCCGCTCAGCCGGGCTACGACCTCGCCACCGGGCTCGGCACACTGAAGGCAGCCGCGTTCGCCGACGCGGTGGCGGCGCAGGCAGCGCCCTAGTCAGGGCGCGGCTGGTGCGGCGCGAGCCGCCAGACCAGCTCGGAGACGGCGAGGCCGATCGCGATCCCGAGCGCGCTCCAGGCGGCGCGCTCGATCGCGACCGCCACCCCCTGGTAGTCGACGGCGCTGACCGTCAGCAGCGCCGTCGGCGTGAGGAACACGACGAGCCAGAAGTAACCCCGCGAGAACAGCGTGAAGAGCCCGAAGGCGGCGACGCCCTGCGCGGCGACCATCACCCAGGTGTTGCCGGTCGCGATCATGAGCAGGGCGATCAGGGCCGTGCCTACGAGCGTGCCGGCCGCACGCTGAATCGCCCGCACGTCGCTCGCGTGCTCGCCCGGCTGCAGCACCGCCAGGATGGTGAGCGGGACCCAGTAGCCGTGCTCGAGCGCGAGCAGCCGGTAGAACAGCGTGGTTACAGCGACGATCGCCCCGAGGCGCAACGCATGGGCTCGCAGCAGGGTGTCAGCGGTGAGCGTGTCGCGGAGCTGCCGCGCTCCTCGGCTGAGCACGGTCGTGAGCGGGGCCCCCCCGGGGCTCGCCGGCGGAGCGTCGCGCGCGTACGCGGCGACCATCAGGACGACCCCGGCGAGCGATCCCAGCCCGAACCACATGACTCGCGTACCGACGTCGAGCGATTCGGCCGGGATGCCGTTGGTGATCACGAAGATCGCGCCGGTCACGAAGCCCGTCAGGCCGCCGACCGGGCCGAAGGTGCGCAGGAACGCGGCCAGCCCGATCCACCCGAACGCAACCGCGGCCGAGGCCAGCGCGCTGCCCTGGACCGCCGTCGCCAGCGCGACCGACACGCAGGACAGGAGCGCCACGCCCGCGCCCCATCCGACGCGCTCGCGCAGCGCTCCGCGCGGCACCCCGAGCGCGGCGTTGAGCCCGCCGAAGCAGGCGGCCACGCCGATCGCCGGCTCGTCGGCGGCAACGCCCAAGGCCAGCGGCGCGCAACTCGCCACGGCGCCGGCGAGACCTGCGATCGGGTCGACACCCTGCCGCTCGACCCGGAACGACTCCGCCCACAGGTCGTGCGCCAGGAGGCGCGGGAGCGTCACGGCCCAGACCCTAATCCGCAGGGCCCGGCCGCGCGGTGTACTAGGCCCGGCCCTCTGCGGCCGCCACCCGCTCGACCTCCAGGCGGGGCAGGATCCGCTCCAGCCAGCTCGGTATCCACCAGTTGCGGCTGCCCAGCAGCTGCATCACGGCGGGAACGAGCACCATCCTCACCAGCGTGGCGTCGAGGAAGATCGCCGAGGCCAGGCCGATGCCGAACAGCTTCAGGAATGTGTCGGGAGCCGCGATGAAGGCCAGGAAGACGACGACCATGATGGCCGCGGCCGCCGTGATCACGCGTGCGGTCTTGGCCAGGCCGTCGGCGACGGCGCGCCGCGTGTCCCCGTGCTTGAGGTACTCCTCGCGGATTCGCGAGACCAGGAAGACCTCGTAGTCCATGGACAGGCCGAAGAGGATGGCGAACATCATCACCGGCATGAAGGGGGCGATGGGCACCTCGCGATCGATGCCGATCAGCTCGCCGACCGTGCCGCCTTTGGCCACCAGGGTCATCACGCCGTAGGCGGCGCCGACCGAGAGCAGGTTCATCACGGCGGCCTTGAGCGAGATCAGCGGTGAGTGGAAGGCGACGAGCAGGAGCAGGAAGGAGAGGCCCACCACGCCGGCGATGAAGACCGGCATGCGGTCGGTGATGTAGTTGCTCTGGTCCTTCAGCGCCGCGGTCACGCCGCCGATCTCGGCGCTGATGCCGGTTCCGCTGAGCTCCTCGGGCACCACGTTCTCGCGCAGCCGCGTCACCAGCTCCTCTGTGTCCGCATCCTGCGGCGAGGTCGACGGAATCACGGTGAGGATCGCCGCATCGCCCTGCTCGTTGATGCGCGGCTCGGTGACGAAGGCAACGCCGCTCTCGCCCCGCAGCCGCTCGGCCAGGGAGCCGATCTCGGCGTCGGCGGACCGGTCGGGAAGCTCGGCGGCGATCACCAGCGGCCCGTTCGTACCGGGGCCAAATCCCTCGGTGTTGAGGTCGTACGCCTGCCGCGTCATGGTGTCGGGCGGGTCGTTGCCCGCGTCGGGGAAGCCGAGGCGCATGCCGAGCGCCGGCGCCGCGAGCGCCAGCAGGAGCGCCGTCGCCACGATCGCCGCCGTCCACGGACGCCGCTGGACGGCGTGGCTCCAGCGGGCGGCGAGTGACTCGCCGTTGCCCTCCGGCTTCAGGGCTCGACCGAGGAACGGCAGCTTCAGGCGATCCACGTTGGGACCGAGGTACGACAGGAGCGCCGGGAGCAGGGTCACGGCGGCGAGCATCACAACCAGCACCGCGAGCGAGGCCGAGATGGCCACGCCGTACATGTAGGGCAGACCGGTCAGGAACAGGCCGAGCACGGCGATCACCACCGTGGCGCCGGCGATGATCACGCTGCGCCCGGCGGTGGTCACCGCCTCGACCACCGCATCGTGGCGGTCCTTGCCGTCGTGCATCGCGGCACGGAAGCGCGTCAGGACAAGAAGCGCGTAGTCGATTCCGACGCCGATCCCGATCAGGCCCGACACGGCGGTGGTCCAGTCCGGGACGTCGATGACGTTGGCCAGCAGGACGATCAGGCCTCCCGACGAGATACCGAGGCCGACCAGGGCGATGACGAGCGGCAGGCCGGCGGCGACCACCGAGCCGAACGCGATCAGGAGCACGATGGCCGCGCCGAGGAAGCCGATCCCCTCCGGGCTGCTGGCCTCCTGCGCGGCGTAGATCGGATCGCCGCCCAGCTTGATCTCGAGCCCGTCCCCGCTGTTCTTCTCCGCGGCGGCGATCAGCTTCTCGCCGTCTTCCTTGGGAACATCCCAACCCGGGACGGTGAGCGGGAGGGTGGTCGCGCCGATGGTTCCGTCCTCCGAGACCCGGGTCGGGGTCTCCTCGGCCACGTGGTCCACCTGCTTGGCCTCGGCGAGGAACGCGTTGACGCCCGCTCGAGCAGCGGGGCTCTCGGCGCCCGCCTCGTCCTTCCAGACCACGTAGATCTCCTGGCCCGAGTAGCCGCCGAAGCCCCGCTCGGTGAGATCGCTCGCCGCCTTCGACTCCGACCCCGGGGTGTCATAGTCGGCGTTGTACTCGCCGGCCAGCGAGGAGCCCACGCCGATGATGATCACGGTGGCGGCAAGCCAGGCCAGCACCATGCGGCCACGGCGGCGGTAGGCGAGATCGGCAAGGCGGGTGAGGAAACGAGTCATCGTATGGGGAAGGTCGGGGCTACCGGCAAACCTTCGGCCAATCGGGGTGGGCGGCCAAGGGGGTTTTCCCGCCAATCGGGGTACGGCTAACCGAACCGGCGACCCGACGAGGAGCACCCATGACCGACCAACGCCTACAGGCGCTATGGAGCTCGATGCCCTTCACCACCGTGATCGGCGCCGAGCCGGTGCATGCCGACCCGCACCAGGTCGCTGCCCGTGTGGCCTGGCATGAGACCCGCCGCACCGCCGGCGGCCTACTGCACGGTGGGCTGCTGATGGCGCTGGCCGACAGCTGTGGCGCACTGTGCGCGTTCCTCAACCTGCCCGACGAGCGGCACGCCACCGCCACGATCGAGTCCAAGACCAACTTCCTGCGCGGCGTGCGCAGCGGGAACGTGACCGCCACGGCGCGGCCCCTGCATGTAGGCGGCCGGACCATCGTCGTCGAAACCGAGCTGCACGACGACGACGATCGGCTGATCGCCAAGGTCACTCAGACCCAGGCGGTGCTGGCGCCCTCTACGGAGTGGTCGACGCCGGCCGCCTCTCGTTGACCACCTCCAGATCGACCACACGCAGGTGCTTGACCTCGAGATCGTCGATCACCAGTCGAGCGATGGCCGCGCGCCCGATCGACAGTCTGCCGATGGCCAGGGCGCCGATTGCCGCCGCACCGGCCGCCGTGGCTCCGACGGCCAGCGCGGCGACGGCCGTCGGTGCGCGCAGTGACGGACCGTGCGCCTCCACACTCGGCGCCCTTCGTTCTTTGCTCCTGAGCATGGTGTCCTTTCTGTAGTCGAGACTGGTTCGAAGTCTCCTCATGTCAAGGACGTGTCGATTCCCGGCCTGCCCGTTCGACGTCGGTAGAACCATCCGAACCACGACGAGTCTCAGCGCCGATGATTCCCGTGTCGCGAGCCGGTCTCTTACGGACAACGGCAATCAGCTCCAAGGAGATAGATGCAGCAACCCGCTGAGATTTCCGAACGGCGACGCTGGCTGGCCCTGTACGTCCTCTGCGTCGGGATGCTGATGATCGTCCTCGACGCGACGATCGTCAACGTGGCACTGCCGACGATTCAGGAGGACCTGGGCTTCTCGCAGAACGATCTGGCGTGGGTGGTGAACGCGTACCTGATCGCGTTCGGTGGCCTGCTGCTGTTGTCCGGTCGGATCGGTGACCTGATCGGCCAGCGGCGCATCTTTCTCATCGGTCTCGCGGTGTTCACCGCCGCGTCGCTGCTGTGCGCGCTTGCCCAGAGCCAGGGCCTGCTGGTCGGAGCGCGTTTCGTCCAGGGTGTCGGTGGCGCGCTGACGTCGGCGGTCATCCTGGGGATGATCGTGACGATGTTCCCGGAACCCCGGGAGCAGGCGAAGGCGATCGGGGCCTACACCTTCGTGGCCGTCGCCGGCGGCTCGATCGGGCTGCTCCTTGGCGGGGTGCTCACGGAGACGATCAACTGGCATTGGATCTTCTTCGTCAATCTGCCGATCGGGCTTGCCACGGCGCTGTTCGCGATCAGGCTGGTCCCCGATCGCGAGGGAATCGGTCTCACCGCCGGGGCCGATCTCCCGGGCGCTGCGCTGCTCACCGGCGGTCTGATGCTCGGCGTGTACACGATCCTCGGGGTCGCCGAGGAGGGCTGGGGATCGACCCAGACGCTCGCGCTCGGCGCGGTCTCGATCGGGCTACTCGCCGCGTTCGTCGCCCGCCAGGCAAGGGTGGCGAATCCGTTGATGCCGCTGCGACTGTTCCGTTCGCGCAATGTTGCCGGCGCGAACCTGGTCCAGGCGCTGCTCGTGGTGGGGATGTTCGGGATGTTCTTCCTCGGGGCTCTCTACATGCAGCAGATCCTCGGCTATGACGCGCTCCAGGTTGGCCTCGCCTACCTGCCGACGACCGTGGTCATGGGCACGATGTCCTTCCGCTTCACCGGGCAGCTCAACCTGCGATACGGGCCGCAGGCCACGCTCGTCCCGGCAATGGTCTTCGTCGTCGTCGCGCTGCTCCTCCTTGCCCGCACGCCGATCGACGCGACCTATGCGATCGACTTGATGCCGGCGATGATCCTGTTCGGGCTCGGGGCCGGGCTAGGGTTCCCGTCGCTGATGACCCTTGCAATGTCAGGCGCCACGGCGAGCGACTCGGGGCTGGCCTCGGGGCTGGTCAATACCAGCGTCCAGGTGGGCGGCGCGGTCGGACTCGCGGTGCTCGCCACGTTTGCGACCGAGCGCACCGACGCACTGCTCGCCGAGGGCGAGTCGGCCGCCTCGGCGCTCAACGCCGGCTACCACCTCGCATATCTGATCGCGGCAGGGCTGGTGCTCGTCGCGATCGCGATCGCTGTGAGCGTCCTGCGGCCCGAAGCGGCCGAGGAACCGGTCCCCGACGCTCCCGCCGAACCGGTCCCCGACGCAGCCACCGCAACGGCGGGGGCGCCGGCCGTTCGAATTCGGCCGCTCCCGGCCTACGCGGACGCTCCAGGCGGGGGCTGCGTGGAGACCGGCATGCGAGTCGTGATCGGCTGCGGTGGGTGCACTGCCACGTCGCCGCAGAGCAACGCGAAGGTATGACGCCCGACTACGCGCCGACTCCGGTGGAGGACTTCCTGGATCCCGATGATCCGACGCTGTTTCCCCGGCTGACGCCCGAGCAGATCGAGTACTTGGCGGAGATCGGCAGCCGGTTGTCGTTCGCGCGCGGGGATCTCGTTTGGGAGCACGGCCAGCGCGACACCCCCCTGTTCGTGGTCCTCAGCGGAGCCTTGGACGTCATCGACCAAGCGCCGGAGGGTGACCGGTACTTCACCCAGTGCAGGGAGGGGACGTTTGCCGCCGATGTCTCCATGTTCACCGGCGAGCCGACAATCGCCGCCGGGTTCGCGGCCGAGCCGACCTCGCTTGTTGTGCTCGCGCCGGAAGACCTGCGTCGGGTGGTTGCGACGACGGCCGAGCTCGGCGACCTGCTTCTGCGAACCATGGTCACGCGCCGGGAGTGGTTGCAGGGCCGCGGATTGGGTCAGCAGCGGCTGATCGGCTCACGATGGTCGAACGAGGCGTTCACGGTGCGCGAGCTGCTGGAGCGCAATCTCGTTCCCTTCACCTGGCACGACCTCGCCGCCGACGAGGAGAGCAGGGTCTTGCTCGATGGACTTGGCATCGGGGACGCCGACTGCCCGGTCCTGGTCCGTTCCGACAGCGTCATCCGGCAAGCCACGGTGACGTCGGTCGCCGATGAGCTGGGCCTGCGAGCGCAGGTCGACGGGCAGAGCTTCGACGTCGTCGTGCTCGGCGGCGGTCCGGCCGGGCTGGCCGCTGCGGTCTACGCCTCCTCCGAGGGTCTCAGCACGCTGGTGGTCGAACGCTTTGCCCCGGGCGGCCAGGCGGGCACGAGCGCGCGAATCGAGAACTACCTCGGCTTCCCCACGGGCCTTACCGGCGCGGATCTCACCCGCCGCGCGACGCTTCAGGCGCGCAAGTTCGGCGCCGTGATCTCCAGCGTCCACGAAGCGGCTCGTGTCTCGGAGCCGGAGGCCGGGGGATTGCGCGAGATCCGGCTTGCCGACGGTCAGCAGGTGCGGGGCCGAGCCGTGGTCCTGGCCCCGGGTGCGGACTACCGCCGACTACCGGCCGAGAACGCCGATCGGTTCGAGGGGCAGGGCCTGTATTACGCCGCGACCCACATCGAGGCCCAGCAATGCACTATGGATGACGTCGTCGTGGTGGGCGGAGGAAACTCCGCCGGCCAAGCCGCGGTCAAGCTTGCCGACCACGCCCGCGAGGTGCACGTCGTTGCCCGGCGAAGGCTCGAGTTGGCGATGTCGAGCTACCTGGTCGATCAGATCGAGGCCAAGTCGAACGTCCGCGTCTGGGCCGGGTGTGAGGTCCGGGCGCTCGAGGGCGACGAGAAGCTCGAAGCCGTCGTGATCTCGGGTGCAGGGCCCGATCGCCGCGTCCCGACCGCCGCGGTGTTCGCGATGATCGGCGCCTCGCCGAGGTCCGAGGGGCTGGTCGACTTTGTCGGCCGCGACGACAAGGGCTTCGTGGTCACCGGCGAGGAGGCACGCCGGCACGCCGACTTCTCCCGACACGGGGACGGGTCGGACCGAAGCCCGCTCATGCTCGAGTCCACGCGTTGCGGCGTCTTTGCCATCGGCGACGTCCGCAGAGGCTCGACCAAGCGCGTCGCGGCCGCCGTGGGCGACGGCGCGCTGGTGGTCCGCTCCATCCACGCCTCGCTCGATCCACGCCAAACCTAGGACAGGACCCGCGCCCCGGGCGCCCCGGCCCTGGAACGCAGACGGCCGCCGCGGCTCGTCAGGCGGTCGCCGCGGCGGGAGCCTCGACCTTGCGCGGCATCAGCACCTCGCGCGCGATCACCAGCCGCTGGATCTGCGACGTGCCCTCGTAGAGCTGCATGATCTTCGCGTCCCGCATGAGCTTCTCCACCGGGTACTCCTTGATGAAGCCGTAGCCGCCGTACACCTGGACGGCGTCGACGGTCACCTCCATCGCGGTGTCGGCGGCGAAGCGCTTCGCGTGGGAGGAGATCAGCGTGTTGCGCTCACCGCGGTCGAGCAGGGCGCCCGACTTCCAGGTGAGCAGCCGCGCCGCCTCGATCTTGGTGGCCATGTCGGCGATCATGAACTGGATCGCCTGGTGCATGGCGATCGGCACGCCGAACTGCACGCGCTCCTTGGCGTAGTCGCGGGCGTACTCGAAGGCGGCCTGGGCGATGCCCACCGCCATGGCCGACACACCCGGGCGGGTGCGGTCGAGGGTCATCATCGCGAGCTTGAAGCCCTTGTTCTCCTCGCCGATCAGGTTGGCGGCGGGGATCTCGACGTCGTTGAAGGAGATCATCGCCGTGTCGGAGGCGCGCTGGCCGAGCTTGTCCTCCTTCTTGTCCACCGTCACGCCGTCGGCGTCGCGGGGCACCACGAAGGCGGAGATGCCGCGGTGCCCGGCCTCCTTGTCGGTCTTGGCGTAGACCGTGTACCAGGCGGCATGGGATCCGTTGGTGATGAAGCACTTGGTGCCGTTGATGACGTACCTGTCGCCCTTCTTGACGGCGGTGGTGCGCATCCCCGACACGTCGGATCCGGCGTCGGGCTCGGTCAAGCAGAAGGAGGCCAGCTTGGGCTCCTCGACCAGCATGCCGAGGTACTCGCGCTTGATCTCATCCGAGCCGCCCAGACCCACCGGCGCGGTGGCCAGACCGTTGCACATCAGCGAGGTGCCGATGCCCGAGCAGCCCCAGCCCAGCTCCTCCTCGATCAGGCAACCGGTGAGGTAGTCGAGCCCGGGGCCCCCGTACTCCTCGGGGATGTGGGAGTTCATGAGGCCGACCTCCCACGCCTTGTCGATGATCTCGCGGGGGAAGGTGGAGTCCTTGTCGAGCTCCCAGGCGACCGGGCGGATCTCCTTCTCCGCGAAGTCGTGGGCAAGGTCGCGGATGTCCTTCTGCTCGTCGGTGAGGGTGAAGTCGACCACGTGCTGATGCTCCTTGACGCGGGTGGCTTGCCGCCACCCGATTGATTAGTCAGTCAACGCTCTAGGAAGGAGGATACATCAGCTTCGCCGGGGTCGCCTGCGGCGGGGCGTAAGCTGGCGCGGGATGGAGTTCGGCACGGTGCTGATCGTGGTGGCGGTGCTGGCGGTGGTGATCGCGGCCATCAGCTACCGCGGAGCGGGCGGCGTGTACCGAGGGATCGGCCGGGGCGGCTTCGCCATGGACCGCGAGTCCGCCTCCGGCACGGCCTCGGCCGGCGGCACCCCCGCCGAGGCCCAGGAGGAGATCCGCCAGATGCTGGAGGCCAAGTCCGCCCGCCGGGAGGCCCGCGGCGAGGAGCCGCTGGACGTCGACGCCGAGGTGGCGGCCCTGATGGCCGAATCGACCGAAAACGACCCGGCCCTGCGGGAGGAGGTCCGGCAGCTGGTGATCGCCCGCAACGAGCGCCGGCAGCGCCAGGGCAAGGAGCCGCTGGACGTGGAGGCCGAGATCGAGCGCCAGCTGCGCTCGCTCGAGGGGTGAACAACGGTCCGCAGTCGGTATAGGCTGCGGCCCACATGGCCGACGAACGCCGCTTCGAGCTCGACGACCTCCTCCTCCGCCCCGGCTGCTACCTCAACCCGCAGACCGAGGTGATGATCGTCGTGGACGACTCGCCCTCGATCGACGGCGAGATCTTCAACATGGAGGAGTTCGAGGGCGCCGACTGGGTGCTGATCGCCGACGAGGTTCCGGTGGACGAGGCCCGCCGGGACGAGCTGCTCGAGACCTTCCAGGCCACCTATCACGGCGGCGACGGCCGCGGGGTGGGCACGGAGGCAATCGAGGACGGCGAGGAGCTCGAGCCGGACGAGGAAGACGAGGAGTAGGCCCGGGCGTTCTTCCGGAACCCCCTTCTATCCGGCCGCCGGCGCCGGCGCCCCCGCCTCGTCCAAATCGTCGCGCAGCTCGCGGACCTTCTCGCGGTAGGCCTGCTCCGAGCCGCCCAGCAGGTGGGCCCCCCAGCGGACGCCGTTGTGCACGTGCGGCACCTCGTCGGCCAGCAGATAGTCGAAGACCAGCGCCACCCGGCGCTGCCCCAGGTCCATCAGGGTCTTGCGCCGATGCGAGTGGCGCCACATCGCGCGCTGCTCGCTCGTCCCGTTGAACAGGCAGAGCCGGCCCAGCAGGTCGTAGGCGTAGATCGACTTGAAGTAGGCGAACCCCACGGGAAAGTCGCCCCAGCGGCAGCCGAGCTCGTCCTTCATCAGCAGGTCGTGGAGGCGGGCGTGGCGCACCTCGTCCCAGTTCTGGCGGGCCATGTCCACGTGGAAGTCCCAGGGCATCTCCGGATGCTCGTGTGAGTTGCGGGCCATCAGCTCGGCGGCCGACAGCTCGGCGTCCATCAGCCCGTGGAAGAAGTGCTGCTGCTCGTCCGGCTTCACCGGCACGTGGTTCTCCGCCCCATTGACGTAGAGGTCCTGGCTGAGGAAGGGGTCGCCGGCCTCGGTGACGGTGACGAAGTCGTCGCGCACCGGCTCGACCAGCGGGGGCAGAACGCGCAGGCCGCGGGGCTGCGCGCGCAGCTGCACCGGCGGCGCGCCGATGTCGCCCGCGGGTGCGGCGGCCGCGGCCCGGCCCAGCTCCCGCACGTGGCGCTCCTGGCGCTCGACCAGCTGACCCAACAGGCGCAGCGACGGCTCGTCCGCCACCGGGTCCAGGTTCTCGAGGTGGATCCGCATCGCCGCGATCAGGGCCGGCTTGGCCTCTCCGTAGGCGGCGTCCAGATAGGCAGCGGCCGAGTCGGCTCCTGCCATCCGGTCGAGCAGCACGGCCAGCTCCGGCGACGGCGCGCCCGGGTACTCGCTCGGGGTGCGCAGCTCGTACAGGCGGCGCTTGATCTTGGTCAGCGCCCGGGCGTCGTCGTGCACGTGGTCGCCGAGCGCGTACTTCCTGGTCCATTCCGGCACCAGCGGCAGCCAGCCGTTGCTCAGGTGCACGATCTCCCGCAGCACGTGGAAGTAGTTCGAGAAGCGGGTGGCGTTGTCGTCGACGTCGTAGCCCAGCGGGCGCTCAAACAAGCTCTTCACGGGCGGAATCCTCCTCCTCTTCCTCGGCAAGCAGGCGCCGCCGGTGGCGGCCCACCACGCTGGGCAGCAGGCCCCCGCCCGCCGAGACGTTGATCACGGCCCGGTCGGAGATGCGGGTGATCATGCCCGCGTAGGCGCCTCCGATGCCGAACGGGTTGATGTTGAAGCGCTTGAGGCGCATCTGCACGTGGCCGTTCTCGACGGTGGGGAACATCTCCTCCGGCACGGGCACGTACTCCTGCACGACGTAGTCGCCGAGGTCCGCGTGCTCTTCGATGAGACGGTCCCAGGCCGCCTGGCCGGTCTCCATGCCCAGGGAGACCCCGTGGCCCCCGTAGTCGGAGGCCGGCTTCAGCACCAGCCGCTCGCGGTTGTCCGAGACGAACTGCAGCAGGTCCACCACCCAGTCCCCGTAGCTGGTGCGCCCCGCCCCCAGCACGCGGGTCCAGGGGATCGTCTCCTCGATCACCCGCCGCTCGCGCTCGCCGACCAGGTGGGCGAAGCGCTCGTCGCCCAGCAGGGCGAAGAGCTTCTTGTTGTTGGCCACCCGGGCCCGGAACGGGTTCACCACGGCCGCTCGCCGGTCCCGCGCCGCGGCCACCAGGTCGCCCTCGGGCAGGTCCTCGAGCAGCGCACGGCGATAGACCAGGTGCACGGGCTCGTCGCGCAGGCGCAGCACCGAGCCGTCGTAGGCCACCTCGTCCAGCGTGCCCCAGACCGCCTCGAGGCCCGCGGCGCCGGCGGCGGCGCAAACGATGCGAAACTCCGGCACCGACGGACTGTCCTCGGTGTCGATCAGGGCCAGCCGGGGGGTCTCCGGAAGGTCGCGCCGCTCGCCTCGCAGCTCCGCGTAGGCCTCCAGCAAGGTCGCGAACAGCAGCGGGAGCATGGGCGTGTAGGCGGTCTCGAACTCCGCGCTCACCCGGGGCAGCACGATGGCCTGCCGCAGGCCCTCGTGAAGGATGTCCGTATAGCCGATCCCGGCGGGCGAGTCGGCGTTGAACTCGAGGAACTTCACCTCGTACCCCTGCAGGAAGGCGTCCAGGCGGCAGATCCGCAGCGGGCGGGAGAAACCGGGGTCGAGGCGAATCAGCGCGTCCTCCCGCGCCGGCAACGCCAGCTCCTCGCGCAGGCGCCCGTCGCCGGCGTACGCGTCGCAGAAGCGGTTGAGCACCGCCGACAGGCAGTGCACCGCCCGTTTCACCCGTTTCAGCTGGCCCGGCGAGACGAAGTGCGGCATGAGCACGAAGGGGATGGTGCGGCCGGCGAAGACCACGTCGTGGCTCTGCAGCCAGGCCTCGATCTCCTCCTCAAGGCCGGCGCACCCGTCGCCGAGCTTGGACAGCTCCACCAGGTGCTGGAGCTTCAGGTTGTTGACGTGGTCGATCACGTTGGGGACCTCTGCTGAGGGTACCCCGGCCGCCGAGGCCGTAGGCTTCGCGCCGCCCGTGCGTCCGGTCTACTTTCTCGGCATCTTCATCCCGGTCGCGGTCGTGCTCGAGCTCGCGCACGCCGCGCCGCTGCTGGTCTTCGGCGCCGCGGCGCTGGCTGTGATCCCCTGCGCCGCCGTGATGGGCGAGGCCACCGAGGCTATCGCCGCTCGCACCGGCCCGGGAATCGGCGGGCTGCTGAACGTGACCTTCGGCAACGCGCCGGAGCTGATCATCGCCTTCTTCGCGCTGCTCGAGGGCCTCCAGGAGGTGGTGAAGGCGTCGATCGTGGGCTCGATCATCGGCAACATCCTGCTGGTGATGGGCGCGGCGATGCTCGTCGGCGGCCTGCCCCGGGACAAGCAGACCTTCAGCCGCACAGCGGCCAACGCCCAGTCGGCCATGCTGCTCCTCGCGCTGGCGGCGCTCATCTTCCCGGCGATCTTCCAGTTGATCCACGGTGGCGGCCTCCCCGGTGTGGGCGAGGAGCGGGTGGACTTCGGCTCCGACCTGGAGACGCTCTCGCTGGGAGTGGCGATCATCCTGCTGCTGACCTACGTGGCCGGCCTGATCTTCTCGCTCAAGACCCACCGGGCGGTGTTCAACCCCTACGACCCCGCGCAGGAGGCCGAGGAGGAGACCCACCACTGGCCCGTGCGCCGCGCGGCGATCTACCTGGCCATCTCCGCGGTGGCGGTCGGGCTCATGAGCGAGATCCTGGTGGGCTCGATCAGCGAGGCCTCGGAGGAGATCGGGCTGTCCGAGTTCTTCGTGGGCGTGTTCATCGTCGCCATCGTGGGCAACGCCGCCGAGCACTGGGTGGCGGTGCTGGTGGCGGCCAAGGACAAGATGGACCTGGCCGTGAACATCGCCATCGGCTCCAGCGCCCAGATCGCCCTGTTCGTGGCCCCGGTGCTGGTGCTGCTCTCGTTCTTCGTGGGGCCGAACCCGATGGCGCTGGTCTTCAACGGCTACGAGCTCGGCGGGCTGCTGTTCGCCGTCCTGATCGCCAACCTGGTGACCCAGGAGGGCGAGTCCAACTGGTTCGAGGGAGTGCAGCTGCTGGCGCTGTACGCCGTGCTCGGGCTGGTCTTCTACTTCGCCTGAGCCCGGAGGCGGTCGAGCGCCTGCGCCGCCGCGCGGGTCATGCGCAGAAGCACCCTGCGGTCGACGTTGTCGATCGTGTCGCAGCGGCGGTGGTAGCAGGGGTCGCGGGGCCGGTCGCCCGGGCCGTTCTCGGACGCGCCGGTGAACAGCCCGCCCACGGGAATGCCGGCGCGGCGAAACGGCGCGTGGTCGGACCCGCCCCCCAGGCCGGTCGCGCCCGCGCGCCCGCCCAGCGCACGCCGCAGAGCCGCGGTGATCTGTGGCCCCGTGCCGTACACCTCGGGCACCGCATTGGGCGAGCCCACCATGTCCAGGTTCACGTAGCCCGTGATGCGCCGCCGCTCGGCGCCGGACAGGCGGGAGACGTAGTGGCGCGACCCGTACAGGCCGAGCTCCTCCGCTGCCCAGAAGGCGAACCTCACCCGCGCGCCACCATTGCCGCGCGCGAGCGCCTCGGCCAGCTCCAACAGGGCGGCGACGCCGCTCCCGTTGTCGTTCATCCCGGGCCCCGCAGGCACCGAATCCAGATGGCCGCCGGCCATGAGCACCCGGCCCACCCGGCCGCCGCCCGGCGTCTCGGCCAGCACGTTGGTCGCAGAGCGGCGCTGGGAAACGGTGTCCACCGCCAGCCGGGCCCGGGTCCCGGGCCGCAGGCGGTCCGCGGCGTCGGCGCCCAGAACCAGGACCGGGATGCCGATCCCCGGCGCGCTCAACGTGGCGGAGAACGGCTCATCCACGATCTCGGGATCGGTGAGCAGCAGCGCCGCGGCTCCGGCTCGCTCGGCGTTCCTGGCCTTGACGCTGAACAGACAGCGGCCACGGCGCACAAGAGCCACGGCGCCCTGGGGCAGTCCGGCGTAGGCGCGCACCTCACAGCCCAGCCCGGCCGCGCGGACGCGCCCCTCCGCCCGGCCCGATCCGGAGTAGGTGAGCAGGCGGAAGTCGGCCTCGGAGCGCAGCCGGCGCCCGCCCGCCGTCAATCGCGCGCTGCGTTCCTGGAAGAAGGGAAAGCGCACGGGCTGCAGGCGCACGGTGTAGCCCGCCTCCCGCAGCCGGGCACTCACGTACGCCACCGACGCGGCATCCCCGGGCGTGCCGGCCGCGCGGTTGCCGCCGTGCTCGGTGGCGATCTGCTGCAGCTCGCGCAGGTGCTCGTCGAGACCGGCGGGCGTGACGGCCGCCGAGCGCTCGGCGGCGGGGGCCACGCGGGCGGCCGCGGCCGCCGGCTCAGAGCGCTCTTCGGTGTCGCAACCCGCGCCGAGGACGGCACAGGCCAGGGCGAGCAGGGCGACCTTCGACACCCAGCTCAGGATGGCAGGGCCGGCTCAGGCTCAGCCTGGATCCACCGGGACCGGCTTGCGTTTCCGCGCCGGGGGCCAAGCCAGGCGTCGACGGGGAGCGGAGCGAGGGTGCACCCTCGCGAGCGAGCCGGTGGCGCCTGGCGACGGCAATCCGGCGTGGAAACGCCGTCAGGAACGGTGGATCCAGGCTCAGCCCACGCGGGTCCCCACAAAGCCCGACGGCCTGCGGCGCAGCTCGCGCTCGGTGATGATCGAGTCCACCAGGCCGTACTCCACCGCCTGCTCGGCGCTGAAGAAGCGATCGCGGTCCATGTCGTCGTGGATCTGCTCGATGTCCTGCCCGGTGTGGAGGGCGTAGATCTCCTCCAGGCGCTTGCGCAGCTCCAGGATCTCGCGGGCGTGGATCTCGATGTCCGAGGACTGGCCCTGGAACCCCGACGACGGCTGGTGGATCAGGATGCGCGCGTTGGGAAGTGACAGGCGCTTGCCCTCGGCGCCGCCGGTGAGGATCAGCGAGCCGGCGGACATCGCCATCCCGTAACAGATGGTGGCCACGTCGGGCCGGACGTACTGCATCGCGTCGTAGATGGCCAGGCCGGCGTGGAGCGAGCCGCCCGGCGAGTTGACGTACACCGACACGTCCTTGTCCGGGTCGTCCGACTCGAGGTGCAGGAGCTGGGCGACGACCAGGTTGGCGAGGTCGTCGTCGATCGGCTGGCCGATGAAGATGATCCGTTCCCCGAGCAGCCGTGAGTAGATGTCGAACGAGCGCTCACCGCGCGGGGTCTGCTCCAGCACCATCGGAACCAGCGAGCTGTGGGCGCGACCGATCTGCATCTCGTGTCCTCCTTGATATCTTGCAACTGAAAGGTTGCGCTTGAGAGTAGCGCAACCAACGAGTTGCACATCGACCGCAGGAGCGAGAGGCATGGATCACGTGGTGGAACGCGAGCTGGTGGTGCCGGAGGAGGCCGAGGAGGTCTGGCGCTCGCTCGCCCGGCCGGAGTGGCTGGGCGCCGACGCTGCCCTCGACCTCCGGCCCGCGGGCGAGGTCAAGGCCGGCGAGCGCAGCGGCTTCGTCGAGGAGGCGGACCCGCCCCGGCGGCTCGTGTTCTGGTGGTCCGCCCCGGGCGAGGAATCGAGCCGGGTGGAGCTCGAGCTGGACGAGATCGACGAGGGCACCCGGGTCCGGGTGACCGAGTCGCGGCCGCTGGCGGTGCTCGACGCCCGCGGGCGTGACCTGGCGCTGGAGCTGGGCGTGCCGCGAGCCCGGCACCCCGGAGCTGAGCGCGGCGGGCGCGGGCCTGCTGCGCTGATGGCCCGGACCGACCCGGCGGACGCGGTCTTCGCCGCCCTCTCCGACGGCACCCGGCGCGGCCTTCTGGCCCGGCTCGGGCGCGAGGGCGAGGCCAGCGCCACCGATCTCGCCCGTGACCTGCCGGTCACCCGCCAGGCGGTGCAGAAGCACCTCGGGACGCTGGCCGGCGCGGGCCTCGTGGCCACGCGCCGCTCGGGCCGCGAGGTCCTCTATCGCCCCACCCCCGCCCCGATGACCGAAGCGCTGGCCTGGATGGCCGAGGTGGGAAGCCAGTGGGACGACCGGCTGGCCTCGCTCGAGCGGCAGCTTGCCCGGACCAGGGCGGCCGGCGACCTGCCCTCCCGGACCTGAGCTAGTTGTAGTCGAGGGGGTTGCGCACGAAACGTCCCCATATGGGACGCAACGTAGGCACCCCCCTCAGAGAGCCCAAGCCGACGCGACAGGGGTCGCTAGTTGTAGTTCCTAGCCAGGTTGGTCAGTCGTGTTGCGGGCGGCTGTTTGCCGAGGGAGCCGTGTGGTCGTCTGTAGTTGTAGCGCTCGAGGTAGGGGCCGAGCTGGATTTGGCGTTCGTGGGAGCTGCCGTAGATGCGGACGTAGGCCCATTCGTTGAGCAGGGTCTGGATGAACCTCTCGATTCTCCTATGTCAAGAGATTCATGGCGGGGGTGTTGTCGGCCCAGGTGTGGAGGTGTCGGTAGAGGACGTTGGCGAGGTGGCGTTTGAGCGCGCGGCGGGCTTCTCGGGGTGTCTTGCCTTCAGTGGCTTTGCGGGCCAGGAAGGCTTTGGCGTCGGGGTGGTGTCGTTGTTGGACGATGGCGATGCGGTAGAGCGCGGCGTTGAGTTGTCGGTTGCCGCCGCGGTGGAGGCGGTGGCGGCCGGCGGTTTGGCCTGAGCCGCAGGGGATTGGGGCGGCGCCGCAGAAGCGCGCGAAGGCGGCGGCGTCGCGGAAGCGGCGGACGTCGCCGGCTTGGGCGATGACGGTGGCGGTCAGGTTGGTGCCGGCGCCTTGCAGGTCGGCCAGCGGGTTGTCGTGCTGGTGCAGCAGCTCCGCGATCTCGTTGTCGAGCGTGGCGATGCGCTGGTTGAGGTCGTCGATGTCGCGGGCCAGCTCGCGGATGCAGCGCGCGGCCACCTGTTCGGTGAGGCTGTCGCCGAAGCGGATCCGTTTCAGCCGCCGCAATTCCCGCTGGCTGTTGCAGCGCAGTGCTCCGGCCTCGCCGACGGGGTCTTGTTGGGTCCAGTCAGAGCGCAGCCGCTGAATCGCCTGGGTGCGGTCACGCACGAAGCGGCGGCGCTGCAGCTCGAGCATCGCCAGCGCCCGGACAAGCTCGGGCTCCAGGGCCGGGCTGAGCTCGCCGCGCTTGCGCCGGACGACGTCAGCGATCGCCAGCGCGTCGCCGGGGTCGGTCTTGCCCGGCCCTTGGCGGTGACGCTCGCGGTGGGTGCGCCAGGCCGGGACATGCAGCACCTCGAGTCCGGCTGCGGCCAGCGCCCCGACCAGCTGGCGGCCGTAGCTGCCCGGCGACTCGACCCCGACCACCGCCCGCTCGGCGTCAAGCTCGCCCAGCCAGCCCAGCAGCCGGCGATAGCCCTCAGGGCTGTTGGGAACTGTCAGCGCGGCCAGCTCGCCGCCGCGTGCGTCGATCAGGGCGGCGGCGTGCTGGTGCTTGTGAACGTCGATCCCGACGAACATCCGTGTTGGCCTCCTGGCTCGGGGGTAGAGTCGAGGCCGGGCCGGCGAGCGACGCTTCTGTGTCGATGCAGCCACATCGGCGCGAGTTCTCCTATCAAGTCAGCTTCGCCGGCCCGCCCGCAACCCGACAGTCGACGAATCGAACGCAAGTCAAAGCAGCCCCGGCTGAGCCAGTGCGGACCCACCAGAACAATCTTGCTTGACATGCCTTTTGCCTGAGTCAGACCACCGGGCGCGGGCAGCCTCGCCGCCCAACCGGACGACACCCCCAACCTAAGACACACGCCTTGCCGTTGGTGCGGGGGCCGGCCGGGGCGGATGCGGGTGTGGCGGACGCCGAGCGCGCGGCAGGCGATTGCGTGGGCCGTCTAGATGTAGCCGGGGCCGTTGTCGGACATGACGCGCTCGACCGTGACGCCGTGGTCGGCGAAGAAGCGCAGCCCGCGCTTGAGGAAAGCGACCGCTTGGCGGCTGTTTTCGCCTCGGCCCTGGAGCACCTCGGCGTAGGCCAGCCGAGAGTGGTCGTCGACCATCACGTGCACGAACTCCCAGCCGGTCGCTCCCCGGCGCTGGCCATCGATTGTGCGCCTGAGCTGGCCGCGCCGGCCGGTGATCCGATGGCCAGCGCCACGCGCGCTGATCCGCCCGAGCCGCTTGACGTCGACATGGACGAGCTGGCCGGGCCTTGCCAGCTCGTAGCGGTTGGGCGGCTCAGGCGGCTCAAGCCGCGAGCGCTTGCCAAGGCCGATCCGCTTCAGCCAGACCGACACCGTCGCCAGCGGCATCGAGAGCGACTCCGAGATCTCGGCGGCGGTCATCCGCAGCCGCCTCAGCGCCGCGATCGCCTCTACCCGCTCCGCCGAGGTCCTGTGGGGGATCCGCTTCGGAGCCGAACAGCGATCCAAGAGCCCGGCCTCGCCCTGCTGGCGGAAACGCCTAAGCCAGCGATACACGGTGCGGTCGCTGACTCCGGCGGCCATGGCCGCCTCCGTCACCGACCAACCCTGCTCGATCACCCGATCCACGAGCAGCCGCCTGCTCTGCGGACAGGTCCGCGCGTTAGCGTGAAGCTTCATCCGGTGTCCTCCTTGGGACTGGTTGCCTCTGACAGCTCCCAGCCTCCAAGGAGGCCCGGATGA